>JAXLXV010000021.1:0-121357 GCA_046327745.1 Gemmatimonadaceae bacterium | reverse complement strand
AGTCCGGCTTCGTGCACGCCGTCGGGTTCGATTTGTACCTGCGCATGCTGGAAGAGACGGTGCGCCGCGTCCAACTCGGGGACGATGCACCACGCGCCATTCCCCCCGATATCTCCCTGGACCTGCCGGCGTTCCTTCCCGACGAGTACGTGCCTTCGCCAGAGGGCAAACTCGACATCTACCGCCGACTGACGGCGGCGACCGACTCGCCGGTGATCGACGAGCTTCGGCGTGAGCTCCGGGATCGGTTCGGCCCCGTTCCGCCTGCGGTCGAGCACCTGTTGGCCGTCGCCCACCTTCGCGTGGTAGGGGGTGAGCTCGGAATCGAGGGGATTCTGGTGCATGGGGACGAAGCCCGTATTACCTTTCGTGACTCTGCGGCGCCCCGGATGAAGGGGCTGTCCGCGGCGTTTCACGAGGTGCAGTTCCGGGCCGATGTGCGTCGGGCGCATCCGCTCTCGCTCAAGCTCACGAGACTGGGTGGGTCGGGAATCGTCGACGGGCTGGTGCGAGCGCTCCAGCTGCTCCGTGCAAACCCCGAGTCGCGCAGCAAGTGAACCTCTGAACGGCCCCGGAATTTTCCAGCGCCAAGTACTACCATTTCCCTCAGCCGGTCTTCACACAACATGTCCAGATCTCGTCTGCTGGCCCTCCTACTTGTGGCCTCCGTAACTGCCTGCGAGGGCTTCAAGGAAGCGATGACCGCCCACGTCGACGTCGCCGCGCGTGCCGGCTCGCAGGAGCTGTCGGTGCAGCGCCTCGCGGACATGATCGGCAAATCCCAAGTCCCGGTGCGGAAAGAAGTCGCGCAGTCCATCGCCGACGTTTGGGTGAACTACCAGTTGCTGGGTGTGGCCGCCGCGAATGGCGACACGCTCAACGACCCCAAGGCCATCGATGACGCGATGTGGCCGGTGTACACGCAGCAGAAGACGAGAAAGTGGTACGACAAAATCTCGGCGTCGTTTGTGACGGACACGTCGAACATGGAGGCGAAGTTCAACGATGGTGCGCTGCTCAGCGCGCGCCACATCCTGTTCCCGGTGCCAGCCGGTCAGGAAGCGACCGGTAGCGATTCCATCCGTCGCAAGGCGGAAGGTGTGCTGAAGACCACGACGGCGGCGAATTTCGCCGCGCTGGCCAAGAAGTACGGCTCCGATGGCACGAAGGACGCCGGGGGCAGTCTGGGCGTTTTCCCCAAGGGGTCCATGGTGCCCGAGTTTGAGCAGGCGGTGTTGGCCCTGAAGCCTGGCGAGATTGGTCCGCTGGTGAAGACGCAGTTCGGATACCACATCATCCGGCGCGCGACCTACGCCGAGGTGAAGGACGACTTCGCCAAGCAGTATGCACAGATCGCGCGCCGCGCGGCGGAAAGCACCTTCGTTGCGAACGTGGAGAACAATGCCAAGATCGTGGTGAAGCCGACGGCGGCCAAGCTGGTGAAGGAGATCGCCGCGAATCCGGACGAGTATCGCGAGGACAAGAGTGTGGTCGCGACGTTCAATGGCGGCGAGATGACCGCCGGCCGCGTCGTCAAGTGGCTTGGTGGCTTCCCCCAGCCTGAGCAGGTGCTCATGCAGCTGCAACAGGCCCCGGACTCGATCATTCCGATGTTTGTGAAGTCCGTCGTTCGGAACGAGCTCTTCTTGCGGGCCGCCGACAGTGCGAAGATCGAACTGGACACGGCGGACGTGAATGGCGTGCGCCGGTCCTTCTCAGCCCTCGTGGTGAACTCCTGGGCGGGTCTGGGCGTTGCGCCCACGGCATTGGCCGATAGCGCCAAGACCAAGGATGCCAAGCTCAAGCTGGCGGCGTCCCGCATCGACTCGTACGTGGATCGCCTGATTCAGCAGCAGGAGCGATACGTCGAAGTGCCGGCCCCACTCGCCACGGCCTTGCATCACAAGTACGAAGGGCGCGTGAACGCCGCAGGGTTGGAGCGGGCCGTGCAAGCCGCATTGAAGATTCGCTCAGCCGCCGACTCAACCCGTAGCGCCGCACAACCGAAATCGGCCGTGCCGATTCCGGAAACCAAAGGCGCGCCAGATACGACTAAGAAGTAGTTGGTGCCGGATTCCGCAGAGTGTCAGCGACCGCGGGCCACCTCGGCCCGCGTGTTGCTTTATGGACACTCACCCGTGGACCCACCACGACCTCTCTGGGTAGGTTCAACCATGCTACGTCGCTTCACACTCGCTACTGCGCTCGCTGGCGCCGCTGCTCTTCCTGCGCGTTCACAGGCCCAACAGGGTGACCTGAAGAGCGTCTCGATGGATCGCGTGGTGGCCGTCGTCGGGACCACGCCAATCCTCTGGAGCGAGGTCCTGGAGGTCATCAACCAGCGGCGGGCTCAGGGGATGACAATCCCCGATGACTCCACGGCTCAGGTGGTCCTCGCTCGCCAAGTCGTTGGTGAAATCGTCGACGAAGAGATTCTGGTCCAGAAGGCTCGCGGCGACACCACGGTCGTCGTGGCCGACGCCGATCTTGCGGCTACCGTGGATCAGCAGATCAAACGACTTCGCGAATCGTTGAAGTCCGATGCGGAATACACACAGGCGTTGAAGTCCGGCGGGTTCGGAAACCAGGAAGAGTACCGTCGCTGGCTGACGGATCAGGCCCGTCGCCGGGCCCTGTCACAAAAACTCATCCAGCACCTGAATCAGACAGGGAAGATGATCCAGGTCGCTGTAACCGAAGACGAGATCACGGAAGCCTTCGAGAAGAATCGCGCCCAGCTGCCCAAACGCCCAGCTTCAATCACGTTCCGCCAGATCGTGCTTGCTACAGCTCCAACGCAAAAGGCCAAGGATGTGGCCAGGGCCAAGGCGGAGTCGTTGCTGGTGGAGATTTCGCGTGGCGGCGACTTTGAGAGCATCGCCAAGCGAGAGTCGATGGATCCGGGATCGAAGGATCAGGGCGGCGATCTGGGATGGAATCGAAGAGACCAAATGGTCAAGGCCTTCGACAACATGATGTTCTCTCTCCCTCCGGGGAGCGTGAGTCCGGTGGTCGAGACAGCGTATGGGTACCATATCATCAAGGTGGATCGGGTGAAGCCGGCGGAGGTCAAGGCGCGGCACATCCTCATCAAGCCCGCGTACGATTCAGCGGACGCCCGCCGAGCCGCCACGCTCGCCGACTCCGTACTGAAAGCGTGGAAAGGCGGCTCTCCGTACGATTCGTTGGTGGCGAAATTCCATGACAGCGACGAGTTGCCGGGGAGTCTCGATCCCTTTCCGCGAGAGCAGTTGCCCGAGTCCTACAAGACCGCGTTGAAAGACGTGAAGTCGAACGAGTTTTTCGGACCTTTCCCCATTGACGACAAGCTGCGGGGACAGCCTAAGTACGTCATCGGGCAGCTCTTGGTGGCGCAAGACGAAGGGGAGTTCACGGTGAAGGACTTGCGCGAGCAAATTCGTGAACAGTTACAACAAGAGAAGTCGTTTCGTCGGTTGATAGACTCATTGAAGAAAGAAATCTACGTCGCCATTCGACTCGATTCGGCCACACTCTCTCCCTAAAGCGACCATGTCCCGACCAACCCTCGCAATCACGTTAGGCGACCCTCGAGGGATTGGACCGGAAATCGTGCTGAAGGCCTTGGCGGATGCTCGCGTGCGAGACGCGGTGCATCCGCTTCTTGTTGGTCCCACGGGAACCGGCATGACGGTCGACGAAAGCGTGGGGGCCTGGACCTCGGGTGGCGAGGCCCGGAAGGCCGGTCGGCTCGCGGGACGCGCCATCGAGCGCGCCGTCGCCCTGGCCAAGGAAGGCGTCGTGGACGGCATCGTCACGGCCCCGATCGACAAAGCCGCCTTGCTGGCCGGCGGCTACAACTACCCGGGCCACACGGAGATGTTGGCGGAGCTGACCGGGTCACGCACCGCCATGATGCTGGCTTCTGAAAAGCTCCGCGTGGTGCTGGCGACTACGCACATCGCGTTGCGCGACGTCCCGAACGCCCTGACCCGCGCAGCGATCCTGGAGGCCGCCAGCCTCACCCGCACCGGGTTGCAGCAGTGGTACGCGATCCCCGAACCGCGGATTGCCCTGTGCGCATTGAACCCGCATGGCGGGGATGCCGGCCGCTTTGGTGAGGAAGACGTGAGCCTGTTGGCGCCGGCGGCCGCGGAAGCCGGGATCACCGGACCCCTGCCGGCCGACACGGTGTTTGTGCGCGCGATGCGCGGCGAATTCGATGCCGTGATCGCCCCCTATCACGACGTTGGCATGACGGCGATCAAGGTGGCTTCGTTCGGCAGCGCCACCAACGTGACGTTGGGCCTGCCGTTCCCGAGAACCTCGCCAGATCACGGCACGGCCTTGGACATCATGGGCAAGGGGGTCGCCGACCCGTCCAGCATGAAAGCGGCGATCCTCGAGTGCGCGCGTATCGCGCGCCTGATGTCCGGCGTTCCCGCGGACGCCTAACGGGAGAGGGTCTCCGGAGGGCGCGACTCCACGTCGTGCCGGGCCATCTGGAGTTCGGCGATGCGCCGCCCGTCCATTTCGCGCACCGTAAAGGTGACGCCGGGCGTCGTCACGCGATCGCCCACCGCGGGAAGGCGCCCCAGCGCGCCAAAGACAAAGCCGCCAATGGTCGTATAGTCGGTGTCCGGCAGGGAGAGTCCGAACTGATCGTTCACTTCTGCGATGTGCATCTCCCCCGGCACCAGGGTTTCGCCCGTCGCTGAAGTCTCGACGCGATCCTCGGGTTCATCGTGCTCGTCGAGGATTTCCCCAACGATCTCCTCCAGCAGGTCTTCCATCGTCACCACTCCTGCCGTGCCGCCGAATTCATCCAGCACAATCGCCATGTGCTCCTTGAGGCGCTTGAAGTCTGAAAGTACCTCTTCCACCTCACGCGAGCCGGGGACCACATGGACTCCTCGCATCACCGCGGCCACCGAGAACGACTCCGGCATGCGACGCAGCGCGGTGAGTAGATCCTTCGCCAGCAGCAACCCGACGACGTTGTCGATCGTTTCGTCATAGACGGGATAGCGGGAGAAGTTGCTCTCCTCAACCGAGGCGAGGGCCTCCTCCAGCGTGGCATCGAGGGCGATGGCGACGACCTCTGTGCGCGGTGTCATGACCTCGCGGGCGTTCTTCTCGGAAAACTCAAATACTCCCTCGATCAACGCGGCGTCCTGCGTGGGGATTGCGCCCCCTTCCTCCGAATGCTCAATGAGCATCCGCAGCTCCTCCGGGGAATGCACCGGCTCCTCGCCAACGTCGGCCTTTTGGCCAATAAGGCGCAGGACGAGCTGGGCCGAGTTGTTGAGAATCGCCGTGAAGGGGCTGGTGATCCATCCGAAAACCAAAATCGGCGGCGCGAGCCAACGCGCGAATTCTTCGGGATGCTGCAAAGCCACGGCCCGCGGTGCCAGTTCGCCAAACACCACATGGAAGAACGTGGCGATCGTCAGTGCGACCACGGCAGCGGCACTGACCTTCACGGACATCTCGATCGCCACGGGCAGGGTGGCGAACCATGCGCGGAACACCTCGCCCAACGCACTCTCGGCCAGCCAGCCAATCCCAAGGCTGGTGAGGGTGATCCCCAACTGGCTCGCTGAAAGGACCCGTGAGAGATTACTGAGGGCACGCAGGGCGATCTTTGCCTGGCGGTCTCCCCCGCGCGCCATGCCTTCCAGACGGGTGCGACGGGCGCGCACCAGCGAGAATTCGGCCGCGACCAGGAGACCGTTCAGAACCAGCAGGATGCCGATGCCTACGAGACGTGCCAGCATCACCTGAACTTACCTGTCTTTGCGATCAAGCGTCTAGCCAGTAATGACCCCCGGATCATCCGCGCACTCGCACGCGCATCCCCATGGTGACGACCACCACGGGCACGGTCACGGACACGTGCACCTGCACGACGCTGCCAATCCGGAGCAATCCCGTCGGTTGCGCCTCGCGCTGGTGCTCACGGCGATCTTCTTCGTCGCCGAAGTCGTCGGTGGACTGGTGTCGAACTCGCTCGCCTTGCTGGCGGACGCCGGACACATGTTCACGGATGTGGGCGCTCTGGCACTGTCGCTGTGGGTGGCGTGGTTCTCCCGTCAACCGGCCACGCCCAACAAGACCTACGGCTACCTGCGATGGGAAATCCTCATCGCTTTCCTGAATGGCGCCGTGTTGCTGCTGCTCTCGGCGGCTATCATCGCGGAGGCAATCGTTAGGCTGCAGGCCCCGGTGCCATTGCAAGGTGGGGTGATGCTCGTCGTGGCCGTTGGCGGATTGCTGATCAATGCGGCCTCCGCTTGGGTGCTTCACCCGGTCCACCAGCACAGCCTCAATGCCCGGGGCGCGTATCTCCACGTCCTGGGTGACTTGTTAGGCTCGGTGGGCACCGTGGCGGCGGCTCTGATGATCCGCTGGACGGGGTGGCTGGCGGCGGACCCCCTCGTGTCGATCTTTGTGACGGCGCTGGTGGTCCGGTCGGCGTGGCGCCTGGTCCGCGAATCCGTGGATGTGCTGCTGGAGTCCACGCCGTCCCACATTTCGCTGGGGGCGGTCCGGACGTGTCTGGAAGGCATCCCGGGCATCGAGTCGGTCCACGACCTACACGTGTGGACCGTCACATCAGGTGTTATTGCCATGAGTGCCCATGCCGTGGTGAAGGAGCCCGACCGACACCAGAACGTCCTGCGGGATGCTATGTCCGCCATGGAGGGCTTTGGCATCGGTCACGTGACGGTCCAGATCGAGGCCGATCGCTTGTGCCACGGGGGGCACGCCTAGGCCCTCCCAACGGGCTTAAAACGCCCTAGGTACGCGTCGATACTCCCCGGAAGGGGAGTTTTTCGTTTCACCTCCGTTCGACCCTTTACCGGCCCAGTAAGCGCCGCCACCCGCCGGTGACCATGGAGCAGAGAAATCCGTCTTAGCTGGGATATGCACATGACGACGCCGAACTCGCTGATGCTGAATGATTTCCGCATCGAGAAGACACCTCTTCCGGTGTCAGTCACGCTGCTCGACAACGATATCCTGTTGGGCGACCTGTTTATCCAAGCGAGCGCCAAGCATCAGTTTGCGATGGAAGACGCGTCCGAAGTCATGAACGCGGCGGACAACTTCTTTCCGCTCCGCCTTCGCACGGGGTCCACGTTGCTGGTCGCCAAGGGGCAGGTACGCGACGTTCGCGTAGCACCCGAGCACATGCCGGAGACCGATTGGTCGGTGTGCGTGCCCACGCCCGTGCACATCCGGTTGCGCGACGGCAGCAACCTCGAAGGCAAGTTCCTGATCGAAACGAACGCCGGACGCACCCGCGTCCTCGACTACCTCAACCACTGGACGGAACGTTTCGTGTCGCTGTATCGCGCCGATGGGCTCGTACTCGTAAGTGTGCCCCAGATCGTTCACGTCCGCCAGTTGATCGATGCGACAGCTTGATCGCCTGATCGAGGCCATGCAAAGCAACCGCGCCACCGCGTTGCGGCTGGCGACGGACGAGCATGTCCGCCTGGTGAAGGGTGGGAGTGAACATCCCATCACCAAGAAGCCCCTGAGCGCCGAACACATTGCGTCGCTGATGCGGGAAGTCACGCCCGGCGGCGTGGACCCCGCCGAAGGAAGCGACTCCTTCGAATACCGAAGCCAGGACGCGACCTATCAGGTCGCGGTATCGCGCAAAGGCGCGCGCCTGTCCGCAGAGGTGACCTTTGTGGCCGGCGGAGCTGGCGGCCCGGCCCCAGCCGCCGTCAGCGCGGCTACGGTGACCCTGCCGGTCGACGATGAGCGGAGCATGGACCTGGAAGCGCAGGCGGCCCTCGACCAACTGCTGCGCATCCAGGCCGAACGTTCGGCGTCGGACCTGCACCTACGGACGTCGGCGCGCCCCATGTTGCGCCTGCACGGGAATATCCAGCATCTCGAGGAATTCCCCGTGCTGGAGCCCGGACGCGTGGACGCCATGCTGCGCGCGATCATGTCGCCGCGCAGCCGCGAGGAGTACGCGACCGCGTCAGATGCGGACTTCGCGTACCAGATCGAAGGCATCGGGCGCTTCCGCGTGAATGCGTTCCGCGATCGGCATGGATCCGGCGCGGTCTTCCGGGCAATTCCGTCCAAGGTCGTGACGGTGGACGAGTTGAGGCTGTCGGCAGAGGTCCAGGCGCTGTGCAAGTTGAGCAAGGGACTGGTGCTGGTGACCGGGCCGACCGGAAGCGGCAAATCCACCACGCTGGCGGCGCTGGTGGACCTCGTCAACCGCACGCGTCACGATCACATCATCACGATCGAAGATCCCATTGAGTTTGTGCACGAGAGCAAGGGCTGCCTGATCACCCAACGTCAGGTCGGCCTGCACACCGGCAGCTTCAAGAACGCCCTGCGCGCGGCGCTGCGTGAAGATCCGGACGTGGTGCTGGTGGGCGAGTTGCGTGACCTGGAGACCGTCGGCATCGCCATCGAGACGGCCGAAACTGGCCACCTGGTGTTTGGGACGCTGCATACGTCGACCGCGGCCAGTACGATCGATCGCATCATTGATCAATTCCCGTCGGACCGTCAGTCGCAGATCCGGGTCATGCTGTCGGAATCCCTCAAGGGCGTCATTTCCCAGACCCTGTGTCGGAAGAAGGGAGGGGGCCGCGTCGCGGCCATGGAGATCCTTCTCACCACCCCAGCACTTTCGAACCTGATTCGGGAAGCCAAGACCTTCCAGATTCCGTCCGTCATGCAGACCTCGCGGAAGTTGGGCATGGTGACGCTCAACGACGCGCTGGTGGAGCTGGTAGAAAACGGATTGGTGGAACCGCAGGAGGCCTACATGAAGGCCATCGACAAGTCGAGTGTGGCGCAGATGTTGAAGGCCCGCGGCCACGACATGTCGTTTGTCGAGGGGCCGGCGCCTAACGCGACCGAGGCCAGTAAGCCAGACACCCCCCGTCCGGCAGCACGCGCGACGGTTCCTGGCAAGCGATAACGCCGGTGGCCGGAATGCGGTGAGGGGTGACGACGCGTCGTCACCCCTCACGGACAAGGAACGGAATGAAGCGGCGCACCTTGCGCACGCTCGATGTCGTTAGGTCCTCCGGCTCGCCGGTCAGGCGGTTGGCGTCAGGTCGTTGCTGGGGCCATCGGGGTCCGGGGCGTTAAGCCCAAGCTCACCGCGAGACTTCTGGTATTCGTCTCGCGCGCTGTAGCCGTATCCCTCGTTCACCTCGCCGCCGCGCATGTAGTCGTGCCCATACCCGCGGCCATGGGGATACTGGTCCCTGTCCGGCCCCTGCTGCTGGTGCATCGGAACACCTCCGGGGTGTGCGTGGTAACGGTCACGCTGCAATGTTCTCGAATCCCCGGCAAGAGCTTGTAGGAGGCGCGGTGCCTAGTGATACTACAAGGCTATGGAAATTCGTAACATTGCCATCATAGCGCACGTCGATCACGGGAAGACCACGCTGGTCGACAAGATGCTGAGACAGGCCGGTGCGTTTCGCGAGAACCAGGTCGTCGAAGAGCGCGTGATGGATTCGAACCCGCTGGAGCGCGAGCGGGGAATCACCATTCTCGCAAAGAACACCGCGGTCACCTGGCACGGCACCAAGATCAACATTGTCGATACTCCGGGCCATGCCGACTTCGGTGGCGAGGTGGAGCGCATCCTTCGCATGGTCGACGGTGTGCTGCTGGTCGTCGATGCCTTCGATGGACCCATGCCTCAAACCCGCTTCGTGTTGCGGAAGGCACTAGACCTGAAGCGGCGCCCGATCGTCGTCATCAATAAAATCGATCGCCCGGGCGCCGACCCGCTCCGCGTCCACGACGAAGTCCTCGACTTGCTCATCGAACTCGAGGCCGACGACGACCTGCTGGACGCACCGTTCATCTATGCGTCAGCCCGCGAAGGTGTCGCGACAACGGACATGAACGTCGCGCCCCAATCACTGGAGCCCCTGTTCCAAGCCATCGTCGACCATGTCCCGGCACCTCCGCACGATGCGGAGGCGCCGTTCCAAATGCTCGTCTCCACGCTCGACTATTCCCCCTATCTGGGGCGCCTGGCGCTGGGTCGCATCGAGCGCGGCACGGTGCGGGTCGGGCAACAGGTGGCGCTCCTCTCGATCGACACCAACAAGCCCGATGAGACGGCTCGCGTCACCAAGCTCTACATCCACGATGGGCTCGAACGAAAGGAGGTCGAAGCAGCCAGCGCGGGGGAGATTGTCGCGTTGGCGGGTCTGGAAGGCGTTGAGATCGGCCTGACGGTGTCAAATATCGAGTCGCGGGATCGGCTCGAGGGGATCGCCGTCGAGGAGCCGACGATTTCCGTCGACTTCGTCGTCAACAACTCCCCCTTTGCCGGGAAGGACGGGAAGTTCGTCACATCACGGCAGCTTCGCGAACGGCTATACAAGGAATTGGAACGGAACGTCGCTCTGAAGGTGGAGGACACCGATGCCACCGACACCTGGACGGTATCGGGCCGCGGCGAACTGCACCTGTCGATCCTGATGGAGACGATGAGGCGCGAGGGGTTCGAATTTCAGGTTTCTCGCCCGCGGGTGATCACACGTTTCGGCCCGAATGGTGAGCGCCACGAGCCGTATGAAGAGCTCATGATCGATGTGCCGGAGGAGTTCTTGGGGGCGGTGATCGAACGTCTTGGCCAGCGTCGGGGTGAGCTGATCGACATGCGGAACCCTGGCCAGGGGATGGTGCGCCTGAACTATCGCATCCCGGCACGGGGCCTCTTCGGCTACCGAAGCGAGTTCCTGACCGATACGCGGGGCACCGGGATTATGCACCACCGATTCCTCGACTACGGCCCATGGGCCGGGGCGCTCAGCGGTCGGTCGCGTGGGACGTTGGTGTCCATGGAGAACGGCACCGTGGTTGCGTTCGCCCTCTTCAACCTGCAGGACCGGTCCACCCTCTTCGTACAGCCGGGAGATGCGGTCTACGAGGGGATGATCGTCGGCGAGAACTCGCGTCCTGGGGACATGGACGTCAACCCGACGAAGGAGAAAAAGCTGACCAACATGCGCTCCAAGTCGAGCGATGAGAACATCCAGTTGGAGCCTCCCCGGGTGTTGACGTTGGAAGCTGCCCTTGAGTATATCGAGGATGATGAGCTGATCGAAGTCACGCCGCAGTCGATCCGTTTGCGGAAACGAGAGCTTGGAACGATCGAACGTCGCAAGCTCTCGCGAGAAGCTAAGCGGGAACGAGAACGCGCCACCCTCTAGACCTCTTCAGGAGAGAAGAAGCCATGTTAGGCGAGTGGGAGTCGTCCGAAGACAGTGTGAAGGCGTACGAGCTGGCGGCCGCCAGATTCGCGCCCAAGCAGGACGATGACAACGAGGATGAAGCGGAGGACGACGAGGGGTTTGACGAAGACGATGAGGTCGATGCGGAGGCGGACGACGAGTTCGAAGCGGATGAAGACGACGATATCGACTTTGACGAGGATGACTTCGACGACCTCGATGAAGATGATGAAGACGATGATGATGATGATGATGATGACGACGAAGACGACGACGAAGTCGACGAGGTCGACGAAGACCGGATCGACCTGGACGATGAGTACGACGACTTTGATGAGGAAGAGCGGCGTGGGCCAGGCGCGCCACGCTACGACGAATAGGCAGTCACGCGATGTCGGGCGCCAAAACTGGCGCCCGATTTTTTTTGCCTACCAGGCGAGGGAGAGCCCGACGGCGTTGGCCGTTGACATCAGGCGAATGGACACGCGCCGCTCCTCGCGGGGCGCTTCGTGCGTGATGATCGCCTCGGCCTTCCGTCGCGAGCGCTTGGCATAGCTTGAGGCCTCGAACGCACTTCCCAGCCAGAGTACGCCAGCTGCAGCGGCCGCGATCGCAAAATTGGGCCGCGTCGTCTTGGGAATGGAATCGATGTACGGGGTCCCGAAGGGGTCGTTAAACGTACGAGCGTCGACGGACTGCTTGCTTTGCAGGCCGAAGACGGCGGCCCCGCCCACCGCGCCCAGTACCATGACGCCGAGCACGGGCCGACCAGTGGACATCTGTCCCAAGCCCGGTACGAAGAGCCCAGATCCGAAACTCGAACGCGGGGAGTACACACCGTCTGGGATGCGTAACATGGCACCGCGTACATCGCCCTTGTCTGCAGCTGACGGCGCAAGCTCCAAGTACTTCTCGAAGTCTTCGAGTGCCGTTCTCCGGCTGCCACGCGCCGCACGCGCCAAGGCCCGGTTGAAGTAGGGCTCCGGTGCCGACGGAAGCACCTGCGACACCGAGGCAAACGCTGAATCGGCAGCGGTGTACTGGCGGCGTTGGAGCAGGGCCACGCCGGAACGGAACGTAGACCGCGCCTCATCCATCCGCGCCAAATCTGTGGATGGCACCAAGCGCACGATTCGTCCGCGCACCTCGTCACCGTCGGGCGCGTTCGGCTGTAAGGCGAGATACCGGCAATAAGCGGCCACGGCGGAGGACGCGTCGCTCAGCGCCTCATGTTCGCGGCCCAAGTAGTAGCTGAGGCGCGCGTTGGACGGCGTGAGTCCGGCGGCCTTGGCAAAAGCGTCGCGCGCGGTCGCATGCTCGCCGAGCAACGCGGCATCCTGCGCCGACGCGATGAGCTGCCGGGCTTCGGCGTCGGTCGCCGTGGCCACCGGTGCCGCCGCAACGTTCGGCGCGGGGAACGCGGCACAGCCTGTTGAACCTGCGCCAGCCAAGGCTTCCTTGACCGCGAGCCCCTGACCAGACGTCGTGGACGGGGCAAGCGCGCCGACAAGGAGGGCCAACCCAAGGGCTCGCCGCGTCACGCTCGGGCGTGTGTGACGCGGGATCATTGTACGGTCACCGGGAGGGTGCCGACCTTTGCCTCGCAGGTGGCGGTGATGTTTGGCGTCGTACCCGCAACCAATCCGCTGATCGAGACACTGATCTGTCCGTTGACGTCGGTCACGTTGTTGCCGGATGGAGTCACCGTGGCTTGCAACACATTGCTGCTGGCGATCGAGCAGAAGCGCCCGGCGAGCGGCGTACTCGATGCTGAGGTGATCGTGATGACGGAAGTTCCCGGCGTGCCCACGGTGACTGTCAACGACGGGGGATTGAAGTCCACTGAGTTCACCGGCTCCAGCGATCGCAGGGTCACCACGGAACTGGTCACCCCCTCACTGGTAGCGGTGATGTCCGTGCTTCCCATGCCTATGACGGAAATAAAGCCCGAGGCGCTAATCGTTGCCACGCCGGTGTTAGAACTGTTGTAGGTGACGGGTCGACCGGTGAGCACGTTGTTGCTGGCATCCTTGAGCACCACCGTGGACTGCTTGGTCGCGTTTCCAATGGTGGAGTCGCCCGTGAATCCCGAGCTCAAGGTGACGGTGGCTACGGGAGCCAAGGCGCGGACCGTAAACGTGCCCGCCTTGCCCTCCGATGTCGCCGTGATCACTGACGTTCCCAAGCCAACGATCGTGACGAGTCCGGCGGCGTCCACCGTAGCCACGCTGGGAGTGCCCGAAGTAAACGTGGTCGGTCGGCCGGTGATGGGGATGTTGAATAAGTCTCTGAGCGTCGGTGTCGTGGCAATCGTCCCGCTGGCGCCAATGACCGAATCGCTCGCGGCGGTGAGGGAAACGGTGTTGACAGGATTGAGCACGTCGATCGCCTGTGGCGCTGAGGTGATCGACTCACTGGTCGCGGTGATGTTGACGCTGGCGGGAGCGCTGGCGGCGGTCACCCCGGTGACGGTGAAGCTCACCTGTCCGGACCCATTCGATGTCCCGGACGCGGTGACTGTCGCATGACCGTTCGACGAGGCAAAAGTGACCGTCCGCCCCGAGAGCGGATTGGCCGAGGCATCGGTCACGGTTGCGGTCCCGGCCACGGTCCCTGGTGCGATCAGGGAATCAGGGTTGAAGCTGGCGATGGTGACGTTGGCCACCGACGCGAGCACGGTGACACTTGAGTTTCCGCTTCCGCCGTTGGGCCCGGCCACCGTCGCCGTGATGGTAGAGGCGCCCTGCGCCACCGCCGTCACCAAGCCGCTGCTGGAATTCACCGTGGCAAACGCCGGTTGCGAGCTGGACCAACTGGTCGCTCGTCCACCAAGGGCGGCCCCAGAGACCGTATTGCCGGCCGAGTCCTTCGGCGTGGCGGTCATGGCCTGCGTCTGGGCGGGGATCAATGAAACCGGATTCGGCGTGACCGTGACGGACGTGATGGTCACGAGATCCACAGTGACCGCCGACGTCCCAGGCACCCCCTCAGAGGTCGCTGTGATCGTCACACTGCCCGTGGCCACGCCGGTGACGAGACCCGTCAGTGGATCGACCGTCGCCTTGGACGGGTCATTGCTGGACCAGATAATCGTGCGGCCGGGGAGGACGTTGCCAGACGCGTCCTTGGTTACGGCGGTGAAGGTGTTCGCGTAAAGCGACCCGACATGCACCGTTGCCGTTGGGCCTGGCGAGACGGTCACGGATGCCACGGCGACGTTTGAAACGTTCACATTCACGCTTGACGTTGCCGGAGATCCCTGGCCCGGTGAGGTCGCCGAGACGGGCACGGTGGTGGACCCGATGGCGACGCCGGTCACACGACCTGTGGAGTTGACGGTGGCCACGGCGGGAGTGGCACTCGGTCCCCAGACAATCGTCCGTCCGGTGGCCGATAGCGGTGCACCTGTCGAGGAGAAGAGTGAGGCCGTCAGCTGCGTCGTTCCGGCAACGGTCACCGTCGCTGGGGACGGCGCGATCGTCACGGATGAGACGGGCAGGTAGGTGACGGACACGGACGCGGTCCCACTGGGACTGCTTCCGCCGGCTCCGCTCCCCGGCGCAGTGGCCGTAACGGTGGCCGACTGCCCACCGGTGTTAGCCACGGCGGTCACTAGACCCGACGCGTTCACACTCACGTTCGGATTGCTCGACGACCACACGATCGTACGACCCGTGAGGACGTTGCCCGCTGCGTCCTTGGCGGTGGCCGTCAGCTGCGTTGTCTGCGTCTCGGCGACCGACACCGGCGACGGTGTGACACTGACCGTGGCCACCGGCGTCGATGCGACCGAGATGGTGGAGGTGGATTGCGAAGATCCACTAGTGGCGGTGACGGTCGTTGCACCAACCGCGACACCAGTCACGGTGATGAAGACTTGGCCGTTGGCATCCGTGTTGGCCGATGCGGGCGAGACCGTCGCAGCTGTGACATCAGACGAACTGAACGTGACGAGCTGGCCGGCGATGGGGCCGCCACTGGCATTGCGAAGGGTGGCCGTGAGCTGTGTCTGGCCACCGACATTCACGTTGGCATTCGGCGGCGTCAGCGACAGGGCAGACGACGAGACGGTGATGTTTGAGCTGCCGCTAATGCCTTCAGACGCGGCGAAAATCAGGGCGCTCCCTCCCGCCACGGCCGTCACGACGCCGGTTTGAGTGACCGTCGCCACCGATGGCGCGCCGGTTAGCCACGTAATCACCCGCCCGGGCAGTGGGTGGCCTTGCGCGTCCTTTGGCGTCGCCGTCAGCTGGGTTGTTCCGCCGATCGACAGGGAAGCCGTTGGCGGTGTGACGTCGATGCTCGCGATAGCGACGGGGGTCACCGTCACGATGGACACCGATGACTCGCCTTCGGCTTCGGCGGTGATGCGGGCGACGCCCTGCGTGGCCCCTGTTACCAACCCCGAACTCGAGACGGTCGCGATGGTCGGTTGATCGCTGGTCCACGTGAAGACGCGACCGCCAAGCACATTGCCGCTCCCATCCTTTGCGGTAGCCGTCAGCTGCACGGTTCCGCCGGCAGCGATCGTGACGGGCGACGGCGCTACCAGAATACTGGCGATCGGCACGGGTGAAACGGTGATCGCCGAGGTTCCGTGCTTGCCCTCAGCGGTCGCCGTGATGGTGACCTTACCGGGAGCGAGTCCGACGACCAATCCGTTCGACGAAACGGTGGCGATGGCGTTGTCCCCCGAGCTCCAACTGAAGCTCCGGCCGCTCAGGGCAGCTCCCGAACCGTCCAAGGGCGTGGCTAAGAGTTGGATATTCGATCCAACCGTCACCTCACCAGACGGAGGCGCGACCGAGATCGAAGCAATCGGCACTGCCGTTGCCACGACCAGCGCCGATCCACTGACGCCGTCGACGGCCGCCGAAATCGTGGCGCTTCCCGGCGCCAACGCCGTCACGACACCGGTTGAGCTGACGGTAACAGATGCAGCATTCGACGACGACCACTGAAAGGTCTTGCCGGCCACGGTCTGGCTCCCCGCGTCCACGGCCTCGGCCACGAGTGTGGCCGTCTGACCAACGATGAGCTCCTTGTTGTTCGGCGTGACACGCACGGAAGAAACGGGCCGTGCGGAGACAGTGATGTTCGCCACGCCTGACTTGCCGCCACTGCTCGCGGCGATCGTTGTCGCGCCCGGCGTCACACCCGTCACGGTACCGGTCTGCGAAACCGTCGCAATCGTTGGATTTTGTGACGACCAGAAGACCTTACGCCCGGCTAGGGATTGGCCCTGCGTGTCGGTGATGGTGGCGCTCAGCGAGGTGGAGGCCCCGACCGCCACACCAGCCGTGATCGGCTGCACCTGAACGCTTCCAACATCGTTGGAATCCGGACCTAGGGGATTGTCGCAGGACACGAGCAAGAGCGCGTACGCTGCAACTTGCGAGATGCGCCACGGTCGATGGGCTCTGGTCTTACGGCCCAGGGTGCTTGTGTCGTGCATGCGAAGAAACTAACGCGAGGGAGCCGAGACTTTTACTGGTGCCACCGCGTTGTCGCTGTTCCCACTGCCGAGCTGGCCATCGATGTTGAAGCCCCAACAGTAGGTGTCGCCGGTCGATGTGACGCCACAGGTGTGTGAGGCACTCGCGTTCAGCGCGGTAAAGCTCAACCCACCGCGCGGCGCTACCGGTCGAGCCCGGTCGGAGCTGCTCCCATCACCAACCTGGCCGTAGACGTTCCGCCCCCAACACAGTGCGCGCCCATCGCGTGTGCGCGCGCACGTATGATCGGCACCCGCAACAACCACACTCACGGGTCCGTCCGCGTCGGTTTCGACCGGCGACGTGGCGCTAGCAGGGGTCGTGCTCCCAGTGCCTAATTGCCCATATGTATTTCGGCCCCAGCAGTGTACCGAACCATTCGTCGCGACAGCGCACGTATGCTCACGTCCTGCCGCAATGCTCACGAACTTGAGCGCGGTGCTCACTGGCGCTGGGGTCGCCCGATCCGTTGTCGTGCCATCGCCGAGCTGACCGGCCGAATTCCGACCCCAGCAATACGCGGTGCCATCAGTCGTAAGCGCACAGCTGTGCGTCCAGCCCGCCGTGACGGCGCCGCCAGGCAGGGGAAGAGTTACAGCAGAAGGCGAAGTCTTTGTGCTTCTTGTGCCGTCGCCGAGTTGCCCGTAGGCGTTGGCGCCCCAACAGAGCACAGTGCCGCTTCGAGACAGTCCGCAGGTGTGCGACTGACCCGTGCGAATGGTACGGAACGCCGTGGATCCGACGTGCGCCGGTGTGGCGCGTGGCGCTGTCGTACCGTCGCCGAGTTGTCCGGCGTCGTTACTCCCCCAGCAATAGACCTCGCCACCCGATGTAATGGCGCAGGTATGCCAGATGCCTGCGGCGATTTGTGTGAACGCCGCGTCGCTGACGACCGACGCCGGTGTTTGCCGTCCCTCGAATGAGCCGTCGCCGAGTTGTCCGCGCTCATTGTTTCCCCAGCAGTACGCCTTGCCGGCGTCACCGATGACGCATGAGTGGCGGCCGCCAGCAGCAACGAGCAACCGGTCGGACGAAAAGGCGACGGTTGGCGCGGGAGGCGCTGCGGGCACGACGGCGATGAGAGAGTCGGGCTTGAGGGACGTCGCGGGCTTCGCGCGCGCAGTGTCCCTGACCGGAACTGGGGCCGGCGGTGGGACCACCGCGACCTGCACGGGCGCACGCTTGGTCGTGTCGACGATCGCGGCCGGTTTCTGCGCGGAGTCGGTGGCGGGCGGTATGGAATCGAGGCGTCCCGCGGCGATCACCGAGTCGCGTCGCGACGAGTCTGGCGCCGGAATGACCGGCACCTCGATGCCCGACTTGTCGTTCAGAGTTGACGCAGATGCGAGGGGAGCGTTCGACGCCCGAGCCCGCAGGATCACGCTGCCAATGGCCGCCGCGCCGCCTAACAGCGTGAGTACGAGCAGCGCCGCCTGGAGACGCCGCCGCGACGGGACCGGGCCATCCCCAGGGATAATCTCATGTTCGAACGGCGACGGAATGCGGTGGTCTTCGGCTTCGAGCGGCAACTCAGGCGGCGGCTGGTCGTCGTCCTCCGCGGGCAACGTCGGCGTGCTGATCGGTGTTTCGCCGCGGTTGAACCTCACGGTCTCGTAGGCGGCGGCGATCGGGTTGGAGCCCCGAGCGCGCGCCTCGTCGTACACGCGCTGCCGCTTGCGACGGCGCTGCGCGACTTGCCACTCCTTGAAGCCAGGAAGCTCGGCCTCAGAGGCCATAAGGGAGAGAAAGCGAGCCGCGCTGCTCCACCGGCGGTCGGGGTTCTTTGGCAGCAGGCCCTCGATCAAGTACTGCAGGCGCGACGGCACGTCGTCGCGAAACCAGTCAACCGGAGGGAGAGGATCGTGCTTCTGCCGATAGATGACCGTGTAGAGGGACTCTCCGGCCCACGGGCGTTGCCCGGTCAGCAGCTCCCAGCCAACGAGACCCAGCGAGTACAGGTCGGAGCGGCCGTCCACGCGCACGCCATCGATCTGCTCCGGGGCCATATACGTGGGCGTCCCGATCGCCGTTCCCGTGGCGGTCAGGTCGGTATTTTGATTGAGCTGACGGGCGACGCCGAAGTCGGATAGCAGCGCGCGTCCGGTTGCGCCGTCAAGGAAGATGTTCTCCGGTTTCACATCCCGGTGCACGACCCCGCAGCGATGGGCATACGCCAAGGCGCGCGCGATATCGCGGAGCACTTTCTCGGCCTTGGCCGGCGGGAATGGCCCTTCCGCCTCCAATGCTGCCTTGAGTGTGTACCCCGGCACGAGCTGCATGACCAAGGCCAACGTGCTGTCTGGAAGGCGCTTGACTGCATACAACCCAACGATGTTCGGGTGCTCCAACTGCGCCACCGTCCGCGCTTCCCGCGCAAGACGCGCCACCGCATCCTCGTCTGCCGCATAGCGCGGCCGAACGACCTTGACGGCAACCTCGCGCCCGAGTTCCCGGTCGCGAGCCCGATAGACGACGGCCATGCCGCCGCGCCCGAGCTCGCCCAGCAGCTCGTAGTCAGCATCGAGGTCGCTGGGCCAGCCAAAGACACGGGACTCGGGGCTTCCGCCGCCGAGCGTCGTTTCCGTCACGCTGGCGTCGTTGGGCTCCATGGTCTCTCGAAAAAGGAGATCCGGCGCTTGTCCCGTGTCACGCGGCTATTTCTCTCGGAAGATAAAGACCACCGCACCCATCTCGATTCTATCTCCACTCTCAAGCGTAATAGCTGGTCCTTCTTCGGACATCGGTGACCCGTTGATGGACACTGGGTTCGTGCGCGAGAGGTTCGTCAGGTGCCAGCGCCCGTCGGCGTACGTCATTCGCGCGTGTTGCCGGCTGACGGTTCGATCCAAGAGCTGCACGTGGCGGTGCGGCGCGCCTTCCAGTCGACCGAAGGTCACGGACGGGAGTTCGTCGCTGTCGGGTCGCACGAAGTGGATTTCCTGGCCACGATCGGCGCCTCCCGCGACCTCCAGCCGCCCTGGCAAGAAGGCCAGGGTTCCGTCTTCCGCCTGCTGGTAGTAGCGAAGAGAGCGGCCTTCGACGAGTAGCGGCGTGCGGGGCACGGGTGTTGCAACTGACGGCTCGTCCAGCAGGTCATCCACATCGTCGTCCATCATCATCAAATCGTCATCGTCAGGCGGTACGCTGGCCGATGGCTCATACGGCGGCTCCACGGCGACGACCGCGACCGAACGTGGCGACTGGCGCACCTGGGCGACATCGTGCGCCAAACGCGGACGCGCCGGAAGGGCATTCATGGGCATAACGAGTTGCGGTGTTCCGTGATGCGCCAATTCATGATCGCGACGCGAGCGCTGCACACGCAACCCGATTACGATCCCGAGCGCCGTCGCCAACAAGACGCCCGAAATCAGTAATACGATCGTGAGGCTGACGCCCATCCCTCGCCGTTCTCCGCACAGGATGCATCGGCGGCATCTCTCCCCGTGAGACGAGCCGCGCTCACGCTGACACCACAACGGGGCGGATAGTTCACCAAACAGGTAAACACTCCGTCCCGCGACGGCGAGCATGAGTTAATGACAATGTTGTGGAGCGGGACCCAATGGCGCCAGTATAGTTGCGTGCACGCAACCATTACCGCGGCTTAGGCGGCAGAAACTTCACTGCCGCAACATCTTGCGTGACAGGTTGGGGCCGACTATGCGGTGTGGTAGCGGAACACGACTTCGCCCATTTCAACACGGTCCCCGTCGTTCAGCGGTACGGACGTTCCTTCGCCATCCAACGGGCGTCCATTGACCACGATAGGGTTCGTTTTCGACAGGTTGACGACCCGCCAACCGCGTCCGTCCAGCATCATGCGAGCGTGCAGCCGCGAGACGGTCGCCGCGTTCAGGGTCACGTGCCGGTAGCTGGGGCCCTCGGAACGACCGAATGTGACTGACGTACCGTCCGGTCCCGCCGTTCGGACGAACCGCACTTCCTGTCCAGAATCGGTGCCCTCGATGATCTCCAAGCGCCCGGGCAGGAACTGCAGCGTCCCGTCCAAGGCAGGCGGCGGTTGAATCCTGAGCGTCGCCGACCGGAAATCCGGAGCACTGATCGACGCAGGTTCGATGGATCCGCCGACTTCCAGACGAAGTGGGGGATACTCAGTACGAACCGGCGGAGCAGGCGGCGCCACGACCGCGATCTGTGCCTCGGTACGAGGCGCGGCATGCACCGACGCCCCATTTTGCTCGACTGCGCGATGCGAAGGTGCTGTCTGAGCTACCGCGGCCGAACGCACGAACGTAGGGCGCGGAGGCAGCACGACGTTCGGCGAGCCGAACGGCACGATGTCGATCTTGGTTTGAGCTCGTTCCCGTGCACGGCGTCGCTTCGGCAGGATCGAGCCGAAAATGATGGCCATGAGTACGATGAACAGCGCCGCGACGCCCGCTACGACGAATTGAATGGTGCGATCCTCTGGAGACGTTCTAGTGTGCCGACTTCTTGAAGACGAACGATCTTGGAACGAGTTAGCAAGTCACGCGCCGCCAAGATGAAGCGGCAATTACTGACCGAATCTGGGTTGAAAGGGCCGATTTCGAATGTAAGCACGGACACGTTGGGAGGGACGGGTCCCTCACGGTGTCGCGCGGATGCCTCAGTCGATTGCTTTTGCCCTGCTGAGCCGATTACGTTGTGCGGCTGTCAGGAAGAGTGGAAGGGCCTGTAGCTCAGGTGGTTAGAGCGCACGCCTGATAAGCGTGAGGTCGGTAGTTCAACTCTACCCAGGCCCATAGACCCCGTTCCGGCTCGTCCGGGGCGGGGTCAATCTACTTTAGGGGCCTATAGGGCCGAGTCGGCCTCGCTACCTATTTGAGTCCTCTCTGAAGGGAGCCAGCCACGGTCACGACGTCGGGGACCCTGACCCGTTCGTCAGCGGGGCGGCCCGAGCCCCGTCCGAGCGTTGATGAAACTCCGCGCTCCCCTCGCACGGCGCCGGCCGAAGCCCGGCGTTCTTGTGTCCCGGAACGCTCGCTGAGCGAAAGATCCAACGTAGGGCCGTTACCGTGGCTCCTCGCGCCGCTGTCACAACAGTTCGCCGTTTCCGTAATGACTCGGCGACCGAATGCTTCGCCTCCTTCGCCCGAACCACTGATGCGTGCAGCCCTCCTGATTGTTGCGACCCTACTCCCCGTCGTGGCGGCGGCGCAGTCCGCCCGGCCGGTCCCAGACACCGCCAACGCCCGTCAACAGATCATCGCGCTGGAAGAGCGCATCGGGCAGGCCAACTTCGACTGCGACTATCGATTCTTTGCCGAGGTTGAAGCTGACGAGTTCATTTTCACTGACGCCGGCGGGGGCATCACGACGCGGGCAGAGGATCTCGCGGGAGAGTCGAACTGCAAGCGCGTCGCCGGGACGTACGCGTTGAGCGACGTGCGGGTCATGCTGTACGGAGCATCGGCGGTATTCAACGCGATTGCCACCACGACCACGACGCGGGATGGGGCGCAGGTGGTTCGGAAGCAGCGGTTCACGGACGTCTTGGTATGGCGCGCGGGTCGTTGGCAGCTCGTGGCAGGACACTCGTCCCGGATTCCGCCACCGAAATCCCCGTAGCGTGCTTGGCGTCCTGAGACGACGCGACCATCGACAAAGCTTGGCTGCCCATCGGCAAATCACGGCGTTGGGATCGGCTTGACTCATCGCACGCCGCGGCCAATGTTGGCCCGGCCCGCACCGGATGACGGCGCGGGCCGACGCGATGCGAATTCCGCTCGTCTTTCCTTTCCACCGTACCCGCTGTGCCAACCTCTCGACGTTCTTTTGTGGCCAGCGTGGCGGCGGCGCCGCTCGCGCACTTATCCCTCCCGGTCTCGCGGACCATTTCCACCGAGATCGACGCGGAGCGATTTGAGCCATGGATTGAAGTAGACGCCGCAGCACTGCGCACGAATGTGTCAGTCCTGTCGCAGCTGGCGGGGAAGCGGCCCCTCACGGCAGTGATCAAGAACAACGGCTACGGGCTGGGGCTGGTGGAGGTGGCGTCCGTACTGGACGGCGTGCAAGGCGTCAGCCGATTCGGGGTGGTGAAGGTGGATGAGGCCCTGGCGCTTCGAGAGGCTGGGATACGCAAGCCGATCCTGTTGTTAGCGCTGTTTGATGACGCCGAGGGAGAGGCGCTCGTTCGACATGGGATCACGCTAAGTCTGGCGACGCCTGACGCCGCGCGGCGCGTCGCGATGGCGACGACGCGAGCCGGTCGCCGTACCACGGGCGAGTTCTACATTGACACGGGCATGAGCCGCATGGGGCTCCCATACCATCGCGCGCTGCCCGTGTTGCGCGAGCTGGGGGCCCAATCGGCGCTCACGGTGACCGGAACACTCACGGAGCTGACGGAAGACGCCGAGTTCGACGTGGAGCAGGTCACGCGATTGGAGCGCCTCGCGACGGAGGCGAGAGCGGCCGGACTCACCACGGGGCCGCTGCATGCCGCGTCATCACATGCCGTCTTCAACCGCCGAGCCACATTGCTGGACGCCGTACGTCCCGGCATTTCCGTCTTTGGCGCCTACCCGACCGACGACGGCAGCGAACGCTCCATTGCGCAGCTGACGGTAGCGTTGCGGCTGAAGGCACGGGTGGTGCGTGTGGAGCAGTTGCGTGCCGGTGACACAGTGAGTTACGGGCGCCACTTTACCGCGACGGCCCCGACTTGGGTCGCGACCATCCCCATGGGTCACGCCGACGGGTATCCGCGACGCGCGGTGAACGGTGGCATGATTCGCATTCGCGACCGGTCGTTTCCCGTCATCGGGGCAGTGAGTGCCAGCCACGCCATCGTGAACCTTGGGGCGGCGACCGATGTGAAGGTCGGAGACGTCGCTACACTACTGGGCCCTGACGACTGGTCCATCCACCCCAATGGTCTGGCGTCCGCCGCGGGGATCTCCGTGTACGATGTACTGATGCACCTGAACCCGAAGTTGCCGCGCGTGGTCCGGTGATTCGAGTCTTCTTCAACCGCCGTCGGAGGCGAAGCGATGCGCGCTGAGCGCAACATGCTGTTTGTGCCGGGGGCGCGTCGTCCGATGATCGAGAAGGCCGCGGCGAGTGAGGCTGACGCGGTATGTCTTGATCTGGAAGACTCCGTGGCACCTGCGCAAAAGGCGGAAGCACGGGCCACGACCATGAACGCGTTGCGCGCGGGTGGTGTCGATTTCGGCGCACGAACCCGTATGGTTCGGATCAACGCACTGGACACGCCGTTTGCCTATCGCGATGTCATTGAGGTGGTGGAAGGGGCCGGCGACCGGGTCGACGTGATCATGTTACCAAAGACCAGGGGCCCGGCGGACGTGGTCTTTCTGGACATGTTGTTGGCCCAGATTGAGGCACAACAGGGACTCAACCGACGGATCGGGATCGAGGCCCAAATCGAGAGCGCATCGGGTTTCCTCTCCGTTCGAGAGATTGCGGCGGCATCCCCGCGTCTGGAGGCGTTGATCTTTGGCCCCGGTGATTTTGCGGCCTCCATGCGCATGCCGCTGGCGGGCATCGGTGTCGCCGACGCGAATGACGAGGCGTATCCGGGACATCGGTGGCATGCCGTGATGCAGACAATCGTCGCAGCTGCCAGGGCCCATGGACTGCGCTGCATTGACGGGCCCTATGCGGCGCACCACGACTCGGCGGGCTTCGAGCGCGCGTGCCGCATTGCACGCTCGTTAGGATTCGACGGCAAGCAGTGTATTCATCCGTCGCAATTGTCTACTGCGGCCCACGTCTTCTCGCCGTCGCCAGCTGAAGTAGACTACGCGCAACGGGTGGTGAACGCCGCGGAGTCTGCTGAGCGCGATGGACAAGGAGCGGTGAGTCTGGACGGCGTCATGATCGACACGGCCAGCGTGCGCATGGCGCGCGTGATACTCGAGCAACACCGTCAACCCAAGTCAACCTCGTTCGATAGCGGCGCATCATGACACGTGATCCTTCGGTGGACGGTCGTTGTTTTGAGGATTTTTCTGTTGGGCAGGTCGTACGCCACGCGCTTGGCCGGACGATCACCAGCACGGACAATGCGTGGTTCACGTTGCTGACGGTGAACGCCAATCCCATTCACTTCGACGCGCACTACGCCGCGCAGACGGAGTGGGGACGGCCACTCGTGAACTCGTGCCTGACGCTTGCCTTGGTTACGGGGCTTTCGGTGTCGGACATCAGTCGGTATGCCGTCAATCTGGGCTGGGATGAGGTGCGCATGCCGGCGCCGGTCTTCGAAGGCGATACGATTTACGCGCAGACGGAGGTGTTGAGCCTGCGCGAATCGGCGTCGCGACCCCACATGGGCATCGTGGAAGTCCGGACGACCGGATACAAACAGGATGGTACCGTTGTCCTGGAGTTTCGTCGGACCATCATGGTGTACCGACGAGGGCACCAGCCGAGCCACCCTGGGCCGGTGCCGCGTGCGCCCTGATTCCGTGCTCAACATTTTCGAGTGTATGAAGCGTGCGCCGATTGCGGAACGACGACGAGCGGTGTCGCGCATGACTTCTCGGCTAGGAATTCTTCAATTCCTTCTGCCCTGCGCGATGTCGGCGCAGCTGCCGGAGCGGCACCTGGCGTCCCGGCCCACGGCGCAGCTCGCGGAGTCTTTTTCAGATATCGCGGGTGTGCGCGAACTGTCAGACGGTCGACTGATCGTGCTGGACGGCCAGGAGCAACGATTGGTGCTCGTGGACCTCGGCACCAAGTCGGTTCAGGCGATCGGTCGCACGGGGCAGGGGCCAGGAGAGTACGGACGTGCGATTCGTTTGGTTGCCCTTCCAGGCGACACCACGTGGGTGGTGGACGCCGCGGGCTCACGGATTCTCGTGATTCGACCGAACGGCACGACAGGAGAGGTCATCACGGGATTCGGAGTGGAACAGGGGGATTTTGGTGTCACCCCGGTCTCACTCCGCGCGGCAGACGGGACGGGGCGATTGTATTTCCAGGGGCGTGGCGCGCCAAACTCGGTGCAGCCCACGCAGCCGCCGGACTCCGTACCGATCATCCGGACCGATCGGCGTGGTGGCTCGGTCACGCACCTATTCATGGCGGCGACCCCGCGCGCGCGTGTGCAGGTGACGATGGAAGGCAAGCAGATCAAAGCGGTGAACGTCGTGCGCCCTCCGTTCACGGTAGGTGACGAATGGGCGGTTGCCGCTGACGGCACAACCTCGGTGGCACGTCGCGAGCCGTATCGACTGGACGTTGTCACGGAGACGGGGTCGCTGGTGAAGGGCGCACTCGTCACGGCGGAGGCGATCCCGGTGACGGCAGCGGACCAGTCGGAGTACCTGTCCACGCAGGCGAATGGTGGCAAGATCGACCCCAAGACGATATCGTGGCCAGCGACCAAACCGACCTTCCTGCCGAATGCCGTCGTCCTTGGGCGCGGTGGTGAAAGTTGGGTGCGACGCACGGGGAGGGCAGGAGCGACGGTAGCACGCTACGATGTCTTCGACCGTCGCGCGCGTCTGTCGGCGACCGTTACGGTCCCAGCATCCATCCGGATCGTGGTGCTTTCAACGCGTGGAGCCGTCGTGGTGCGAACGGATGACGACGGTCTGCAATACATCGAACGGTATGGCGTGCCAGAGTAGGCGGCCGTGGCGTGAGTACGCCGTCTGTTAAGCAGCGAGCGTAGCCAAGACGGTGCCTGTCGTCCAGTGGCGGCCCGACGTGGAAGACCTATGGGTCGGCGTTAGGCGGGGCCCGTGAGGTCTTGCAGGCGTCCACTGCACAATGCGGCGACATTGCGGGTGATCACCTCAGGCTCCCAATGCCACCATTGCAGAGCCAGCAATTGCGCGATGGTCGCTTCGTCAAAGCGGTAGCGCAGTAGTGTCGCAGGGTTGCCACCGACGATGGCGTATGGCGGGACATCCTTCGTGACGACCGATGCAGTGGCCACGATCGCGCCGTCGCCAATGTGCACGCCTGGCATGATCGTGGCACCATATCCGATCCAGACATCATGGCCAACGGTGGTGTCCCCCCGGTTTGGCCAGCTGCTCGGCATTCCGGCCTCCCATCCGTGCCCGAAGATCGGGAATGGGTACGTGGTGAGCCATGTGGTGGGATGGTTGCCGCCGTTCATGATGAAGCGGACCTCGGCGGCAATGGAGCAGTAGCGGCCAATGACCAACCGGTCGCCGTTGAAATCGAAGTGATACAAGACATTCTGCTCGAACTGCTCCGGGCCCCGGGGGTCGTCGTAGTACGTGTAGTCACCGACCACAATGTTCGGGCGGGTGATGAAGGGCTTTAGGAACGCCGTGCGCGTGACACCATGAATTGGGTATCGCGTCTCGGGCGAGGGGCCGAAGGTCATAACGTGGTTTCTCCGAATGGGCCTAACGAGCTTGGGACATCGAGGCGTCGGGCAGGAACGGCCGGGTCACCGGTGGGCCGATGCCCGCGACGTGCGCGAGCATGAAGCCGTCGGATCGTGGACGATTACCGCGACGTCCGCCAGGGCAGCAGTCGACCGGTGCGTGCGGCATATGTGCTCCACGCCTTCCCAAATCGTGCGGAGAGTTCGCGCTCTTCGACGGGGATCCGCGCGACAGCGATGCTCGTCACCAACAGAATCCCGGACACCCCAAGGGCCCAATTCGCGGACACCATCAAGCACAACGTCATGAGCGTGATGAACCCAAGATAGATCGGGTGTCTGACGAAGCCGTACGCACCTGTCGTGACGAGCTGATGTTCCTTATGGAGTCCGACGCCACCGCGGTAGTTGGCGCCGAGTGAGTTGAACGCCCAGGCAAAAAACCCGAGCGCCGGCAAGAGCAGCAAGGTGGCCACCCAGCGAAGCGCCAGCGGCAGCGGCAGTCTCATCCACGCCAGCCAATGCAGGTTGAACAGCCAGCAGATCAAGGCACCGTAGAACAGGATGCCTAACGCCGCACGCACGAACACCAGCCCGCGAAGTTCATTGGCCAGCTGGTTTACCGAACCGCCGTGGCGCGCCACGGCCTGCCGGCCGGTACGCGCCGCGACGATGAACGTGACGGCAAACGTCACGATGAACGCGATCTTAAATGCCAGTTCTACGTCCAAAGCTGTTCCACGGCTCGCTTCCCCTCCGCGGTGGCATCCCGCCAGTTCTGGTGCCCATGAAGTTCTGAATTGGCGAACGCCACGCGGCCGACGGGCTGCCGCAGGACGTCTGGCGCGGCGGGACGTCCGTTGCGACCAAAATAGAACCCGGGGGCAGGACATACAAAGGCGTGGCCCCAGCGATTCAGCACGATGCCAGCGATGTCTGTGCGGGGATCGAACCCCCCACGCTTGAACAATCGGACCATTTGCTCCCGGATCCGAAGTTCGTAGTCTCGGTAGGTCGCCGCGAGCAACTCGTTTCGTGCCGATACCGCTTGATCCTTGATTGAGCCGCCGGGCCGTTCGAACGACGCGTAAAAGGTGAGGAGCGCTGGTTTGTCTGGGTGCAGTGCGGGACGATAACCGTCCACGACCATGGATTGTCGGACGTTGCACGAGAAGCCAAACACGTCGCGGTAGCTGGCGGCGGTGAGTCCGAGGTCGTACATGAAGCGCCAGCGTTTCAACGCCACGTTCACCACGAGCATGGGCGCCCGGACAAAGTCCTTGAACGCATCTCGATGGCTGTCGTCAACATCGGCAACGATGTACTGCGACGACCAGGCGCCGTTGGCCATCACTACAGCGTTGGCAATGGTTTTGTAGAGCTTCCCGGCCACCGAGTAGACGACTTCCACGGTATTGTCGGGAAGATTGGTCACGCGAATAGCGGTCGCGCCCAAGCGTATGCGCGTCGGATTCGTGGGCTTGTCCAACTCCGTGAACTGCACGCGACCGGTGATGATGCCGGCGAAGCCGGTGCCACTGATGGCGTTCGGCACGAGCTTCTTGAGCACATGCCGCATGATAGCGTCATTGCCGCCGGGGAAGGACGAACTGAAGGGCAGGGCATCCGCCAGACTGTGTGAGTTTGAGCCGCTCCCGTTCCCGGTACCAGGCAGGCGGACCTGTGCGGCGCACTGCGCGGAGATCACGTCGCTCCCCAGCCCACCGGCCGCAGCAGCGAGAATCGGATCCGCATAGCGGGCCACGGCGGGGTCGAGGCCCAGCTCGCGGGTCAGCAGCTGCTCATAGGTCATGGAATCGAACCACCGCGCGATCTCCTGGCCGTCGTACACCTTCGGATTGGAGCGCCAGCGCGCAAAGTCTGCGCGAAGCTTCTCGGACCACGGTGTCTCCGCGACTCCCGAACGGAACGCATCGCGCACCAGCCGCAACGACCCATCGGGCTCCTTGAAGTAGAAACCATGACTCGCGAACTCATCCTGCCACAGCTGGAAGTTGTAGTTGTCCCTGGCGATCTCGATTGGTTTGACGCCCTCACTCCACGCTTGGTGCTCGAAGGCGTCCACGCCATACGGAAGCCCGAGGTCCTTCCAGTATTCACCGGCCCAACCCTGCGGCAGGCGTGTGCCGAAGTTGTTGGAGCCCTGCGGCCCGAGAAGTCGCACTCCATTCACGTCGAACTCGTTCCGCTTGGCCTCGCCGCCAGCCATGCGAAGATTGTCGATGACCAGACACTTGCCCCCGCGCATCTTCTGGAAGAAGGCGGCGGCTCCAAGGCCGGAGAGACCACCCCCCACGACGATCATGTCGTAGCGTTCGCCGGTGTCGATGGCGAGGCTGCGCGCGTTCGTCAGCTTGCCATCGCGAAGGTTGTGCGCGGTCGTCAGGGCGTCCCAGGTGTTCCCATGCGATCGCGCGTAATCCCCCACGCCACCGAATCCCTCCCACGCGGCGTTGGTCTGCGGGCCGGTGCCTTGGGCAAGCATGGGCGACGGGTGATGGAGCAGCAACGCGCCTGCCGCCAGCAAGGTGGCATCCAGGAAGTCGCGTCGCGTGATGTTCGCGTCCAGGCCAAGGTCTTGTTCTTCGCTGGTGAAGTGCGGGCGGCGAGGCATGGCATGATTCTCCAGTAGGGGGACGAGACGCTTGACGCCTTCACGCGCGACGCCTTATCTCACGCATGTTCGGCAGCTCAATCACGACAACGAACTATTCAACCGGGCGACGGCACACGATGCGGAGACCTGCGCTGCTGGTGATTGACGTCCTGAACGATCTGTTCCTTGAACCGCCGTTGTCCGCGCAGCGCGATCGCCTGACGAGCGGGATCAACGAACTGGCCAGCATCTTTCGCGAGCGCGGGCATCCCGTCATCTGGGTTCGTCAGGAATTCAAGGCGGACCTGAGCGACGCCTTCTTGGACATGCGTCGGCACAAGCAGCAGCGAACCATTGCCGGCACTCCGGGATCGCAGCTGGTGAGCGAGCTGGATGTGCGCGTCGATGATGTGGTGGTCGTGAAGAAGCGTTACAGCGCGTTCTTCCGTACGACTCTGGAAGAAACGCTGGCCGCACGGAACATCGACGGCCTGGTGGTGGCCGGCGTGAACACGCACGCGTGCGTGCGCATGACGGTGATTGACGCGTACCAACGGGACATGGAGGTAATCATCGCGTCGGATTGCACATCCTCGTACGACGAGGAGCATGACCGCGTCACGCGTCGATATCTCAAGGACAAGATCGCCCGGCTGCTGACCAACCCGGAGATTGCCGCAGTGGTCTTGGCGGGTTAGACAACGACGTCGTTCCTCTCTTCGACGGGCGCGCCTCATTGCGGGGTCGACGTGCCCTTCAGGTACGTGTCGAACCAGGCGAGCAGTCGTTGATTGGAATCCATAATGAAAGCCGGCCGATGGAACCCGTGACCCTCACCGGGATAGCGGGCGAGCACGGCGTCCACGCCCTGTTTTCGCAGGGCGGTATACATCTCCTCCGCCTGACCGATGGGGACATCGTTGTCGGATTCGCCGTGAATGAACAGCGTTGGCGTCTTCGCGTGTTCGACGTGCGCGAGGGGAGACCATTGCCACAGCAGCGGATAGTTATCCCACGGCATCTGGTTGAACTCGGCCTCAATGAGGTCCGTGTACAGCGAGGTGCCGTAGAAGGACACGAGGTTGCTCAAGCTGGCCGTTGCAACCGCCGCCTTGAAGCGGTTGGTCTGGGTGATGACCCAATTGGTCATGAAGCCGCCGTAGCTTCCACCAGTGACACCGAGTCGAGTGGAGTCGATCCATGGATTCGCCTTGATGGCTGCGTCCAGGCCGGCCATGAGGTCCTGATAATCGCCTCCGCCCCAATTGAGAAGCGACCCATCGCTGAACGCCTGTCCGTAGCCGACGGATCCGCGCGGATTGATGAAGACGACGCCATAGCCTGCCGCGGCTTGCAGCTGATGGATGGGAATCCAACCGAATCCGAAGGCGGACGAATGCGGACCACCGTGGATGTTCAGGATCGTTGGGTACTTGCGTCCTGACACCGCACCGACCGGCTTCATGACCCAACCTTGGACTCGGGTGCCGTCGAAGCTGTCGAACCAGAACTCTTGGGCGCTCGTTATGGTGCGTTGTGTTAGGAAGGCGGCGTTGTGGTTGGTGAGGGCTCGTGCGTTGCGGCCGTCGGCAGAGGCCACGTAGATCTCTGGCGGATGCGTGTCATCCGTACGGACGTACGCCATGGTCGTTCCCGAGGCGTCGAAGGCGAAATTGCGAGCTTGGGCTGGCCCGCTGATCAGGGTTTCGACGCGATCTTCGGACGGCGACACACGCGCGATGACGTTGGCGCCTCGATCCGCCACCGCGAAATAGATGAACCCAGCGCCCGGTTGCCAGGTGCTCTCGGTGATGCGTCGATCGAGGGCGCGGGCGAGTTGTCGTGGCGTCCCGCCGTCAGCGGCAACTATGAAGAGGTGCTGGTCTTCGCTGGGGCTGTCCTTGGTGTTGTGGGGTCGGACCCATCCCTCGAACGTGAGCCACCGGCCGTCGGTCGAGAAGTGCGGCGAGAACTCGGCGCTCGGCGTGTGTGTCACCTGCGTGAGCGTACCGTCGGCAATGGAGACCGTGTAGATGTCGTTGGCGTACGTGTTGTCGGGGTCCGGCGAACGATCACTCACGAAGGCGATACGCCGGGAATCGGGCGACCAGGCAATCGAGTGCTCGTCGTAGCGGCCACACGTCACGCACCGAGGTTCGCCGCCTGATGCCGCGATGACGTACACGTGTGATTTCCGGTTGTCCGAGAAACCGGTGCGCGTCTTGTACATGATTCGCGAAAAGACCTTGGGACCATCGGACGGCGGCGGCGCTGGGCCGTCGGCCGCAACGTAGGCGAGCATCGTGCCGTCTGGCGACCATGCCCAGTTCTTCGGCGAGCGTCCGAGCCAATGGTCCGTTTGCGGTGGGTTCACCAGAAAGCGTTCGTTGCCCGTGGCGATCTGGCGAATGAACAGGCCTGTCTGGTTCTCGCGCCTGCCGACGAACGCGATGCTTCGCCCATCGGGTGACCAGCGCGGCGTGTTGCCGGCAAAGGAACCGCGCATGGCACCCGTGGCCGTCGCGACCAGGATGATCTCTGATGTCTCGCGATCCGACGCGTAGTCCGTGGTCGTTCGTACGTAGGCCACGGTAGCGCCGTCGGGAGACAGCTGCGGGTCGCCGACTCCCTGCACAGCGGAGAGGTCGCGGAGCTGCAACGCTTGCGGCTGCGCGCTGATGCCGGCGGGGGCGAGGAGCAGTGTGGCGAACACGAATGACCACCGCGTGGAAATCATCGGGCAATCTCCCAAATGGTTGTCGGCCACCGATCCGGGCCGCGCCCGTCGGGTGCAATCCGCGTCTGGATGGTCATGACTGCAGCTCCGGCGTGCCTGCGAGGACGGTCGCCAGGTCCACCTGCACGTCAGCGAGGCGCGGGAGCGTCTCCCAGTCCCCCGTCCCCTGGATCGCGTGCGCCGCGATGACGTGGCCGGCATGCGCGCACACGGCAGGAGGTGCGGACGCGAGCCAGGCGAAGACAAAGCCGGCATCGAAGGCATCGCCGGCGCCTACCTCATCACGCACTTGTACCAGGCGTGGAGGAACGACCCACGTGCCGTTGACCAGGGCGCCATGTGTTCCCCATCGGATGACCACCCCCCGGGCTCCGGCGTCGCGCAGGTGCATATGCAGGTCGTAGGGGTCGTCGATGTCCCAGAGAAGTCGCCCCTCGTCTTTCCCGCAGAAGTACCACGCCGTCAGCGGCAACAAGCGTTCCTGCCATCGACGGGCGTCTTGGGCGCTGGGCCACAAGGCCGGTCGGTAGTTGGCATCGAAAGTGACGGCGATGTCGCGTGCGCGAGCGCGATCTGCCACGTCTTCCACGAGCCTTCCCGCACTCTCGCTCAATGCTGGCGTGATACCGGTCAAGTGCACCACTCGCACGCCGTCGAATGACTCGTCAGGCACATCGCCGATCGTCAGGCGCGACGCCGCTGATCCCTTCCGGAAGTACTGCACCTGGGTCGTGTCATGCGTCCGGATCTTCATGAACGCCCCGCTGCCCGCGTGCTGGTCGCGCCGTACCCACCGGATGTCGACCCCTTCCGCAGCGAGGACGGCGAGGATGTGATCGGAGGCAAGGTCGGTCCCGAGACGCGAAATCCAACGTGTACGAATGCCTAGTCGCGACAGCGCGATGGCAAAGTTGGACTCGGCCCCCGCAAAGCGCAGTGTGTAGCTCGCCCCGCTGACTGGTGGACCGTCGGTAGCCGGATCGAACAACACCATGGTCTCGCCGAGTGTGAGGACGCTCATAGCCTCAGGCATCGCTGAGCGATGCCAGCGATCGGGCGGGCCGCGCCCAGACGGTTGGCAGCCACCACGCACATGTTCGGCGTCACGACCGTCGGGCTCCAGCAAGAACCTCGCGCAATCGGCGGCCGACAATGACGTCATCACCTGGCTTCATCATCCATGGGCCAATGACAATCGTGCGTTCATCCGAATGCAGGCCGGCGGCACCGGACGCGTGGCCCGTTCCCGGATTGAGCTCGATGGAGGGCTTTCCATTCCGCAAGGCAAGCGCTACGTCGACCGGCGTGATGCCGATGCGTTGCTGGTCATAGCGAATCAAGAGATGGGGCACGTGGTTGGCGACGGCTGGAACGACGACCTCAGTGGTGATCGAGGGCAGATCGCGAATGAACGACACGATGCGATCGGCGCGTTGCTGTGCCTCGCGAGCGATCTCGTCGTCGTTCTGTGCCAGCAACCAATCGACTGCGGCGACCATGCCGACGATCTGTTCCTTGGCCACCTTCATCCCGCGCCCCAAGGAGCGATCGTTCGGATTGTTGTTCGCCGCCGCGGCCTCGATCAGCGCCTTTCGACCCAACAGCAAGCCGGCGTTCTGTGGTCCTCGGATTCCCTTTCCACCGGAAAAGGCAACCAGGTCAAACCCCATCGCGGTGTAGTTCCACAGATTGGCGATGGGCGGCACGTCGGCGGCGGCGTCCAGAAAACACGGGACGTTGTGCGCACGCGCCACGCGCACCCACGCCTCACGACTGATGTCACCTTCTTCAGCGGCGTTGAAGTAGAACGCCATCGCGGTTTGCGCCGTGAACGCGCGCTCGTATTCGTCGGCCGACTGGACCTCGACGAGTTGTGCGCCACACATCTCCAACGCGTGCTCATGCGACAGGCGATGTCCCTTCTGAATGATCACCTCGCGCTTGTACGCGTTTGCGCGAGCTGGTAGGTCCTTCGCTCCGTCGGCGCTGCCGAGGGTCATGCAGGCGGCGGTGCCCAGAGAGAGCGCCGAGGCCGCGCCACAAGAGACCAGCGCCGCTTCGCAATGAAGGCGTTCGGCGAGGTATGTCCCGGCGGCCGACTGAAGATCGCGCAATCGAACGGAGTGTTGCGACGCGAGCGCCACCGCGGCCTGTACCGAGGGCGGCATCAGTGAAGCGGTCAAGTACGTGTACGTGCCCGCCGCATTGATGATCTTCGCCACGCCGAGGCGTTCGTAGTAATCGACGGCTGGCGCGTTCTCGTCGCGGGCAACCGGTGGGTCGGCGGGTGCAACACCGAGCATGGCCCCAGCGGCAACGGTACGTTGGACGAACTCCCGGCGGGACGTCATGGCGCCTTTCCGGCGCGACTATGCACGGCGACGGCCGTGATCTCGATGCGGGCATCGCCGACCAGTCGTGCCACCTCGACCGTGGTGCGCGTTGGCCGCGGGTTGGGGAAGAAGGCGGCATACACGGCGTTCATCTTCGAGAACTCCGAGATGTCCTTGAGATACACCGTCACCTGCACGACCTCATTGACGGTGTAGCCCGCCATGTCGAGCACCTTCTTGATGTTGGCGAGGGCAGTTCGCGTTTCCTCGCTGATATCGCCGCTGATCTCACCCTCGGTGCCGGCGACCCACAGCATATCGCCGACTTGCAGGCCGTTGCTGAATGGGAGGTTCGTGGGGGCGCCCGGCGGATTGAACACCTTTTTGTCCTGCGCGTGCGCGGTGGTGGCACCGAGCAACGTGACGGCGAGTACGACGACTGCGCGCGAGCGCCACGACAAGGGTTGCATCTGCTCCTCCGGGGGAAGTGTGACTCCGTTACAAGGTCGCGTGAGAGTGCCCGAGGCAAGTACCACAGGTAGCGCGCGTCGCACGCGCAACACGTCGCGCACTGGTAGACGACCTTCGATGTTGGTGGCATGTTCTGTCGCCCTCAAACACTGGCGAGCACGCATGACGAGCATCGGACGGGTGCGTTGGACACTGGTGGGATGGTTGTTCATCCTCAGTGCGGTAGCGTATCTGGATCGCGTGAATATCTCGATCGCCGGCAAGCTCATGGCCCAGGAGTACCGCCTGAGCAACCAGCAACTCGGTTGGGTGTTCAGCGCGTTTGTGCTGGGCTATGCGCTCTTTCAGGCGCCCAGCGGGTGGGCGGCGGATCGGTTCGGCGCACGGCGAACGTTGCTGCTGGCGGCAATCTGGTGGGCGGTGTTCAGTTCTCTGACGGCTCTGCCCATGCCACTGTCGCTGGCCTTGCCACTGTTGATGGGCGTGCGTTTTGTGTTGGGTGTTGGCGAGGCGGTGATGTATCCTGCCTCCAATCGCGTGGTGGCCCAGTGGATCCCGGTGTCGGAACGCGGGTTGGCCAACGGCGTGATCTTCATGGGCGTAGGCGTCGGCGCTGGTATTTCGCCGCCATTGGTCACGAGCGTCATGCTTCGTTACGGATGGCGTGCGTCGTTCCTGGCGTGCGCGCTGATTGGCGTTCTGGTTGGCATCGTGTGGTGGTGGCTGGCGCGTGACACGCCGCAGGCGCACGCCGCCGTCACCGAGGGCGAGCGGGCCCACATTCGGGCAGGCATTCCTGCGGGCGCGTCGGCGACGAGATTGAGCTGGCGACGGATCGTGACCAATCGGAACATCGCGCTGCTGACGGTCAGCTATTTCTGCTACGGCTATTCGGCCTACATCTTCTTCAGCTGGTTCTTCATCTATCTCAGTACCGTGCGCGGGATGCAGCTGAAGGAGAGCGCGTACTACGCCATGCTGCCGTTCATCGCGATGGCCATCGGGTCGGCCGCGGGCGGCTTCCTCAACGATCGCCTGACGAAACGCCACGGCTTGCGGTCGGGACGTTGCGGCGTGGCCGTCGTGGGGATGGGGTTGGCCGCCGTGTTCATCGCCGCTGGCACGCGCGTAGCCAGCGCGGAACTGGCCAGTGTGATCCTGGCCGGCGGGGCGGGCACCCTTTACCTGGCGCAAAGTGCGTTCTGGTCCGTGAGCGCGGACATCGCTGGCTCGTCAGCTGGAACGGTTTCCGGCGTGATGAACATGGGGGCGCAGATCGGCGGCGTGGTCACGGCGTCCCTGACGCCGTGGATTGCCGACCAGTTCGGCTGGTCGTCGTCGTTCCATGTGGCGGCCGCCCTGTGCCTCGTTGGCGCCCTGTTGTGGATGCAGGTGCAACCGGGGCAGCAGATCGCCGCCTGAACGGATCGCGGAGCGGCACGCGCATCACCGGCGAAAGAGGTAGCTGGCCTTGAGGAAGAACGCGTCGTTCTGGCGACGGACCGTGCGGAAGGCGAAGGCGTCCGGCTCGGTGAGCAATGAGCCGTAGCCGGCGTAGAACACCGTGCCGGGGACCGGTGTGTACGAGAAGAGGAAGTTACCGTTCAACGTGTTGACCATTTGGGCCGGCGACTGCACCCACAATCCCGACTCGGGATCGCGAACTAGCAGGGGGTAGTTGGTCCGCGAGTCATCGCGTAATGCGTCGACTTCCGCCGACCGATATTCACCGATCACCCGAACGAAGATGTTGCGGCTGAGTTGGTACTCCATCTTCAGGCGCGGGTCCCGAACGCGGTCGACACGCCGCCCGTTCGAGCGCCGCTTGTGGTCAATGAGTAGGTACGTCGCTCCGATCCGCAGTTGCTGCGACGGCCGCACGTCAGCGGTGAAGCTGAGGTAATCGAGCGTAGCACTCGACCACTCGGAGAAGTCCTCATCCAACCCATGGATGTAGACGGTGTTCAGCGACACGAATTTCAGCTTGGGAGTGCCAAGCGAAACGACGTAGTCTGTGTTGTAGAGACGTTGGGTGCCCACGAATGGCAGCGTATCGCTCGGCAGACCAGGCCGCGGGACCTCGATGCGGTACAGCTTGCTGTAGAACGCGGGGTCGTACCCAAACATCTCGGCCAGGAACGAAACGCCGGCGGTCCACCCGCCGCGAAGTTGCGTGCGAACGTTGAAGTGCAGCTTCTTGTCCCGCGCATCGCCGGAATGAAAGAAGTGCTGATAGGCCCAGATGCCGTCGGCCAGGACATCGAAGTCGAATTCGTCGATCAGGCTTCCGCGCTTTCCATACCACGAGAGGACTGGGTTGATATTGGCGTGAACCTGTCCGGCCCTGGCGATGAAGCCTGTCTTGGTCCTGAAGTCCTCATCGATCCCGGTGAACTGCGATCGCCAGCTCAGCCGGCGACCATTCCGAAGGAAATGCAGGTCCCAGAGCGGTGCCGTGGTGTGCACTCCCGCCAGAGTGGTTGAGCTGCCGGCCGCCTGCCAGGTGAGAGTGTAGACCTTCTGCCAGACGAAGCGGCCGTCGGCATCGAACACGCGGTTGGAGTTGTCGCCTGTTACCCAGTCGCTGTACATCACTCCCAGGCGCGACCCGGGGCCGACGTCACGTTGCAAGCGCAAGATGTTGAAGACGGGATGATGCTGGCCATCGGCCGAAGCCGACGCGGCGTCGACCGCGGAGAGGACGGCGACGTCGTTGCCACTGGCCTTCCAAAAAAGCTTCACGGCTGCCACCGGCTGCACGATGCTGCGGGTGTAGATCAGCGTGTTTGGCGTGGTGAAGTGCTCGACGCCGTCCAGGAAGAATGGGCGCTTTTCGGGGACCGACTGCGCGGCGCGCGGATCGAAGGAAATCTGTCCCGCGTCGGCTTCGACCTGCGAAAAGTCCGGGTTGATCGCCCCGCCTAACGACAGGTTGTTGGTGACGCCAAGGCGAATGTTGCCACCGATCTCGGGGCCTTTGGCGTCGTAGCGCCAACCCGTGAGCGTCGACACGTCGCGCGACGAACCCTCGGTGCGCTGGGTGAGCTCTGGGGTGACATCGACCACGATGCCGCGATGCAGGTCGGTGAGCCCTTCGAGATGTCCCCCTTGGGACAGGAAGGATGCTCCCGCCTTGCGGGCCGGCGCCCAGCTGTTCTCGTGTCCGCGGTATTGCACCCGACGGACGACGTTGAGATCCCACCGTTGGACTTCGATCGACTGGTAGGTAAGGCTCTTGAAGGGGATTCGGACTTCCACTTCGTATCCCCATGCCGTCAGACGTCCTTTGGATTGAAAGACGAAGTCGGGATTCAGGTCGGGCGCCTCGCGCGCCGTGATCTGGGCCAGGAATCCGCCCGAGACGGCGCTCTTCTCGACGAGCGTTCCGTCAGCTTGAACACCTAACGGGTTGACCATAAACACGGTGGCCTGTCGCCCGTCCCCGAAGGTCCCGAGGAGAATCTGGATGTTGTCATCCTGGTCGATGCGATCGCGGTTGGCCAAGGTGGCACGCACTCGGTCCGGCGGCTCATACGCGCGAATCCCGAAGTGGATGGCCGTCGGCGAATACCACACCAGCACTTGGCTGGAGTCCGCGGCGGGAAGTCCGTCCTGCGGCTGGAATTGCGAAAAGCCGGTGAGGACCGCGGCGTCCTGCCACACACTCTCGTCCAGCGTCCCGTCGATGACCACCGCCGTGTCGCGGCGCGGCACCTGGATGTTGAGCTGCTGCTCGCGGCCGTTGTAAATGCGGCCCGTTCCCCCGTTGGGCGTGGCCTGAAGCAGGAGGGCGAGTGAAGCGAGCATCAGCATGCCACACAATAGCATGCCGGAGGGTCGGGTGAAAGATTATTTGAGATCACGTCCCAAGGAATGGGACTGATCGGTCACCCGCGAGGGAATCTCAGCGCGTCGAGCGACGTGCGGCTGGGCGGCGTTTCGCCACCCGCGGGACGGGGGGCTCCGCGCCATCCTCGAGATGGCTAGCGTCTGTGCTGACGGTGACCCGCGGATAGACACCGCCGTACCCCAGCGACCGTGATATCCCTTCGCCAGCGGCCATGAGGATCTTTCCCAGCTCTGGCAACCGCGCGCGCGTCACGCGCGAACGTGGCCCGCCCAAAGTGATGGCGCCTTCCAGTTCCTCGCGGTGGTTGAAGATCGGGACGGCTGCGCCCCACACATCGTCCATGAATTCGCCGCGTACCGTCGCAAAACCGCGTTCGCGGATCAAGCGCAGCTCCCGCTCCAGCGCCGAGAGCGTGGGGATTGTCGTTGGCGTGTAGATCTTCAATGGCTTCTTGACCAGCCTCAGTGCCTCTTCCACGGGCCGCCAAGCGAGCAAGGCCTTGCCGCCCGCCGACGCGTGCAAGGGCCAGTAGCGCCCCAACAACCCCTTGGCCACCACGCGATGCGTGCTCTCGGAGTGCAGCACCGCTGTTCCCTCACCATCCAGCAGCAGCAACAGTGTCGCCGTCTCCCCCGTTTGCTGGCTCAGTCGACGCAATACCGGAAGCGCAATGCGCTGCAGCGACGTCGAGCGCTGAGCCAATTCGCCGAGCGCTGCCAGCCGAATGCCCAGGTGGTACAGCCCCGTCTCGGCGTCTCGATCAATGAAGCCCACCTTCTCGATCTGGGCCATCAGGCGATACGTCGTACTACGCGGGCGACGCAGCAGTGCTGCCGCATCGAGTACGGAAAGCTCCGGGCGCTCTTGAGAGAACAGCGCAAGGATCTGATCAAGCTGTTTCAGCACGCGTGGTCCGTGGTGTGGGCAAAGACAAGCTGGAACTAGTCTCGCACAATGGGACGCGAATTCCAAGCCGTCGACTGACGTCGCCGACCGCGTGCCGTCCGCGTCGGTCGCGCGGACGTTGAAACGACGACTTCCGAGGCGGGTTAGTGCGTGCCGGCCGACGCCCGCTCAGAAATGCAGCGATCCTGTCGAAAACGATCCAACCCTAACGGGGCAATGATGTCTGGCACGCGCTTGGTCGCCACCAGCTCGGCCATCGCCTTGCCGCCGATTGGAATTGCTTTGAAACCCCACGTTCCCCAGCCTGTGGACAGATAGAACCCGTCAATCGGCGTCGTGCCCAGCAGTGGTGAGTAGTCGGGGGTCATGTCACAGAGGCCGGTCCACTGCCGCAAAAGGCGAAGCTTCGCCATGAAGGGGAACAAGTCGATGGCCCGTGCCGCCGCCGATGCCGCGAACGAAAACGTGGACCGCGTGGAGTAGCTCGTATAGGGATCGATCTCCGCGCCAACCAGCATTTCACCGCGCGCACTCTGCGATACGTAGATGTGCAGGTCCGCTGATGCCACGACGCGATCGAGGACGGGCTTGTACGATTGCGTGACAAACGCCTGCAAGGGATGCGTGATGATCGGGATCTTCAAGCCCACCATGTCGGTGATCTGCGTGACGTAGCCACCGACGGCACTCACCACGGCGCTTGCCGTAACGTTCCCGGCGGGGGTTCGCACGCCGACACAGCGTCCGTTCTCCATCATGATGCCCGTCACCGGAACGCCTTGATGAACCTCCACGCCGAGGCGTGACGCGGCGGTGGCGTATCCCCACACCACCGCATCGTGCCGAATGATGCCGCCCGGCGGATGGTAGGCAGCGCCCCAGATGGGCCGGCGCCCCCCGCAGGTCATATCCAGCTGCGGACAGACCTCCTTTACCTCGGCAGCGTTCAGGTACACGGTGTTGACGCCATACACCTGATTCTGCAGCGCGCGTTCACGTTGACTATTGGCCTGCGCCTCGGAGTGGGCCATCCACAGCAACCCGCGTTCGGAGCGCAGGGTGTGATAGTCCAACTCATCGGACAGCGTGCGATACAGGTCGAAACTGGCCTTGTAGAACTTGATGGTCTCGGGCGTCTTGTAATTCGCGCGCAGTACGGTGGTGTTGCGGCCGGTGCCGCCTGAACCGATGTAGGCGCGTTCCAGGACGGCGACCCTTCGTACGCCGTGCTCCTTCGCGAGATAATACGCCGTAGCCAGACCATGCCCGCCGCCACCGATCACGATCACGTCATAGTGCGTGGCAAGGGGTCGATCGGGGATGTGAATCGTGCGTGAAAGAAGTCCCGGCATCTCGCGTGTGTTAGCGCGGCACCGATGCAGCGGCGCCGGAGGGTTGAATGGTGGGCGTCGAGTCGCACGCGAAGTCGACGTCATCGTTCGCGATTGACGTCCGGCCGGCGAGGACATCCCGAAGACGGCCGCCAACGTAGTCCCGAAGGGTCGACGGCACGATTACATGTAGGGTGCCCTGCGACAAGAGGATCTTGGCCGGTCCACCGGCGACGGCCCCCTGCGTGAAGCCCGTGCCGCCGTTAGGCAAAGGAAGCACCGACAACTGGGCCAAGAGCGATGGGGCGTCAGTGCCGCGCAAGGTAAACATCGACCAGCCGTCGCTTTGATCGAGTACCAAGCCCGATGGCTCGGCGACGGTGAGGTGCTCGATCGCCTGCCGTCGCGCGGCATCTCCTCGCGATGGCGCCGTGACCAGCCAAAGCTCGTCAGGCGCAACCCGGCAGGCAAACGTGCCGGACGGCGCCGCCAGCGTGTCCAGGGTTGACGGACTGGCAAGGCAGGTAATGACCGAGGCGCGTGTTCGCTCCACATTAAGCACGGAGCCGCTCTCCTTTGGGATCGTAGAAGGCGCCTTTGGTCACGACGCCCTGACACTCGCCGATGGTGTCGCGGGCTGTCACGCGCGCCGGCGGTGCGTCCGCAGGGTGCCGAACCCAACCCAGCGCGACGCCGCATGTGAGTGATGGCGAATAGCGCGATGACGTGATGTTGCCAACGTGCACCCCGTTCGCGAACAACTGCGCGCCTTCCTCCGGTGCGCGCGGTCCGGCAAAGGTCATAGGGAGCAACGAACGCTCGCGCGGCAGACGCGCCATCCGATCGAGGGCCGTGCGCCCCACAAAGTCCGACTTTTGCATCTTCACCGCGAAATCGAGCCCCACCTTGGACGGCGTTGTATCGAAATCCGTATCCTGGCCGATCAGGATGTGTCCCTTTTCCAAACGCAGCAGCTTCAACGCATCCAGGCCGTGGGGTCGGATGTTGAATTCGCGACCCGCCTCGAGCAGCGCGTCCCAGAGTCCCTCGGATTGTCGGCTGGGATGGTGCAGTTCAAAGCTCAGCTCACCGACGAACCCAACCCGGATGACGAGGCAGGGCACGCCGTTCACGACCATCTCGCCAAGTCCTCCGTACGGGATGGCCTGCGCATCGACGGAATCTGACGAAAGCTTACGAAGGAGCTCGCGTGCGTGTGGCCCCGCGACATTAATGGCGCCGCGTGATGCAGTCAGGTTGGCGATGTGCACTGAGAGGTGCCGCTCCTCGGCCCACTCGCGCAGCCACGACTCCGCGTGGTCTCCACCGCTGGAGGTGAAGGTGACGTAATACGACCCGTCGCCGAGTTTGCAGACCATGCCATCATCGAACAGGTAGCCCGCTTCGTTCAGCAGCAACGTGTACCGGCTGCGCCACGACTTGAGGTCGTGCACGTGGCAGGGATACACGTGTTCGAGCAGCGCCGTAGCATCGGGGCCGGCGATGCGGTACTTGCCGAGTGTGGAGACGTCCATGATGCTCACCTGACGACGCACCGCCCAGTATTCGCCCTCGACGTCCCCATAGTTCGACGGGCGCTTCCATGTGCCGGCCCAGTCCATGAGCGCGGCACTAGCGACGTGCCGAGCGTGTAGTGAGGTGTGGTATTCGATCGGGACACGCGCCCCCGCGGCGATATCCTCGAGGCGGAGCGTACGAGCTGGCGGGCGGGCAGTGGTCGGTTGTCCACTCCACGCGGCCGGGCTTCGGTGGCATACAAAGGACTTGAGGTGGGAGTGGCACAGTGCCCCTTGGCACGCTCCCATCGTGACGGTGGTGTACCGCTTCAGGAGCTCGGTGGATCGGTAGCCTTCATCCCACGCGTGTTCGAACTCCTTGACGGCCACGTCTTCGCAGAGGCAGACAAACCCTTCGCTGGCCTCTGGAAGTGGGAGCGGAGACGGCGCGGTGGCGGCCGGCGTGGCGACGCCGCGGGCGGCTGCGCGCCCACTTTCCTCGGCAACTTCGGCACTGCAGTCGGGACGCACGACATCTCCAGCGCCGACGATGGTCTCGTACACCGCCTGTCGCAACAAACCATTGCGCGGTTCCAGGCCCAGGGAGAGCACAAGCGTATCGCACGGGATCGTTCGACGACGCCCACCGACGTCAATGACCACCGCCTGCACGGCCTGAGTGCCTAACGCTTCCACCACAGTGCCGTCGGTAATGACGTCAACGCCTGGCGGAACGCGGGACGCGAGGGAAGAGGGAACGACGGCGGCGACCACCGCGCCGTTCCGCCAACGTGCCGCGCTGTCCTGCAATTCCTTGAGGTGAAGCAGGCCCTCCATCGTGTTGGTGACTACGACCATGGCTTGGCCCGGTGGAAGGCCATGCACGCCAGCCAAACGCGATGCGCCGCGGCCCAGCCACACTCCCGGTAGGTCGTTGCCCGGGAAGACGGCGTGACGTTCCACGCCACCCGTCGCTACGACAATACGGTCGGGATGAATGAGGTGGAGGAAATCGTGCCCGACGGCGGGAACGAGTGGTCCGTCGAAGATCCCCATGGCCGTCGTGTATTCCAGGACGGTGACCGCGGGATGCTTCGCTAGCGCCGCGTGGTGTTCCTGCAGGCGCTGACGCAGTCCGGCAGGTCCAACACGATCGCCGATCCCTCCTTCGTCCACCAGCACCACCTGCTCCCCCTGCTCGGCGGCGGCCAGCGCTGCGGACAGACCGGCCAACCCGCCGCCGATGACCAGCAGGGCGGGGTGGTGATTCATGCGTTCCTTATTCGATGTCGATGGCTCCGACGGCACGGGACCCAGACCAGCAATGCGGCGGATGACGCGTTCGGCGATGGGAAAGACCCAACGCGGCCGAATCATCGACTTGTAGTAGAAGCCGACGGGCATGAGTGCGCGCAGACGCCACAGGATCGACAGCCAATCGCGATCGGCCGACGGCCAGCCGGCGCCACGCGACACGCGTTGGACGCCGGCCGCAGGCGTACAACAGGTCCTTACCGCTGGTTCACCATCGACCGTCATGAGGCAGTTGGGGCAATCGCCCGTGAGGCAATAGGCGCCGCGCCGACGGTGATACTTGAAGGAACGTGAGAAGGTTCGAACGCCGGCCCGATACAGGGCCGACGCGACCGTGTCGTTCGCTTCAGCTACAACTCGCTGTCCTTCGAAGTCGAAGCCGTCACTCATGAGTGGCCGGCCCCATCAGACGGTTGGAAGGCATTGTTCCGGGTATCACGGTGCGCGGTAAACCATCGTCGGCAGCCGGCGTGGTGAAACCAGCGTTCGTCTTGCAAGCCGGCGACGTTGCTCTTGAGCCAAACGCGGGCGAAGTCGTCGTCGTGCGCCGTGGCCGACGCGGCGTCGGTGGTGTGATGTGGGATGACTTCTCCACCGAACCAGAACTCCGTCGTATATCTCGGCCCACAATACGGGCACGTGACTTTCAGCGTCATCGGGACAGTCTCATTTTTTGAGGCATTGTCTCACCGGAAGCAATAGGTACGCGTCCCCAACGAATCTCGCAAGGGCGCGCTCACCTCGGCGCGCCCAATCCGTTCACTCGCGCACGGTGCGAGGACGAAACACGTAGAGGGGAATCCCCAGCGCAATGATACACAGGCCGGGCCATGTATACTGCGGCTTTTGCAGCAGAAGATTGAAGGACAACGCCGCCGTGACGATGAGAAAGAAACCAGGAAGCCACGGATAGCCGATGGCCCGAATCGGTCGCACCTGGTCGGGTTGGCGAATGCGCAAGGCAAACACCGCGCACGCCGTCAGGACGTAGAAGAGCAACGACGCGAACACCATGTAGTCCAACAACTGGCTGTAGGTCCCAGACAGGCACAGGACGCAGGCCCACGCTGATTGCGCAATCAAGGCGACGTGGGGCGTGCGATACGTCGGATGGAGCGTCGCCGCCGGCGTGAAGAACAGCCGGTCGTGGGCCATGGCATAGTAGACGCGAGCGCCGGAGAGGATCAGCGCGTTGTTGCAGCCGAAACACGACGTGGCGATCGCGGCGGCCATGATATATAGCCCCACAGGTCCGAAGACCGCTTGCAGCGCTGCCGTCCCGACGCGGTCTTGTGCGGCGTTCGCAATCTGCGAAGCCGGCAGGATGTTCAGGTACGCGACATTGGCAAAGAAGTACAGCGCGGCGACAATCAACGTCCCAAATAGCATGGCTTGGGGAATGTCCCGCACGGGATTCTTCATCTCCCCAGCGGAGAAGCCGATCTGATACCACAGGTCCGCGGCGGCGATCGAGCCGACCATGGCCGCGCCGAGCACTGGCAGCATGCCTAACGTGAATCCCCCCGCCGGCCACAGCCCAGCACCGAAATTGGCGGCCACGGCATCGGCCTGCCGACCCAAGGTGAAGCCGAGCAGGATCAACAGGGCCAGGCTGCTGGTCTTGATGATCGTCAGGACTGTTTGTAGGAGCGCGGCCGTCCGCACGCCGCGGATGTTCACCCACGTCAGGAGCACGATGGACGCAATCGCCAGCAGACGCTGGTTCGAAAGGCCGATCTCGATCGGTCCACTGGGAAGGTTGACGGTGACGCCGAGGAAGACATCGGGGGTCAGGCCTGGAACGAGGACGGCTACGAAGCGAGAGAAGGCTGCCCCGACCGCGGCGATCGCGCCGGTTTGAATCACGGCGAAGAGCGCCCAGCCGTACAGAAATCCAAGGAGCGGAGAGAGTCCCTCGCGCAGGTAGATGTAGAGTCCTCCCGTGCGTGGGAACATCGCACTCAGTTCCCCATACGTGAGGGCGCCGAGCACGACCACCACCGCGGTGATGGCCCAGACCACGAGCATCAGCCCCGGCGAACCGACCTGCCGCAGGATGTCGGCGGGGACGATGAAGATGGCGGAGCCGATCATGGACCCAGCCACGAGCGCCGTGGCGTCGAAGCGCGAGAGCGCCTTCACGAAGCCGCGACTCTCTTGGGCGGATGGCTGCGATGATGGTGTTCGATCCTCGGCGATTCCTGTGGCCACGGCAGCCTCGAAGTCTCAATTGGTGGAAGCGTGTCTCACCGCGCGCGCAACAGAGTATGCGCGCCGCGTGGGTCCGGCAAGCCGCGACGTTCGGCGGTGTGTGCGTGCCGCGAGATGCGTCACTCGCCGCGGACGCTGCGAGCTTCGCCACGCGATGCGTGGTGCCGCGGCGGACGTCCCCGTATGCCGGACCCATCTTGCGGGATTCTTTCCGCGGCGATACGCTAGGCCAGAATCGTGAGAGTATGTCCCGAAATATGAGACTGTCGACTCGATAAGGACCGGCGTCATGCGAATCCTCCGACTTGCCCTGCGCGGCGACTACGCGCTCGTTCTCACGGCGCTGGTGCTTGCCGCCGGCTCGCCGCGATCCCACCTGTCCGCGCAAAGCTACGCCCAGCGGACACGGGCCGCGGCCGACTACATCGCCACCCACGCCGTGCGGGAGGACGTGGTGCAGCTGCCGATGCGGGACGGCGTGCGGCTGTCGGCGTCGATCCTGTTTCCAAAAGACCGGCCGCGGCAGAACCTCCCGACCGTCCTGATCTTTTTCCCGTACCTCATCGACGGAGCGATCAAGGGCGGTTGGCCGATCTATATCCAGAGCTTCCTCGAGAACGGCTACGCGGTGATCGTCGAAAACGTCCGCGGTCGCTACTTCTCTGAAGGGGTCTACACATATCTGGGTGGCTCTGGCCAGGACGGGTACGACTCCATCGACTGGATCTCGAAGCAGCCGTGGTCGAACGGCAAGGTGGGGACGATCGGTTGTTCCTCCAGCGCGGAAGAGCAGCACAAGATGAACGCCGCCCAGCATCCAGCGCATGCGGCAGCCGTCCCGATGGGTTCGGGGGCGGGCATCGGCAAGGTTGGCGCCTACAATGAGATGGGGAATTTCTACCGCGGCGGCGCGGTCCAGAACTTCTGGTTCTCCTGGTATTTCAGTGCCGGTTACAAGTACCACCCCACGTGGCCTGCCACGCTCAGTCGCGAACAGATGTTGCGCATCAACTCCTTCTGGAACATGGAACCGGAGCTCATGCGCACGCCGAATCTGGACAGTGCGATCTGGACGCTGCCGCTCAACAAGATCATGCACAACCTGGGCGCCATGCCCAGCGATCTGGATGACTTCGTGAACCGGCTGCCTAACGACGCGGCCTGGAAGGGTATTGACTTCGGCGGTGAGGGCGACCGGTCAGGCGCGCCGACGCTGTACATCAATTCGTGGTACGATGTCTCGATCGGGCCCAACGTCGCCATGTTCGACTACCAGACGCGGCAGGCGGCGAATGAAACCGCGCGGAACAACATGTTCATGGTCATCGCCCCCACGCTGCACTGCAATCAGGGGCGCGTGGAGTCCGAGCACACGGTGGTAGGCGAGCGCGACATGGGCGATGCACGCTTTGACTACGTGGGGCTCGTGCAACGTTGGTTCGATCGTTGGCTCAAGGGCGCCGACAATGGCGTCACCCGGGAGCCCAAGGTCCGTGCGTACCAGATGGGGGCAAACACCTGGAAGTCATATGACACGTGGCCGCCCAAGGACATCGATCTCGTCACCTACTACTTCGACAGCGATGGCGGGGCGAACAGCGCCCTCGGCAACGGGCGCCTGACGACGACCAAACCGACCAAGGGCAGCACTGACGCCTTCGTCTACGATCCCATGCACCCGGTGCCCTCTGTGGGAGGGCAGAGTTGTTGCTTCGCCGTGCTCCCCGGTGGCTCGTTCGACCAAGGGAGTGTGGAGATGCGTCACGATGTCCTGGTCTATACCACGGCCCCGCTGAAGGAGCGCGTCGACGTTGTGGGGAACATCGAGGTCTCCCTCTTCCTCTCGTCGAACGTCAAGGACACGGACTTGACGATCAAGCTGGTGGATGTTGGACCCGACGGAAAGGCATACAACCTGGACGAGGGCATTCAACGGGTGCGGTGGCGCGAGGGATGGGACCGGCCGGTGTTCATGGAGGCCGGGAAAGTGTATCAAGTGAACATCCCGCCGCTCGTGACGAGCAACTCCTTCGCGGCGGGGCATCGCATCCGCGTGGAAGTGTCGAGCAGCAGTTTCCCGCATTTCGAGCGCAACCTGAATACCGGCGGCAACAACTACGACGAGAAAGACGGCATCACCGCTCGGAACGTGATCCACCATACGCCACTGTACCCGTCCCGGATCGTGCTGCCGGTCGTCCGGTCAACCGGCACCTCATCGTCCTCACCCTGAGCGGCGTCCGGCCTTCGGAGTGCCGAAGGCCCATCGACCGAAGGGCCGGGGCATCTTGCGGCTTTTTCGGACCCGTGGTACGCTAACCCCCCAAGCTGAGAGCTTGTCTCGAAATATGAGACTGTATTCATCTCCACGTACGGTCGGCTGATGCGAGATCTCCGTCCTCGAACGCCCAACCGCCTCGCCGTCAGCCTCGCCACGGCGTTGTTGCTGATCGGCTGTGTGGGCCCCCTGCTCGGTCCATCGCTTGCCGCGCAGGACTATGCCCAGCGGACGGCCGCCGCGGTCGACTATATCCTCACGCACTCGGAGCGCGAAAGCATGGTGCGCGTCCCGATGCGTGATGGCATTCGGTTGTCGGCGACCATTCTCTTTCCTCGGGGGCGTCCGCGTCAGCAGCTCCCGACGGTGCTGATTTTCATCCCATACAACACCGAAGGCACGATACGCGGCAGCTTGTTCAGTCCCTTCATTCGCAGTCTGCTCGAGAATGGCTACGCGGTGATCATCGAGAATGTCCGCGGACGCTATTTCTCCGAAGGCACGTTTACTTACCTCGTCGGGTCGGGGAACGACGGCTACGACACCATCGACTGGATCTCGAAGCAGTCGTGGTCCAATGGGAAGGTGGGAACGCTCGGCTGTTCGTCCAGCGCGGAGGAGCAGCACAAAATGAGCGCGGCGCAACATCCGGCTCATGCGGCGGCCGTCCCCATGGGCTCCGGCGCCGGCATTGGACACGTCGGCGCGTACAATGAGATGGGCAATCACTACCGTGGCGGAGCCTTCCAGCCGTGGTGGTTCTCCTGGTATTACAACATCACCACGTACCATCCCACGTGGCCGCGTGAGCTGACCCGCGAGCAGATGCTTCGCGTCAGCCAGTTCTGGAACATGGAGCCGGAGACCCCGCACCCGGCCAACCTCGACAGCGCCGTCTGGACGCTTCCGATCAGCAAGGTCATGGACGCCCTAGGCGCCATGCCCAGCGACATCGACGACTTTGTGCGGCGCCTGCCTAACGACCCCAAGTGGAAGACGACGGACTTTGGGGGAGAGGGCGACCGCGCCGGCGCCCCCACACTGTACATCAACTCCTGGTACGATCTGTCGATCGGCCCGAATCTGGCGATGTTCGAGTATCAGACGAAGAATGCCGCCGAGCGAGCCCGCGACAACATCTTCATGGTGGTCGCACCGACGTTGCACTGCAATGAAGGCCGCTCCGAGACCGAGCATTCAATCGTCGGCGAGCGCGACATGGGCGATGCCCGGTACGACTACGTCGGACTCGTTCAACGTTGGTTCGATCGCTGGTTGAAGGGAAGCGAGAATGGCGTGACCAAGGAACCCAAGGTGCGCGCCTACCAGATGGGCACCAACGAGTGGAAGACCTACGACACGTGGCCCCCGACCAACGTCGATCTGGTCCCGTACTATCTCGACAGCGATGGGAGCGCCAACAGCGCCCAAGGAAATGGTCGACTGACCACGATCAAGCCGGCGACTCGCGGTTCTGACACGTTTGTGTATGACCCCCTGCACCCGGTGCCTTCGCTCGGCGGACAGATCTGCTGCTTCTCCATCCTCCCCGGCGGCTCATTCGACCAGGCTGGTCTGGAGATGCGGCGTGACATCCTCGTTTATACGACGCCACCGCTACCGCAGCGTCTGGATGTCTCGGGGCGCATTGAGGTTTCTCTCTATCTCTCCTCGGACGTGAAAGACACCGACCTCACGGTGAAGCTGGTGGACGTGGGGCCGGATGGAAAAGCGTTCAACCTGGACGAGGGGATCCTCCGCGTTCGATGGCGTGACGGGTGGGAGCGACCGGTGTTTATGGAGCCGGGGCAGGTGTATCGCGTGGACATTCCGCCGCTCGTGACCAGCAACGCGTTTCTGCCCGGGCACCGGATCCGCCTCGAGGTCTCGAGCAGCAGCTTTCCGCACTTCGATCGCAACCTGAATACCGGTGGGAATAACTACGACGAGTCGGTGCCAGTAACGGCGCACAACGTGATCCATCACGCGCCGGCATATCTCTCGCGCATCGTGCTCCCGGTGGTCCGGAATGCGGCGGGGGCGTCCCGGTGAGCGGCGTGACCCGGTGGCGCATCTTGCGCGAGACGTTCGGCGGCTGTACCCTAGCCGCTTGAGGTGAGAATGCCTCTCGAAATATGGGACACAAGTTCCCTCCGACGCAGGGGTGAGACGATGCGCGTTTCCCGTAACTTCCGCTGTCGAACTCATCCAGTTGCAACAGCCGCCCGGACGGCGCTGGCCGTTCTCGGCCTGACCCTCGGCTCGCGAGCCGAGGCGCAAACGCAGGCGCAGAAGACGGCCGCAGCGGTGGACTACATCCTCACGCACGCCGAACGCGAGTCCATGGTGCGCATGCCCATGCGCGACGGTGCACGCCTGTCGGCCACGATCCTGTTCCCGAAGGATCGGCCGCGTCAGAATCTCCCGACCGTCCTCATCTTCATTCCTTACCTCACGGAAGGCACGATTCGCGGTGGGCTCTTCGGTCCCTTCATTCGGAGCTTCATCGAGAACGGCTACGCGGTGATCATCGAGAATGTGCGCGGCCGCTATTTCTCTGAAGGCACCTACACGTACCTAACGGGGTCGGAGAAGGACGGGTACGATTCCATCGACTGGATCTCGAAGCAGCCGTGGTCGAATGGCAAGGTCGGCACGCTGGGGTGCTCGTCCAGTGCCGAAGAACAACATCGAATGAACGCCGCGCAGCATCCGGCGCATGCCGCGGCCGTCCCGATGGGCTCCGGCGCAGGCATTGGGAAGGTGGGAGCCTATAACGAAATGGGGAATTTCTACCGCGGCGGGGCGGTGCAGGGCGTGTGGTTCTCCTGGTACTACGGCTCGGGATACAAGTACCACCCCACGTGGCCCGCTGACCTCACGCGCGATCAGATGCTGCGCATCAACAAGTTCTGGAACATGGAACCGGAGATGATGCCGCGGCCGAATCTCGACAGTGCGGTATGGACGCTCCCGATCAACCAGATCATGCACAATCTCGGGGCCATGCCGAGCGATATGGACGACTTTGTCAATCGCCTGCCTAACGATCCGAAGTGGAAGGAGATCGAGTTCGGGGGTGAGGGATACCGGTCCGGCGCGCCGACCCTGTACATCAATTCGTGGTACGACCTGTCGATCGGCCCCAACGTGGCGATGTTCGACTATCAGACGAAGAACGCGGCCAACGAGAACGCGCGTAACAACATGTTCATGGTCATCGCGCCAACCTTGCACTGCAACCAAGGGCAGGTGGAGAGCGAGCACACGATTGTGGGCCAGCGCGATATGGGTGACGCACGCTACGACTACGTCGGCTTGGTGCAGCGCTGGTTCGACCATTGGCTGCGCGGCGTCGACAATGGCGTCGCTCGAGAGCCGAAGGTGCGTTCGTACATGATGGGTGCCAATCAGTGGAAGACGTACGACACTTGGCCGCCCAAGAACATCGAGCTGGTCTCTTACTATCTGGACAGCGACGGCGGGGCGAACAGCCTATTCGGGAACGGCCGCTTGACCACGACGAAGCCGGCCAAGGCGTCGTCGGATGCGTTCCAGTACGATCCCATGCACCCCGTGCCGGCCGTTGGCGGGCAGATCTGCTGCTTCGCCGTGAATCCCGGAGGCGCGTTCGATCAAGTGGCAGTGGAGACGCGCCACGACGTGCTGGTCTACACCACGCCGCCATTGACGACACCGGTCGACGTGGTCGGAAACATTGATGTCTCCGTCTACCTGTCCAGCAACGTCAAGGACACCGACGTGACAGTCAAGCTGGTCGATGTTGGGCCTGACGGAACGGCGTATAACCTGGATGAGGGCATCCTGCGGGTGCGTTGGCGCGAAGGGTGGGAGAAGCCGGTGTTCATGGAGCCCGGGAAAGTGTACCCGGTCAACCTCCCGCCCTTGGTGACGAGCAACTCGTTCGGGGTCGGACATCGCATTCGCGTCGAAGTATCGAGCAGTGCGTTCCCCCACTTTGATCGCAACCTGAACACCGGCGGGAACAACTACGACGAGAAGGACGGCGTGGTAGCGCGCAATGTGATTCATCACGGCCCCGCGTACCCCTCCCGCATTGTGCTGCCCATTGTGCGGTCGGGGAGCGCGAGCAGTTCACCCTAGCTGGTTGTTGGAACGTTTGGCGCCCGACGGCGGCGTATGCCAACCCCGTCGGGCCCGAATTGTATGCTCGATGTGATCGCCCCTGAGGTCGCAGGCCCCACTCTTCGTGTGTGACGGAGGTTTCATGCGCATCTTTCGGTTCTTCCTGGCGAGCGTGGCGAGCGCTGGCTGGCTGGCGACAGCCACGCCGGCCAACGCGGCAGTCGTTAGGCACCATCCTGACCTACCCGGCGCCGCGGTCGCCTTTCAAACGCGGACCATCACCGGGTCGGTGACCGACTCGGTGTCTGGCGAGCCGCTGGCGGCCGGTCAGATCCGCGTGGTTGGCACCACGATGGGTGCGCTCATTCGCGCCGACGGTAAGTTCACGCTCAATGTCCCGTTAGGGGCGGTGAGCCTCCAGTTCCGCGCCCTTGGCCACCGGCCGCAGACGGTCGAGGTCCCGGCCGGTCAGAACACCGTGAACGTGGCGCTCGGCCGAGACAACTTCCGGCTGCAGGAAGTAGTCATCAGCGGCCAAGCGACGGGAATGGAAAAGAAAAACCTGGCCACGGCGGTCGGCACCGTGGATGCCGACGAGCTTGGCCAAGTGCCGGCGGCGAGCATCGAACGCTCGTTGCAAGGCAAGATCACAGGCGCACGAATTACGGACAACAGCGGCGCCCCGGGCGGCGGATCGATCGTCCGTATCCGCGGCGTGACCACGATCATCGGCTCGTTTACACCGCTGTATGTGGTGGACGGTGTGGTGGTCAGCGACGCGCAGCTGGCGACGGGAACCAACTTCCTCACCGAGGCGGTGCGCGGTCGTCTGGCTCCGACCACCGACAACCAGGACAATGGCGCCAACCGAATCGCCGACCTGAACCCGTATGACATCGAGAAGGTCGAGGTACTAAAGGGCGCCGCGGCCGCGGCCATCTACGGCTCAAAGGCATCGAACGGCGTGATCCTGATTACGACCAAGCGAGGACAGACGGGGCAAACGAAGTTTGGGGTGACACAGCGTTTTGGCACGGCGCAACTGAGTCACAAGTACGGCATGCGCTGCTTCACCTCGGCAGATGAGGCCGTGAGCGTGTTTGGAGAAGTCGCTCGCGCGCAGTTCCAACCGCGCTGCCTGGACTGGGAAGACATGCTGTATGGCGACGCGGCGCCGTCGAACGAGACGTCGGTCAACATGCGCGGCGGATCGGACAACACGCGCTACTTTGCGTCGGTGCTGAACAAGCACGACACGGGCATCATGCCGAACACGGGTGCCGACAAGCGGTCGCTGCGCATGAACATCGACCAGGAAGTCAACGCGCGGACGACCCTGAGTTTGAACGGCGAATTCGCGCAGACGATTCGAAATCCTGGCGTCACGCAGAACGAGAACAACGGTCTGGCCATCCCTAGCGCGTTAGGCTATGCCGGCGCGTCCTGGCTGGACCTGCGCAAGAAGGCCGACGGCACCTTCCCGCGGCATCCGTTCAACGCCAACAACCCGTTCCAGACGGCCGAGCTGTTCAAGAACCGCGAGAACGTCAATCGCAGCATCATCAGCGCCCGGTTGCAGGCACAGCTCTGGACCACGCCGAAGCAATCGTTGCGTCTGACGGTTAGTGGCGGCCGCGACCAGTTCACCCAGAAGAACAACGTGATTGCGCCACCGGGACTCTATGCCCTCGAGGGCGTGGCGTTGCCGGGCAGCTCTGTGTTGTCGTATGCGCAGAACCTGAACCAGAACATCAACGCCTACCTGGTGCATGACTACCACTTCGGCGGAAGCAACTTGGCGACGGGGCAGATCGGCGTGCAGTCGGAAGGCGTCGACCTGGACGCGTCGTACTCGCTGACGCAGGGCCTGATCGGCGGGCTGACCAACATCGACAAGGGTCTGGCCACCCGCGTTGAGCAGAACCGGCTGCGTGTGCGCGATCAGGGCTTCTTTGGGCAGGAAGAGGTCCTGTTGTTCAACGAGCGGCTGTTGCTCACCGCCGGCGTACGCGCCGACCGCAGCACGAACAACTCGGACGTTAGCAAGCTCTATGTCTATCCAAAGGGCTCCGTGTCGTATCGGTTCCCGAACCTGACGAAGCAGATCAGCGAGTTGAAGTTGCGACTGGCGGTCGGCGAGTCGGGCAACCAGCCACGTTATGGACAGAAGTTCACCGAGCTGACCGCGACGAACATAGGCGGCCAGGTGCCAACCTCGCAGATTGCTGGCGGCGCCGCGGCCCCCGATGTCCGGCCCGAGCGTCAGCAGGAAATCGAGGGCGGCTTCGACGCCACGTTGTTCAACAACCGAGTGAACATCGAAGCCACGGGATACCAGAAGTCCATTAGTGACTTGCTCCAACAGCGCACGCTGGCACCTGGCACGGGCTTTGGCATCCTCACCTTCAATGGTGGCAACCTGCGCACGCGGGGCATCGAATTGGCCGCGAACCTCGTGGCCTTGGAGACCAGGAACTGGAATTGGCGGACCCGCGCGTCCGTGACGGGAAGCCGCTGCACCATTACGGCCCTCTCCGTTCCGGCTTACGGGTCGACGGCGTTCTTGAACGGCAACACCTTCGGGCGCATCTGGACCGAAGTCGGTGGGTCGTGCACCGCCATTCGCGGCAACGACACGCTCTCCGACGGCTCCACCAAGGCCAACATGCCGATCGACGATGCGAACCCGGACTACAACTGGTCGTGGAGTCACGACATTGGCTACAAGAACTTCCACCTGACCGGTTTGATGGATGGGCAGAAGGGCGGCGCCCTGGTCAACGTGACACAGCTGCTGTATGACCTGACGGGGATCAGCCCTGACCAGATCAAGCCATGCAAGAGCGCGAGTGATCCGGGATGCGTGGAGAAGACTGGTTCCGTCACCGGGGCAATGCGGGCCGCATCGTTCGGGCGGACGGCGCGCACGTATATCCAGGACATCTCCTACGTGAAGCTGCGTGAGGTAACGCTCTCGTACGATGTGCCACGGTCGATGCTGGCGAAGTTCTGGTCGCGCAGCACGAATGCCAAGATCAGCGTCAGCGGCCGCAACTTGTTGGTCCTGACCGACTATCGATCGACCGGTGATCCCGAGGTGAACCAGGTGTCGCGGTCCGCCGCCGGCGGCGCGCCGTGGGACCTGTGGGCGTATCCCCCGAGCCGTTCGTTCTGGCTCAGCATTGACCTCGGATTCTAACCGCCAGAGAGGATCGAACTCATGACTTCAGCACATTGCAGGACGTGGGGTCGCGCGGTCTCGCTGACGGGGCTTGTCCTGGCCGTCGGTTGCTCACCCGTCGACGCCCCGGACCAGAACGCCCAGGCGCTCAGCGACCTGACGGGCACGCCATCGGTCAGCGGCGTGGCCACGGCGACCCAAGGGCTCATCCGCGGCATGCGCGGCACCCTAACGACGCAGCTCTTCAGCCGGCTCGGCCGCGAGGGCTATAACCTGGACCCAGGGAACCCGCAGAACTTCCCGGCCTTCTACTCGACGCTGGGCGACTTGGCGCCTTGGGCCGGCCCGTACTCGACCATCAAGCTGGCGGATCTCGTTATCCAGCCGCTGGACAAGGTCACGGGTTTGTCAGCGGCGCAGCGTGAATCCATTCGTGGATTCGCCAAGACGGTGAAGGCGATCGAGCTGTTGATCGTCATCCGCAGCACGGACCAGTATGGTGCGTTGCTCGATGCCACGGCCAATCCCACCGATCCGCCGGCGGCGATCGCCACCAAAGACGCCGTGTACACGGAGATCTTCAAGCTGTTGGACGAGGCGCAGACACACCTCAAGGCAGGGGGGAGCAGCTTCCCCTTCCTATTGGGGTCTGGCTTCGCTGGCTTTGACACGCCAACCACATTCCTCACGGTCAATCGCGCGATCCGCGCTCGCGCCAACATCGACCTGAAGAAGTACAGCGAGGCGTTGGTGGACTTGGCCGCGTCATTCGTCGACGTGAGTGCCCCGATGTCCAAAGGAGTCTACCACACGTTCAGCTTGGTGTCGGGCGACGTCACGAACAATCTTTATGAAGGCGTTCCGCGACTCTACTTCGTTCATCCGCGGATTCGCGCCAATGCGCAGAAGAAGGCCAACGGCGACATCGACGATCGCGTGACGGCGAAGACGAAGCTCATTCCGCCATTCGACCGCTTCGGGCTCAAGAACATCGATGCCACGTGGACCAACTATCCCAGCCAGGATGCGCGTATTCCCTTCCTGCGCAACGAGGAGCTGATCCTCCTGCGTGCGGAAGCAAATCTTGGGTTAGGCAATTCCCCGGCGGCGCTCGCCGACATCAACGTCGTTCGCGTGGTGTCAGGGGGACTGCCGCCACTGACCCTGCCGTACACACCAGCATCCGGCGCGCCGGCGACACTGCTCGACGAGCTGTTGTACAACAAGACGTACTCGCTGATGTGGGAGGAAGGTTCGTCGTCATGGCTGGACGCACGACGCTACGGCAAGCTTGCTCAGTTGCCGCACGACTTGCCCGGACACGTGGTCTTCCCGTACCTGCGCATTGCCGACTTGGAATGCGATGCGCGCGATCCCAAGCCAGCCGGTTGCACCTCGCCGACGGGCATCTGATCGAACATCGAGGGTCGCGCGGGTTGCGGCCATCCCACCTCGCAAGACGCCCCCTACCGCGGTAGGGGGCGTTTTGCATCCCGGTGGCAACGAAGACTTGCTCCGACCGTCGGGCTGCTATCTTCTCCACATGTCCCAACCACGCAAACGCCGACGCCCATCGCGGCGTGGCGCCGTGCGTCAGTCACGGCATACGTCGCATCCCACCGGCCGAGCTGCCTACGCGGAGACCCGCCGCTGGCTGCTCGACTCACATGGGCCGGTGTGCGCGTACTGTGGAGGCACCTTCGCGGCACGCACGCTGACGCTGGATCATGTCACGCCGCGACGCGGGCAAACGGCGTACGACCGGCGGGACAACCTTGTGCTGGCATGCAAGCCCTGTAACTCGGCCAAGGCCGACAAGCCCTTCCTCGCCTACCTGCTGGCAAACAAGGCTCGGGCGCGACACCTGTATGTGTACGGGCAGCACCTGAGCCACGGGATTCTGGACATGCTCAGGCACATGGTCGGGGATGAGGTCACGCTTCCGACGCCTGCCACGCGCCGCCGCCAGAACGCACCACGTTTGGTGTTCGCACGATCACCAGACGAGGAGTCGCCTTACCTCGAGGAGTCGCCCTATCGCGAAGAGACGGCCGCGGCTACTCCGTCAGTCGCAACTCCACCGCCGTCCGCTGAGAGCGGACCGCGGAAACGTCCCGCCAAAAAACAACGCTCGCCGCGTAAGCGGCGAGCGAAGGAGTAAAGGGCGTACGATTCGTGCGATGATGTGAGCGGCAGCGATTCAGGGGTGGCCGTTCACTTCACGGACTGAGCGCGCGGCCGCGCACGCTCAGCCGGCGCGAAGTCTCCGGTGCAAGTAGCGGAACCCGATCAGCCGTTTTTCCTCCTCGTCCCAGAGATTCAGTCCAATCGACTTCAGGCTCTGGCGAATCGTGAGTTCTGGAATGTTGCGGAACTCCGGCGTGGAGTCATGGCAGCGGCGCAGGCGGTAGCTGGGGATCTTCGGGTCGAGATGATGGATGTGGTGAAGGCCGATGCTGCCGGTCATCCATTCCAGCACGCGGGGCAAGCGGTAGTACGAGCTGCCGCGCATCGCCGCCGTGGCATAGTCCCATGCTTCATGGCGCTCCCAATACGCGCCCTCGAACTGATGCTGCACGTAGAATAGCCAGATCCCCATGGCGCCGGCCATCAGCGTCACCGGCACGAATACGGCTAGCAAGGTGCCGATGCCGATTGTGTAGTGCGCGAGCACGAGGCACGCGACGATCACCACGTTCGTGACCATTACGGAAAACGCATGCTGGGACCGCTGACCCGCGGACAATGGCAGTCGGTGCGTGATGAAGAGAAAGATCGGGCCAAAGATCAGGAGGATCAGTGGGTTCCGCACGATGCGATACTTGAATCGCTGCGCCGGCGACAGGGCGAGATATTCGCGAACCGTCAGCGTATCGATATCGCCGTGGCCACGTCGATCCAGGTCGCCAGACGACGCATGATGAATGGCGTGCTCGCGCCGCCATTGGGCAAAGGGCGTCAGCGAGGCAAACCCGGTGGCCGTTCCAATCAGCTCGTTGGCCGTCTTGTTAGGCGTAAAGGAGCCGTGCGCGCAGTCGTGCATGATGATGAAGGTGCGCACGTGAAACCCGGCCGTGGGGATGGCAAGGGCCAGGGTCAACCAGTAGGAGTAGTCGAGGCTCAGGTACATGAGTACGAACAGCGCCAGCAGCGGCAGCACGGTCGTCGCCAGCTCGGCAATCGCACGCCCTGTGCTTCTGGCGCGGAAACGTGCGGCCTGTTGCTGCCAGCGTCTGGCCTCTTCGGTGGACGCGTTGCGCGACGGCGGCGCACTTTCCGGGGCAAGAGAAAGCGAAGTCACTGGGCTCCCTAGGTCAATCGTGCGGTGAAGGAGGAGTCGTCGGGCGTGCGCCCTCGTGGCCAGCGGATATGCAACCACAAATGAGCGGCTGCAAGATGCTACAATCCGCCGTCAGGCGTAATGCACGGGCGCGAAAAAGTAATGCCGACACATCCTCCGGACTTTCGTGCGAAGGGCCAAGATGAAACGACGGTTACTTCCCGTTATGCGTGGCAACGTTTGTAAGGGGCACCGGCATGGGTGAGGCCCTCTCCAAGTGTTCCCGCTGGACACGAAATGAAGGGGCGCCAATCTGGCAGCGAACCCCAACGTTCACACCTAGACCGACGACGGACCCTACGCCCATGGTCACATTAGCTCCACCCTGAGGTGACCGGACGTAAATGTGCCTCCTGCGCTGGTGTCGCGGGAGCGATGCGCGTCGGACTCCACGACCGTATCGGCGCCGAACGGCAAGTGCGAGTGACCCACAACGTTCTTCGAACTTGGCGGCGCTCAATGCCACGTGCCGTTTAAGCTGGCGGAGAAACGTCGTCGCGACCCACGAATCCGGCCGACAACTCGCATGCCTCCGACGCGTGTCAGCACCAACCACGTCCCACGCGACAGGTGTTCCGCCTCCCGCGATCCGTCACGCAGAGGACGCGTGATGTCACACTCTGTGTAACCGGCCATGGGTGCCGTCGTCTCCCAAGGGACATCCATTCGGGCGCGCGGTCATGCTTCGTTACGTCAAGTTCCTTTCCTGGGCGTTTGTGGTCATCTCGATTGCAACCGTCCTTTCACGGCCGGCGCCCGCGCCGGTCGTCGACCTGCCCCCGCCAGCGCCTGTCGCCCCCGCGCCATCGGGGCCTGCAACGGAAGCGGGATGGTTCCCACGTACGAAGCCCTTCTGCAACTCACTCGAGGTGGTCACTCGTCTTGCATCGGATCCACCGCCGGCGGGTCCCGAGGGACAGGGTTTTGGTGCGGCCTGTTATGCGCTCGCCGGCCGCATCGACTCGGCGCGGGCGATGATCCAGCGGTTGTCCCCGGCGGAGCGGGTACGCGCAGCTGGCATACTGTTCGAGGTCGGGCATCCAGTTGCGGACATGGGTGACGACCGATCGGCGGGTCCCATGATGGAGCTGGTCATCGAGTACTGGCCGGACAACTACATGGCGCTCTACCACGCAGGGGCCAGCGAGTTTCAGCTGGGGCAGCTCGACCGAGCTCGCGCGAATCTTCAAGCATTCCTTCGTGTGTACGGCGCGAACGATGGGTGGACCTCCAGCGCCCAAGGGATGCTGGGGCGGATCTCGTCCAAGGGGAAGACGCCGGTTGAGGCCGTGCCGGATTCCGCGCGATGATGTCTGACGCGCCCGCGGCGGAGCAGGGACCACGCCCGTATCTCCGGCCCGGCACCCAGCTGGTTGAACGGTACACGATCCTTCGCGAAATCGGCCGCGGCGGTTACTCGGCGGTGTATGCGGCTCGAGACGAAACCGTGCGATCGTTGGTCGCCATCAAGCTCCTGGTGCCGCCGCCGGCCACGGCGGAGTTGACGCGTGAACGGATGCGACGCGAGGTGGCCGTCGCCCGTCAGCTCTCACACCCGAATATCGTCGCGGTCCATGACTTTGTGGATGATGGCGAGCACTCGTTCATTGTCATGCGGCTCATTGACGGATCCACGCTGGCCGATCGCGTCAGCGAGCGCGGGCCCATCGGAGTGGATGCGGCGGTCCGTCTCCTTCGTGAGATATCGGCGGCGCTCGGCGCCGCGCATCGATGTGGCGTGCTCCACCGAGATGTCAAACCGCAGAACATCCTGCTCGACGAACAGGGAGACGCGCTGCTGGCCGACTTCGGGTCGGCCCATGTCGCCCACGCCACGACGCTGACCCGGACGGGCACAGTCATTGGGACGGTGGGGTATGTGTCGCCAAACGTTGCTGCTGGCGGCAGGCCGGACGTGCGTGATGACCTGTATGCGCTGGGGATGACGCTGGTCTTTGCCCTGACGGGAGCACTGCCGGGTCGCGGACCAGGCGACCGAGCGGCCGATCGGGCCACCGGACAGGGCGTGCGATGTTCGATGTATCGTCCGGACGTCCCATGGTGGCTGGACGACCTGCTGGCAGCATTGACCGCGCCAGACCCGCGCGACCGCATCCCCTCATCCGATCGGCTCTTGGCGGCGATAGATGAAGCCGGGACCGTCATTCGCCACGATGTCCAGCTAGAACGCTGCCTGGTCTGCGATGACGTGGACGCGCTGGGAAATGGCATCTGCGATCTCTGCGCGCAGGCACATGACCACGACGCCGACACCCTTGTGCTTGTGCGCGGTGAAGATCACGCGGTGGCACGGGTGCCTTCTGCCATCGGCGATGCAGCGGTCCGACGGCTGCGCGAACACGGACGAGACGCGTTCGCTGTGCCCGAACGCCTCGCCTGGACGGCCATTCCGAAATCCACATTCGGTCTGGCCCTGTTGGTGGTGATTTCCGGTGTGATCGCCGTGCGCGCGGGCACAGTAAGCATGATCTGGACCCCCCTGATGGTTGCGGCTGGACTGCTCTTTGTCGCCGAACGGACTCTGAAGCGACCGCGCGGCGCCGTCCTGCGCGCGAACACGTTGCCGGCGTCCGCCAACGATCTAGCCGTCTCCACACTGGCGGTCGTTCGCGGGGGGACGGCGCGCTCCCTCCTCACCACCCTCACGGCCGAGGTGCGCGCACTGTACCGACTGCAGGCCGATCATCCCGACCTTGCACCCGTGTCGTCGAACGTTCAGGAGTTGCTGGCGGTTTGCTGCCGGACCGCGCGCGACATCGCTGAAGCGGATCAGTTACTGGATCGGTGGGAGAGTGAGCCGTCCGATGCAACGCCGAATGACAACGCGCTGCCTGAGCGTTCGGCGGTGGCCCGTCGGCGAGAGGAGCAGGTGCAACGGATGCTGGAAGCGACGGCGGCGATCCGCGCGGCGTGTCAGACGGCGCTGGCTGATGAGGCTTTGGCACTGGACCTTGAAGCGCGCGTCCGCGACGTCCGTCGGGCTCTGGAAGCCCTACGTGAAGTGCACGAGGTGCTCGCGGCTTGACGCTATCGCGGCGTCCAGGTTGGCTGTCCTACAAACAGTCCGTGGACGATTCCGATCTGATAGGCGAGCACCAGGCCAAAGACCAGCGACACCACGCCGGTTGTTAGGCGTAGTCCGCGCTGGACACGGACGACGCGCGCGCCGGCGCTGGCGAATGGCACACCCATGAGCGTGGTGATCAGCATCATCCCGGCAATGGTCCCAAAGCCAAAGATGAGCAGATACAACACTGCCCACCGCGGGTCGTTGATGGTGGTCAGGACCAAGAGCGCCACCGCCGCCGATCCAGCCAACCCGTGCACCACCCCGACGATCAGCGGTCGTACCAACTGATACGGCGCGAGCCCGGAGAGGTGTCGGTCGAGCCAGGCCACTGGCGTGCGGCGGGGATCATGCGGGTGCCGATCGGGTTGATGCGCGTGGGCATGCGTATGCACGTAGTCGCCGTGGGCGTGCGCATGAGTGTGGACGTGAGCTGGCGCCGTGTCGTGGTCTGATCCAACGCTCGCGGTGACCTCCCGCGCGCTCCCGAGGGCTCCCGTCAGGTTCACGACGCCAAGGACGATCAGCATCAACCCGACCGCGAGCTCCATGGACAAGCCTACCCGCGGGGGAATCACCCACCCGAGCAGGACGATGCCGCCGCCGACGACCACCAGCGTCAGCGTGTGGCCGACCCCCCACACCGCACCGACGAGCGCCGCTCCCCGCACGCTCCGGTGCCTGGCCACGATGGTCGTGATCGCCACCACGTGATCGGGATCGGTGGCGTGCCGCATGCCCAGGAAAAAGCCTAACGCCGAAATGGCGAGCGCGTTCATGAAACTCCGGATCGTCACTGAGGCGGGCGCGCAGGCGCGCACACGCGCGGCGGGCCGGGAACTCACAGACACACGCGTGGAGCGACGGCCCACGCTGCAAGGAAAGATGCAGCGTGGGCATCCGGATACCAACACGTTCACCGGGGACGATGGCGACTCAGCGCCCTCGGTCGGCGACGGCTACAGCGAGTTGAGGAACTTGACGAGCGCAGCGCGATCTCCGGCGACGAGTTTTCTGAAAGCCTCACGCGCCCCAAATCCTTCCCCGTCGTGCCAAAGAATCGCCTCTTCCAGGTTTCTGGCTCTGCCGTCATGCAGAAAGAGCGTGTGACCGTTCACCGTGTTGATCAATCCGATTCCCCAGAGCGGTGGCGTGCGCCACTCCTGACCGCTGGCCAGGAAGTCTGGCCGATTGTCACTCAGCCCTGGTCCCATGTCATGAAGCAGAAGATCCGTGAATGGGCGAATGATCTGAGCGGACACGGACGGAATGCCGGGTACAATGCCTGTGGAGATGATGGGGGTGTGACACGAGCCGCAACCGATGACGGTGAACACCCGCTCTCCACGGTTTGCGATGGGATCTCGCAGGGCACGGCGAGCAGGAACGCCGAGCGTTCTGGTGTAGAAGGCCACCGCGTTCAGCGTGGAGTCGTCCACTTCGGCCGCGTGCGGCCCGCACTCAGGCGCAGGGAATTGTCCCTCGCAGCTTTCGTGTGGAAGAAGGTTCGTCGTGACACCCATGTCGCCGTTGTAGGCGCCGGCGGCCTGCTGCGTAAGGTTCGGTGTGTTGCTCTTGAGACCGAATCGTCCGATCACTCGGCGACCCGTCGCAACGTCATAGACCAGGTTCAAACGTCCTGAGATGCCGTCGTGGTTTCGGTCTGATGGATCCGCGAGCAGCGTGAGCAACGATGCAGGGATCGCCTCCAGCAGGCCAAGGCCAAAGACCGGGGGGGCGACTCGGGGGCTCAGCATGAACCCGGGCGGGATCGCGGTCCACGGATTTATGACTGTGTACGTGGGGACGCGCAGTGAGTATGCGCTTCCATCGGCGTACTGGCCGGGGTTCTCGACGTAGTTAAAGGCGATGTCGCCTTCCGGCGAGAAACCAGGGATGGCCCGTGGTTGGAACTGGTCGCCAAAGCCGGGGGCGGGGTTGGGGCCGCCGACGGGGTTGGTCCCCGGAATGCTTGCGCGGAAGAGCATCGTCTCGAGCTGTTCGCCTGGGAGAATCGGCGGGCGCCCGCGCCCGTCGCCCACGTGGCAGCTTGCGCAGGAGGTATTGTGAAACAGCGGACCAATGCCGGTAGGTGGCGTGAACGTACTGTCGAACGCTTCGTCGCCCGCGTCATGCAACAACATGGACACCGCATCCAGGTTCGCGTTGGGATGACCGAACGCGGTGGGTAGGGAGTCGAAGACGGTGGTGGCGCCGCCGAGGAACGCGCGTCCAAGGGATGCGACTTCCAGCTGGGCGGAATTCAGGACGTCGGTGGCGGCGTCCGGTGCGAGGGATCGGCTGGGGCCAACCGGCGAATCCGGTTGATCGGCACAGCCGAGGCTGACGGTGGTCAGGAGCGCGAGTGCAAAAGCGTGACGCGTCATTGTTCCTCCTCACGAGTGGGGGACGTGCTGAAGGACGCGCCAATATCGCGACGTGTGGCCGAAACGACTGTGACCTCAGTCGCACATGCCTAACGACTCAAGATGGTTGACCTAACGATCATCGTGCGCCGACGGCTTCAACATGGCTGAGTGTGGCAGGTGGCCTTCGCGGATTGACCGTCGCGATCTGCGCGCGTCAGGACGTCCTGCCTCGTGGACAGTCGATCAGGCTCGGTGAAAACGCGTTGTTGGATGAACGGCATTCACCCGCGATCATAGGTGTGCGCTCCGTCTGCGTGCACGCTCGCGTAGGTGGTTCGACGCTGACAGTCGTCGTCGCTTGAAGTACGGCAGTCATCCCCCATGTCGGCCGCCAACGAAGCGAGCACCCGACGATGGTTGTTCAGGCGTCGGGCGCTGGAGAGCGGCGGTGGCGACCACTTCCGCTCGGCAAATACGCTGGCGTGACTCACGTGCAGCCAGTAGCCTCCGGCGAGTTCGAACGGTGAGAATTGCATGGCAAGCCAGCAGGCAGTCACCAGACGCGCATTGGAACGCGCCCTCACGGGAGAAGGGGCCCACGCCACCATGGGGGCACTTTTCGAGGGCGTGAATTGGCGAACGGCCGGAAAGGTGCCGAATGGCGGTGGCACCACCCTGTTTGAGTTGCTGAGCCACATCGTGTTCTGGCAGGACTGGGTGGTGAAGTGGCTGCGTGGGAAGGCGCCTCGGATTCCTTCGAGCGCAGCAAAGAGCTGGCCGACGCGTCGAACGCCCAGTAGCGCCGCGACGTGGACGCGGTTGTTACGTCGCTACGAGCGAGATCGCGCCGTCCTGCACCAATGCCTTAGCGATGTGCCGCCGCTCTTTCAGGATCGCGGTGGGAGAACGGCGTTGGAAATGCTCCAGACCATCGCCTCGCATAACAGCTACCACGCCGGGCAGGTCGTCATGGTGCGCAAACAACTGGGCGTCTGGCCACCGCCATCTGGCGGACTGACATGGTGAATGGGTGTCTGGCCACCGCCATCGGGCGGACTGACGTGGTTCGACGTCGCGAAGGGCGCGACAAGTGGGTGACGCCCGAATGCTGCAACGCCAATCCTGAGTGGTTCGACAAAGTGCAGCGCCGGCCTACTCGCGGTTAGAGTCTCCGGATGGCGCGACGGCGCTCATGAGCCCCTCTCATTTGACGTTCCGCTTCCCGTCTGTACTCTCCTCATCCGTACCTCGCTTGCTAGCCACAATCCGGAATCTTCTAACACCCCTATGACCGACTCCCTGAGCCGACGCGATGCCCTGAAGGTCCTTGGTGCCGCCGGTGCTGCCTCGATCTGGCCAGACGTACCGGGCCACACACCTGAGGTTGGCGCGGCCGTCCTAACGAGCGGGAATTCCGCTCCGCTCGGCATTCTCCCACTGACGTCGACGAGTGAGGTCTTTGTTCCACCGCGCGGCAACGCCTTCATGAAGTTCTCTTTCGATTTCCCCGAGCCATCGATCGAGTTCAAGGGATATCGATTCGGCGTGAACGTGTTCACCCGGGAGAATGCGTACGCACTGGACCGTGATCGCATGCGCGCTGAAACCACAGCAGCTGGAGCACGCGTGGTGGCAGACGGCCTGACGTGGGCCGGGGGCCAAGAGAAGGTGCAGGGACGGGTGACGATCGATCTGACGTCCACCGACGCGGGGGTCGAGGCCAACATCGCGGTGGAGATGGACCGGCCCATAAAGAGCGTTTCGCTTCTGGTGCGCGGAGTCCCACGGGGGACGGTCTCGCCAGGTTACGACTTCTTCGATCCGAAGGACGACGAACTGCTATTCGGATACCCATTCAGCGCAGGCGACCTGTTCGGCCCCGGCTCCGCCGGAGGGCTCACCACGCCGCTGCTCATGGTGCGTTCCAAGGCCGATGACGTGTTCTTCATCTCTTCACTGGATGATGCCGTGCGCGCCAAGCGGTTGTACCTGCAGCCAGGCGAGTCAGGGTACAAGCTGGAAGCGAACTGGGAGGTTGAGGGGTGGCGTGACGAGCGATCCGTGCGGGTTCCGACGTGGCGCTTGGGTCAGGTGAAGGACCCAGTGCAGGCCGTGCAACAGCACTACGAGCACGTGGCGCGGGCGTACGCCATTCCCGCCTGGGACACACGCGACGACGTGCCGTCGTGGCTACGACAGACGGCACTCGTGACCACACTGCATGGCCAGCACTACACGGGCTACATCTTCAACACGTATGCCCGGATGTTGGAGCAACTTCGGTGGATGGCGACCGAGATTCCACCGGAGCGTGTGCTGGTGTTCCTGTCGGCATGGGACGGTCGCTACTACTGGGACTACCCGAAGTACGTGGTGGACCCTCGGATGGGCGGCGAGGCGGCCTTCCGCCAGCTCATACAGGAAGGACAGCGACTCGGGTACCGGATGATGCCGATGTTCGGGTGCAACGCCGCCAATCGCAAGCAGCCGGTGTTTCAGCGCATGGCAGACGCGGCCAGCGCCAAGATCGATGGCGATGTGATGGACCTAAACTGGGTCGACTGGGACAACGATCGTCACCAGGACGGCTGGCTCGCGTACATGAACCTTGGAGTGGATTCCTGGCGTTCACACTTGACGGCGCGCATCGCGGACATGATCGAGCGCTTCGGTGTTGACGCCTATTTCCTGGATATTGCCGGTGGATGGACGAACAACCCACGCGCCGACATGCACGCGGGCATCCGCCGCATGGTCCTAGACCTCAAGGCCCGTTACCCGCGCGTTCTCTGCTGCGGTGAGATGCACTACGATGCCATGCTCTCGTTCATCCCACTGTACCATGCCGGCGGCGGCGGACTAGGTGGGCCACTCGTTCAGCGGCACGCGCGATTCTTCCAACACCTGAGCCACCCGGCGCCGGGGCGTGGCTCGTCCGGCGTGCATGAGTCAGGCTTTTCGCGGTTCAACCCCGATACCGGCTCGCTGGCGCCGACGGCTATCCCGACATTGAACATCGTCGACGATACCTTCGACAAGTACCGCGACCAGATGCGCGGAGTGATCCAGAAGGCGAAGGCCCGAGCCGGAATTGCCTAACGCTTGGTGCTGTCGGCCGGTGCGGGTGCTGCCTTGGTAAAGATCACGTAGTCCGCGCGCCGTGCATCGGTGACGGCCGCCGAGGCCAGGTTCGGGACAGGGATGGCTGTGATCACCAGGGTACGAGCTGACGGATCGCGCCGCCGCACGCGCGCCGCGGTCCCCTCGCCATAGTCACTGTGGAAGGAGCCATCGTAGTGCACAACCAACGCGCCGGCGCCGGCGCGTTGCCGAGCCGTCACGATCGACTCCGCCATGGTCTCATCCTTCACACACTGCGCGTAGTAGAAACGCTGCGCCACGGCGGTTGGCAGGGTGTCAGCCGGAGACGGGGCAGCTCCCCCCGAACTGTGTCCCTTCATCTCCTCGAAGAAGCGGCGACGATAGTCGTCGTCGGGACATTGGATGTCAGACGCCGCATGGGCGCGTTCCGCCGACGACAGTGAGTCCAATCCCGACAATCCTCGGCGGCCGACGGCCGAGGCCAGCGGACGCGGCACGTTTGAGGCGACCACCACCCACCCCTTGGCCTTCGCCAGCTCAACCAAATCCCGATAGTCGGTGGCGTATCGAGCCCATGGCCGGCTCTTCGCCAGGAATTCCGTCTCTGTGATCTGACCGGCGAGGTAGGCGTCCAGCGTGCCTTGAACGTCCCGCTCGAACATCTCCAGCGACAAGATTACGCGGCCATGGCGGCGGCCGATCGCCGAAAGAAGCTCAAATTCGGCGCGATGTGTGGCCGGGTCCGTGTGCTCCTCGCCAAAGAAGACGACGTCCTGCCGCACGGCGTGATCCACGAGATCATTCATCGTGCGCTCCGAGTTCGGAGCGGTACTCATGACGCGAGTGGCCTGCGCCTCTGGCGCTGGAGATGTCGGGCGTGCGGGCGCTGAGGCGCACGCCGCCAGAACCCAGATCAATGCCATACTATGGTAGTGCGACAGGGACGCGCGAAGCTGGCTCATGTGTAGTTCGAGGGCGATGTCGGTGAGATGTGCGGTCTGGCGACGCCGTGTTGGAACGTTGGGGCACCGCAAACCCAGACGGGAGGGGCAGTGCGTCCCGCGAATGTGCGGGGGGGGCCGGATTGACGCTGTCAGCGTTCGCCCGTAGCCTACCCTGCGACGACCCAACTCGATTCCGCCAATCTCACATGCTAGAAGCACTTCGGACGCACGTTCTCTGGGCTAACAAGGAGCTTGCCAAGCGCGGGCTGGCGAGGTTCACCTTTGGGAACGCGAGCGCGATCGATCGGGGGCGTCGGCTGGTGATCATTAAGCCGAGCGGCGTCGCCTACGACGTGCTCACGGCCGACGACCTGGTGGTGACTGAGTTGAATGGTCGCGTCGTCTCTGGGGAACTACGCCCATCGTCCGATCTGCCCACGCACTTGGACCTGTACCGCGCGTTTCCGAACATCGGCGGCATCGTTCATACGCATTCGCACTTTGCCACGGTGTGGGCGCAAGCGGGAAAAGAGATCCCCTGCCTCGGCACGACGCACGCAGACTACTTCCGCGGCCCCATTCCCATCACGGCGCCTTTGGGTCCGGACGAGATTGCCGGGGACTACGAGGCGGCGACCGGGCGTGCTATTGCGCGACAGTTATTCGGGATCAATCCCCTGCACATGCCGGCGGTGCTGGTGCACGGCCACGCGAGTTTCTGTTGGGGAGCCACAGTGCGTGACGCGGTGGAGACAGCGTCGGTGCTTGAGGCCGTGGCGGCGATGGCCTACCGCACCACGTGCCTGAACCCGGGAATTGCGCCGATTTCTGACGCGCTCCGTGAGCGCCACTTTCAACGGAAACATGGCCCGGCGGCCTACTATGGGCAGGCCGAGCCGGTGGCGCAGGAGCGTTAGGCGGTCTTACCGCGATATCGCGGGTGCAGCCCGCGAGAGCGCACGGCGCTGCTGACGAGCCCCCAGCGTTGCCAGGCCATGATCAATTCGGCCGAGCCGCGGAGCATCTCGTACTTGCTTCCCATGGCCTTTTTCTCGCTGACTTCCAGCTTGGTGAAGAGCTGGTGAAGCTGCCACTCGGCTTCAACCAGGTCATCGTTGGCGAGGCCCATGACCCATGCGCCGTTGATCTTGTCAGGCAGCTTCATTGAAAATCCTCTGGAAGGCGACGGCGGCGATGACTAACGGCGGCCGTCGCCGGACTTGCGTTGCGCCATCCGTGACCGGCGCCGGGCGGCGGCGGCTTTGAGCTGACGGGCCTCACTCGGCTTCACGTAATGCCGGCGGCGGCGCAGTTCCTTCAGCAGCCCGGAACGCAACACCTGCTTCTTGAGGACGCGAAGCGCGCGTTCGACGCTGTCGCCATCGGCGAGCTGAATATCAATCATTAGGACTCCCTGGATTGGCGCGGTTGCGCCAGTAGGACACCAAAGGCCGGCCCGACGTGCTCGCCAGACCGGCCTCCCAGATGAAACGTCTGCTTAGCGACCGAGCTTCACGACGTTCTCAGCGGCGGGGCCCTTCTGGCCCTGCACGATGTCGAACTCGACGCGCTCCCCTTCCTGCAGCGACTTGAAGCCACTGCCCTGGATCGCGGAATGATGCACGAAGCAATCCTTGGAGCCGTTTTCCGGCGTCACAAAGCCAAAGCCCTTCGCGTCGTTGAACCACTTCACAGTACCGGTCGTACGCATGTCCCTACTCCTTGTTCGTCGTGTGTTGTTCGGAGTGCGGAGACCCGTACATACCGACAACAGTGAAAGCCGCATGCCCTGTGCCCCGCGGCGGGCGTCCCGACGGCACTCGCCGAGGGACCTCCTGAAATTCGAACGGGGCCAGCGCAGCTGCGTTGGCCCCGCGTCAGGATCAGGGTCGCCAATCCCGTGGATCAGCGACACTGGAAGGTAGCGGGGTGCATGAGGGAAGTCAAAGGGAACCGCGGCCCCCAAAACTCAGGGAGGGTTGCGGCTGCGTCGCCTTACCCGCTGGCCTTGGCCCCCCTCACTCGCTCTCCCAGCCGTCGGATGGCTGGAAGGACATCTCCTACCGCCATTGGGGCTGAACCCGGCGTTCCAAGGGCGAAGTACAGGGGTTGGTAGTGCGCAAACAGCTCGTTGTAGATGTCGTGCTCCCTGAGGTCGGGATGCACCGTCCGCAATGGCGGACAAAGTGCCCGCTGGGCGGCCTCGATCGTCGGGAAGACCCCTGCCGCCAAGAAGGCAAAGATTGCCGACCCCAGACTGGTGATCGAGCGTTCCGGCACCAACACGGGCTTCCCGAGGACGTTGGCGTAGACGCGATTCAACACCTCGTTCTTCTGCGGAATGCCGCCGCCATGGATCACCCGATTGATCGGCACTCCATGCTCCGCCATGCGTTCGAGGATAATCCGCTGGTGCATGGCAGTGCCTTCGATGGCCGCAAAGAGTTCATCGTGCGCCGTGGAATTCAGGTTCCAACCCAGCGTGATCCCGCCAAGGTTCGGATTCACCAAAATGGTGCGATCGCCGTTGTCCCACGTTAGGCGCAACAGGCCGGTCTCTCCGGCGCGATAGTGGTCCAGCCCAGCAGAAAGGGCGCTGACGGTCGAGCCGGCGCGGCGGGCAATCGCCCCGAAGAGATACCCGGTAGCAGAAAGGCCTGCCTCGATGCCTTTGCGATCGGGATGGATGGACCCATCGACGACGCCACAGACGCCAGGGACCCAACCGGCGTTCCTGGCGATGGCCATGGTACAGGTGGTGGTTCCCACGACGTTCACTACGTCACCTTCGGCGATCCCCGCGCCAATCGCATCCCAGTGTGCGTCGAAGCCGCCGACGGGAATCGGGATGCCGGCTTCGAGTCCAAGCCGAGCGGCCCATGCCGGCGACAGGGTACCCGCCAGGTGGTTCGAAGTGAGATATCGGCCCCGCAGTAGCCGCGCGGCGTTGTCCAGCAGGGGGTCCACACTGGTCAAAAAGTCGTTAGGCGGAATGCCGCCAAGGTCCCCGCTCCACAGCCATTTGTGTCCCATGGCGCAAATGGAGCGCGGTAGTTGGTCGGGGTCCGTAATGCCGCACAACAGGGCCGCCACCATGTCGCAGTGCTCAAGCGCGGCGACGGCCTCTCCGCGCTTCACGGGGTTGTGCCTAAGCCAGTGCAGGAGCTTGGCGAATCCCCACTCCGAGGAGTAGACGCCGCCACAGCGCTCGATCGCCGGCAGCCCAACCCGATTCGCCTGGTCGGTGATCTGCGCTGCCTCATCCTTCGCCCGGTGATCGCACCACAGGTAGTAGTCGCCTAACGGCTGGAGCCCTTCACCCACCACGATCACCGTCGATCCGGTGGTGTCGAGGGCGAGGGCCCGCACGGTGCGGCCGTCCACCTTGGCGTCTTGCAACGCCCGGTGGGTCGCCGCGACCAGCGCGTCCATGTGGGCTTCATGAGACTGCGTGGCGTAGTCTGGATCGGCGGCCTGGCGAACGACGGGATACTCCGCCACGCCAAATCCCAACACCCCCGCCTCGTGGTCTACGATCGAGACGCGAACGCTTTCCGTGCCGAAATCGACCCCTGCGACAACGGTCATGGTCTTACCTGTGGTGATGGATGTCCCAACCCAAGTACTTCGTGCACGCTTCCTCCACGATGTCAGCGACCCCGGACAGGTTCGCCGCCACGTGGTGCTCGAAGCCATGTTCACAGATGTACTGGAGCAGGCGTTGCAGGTGCGGGATTTCCACGACGCCCGCGCCGCCGAACGTCTCCAGTTCGTCGTCCGTGAATCGGCCCTCGCCGACATAGCCGCGGATGCGACCGGTGCGATCGTCGGTCGAGAAACGGGCGTAGGTCATGGGCGACGGCCGCACGCGGCCCACACAGGTGCCGTATGTGTTGTCGCGCCCCACCGTGCCGGCGATGATCTCCTGGTAGTCCATGCGCACGTCGGCGAAAAAGTGCTTCGGAAGATTGCTGCAGTGGAAGCAGACGGCCTTGTTCGGATCGTCGCCGTAGTTGTTGTTCCAGTCGAGCAACGCGCTCGGCGTGTGTGACGCCAGTGCCAAGGCGTACATGGCGAGGGTGCCACAGACGTCCACCTCGCAGGCGCTGGGTGCCAGCTCGTTGCTCATCATGCTCATCACGGTGCAGGGCACGACACCGTAGTACTCCTCGATCGACGTCCAGCATTGGACGGCACTGATGTTGACGTCAGCTTCAACCATCCATTCGTCCAACACCACGCCGAGTTTGGCCTGCTTGAGTAGCGCGGAGTCTGGCACGCCAGCGACTGGCACGTAGGCGCGCATTTCCTCCAACTTGGCCGCCGTCGCTGGGGCATCGTCGCGCAGCCGTTGGATGCGACCGAGGATCTCCGACAGGTCGATCGTCTCCACGGCAATACCACTGGCCTCCAGCAGCTTTTCGCTGTACCGCACGGTCTTGAAGGCCGCCGGTCGCGCTCCAATAGCTCCGATCCGCGCGGTGCGCAGGCCGTTCACCACCCGACAGACGCCGAGAAACCGACGGAGGTCGGCCCGGAAGGACTCGGACTGCGGATCGACCGTGTGGAAGCGGGTGAGCGAGTACGGGATGCCGTACTGCGACAGCACGTTGCAGGCGGACATCTTGCCGCAGAATGAGTCACGGCGGTCCTTGATGGTCATGCGATCAGGTGCATCAGCGGTCGCCTGGATCAACACCGGCACGTTCAGTCCCGCCAGCCGCAACGTTTCGGCGATCGCCCGCTCGTCCCCAAAATTTGGCAGCGTCACCAAGATGCCGTCGATGCGGTCTCGGTTCGCGCGGAACAGGGCCGCGCAGGCCTTGGCCTCGTCGCGGCTTTCCACGGCGCCGTATCGCGCATCCTCTGTACTGAGCGCCACCACATCAAAGCCGTCGCGTTCGAGCACGGCCATGATGTCTTCGCGCCCCTTCTGTACGAGGTGTCCCGGAAAGAAACCTCGATTGCCCACCACCACGCCGATCGTCGGGCGTCGCGAGGCCCCTGGCGAGGCGCGGTGAATTTTCGGAGATGGAACGGGCGCCGACGTGCGGCCGTCTTTTGTCGTGATCTGATGGACGTTCATGCGAACCTCGGAGCGTTGTCGTGCGGCGCTGCTAAATTTCAACGCCGCAACGACATGCACAAGCTGACCGGCGCGTTGACAGCCCGCCTGCCGGTTCGTAGAGTTGCACGCGCTCACAACCCCGAGGCCTGAGTCACGTGAATTCATCCGCTGAGGCGAAGGCGTCCGGACAAGAACCGGACTCGCCCGCGCTCGCGCGCCACGGCGGTGGCTCGGGAAAACCGGGTTCGTCTGTGATGGGTCGGTTGCTACGGTCGCAGCAGGCGGGGTTGGTGCTGGTGCTGCTGATCCTTGGCACGCTGTTGACCCTTGCCTCGGGCTCCCACGTCGATGCCCTGAGCGGCGAGACGGTCAACAACTTCCTGAATGCCCACACCTTGATCCAAATGGCAACGGATGCCAGCGCGTTTGCGATCATGGGAGTCGGGGCGACGGTGGTCATTATCGCTGGCGGCATCGACCTTTCAGTGGGAGCCGTGTACGCTCTGGCGGGCGTGGTGATGGCGATGACGTTGCGTGCGGTCGGGCCTATGGGTGACGTGGCGACGGTGGGGCTGGCGGTCGGCACCTGTCTGGCCGTCGGGTTACTCGCCGGCGTGGCGAATGGAGCGATGGTGATCGGTCTGCGCGTGCATCCGTTCATCATCACGTTGGGGACGATGTGGATGTTGCGCGGGGTTGCCTTCGTGATCAGCCGCGCCGAGAGCATTCTGGTGCCGCAGGCGCTAACCAACGTCGCCAAAGCATCGCTCGGCCTTACCTCTTCGCTGTATCCGGTTCCGCTGCTGGCGATGCTGTTGGTTACGGCCTTGGGAAGCGTCTATCTCACGCGCACGGTGATGGGTCGCCATGTCTTCGCCGTCGGCGGCAACGCCGAGGCCAGCCGGTTCTCGGGACTTCGGGTGGACCGGATCCAGCTGGGAGTGTTCGTGCTGTCGGGGCTGACGGCGGGCTTCGCGGCCTTCATCGGCGCCAGCTTCTACGGCTCCGCTACGTCGTCAGATGCGACCGGTTACGAGCTGTATGTGGTCGCCGCCTCCGTAGTCGGCGGCGCGTCGTTGAATGGCGGCCGCGGCAGCGCGGTGAGCGCCATGTTGGGTGCGCTGCTGATCGTCCTGATTCGCCAGGCCATTCGCACGTTGCACCTGGACCAGAACTACGAATGGATCATCATCGGCGGTGCGCTGGTGGTGGCCGTGGTGATCGACCAGAGCGGCGCGCGGCTACTGCAGCGACGCCTGGCGCAGCACGGTCGATCCCCACGGGCCAATCCGCGTACCTAACATCAAGTGGAGAACCTTGGCATGACACGACAGTACCTCTGGCGTTTTGGCGACGTTGGCCCTGTCGGTGACCGCGCTGGCTTGTGGCGGCGAGAAGGGGGCAAAGACGGACTCCGGGCAGGCCGCCGCCAGCGGGGCCACCTTCCGGATCGCCCTCATCGCCAAGAGCTCCACCAACCCGGTGTTTCTCTCGGCGCGAACCGGCGCGGAGAACGCCGCGGCGGAGCTGTCGAAGTCGACCGGCACCAAGATCGTCATCGATTGGCTCACCCCTCCGCAGGAAGACGGCGCGGTACAGGCGCAACGTATTGCCCAGGCGGTCAACGACGGAGCCAACGCCATCCTGCTCTCCACCAGCGATGCCGGAAAGGTGACTGGTGCGATCAACACGGCCGTCGAGCGCGGCGTTCCCGTGATGATGTTCGACTCCGACGCGCCGGACTCGAAGCGCTTTTCGTTTTACGGTGGCGATGACATCGCCATGGGCCAGCAGGTGATGTCTGAGCTGGCGACCCAGATGAATGGCAAGGGGAAGATTGCCATCCTCGCCGGAAACCAGAACGCTCCCAACCTGCAGAAGCGCGTTCAGGGGGTGAAGGACGAGGCGAAGAAGTACCCCGGGATCACGATTCTCAACACGTTCTATCACGTGGAAACGCCGCAGGACGCGGCGGCGGAAGTACTGCGTGCCCAGAATGCGTATCCGGACATCCAGGGATGGGCGATGATCGGCGGGTGGGCGTTGTTCACCAAGGCGCTGCTGACGGACCTCGATCCAAAGAAGGTCAAGATCGTGTCCGTGGACGGGCTGCCGGCTGAATTGCCGTACGTGGACACGAACCTGGCCCCTGTGTTGTTAGCCCAACCGTGCTACCTGTGGGGCGACGTGGGCGTTCGCACGATCGTCGATCATGTGCTGCTCAAGAAGGAGGTCCCGCCCTTCGTGAAGATGGACCTGGTGCGAGTAAGCCGCGACAACCTGGGGACGTGGGCCCGTCAGCTCAAAACGTGGGGATTCACGGACGTCGACCAGAAGTACCTCGACCTCGCGAAGTAGCACGCGTGTCGCAGGCGGCGATCCAGTTCTCCGGTATCACCGTGCAGTATCCCGGCGTCGTCGCACTCGACGACGTTTCGTTCGACGTGGCTCCCGGCACTGTGCACGCGGTCTGCGGAGAGAACGGCGCCGGGAAGAGCACCCTCGGCAAGGTGCTGTCGGGCATTGTCACGCCGAACAGTGGCACCACGTTGCTCGACGGTCGTGCGGTGCACTTCACTTCGCCGCGGTCCGCCATGCTCGCCGGCGTGTCGATGGTGCACCAGGAGCTGGCCTTCTGTGAAAACCTCACGGTCGCCGAGAATCTCTGCCTGGGCGCCATGCCATCACGTCGCGGAATGGTGCAATGGGCGGAGATGGCCAAGCGCGCCGACGACATGATGCGCGACCTCGGGGGCGATGGCGATCGGTTGGATGTCATGCGTCCCATGCGCGAGTTGAGCATCGCCGAGCAGCAGATGGTCCAGATCGCCGCCGCCGTAGGGAGCGGCGCTCGGTATATCATCTTCGATGAGCCAACCAGCAGCTTAGGTGAAGGGGAAGCCGAGCGATTGTACGCGTTGATTGGACGCCTCAAGGCACGTGGCGTGACACAGCTCTACGTGTCGCACCGCATGCCAGAGATCTTCCGGCTCTGTGATACAGTCACCGTGCTGCGCGATGGCCGGCACATCGACACGCGACCGATCAACGCCTTGGATGAGCCCACCTTGGTGCAGCTGATGATCGGGCGGCGGCTGGACCAGTACTATGCCCGACACGCCGACGCGGCGCCCGGCCAGGTCCAAGTCGACGCACTGCGGGTGGATGGGCTCACGTCACCCGGCCGTTTTCACGACATCTCGTTCAGCGTCCGCCCAGGAGAAGTGGTGGGGCTGGCGGGGCTGGTCGGCGCCGGACGTTCAGAAGTAGCGCAAGCCATTTTCGGACTTGATCCCGAGGCGCGTGGGCAAGTGAAGGTCGCCGGCCGCGCCGTGTCCATCCGCACCCCGCAACAGGCCATGCGCCTGGGAATCGGGTTGGTGCCTGAGGACCGAAAGAAGCAGGGGGTCGTGTTGTCGATGAAGGCCCGCGAAAACACCACGTTGCCGATTCTGGAGCGGGTCGCTCGCTTCGGATTCGTGCAACGGACGAAGGAACGGGTCTTGGCAGCGGACTACGCCGAGAAGTTGCGCCTGCGGGCGACGGCCGCCGAAGCGCCCGTGATGCAGCTGTCGGGAGGCAACCAACAGAAGATCGTGCTGGCCAAGTGGCTCGCGGCGCAGTGTCGCATCCTCATGCTGGACGAGCCAACGCGAGGGGTGGACGTAGGCGCTAAGGCCGACCTTCACGCGTGGATCGATCGTCTCGCCGGTGAAGGGGTGGCGATCGTGCTCATCTCCAGCGAGTTGCCGGAACTGTTGAACCTGTCGACCCGCATCCTGGTGTTGCGGGAGGGCCGATTGGTGGGTGAACTCCCGCGCGCGCAGGCCACTCAGGACGCCTTGCTGCGGCTGATGGCTGGGTTGACGACTGAGGCCGCATGGCCGGAAACACCTCGCACGCCGACGTCATCGTAGTCGGAGGCGGGCCCGCGGGAGCAACCGCGGCTCGGCTGCTCGCGACGTGGGGCTATCGCGTCGCCTTGTATACGCGAGCGTCGGCGCGACCATCGCTCGCGGAATCGCTGCCCCCCAGCGCCTTGCACCTGCTGGACCGAGTCGGCGTATTGCGCGAGGTGATGGCTGGACCCTTCGTCTCGGCCAGCGGCAACACCGTGTGGTGGGGCGCAACAGAGGAACGGGTCGAGGCTTTTCCAGCGGGAACGATCGGACTCCAGGTCGAACGGTCTCGTTTCGACGAGGTCTTGCTGGAGGCCGCTCGGCGCGTCGGCGTTCACGTGCACGCACAGGCGTCGGTGCGCGAGGTGCGATTGTCGCCAGATGCAACGGGTGGTGCGTCGGTAACGTACGAGGTAGGGGGCACGGTACATGAGGTGACCGCGCCCTGGGTGCTCGACGCCTCTGGGCGGAGCGGGGTGATCGCGCGTCATGGCTTCCGTACCAGTCCGGATCCACTGCGAACCACGGCGCTGGCAGGAGTCTGGGAAAGGCCGCACGGCTGGCCACTTGCCGACTGGACCCATACCACCGTGGAGAGTCTGACGACGGGATGGATCTGGTCGATTCCAACCTCAGTCGAGCGGCGGTACGTGACGGTGATGCTGGACCCGCGCGCCACCACGATCGGCGGAGCGGAGCACATGGATCACCGCTACGAGGAATCGCTGGCAGCCAGCGCGCGTCACCACCACCTGTTGGCCGGCGCGACGCGGGTCGGAGAGATCGTGGCGGTGGACGCGAGCGCGTACGGATGCACGCACGCCGCACAACAGGGCGTGGTGCTGCTGGGCGACGCAGCGTCATTTGTCGATCCGTTGGCGTCATTCGGCATCAAGAAGGCCGTCGCGTCCGGGTGGTTCGGCGCCGTCGTGGTGAATACCTCGTTCCGCGCACCGTCGGCACAGGGCGCGGCAATCGATCTGATGAACCGGTGGGAGCGCGAGGCGGCGAACGCGCTGCGACGGGGGGTTCAGGAATTCGCCGCGGCCGCGCAGCCCGACACTCGTCGGACAGGGGCGTTGGAGTCGGCGAGCTTCTGGATGCCGCGCACGGGCGGAGAAGAGTGGACGCCCGACGGGGCGCTCGACGTCCGTGCTCTGCGGTCGGACCCAAGTGTTGCGCTCGCGTTCGCCGACCTGAAGGCGCGCGAGGCGGTGCGTCTGCGGATGGCCCCGGAGGTCAGCTTCGCCCCCTATCCGGTGGTTCGCGACAACGTCGTCGTGCTGGAAGATCACCTAGTGACGCCTACACTGGAGGCGGGCGTTCGCTACCTGCGCAATGTCGACATGCTGGCCTTGGCTCGTCTGGCAGAACAGCGATCGCGAGTGCCCGACATTCTCGACGCGTACAATGCGTCGCTACCACCCGCTCCGTTGGCCGACTTGCTGGGGGCGCTGGCCGTGCTCATCGCCAAAGGCGTGTTGCGCCACGCTTGACAGCCGCGCGGCAACCTCCGTCATTTGCTGACGATCGATGGTGCGCGCTGGCCGCGTGCCGGAACTGCCTAACACGCACGAGGACGCGGGGATGCCCCGGTTGAGATTGCAGTGGGTGGCTTTGGCCAAGAGAGTCATAGCGGCGTCGCTGGTCGCGGGGGCCGCGATTGGTGCGCAGCAGAAGGACACGACGTCCGGATTTCCCATTCGTGACCGACTGGTCGTCGACCAGTGCACGAAGTGCCACACACAGGACTCCACGGGTCGCATTTCGCGCATCTCATACGAGCGGAAGACGCCCGAAGGTTGGGAGATGTCGATCCGACGTATGGTGTCCCTCAACGGCGCGAAGTTGGATCCGGCGGCGGCCCGCAGCGTGCTGCGCTACTTGGCTGACCATCAGGGGCTCGCGCCTGACGAGGCCCGCGCTGGCCGGTTCGAGAGCGAGCGGCGGATGATCGACTATCGCTACACCGGCGACCTGAAGACGGAAACCACCTGCAAGGCCTGTCATTCGTTAGGCCGAGTGATCACGCAGCGGCGGACGAAGGAAGAGTGGGAGCTGTTGCTGGCTACGCATCGTGGCTTGTATCCGGATGTGGACTTCCAGGCTTTCCGGCGCGTCGGACCACCTCCCGACAGCGGGGATGCGTCGCATCCCATGGATCACGCGATCTCCCACTTGGCCAGCGCCTTCCCGCTTAAGACGCCGGAGTGGACGGCTTGGTCCGCGACCATGCGCACGGCTCGCCTCGAGGGCGAATGGCAACTCAGTGGTGTTGAACCTGGCAAGGGGCCGTTCTTTGGCCACGTGACCATCACGCCGGTCAGCGGCAGCGATGGGGAATTCACGACGCAGGCGACGTACCAGTATGCGCGCGGCGGCAACGCGACCCGCAGCGGTCGATCCATCGTGTACACCGGCTTCCAATGGCGAGGACGATCGACCGAACAAGGCAAGGGCGACGAGGCCCAGATGCGCGAGGTGATGTTTGTTGAACCTGGCTGGCAAGAGATGAGTGGCCGGTGGTTCGGCGGCGGGTACGACGAACTGGGCATGGACGTGACGCTCCGGCGGATTGGCGGCGGACCCATGGTGGCTGGCGTGTCGCAACGCGGATTGCGCGCTGGCACGGAGTCGGACGTGACCATCTTCGGGGTGAACCTGCCGGATGGGCTTACCCCCGTAGCGGTTGATTTCGGTCCCGGCGTCACCGTGTCGGCGGTGACGCGTCGGTCGAGCGATGCCGTCACGGCGCATGTGCGCGTGGACGCCGGAGCAGCGAACGGCACGCGCGATTTGCTCGTCGGGGGCGTCTCCTTGCGGAATGCCGTGGTGGTGTACGACAAGATCTCGCGCGTGAAGGTGCTGCCGCAGGCCGGCATGGCGCGTGTGGGCGGTGTGTCATTCCCCAAGCAGCTGCAACAATTCGACGCCGTGGCCATGAATGACGGCGAGGACGGCAAGCCCGACACGCCGGACGACCTGAACCTGGGACCGGTGCCAGTCACCTGGGGCCTGGAAGAGTATGGCGTGACGTACGACGACGATGACGTGAAGTTTGTGGGGACCATCGATGCCAACGGGTTGTTCACGCCCAACGTGGAGGGCCCGAACCCGGCGCGTGCCGGCCGACGCAACAACGTAGGGGACGTCTGGGTCGTGGCCACCTATGCCGCCGACGCAACCCGGCCGATGCGCGGCCGAGCCCACCTCTTGGTCACGGTGCCATTGTACATGCGCTGGGACCGGAGCGGACCGTCAGCGGCAACCAACGCTGGTAAGCCGGTTCCTGGCAGCGAGGGCAACCACCGGTGACGCGGGTCGAGCGAGGGGAGTTCCACGCCTTCGAGGCGCAGGGCGGTGGGGGACAGTTCCTCTACCTGGTGCCGTCGGCCGGAGTGTTCCGGTTGGACGACACGGCGCAGGCCGTGCTGTCCTCGCTGAATGGGCACCCGGTCGATGTGCCGGCCATGAAGTCGGCGCTGGCCCCGCGGTTCTCGGCGGACGAGGTCCAAGCGACCGTGGAAGAGCTGCTGTCCATCCGTGCGTTGCGTCTGGCGGCTGAGCCCGAGGTCGCGCCACCGGCCCCCAAGGCCAACCCGAACGCACGGAAGCGCATCCCCCTGACCACGCTCGTCCTCAACGTCACCAGCAAGTGCAACCTCTCCTGCACATACTGCTACGAATACGGCGAGGACCGGGTGGTGGAGAGCGGTAGCAAGCCGCGGTTCATGGATGAAGCGACGGCCCGACAGAGCGTCGACTTCATGTTCGAGCAGGCGGGAGACCATCGCAAGGTGCATCTCACGTTCTTCGGCGGTGAGACCCTGCTCAACTTCAAGGTGCTGAAGGGAGCCCTCCAGTACGCGAAGGCACGAGCCGACGCGTTAGGCAAAGAGGTGGATGCCAGCCTCACTACCAACGCCACGCTCCTGCGTCCGGAGATCGTGGACTGGATGATCGAGCAGAACGTCGGCGTGACGGTGTCCATGGACGGCGGGCGCGAACAACAGAATACGTTCCGGGTGTTCAGCAACGGCATGGGGTCCTACGACACCATCCTGCCGAATATTCAGGACCTGTTGAAGCGGCACCGCCGGCGGCCTGTGGGCGCGCGCGTCACGCTGACCAAGCAGAACCTCGACGTGTTGGGGATCTATCGTCACCTGCGCGACGAGTTGGGTTTCTGGGAGGTCGGCTTTGCGCCGGTGACGACGTCATGGCAACGCGACTACGCGATCCAGGACGAGGGGTTCGAATTGATGCTCTCCCAATTCCAGCAGCTGGCGCAGGAGTACCTGGACCATACGCTGGCGAACCGGCACCACGGTTTTTCCAATGTCCGTGATACGCTGGAAGAGATCCACAAGGGCATGAGCAAGTCCCATCCCTGCGGGGCGGGCATGGGACTGTTGGGTGTGGCGACCGACGGCGACGTGGCGCTCTGTCATCGCTTTGCAGGTTCAGCGGCGCACACCTTGGGGAACGTTCGGTCCGGCATTGATCCCGCGCGCCAGGCAAACTTCCTTGACGCGCATCACATCGATTCCAAGACAGACTGTTCGACGTGTTGGGCGCGCCCACTGTGCGCTGGTGGGTGCTACCATGAGGCACACACGCGGTACGGATCCACCCAGCGTCCCAACCTGCACTACTGTGAGTGGATCCGTCGGTGGACGGAGACGTGCTTGCAGGTGTACGGGGCGCTCGCCGACCAGAAGCCGGAGTTTCTCGCACAGTTTGAAGCCTAACGGCGAGGAGTACGCATGAAGCACGTGAATGCGGTGAACAAGAAGGCGCGGCGCATCGAGGCGTTGCAGCAGACGCCTGATGTCGTGGCGTTGCAGCAGGGGCAGGGCGGCGGCGAGGGACCGCACATTCCCCTCGGCTGCTCCTTCGTCTTCTCCCCAGGATGGGAAACCGACAGCAGCGGTGGCACCGCGGGGCTCTGTCAACCGGTTGAGCGCGACCTCTACGACTGCTACATCACCTGCTTCTGGCCCGCGCACGTGCCAGACCTCTACAACCACGCGCCGGACTGGAGCGCCAAGTGTGCGTCTGCCCAGAAAGATTGGCGCAAGATCGACCTTGTCTTCCCATGAGTCGTCATGTGTTCTACCTGGCGGTGATGGCGGGCTTCGCCCTGCCAGCGGCCGCCTATCCGCAAGGCGCCTCGGCTGGCGACGGCACGATCTATGTCGGCACGTACGCGAACAAGATCTACAAGGTCAGTGAAGCGTCCATGAAGGTCGTGGACAGCATCCCCATCTCCATTGGCATTCCGGCGGGGTTGCTGCTGTCCGCCAACCACAAGCACTTCTATGTGGTCGATCCGCGCAACGAGAAAATCGAACTCGTGGACATCGAGTCCAAGAAATCCCTCGATACGTTCACCTTGAGTGATGAAGATCGGCGCGTCATGATCTGGGGCCTGAATGTCGAACCCCGGGAACGCTTCGCGGTGATGCTCGTCAGGACCTACCAGAAGAAGAATGACCGTTGGGAGGTCTCCAAGGCGCCGATCATGCTCAAGTACGACCTTGGTCGAAAGGTCGTGACCGACACGATAGCCCTGCCCAAGGGGGAAGAACGGGAGTTCGCACAGATCCTGTTCTCGCCCGACGGAAGCCTCATGTACTTCTTTGGGAACGATGCGCTGGTCTACAACACCAGCACCCTGAAGCAGGTGGATCGATGGGAACTTGGTCGCACGCTCGATGACGGCATGGGGCGATTCAACTTCGGCTTTCCCGACGATCCATTCGAGGAACCGGGGTTCTACACCGGGCTCTTTTACGTCAGCGACCCCGTTCAGCACCGGTCGCTGATGGGAGTGGCACGCGTCGACTTGGTCCAGCGCAAGACGGACTACTACACACTCGGACCATCGCAGGGGATGCGGTTTGCGTTGGCTCCTGGGCGCAAGAAGGCGTACGGCCTGCGATCCAGCGTCGGCACCTACGAATTCTGGGCGTTCGACCTGGAGAACCGGCGCGTGATTGGCAAGACGCCATTCAAGGGGCGGCCGCGGATGGGGTTGGCCGTCAGTTCCAACGGTCGGTATCTCTACATTCACACCGCCGGCCCCACCATCGATCTCTACGATACCGAAGGATTCAAGCTGGCACGCACGGTGGACCTGGGTGCAGACATGACGGACTTTGTGCTGATCCCGCGGAGCCCCGCCGCCAGCGCATCTGGGGGGGGACGGTAACCGCCAGACGGTGGAATCGCATCGCGGCGACCTGCGGCACGCATGGCGTTACGCGCTGCCGTACTGGCGCACCTTGTCGGTTGTCCTGGCCTTGCAGCTGGCCGGGACAGCCCTCTCGCTGTGGACCCCCTACCTCTCCAAGTCGCTCGTCGATCGCGCCCTGATCGGTCGTGATCCAGCGGCGCTGGTCCGCACCCTCGGTGCGTTCGCCGGGATCACGCTGGCCACCTTCGTGCTCAACGTCGCCAGCGGCTTGAGGTATACGCGCGTGTCGGCGCAGATACTCTTCGACATGCGTCTGGCGGTCTACCGACATCTGCAACAACTGTCGCCGCGTTTCTATGCACGTATGCCGCTGGGACAGATCGCGTCGCGGGTAAACGGGGACATCGGCGAGGCCCAACGCGTGGCGTCGGAGATCGTCCTCGCCTCCATTGGCAGCGTGCTCTACCTGCTGGGCAGCGTGGTCATCCTGCTTCGGCTCGATGCGGTACTGTTTGGCGTGTCATTGTTGGTGCTGCCTGCGGCCGTGTGGGCGCTGGTCCGCTTTCGCGCGCGACTGGAGGGCGCCGTGGCAGAGGTCAGGGAGCGGAGCTCCGGTATTGGCAACTTCCTGGTGGAGACGCTGCAGGGGATGAAGCCGGCGGTGGCGTTCAATGCCCAGCAACGGGAAGTGGAGCGCTTTCGCGCGCATAACGGCAGGTTTGTGGACGCGCTCATGCGCATGCGCCGGTTGACGTACTTGTCCGGTGGCCTCCCAGGGTTGGTGCTGGCGGCAGGGAGTGCCTTGGTCTTCTTTGTCGGTGGAACGCGCGTCATTCACGGCGTCATCACGATGGGGACCCTGGTGGCATTCGTCGCGTACCAAATGCGCCTGTTCGGTCCCGTGCAAAGCCTCATGGGGCTGTACACCAGTCTGGCCAACGTCCGCGTCTCCATCCGACGCATCAACGAGATCCTGGACGCGCCGATCGATGTAGTGGAGTCCTCGCAAGCCATCGCATTGCCCGAGTGTCGGGGTGAAGTCGAACTGCGGGGCGTCACCATGCATCACGATCGTGGCGCGACCGTGCTCGAGCGAGTGTCGTTCCAGGCGGTGCCAGGGGAAATGCTGGCCATTGTTGGAGCGAGCGGCGTAGGCAAGTCGTCACTCGCGGACCTCATGGTCCGGCAGCTCGATCCCGACGCGGGCCAGTTGGTGCTGGACGGCCACCCACTGGAATCGTTGCGCCTGTCTGATGTGCGACGGCACCTGGTCGTCGTGGAACACGACCCTTTCCTGTTTCACGCGAGTATCGCCGAGAACATTCGGTACGCCCGACCGGACGCCACCGATGCCGAGGTGCGCGCGGCCGCGACGGCAGCCGGTTTAACGGAGGCGCTCGCGCGCTTTCCCGAGGGACTGGGCACCGGCGCGGGAGAACGTGGGCGTGCGCTGTCCACAGGCGAGCGTCAGCGGGTAGCGATCGCGCGGGCGCTCGTGGCTCGGCCTTCGGTGCTGGTGTTGGACGAGGCGACCGCAGGGCTCGATCCCGCCACGGAACGTGACCTCCTCCGCGCCCTGGAAACGGTGCGCCCGCCGTACACCACGATCCTCATCACGCACCGTTTTGAGCTGGCGAGCAGGGCCGACCGCGTCGTGGTGTTGCGTGATGGGATAGTCGCAGAGTCGGGACCGGTCGGACAACTCCTGGCGGCGGGGGGAGAGTTCGCGCGACTCTTCGCTCGAGAGGCGGCGACCGCGGTCTCCACGTCGTGATCGCGCCCGGCATCTACTCGTTGGACCAGCCACCCCTTGTCGGTGCCACGGGGCAGGGCATTCGCGTGGCCATCGTCGACAGCGGAGTCGTACCGTCGCACCCACACGTGGGTGATGTAGCTGGCGGGATCCATTTTACACCGTCCGGAACGACGGCAGACTATATGGACCGCATCGGGCACGGGACGGCAGTGGCGGGTGCGATTCGGGAGAAGGCGCCGGATGCGACACTCATCGCGGTTCGGGTGTTCGATCGCACCCTCGCCACGACGGCCGAGCAGCTGGCCGAGGCGATTGAGTGGGCGGCGAGAGAAGGCGTCGACTTGATCAACGTCTCGCTGGGGACGCCGAACGAACAGCATCGCGCACGCCTTGCACTGGCGGTGGATCACGCGGTGGCGGCGGGGGCGTGGGTGGTGTCCGCCGAGACACGGGAAGGTCAACCGATGCTTCCAGGCTCTCTGGCGACGACGATCGGCGTGCAAGCAGATGCCGGTGTGGCGCGCGATGCGATCGTCGTCGAGGCGGCGAACGACGGGCGACTGCGCCTCCGGGCGTCTCCCTACCCGCGTCCCATTCCCGGCGTCCCCGTCAGCGCGAACTTGCAGGGGGTCAGCTTCGCGGTCGCCAATGCATCGGGATTCCTCGCCCGCTGGCGCCAGACACTCCCGCGTTAGGCGATGACGGGTCCCGTGCCGGCGGTCAATAGTCGTGTTGTCGCCGGCTGAAGGGACGCAACCTTCTGGCCCGTCGCGACATCTCACGAGGGATGTCCCCGCGTCGTGCTCTACGGCGCTCCATCCACGCGTTGCGGCGTCCTGACACCGCGCAGACACGATTGGTCCGCGCGAATCTCGAACGGCAGTGTCCGCGCCTAGATTTCCCTCGTCGTCTCTCGTTTCAACTCCTACCCGACCTCGTTATGTCGCGCATGTTCCGATCGGCGCTGCCGTCAATCTTGTTCGTCTGTTCGCTTCCCCTTGTCGCGCGTGCGCAAGGCGACACGCCGCCGAAGGGAAAGGTGGTGCCGGCCATACGGCGGTCGCTGCCAACGCCCCTCCCGCTCAAGTTCGAAGGGCCGTCGACGACGGCGGACATCACACCGCTCGACTTGGCGACGCGGCTCTACAAATTCGCCGACGACTCGATGATGGGGCGGCTTGCCGGTACGCCGTGGAACGACAAGGGCACGGATTACATCGCCGGCGAATTGAAACGTCTGGGCCTGCAACCGGCCGGTGAGAACGGGACCTATTTCCAACAGGTCATCGTCCAAAGTGAGCTGGCAGAAGGATCGACCCTCAATGTCGACGGGGCGCGGTTCTCGCCTTGGGTAGACTTCGCTCCGCGCGACCAGGGACCGGGCGCGAAAGCCTTCGACGGCGCGTCCACGATCTTCGGCGGCACGTACGGCGATACGGCGTCGTACCTGCCGGCAAGCCAAGCCGAGGGAAAAACCGTGGTGGTCCACGTCGGGCGCGGAAAGGACGGAACCCCCGACTACAACATCATCAATCGGTCCCAGCTGACGGTGCGCTACCAGAACGCGGCGGCGGTGGCGGTCATCTACATGGACTACGCGCCTCCCGGCTACGTGGACGAGGCCTTTCGCCAGCCAACGCCGCAGGAGCGCGGGAAGGAGTCCGGTCCAGTCGTACCATCCTACTTCTACATCACGCGCAAGATCGCCGAGTCGGTCTTTGGCGTTTCGGTGGATTCCTTGAAGACCGGGATGACCGGCAAGCCCGTTCAGGGCCACTATGCGTTCGAGCAGAAGGCGGCTCCGGGGCGCAATGTGATCGCTGTCTTGCCTGGATCAGACCCAAAGCTGAAGGGTCAGTACGTCGCGATTGGCGCGCATAACGACCATGTCGGTTTCAATCACACGCCGGCCGACCACGACTCGGTCCGCGCGCTGATGTCCGTGGCAGCGCCGTTAGGCGCGGACTCTCCGGAGCCCAATGTCACGCCGGAGCAGCAGCTCCAGATCCGGCACGTGCTGGACTCCTTACGCGCGTTGCACCCCTCACGCCCCGATTCGATTTACAACGGCGCAGATGACGACGGATCCGGAACGGTAAGCGTTCTGGAAATCGCCGAGGCCTTTGCCAAGTCCAAGGTCCGTCCAAAGCGCTCCCTCGTCTTCGTCTGGCACGTGGGCGAAGAACTCGGCCTTTTCGGGTCGGAGTACTTCACCGATCACCCCACGATTCCTCGCGACTCGATCGTTGCGCAGCTGAACATCGACATGGTCGGACGGGGCAAGACGGATGACAAGACCGGACTAACCAAGGAAGGGCAGCTGATCAACGGTACGCCGGGCTACCTGCAGCTGGTGGGCTCACGCAGACTGTCCACCGAACTGGGAGACCTGGTGGAGAAGGTGAACGTGGATAAGCGCCTGGGCCTCAAGTTCGACTATGCCATCGATGCCAACGGGCATCCGGCGAACATCTATTGCCGCAGTGATCACTACGAATACGCACGCTATGGAATTCCCATCGTCTTTTTCACGACGGGATTGCACGCGGACTACCACCAAGTGACAGACGAGCCGCAGTACATCGACTACGACAACATGTCGAAGATTGCCAAGCTGGTCCAACAGTCGGCGATTCGCGTGGCCAATCTGGATCACCGCGTGGTGGTGGACAAACCCAAGCCCGATCCCAAGGGACGTTGCGCGCAGTAGGTCGGTCGGCTCGGCGGTGACTCGCCACGGGCGAGTCACCGAATCTGGGCTGTTGAGCGGCAGTGGGCACCGGTACATTCGTCGAAACCCCGGAGCCCAAGGTCCAACGTGCAGCTTCGTCAGCATCTGCGGCGTGTTCCCGCCCTTGTCCTGATTGGTACGATCATCGCCAGCGCGCTGGCATTGGCCCAGGCCACACGACGGCCACCGCGTTTTGACGAGATCCAGCCATCACTCTTCGCCGCTGGTTCGAGTCTGACGAACGCTTTCGCGGATGTCGATGGCGACGGCGACTTGGATCTGTTCGTCGGCTTCAACGGGGCGCCGAATCGGCTCTATCGAAACATGGCGGGAGTGTTTCGAGACATTGCCCCTGAAGTGGGACTGGCCCAGCCTCGGCCCACGCGAGGGGCGGCCTGGGGAGACTTCGATGGCGATGGCGATCCTGACCTCGCCGTTGGCTTTGCCCCCGGGCAGGGCACGGTGGTTCGCCTCTATCGGAATGACGGCGCCGCGTTCTCCGACATCACCGCAAGCAGCGGGATCGCCGTCGATTCGGCCGCGGTTCGTCAAATGACTTGGGTTGATGCTGACGGCGACGGCGATTTGGACCTGTTTGTTGCCCTCCGAGACAAGCCGAACCTCTTGTACCGGAACGACGCCGGTCATTTCACGGACATCGCCGCAACGGTCGGACTTGCCGATCCCCGGAAGAGCGTGGGCGCGGTCTGGTTCGACTACGATGGGGACGGCGATCTGGATGTCTATGTGGCCAACATGGACGGGGATGCCAATGGCCTCTTCCAGAATACCGAGGGTCGCTTTGTGGACGTCGCGGTTGCGGCTGGCGTGGCGTGGGGCGGACGCACACCGGGTGACGCTGGCCGCGGCACGGTCCGTCCGTGCGCAGCGGACGTGGATGGCGATGGGCGGTTCGACCTGATGATGGCGAACTACGGGCCGGCGGGGCTCTTTCTGAACCGCGGCACTCGATTCACGGACGTATCGACTGCCTGGGGTGTGGCGATCGATTCACGCTACGACACCTGTGCCCCCGGCGACTACGACAACGACGGCCGCGTCGATCTCTATCTCAACGGCACCGTGACCGGCGGTGTGAGCTATCGTGACTATCTCTTTCACAACGAAGGGACGACGTACTCGGACGTCACGCCGGACAATCTTCAGGCCCTGCAGGCCGACCACGGGGCCGAATGGGCAGACCTCGACGGCGACGGGCGCGTGGAGTTGGCGCTGACGGGGTCACGCCCGGACGGCATGCACCTGGTCTTCCGCAATGCCGTCGTGAATGGTAATCATGCCCTCGCGGTCCGCGTCCTCGATGCCAAGGGACGTGCCACCCTGGCCGGTGCCGAGGTACGCGTCTATGCGCCGGGCACCACGCGGCTCATTGCCGATGGATTGGTGGATGGCGGTTCGGGTTACGACGCGCAGAACGATGCGCCGGTGCACTTAGGCGTTGGCACGGCGGCTCGCGTCGATGTGCGCGTAACGTATCCACGTGCCGGCAAGCGAATCACGGCCGTGGTGCGTGGCGTTCGTGTCCGTCAGGATGAACACGCCACGGCGCTCACGGTCCGAGTCCCGTGAGCGCCGTGGCTTATCGGTAACATCACTCCTAACTGACGGTCTTGTCCTTCTTGGCGTTCTTGACGTACTTGTCCAGCCACGCCGACCAACGTGCCCACAAGTCGAGCAAGGTTTCCTTCGTCGCGGGGCCGTGATCCTCGAAGGGATACAGGTACATAGACGTTGTCTTACCCAACCCGTTGAGGGCCTGGAACAGGCGCGGGGAGTTGATCGGGTCGGTCCCGACGTTCTGGTCCCCTAACCCGTGATACATGAGCAGGGCGCCCGTGAGGTTCGGCGCGTATAGCAGCGGCGACATCGCCAGATAGGTGTCTTTCGCTTCCCAGAACGAACGTCGTTCGCTCTGGAAGTCGAGCGGGGTGAGCGTGCGGTTGTAGTTGCCGTCGCCGGCAATCCCGGCCTTGAAGAACGGCGTGTGCACCATGGCGTTCACTGTCGAGAAGGCACCATAACTGTGTCCGCCGATTCCCATGCGAGTGCGGTCAACCAGGCCACGCCGATCTACTTCGTCGATCACGGCGGCGAGATTATTCCGCAGGTCATTCTCATAGTTGTTGTTCCATTGGCCTGGCGCTCCTACAATCGGCGCGTCGGGCTCAACCACCGCGTAGCCCTCGCGCGCCAGGAACTGCATGGACCGAGGGTTGAAGCTGGGGAACGCATTCTTGTTGAACGTGCGCGCGCCGCGGTCGTACTCGTCCTGACCGGCGAACTCACGCGGGTAAAACCAGAACATGGCCGGTAGCCGAGTGCCTGGCTTGTAGTCTGGCGGCAACGTGACGTTCACCTTGAACTTGAAGCCGTCTGGCCGCTCGACGACGAAATTCTCCTTCGGGGCTTTGGTCAGGTCTGGCGTGTAATCCTTGTTCTGCGTGATCTGCGTGATCTGGTCACCGCTGCGCAGGAAGGCCTGGGTCACCTCGGTCGATGACTCTCGCGTGACGATCAGCTTCTTCGCTTCCAGGTCCTGAAAATCCACGACGCGTTCATAGACGCCATTGTTGTCGCTTTCGTACAGCCGCGTCTTCTGTGCCGTCTTGATGTCCACGCGATCAATGAATGACTTGGGCCCCACATCATTGGGATTCTTGTCATATGTGGTGCCCGCGAAATAGACGGCATTGCCGTCGGGTGACACTTGGACCACGCGACTCCCACGGTTCGCCGCGCCACCAAATCCCCCGCCGAATCCACCACTGGGGCCGACCGGACCGCGCGCCAGAATAAGTGTTCCGGGATTGGCGTACACATCGTCGGCGCGATACCGGCCCAATGTGTAGCGTTTCGTCGGCTCGGTGACCACGACGGCGTACTCGTGCACTTGCTGACCTTGGCGCTCCGCCAGAAACAACGTCTTCAAGTCGGGCGAGTACCGGTGCGTGGTGATCCGGGCTTCACTTGTGTACAGGACCGTGGCACTCGCCGAGTCGAATGGCGGCAGCCACTGAAACACGCGGTCTTTCCGGCGCGGCCGCTGCTCCCCTTCGGCCGAGGCGTTGGTGCTGTCGGAACGAGGTGACGCAGGCTCTGCCTGCAGATACGTGAGCCCGCTACCATCCGGACGCCACGTCACCTCACGTCGTCCCGTCGGTAGCTGCCCGGAGTCACCGGCCCCTGGGGCGCCGACTGCACGCGCGGTGTCGGCACCCAGGTTCAACGGTTCCTCGTTGACCTTGGCGAGCACTTTGCCGCTCATGTCCCAGATTTCCTCGATGGTGCCGAAGTTGTTCACCGGCACCATGTACGAGAACGGTTTCACCATGCGGGTGACTCGCGCGAACCGTCCATCGGGCGAGGGATCCACGTCCTGAATCATCGCGGGCGACCCAACGGGCTTCACGGCCTTGGTCTTGACGTCGATGAGGACCAGCTGGCCCGTGGCATGCCACTCGAGTAGCGATTGATCGTATGGCGTCGCCAGCAGCGACGCGTAGTTCCGCAACCGGTTCTTGTCGCTCTCCTCTGCCAGCTTCACGCGTGGTCCCAAAGGCACCGCTGACGGTTGCGGCATGGCCGGCCGCGGCTCCGGTGCCACCACCGTCATGATCGCTTCGCCATTCTGTGTCCAATCGAAGCTCGTGTTCAACGTCGCCAACACGGGCTTGGTGGTGACTTGACGCGCCTTTCCCGTTAGGTCAGTGACCCAGATGTGCGTGGCGTCCGGCGTGTGCACGAAAAAGGCGACCATCGTGCCGGTCGGGTTCCACATGGCATTCGATACGCGCGTTCCCGGTGGAAGCACCACTGGGGTCCGGGCGCCGGTAGCGGCCGCGATCAGCTGCAACGCGACGTCGTTCCGGATCGTGAGATTGCGATTCCGGTTGGCGCGAAAATCGACAAACAGACCACCAAGCTCGTGAAACGGCTTGGAAAACACGTCCATCGTTACCGGACCATCGCCAACCGTGTTCACAAACCACGTGCGCGCGCCGTTGAAGTTGGACGGGGTCACGTTCAGGTAGCGCGGCGCCAACACGGCGTCGACCACCGCATCCGGCGGTCGCACGTAGGTTTCGGCGCGAATGATCTCATCGACGCTGCCGGGCTTGGGTGGCGCTTGGTTCTGCCCAAGGACCGCAGAGCTGGCCCCGAAGAGCATGGACAGGGCGGCGCACGGCAGGCGGAGCGTGCGTGCGGAACGTCTGAATGTCATGTGGCTCTCCGTGCGACGAAGGACAAGTCCAACTGGAACGGAACGACGTGCATCTGAGATGCCTCGGTCGTGTGGCTACGCTCAACCAGACGAGGAAGTTGAACTCTGCGCTGGGAGTCGGATAGACGTCACCGTATCACCGGGCAAGCTGGCGTGGGGTGCCGCCCGAAACCCTGGAGAAGCTACGCCGGGAGAGACGTCACGCTTCAGCTGTCGAACCCGGGGGGGGCGTGCAGGAAGCGTCGGCGGCAGAACAGCCCAGGGGATTCGCCATGCGAAAGTGAGGGTCCAGGAGCAAGCGAGCATCCGCGGCCGCTTGCGCGTATCTCTCTATCCGAGGACCTTCCACGGCGACGGTCATCCCGAGTTGTGGCCAAGCCCCGGCCGGCCGCCGGGCGCTCGGTCTCTCAGGCCGCAGTCCCACTAATCCCCAATCCCAACTCCATGCTCTCCCTTCGACAGCGCGCTACGCTCGTCGCTACGGCTCTCGCATTCGGTAGCAGCCTTGCCGGTGCGCAGGCTCAGCGGCAAGACGAGGAGTACACGCGCAAGATCAAGGAATACCTGCGAGATCCGCGCATCACCACGGAACTGGTCGATCACTTGCCCTACTCGGCGACCGTGCCGAGCCCACTCAAGTTCCACGGCCGAATCATCGGCACGCCGGGTGAGCTGACCTACGCCAAGGACATCCAGCGCTACTTCGAGGCGTTGGACAAGGCCAGCCCGCGCATCAAGACGTGGACCATTAGCAAGTCCGAGGAAGGGCGCGACATGATCGTTTTGGCGGTAGCCGACGAAAAGACCATCGCCAGCTTGGACAAGTACAAGGAGATGCTGGCGAAGCTGGCGGACCCACGAAAGACCACCGAGGCTGAGGCTCGCCAGTTGATCGGGACGTCCAAGCCGATCTACTGGATCACGTCCGGGATGCACTCCCCGGAGACTGGCGGGCCCGAAATGCTCCAGGAATTGGCGTATCGATTGGCCGTTGAGGAAACGCCGTTCGTGCAGACGATTCGCAACAATGTCATCACGTTCATCACGCCGGTGATTGAAGTCGACGGGCGCGAAAAACAGGTCGACACCTACTACTTCAACAAGAAGTTGCCGACAGGCGCAACCCGACTGCCCTTGATGTATTGGGGCAAGTATGTCGCCCATGACAACAACCGCGACAACATCGGTCAGTTCCTGAGCCTGTCCAAGAACGTGAACCTGTTCTGGTTGGAGTGGCACCCGCCGATCATGCACGACCTGCATGAGGCGCAGACCTACCTCTATACCTCCACAGGGACCGGTCCATACAACGAGGCACTGGATCCGATCACGATCGATGAGTGGTGGCTGTTGGCAAAGACCGAAGTCATGGAGATGACGAAGCGAGGGGTGCCCGGCGTGTGGACCTATGGGTTCTACGATGGCTGGGTGCCTAACTACATGTTCTTTGCCGCCCACGGTCACAATGGCACCGGGCGTTTCTATGAGGTGCAGAGCTACGGGCCAGACACGACGACTGTGCGTGCCGGCGCGACGACCACCAGCCGTGAGTGGTTCCGAGCGAATCCGCCGCTACCGTCGATTGCCTGGGGACCACGCAACAACACCAACATCCAGGAATCGGCCATCCTCATCGCGCTCAACCACGTCGCCAAGAACAAGGAGACGTATCTTGAGAACTTCTATCTCAAGAACAAGCGGCAAATTGAGAAGGGGAAAAACGGGCCGACCTATGCGTGGGTGATCCCGGCGCTCCAACGGCGGAAGGGCGAAGCGGCCGATGCGGTGAACGCCTTACGAGTGCAAGGCGTGGAGTTCAACACCGCCAACGCCGACTTCAAAGCCGGTACCGTGGAGGTGAAGAAGGGTGACTATGTGATTCGTGGCGATCAGCCGTATCGAATACTCCCCGAGATGTATTTCGCGGTGCAGAACTACTCGCCGTCAAACCCGCGCCCGTACGACGACACCGGTTGGACGTATCAATTGATGCGGAACTTCAAGGTGGTCGCCGTGACCGATCAAGGCATCCTGACGCAGCCGATGACGCCGGTGACCAAGGACGTGAAGGCGCCCGGCGGCATTGAAGGCAGCGGCAGCACGCTGGTGGTGGAGAACAACACCGACAACAACCTGATGAAGTTCCGCTTCACGCATGCGAACGTTGCCATGCAAGCGGCGGAGGAAGACTTTGAGCTGAACGGAAAGACCTTCCGTGCGGGTGCGTTCATCATCGCCAACGCAGACCGTGCGGCGCTGGAACCCTCGCTCAAGGACCTTGGATTGTCCGCGTGGGCCGTATCACAGGCGCCGGCCGTGAAGACGCACGACCTCGACATTCCGCGCATCGGCTACGTGCACTCCTGGCAGCGGACGCAGGACGAAGGATGGGTGCGCGCCGCGCTCGACACCTACGGAGTGCCATACACCTACTTTGCGGACCAGAAGCTCAAGGCGGGCAACCTGCGGTCGCGGTATGACGTCATCATTTTACCCAGCATTGGTGGCAGCGCGATCTCACAGGTGAATGGGATCCCCAAGAACGCCAATCAACCGGCGCTGCCGTACCAGAAGACGGAACGCACGCCAAACCTTGGGGCCAACGACTCCAGCGACGACATCCGTGGCGGCATGGGCATGGACGGATTGTTAGAGCTGGCGAGATTCGTGCAAGCTGGCGGTACGTTAATGGTGGAGGGCTCCACGGCCACGATCTTCCCAGAGTACGGCCTGACGTCCGGGATTACGGTCGAGGAGCCGGCAGCATTGTTCGCCAGGGGTTCAGTGATGCGCGGCATGATCGCCGACAAGAAGAGCCCCATTGTATACGGCTATGACGGGTCACAGCTGCCGATCTACTTCAATCAGTCGCCCGTGCTGAACGCGGGCAGCAGTGTCCCGCCCGAAGTCGCAGCGTTCCTGGGTGGCGGCGGCGGCCCAAGCCAGAACATCACGCCGATGGCGGCGCCGCAGCGCATGTCGCCGTGGGAGCCCGACAGCGGCAGCACGACCCGCCGCGCGGCCGGACAGCCCGACGAGATGGCGCAGTTCCGTGAGTTGGCCCGCGCCTTTGGCGTAAACATTGATGACGCACGTCCGCGTGTCGTTATGCAGTTTCCGCAGAACCCTGCCGACATGTTGCTGTCCGGCACGCTGGCCAATGGCCAGCTGCTCGCCGGCCGGGCACAGGTGCTCGACTCACGCGTGGGGCAGGGACATGTCGTGTCCTTTGCTATTCGTCCGTTCTGGCGATGGCAGACTCAAGGCACGTACTTCCTCGGTTTCAATACCATCCTGAACTGGAATGATCTGGACGCCGGGAAGGCGACGCCCAAAGCTGCAACGAGCAGCGATAGTCGACCGGAGTGAACAGCAGCTCCTCGGTGAACAGGAACGGGCCTCGTAGTGAGGCCCGTTCCTGTTTCTGTACATCGCCGGAATTCCACACTCTCAGGGCGTAACCAGTCCACGTGATCTTCATCACACGATGGTCCGCTATCCCCCTCAAGTCAGATGCGTCAGGGTAAGGGAATGGGTAACGTGTGTGCTGAAATAACACGGCTGGCGCGGGGCGCAATCGTCGCAGCGGCCGTGCGCACGAGCAGGTCCACTCGACCCAATGGTACTTATGAACGCATACACACTCGATGGTACGACTCGACCCGCAGGCAACTTGCGTCGTCTGACACATCGGGCGTTTCCGCTCCTCATGTTGTTGGCGATGCTCAGCAGTGCATGCACCACTGACCGAGGATCGATTACGTCGCCGAGCACTGGTGGTGGCGGAAGCGGCGGTGGAGGCGGTGGCGGGGGCGGTGGTGGTGGTGGTGGTGGTGGTGGTGGTGGTGGTGGCGGCGGTGGCGGTGGCGGTGGCGGGTCCGGATCGGGCAGCATCTCGGCAACAAACGCAACCTTCGCGGGAGACACGGCGGTCGGCGCGACGATTCACGTGTACGCCGACTACACCGCGAGTGGTTCACAGGTGTTCGATCACTGGACTGGCGATACGCAGGTTTTGAGCGATCCCACCTTGGCGCATTCGTCTTTCGTGCGCGGGTCGGCTGCGGTGACGTTGACGGCCGTCATGAAAGCTGCGTCTGTTCCCACGCCAACAAAGACCACGGTCAGTGGCTCGGACTTGTGGTATTCCATTCCCGCTAGTCCTCGCGGTTTGATCTTTGCTTTCCACGGGGCAGGAGGGAATGCGTCCCTCTGGTTTGACCGATCCGAAGAGTTCTCGTTCGTTCGGGAAGCGATCGCCGCGGGATACGGATTCGCGTCGCTCACGGCAGACCAGGGCAACTGGGCGCTCACGCCAATCTCCACCGCCAACGTGGACGTTCAACATGTGCAACAGGCGTTGCAGCTGTTGCGTTCTTCTGGGGCGATCTCGGCCAACACGCCTATTTACGCCATTGGCACTAGCCAGGGTGGTCGTTTCACCGTTCGCGTGGCGCCACTGCTGGGATGGAAGGCGATCGCCAACTATGTCTCACAAGGCGACACGGACTCGCTCATGACGGCACTGAATGTCCCGACCCGTTTCAACATGCGTTCGCGGGACACGCAGCCGTTGGTGAATGCGTCGGATGCCCAGCGCTACGCCAATGTGCTCGCTGCCAAGGGGCTGCGTGGAGAATTCCAGCTGTATGGCCCGGCGCCGCTCTTTCCCACCGTATTTGCGAGAATCAGTGGCGTCAGCGCACAAGCGTCGGCGACCATTTACACGGCGCTGCAGAGTGGTGGCGTTTTGGACGCGTGGGGGAATGTGCTCATCGATACCTTTGTGCAAAAGTCGTGGCAGGGTTTCGTGCCAGCCTCGTACCGAGCCAATCCGACGCTCGGGTCCATTGGCGACATTCTCAATGGCGCCTACGCGGAGCACGGCTTCTTCTCGTGGGCGAACGAGGCAACCCTGGCATTCTTCGTGTCAGTTCCCTAACGACTGGCTTCGAGAAAACACAACGGCCGCCCAAATGGGCGGCCGTTGTTGTTTTCCCCTGCCGCAGCGTCAGGCGGCTTTCAGGAAGCGAGTGAACATGCCATGCACAGCCTTTTGGACAAACGCATCCATCGTGTGCGGATCACTGAGGACCCCTCCCATGTCGGCGCGTGCCCACCCACGCCAGATGACCCTCTTGGACTTGGCGTCTACCACGTCCACGAGGATGGTCCCCTCGTCGAATTGTACGACATTTGCCGGCGTTCCAGTGACGTCGGAGTACCCACGCTCCGTGTCTGACCGTAGCACGTCGACGCGTTGCGAGACGCTCGCGTGATAGTGCACGAGCAAGTCTGTTCCCGTGTCCGCGCGCTTCAATCCTTTGGCCGCCATCTCAAACTCCACGGCCGCGCGCATCCGGGAGTCAAAGAACGGGTTGTTGTCCAGGCGCGGATCGCCAGTCGGTAGCGCGTCGCGCGTATCGAACGAAAAAGAGCGAAATGGGGTCAACGTGGCCGACTGCTCGTAGTCCGCTCCGATATCCATAGTCGCGCAGGCCGTGCTGGCGAGCACGGCGAGCGAAGCGGTGAAGGCCTGAAGCGTTCTCATACCGACGGCTCCTGAAGTGGTGCGCCGATTGTTGGAAGTCCGAATGCTCGGCACCTCTCGCTCGGCAGGTCGCGACGTGCGCCCTACCCAATGAGACGCCATGGTAGGCACCGAGCGCACCATCGAATACCTCACGCGGCGTCGGGGTTTCCCGCAACGCCTTGTACGGCCTGGGCTTCAAGGCCATCGCGTTCGTGACGCCGACCGGGCGGATCTGCCCACCTGTGCGCAATGCGCACCGACGCACGACCGCACCCCTTGTCGTTATATTGCTACGTAGTTATATAGTTGTAGATCAATTCTCACCCTGGCGTGATGTCCAAGTGACGATGACGATGCATTCCGCGTGGCGCGCCACGCGCCTCGCCCTGCTCGCGGCCGTGGCCCCTTGGCTATCGGCACATGCGCAGTCCTTGACGCTCTCCCAAGCGCTCGATCGCGCCGATCGCGGCGCCTATGCCGTGCGCGCCGCTCGTGGCAACGCCAACGCCCAGCAGGCGCCGGCGATCGCTGCGTTGCGCGGTGTCTTGCCGTCCGTGCGCATCGATGCGGGACTCTTTCGCACCACCGACCCGATCGGAGCCTTCGGGAACAGCCTGCGCCAGCGCACCATTTCGCCGGCCGACTTCGATCCTCAGCGGCTCAACTTCCCACCAGTCTCTCAGAACTGGATGGGCGCCATGGTGATCGAGCAGCCCCTCATGAACCTGGATGCCTGGACAGGGCGGTCGGCGGCGCGCCACGCAGCGCGCGCAACAACCGCGAGTGTCAACTGGACCACGAGCGAGACGCGAGTCGACGTCGTGCGCGCGTTTTATGGAGCCATTCTGGCGAGCACCAAGGTCGCAACGCTCATCGTGGCCAATCAGGCCGCCGCCGCGCATGTGCGTCAGGCCGAACTCATGGCGAAGAATGGCATCGTGACGCCTTCGGATGCACTCTTGGCCTCCGTCAAGGCCGGTGAAGTCGAGAGCCTGTTGCTGGAGGCACACGGTGACGCGACGACGGCCAAGCTCGGCCTGGCAACCGCGTTAGGCACGCCGGAAGACACAGCCTTCACCTTGGCTCCGGCGTTGCCAGCCGCTGGCGCCATTCGACAGGTGGCAGATGAAGCCCTCCACGCGGCCCCAGAGACACGCGCCGACGTGGCCGCCGCCCGCGAGGCATCGTCGGCGGCAGGCGCCGACGCCTGGCGCGCGCGCGCGTTGTACCTGCCACGTCTGAACTCTTTTGCGCGGTATGACTGGAATTCCACGGCGCATGCCTTTGGCGGCCAGAAGAACTGGACGGTGGGGGTCATGGCGTCCTGGGCGCCGTTCACCGGCGCCTCGGAACTGGCGGAACGCCGAGCCACCAGTGGCCGGCTCGAGTCCGCCGCTGCCATGCGTGATGCGGCCGAGGCGCGGGCCCAACTCGAGGTCGAACAGTCGGCGATTGCGTTGAACGTGGCACTGTCGAGGCTGACGATCGCTGAACGCGCCGTTCGGCAAAGCACCGACGCGCACCGCATTGTCGCGCGAAAGTATGAGGGTGGACTGGCGAGTGTGGTGGAGCTGCTGGACGCAGCGGCCCTCGAGACCCAGAGCCGGTTAGGCCTGGACGGCGCGCGGTACAACGCCGTCGTCGCCACGGCCCAGCGGCTGAAGGCCCTTGGTCGGGACCCTGGTCAGCTGCGCATGCTCGACCAGCTCACGCCAGTTACGACGGACGAAAACCAATGAATCGGAGACACGCGATGACGAAGGCCAATTCCGCGATGCGGGCAGCGGCAGTGTTGCTGCTGTCGGCCTGCGGCGGGAAGGAACCACAGGTCGTAGCCGAGGCGGCCGCTGCCGAGCCGGCGGCCACCACCTACGTCGTGCACGATACCACGGTGCTGGCGCAACATGAAATCACCGGGACGGCCGAGCCGTATCGACAGGCCACCCTCTCCACGAAGATGATGGGTACGGTGACCGCCGTGTTTGCCGAAGAAGGCGCGCGTGTCGCGTCGGGGACCATTCTGGCGCATATCGACTCACGCGATGTGGACGCGAAGGCGGCACAGGTGCGAGCTGGCATCGCGGGGGCAATGGCCGCGCAGCACGAGGCGGAACTCATGGCCGCGCGCATGCGAGCCCTGTACGCGGACAGCGCCGCGCCCAAGGCGCAGTTGGATGCCGCCGAAGCGGGGCTGGCGCGCGCGAACGCTGGTGTGGCCCAGGCTCGCGCCGGTGAGGAGGAGCTCGCGGCGGTGGCCTCGTACAGTGCCGTTCGCGCGCCATTTGCTGGTGTGGTCACGCAGCGCTTTGTGGATCCCGGGGCGTTCGCCGCGCCTGGTGCACCGATTGTCACGGTTCAGGAGCACTCTCGGTTGCGCATTGCCGCGTCAGCTGCACCCCGCGAGGTCAAGGGCCTGCGTCCAGGAACCACCGTCGACGTGTCGGTGGAGGGTGCGATGGCGCGGGGCAAGGTAGAAGGCGTGGTCCCGTCGGCGGCGTCGCTGCTGACGGTGAACGTGGTCGTTGACAACCGCGCCGGCCAGCTCACCCCCGGTGGCGCGGCGACGATTCGTCTGGGCGAGGGAAACGTGTCCACTCGCCTCGTGCCGCAACTGGCACTGGTCCACGAGGGCGACTTGACCGGTGTGCGCATCAAAGGGGCCTCAGGGCCAACCATTCGTTGGGTGCGTACCGGCCGAACGTTCGGCGACTTCGTCGAAGTCGTCGCGGGTCTGGACGTAGGAACGGTGGTGTTGGTTCCGACGCGGTCGGCGGAGAAGTAGCATGGGCGCCTCAGGACGCATCGCGCAGGCCTTTCTCAAATCCAAGCTGACGCCACTGGTCACCGTCGCGTCGCTGGCGGCGGGAGTCCTTGGCATCCTTGCCACGCCGCGCGAGGAAGAGCCGCAGATATCCGTGCCGATGATCGACGTGGTGGCCGCCTTTCCTGGCGCGTCGCCGGTTGAGGTGGAGCAACGCCTCACCCGCCAGATCGAACGCCGGATGTGGGAGATTCCCGGAGTCGAGTATGTCTACGCCTCGGCCGGCGAAGGCTTTACCCTGGTCACCGTCCGTTTCAAGGTCGGCGAGGACCAGGAACGCAGCGTCACCAAGGTGCAGGCCAAGCTGGCGTCGGCCATGGACCAGGCGCCGGCCGGTATGCGGCCGCCCATCGTCAAACCGCACGCCATCGACGACGTCCCGGTCATGACGCTGACGCTGGCATCCTCGACGTACAGCTCCAACGAGCTACGCCGACTGGCGACGCATCTCGAAGATGAGATTCGCACAGTGCCTGACGTGGCGGAAACGAGCATCATTGGCGGCCAGCCAAGTCAGATCTCCGTCGCGCTCGACGTATCGAAGCTGGCGGCGCGCGGCGTCTCACCGGGCGAAGTGCTGATGGCCCTGCAGGGAGCGAACGCCAGACTGCAGACCGGTGAGGTGACGACGGGCAATGCCGTGGTGCGGATCGATGCTGGCGCAAGTCTCGCCAATGCTCGTGACGTCGGTGAGGTGGTCGTCAGCGCTCGATCCGGGGCGCCGGTCCGCGTGCGCGATGTGGCGCGAGTGACCGAGGATTTTGGCGAGGTGACCAGCTACGTCTCCCACGCGGCGCACGGTGGCGTCGCCCAGCAGGCGGTCACGATCATCGTGGCCAAGCGCAAGGGAGCGAACGCCATCACGATCACGCGGGCCGTGGACGACCGCGTGCGGGAAGCCAGCGCGCGGCTGCTGCCGCGTGAGGTGCGGGTGGATGTCACGCGGGACTACGGCGAGACGGCATCGGAAAAGGCCCGCGAACTCATCCTTCACCTGCTCATCGCCACGCTCTCGGTCACCATCCTGGTCGGTGTCTTCCTCGGTTGGCGCGAAGCCGTCGTGGTGCTGGTGGCGGTTCCCGTCACGTTGGGGCTCACGCTGTTCGCGTACTACGCGTTAGGCTACACGCTGAATCGGATCACGCTGTTTGCGCTGATCTTCTCCATCGGGATCCTGGTGGACGACGCCATCGTGGTGGTGGAGAACATTTATCGCCACTTGGTGCGGGGGGATCGGACGCCGGAGGTGGCGGCCGTCGAGGCGGTGGATGAAGTTGGCAATCCGACGATCCTCGCCACGCTGACCGTGATCGCGGCGATCCTGCCGATGGCGGTGGTCTCTGGGCTGATGGGTCCCTACATGCGCCCGATTCCCGTCGGCGCGTCGGTGGCGATGATCGCCTCGCTGGCCGTCGCGTTCATCGTGACGCCGTACCTGTCGCTCAAGCTGCTGAAAGGGCACGTCGCGAAGGCGTCTCTGGCCATCGATCGCTCGCATGAGCCGGAAGAGTTGGGGCGATTCGGCACCTGGTACGCCAAACTCTTGGGTCCACTGATCTCGCATCCCCGCCGGCGATATGCCTTCTACGGCACGACCGTGGTGTTGCTACTGGCCTCCATGGGGCTGCTGGCGGTCAAGGCGGTGCAGGTCAAGATGCTCCCGTTCGACAACAAGAGCGAGTTCCAGGTCATCGCCGACCTGCCGGAGGGGACGGCGCTGGAGACCAGTAACGCGTTAGGCACCGAGATGGCCGCCGCACTCCGCACCATCCCTGAGGTACGGAGTACCGAGGTGTACGCCGGCGTCGCCGCACCGTTCAACTTCAATGGCTTGGTCCGACACTACTTCATGCGGCGCGGGGCCAATGTCGTGGACGTGCAGGTGAACCTCGCTCCCAAGGGCGAACGCGATCGCCAGAGTCACGCGATTGCCGTGGCGGTCCGGCCCGTGCTGGACTCGATCGGCGCCCGATATCATGCGGCCGTCAAGGTCGCCGAAATTCCACCGGGCCCGCCGGTGCTCTCGACCCTGGTGGCCGAAGTGTACGCGGCCGACGATGCAACGCGCTTGGAGGCCGCTCGACAGGTCAAACAGGTGTTCGAGTCTACCCCAGGCGTGGTGGACGTGGACTGGACGATCGAAGCGCCGGAGGCGAAGACGACCTTCCGGATTGACCGGGTGCGCGCCGCCGCGGCTGGTGCCAGCGTCGAGCAGATCACCCAGGTCCTCTACCTGGCCTTGAGCGGGGCTCCGGCGGGGTTGGCGGAGCAACCAACCGCTCGCGAAGCGGTGCCGATCGTTACCCGTCTGGCCCGCGAGCAACGCGACCGTGTCGCCGATTTGTTGTCGCTGCCCGTCGGAACGGCCATGGGTCCGCAACCATTGGCGCGTTTTGTCACCCCGGTCGAGGGGACGCGCGAATCCATGCGGATGCGAAAGAACCTGCGGCCGGTGATCTACGTGACGGGCGACGTCGCCGGGAGCGTTGAGTCGCCAGTCTACGCCATCCTAGACATGAACACCCGATTGGACGCGATCCGCGTCCAGGGGGCTTCCATTGGCAGGTACAACGCCCAGGCCCCGGACCGCTTGGATGAGACGGCGGTAAAGTGGGATGGCGAGTGGCAGGTCACGATCGAGGTCTTCCGTGATCTCGGCGTGGCGTTCGCCGCGGTGTTGCTGCTGATCTACGTGCTGGTGGTCGGCTGGTTCCAGTCGTTCACCATTCCGCTGGTGATCATGGCTCCGATTCCCTTGACGTTGATCGGCATCCTGCCGGGCCACGCGCTGTCCGGGGCGTTCTTCACGGCCACGTCGATGATCGGCATGATCGCGCTCGCTGGGATCATCGTGCGCAATTCCATCCTGCTGGTGGACTTCATCCAGTTGGCCGAAGCTCGCGGCCGTTCCTTGCGGGACGCCGTCATCGAGGCGGGCTCTGTCCGATTTCGGCCGATTGCCCTGACGGCGGCGGCGGTGGTCATCGGAGGGATCGTGATGGTCCTCGATCCAATCTTTCAGGGTCTGGCCGTGGCGCTGATGAGTGGCGCGGTTGTCGCGACCTTGCTGACCATGTTCGTGGTTCCACTCCTGTACTGGGAGTTGATGCACCGTAAGGAGACGGAGAATGAAACTCGTGTTGATCATGTACGGGGGACCGACCCCGAGGCGCATCGAGGCGCTGCTTGAGGCCGAGCGCGTCGAAGGCTACACCGAGCTGGCGCCTGGACGGGGCGCCGGTGCCACCGGGCGCATGGAAGGTTCGCGCGCCTGGCCTGGCGAGAGCCAGGTGGTGCTGACGGTGGTGCCCAGCGAACGGGCGCCGTCGCTGGTGGCGTCACTCCGTGCGCATGCCGCGCAGCTTGAACCGGGCGAGCACCTCCACGTGGCCGTGCTCCCCACCGAAACCTTCTTCTAACACCAATACGGATCCATGTGTAACGACAACATCATCCGCCGGTTCGCTGGAGTCTTCGTGCTCGTGTCGGTGGCCCTTGGGTGGTGGGTGCACCCAGGATGGTTCGCGTTCACGGCCTTCGTCGGCTTCAACCTGCTGCAGTCCAGCTTTACCGGATTCTGTCCGCTGGAACGGATCCTCGGCGCCGCCGGATTCCCGGGGTGTCGCCCGGCACGTTAGGCGGCGATGGGGAGCGTGGCCAAGGCGGCTTCCAGGCGTCTGCGGACCTCGACCGCCAGGTCATGGATGTCGGACCTGCCGGTGAGCGACAACGCCGCCACGGGGTCCATGGCCGCCACCACGCTGGTGTCTGGCGCATCACCGGCGTAGACGATGACGTTGCACGGCAGCAGCAACCCGATGTCCAGTTCAGCGGTAAGGGCCTGATGTGCCAGGGGCGGGTTACAGGCGCCAAGGATGACATACGGACGGAACGTCGCGCCGAGCTTCTTTTGCAACGTGGCGGCCACATCGATCTCCGTCAGGACGCCAAAGCCCTGACCGGCCAGCGCCTCACGAGTTCGCTGGACCGCGGTCTCGTACGGCAATCGCACAGTGGCGCCAATGCCATACGGTGTCGTTTGCGTAATCATCGGTTCTTCCTTGCTTGAAGGCACACGCACGTGGCGAGCAAATCCATCGCTGATGAGTTATATAGTAGTGGAGCAAGGCGTCGCGGTCGGTGTTTCCCCGAAAGCGACGCGGCCCCGTGCCCAACGACCATGAAGACGATGAATCGCGAGTTGCTCGAACTGGTGGCGGATCGGTTTCGGGCGCTGTCGGATCCCGCCAGGTTGCGCCTGCTGAATGAACTGCGCGATGGCGAGCGCAGCGTCACCGAGTTGGTGGAGGCAACGGCCCTTGGTCAGGCGAACGTCTCCAAGCACCTCTCCTTTCTGCACCAGCTGGGATACCTCAAGCGGCGCAAGGAAGGGCTCTTTACGTACTACGCGCTTGCCGACCGCGAGATCTTCCGTCTCTGCGACATCATGTGCGGACGGATCGAGGCAGAGGCCGCCGCGCGTCGTAAGGCACTGCGTTAAGCCAGATGCAATTCCTCCATTCGCGACAGTCGCGGGCCGGCCTGCTGATCTTCGCGTTGGGCGTGGCCATTGTCATCGCGGTGTCGCCCTTCGCCATCGGATTGTTGGGATCTGGTGTGCTGTACGTGATGTTCGTGGCCATGTATCGGCGCTTGCACCGCGTGTTGCGAACCGAGGGGGCGGCGACCGTGACGCTGTTGGCGGCCATCCTCCTGATCGTGTTGCCCCTGACGTGGCTGGTCGGGCTCGTCGTCGACCAAGCGCCAGAAACCCTCAAGGCGGCGCGTTCGGCGGAGGTGTTTTCGGGCTTGTCCACGCTGACCATCGGTCGCTTTCAAGTTGGCGCCGAGATCGCGAAGGCTAGCGACACGATCGTGTCGTGGGTGTCGGGGCAGGCGTTTGATTTTGTTGGAAGCGCGGCCCACGCCACGTTGAACCTGGTGATTTCCTTCTTCGGACTCTTTTACCTGCTGACGTCGGGTGCACGAGGCTGGTTGGCGGCGCGCGAATATCTCCCGTTCAGCCCCAATGTGTCCGATCAACTCAAGGACCGGTTCTTCAGCGTCACCAAGGCGACCCTCATGGGTACCGCGTTGACATCACTGTTGCAGGGAACGATCGTGGGGCTTGGGTTCTGGATCGTCGGGCTGCCGACGCCGGCCTTCTGGGGCGTGGTCACGGCCATCGCCTCCATCCTTCCCGTGTTAGGCAGTGCCCTGGTGTGGCTCCCCGGGGTCCTAGCGCTGGTCCTTCAACAGCGATACGGTGCCGCCATCACGCTGGCCGCGATCGGGGGCGTGCTGGCCAGCAACATCGACAACGTCATTCGGCCGATCGTCTACAAGCGCGTCTCGAATATCCACCCGATGATCACGTTGATCGGTGCGTTTGCTGGCGTGCAGTATTTCGGCCTGCTCGGCGTGCTCCTTGGACCGCTGGCCATCGCGTATTTCTTTGAGCTGCTGCGCTTGTACCAGCATGAGTACGGCTCGCTCGCCGCCGTGGAGAGCGAGCCGCAGGATGCCAACTCGACGGCCGCGAGCTAGTCGCGCTTCAGCATGTCGAGCAGGCCGGCCGCATTCACCGGTTCGGAGAAGAGCGTGCCCTGGCCGTACTCGCACTTGAAGCGGAGCAACTCCACCAACTGTTCCTCGCGTTCGATCCCTTCCGCCACCGTCCGCAGTTGCTTCAGCTTCCCGAGAGCGACGATGGCTCGCGTGGCGGCATGTTCCTCCGGGCGACGCGTGACCTGGCTGATGTAGGTGCGATCGATCTTGAGGATATCCACGGGGATATTGGCGGGGTCGCCCAGCGTGGCACTCCGCGAGCCGTAGTCATCAATCGCCAGGCGAACGCCTAACGCCCGCACTTCCCGTAGTCGGGACAAGGCGTCGGTCATGTTCCTGGCCAGCGCCCCCTCGGCGATCTCCAGTACCAGGCGGTGGGGCTCGATTCCCGACGTGCCAATGGCGTTCGCTACGTCTGAGACGAAGGCGGGGTGCAACAGCTGCTTGGGCGTGACGTTGACCGTGACGGTGAGGGCGCGATCGGGACCGATGGCGTCCTGCCACTGACGGAGCTGGCGACAGGCCTCGATCAGGACCCAGCGTCCCAAGGGCACGATCAGTCCGGTTTCCTCGGCGATCGGGACAAATGCCGCCGCGGGAATCAGTCCGCGATCGCGGTGATTCCAGCGCACCAGCGCTTCCACGCCGGCGATTCTCCGGCTGCGAAGGATGACGATCGGTTGGTACAGCAGGGAGAACTCGTCACGCTCGATGGCGCGCCGCAGGTCCTCCTCGAGGTTGCGATGGCCTAACGCGGCCGCATGGACGCGCGGATCGAACAGCTCGCAGGCCCCGCGCCCGCGTCGCTTGGCCGAGCGCAAGGCCGCGTCGGCGTGCCGGATCAGGTCGTCCGGTGAATCCTCGGGGACTGCACTGGCAATCCCCATGCTGGCATTGCCCGTGAATTCCCGGCCATCGATCGGGATCGGCGTGGCGAAGACCTTGCCGATACGCTCGGCCACCTGCACGAAGTTGCTCTCGTCCGACATGTCTTCGAGCAGGATGCCGAAGCGGGCGCCTTCCAGACGCGCCGCGCTGTCCGACGATCGGAGGCACGTCGACAATCGGACGGCCGCCGTGCCGACGATGCGTTCGAGCTGCTCGTACGTGGCGCGCACGCCACCGGTGCGGAAGTCATCGAAGTCAAGCAGCAGGACGGCCAACGGCAGCTGCTGGCGGTGGGCCCGCGTGAGCGCGTGCACGACGCGATCGCGGAACAGGGCCCGTCCCGGGAGACCCGTCACCGGGTCGTGCATGCCGCTGTCGTTAGGTACGGTGTATGGCGCGGTGCGTAGCGGGACGTCGCGCAGGGCGACCGCGATCCCCGTGATCGACGGTTCGTCCAGCAGGGACGTCGCCACCGCTTCTACCAACAACCACGCGCCGTCCGCACAGCGCAGGCGCCACTGCGGTGGCGCTCCCAAGTGCGTCCCGTCGGCGACACTGGCGAGCAATCCCGCCACCGTCCCCACATCATCTTCGTGGATCAAGCTGGAAAGCGACTTGCCTAACAACGACTGACTGGGAATTCCCAGCGCGCGCTGCACAGCCGCCGTGGCGTGGGTGACGATCCCGTTGCGGTCGACGACCACGACCGGATCGGCCAGCCGCTCAAAAAGCGCGTATTCGCGTTGCTTCACGTCAGCGTCTTGCATGTGTCCCAATGCAGGGTGTGTGCGTTTGTACGTCCACCACGTCGTGACTCCGATCGCCGTCAGCAGGACCGACAGGATCACCTGTCCAGCGGCATATGGCACCACACCCGCGAGCGTCCCGACAAGGACCCCTCCGGCGCCGAAGGCGAGAACTATGAGGCCCGCGGCGGTAAGGGCTCGACGTGAATCGCTCATGATGCGTGAAAGAGTACCCGGGCGCGGGTGACGCCGATAGACTGGACGTCAACCATAAGACGCACAAAGAGTTTCGGCGTCTCAGGGTGGAGAATTGAGGACCTTCCCGGTCGCACGGCCTGGCCCGTCCGGGCCCTGACAGATGGTGGCCTTTGGGATACTGTCCTTCGACCGCCACTTCTGACGCGGAAGGCGGTATCAAGCAAGCGCTTCCCTCGCTTACGGATGAACTACTTCGCACGCCTGAACTTCCATAGCCCCTGGCTTCTGCTCCTGTTGGCAGCGGTGCCGCTGTGGTTGATCTGGCGCCGCCGTCGAGAGCCGAAAGCCATCATCTTCTCGCGCGTTTCGGTCCTTGCCCAAGGGCCCAAGGCGGGTCGAGGCATGACCAGAGCACTCGTGCTGCTCCGGAGCGTGGCGATCGCAGGGGTCGTCCTGGCCTTGGCTCGGCCGCGCATCGCGGGTCGCACCGAGCAGTCAAACTCCGAAGGCATCAACATTGTGATCGCCTTCGACATCTCGAGTTCGATGCTAGCGGAGGATTTCCAGCCGCAGAATCGGCTGGAGGTCGCGCGCGACAAGGTCAAGCAGTTCATCCAGATGCGAAAGAGCGACCGCGTGGGTATCGTCGCCTTTTCTGGCGAGGCCCTGACGCAGGTCCCGCTCACGACGGACTACCCGGTGGTGCTGGCGGCCGTCGACAACTTGCAGCCCGGTCAGCTCGAAGATGGAACAGCGATCGGTACGGCGATCGCGACGGCGGCCAACCGACTTCGGACCGCTCCTGGAAGGTCGCGGGTGATCGTGCTGCTCACCGACGGAGTCAACAATCGCGGCTCGATCGATCCGCGAACCGCCGCGCAGGCCGCCGCCGCCTTCGGCGTTCGGATCTACACCATCGGCGTCGGAACGGAGGGGATGGCGCCGGTGCCGGTGGGACGCGGGGTGTTTGGACTGCGATATGAGAATCGTCCCGTGGAGATCGACGACGCCCTGCTGACGGAGGTCGCGCAGCGCACTGGGGGTCGCTACTTCAGGGCACGGGACGCGGCGGCCTTACAGCGGATTACCGAGGAGATCGATCGGCTCGAACGTTCGCCAGTTCGCACGCGGGTCTACACGCAGTATGGCGAGTTGTATCGCTGGCCCCTGGTCATTGGGCTTCTGGCGCTCGCCCTGGAGATTGTCTTGGCCGCGTGGAAAGGGCCGTTGCCCTAACGAGGCGTTCCACGGGTCAGAGCCACTTTCTCCACTTCAGGACTGCTACCAATCCGACGCCCAGCGCGAGTTGCGCGAACAGCATGATCTCGAATCCCCAGCGGTAATCGGACAAGGGGATGCGCGTGAAATTCATCCCCCACATGCCACTCACGACGACAAAAGGCACGCTGAGCGTGGCCACCACCGTCAGTCCCTTGGTCACCAGGTTCAACTTGTTGGAGACCTGGGAGAGGTAACTTTCCATGGTGGAGCTGAGCAGGTCGCGGTAGGTGTCCAACGAGTCGTTGATCCGCAACATGTGGTCGTAGATGTCCCGGTAATACAGTTGCACGTCGGGACTGAGCAGCGCTGTGGGCCGGTTGGTGAGCACGTTGAAGATTTCGCGCTGTGGCGCGAGATAGCGTCGCAGCGACAGGACCATCCGCTTCACGGAAAAGATGTCGCGGAGCGCCTCCTCATCGAACGAGGCGAAGACGCGTTCTTCGAGGGAGTCAATGAATTCGTCGATGCGTTCGAGGATCGGGAAGTAGGCGTCGATCGCGCCGTCCATGATCATGTGGGCGAGTCGGGCGGGCCCGCGGGCGACCAAGTCCGGCGTCCGCGCCGCCAGGTCCACCACGGCATCGACATTTGGCGACGTCCCCGCATGCGCAGTCACCAGGAAATTCGGCCCGATGAACAAGTACAAGTTCGCCGTTTCCAGATCATACGGGTCGGTCGTGTCGTCGCAGAACCGAACCACGCGCAGCGTGACAAAGAGGTAGCCATCGTACTGCTCGACCTTGGGCCGGCTGTTGGGATTCAGCACGTCCTCAATGGCCAGCGGGTGGAAGTTGAACACTTTCTCCAGTACGGCGACGTGCTGCCGACTGGTGGTGTCCACATCCACCCACAACTTTCCGTCCATCGTATCGCGGCAGGCGATGATCTCCCGGATCGGCATGTCACGCGACGCTTGGCCCGTGCCGCTGACAAAGAACGTTCGCGGCAGGCGGGTGTCGGCAGTTACGGCGGGAGTCTGGCCCCGTTCCGGCGTGGCAGGTTCGCTCACGATACGCTCATGTGACGTTTGCTATCGCTACCCAAGTCAGGAGAATGCCTACACGATCGAAAGGTCATGCTGACTAGACAGGACTCCCCGCGTCCAAATAGGTTGGCCGTGGGCGCGTGATTTGGCTCGCTCAGGCATGGGGTCTCAGATCGCTACCTTATATAGAAGACCGCACATGCGACCGAAAGCACTCTCCGTCAAGGGATTAGCTCTGCACCCGTTATCGCTTCGCCATCGTTGCGTCTTTCGCACGGCCGCGCAAGCAGCGACCGCGCTCCCATGCGATCCCAGTCACCCGCGCCTCGCGTGAGTACTTCGCCGGCAGCCTGTGAGCTTCGGGGGATCTCCCGGCGCTTTGGTGGTCGATGGGCCCTTCGCGGTGTCTCCATGCGCGTGGAGTCGGAGGAGGTCATCGGGATCCTGGGGCACAACGGCAGCGGCAAGAGCACGTTGCTGCGCATCGTCAGTACCGCTCTGCGGCCCACCTTGGGCACTGGTGCGGTCTATGGAGCGGACCTGGCCAAGGAAGCGACCACCGTGCGCGAGTGTATTGGGTTTCTCGCCCACGCGGCTGGCAATTACGACGACCTGACGGCGGCCGAGAACCTCCGGTTTGCCGCGGCGATGGGCGGGTACGACACCGCCGGCATTGATGCGATTCTCGAACGGGTGGGGCTTACACACGTGGCCGGGGAACGGGCGCGTGGCTTTTCCGCCGGCATGAGCCGCCGACTCGCGTTAGGCCGCCTGCTTCTGGCACGCCCGCGGCTGCTGCTGCTGGACGAGCCGTACAACAACTTCGATGCCGCCGGCATTGGGTTGGTGAACGAAGTGATCACCGAAACCTGCCAGCGCGGCGGTGCGGCGATCGTGGTCGTGCATGACCGCCGTCAGGCTGAACATCTCATCGATCGGGACATCGTGTTGGCGCGTGGTGCCCTCGTGCCGCAGCTGGCGACCGATGAGCCAGAGGACGTCCCCGAAGTGGAGGCGCAAAGCGCCTGATGGCCTGGTCTGACGATTGGCGCCGAGTGCGCGCGGTGGTCTGGAAGGACCTCACGGCCGAACGCCGGACCAAGGCGGGATTCAACGCGGTCGCGTTCCTGGGCATCCTCATCCTGCTGTTGTTTGGATTCGCCCTCGGTCCCGATACGGAGGCTTTGCGACAAGCAGCCTCTGGGGCGCTGTGGCTGGCCATCCTCTTCAGCGGCGTGCTGGCGTTCAATCGGTCCTATCAGCTGGAACTGGAAAGTGGGGCGTTGGAAACCCTGTTGTTGTTTCCGGCACCGCGGTGGACGGTGTTCGTCGGCAAGTTCGTCGCCAACCTGGTTTTTGTGTTGCTGGTGGAAGTGGTGGTGGTCCCCGTGGCCATGGTGCTCTTTCACGTGGCATTGCCGGTCGGCTGGCTGACGGAGGTCGCGGTGATCTTGTTAGGCACGCTGGGTTTTGTGTCGTTGGGGACCTTTTACGCGGCCATGGCCAGCCGGAGCAGGGCGCGCGAGGTGTTGTTGCCGCTGCTGCTGTTTCCTATGCTTGTGCCGGTCCTGCTGGCCGCGACGGAGGCGTCGACGGCCCTCCTGGCCGGAGATCCTATGCGTGACAGCGGCGCGTGGCTGCGCCTGCTGCTCGCCTTCGACGTGCTGTTCGTGGTCGCGCCGGTCGTCGCCTTCGAATACGTCATCGAGGTTTGAACATGCCAGTCTCAACGCCCGCTCGGGTTCCTGCGCTTCCGTATCGCCTCTTTGGGGTCGCGTCGTTTGCGCTCCTGATTGCCTGTCAGGTGATCGGCTTTCTCATCAGTCCGGCCGATCGTGACATGGGTCACCTGCAGAAGATCATGTACGTCCACGTCGCCGCCGCGTGGAACATGATGATTGCCTTTTTCATCGTGGCGATTTCATCGCTGCTCTACCTCTGGAAGGGGCAAGAGAAGCACGACCTGCTAGCCGCCGCCGCCGCCGAAGTCGGGGCCGTGCTCACCGCGCTGACGTTGGCGCTGGGTTCAATCTGGGCACGTCCGACGTGGGGCATCTGGTGGACGTGGGATGCTCGCCTGACTTCGACCGCGGTGCTTCTGTTAATCTTCGTCGGCTACCTTGCGTTGCGGTCGTTCGTGGAAGACGTGGAACGCCGTGCCCAGTGGAGCGCGGCGGTGGGCATCTTGGGTGCGTTGAACGTGCCGATCGTCTATATGTCCGTGAAGTGGTGGCGGACGTTACATCAACCGCAGTCGAGTCCGAGTACTGTAGATCCGTACTATGTGTTGTCGCTGCGCGCGAACGCGATCGCGTTCATGCTGGTCACCATCTACTTCATCATGACGCGGTACAAGGCGTTGCGCTGGGAGCGGGCGGCCGAGCGCGAGGATGAACGGGCCGTGATGGCCGGAGAGCCGGTACATGCCTGAGACGAGCAATTCAACCTATATCATCGCCGCGTACGTGGTGACGTGGATCGCGCTGCTGGGCTACGCGGCCCGGCTGGTGCGAACGACGCGACGAGCAGCCGAGAAACAGGCGCAGATGCCTAACGCTGGCGGGAGGAATTCGTGAGCAATACTGCGGGACGACGTCGCGCCACCTTTATGGTGGCCGCGGTCATCGTGCTGGCCGTCTTCGGGTACCTCATGTACGGCGGCCTGACCAAGAACGTGGTCTTCTTCCTGACGCCAGCGGAGTTGTTGGCCAAGGGCGACAAGGGCTACGACGTGCCGGTTCGCTTGGGCGGCATGGTCTCCGCTGGATCGGTGAAGTGGGACGCCGACCGGTTGGACCTCCGCTTTGTGGTGAACGATGGGAAGGGAAGCGTCACCGTGCATTCGCGTGGCGCGCCGCCCCAGATGTTTCGCGACGGCATGGGCGTCGTGGTGGAGGGGCGCTATCACCGCGATGGCGTGTTCGAGTCCACCAACCTGATGATCAAGCACTCGAATGAGTACCGCGCGCCCAAGTCGGGAGAGATGCCGAAGGACATGTACAAGACCCTGATGAAGGAATCCAAGTCGTGACGCGCCTGATTGGGCTCGACGCCTTGATGGTGGCGCTAGGGACCGCGGTATTCGCGGCGATCGCGTTAGGTGTTGGCGCACGGCGCGGACGACAGGATGTGTTGCGCGCGGGGTACGCAGCGCTGTTCACCACGTTCTGGTTGGTCACCGCGGCCACGATCGCGATGATCTTTGCGCTGGTCTCCCACGACTTCAGTGTGGGATACGTGGCCCAGGTGGGCAGCCGCGCCACGCCAGTGTTTTTCACGGTGATCTCCCTGTGGGGGGCACTCGAGGGCTCCATCCTGTTCTGGGCCTGGGTCCTCACCATGTACTCGGCGCTGGTGATCGCGCAGAACCGCAGCCGGCCGGGCGCGTTAGTGCCATACGCCGGCATGACCTTGATGATCGTCGCGGTCTTCTTCCTGATCCTGTTGGTCGGACCCGCCAACCCGTTCACGCTGGTCTCGCCGATCCCCGCCGACGGTCCTGGGCCAAATCCGCTGCTGCAGAATCACATCCTGATGGCGGTGCACCCACCGTTGTTGTACCTGGGGTACGTCGGGATGTCCGTGCCGTTTGGCTTTGCTGTGGGGGCCATGCTCTCGGGCGAGGTCGTCTCGGACGACTGGATTCGTCTGTCGCGGCGCTGGACGCTAACGGCCTGGATGTTCCTGAGTGCGGCCATCATCGCTGGCATGTGGTGGTCGTATGAGGTCCTTGGCTGGGGCGGCTACTGGGCCTGGGACCCCGTGGAGAATGCGTCGTTTATCCCGTGGCTCACCGCCACGGCGTTCCTACACTCGGTCATGGTGCAAGAACGCCGGGGGATGTTGAAGCTGTGGAACCTGAATCTGATCGTCGGCACGTTTGTGCTGACGATTCTGGGAACGTTCCTGACGCGCTCTGGCGTGCTCTCTTCTGTTCACGCCTTCACACAGGGCACGATTGGCTACTACTTCCTCGGCTTCATTGCCATCACGCTGATTGCGGCGGTGGCCATCGTGGCCGGGACCGCCGACGCCACGGGAGAACCGGGGCGGCTGGATGCCGCCGTGTCGCGAGAGTCCGTGTTTCTCCTGAACAACCTGTTTCTGACGGCGTTCTCGATCACGGTGCTGGTGGGCACGTTGTATCCGCTGGTTGCCGAAGCGCTCCGCGGGGTGAAGGTCTCCGTGGGTGAGCCCTTCTTCAACCTGATGACCTTGCCCATGTGCATGGCCCTGCTATTCCTGATGGGCGTGGGACCGGCACTGCCCTGGCGACGCGCCGGGGCTGATGTGGTTCGCCGGCAGCTGCTACCACCGTCCATTGGCGCGCTGATTGGTGCGGTGGTGGCCGTGGTGGCCGGGGCGCGGAATGTGTACGCCGTACTGTCGTTTGCCTTCGCTGCCTTTGCCTTGGTGGCCAACCTTCGGGAGTTCATCACCGGGGCGTCCGTGCGCCGGTCGGCGCACGGCGAGAACTGGGTGATCGCCATCAAACGGTTGATCGACGCGAATCGCCGCCGCTACGGAGGATACATCGCGCACATCGGCGTGATCTTGGTGGCGTTAGGTATCGCAGCCTCCAGCACGTTCAAGACGGAACACGAGGCAACGCTGAAGAAAGGCGGAACGACCCAGGTGGCCGGCCTCACCGTGCGACTGGATGACGTATGGGGACGAGAGGAGAAGCAGCGCCAGGTGATCGGGGCGACGGTCGTTGTGCTGCGCGGCAACTCCGAGGTCGCCAAGTTGGATCCGCGAATGAACTTCTATCCGACCTCGCAGTCACCTGTGCCAACGCCGTCGGTACACAGCCGATTGGTCGGCGACATCTACATGAACCTGATGGCGTTTGAGCCGGACGGTTCGCAGGCGACGATTCGAGTAATTCTGGAGCCGCTGGTGCCGTGGATCTGGTTTGGCGGCATGGTGGTGTGCTTTGGGGGAATCCTCGCCTCGGTCCCGGTCCGCCGTCGTCTGCCAGAGCGCTCCGCAGAAGCAGTGCGCACGCCAGAAGCTGCGGTGGGCGGTGCTGCCTTGGGAGGGGCTGCCTGAGATGAACTGGAAGCGCGCGACGATCGCTGGGGCCGTGGCCGTCCCGTTGATCGCGCTCCTGGCCTTTGGCCTAACGCGTGATCCGAAAGACATTCCTTCTCCGCTGCCGGGCAAGGCCGCGCCCGACTTTGCGCTGGAGGTGTTCTCACCCGGCCAAGGGGTGCTGGCCCGCGCGGCAGGGGACACGATCAGCCTGGGTAGCCTGCACGGTCAGGTGACGGTGCTCAATTTTTGGGCGTCATGGTGTCTCGCTTGTCGTGATGAACACGAGACGCTCTCCGCGGTGGCCCAGGAGTACGTAGGCAAGGAAGCGCACTTTGTCGGTGTCTTGTACCAAGACATCCCCGCCAATGGTCTGGCGTGGATCCAGCAGATGGGCGGGCAGTCGTATCCATCGGTCAACGATCCGAAAACGCGGATCGCCATCGCGTACGGTTTGTACGGCGTGCCAGAAACGTTCTTCATTGGCCGGGACGGTCGCGTCGCGTACAAGCACGTGGGCCCCGTCACCGCGACGGTGTTACGAACGAAGGTGGACTCATTGCTCGCCCTTCCGGCGCCTGCCGGCGATCGATGATTGGGGTAGCCCGCGGGATCAGGCGCGTTGCCCTTCTGGCGATTGTGGCAGGACCGTTAGCCGCCCAGACGCCAGCGATGTCCGACTCGGCGTTGCAGGCGCAGACCCGCGCGCTGTCGTCCGTTTTGCGCTGTCCCGTATGCCAGGGCGAATCGATCCAGGACTCTCCGTCTGAGCTGTCGGCGCAGATGCGCGAGTTGGTGCGCGACCAGCTGCGCGCGGGCAAGTCACCGGACGAGGTAAAGCAATATTTCGTGGATCGGTATGGCGAATGGATTTTGTTGGAACCGAAACCAAAGGGCGCCAATCTCCTGCTCTACGTCTTTCCGTTCCTGGCGATTGCCGGCGGTCTTCTGTTCGTCTCCCGTGTCGTGAAGCGATGGACGGCACCTATCGTAGTGGCTGACGAGGGAAGCGCGAGACCTACCGAGCCGCCTGCCGACCGTTAGGTCGCGACACCGCGGGTCGCTAACCTGCCGGTGACTTCGCAGTTTCGAACCGGTGCCACTCACAATCTGCTATTCGGTTCGTCACAGACGTGCGTCGTTGAGACCAGTCGCGTAGCGGAAATGAGAGTTCCCTCAGGGAATCCCGCGCAGGGCGTGCTGGAAGCACTGACAGAGGGTCGTTCAGCCACGCCGAGCCTAACAGGCAGGAATTTCTGACATCGATGCGGAGCACTGGGGATCAGTTGCTCGACCGGTGCACGGTTGGTGCGGTGCATAACGATGTAGAAGTCACCGTCCAATAGTCGGGAATTCCCTGATAGCTCGGCGCTGACCCGGTTCTAGGTTGGCACTCAGCCTCAGAGGGTAGTGGCTCTGGAAGGGCCTTACCGACATCTTTGGTTGGACCACCAACAGTGGGGGAGGACTCATACATGAAACGCGGACGATGGTCGTGGCTTGCGTACACAGGTGCAACCACGCTGACAGTCCTCGCGTTAGGCGGTTGTGTTGACGAGAAGATTGTCTATCGCGATGGGCCGAATTTCACGACTCCTCCCGCTGCGGCCGCGAACTTTGTCGGATACAGCGACGAGGCGACGAAGAAGACTGTTTGCGGTGCCTGCCATGCGTCGCAACAAGCGAAGTGGGCAACCACGAAGCATGCGAGTGCGTGGTCCACGTTGCAGGCGAACGCCGGCAAGCAGGCGGTGTGCGAAGGCTGTCATACAATCAGCGCGAACGGCAACGGCGCGAGCGGCAATGTTGGGTGGACCGCCACGTCGGATAACCGATTCCATGACGTGCAGTGCGAAAGCTGCCACGGTGCTGGCCTGAATCACGTGAAGTCCCCGGCTCGCGGCACCATGCTCGCTTCGGCGCTTGCCAGTGTTGGCGCGACGAACGGGTGTGCGGAGTGCCACTCCGGAACGCACCATCCCTTCGTGGAAGAGTGGAGCAAGTCCCGCCACTCGACGTCCTATACGCGTGCCTACAACGGCGCCACGGCCACTGCGCCGGAAGTGCCGAATGGCCCGCGCGCGGCCTGCCAGGGCTGTCACATCGGTCAGCAAGTCCTGAAGTCGTGGGGCGTGAACACCAACTATGTGGAAGCGACCAAGGGCACGACGCAGACGGACGCCGCGTTTGGTGTGGCCTGCATCGTCTGCCACGACCCGCATGGTTCAGCGAACGAGCATCAGCTGCGATTCCCGATCGACTCACGCGATCCCGAGCAGAACCTCTGCGTGAAGTGCCACAACCGTCGCGGCAACCCGGACTTCACCGGCAACCGCGATTCACCACACGCTCCGCACGGTCCGCTCCTCTTTGGGACCGCTGGTTGGTGGCCGCCGGGCATCTCGTTTGACGAGACCGAGTCGTCACACGGCTCAGACAAGAATCCGAAGCTGTGCACCACCTGCCACGTGCAGAACTACACTGCCAAAGACAACAACAATGTGACGGTGCAGGTCGTTGGACATCGGTTCCTGCCCATCCCGTGCGTGAATGCGAGTGGGTTGCCGACGGATGACCAGAGCTGCGCGGACAACGTTCGGTCCTACAAGTCCTGCGTGGGCACTGGCTGCCACGCGTCGGAAGCGACGGCCCGCACGGCGTTCGCCACCGCCGAATCGGACATCTCGTTCCTGGCAGGCGCTGTCAATCAGATGTTGGTCGGCGTGCCGGCCAGCCAGAAGCTGCCCGCGGCCGCTGGCAAGGTGACCAGCGCGCGTGGAGCGGCGTACAACGTGGCCTTGGCAACCGCTGTTGGATCGGCCGCGCACAACCCGTTCTTGGTGAAGGCGCTGTTGAAGGCCAGCATGGTGCAGCTGAACAAGGAATACGGTGTGGCCTTACCCCCAGGGGTCTCGCCGTCGCTCTTGGCACCGTACGATGTGTTGCTGCCGATGCCGTCGAACGTGAAGGTGAGCGGCAGTGGGCGCTAGCCGACACAGAATGATGCGATAGAGTACAGCGGGTGGGGCCAACCCCCACCCGCTGTGTACGTGTAGACTGGCCGGTACCCGAACCGGCGCGCCGGCCAGGCACCACCCCACTCCCCACGTCGCTTGTTATGGCCCTGTTGCATCTGCTGACCGTCCTGCAGGACACCGCGGCAAAAGCCGCGCCGTCGCAGGTCGGACAGTCGCCGGCGGACAGCATCACCTTTCAACCGCCGCCTCCACTGCCTGGCGGGCCGGCGGTGGTGGCACGCTTCCTTCTCAATACCGTCCCCCAGTGGGTGCAGATCGGCGGCGTGATTGTGGGAGCGCTGGTCGCGCTGGTGCTCGTGGTGCTCCTGTTCCGCCACTGGCGGGCGGTAATGGCGTGGTTTGGCGCCAAGTCCAATGGCTGGAAGACGGGCTTTGCCGGCGTGGTGGTCGTTGCGGCTGGCGTGGGCGGATTCGCTGGACTCAAGACCTGGAACTTCATGATGCACGACAACGCCTTCTGTTCCGGCTGTCACGTCATGAACACGCCGTTCCAGAAGTTCGGATCCCAGGAAAACAAGCATTCGAAGCTGCTGTGTCACGACTGTCATCAACAGTCGATCTTTGCCAGCATGAAAGAGTTGTATGTGTGGGTCTTGGATCGCCCAGACAAGATTCCCGCCCACCCGAACAACGTGCCGAACCGCGTATGCGCCGAGTGCCACGTAAAGCGTGACGCCGATAGCACGTGGAAGAAGGTTTTGCAGACCGCCGGGCACCAGGTGCACCTGAATGGGAAATCACCGCTGTTCAAGAGCCTGGAGTGCATCGTCTGTCACGCGCAGGAAGTCCACCGATTCAAGACGGCGGACAAGACCTGCGGCCAGGTGGGATGTCACGACAATGTGAAGATCCAGATCGGGAAGATGGCGAATCAGACGGACCTTCACTGCGCTACGTGCCACAAGTTCACGGTCGAAGCCCTCGAGGTGAATCCGCTGGATTCGGCGCGGGCCGGCCTGACGCCAAAGCAAAAGGAGTGCTTCAGCTGCCACGAGATGAAGAAGCGGCTTTCCAGCTTCAACGCGGATAGCGAACCGCACAAGGCCGTCTGCGGGACGTGTCACAACCCCCACACGCAAACGACGCAGTTCGGCGCGTACCAGAGCTGTGCGACGGCGCAGTGTCACTCACAGGCGGACACGTTGACGGCCATGCACCGTGGGCTGGGGAACCACAAGCTGGAGAACTGCGGCGCCTGTCACGTCGCGCACACATGGAAGGCCAAGGCGAAGGACTGTCGCAGCTGTCATCAGGATATCGACAAGGACAAGACCAAGACGCGACGCGGCGCGATGCGATTGTCGGCCGCGCCGTCCCTTCCGGGCGTCCATCGTCCGCTGGTCGGCCCCGTGTCATTGGTCGGTCCGGTGTCTTGGAGTCGCTCACCACTACCCGCGCGCCGCGTCCGACCTTCGATTCGACACGGCACGGTCGGCTTCACCGTTCGACGCGTCGCGTTCGCTCCTTCCCCACCACAGGTCGCCGCTGACACGGCGACCTTCTCGCACAAGCGCCACAAATCGGTGGCCTGCACACTGTGCCACAGCTCTACCGATTCCCACGGCACGCGCACGGTACGCAACGCGACCCAGTGTCGCGATTGTCACCACGCGAATACGGCCACCGGCGCCAAGTGTGAGACCTGCCACACGCGCGATGCGCTGCCCAAAGCCATCGAAAAAACGGTCGCCATGCGGTTTGCGACCCATGCGCCGACCGAGCGTTCACTCCCGTTTGCTCACGGGCAGCATGCAAAGCTCGAATGCGCGACGTGCCATGGTACGGATGTCACGCGCAAAGTTGAGAAGACCTGTGTCTCGTGCCACGCCGACCATCACAATGCGGACCGAACCTGCACGAGTTGTCACGTCGACTCCCGGTCGGCGCATCAACGGTCGGTGCACCTGACCGGCTGCGCTGGCTCGGGGTGCCACACCACCAACATCGGTGCGGCGACCACGCCGGTTCGCAACGTGTGCCTGGCCTGCCACGCCGCGCAGGCGAACCACAAGCCCGGGCAGGACTGCGCGACCTGCCACCTGACCGACTGGTCGCACAGCGCAGGGGAATAGACCCATGACCGCCCGCCGAGTCTTCTCCCGGTGTCCGCGCCTGCTACCGATGGCCGGCATGTTGCTCCTGACGGTGATCGCGTGGCCCAGCGCGGTGGCCCAGAACATCCGCATCATGGGCTCGACCTGGATGCAGATGATCGATCTGCGTCCCCTGAAGCTGGATTCGATTCCCGTCGCCTCCGCGATCCAGGACGCCAGCGGCAACCTGACGACCGCCGATGGCCATCCGGTGCAGTGCACCGGTGCCACGGGATATTGCCGGCTGCTCACCTCTGGCGATCGTGTGACCGCGTCCCCGCTGCTCCAGGACCTGGAAGTCAGCGGATGGGGGCTGGGGGAGGGCATCTCGGTTCACGCGCATGTCCGAGGACGCGAAACGTTAGGCAGTAACGCCTTGCCGTGGCCACGGGTCAACGACCATTTCGACGCGTTGGACGCGTACGTCAACATCGAACGGCCTTCGTATCGCGCGCGACTGGGCCGTCAATGGACGTCTGGCGCCCTGGGCGTCTACAACTTCGATGGCGCGACCA
>JAXLXV010000020.1:0-125089 GCA_046327745.1 Gemmatimonadaceae bacterium | reverse complement strand
ACACACCTGCCTGGTTCGGTTCCAGGGCAAAGGGCAAGGCAATCACGCTGCGCGTGGTCACCGACATTCCCTCGCGCACCCATTCGTCCCGCACTTTTTCGTACAAGGGGCTCGTTCGAACATCCTCCACCAGCACCGGACGACCCGTGCGCAAGGCTTCCCGCACCTCGGGATAGCGGTCCAGGTTCAACACGAAGTCTCGCGAAGGGGCCATTTCGAACGCCGTGGCCACCACGCGCGGCCGATCGCCATCCCTGGCCAGGATCACGCTGCAGTGCGTCAGCTCCAACGCGCGGGCGACACGACGCGCCAGCACGTGGTACATTTCGTCCGTCGAGAGTTCGTCCGTCACGTCATGCAGAATGTCCACCAACTGACGCCGGCTCTCGGCTTCTTCCCGCACGCGATGCAGCTGCTCTTCGGTCTTGCGCAGGGCATCGCTGGCTGAGCGGAGGATGGCGCGCATGCGCAGTTGCGCCTGCATGCGGGCCAGCAGCTCCTTCACCCGAAATGGCTTGCGAATGAAGTCGGCAGCCCCCAGCCCCAAGGTGCGCACCGCCGCCTCTTCGGGCGGCATGGATGACACCATGAGCACCGGCACATCGCGATAGCGATCATCCGACTTGATGTGTTCCAGCAGCTGGTAGCCATCGGCATCGGGCAGCATGACGTCGAGCAGCACGAGGTCCGGTGGCGACGCCTCCATGCTGGAGATCACCTTGGACCCCTCAGCCACTGCATGCACCTCGTACCCGTTCTCTTTGAGGAGCCAGGTCAGGGTCTGCAGGACCGCCGGGTCGTCGTCGGCAACGAGGATTCGAGCGCTACTCATTCCCCAGCAGTGCTTGAAGTCCCGGCCACTCGATGTTGCCTCCGGAGAGTACGGCCACCGTAGGACCGTCCACGGTCACGGCTCCGTTCATGATGGCCGCCACGGTGATCGCCCCACTCGGTTCGGCCACCAGCTTGGCCCGGTCAAGAAGGAACCGCACCGCGTCGCGGATCGCCGCTTCGCTCACCGTCACCACCGATTCCATGTAGGCCTGGTGATGGGCAAAGGGGATGGAACCGATGCGCACCGCCATGAGCCCGTCGGCGATGGACTCGGTGCGTTCCAACACCACCGGGTGATGCGCCTGCCGCGCCGCCGTCAGCTTGGGTGCTCCGGCAGGCTCAACGCCAATGACGCGCGCACGGGGCGCCGTCAGCTTGACCGCGGTGGCAATTCCCGCGCTGCAGCCGCCGCCACCCACCGGGACCAGCACGGTGTGGACATCCGCCATGTCCTCGGTGATCTCCAGCCCCGCCGTGCCCTGACCGGCAATGATGTCCGGGTCGTCATACGGCGGAACCAGGGTCAGCCCTTCGCTGGCCACCAGCTCCAACGCGCGATCCATCCGGTCCTTCGTCGTCGTTCCCGCCAGCTCAACCCGGGCTCCCAAGCGTTCGGCACCACCACGCTTTGCTGGCGACACCGTGGTGGGCATCACGACCGTCGCCGCAACGCCGAACATGCGCGCCGCCAGCGCCACCGCCTGCGCGTGGTTGCCTGACGACGGGGCAATCACCCCCTTGGCGCGCGCTTCCGGAGTCAGCCGAGCCAAGTAGGTGTACGCGCCGCGAAACTTGAACGCGCCGCCCCGCTGCAGCATCTCGGGCTTCACCCACAGGTCCTTGTGCAAGGCATCCAGTCGCAACAGCGGCGTGCGCACCGCCAAGCCCTTCAAGGCGTCGGCCGCGCGGCGGATGTCTGCAAGTTCAACGAGGACGGTGGGATCGATGGTGGCGGTCACGTTGCGGACTGGGCTAAAGCGGGCATGATTCAGGACAGCAGCTCGGACCCTCAATCTAGGGAATCGGAGACATGTCCAGCAGGCAGCGTGCCCAAAGAATGGTGAACCCGTCCAGTACCCGACGAATACTCGTCCGATTCACCGGAATTTTCGTGATCGCCCTTACCGTGGCACCGCCCGGTCTGGCACAAAACACGATCACGACCCCCACCGTCACCCCCGCTACTGCCCCCTCGGGCTCTGGGCTCGAGACGCTTGCTTGGCGTCACATCGGGCCGGCGGCCTTCGGTGGACGCATCGATGACATCGAAGCCGTGGCATCACGGCCGAGCACCATCTATGTCGGGTCCGCTGGTGGCGGGCTCTTTCGCAGCACAAACAACGGAGTCACCTGGAACCCTGTCTTTGATCGCTTTGGTGGTTCGGTCTCGATTGGCGATGTTGCCATCGCGCCGTCCGACCCGAACATCGTGTGGGTCGGGACGGGAGAGCCGAATTCACGACAGAGTTCGACCTGGGGAGACGGGATCTACCGATCGCTCGACGGCGGCGAGACGTGGACGCAGATGGGACTGCGTGACTCGCATCATATCGGACGTATCGTCATTCACCCGCGCGATCCCAACATCGTCTTCGTTGCCGCCCTCGGACATTTGTGGGGGCCTAACGCGGAGCGAGGCGTGTATCGCACGCGCGACGCCGGCAAGACCTGGCAACGCGTCCTGTTCGTGGACGACAACACTGGCGCCGTGGATGTGGCCCTGGACGCCGACGGTCGCACGCTGTACGCCGCGACCTACCAGCGACAGCGGCGTGGATTCGGCTTTGTGGGGAGCGGTCCAGGCAGCGCCATCTACCGTTCGCTCGACGGCGGCGATACGTGGGCGAAGCTGACGGTAGGTTTGCCGACCGGCCCCAGTGGCCGCATTGGCCTGGCTATCGCGCCGAGCGAGCCAAACATCGTCTACGCAATCATCGAGAATCGTCAGGGCGGCGTGTTTCGCTCGGAGGATCGCGGCGCCACGTGGCGCAAGATGAACGGATTGGATCCGCGAGCGATGTACTACTCGCAACTTCGCGTCGATCCGCATCATCCCGATCGACTTTGGGTCGTAGCTTCGAACCTTCATAAGTCGATCGACGGCGGCAAGACGTTCACCACCGAACATACGGGCGACCGCATTCACGTCGACCATCACGCGTTGTGGATCGACCCCAACAATCCCGACCACATGATGTTGGGGAACGACGGCGGGCTGTACTTCTCTTACGACGGCGCGAGAAACTGGGATTACATCAACAACCTGCCGATCGGCCAGTTCTATGACGTGGACATCGACGATCGCGATCCGTATTGGATTTTTGGTGGCACGCAGGACAATGGCTCGTGGGGCATTCCATCACGGACGACCAGCCTGGTCGGCATCTCCAACGCCGACGTCGTCAACACCGCGTATGGTGACGGCTTCTACGCGACCACCGATCGCCGCAATCCGCGGTATGTCTTTGCCAACTCGCAGAACGGGCGCGCCTATCGCGTCGACCTGGAGACACGGGAAGAACAGGGGATCCGACCGGTACCTAACGACCCGAAGGAGGAGTACCGCTTCAATTGGAATTCCCCGCAATTTCGGTCGCCGCACGATCCGGGCATCATCTACTTCGGCGGGAACAAGCTGTTTCGCACCCGGGACGACGGCCTGTCGTGGGAGGAAGCGTCGCCCGACCTGAGCCGAAAGCAAGACTGGAAGAAATTGCCGATCATGGGCGTCGTGCGTGATTCCACGACCCTATCGAGGGATGATGGCGTCGACACCTATGGCACGATCACCACGATTTCCGAATCGCCGGTGGCCGCCGGCGTCGTGTTGGTGGGTACCGACGACGGGCAGGTGCAGCTCACACGCGATGCCGGCAAGACGTGGCAGAACATCACGGACCGCTTTCGCTTGCCCGCGCCGCGCTGGGTGAGTCGGGTCGCGTGGTCGAAGTTGGGCGCGGGCATTGGGTACGTCGCGTTCGACGGCCATGCCGACGACGACATGGCTCCCTATCTCTTCCGAACCGGCGATGGAGGCGTCACATGGACCTCGATCGCGGGCGACCTGCCTAACGGGAATCCCGTCAAGTCGTTCGCCGAGCATCCGCGCAACCGGGACCTGTTGTATGCCGGCACGGAGTTTGGGCTGTACGTGACCTTCGACGCTGGGCGGCATTGGCAGCTGGTCACCTCCAACGTGCCGCGGGTGCGCGTCGATGACGTGGTGTTCAACGAACGCACCAACGACGTGATCCTTGGAACCCATGGGCGCAGTATCATCGTGCTGGACGACGCCCGCATCTTCGAGGCCGGTGATCCATTGGCCGCTGCGTCCCCCGAGGTCACCATGGCCCCGATCGCGCCGGCGATGCAGCGCTACCAGATGCGCATGCTGCCATCGCCCGGATCGCGCACCTTTGCCGGACCCAATCCTCCGGATGGCGCCACGATCACCTACGCCCTGCGTTCGGTGGCCGGGCCCGGCGACAGCGTGGCCCGGGTCACCGTCACCGATGCATCAGGGGCGACGGTGCGAGCCCTGACCGCGCCAGCGAGCCGCGGTGTGCACCGCCTAACGTGGGACCTTCGCTATGCGCGCGTCAGCGGCGTGACGGACGAAGATGAAGGATGGTTTGGTGCGCCGAAGGGCCCTTGGGTGCTGCCCGGGACGTACACCGTCACGCTCGAGGCCCGCGGCCAGAAGAAGACGCAGACGGTGGAAGTGAAGTCCGATGCCCGCGTGACCGTGACCCGTGAGGCCCTCACCGCCCGTCACACGACCGAGATGCGCCTGCAAGACCTGCTGCGAACGTTCGTGTCGGCCACTGCGCTGTGGGATGCCATGTCCAAGGAACGTACGCGCGTCGACAGTGCGACTCGCGGTCGACCAGCGGCACGCGACTCCTTGGCCGCGCTGCTCACATCCGTTGGGGCACGTCTCGATTCGTTAGGTGCGAAGTTCCGCCCAGGCTTTGGCGGGCCGAAGTTTCGCTATCTCGATCTCGATGGGTCGTTGCAGGCCGCGACCGCAGCGCCAACGGAGTCCCAGCAGCGAGAGTTGCGCACGTTGGGGAACCAGCTCAGTGAAGACATCGCCTCGCTGAACAACCTGCTGACGGGTGCGTTCACCGACCTGATGCGGCGAGCCAGCGCCCTAGGGAGCGGCGTGGACCTTAAGCCCATTTCTCCCATACGTCCTTGATGCTGTCTCTATGACAATCGTGCGCCGGGTCGTTCGCGCTTCATCCGAGCGACCCGGCACAACCGAACGCCGGTTTCGGAGCACCGGCACGCGTCACCGATTCCGTCCGCTCATCGGGCCATGCCTGCGCGCCATGTTGACGCGCCTACCAGCGCCGAGCTATACTCGGCGGACAATTGAATGATGCCTGAGGGCCACGGAAACCGGTGCAATGCCGGTGCGGCCCCGCCACTGTAACGGACGGATCTTCACCGATCGCGTTCCACAACACCACTGGCCAGTTCGCCGGGAAGGTGTGGAACGAAGCGTCCGGAGCCAGGAGACGACCCTCAGGCATGCCACACGTCAGCACCTCGGGGGAGGTCTGGTGGCGACACACGTGCCGTTTGGCACGGAGTGTTGGCGCACGAGTTCTCTCCCGTCATTGAGTGGAGAAACGCGTGCGTTTTGTTTTGCCGGTGCACATCGGACCATCTTCGCGACCCTGGATTCGCCGGCATCTCACCATGGTGTTAGTGCTGACGGCAGCCTGCGGTTCCCCGCGGACGCCGCCGGACCACGTCATCGCCCGCGATGACTTCGGCAACCAGGTGTCCGTCAGCGATTCGATCGGCACCGCGCGCATCGTCTCCCTGGATCCGTCGATCACAGAGATACTCTTTGCGCTCGGCCTCGGGCCCCAATTGGTGGGGCGCACGCACTGGGACATTGCCACGGATTCCTCACGCGCCGTCCCCGACCTTGGCGACGGGATCCGGCCGAACGTCGAAGCAATCCTCGCCGCACACCCGACGCTGGTCTTCCTTTACGCCAGTGAGGAGAATCGCGACGCGGCCCGCGCCCTACAGGCGGTCGGCCTGCAGGTCGTCACTCTGCGCATCGATCGCGTCGCACAGTTCCAGCAAGTCACCGAGTTGATTGGCCGCATCACACGGCGCCCGGAGCGGGCGAAGCAAGTGACGGACTCCGTGCTGGCCACGCTGGCTCGGGTGCGACAGGCCACCAGCGGCAAGCCGCGGGTGAAGGTGTTCATGCTGGCGTGGCAAAACCCGTTGCTCACCATTGGCGGAGGGAGCTTCCTCACGGAACTCGTGAGTATTGCCGGCGCCGACAATGTCTTTGCGGACCTGCCGGCGCCTTCCCCGCAGATTTCCTTCGAGGAGCTCGTCAGGCGCAACCCGGATGCCATCCTTGGCGGCCCGAAGACCTTCCAGGCCCTGCGCGACGATCCCCGCTGGAAAGCGTTACCAGCCGTGCGCGACGGGCATCTGCTCCTCATGGATACCGTGCTCGTGGCCAAGCCCGCCGTGCGTCTGGGGGAGGCCGCCGTTTCGCTCGCCCGCCTCTTTCATCCCGGGGTGATTCCGTGAACCGGCGGACGCCGACCCTGGTGTTGCTGCTGGCGATTGGCCTGGTGATCAGCGCCGTGGCCGGGCTGGTCTTTGGGGCCGTAGAGGTTCCGATCGGCGAGATCTGGCCGGCCCTGATGGGTCGCGGGGGAACGCCGGGGACGGTGGCCATTGTCCGCGATGTCCGACTGCCGCGCGTGCTACTGACGTTGCTGGTGGGCGCCGGGCTGGGCATGAGTGGTGCCGCGCTACAGGCGACCATGCGGAATGCGCTCGCCGAGCCGTACTTGCTGGGGGTGTCGGGGGGCGCCGCGGTGGGCGCGGTGCTGGCCGTGACCCTTGGCGCCAGCGGCGGTGCCCTGATTTCGGTGGCCGCGTTCATTGGTGCGTTAGGCGCGGTGGCCCTGGTGTTGGCCGTGGCGCGTGCCGCCGGAACGTCTGGCAGCGGCGGAGATCCGCGCGTGCTGCTCATGGCCGGCGTCGTCGTGGGCGCGTTTGCCAACGCGGCGATCATGATCTTGCTGGCCAATGCGTCAGGAGGAACACTGCGCAACGCCCTCTGGTGGATGATGGGCTCGGCGTCGGCGGCGGATTGGGGGGCCGTCCGATGGATGGCGGGTTCACTCCTGGTGGCGGGTGCCACGTTGTTGTTGCACCTGGGGCGCGACGTGGACGTGCTGGCTCTGGGCCACGACGCCGCGGCGTCACTTGGTGTGGATCCCGATCGCGCAGCGCGGCGAGTATTTGTGGTGGCCTCGGTGCTCGCCGCGGCAACGGTAGCGACCGCCGGTTTAGTCGGATTTGTGGGCCTGATTGTCCCGCACGTCGCGCGCGCCGTCACCACGGCGCGCCATCGGACCATCTTCGCACTTTCCGCGCTGGCCGGCGGTACGCTGGTGATCCTGGCGGATCTCGCTGCCCGCACCGTGCGGGCCCCGAGTGAGCTCCCACTTGGAGCGGTGACGGCTGTGCTCGGGGTGCCGTTCTTCCTGGTCGTGCTCAAGCGATCGCTATGATCAGCTTCAGCGACCTAGTGGTGCGTTACCCGCGCGCCGTGGAACCTGCCGTCAATGGCGTGACTGTTGCAGCTGACAACGGTCAGTTGACGGCCATCGTTGGGCCGAATGGCTCGGGGAAGAGCACGCTGGTCCGCGCTCTGTTGGGTCGGGTCCCGGTCGCCGCCGGATCGATCGCGTTGGACGGCGACTCTGTCGAGCAGCTCTCGCGTCGCGAGATCGCGCGCCGAATGGCCGTGGTCGTGCAGCGCGAGGAGCCGGTCTTTCCCATGCGGGTGTCGGAGTACATCGCCCTCGGGCGCTATCCCGAACTCGGGGCATGGGGGCGTCAACCTGATCGCGACGATGCCCTGCGCATGGCCGCCACCGCCGCCGGCATTGGCGAGTTCCTTGGCCGGACGACCGACCAGTTGTCGGGGGGCGAATGGCAGCGGGTGCGCGTGGCGCGCGCCCTCGTGCAAGGCGCTCGCACCCTGGTGCTCGATGAACCAACAGCGGCTCTCGACATCGGGCACGAGATGGAAGCGTTTGAGCTGATGGCCGCGTTGGCGTCCGCTGGGCGCTGCATGCTGGTCATCAGTCACCAGCTCAATCTCGTCGCCCGCTTCGCCCACCGGGTCGCCCTGCTCAAGGCCGGACGCGTGGTGGCGCTGGGCTCGCCCGATGACGTCATGCGCGCCGACGTCCTGGAGGGGGTCTACGAATATCCGCTGTTGGTGGCCCGCGATCCCGTGATCGGAGCGCCGACGCTTGTGCCCCTGCGTCGTCCTTCCGCAGCCTCCCGCTCCTTCTCTTTCTGACCCCACCTCTTACCGCATCGAGTCGCTGTGCCTCTCATGTTTCGGACACCGTGCAAGACCCTGTGGCTGTTGACCGCCATCCTTCCGACCGTCGGTCGCGCGCAGGGCGATTCCACGCAACTCCCCGGCGTGGTGATCACCGCCACCCGCGTCGCATCGCCGTTAGGCGGTGGCATCGCCTCTGTTAGCGTGCTCAGTGGCGCGGCGCTGCGCGAGCGCGGTGTGACGAACGTGGCCGATGCGCTGCGGCTGGTTCCAGGAGTCGCCATGGTGCGAAGCGGCGGGCCCGGCGCCCAAACCTCCCTCTTTCTGCGCGGCGGTGAGAGCGACTATGTGCGCGTGCTGGTCGACGGAGTTCCCATGAACGATCCGGGAGGCGCCGTGGACTTGGCCTCGCTCACGCTCGACGAGGTCGACCGCATTGAAGTCGTGCGCGGACCGACGAGCGTATTGTACGGATCGGACGCCGTCACCGGCGTTGTGCAGCTCTTCACTCGCCGTGCCCCTACTTCGTTGCAGCTGGAAACGACGCTCGGTGGGGGCTCGCATCGCGGGCGTGAGGGATCCGTCTCGGTCGGGGGACGCGCCGGCCCATGGTCGGCCACAGGCGGCATGACGCGCCGTCAATCAGATGGCATCCTGCCCCTCAACAATGACTATCAGGTGGACGTCTACAGCAGCCGAGTTGCCTTCGATGGCCGCGCAGGAACGCACATCGCCGTCAGCGGCCGTTCCAGCGACGACACCTTCCACTATCCGACCGATGGCGCGGGCGCCGTTGTCGATCGGAACGCCTTTCGCACCGACCGACGCACGTCCGTCTCGCTCGAAGCCGCACACCCGCTTGGTACACATGTCCGCGCCGAATTCACTCTCTCGGCGCTGAACGGTCGTGGAAGCACGGACGATGCTGCGGACGGTCCGGCCGACACCGTCGGATTTTACGCCTACCGAAGTAGCGGCAGCGTGCGCCGTCGAGTCGCCGACACCCGTCTGCAATTCTTTGGGTCATCGCACGGAGCGGCGACACTCGGTGCCGAATGGAGTACGGAATCGCAGTACAGCCGCGACAGCTCCAACTTTGCGGCCGATGCCAACACCTTTCGCGCCGATCGTTCGACCCGCGCCGCCTACCTGCAATGGGTCGGCGCACAGGGGCGCCTGCAGTACACGCTCGGCGGGCGCTGGGACGATAATTCGGTGTTCGGAACCTTCGGCACCGCGCGGGTCGGTGCCTCTCTCGCGCTATGGCGCGGAGCGCAACTGCGTGGGAGCTTCGGGAACGCCTTCAAGGCACCCACGTTCCTTGAGCAGTTCAACACCGCCTTCTCCGTCGGTAACCGCGACCTAGTGCCTGAGCGCTCCCGCGGGTCAGAGGTGGGATTCACGCAAGTCGCAGCTGCCGGACGCCTCTCGGCGTCGGCCACCTGGTTTGACCAGCGCTTCCGCGACCTGATCCAATACACGTACGTGAACGACCTGTCGCCCAACTACTTCAATGTCGCGGCGGCGTCTGCCCGCGGCTTGGAAGTGGAGGTCCGCTGGCAACCCGACCCACGGTTGCACCTGTCGGGCACCACGACGCTGCTGCGCTCGCGGGTGGACGACGCCGGCTTCGACTCGGGCGAGGGCGCGACCTTCGTCACCGGGCAACGCCTCCTTCGGCGACCAGCGCAAACCAGTACGCTCTCCGCGGTGGCCCAGGCCACGCGGCGCCTCTCGTTGGATGCCTCGGTGCTTCGCGTCGGCGCGCGTGACGACCGTGACTTTGCGACCTTCCCCGCCAACGCCGTGGTCCTTTCGGCGTACACCCGCGCGGACCTCGGCGCACAGTTTGCCTTCCCCGCGCCCTCTGGTCGCTCGCTTACGGCCGTGCTGCGCGCCGAGAATGCTTTCGGTGCCCGGTATACGGAGGTGGCGAATTTTCCGGCGCCGGGGCGTGTTTGGTACGTTGGGGTGCGAGCCGGCGTCTCGCGTTGAGGGCGCGTCGTGCGCCTGTCCGCGGCGCGGCGGCCCGTCCGATGGCCCTATGTCGGCACTCCGGCACTTCGGCACTTCGGCACTCCGGCACTCCGGCACTCCGGCACTTCGGCACTTCGGCACTTCGGCACTTCGGCACTTCGGCACTTCGATCATTCATCGTGCGCCCATTAGAACGTCGCGCGCCAGCGATACATCCGGCGGCCGCCGCCTAACAAACTACTTGGGACTGCCCAACGGACTGGGGGCGCACCCGGTACGCTTCACCGTGTAGCTGATCGCCGCCAGCTGCCATCCGGCCGGTGTGCGTAACAGGCTGAAGACGTCGATGCCACAGTGCGAAAAAACGCCGTCCCGGTGGAAGTCGTAGGGCGTCCACACTTGGGCGAGCGGTCCGGAGATCGAAACCGTCGGTGACCAGTAGCGTTCCAGCAGGGCGCCCGTTCCCGACGTGAGCGAACGCACAAACGCCGAGTCGGTCTGGGTGCGAACGACCGCCGGACCTCCGCTATCGATGGCGGAGTAGAAGACGGCGCCCGGCACCATGAGGGCGCGTGCGGCAGCGCCATCACGCCGCGCCATCGCCGCGAACAGGGAATCCACCGTGGCTAACACGGCTCGTTCCTCGGGGGCACGCTGGGCCATCCCTTGGGCACCCGGGAACAACACGCACGCCGTCAGGAAGAAGGATCGGCGGAAGGACCGTCGATTCATCACCGGAAACGCTACATTACAACGCATTGGCATTTTGATCGGAGGGAGACCCTATGACTCGATTACTGCTGGCGCTGGCCGCCATGACCTGGACTGCTGGATTCGGCGAAGTCTTTGGTGACTTGAGAATCGGCGACAAATATGTGGCGGACGCCCCCGTACAACTGACGTGCGGCGACGAAGTCGTCAAGGGCAAGACGGACCAGGCGGGCTCGTTCCGGCTGACCGGGAAGACCAATGGCAAGTGCAGCTTCAGCGTCACCTACGAAACCAAGACCGTGTCGGTCGACGTGGTCGTGTTCGAGAAGCCAGCCCGCTACCGCTTCATGTTGGAGCTGAAGGACGGCGCGTACATCCTCAAGCGAGTCTGAGCCGTGAGTGAATCGGTGAAGGGCGAACCCAAGGACTTTTGGGACAAGCTGCAGATTCTTCTCTCGCCAATCGGGGGACTGCTCACCGCCATTGCCGTCGCCAGCCTAGGCTTCATTGGGTCCCGCACGCTGGAGAAACAACAGAGCAACGAGGCGAAGTTGCGCCTGTACAGCGAGCTGATGACCCGGCGTGAGGAATCCGAGGCCACACTCCGCAAGGAGATGTTCCAGTCGATCATCGGCTCATTCTTCGACGCCGGTTCGACCTCGTTGGAAACCAAGCTCCTGAAGATGGAATTGCTGGCGCAGAATTTTCACGAGGCGTTGAACCTGGTGCCGCTGTTCGAGCACATTCGCCGGGAAATCAACGCCTCTGGTCTCTCGCGCGATGCCCGCCGAGGGTACGAGACCCGGTTGAGCGAATTGGCTCGCGAGGTCACACGAAAGCAGATGATCGTGCTGGAGTCTGGGGGGCAGCGCTTCGACTGGACCCTGATCCTCGATGACTCGTTGATTGCCGGCACCAAGTCACAGCAACTGGAGGACGTGGAGCTGAGTCTGGATGGCGTCAAGCGCCGCTTCCGCGTGACCATCGCCGGCGCCGACACCGAGCGTTTGGAGCTGAAGGTCAACCTCGAAATCGAGACTCCCAAGCAGCCAGCGGTCGACGCCCAAGCCGCCAGCCGCAACGCTGTGGACTTTCCGCTCGGGTTTTTCAGCACACCGATGATCGACAACACGCGCTTGTCGAACGACCAGCGGGTGGCGGTGGTGCTGACGGACATGAACAGTGCTGGCGCTTCCTTGAGCCTGGTGTACTTCCCTGGCTCGCGGGCATCCCTGCGCGAAAAGCCGTACTACGAAGAGATTCTCCGGAAACTCGCCGACACCACCGCCGTCCCGAACTAGTCCAGGCGCAACCTCAGGCACGTGGCCCCCCCCCCAGCACGACCGAACCTCTCGCGCGCCCGGTGGGCCACGCGAGCCCAGTTCTTTCACCTCGGTTTTGTAGGCGGGGTGTGGGGCGTTCACGTGCCCTCGGTGAAGGCGACCTATACCTTGGATGAGCGTGCGTTGGCTGGCGTATTGCTCGCGAGCAGTTGCGGATCGCTCCTGACGCTGGCATTTGCCGGCCGTGCCGTGGCGCAGTGGGGCGTGCGAAAGACCACCTGGCTGGCGGCTCTCAGTTACACCACGGCGTTTGCCGTCTGCTTGCACCTGCCGGGCCCATGGTTCCTGATCCCGGTGATGCTCCTTCTGGGAGGCGGCGAAAGTGTCTACGACGTCGCCATCAATGCAGAGGGCACCACGCTGGAGGTCATGAGCCAGCGTGAGGTCATGAGCGGGTTTCACGGCATGTTCTCATTGGGCGCCATGGCGGGGGCGGCGGCTGCGGCGCTGATGTTGCGGGCGCAGCTGACGGCGCCGATCCAGATGCTAGGAGTGGCGGTCGCTGTTGCAACTGGCGTGACGATCGCCACCCGTGGCATGCTGCCGCAACATCCCGCCGTCGATTCCTCACAGGCCCACTTCGCCTGGCCGCGCGGCACCCTGTTGATCATTGGCCTGCTCACCCTCTGCGGTATGATGGCGGAAGGGGTCATGTACAACTGGAGCGTCTTGTACGTCCAGCAGGAATTGCACGCACCACAGGATCGCGCGGCGCTTAGCTACGTGGCCTTTGCCGGTGCCACCGCGGGCATGCGCTTCACCGGCGACTACGTGCGAGCGCGCATGTCTGAACGCGCCATGCTCCGTCTTGGCCCGTCGCTGGCAGCGGTGGCGATGCTACTGGTGCTGCTGATCGGCCGCCCATGGGTGGCCATGCTCGGGTTCGCACTCGTCGGCATCGGGCTGGCTACCATCGTGCCTATTCTCTACAACGCAGCGACACGCGTGCAGGGCGTCAGTCGCTCGGCGGCCATCGCAGCCGTCTCATCCATCGGGTATGTCGGCTTCATGGTCGGCCCCCCCATTGTGGGGAGCATTGCCCACGCGACGTCGCTGACGGCCGCGATGGGCGTGCTGGTCGCTGCGGCGTCCATCCTGGCCGTCGGCTCCAGCCGCGTACCGACGGCTACAACGCCCGCCCGGGGCGAACGCCCGCACGACCTATCGGCCTTCGCGTGACGCAGCTTTTGCTCCGGCGTCCCTTCTCTAGCCGGTGTGCCGACGTCAGGGAAATTCCGGGCACTGGTGGACGTTTAGGCGATGCCTGAACGACGATGGCTCGTGCAGACTTCACGAGGGTACTCGAGGTCCCTTGCCCGGACCGATTGGTGGATCGCCAGGTCCGGCTGCTGAGGGTTGTTATCCCACTCAGGTTTTCCGTGCGGGCAGCTGCGCTCGCCCGTCTCGTCAAGGAGAAACGATGCGAATGCTCAAGTATCCACTGACTGCGGCTGCCTTGCTGCTGGTGGCCAGCGCGGCGCGGGTGAACGTGAACCCCGTCGTGGACGGTTGGAAGTTCGTCTGGAAGGTCACCAGTGTGCAGGACAACGCCAAGAAGAATGACCGCGGAGAAATGGCGGCTCAGCCCTCGATGGCCGTCCAGATCGGCGCGGGGAAGATCCGGATGGACTACATGCTGGAGCCGGGGCAAAAGGCCGCCATGCCCAAGGGCGGGTACATGCTGCTGGATGCCGATGCCGGCACCATGACCATGGTCGATCCTTCGGAGAAGAAGGCGATGATCATGGATCCTGCCGGCATGGGCTCCGCGTTAGGCGCCGTGGGCAAGTCCGGCATGATGAAGATGGAGATCAACAATCCTGAGGTGAAGGTGGAAGACCTGGGCGCCGGCGAACGCATGCTCGGGCGTTCCACGCATCACTACCGCATCACGCGGACGTACGACATGGCCATGCAGGTCATGATGATCCACCGCAAGTCACACCACGTGGGAGTGTCCGACGCGTACCTCACGGACGAGCTGATCAACGACAAGGCCTTCGCGGCGTTCGCCAAGCGCTTTGCCGTCAACATGCAGGGATTTGGCGGTGAAGGGATGCAGAAGTTGATGGAGGCAGAGAAGAACTCGCCCAAGGGATTCCCCATGAAGGTCACCACGTCGAATACGGAAACCAGCGAGAAGGGCGAGGTGACGTCGTCCACCACCACGATCGAGGTGCAGGAGCTTGCGCGCGCGAGCATGGACGCCTCGGTGTTTGAGGTGCCGGCCGGGTTCGAGGTCGTGGACATGCGCCAACAGATGGCGGACCTGCAAGCCAAGATGGATGAGGCCAAGAAGAAAGAGGGTGAGGAAAGTGCCGCGGACACCAGCAAGAAGGAGTCGGGGGCCAAGAAGGCGCTCTCTGGCTTCCTCAAGCGCAAGAAGCCCTAGCGCATCGCGCGCATGCTGCACAGGTCCAGGGGGCGCCAATCGGCGCCCCCTGTCTTGTTTGAGCCCCTTGTATCTCCTCGTCAGCTACACCGTTTCGGTACCTTGCACCGCCGCCGGCGTCCCTCCCTTTCACCGAGAGCGCCACGGCCGTCACGCGTTCGGCGGGAGTTCTACCTCGGCGGAAGTCTCCTCACCGGCGCCGTCATCCTCTGGCGGCGCCTGCGGGGTCAACGGCGCGGTGTCTGCCAGCGCCCGGCGCAGGGCGCGCTTCATGGCCACCGGAGCCACCTTGCCGAGTTCGACGTCGTCAGCCCCAACGAAGGCGGCCAGGGAGCGCAAGGCCTCGGCCGTTCCCTGCAACCCTTCGTCGCGGTCTGCGGGAGCCCACGCGGCAAGCGGGGCGGTGGTGCCACGTGCAAACCAAGGCTCCAGATGGATCGCGCGCACCTCTAACCGCCGCTCCGCGCGATGGGTCTTGAAGTCCGCGCGCCCGATGAATCGCCCGTTGTGCAAGAGCGGAAGTACGTAATACCCGTACTGTCGCTTGGGGCCGGGGACGTACACCTCGATGCGGTAGTTAAAATCGAACAGCGCATCGACCCGCTCACGGTGCCACAGCAGTGAATCGAACGGGCACAGGAACGTCGTGCCGGTCGAGGGCGCCCGCGTGACACCGGCCTTGCGTAACGCCGGCAGGTCGTCCGTCAGCACAAACCATGGCTGGCGCATCCCCTCCACGCGTACTTCGGTGACCCTGCCCTGCTCCACCGCCGCGCGAAGCCGCGTGCGCCGCGTGCCCGCGGCCTCCCGCGGAAATGTCATGTACATCCGCAGGTCCGTCTCGGTAGCCACGCCCATGGCGCGCAGCGATCGCTCCAGGTGCCAGGCCAAGAACGCCGGCCGGTCGAACGTTTCGCCAGCCATCGCGTCGGGCAGTAGGCGCTCCGTCAGGTCAAATCGTTTGTGAAAGTGCCGGCGGGAGTGCGTGCCGATGACGCCGGACATCCAGAGATAGTCGAGCGCGTGGGTTGTCGGCTCCCAGCTCCACCACCCGCTCTTTCGCTTCTTCTTTTTTCGGAAATCCGCGGTGCCCAGTGGCCCGCGGGCGCGCACTTCACCTTCGACCAACCGCAACGTCGGCCGGTGCGACATGAGCCACGCGCCCCATGCCTTGTTCTTGGTGGAGTAGTCCAGCATCGCGCGGCGCCAGGCGGGAAAGTCCGCAGTGGCCACAAAGCACGCCACATGCGCCCAATACTCGAACAGCACACGATCCTTGTAGATCATGCGTTCCAAGCGGTGGCGATCGAAGGGCCCGAAGCGGCTCCACAGCGTCAGGTGATGCGCGCGATCAATCACGTTGATCGAGTCGATCTGCAACCCGCCCACCCCTTGGGTGAACTCCACGAGATTCTTGGCAGTCAGCCGGCGCTGCCTCGGCTTGTCCAGAAACTGGCGCTGCAGGAACAACGCGGCCACGGCGTGGCGCGGCACAACGAGATGTGACATGGGTGCCAGGTTGCTGGACCTACTCTTCCGCGGCCGCTGGCCCGCCGCTGCGTGCGATTTGCTCCTGCTTCACCTTCGACGGATCGAAACGCTTGGCACTGGCGATCATCTTGTCGATCGTCTCGTCGAAGTCGGCCACGGTCTTGCGCTGGAAGCGCAGAGGGTTGATGCGGGCCACCAGGAAGGCCTTGAGGTAGGGGCTTTCGAACCCGCGCGCCTTGAGCGCGGCCACGCCGGCATTCACTGCCTCGTTCAGCTCCAACAGTTTGGCGGCCCGCTCCTTCCTCACTTCCAAGGCCTTGGGCAGCTTGCTGCCGAGGAACTTCTCGCAGCGTTTGAGGATCGGCTGGTACGCCCCACCCGAGAAACGCCCGTTCTGCATGTAGCAGAATCCCAGCGTCAGCAGCGATGGCTCCTCAAACTCGGTCTCGAAGTCTTTTTCCGGGCGATCGTCGAGGGCGGCGAGCCCCTCCGCGAGGCGCGCAACTTCCATCGCCTTCTCCCGCAGGTTGTGCGCCTTCTCTGTGTTGAGCGCCAAGATGCGGTGTGCCACCTCCGGCTCGGGCACAACAATGGCCACGATCGATCGGGCGCCTAACAGGCGCAGGGCACCAAGCCGGTGATACCCGTTTGGAGTCCAGTACTTGCCGTCGGCGGCGGGCACGGCAATCACCGGGTCGAGAAATCGGTCCAACTTGTTGATCGCCTTGCTCAGCCGTTCGACGTGCGATTCCGACAGGTCTCGCTGATACGGCGTTGGCTCGACCACGTCGAGGGGAAGGCCCGCCAGGACCTGCCAATTCCCGCCTAACGGGTCGCGGTAGGTCCCGATCACGGTGCCGCCGTCGGCCACGATCCGTGAGGCCAGTGACTCGATCGCGGCTGGGGGCGCCGAACTGTTCAGTCGCTTGGCCTCAAGGCCACGCGAGGCCGCGGCGGCGGTCGCCTTCCGTTTACGCTTGGCTGCAGGCATGGGCTTCTGCTGGGCAAGGGTGCTCGGAAGGATAGAAAGGCGGCTCGCGGCCGTCCAGCGCGTGCGGGTGTCGCCGAACACTTCCACGCGTGCAGTGCGCTCGGCCGGTCCCGCAGGTTCGGTGTGCCCGGCCATTCCCGAGCGTTCGGCATCCTCATTTGCCATCTTCGCGGAGGCGGGCCACACCCTGCGCGCCTTGCTCTCCGTCGTCGCAACGCAGGCTCAACGGCCAACTCAGCCTTCGCCAACGGTCGGAGTGCATCGCGTTGTTACAGCTGTCACGCGGCGACGCTCGCGGTTCCCTGAGCTGACATCGGGAAGTTCCGGACGCTTGTACGCGACGTGGACGGCTACGTTGATCGCACGGTTCGACGGAGAAGAGCGAAGCCGCGAAAGACGCGAGTGATCGGCTTCGGGAACGGGATGGTATGCCTGTCGCGTCACGATGACGACGACCTATTTGCACGCGAATACTCATCGGTCCGACTTGACTCAGCGTCGTTTTCGTCGAACGCGTCGGGCCGATGCAGTGATCAACGACTCAGGAGACACGTTATGCGGGAGAAGGTGCGCAGGTCCATCCACGGCCGGGCGTTTGCGCGCGGGCTGATGGCAATGTTGCTACTGACGGCTTGCAGTGGAGACCCGTCGGGCGTTGCCCTTACCAGGGGGATCACAGCATCCACGGCGTCTGGGACCGCCGGACCTCAGACGGCGACCGTGATCCAAGGACCATGGCAAATCACCATGACGGACCTCGGGTTCCTTCCCGGCGGCTCGTTTTCATCGGCGTATGACATCAACAATGCGGGTGAAGTCGTCGGAGTGGCGACTGATGTCGGCGGTACCACCCGACGAGCGATTTGGCGGAACGGCGTGATTGTCGACACGCTGCCGCAGGCGAGCGCCGCCACCACCACCGCACGACAGATGAACGAGAGTCGCCAGTTCGTGGGGACTGCGGTAGTCAATTCAAAGGCCGGCTATGGCGTGTTCTGGGAAAACGGCGTCGCGATTCCGTTGCAGCCCCTTCCGGGCACTGTCGCCTCAGGGGCGGCGGCGAACGGTATCAATGCGTGGGGAGATGTAGCTGGCGGCGGCACGGGTGGCGGCGGAGGTGTGCCGACCTACCAGCATGCGGGGATCTGGCGACACGGCACGCTGCACCTCGACATCGGGGTGATGCCGGGCGGCTACTCCTCAATGGCCTACGACATCAACGACGCCGGGCAGGTCACCGGCGAGGGGACCGCTGGTGGCGGGCCCTTTGGTCGTCTGTATGCCTTCGTCTGGCAGAACGGTGTGTTCACAAAGCTCCCGGAAATCCCCGGGAACTACTCGTCGGTTGGTCGCTCCATCAATGCGTCCGGCACGGTCGCCGGCCAAAGCAACGGCGGTGACCCGGTCGTATGGACCAACGGCGTGTTGCAGCGGCTGACGATGCCGGTGCGCCAGGCGAATACCGTGTATGAGATCAACGACGCCGGAGACGTCGTGGCCAGCACCACGAGCCGTGGCGTGTTGTGGCGCAACGGGCAGTACATCGAGCTGCCGCCATGGCCGGGTGCCGCCGTCTCGAACTCCGTCGCCCGCGGCATCAACAACGCCGGTGTAGTGGTCGGTGAGTCGTACTTCCCGCCCGGTCAAGGTGTTCACGCCGTCATGTGGACCGTGACCCCTGCCGGCAATCAACCGCCGGTCGCGGTGCCGCTCGTGACCTGTGTCCCCGGACGTCGCTGCACATTCGATGCTCGTGGCTCCACCGACGACCAGGGCATCGTCGCGTATGAATGGCGCAACGCCAAAGGCGCCCTGCTGTCAACGCAACCACTGATCAGCAAGGTGTTCCCGTCGGCTCAAACGGTCGCAGGCTCGCTGACGGTCAGGGACGCCGGCGGACTGTCCGACACCAAGAACTTCACGTTCACGATCATCCCGTAAGCATGCCTGCCGATGGCAAGTTCGGATTATAAACGGCTCCTGCCGCCACCGGGTGGCTTTCCTTTAACGACTTCGACCTGCCAGGGTTTGCGGTAGCAGCTACCGACGGCGGGCCCATTGGATTGCGGCGCATGCGTAGGCTGTTTCTGCTGTCTGCACGACAACACCTCGATCTCGAGCGCCTGACACGTGCCTGCCTGAACGCGACGAACGTAAGTCTAGCAGTCTGGCCCCGTCGGTCGCATATTCACGGAGGGTGCATAGGCGAACGCTAGCTATTTTGAGCGCAATAAGTTACGCCGCGATCTTGGGCTGAAGATGATAATTCTGGGGTTAGGAAATGGCGCGACGAATTCCGGGCCTGCCGGAGCACTGGCAACACTATGTCCTTTGCTTGGTATTTCACCTTCTCCTACCGCTCCTCCCACTTGGAGTCGAGTTATTGGTTGCGCAGAAGGTCTCGGTCTCGTCACTTTCCTTGAGCGTCGCGATGTACTCCATCTCAATCGGAGGCTCGTCGAAGAGCCGGCTTCAGTTCGGGCTGAGCGTTGTGATTTGCATCGCGTATTCGATCGTTTTTGGTCTAACGGTTCCAGGAGCCCCGGCTGCGGCCCAAGTCAGCCAGACCCTGGCGAACTCCTCCGGATACGGTGCGTGGGCACTCTTATTCATCTTTGTTTATCATGCCCTCGAGCGCTACAATAGGCATGTAGTTGATCGCGCTCCCTATTGGGAGTTTGTGGCAGTGGAGGCGACGAAACAGTGACAGACCTTTTGGGAATGGATCTTTTGTGGTTGGCTGTTGTGGGCACATTGGCGAGCCTAACGACGGCGCTATATTCGGCTTTTCGCCTTCAGCGACGGCTCAGGGCTGAACGGGCCATCGTGCGCGAGTTGGTGTATCGGATGCAGCATGATCGACAATGGATGAAGCGCATGGCGAACCATGAGTCTTCGGTGAGGCTGACCGGAGAGCATTTGCTCTTAGAGAGCTACCGTGACTTGGTCGAGTCCTCGCTTAGGGTGCTGGCACCCGGTGAAAAGCGTTGGTTAGAGGATGCCTTGCATCGCAACGGTTCGCGAGCGCAGCTCAACTACCTACAGAAGCTATTTGAAGAGGCGCGGAGCCAGATCGAAGGTCCTGAGGCCAGAGTTACTGCCACGGTACGCTCTTAGACTGCGCTACGTCAGCCAACGAGCCGGAGCTGTTGCTGTCCTAGTTGTTCTCTGATTCTCCGCCTCAACAGATCTGCTTGCCGTCGTGCCTTTGGTACCAGGCTTGGGATCCCTTGGGGGAACGCGCAAACCGGAGGCATGCGGTGGGCACGCCCCACGTGTTTAGGACGAGCAGTTTCCTGCGGACAGTGACATCACACGCACGAAAACAGAGCCGCCCGGAGTTCGCACGCCGGGCGGCTTCAATGCTCATGAGATCGGCTTGCCGCCGTACTTCTGGTACCAGCTCATCATGTAGAGCTGCGTCCGCATGAAGTTGGACGGCTTGGATCCCGTGCCATGGTACTCTCCAGCAAACCGGAGGAGCGCGGTAGGCACGCCCCGCATCTTGAGCGCCGAGTAGTACTCTTCGGATTGTGGCATCGGCGTCCGCATGTCCAATTCACCCGTCATGATGACCGTGGGCGTCTGCACGTTGCCGACGTACATGAGGGACGACTGCTCCAACCAACGCTTCGGATCTTCCCAGAACGGCTTCTCGAAGAAGTTGTAGGTGAAGAAGGGGATGTCCGTCTGGCCGGCGAACGAGAGCCAATCCATCACGGGGCAGCGAACCGCCGCGCCAGCAAAGCGAGTGGTATGGCCAATGACCCAGCTCGAGAGCACGCCACCGCCGGAGCAGCCGCCGACGAACATGCGCTTGTTGTCGACATACCCGCGTGCAACGATCGTGTCGACCCCCGCGATCAGGTCGTCATAGTCAACGCCGGGGTAGCGAAGGTTGATGGCATTGCCGAAGTCCGTGCCGTACCCTGTTGAACCTCGCGGGTTGGTGTAGAGCACCACGTAGCCGTTGGCGGCAAAGTTCTGGAACATGAAGTTGAACGCGCCGTTGTACATCCCGTGCGGCCCGCCGTGGATCTCCATGATCATCGGGTACTTCTTCGATGCGTCGAAGCCCGGGGGCTTCACCACCCAGCCTTGCACCTTGGCGCCGCCGCTTGAGGCATACCAGAACTCCTCCACGCGGCCCAGCTTGATGCGGCCGAGCAAGTCTTCGTTGACGTGCGTCAGCTGGGCCATCGGCCCTGGCTTCTTGAGGTCCAGTCGCCAAACATCGGGGGGCTCCTGCGCCGCCGTGCGCACCACCGCGGTGACGCCATTCTTGGCGATGGACCCCATGGCGACCATCTGCGCCCCGGTCGTGACTTGGCGCGGAGCGCCGCCAGCCGCCGGCACGAACCACAGGTTCGACGTGCCTCGGTCTTCTGCCGTCAGATACAACCCCGTGCCGTCCGACGCCCACTCCATCGCGTTCGGCTCACGGTCCCAGTCGCTGGTGAGCTTGCGCAGCTGGCTCCCATCGGACTTCATCACGTACAGGTCCTGTACCCGATAGGTCTGTTTTACCTGCGTGTAGCCAGTTAACGCGATCCACTGGCCATCGGGTGAGACGGCGGGGCTGTCCCACGTACCGTGTTGCGTCGTCAGTTTGCGCACCTGGCCGGTGGCCACATCCACGACATTGATGTCCGAGTCGCGATATCGCATGTCCCAGTCGGCGTCGGTCAGCCCGTCGAACACCATCGACTTGCCATCCGGCATCCAGTCCCAGCCCGCTCCGCCCGGCAGCGCGTCAAAGCGTGCGCCAACATTCCAGTCGCCACTGGTGATCTGCCGAGGGGTCCCTCCGTCAGCCGAAACAACATACAAGTGCGTGTATCCCTTCTCCGTGAACCCCTGGCGGTCGGCCCGGTAGTGCAGCGACGACACATAGCGGGGCGCCGGCGTCCACTTCGCCCCTTCAGGCGCGGCGGGCATGTCGATGGCCCACGTTTCCGGCTTTGGCGCAAACATGGTGAACCCGATCCAGCGGCCATCGGGGGACCATTTGATGTTTCCCGGCCCACGATCGACGCGCGTCACCTGCGAAATGGCACCCTCAGCGTTCATCCAGCGCACGAAGATCTGCGTCCCCTTGGGTTCGCCCTCGGCCAGGTACGCGATGCGCGTCCCGTCAGGTGACCACACGGCGCTGCCACCCTTCACGAGAAAACGATTCTCGCTTCCATCAACGTTCATCATCCAGATGGCGGTGTCCCACCGATCTTCTTGCTTGTTCACCCAGCGTCGCGTGTACAGCACCCGCGCGCCGTCGGGGGAGATCCGTGGCTCTCCGACCGTCTCGTAGTCGAGGTAATGGTCGACGGTGAGCAGTGTGTCGGAGTGATGCTCTTGGGTCCGTACCGTGCCTGGCACCAGGAGGAGCAAGCCAAGACTTGCTCGAATAGCGGAACGGGTATGCATGCGATCTGCCTCGCGGAGGTCCGATGAACGAGAAGATACCCGTTCCACGGACTCCGTCCAGCAATCACATATGCCATCGCTGATTCTTGTCAGCCGTGCGACGGCGGGATCTCGAGGATGAGGAGAGGGCTCCGTCCGCACTCCTTACGGAGCCCTTTCGCATGACTTGATCGTGCGCCGATCACTGATTCCACCGATAGAAATCCTTGAACTCATCCGTTCCCTGCCAACGCAGCCGCAACACGCGCTCCCCGTAATCGTCGACCACGAAGTTCCAGGAGAGCACCTCAGGATCCCGGGATATGGCTTTGTCGTAGTTCCCCGACGCCGAGCACGTGTCTGTGGAGTGGAGCGTCGCCTCGCTTGGATGCAGGGTAATCACGTGACTTGCGGCGTCCATGGTCACCGTCCCTGTCTTCCAGAACATAGCCGTGATCGTACATCCGTAAACTGTGGAGTAGATCTCGTAGCCGAACTCAAATTTCCCGTTCGCCTTGAGCGTGTAGAACATCCCTTCCCCACCGGCATTGCTCCACGACCCGGTCGACGTGTTGTGGTAGTTCGTCGGCGAAACTGAGCCGACGTACCAGGAGCCAACGATCTCTGAAGGCATGCCCGAACCCCCAGGCGTCGGCCCGCCATCGTCAGGCGCCGTGATGTCTGATCCCGTCTTTCCGCAGGCCAACGCGCCGCTGAGCAGGGCCGCGAGTGAAAGGTGCAAGGTCTTATTGAGCATGGGAAAACTCCTGCTGGTTCTGATTGGTGAAGCAGCTGGCGAGTGTGCCGCTGCATTGGCGTGGGGTACGATAGGCCGGCCTATCACCCCGGCATGACTGGCCGCTCACCCGCACGTCGACGCGACGAACTCGTTGCTCCTCAGGACCTTCGGCGATCTCGCGACAGTGTCGGAAGACGGTCCCATCGGCGGCGCGGGCGGGCAAATGCGTCGTTTGGCGCACCTCGCACTGCTCGACGGGCCGAGCCATCGGGGGCTGTCTCGCGACAAGCTGCTCGGCTACGTGTGGGCTGACGCTGAGCCGGAACGAATACCCGACCCCGCGTCTCATCCCTTGGGCCAGACGATTCCGAACAAGGGTGTAGCGGATGGTGCCTCGTGCCGCGATTGTTGGCCCAGCTACCTCGCGACCATCTCGACGAACCTCCACGTACAAACCAGCCATGAACAGAACCATCTTCGTCGCGTTCGCCGCGACGTTGCTCGCTGCCACTCCCCTAGCCGCCCAAGACGCACCGTACCGCGTGGAGGAGTTGGCCAGCGGCCTCAAGGCACCGTGGAGCCTGGCCTTTCTTCCGAGTGGCGGGATGCTCGTGGTGGAGAAGCACGGCGCGATCCGTCGGTTCGACGGGCGTCAGTTGCAGCCGACGGAAGTAGCCGGCGCACCGACCGGCGTATTGCGCGACAAAGATGGCGGCCTGCTCGACATCGCCCTGGCCCCAGACTTCGCGCGCACTCACGAGGTGTACCTGACGTTCGCCGAAGGAACTGCCGAGGCGAACCACACCGCCTTGTTTCGTGCGCGTTATGACGGGCGCGCCCTCGTCGACGGTCGCGTGATCTTCCGCGTCACTCCCGACAAGAAGGGGACGGCGCACTTCGGCTCTCGCATCGCGTTCCTGCCAGACGGTACGCTGCTCATGACGGTCGGCGAGGGCTTCGACTTCCGCGACAGCGCCCAAGCTCTCACTTCGCAACTCGGAAAAGTCCTTCGCCTCACGCGGGACGGCGCGGCGGCTCCCGGCAACCCCTTCATCGATCGCCCCGGCGCCAGGGCCGAGATCTTCACTTATGGTCATCGAAACGAGCAGGGACTGATGGTCGACCCGCGATCCGGCGAAGTCTGGGAGATCGAGCACGGCCCCAAGGGTGGAGACGAGGTCAACCTGCTCAAGGCCGGCGCGAACTACGGCTGGCCGCGCGCGACATACGGCATCGACTACAACGGCACGCTGATTAGCGGCGTGCAGGAAGCGAAGGAGTTCGAAGGACCCCACGTGATCTGGGTGCCCTCCATCGCACCGTCCGGTTTGGCCCTGTATCTCGCCAACGCCTTCCCCGCGTGGAAGGGCGACTTCTTCGTCGGGGCCCTGGCAGGCAAGCAGCTGCGACGTATACGGATGCGCGAAGGCAAACCTATGCTCCAAGAGGTGTTGCTGACGGAGCTGAACGCGCGCATTCGCGACGTCCGCGTGGGGCCGGACGGATTTCTGTACGTCCTGACGGACGACGAAACGAACGGGAAACTGTTGCGGCTGCGGCCGCGCCGGTAAGCTCGTCGACCAGGGTGGTCGGAACCTCATGACTGCCCGCGCTGCGGCCAACACGGGTGGGTTTGCGCTGAACGGTCGCGTGCCGGCGGTACGTGCTAGTCCTGCGCTCGACAGATTGTCACGCAGGAAGGCGTCGGGCCTGCATCCAGCAGGCGCCCGCGCCGCGGCAGTGGCAGACCCACCACTCGTTGCGAGGTGTGTCGCTCGTTGTAGCGCCGCGCAGACTCCGGAGCCTTGACGAGGTCGATCGCGGACCAAACAAGTACCCCTGCAGCCGCGAGTCCGACAACGGTGTTGACGGCGCCCTCATTGTGACAGTTATCCAGCAGGTTTTTGGCATCACAGACAGCATAGCCGGCGAGTAGCCCAACCACCGAGAGCGCGCTTCTCCCCAGCGTCCCGCCGAGCGCACGGCTGTAATTGTTGGCGTACGCATGCCCAAGTGCCGGGCCCACGATGACCCCGGCAATGATCGCACCATTGCCGGACACGAGCGACCAGACACCCGAGACAGCGACGGTTGAGGCGCCGAGAAGGAGCGCTACCCGTTCGGACCGCGGCCCCTCGTGTCTGATCTCCTGAGCGACGGCATTGACGGAAGTCACGGTAATTAGGCAGCCGGCGACCACGTAGCACAGTGAACGCATTGCGACCTCCAGCGACTGGATAGATCTCGCGGTGTTTGGTACGATCGCGATGAGAACCGCCAAAAAGAGTCAGGGATTCGCGAGAAACGAGTGGTGGTCTCCGCGGAGTCGACGTTCCCTTACCCTTGGGGGTCGGTAGTCACTCGCGAGTAGCGGGCTCGCGCGTGGCGGGCGCTAGCAGTATGACACCACGGAGGGCCTAACGTGTGAATGTCCGCTGCAGCGTCTTGTTAGGCCTTGCGCACGCTGCCTCGCCCCACGTCCACGTCTCCCGCCCGCATTCCACAAACGCCCGCGCTGATGCGGCCTGCGATTCCAGCGTTCTCAGCATGCAGCAGTCAGTCAGTTCTTCGAATCTGTCGCGGACTCCGTCACCGAGTTGTGCTGCACATAGCGAGCGGCCTCCCAAAGCGGGATCAGGAACGCCGCAAGCATCAGCAGTGGGAGCAGCACGTCCAACCAATCAGAGAACGTACGCTCGGTTGGAGCGGCCGACGACAAATGTGAGAGAGCCGTCCCGAAGTAGACGGCGGTGGCCACCGTGGCCGCAAGAGAAAGCAAATATGTTCGACGATTCATGTGATCCTCAGCGGCTTCGGCTTGTCATCGCAGCCTAACGCTTTGCTTCCTGTGCACGGAGGCAAACGTAGGTGCTTGCGACATCGGGCCCGAAAACAGCCCTCCCTGCGGCCCTGCTCTCGGTCACTGCTCCGTGTGTGCTACCTACACTTGCATTCAGCTGCGTTCCAGTCAATGAGTGCATTGCCCGGCGTGAGCCGCCAAACTGTTCGCCCACTCCGCGGCTGAAAGCGCCACGCGCGGCCACACAGGAAGCGACACACGTGTGGGAAAACCCGAAGCTGGTCACGCCGTGGATGGAGTGATAAGATCAGGCTTCGGCCACTCCCGGAGACTGGCAATGATCTCGCTTCACGATCTCCGATTCGCTCTGCGAAGCCTCGCCAAAGTCCCCGGGTTCGTCATCGCCGTTATCACGACGCTGGCGCTCGGCATCGGCGCCAACACCGCCATCTACAGCGTGGTGCGAGGGGCCCTGCTACGACCCCTCCCCAATCGCGACGGCGAACGACTCGTCTACCTCCGGCAATCCACCGCCACGGGGCAAAACAACGTGCTGTTCTCGATACCAGAGGTCATCGACTACCGCACGGGCGCGTCGCAACTGCGCGGCTTCGCCGAATACGCGGAGGTTCCGGTGACCATGCGCGGAGGAAGCGAGCCACTTCGTGTCACGGCGGGCGTCATCACCGGCAACTACTTCGACGTCATGGGCCTCTCGCCGGTCGCCGGACGTCTCTTTGACAATCGCGACGATGGCCCTGGTGCGGCACGCGCGGTGGTGCTGACGCAGGCCTTCTGGCTGCGGCGCTTCGCCGGCGAACGCACCATCATCGGCCAGACGATCGACGTCGATGGAGGGCTGTCCCTCGTGGTTGGCGTCGTGCAAGACGCCCCGCGCTACCCCGGGCCTACCGACATCTTCGTCAACACGATCACGTATCCGCACATCTCGAGCGAAAACGTGGTGAATGGCCGCACGCATCGCGACACAGAATTGTTTGCGCGACTGGCGCCGGGCGCGACCATCGAACAGGCGCGCGCCGAAATCAATCGCATCGCGTCCAATGTCTATCGCGACCACCCAGAGACCTACGAACCATCGGCGGGCTACCGCGTCTCGGTGACACCGCTCCGCGAGGTCCTGAATGAGCGAGCGACGCTCACATTCTGGCTGCTGATGGGCGCTGCGATGTTCGTCTTTCTGATCGCCTGCGCCAACGTCGCGAACCTCACGCTCATCCGCGGCATCCGGCGCGAGCGCGAACTGATCGTTAGGCGTGCGATGGGCGCCGGCGCCGGCCGCTTGCGCAAGTTGTTGCTCGCCGAGAACCTCCTGCTGTCGCTGGCAGGCGGCGTGGTGGGTATCGCGCTCGCCTACGCAGGCCTGGGACTGCTGGTCGCGTTTGCCCAAGAGCTCTCGACACGCAGCGGCGAGATTCGACTCGACGGGATGGTCCTCGCGTTCTCGCTCGTAACAACACTGGCCGTCGCCGTCGTGTTGACGTTCGTGCCGAACATCGGCACTGAAGCGTCGTTAGCGGCTTCACTCGTCAGCTCGGGCAAGCGCACGACCGCCGGCCGCGGACGCCAGCGACTGCAACGCGCGCTCGTCGTGGTCCAAGTGGGCGTGTCGGTCGTCTTGCTGACCGGCGCTGGCTTGCTCGTTCGGACGTTGATGAAGCTGCAGGTGGTCAATACCGGCGTGGGCGTGGAGAATGTGCTCTCCATGGAGGTCTCGCTCGATGCTACGGGGCGCACCAGCGCCGATCGCCTCAGCATGTACGAGGAAATCCAGCGCAGGGTCGCCTCCCTACCTGGCGTGCAAGCCGTCGGACTCGGCAACACAGTACCGCTACTCGGCATCGAGCACTTTCGGCATGAGGTCAAGGCCGAAGGGCGACCGCAACCGTTAGGCGCAGCGGCACCGAAGGCAGACTTTCGCACGGCCAGTCCCGACTACTTTCGCGCCGCCGGCATTCCCCTCATCAAGGGACGCCCATTCGCGACGACCGATGAACGTGGCGCCGCTCGGGTAGCCGTGATCAACCAAACGTTCGCGAAGCTCCTCTTTGGGAACGAAGATCCAATCGGTCAGCGCGTCGCATGGACTCCCGACGAGATCCGCTCGCTTCCCATTTCACCCGACTGGCGCACCATTGTTGGCGTGGTCGGCGACACGCGTGACTTCGGCCCCGATGCGTTGCCGTCGCCCGTGATGTTCATGCCCTTCGCCCAGGAGGTGTACACTGGCGCCATGATCATCCGCACCACCGCCGACCCATCGGCACTGGCGTCATCCGCCGTGCAAGCCATTCGCACCGTGAATCCGCAAGCGATAGTCGAGAAGGTGCAGACACTCGAGCAGGTGCGCGAAGATCGCGTAGCGCCACGCCGCGTGAACGCTTTCCTGGTCACGTCGTTCGGCGGACTTGCTCTCGTGATCGCCGGCGTGGGCATCGCCGGTGTGCTCGCGTTCTCGGTGAGTCTGCGCACAGGTGAGATTGGGATCCGCATGAGCCTCGGCGCCGACGCACGCCGTGTGACGCGCATGGTACTGGGCGAAGGCTGGGCCCTGCTTGCCGGCGGTTTGGTGTTAGGCATCGCGGGAGCGCTCGTGGCTGGACGCCTCGCCACCAGCTTGCTCTACGGCGTCACACCGAACGATCCATTCACCGTCGGTCTGGTGGCGCTGGTGATGGCCGCAGTCGGTACGGTGGCGTGCTGGATTCCCGCCGCCCGCGCGGCGCGCGTCGAGCCGGCGACGGCGTTGCGCGCTGAGTGAGACGGCGGCCGGACAAGTAGCGGCGCCACGTTAGGCGGGTCAACCCATGACGTAGCAGACGGCGGGCTTGGCCCGTCGTCAGACGCTAGCCGCCTCAGTGCTGCTCAGAAGCCGCTTGATGCGCCTTACGCGCAGCCAAGCGAATTAGTCGGCCACCAGAGCCACTAGTGGTGCGATTTTCGTGGCGCGGCGCGCCGGCAACCAGCACCCCAGCCACGCCGCGGTCAGCAGCACCATGAGGACCGATCCAAACACCATCGGATCATACGGCGCAACGCCAAACAACGCCGACTTCAACGCCAACGCCGCGGGAAGCGCAAGCAACACGCCGGCCCCCAGTCCCATTGACGTCTGAGCCATTCCTTGGGTGAGCACCAAACGCACGATGTCGCGCCGCTGTCCACCAACCGCCATCCGCACACCAATCTCCCGCGTGCGTTGGATGACCCAGAACGCCATGACGCCATACAGGCCAAGGGCCGCGAGGAAGAGCGCGATCCCACCACTCACCGCGAACAGGATGCTAAGCCACGTGTGTTGCGAGTTTGCGGAGGCGATCACATCGGCGAGGGGCTCGACCGCGTAGAGCGCAACGTCACGATCGAGCGCAGCGACCGCCTCACGAATCGGCGCGGGCAACGTGGTGAACCCGGCACGCGGACGCACGAATATCGTGACCATGGACTGCGGATGTTGCGCGAGTGGCAGGTACACCGCCTCCGGCGTGTCGCCCTCAAGCCCACCCTCCATCAACGCCGACGTCACGCCAACAATCGTCAGCCACAAAGAGTCACCCGTCGGACCCACCGTTTGGATGCGTCGGTCGAGCGCACCTGACGGGAGGTAGCGCTTTGCAAAGGCATCGTTCACCACCGCCACGGCAGGCGCACCCTCGCGGTCACGCGAGTCGAAGTTGCGACCGGCGACCATGTGCGCGCGAAACAACGGGAAATAGCTTGGCGTCGCGACGATGGACCGCGTCATGGGCCACTCGTCCGCATTTGGCGGCGTCCCGGCCGCGTTCTCGGTGCGGAAACGCACGACGTCCGATGACCCAATGCCAGGAATGCCGGTAGACAACGCCGCGCCGGCGACAGGCGGCAGGGAGCCTAACGTCTGTTGCAGTTGGTCCGCGAGCCTGGTTTTAGCCGCTGGATCCTCGTACCCTGCCTCGGGGAGGCCGACATAGGCGTGGTAGACCTCCGCCGGGTCGAACGCGAAGTCAACCCGGGCGACCTTGGTGCCACTTCGAATGAACAGACCGGCGAGCACCAGCAGCATGAACGAGAATGCGATCTCGACGCCAACCAGACGCCGCATAACGCGACCGAGGTGGAAGCTCGAGCTTCCGCGAGCATCAGACTTGAGGAGTTCATGCGTATTCGCGCGCGATGCCTGGATCGCTGGCATGAGCCCCGCCATGACTGTTGCCAGCATGGACACCAAAACAGTGAACCCGAGCACGGGCCAGTTCACGCGGAATGCGATCCAGTACGGCATGCCTGGCGGCGTGATTGCCGTGATCTGCTGCGTTCCGATCAATGCGATGGCGGTGCCTCCAACCGCGCCGCCGAGCGCGAGCACGGCCATTTCCGCCAGCAGTTGCGTCAGGATTCGTGTTCGCGATGCTCCGACGGCGAGCCGAATCACGATCTCGCGGCGCCTCGCCACGGCACGCGCCAGCAGCACGTTCGCCACGTTCGAGCACGCGACAAGCAGCACCAGAAACGCGACCCCCAGCAGGACGCCAGCCAGGACCACCGCACGACTGCCACCGCCGAAGAGGTCCGTGAAACGATAGACCTTCACGATGGACGCCGGTCCAGCAATCCCACGCTTCAACTGGTCGAGGTCGCGCGTTAGGCTCGTCAGCTCGGTCGCAGCCGTCGACGCACGCACTCCTGGGCGCAACCTCCCGACGACCCAATGTCCCTCCGCCGGCCGCGCGAGGACCGCGCCACCGCGCACCGGGTCCATGTCCAGCGGCGTCCACACGTCATGATACCATGGAAAGGCAAATCCTTCCGGCATCACCCCAATGACCTCAGCCGGACGGCCGTCCACGCGAATCACGCGCCCGATGGCGTTCGGCGCACCGGCCAGTTGTTCGCGCCACAGCTTGTAGCTCACAAGGACGACTGCCGGTGCACCTGGGAGCGCATCTCGTTCTGTGAATGGACGGCCCATTGCTGGCGCCGTAGCCAGGACAGAGAGCATGGACGGCGTAATGGCCGCGCTGTGCACCGGCGAAGTGCTGGAGCCTTCGATCGCGAGCGTCACGGTCTTCGTGGACACGCCACCAAGCTGCTCGAACGAGCGTTGCCGTGTTGACCATGTCATGAAATCGTCAGGCGTCCTCGCCATCCGCTCGGCGCGCGCAACCATCATGACGCGGTCGCCTCCCTTCACGGGAAGCGTGGGGAGGACGCCACCGTTGATGAGGCTGAACATGAGCGCCGAGAGGCCGATACCGAGTGACAACGCGATGAGGACCATGGCACTCGCGCTGGGCGTCTTGAGCAGCATGCGGAGGCCGTACCGAACGTCGGTTACGAATTGATTCATGGCGAAGCAAGGCGTCGGAGTTCGAGTCGACAGAGGGCGGCGGACCTTGTGCCTGTCGCGCGCGGGCGATCACCTCGGCCCAACGCGCAAGCGCCCACAGAAGTTTCGCCGCGGATACGGCCAGGAGGTCTGGGTGTCGCGTCCAGCCAGATCGCCCTCACGTCAGCTGCAATTGCTATCCGGCCCCCGAGGTACATCCGTCCGCACATGCCGAGCGTCCCCGAACCCCTTCCACGCCTTCCCACGCGATGAGCGGGACCATTGCAAGGGCCGCTATCGGATCTGCCCACCACCAACCCGCGAGCGCGTTCAGTATGAGACCTCCCAGCAAGAGGGCAGACAGATAGGTGCAGATCTGGGTCTGCCTGGCCTCAGCGGCTAGCGCGCCGCTTCGCAACTGGAGGGCGACCGTCTTCTTTGCGCGCGCCAGCAGCGGCATGACGATCAACGAGGCGAATGCCAGTGCGACTCCGATCCCGCTCCGCTCAGGGGCACTTCGCAGCACGAGGCTTCTGGCGGCATCGATGGCAACGTAGCCCGCAAGCGCCAGAAAGCACACGCCGATGATCCGGAGGGTGAGCGACTCTGCACGCTCACGTCGGACCGGGTCGACGTCGGCTCGAAGCCGCCAGATGGCGGCGGCGCTAGCCGTCAGCTCGATAAGACTGTCGGCGCCGAAGCCGACCAAGGCAATGCTTCCTGCGAAGAGACCGGCGCCGACCGCCAGCACTCCCTCGAGACTGTTGTAGCCCATGGTGAGGTAATTCAGGCGTGTGCTGCGCCTGACGAGGGTGGTGCGGTCGATTGCGGAAGCGACGCTCATAATTTTGCCCTCGACTACCTAACGCCTGAAATCAACGCCCGTCCGCGGGCTACTGTTTCTTGCCTCCGACACCTGGCATGGAGGTGACCTGAACCATCCAGGCGGCGACTTGACGTTCGTCCAGGTCGGCCAGCGACTTGAGCTCCACACCCCTCGTCGCCTTGCCCATCGCCACCGGCGACACCGGGGGAACCGGTGTAAGCGCGGCACCGTTAATGAACATGAGTTTGACGTGGCCTGCAAATCCGCCGCAGGAGAAGTGCCAGCCATCGCCAACGCCATAGTACGACATGCCCCACTTCACCGAACGCTGGAGGTTGGGAAGCGTCTTGGCAGCCAGCGCATCGACGCGTTCGGCGATCGCACGTTGCGGCTGCGGAAGGCTGCTGATGTAGGCGAAGACCGGCTTGTCACCCGCCGCAGCCTTCGCTGCGCTTGCCTTGCCGGTCAGCATAGATGCCGGCAGAGGCTTGGCGGTCTTTTGCTTGGTCGCCGGTGGCTTGGTTGTCTTCCGGCTGGCAGGCTTGGGAGTCTTCTTCTTCGAGGTGGGCATGGCGTTCGCGTACCAATGGAGAGAGGCGGCCTAACGATCGGCTATCAGCGACTTCGGAAGAATAACGTCTCAAGAGAGTTGTCACCACGCATGGTGCGTGGCGTTAGCGGTGTCGGCAGGAGTCGCTTTCGACGCTTGATGTGAAAACCAACGTCGAAAATGCTGTCGCGAGCAACGCGACCATCACAACGCGGCCTCCGGCTGGTAGGCGCCCCCGCGGCTCGCGTTCCGGTGAGTCCGAAGACAGGGAACTACCGACGGCGAGGCGGATCGGGCATTACCACGAACTCCTTCCGACCGCCAGCCAGTGGCAACACCTCGGTTACGAGCGACATGAGAAACTTCCCCGGTTCCTCCCACATGATCATGTGCGCGGATCGCTCGAATGAGATGAACGTTTTTCTTGGCGCCTGCAGCTGGTCGAACTGCCGTCGTGCCGTTTCGTATGGCGTGTGCAGGTCGTAGCGTCCCTGCATGTAGACGACAGGCACCGCGTACGTCAGCGACGGTGTGAGACTCGCCGACGCTTCGCTCGCCAGCAGAGCTTCCGACCACGATATCCCGGGAAGGACCTTGGCAACATCCGCGGAGTCATAGGCGGCGCCGAAGTCCGGAAGGGAGAAGTACAGCGAGAAGTCCGGCTTGCCGTACCATCCGCCGTCGTACTGCCGAACGTACTTGCGCACCGCGAGCGCCTTTCTGACGTCGAACGGGTGTGGTGGATACGGTGCGAGCGCATCGAGCGCGCGGATAGCACCTGTATCGTTCGAGGCCTTCGCCAGTTGCAACACACGCGCATACAAGGCGGCCTCGCCGCTCTCTCCATCCTCGTCACCTGCCGCCACGCCGACCCCGACCCAGGCGTGGAAAAGTTCCGGATGCGCCTGTACGAGGAGCGGCCCAAACGAGGTCCCAAACGAATACCCCATCAGGACCAGTTTGCGCTGGCCGAGCTTCTTCAACACGTGCCTCACGACCACTTCGGCGTCGCGTACGTACTGCTCGACAGTCATCGTCGCCGCAAGACGCGCCGTATCTGCGGCGTTGAAATTCTTCCCGACGCCGCGCTGGTCCCAGTTCACCACGGTGAAGAAGTCTTCCCAAGGCTTTTGGTATGACCATGACATCCCCATCATCGCGCTACCAGGGCCACCGTGAAGCACTAGGAGTATGGGATTTGATCGATTGAGCCCCCGAATCGCGATCCACTCCTTCGCTCCGTTCACATCGAGCGCCTCGACTTCATCGATCCCTTCGGGCGTGTGAATTCGTTGCAGGTCGGCAAGTCGCCCGACAATTGAATCGCGCGACATCGGGAATCTCGTCGAGCCTTGTGCGTGAAGGAGCGCTGGTGTCGCGATCAAAAGGATGAGGATACGTGGAAGGCGCATCGTGTTTATGTGTGAGGGCTGCAATGTTGTTAGGCGCACCAATCCGATCCGCGAGGCGGTTGCTGCGAGCGCGCAACTCGATGTCGCCCACGGCACCCGCTGCTTTGCTGGCATTCACTTCTGCGATTTGAACCGTTCCTCTTCATGCATGATGAACGATTCCCTCGAGAGCCCGTTGTGGACTGCCCAACAATCTCAATGTTACTGCGCCGCATCCCGTGAACGGCAGCGTGCCTCGGCACAGTCCTCTGTTCACCGTACGCCTTCCGCCGGCTGCAATCAGAATCCGTCGCTCCCGTCGAGCGAGCGTTAGGAACTCCTCAGGCAACCCCTCGACCCTCGGCGGGACAGCCGGAGGATTCTTGCGCGCTAGCGAGCTGACCCGTAAGCTCCCGCCGCACCTTTCACCCTTCGGAGGCTTCATGAAGCGCCTGATCGCTCTCTTGGCGATTTCCGTGCTCCCCGCCGCACTCTCCGCGCAGGCCGCCAAGCCCGCCGCTCCCAAGATCCCCGCGGCTGCCGTCGGAACGTGGGAAGGCAAGTCCATGGTCGGTCCGAAGGATAGCCTCATCACCACGACCAAGACCGTGGTCGGCGCGGATGGCAAGATCGAAGTCACCATGGCCGGGCGTCCCACCATGACGGCGAAAGTGATCGCAGCTGGCGGCGACAGCCTTGTGTATGAAATCGGGCCGTACGACAGCATCCTCAAAAAGGGGCTTAAGGCGACGACCCGCTCAACGACGCACTTCAGTGGCAACAGCTCCACCGGCATGTTCGAGGCGAAGTACTCCGACGGCAGTGTCGTGAAGGGGAAGGTGGCCGGCACAAAGGCCGGGAAGTAGGCACTTTTCTCAAGACAACGGCCCCGCGGCGATTACGTCGCGGGGTCGACAGGTTGACCGAGCCGCCCCAAGTTCACGCAGCGCTCGCAGCGCACGTCGACGAAGCTCGCCGTTCATTGTGACGCTGAAATGGACGGCAAGAGGTGGCTGGTGCTGGATGTGGACGAACCCGCGCTGTACAACTGCGCACCGACCCCACTGAGCGTTCTCGCTTCACTGCCCTTCCCCTAACACGGAGTGATTTCCATGCACGCCTCAATCCGCTTCGCTGCCGCGGGAAGCCTGCTACTGCTCGCAGCAACGACCAGCCGGGCACAATCGACGCCGCAGAAAGCGGCTGGCCGAGCGATACCCGACGCCGTGACGGCGGATCGCGCGCACTACACGGTCGAATTCGAGAACGCCGAGGTGCGCGTGCTTCGCATTCGGTATGGACCGCACGAAAAGGGGAACATGCACGACCATCCGCGATCAGTGACGGTGTTCCTGACGGATGGCACGCTGCGTATGACGCTGCCCGACGGTTCGTCGAGGGTGGGAAACGTGAAGGCCGGCAGTGTGGTGTGGGAGAATGCCGGTCCGCATCAACCCGAGAACTTGACCGACCGTGCGTTCGAGGCCGTACGTACGGAATTCAAGGCGGCTCCAGCCAGCACCCCACCTCGTTCGAAGTAGCGACGCACACCAAGTCGCGTTGGGTCCGCGTGCACTCGATCGATCGCATCCTGCTCAAAGGGGGCGTTGGCACGGGGCGCTACTCGCTTGATGACTCCAAGCTGGTGGACGATCAGCTGGCCGGCATGGTCGGCGTGGAGCTCACACCCTCGGGCCGAGATGACTTCGGGACCTTTGTCGACGCCTACCTAACGAAGAGCGGGTCCGCGTACCGGCAGAACGATGTGCCCGTTCACTATCGACTGCGCGCGGTCCGGATCGGCAGCATGATCCGCTTCCACTTGCACCACTAGTTCCGCTGGTTCGCCGACCAGGCACTCGCCGCGCGCAGTGGGCGTTGGGAGACTCTTGGTCGCTTCACCGGGCAGCGCCTATGAAGGCGCTGCCCGGAAGTCAGGGGCTGAAGCGGTCACTAGGCGGCGCTACGCGATGTAGAAGGAACCGTAGCCGCCAGGTCGCGGCTACTCTTCCAGCTGCAACTCCTCGGGATCGCCATCACCGTTCGGTGAGCTGGCGTCGCCGTTCTCGCCATCCTTGTCGTCCTCGGGAATGACGCGCGCCACGGCGGTGACCATGTCGCCGCCATCCAGGTTCACCAACCGCACCCCCTGCGTGTTGCGGCCGGCTACACGCACCTGGCTCACGGGCGACCGGATGATCATGCCGCTCTTGGTGATGATCATGATCTCGTCCTCGGACAGCACCTCCATCAACGAGACCACGTCCCCCGTCTTCTCCGTGCGATTCACGGTGATGATGCCCTTCCCACCGCGCTTCTGCACGCGATACTCGTCAATGTGCGTGCACTTGCCGAGGCCCTTCTGCGTCACCACCAACAGCGTCGCCTCACGCTTCACGACCACCATCCCCACCACGCGGTCGTCGTCCGCCAGCTCAATCCCCTTCACGCCGGTCGTGTCGCGACCCATCTCCCGCGCGTCGCTCTCGTGGAAGCGGACCGACATGCCATGACTGGTCGCCAGCACGATGTCGTTGTTCCCCGACGTCACCTGCACGTCGATTAACTCATCCCCTTCCTCAATCTTGATCGCCTTGATGCCGGTCGCCCTGACATTGGAGTATTCCGACAGTCGCGTCTTCTTGATGGTCCCGTTGCGCGTGCAGAAGAGCAGGAACTCGTCGTCCTTGAACTCGCGCACAAAGACCATCGCCTGGATCGCCGTATCGGGCGACACGTTGATCAGGTTGACGATCGGTTTCCCCTTGGTCGCCCGGCCGGCCTGCGGAATCTCGTAGACCTTGAGCCAGTAGCACCGGCCATCGCTGGTGAAGACCATGATGTAGTCGTGCGTCGACCCGATGTAGAGACGCTCGACAAAATCCTCTTCACGCAGGTCCGCACCAGAAGAGCCCTTCCCGCCCCGGCGCTGCTTGCGATAGGTCGTGACGGAGGTCCGCTTGATGTACCCCGAGTGCGACACGGTGACCACCATGTCCTCCTCGGCAATCAAGTCCTCGATGGAGAACTCGCCCTCATCGCTGGTGATCTCAGTCCGGCGCTCGTCGCCGAACTTGTCCCCGATACGTTGCAGCTCTTCCTTCAGCACCTTCATGCGCGCCGTCTTGGACGCCAACAGCGCCCGGGCTTCCTTGATGAACGCCCGAACTTCCGTCAGCTCTTCTTCCAGCTTCTCGATCTCCAAGCCCGTCAGCTTGGCCAGACGCATGTTGAGGATCGCCTCAGCCTGCCGCTCCGACAGCTTGAACCGCTTCTGAAGCTGCGCGCTGGCGGTCGGCGTGTCCTCTGCCTTGCGAATGAGCTTGATCACTTCGTCGATGTTGTCGACGGCGATCTTCAATCCTTCGAGGATATGCTCCCGTTCCAGCGCCTTGTCCAAGTCGTACTGCGTGCGCCGGACGATCACTTCGTGGCGATGCGCGATGTAGTGCTCGAGCACCACCTTCAGCCCCATCACCTTCGGCACCAACTGACGCGTGTGGCTGTCCGGCACCAGCGCCAGCATGATCACGCCGAATGACGACTGCATGGACGTGTGCTTGTACAGCTGGTTCAGCACCACCCGCGGGATGGCGTCGCGCTTAAGCTCGATCACCACCCGCATGCCGTCGCGGTCCGACTCGTCGCGCAAGTCGCTGATCCCTTCGAGCTTCTTGTCGCGCACCAACTCGGCGATGTTCGCCACCAGGTTGGCCTTGTTCACCTGATAGGGGAGCTCGGTGACGACAATCTGGGAGCGGCCGCTGGACTCCTTCTCCTCGATCACGGCGCGGGCACGCATGACGATCTTGCCGCGTCCCGTCTCCTGATAGTCCTTGATCCCCTCGCGACCGTAAATGAAGCCGCCGGTGGGGAAGTCAGGACCCTTCACGATCTTGCGCAGGTCCTGGATGGTGACTTCTGGGTTGTCGACGACGGCGATGACCGCGTTGATGATCTCCCGCAGGTTGTGCGGCGGGATATTCGTGGCCATGCCGACGGCGATACCCGCCGAGCCGTTCACGAGAAGGTTCGGGACCGAGGCGGGCAGGACCTTGGGTTCGGTGAGGCGATCGTCGAAGTTCGGCGCAAAATCGACCGTGTTCTTGTCGATGTCCGCCAGCATCTCCATGGCGATCGCCGTTAGGCGGGCCTCGGTGTATCGGTAGGCGGCCGCCGGGTCACCGTCCACGGAGCCATAGTTCCCCTGCCCATCCACCAGCGGGTAACGCAGCGAGAAGTCCTGCACCATGCGCACGAGGGCGTCGTACACGGACGCATCGCCGTGGGGATGGTACTTGCCTAACACGTCGCCGACGACCGTGGCGGATTTCTTGTATGGGCGGCCGGGCACCAGGCCCAACTCGTTCATCGCGTACAGGATGCGCCGATGCACCGGCTTGAGACCGTCTCGCACGTCCGGCAGGGCGCGCGAAACGATCACACTCATCGAGTAGTTGATGAACGACTCTTTGATCTCGTCGTCGATCAGGCGCGGCAGGATGCGTTCGCGCTGGTTGGGAGCGGTCATGGACGCGGTGGGGAGGGTCGGAATGCCCCCGCTGGGGCGACCTCGGAAAGTAGCCGCTGTCACCCCGGAAATCAACGTCGTTGCCGCATTCTAAGTCCTTATTTGAGAGTTACTTGTGAGGAGATGGCGCGTTTCTGTTTCCACCCTCCATCTCGATCAGATTGCCGCGTATGTCTTCGGCCTGTCTTCGGCACCCAATTTCGGCGATTTTCTGCCCTCGAATTTCAGCGCCAATGCGAATCAGCCTCACCTTTTCTCGGACACGTTGCCAATCATCAACCCCGCCGCAGATTCCTCTCAGACCCGCACCGTGAGCACCCTGTGGCGACGCGTACCATCCCCGAAGTTGTGTCCTCTGTCGCCCGTGAGCGGGACGAGGCTCTGCCGGTAGTTCCGCACTTCTTCAACGGCCAGCGGCAAACGCCGTCCACCGCGCGTCATGGACCCGTGTTCAACCCGTCGACCGGTCTCGCCGCGCGGCGCGTGCCGCTGGCGACGCGGGGTGACGTAGAGGCGGTGATTGCCGACGCGCAAAACGCGTTCGCCGAGTGGGGCGCCTCGTCGCCGCTGCGCCGCGCCCGAGTGATGTTCAAGTTCCGCGACCTGCTCGACCAGCACATGGATGAGCTGGCGGCAATCATCAGTGACGAGCACGGGAAGGTCCTGGCCGACGCCAAGGGTGAGGTGCAACGCGGCCTGGAGGTCGTGGAGTTTGCTTGCGGCATTCCGCACCTCATGAAAGGGGAGTTTTCCGACGGGGTGTCGAAGGGGATCGACATGTACTCGCTGCGCCAGCCGTTAGGCGTCGTGGCGGGGATCACGCCGTTCAACTTTCCGGCGATGGTGCCCATGTGGATGTTCGCCCCCGCCCTGGCCTGCGGCAACGCCTTCGTGTTGAAGCCGTCGGAGAAGGATCCCAGCTGCCCAGTTCGCGTGGCCGAACTGTTTGTTGAAGCTGGAGGCCCTCCCGGTGTATTCAACGTGGTCCACGGCGACAAGGAGGCGGTGGACACCCTGCTCACCGACCCACGGATCCAGGCCGTGAGCTTCGTCGGGTCGACACCGATCGCGCGCTACGTGTACGCGACCGCCGCCGCCCACGGGAAGCGCGTCCAATCGATGGGTGGCGCGAAGAACCACCTCGTCGTAATGCCCGACGCCGACATGGATCAGGTGACCGACGCATTGATGGGTGCCGCCTACGGCTCGGCAGGTGAGCGCTGCATGGCCATCAGTGTCGCTGTGGCCGTTGGCGAGTCGACCGCCGACGATCTGGTGCAACGCCTGGCCAAGCGTGTCCGGACCCTCAAGGTCGGCCCGTCGCGCGGTGCCGGCATGGAGATGGGGTCCACTGGTGACCGCCGAGCATCGGGCGAAGGTCGCCGGATACCTCGCGCTCGGGGTCACAGAAGGGGCGCAACTCGTAATCGATGGACGCCAGTCGGAGATCGATGGAGCTGGCGACGGCTTCTTCTTGGGCGGCTCCCTGTTCGATCGCGTGACGCCCCAGATGCGCATCTACAAGGAAGAGATCTTTGGCCCAGTGCTGTGCGTGGTGCGCGCCACCAACTTCGAAGAGGCGTTAGGTCTCGCGAACGATCACGAGTTCGGCAATGGCGTGGCGATCTTCACGCGGGACGGAGACTCGGCGCGCGACTTTGTGAACCGCGTGCAGGTAGGCATGGTCGGCGTGAACGTGCCCATCCCGGTGCCATTGGCGTTCTACTCCTTCGGCGGGTGGAAGGCCTCCGCGTTTGGCGACCAGAACCAGCACGGAATGGAGGGCGTGCGCTTCTTTACCAAGCTGAAGACGGTGACCAGCCGATGGCCGACGGGAATTCGGTCGGGGAGTGAGTTTGTGATGCCGACGCACGGGGGGCGGTAGCGCCAATCGGCACGTGGCAGGTGGTTGAGGACAGAGGATGCGCGTCGTCTCGTCCTCAACCACTTCGACGAAACGACCACGAGTCCCCAGGCTTCGTGACGTACTGCGCAATCACGTAACGCCACGGAATGATCAGCGGCACGATTACCCCCGCCATGATCTCCGGAGCCTGGGCGGCCGTCACCGCGTCGACGCTTCCGCCGAGCCACTTCGGAAGCCACACGGCCAGCACCCACATCAGCTTCCACACGAACTCGAACAGCATCAGCGGCAGCATCTGCAGCGGATACCTCACGCCGAGCGCCGATACCAGCGCGAGCGCGCCCAGCATGGAAACGCCGATTCCGTTCCAGAAAGTCAGCTGTGATGCCCGGGTCGCCAGCGTGGGCCATTGAATGGTCCCCTGACCGACGCAGATGAGCAGGTACAAGGCTCGCAAGGCATACAATCGGATGGGAGAGACCTCAGGCATCGGGACTTCCTCAGGTAATTGGCAGGCGATCAGTCGAGATCGGTGACCTATTGGTTCCCAATATGACGGCGGCGGCTAGCCTCAGGTTTCGTTCCGTGTGGGAAGTGGTGAATTTTCCTTCGTTCGGGGCACAACCCGGACGTCAACTGAACGGCGCGCGCGGCTCCCTTCGTGGCCGAGTGCGGCTTCGCACGCATCATCATCAGCTACCTGTGTCCATGACTCGTTTTCTCGTCGCCGGTCTACGCATGTTGTGCCTGTTTGGCCTGCTCGTCGGCGTTGCCGGATGCTCGAAGAAATCCCGACCGGAGAACACGTCGCAAATGGGGCAGCCGCCTAACACGGTGGTGGCGACGACCGTGCCCGTGCCTCCTGCGTCCACGACCGGGCTTCTGAATCCAGAGAGCGTGCGCTACGACGCCGACCTGGATGTCTTCTTTGTCTCGAACGTGAACGGCGCCCCGTCGGACAAGGACGGCAACGGCTTCATTTCCAAGATCGATCCGGCACATCCGGCAACGGCTGCTCGCTTCATCGAATCAGGAAAGAACGGCGCGGTGCTCAATGGACCGAAGGGGATGGCCATTGTCGGGGATACGCTCTGGGTGGCCGATATCGATGCGCTACGCGCGTTCAACAAGCGCACCGGCGCGGTCGTGGCCACCATCGACTTCACGCCACTGCATCCCACCTTCCTCAACGATGTCGCCGCCGCTCCGGACGGAACGCTGTACCTGACGGACACCGGCATCCGGATCGATGCCAGCGGCGCGACGACGCATCCTGGGAAGGATCGCATCTACGCGGTGAGCGGCCGCACCCCCCGCATCGCCATGGAAGACGAGCACCTCGCCAGCCCCAACGGCATTGCCTGGGACCGAGCCAACAGCCGACTCCTCTTGGCGCCGTCGACGAACATCATGGTGCAATCGTGGCGCCCGGCCGACCCGCGCGTTGGGCTGGTGGCGGCAGGCAAGGGGGGTTACGACGGGATCGAAGTGCTCCCCGACGGCTCATTCCTGATCACCAGCTGGACGGACTCGTCGCTGGGGATCGGGCACGCCGGTGAGGGGATACGTCGCATCGCCGGCGGCATTGACGGACCGGCCGACCTAGGGGTGGACTTGCGTCGCGGTTGGATCGCCGTGCCACGCCTGAACGCCAATCAGGTCGACTGGTTTTCGCTCCCCTTCTGAGTTGCGGCGCGTCTCAGGGTTTCGCTGCCGCTAAGCCACGCACAGCCGAGACAAAGGCGTCCGGATCCGCGGGACTCAAGAGCACGGCATAGCCGTCGTTGGTGGGAACGTAGACGGCGCGCTTGCGGTCGGTCAGGTACAACAGGGCGCGCTCGCCGCTCCGCAGGTGAAACCAACCGGCCTGGTAGCCCGGCAGTCCCGTCCCCATCGTCCGCGCCGACGGTTCCAGGGTCGGCGTCGCCGCGAAGTCGACGCGACGCGTTCCCGCTGGCTGCAACGATGGGAGCGAAATCAGTCGGCCATACAAGTCGCCGTGTAGGCGCAGTCCTTCGCTCGACACCTCAAACCTCGCCTGACGCGAACCCCACGCGGCCGCCGCCAACAAGCCAACCACGAAGAGGACGACGACCCCCGCGAGCAGGAATAGGGCCCACATCCCCTTGGACGCGGCCGGCGCAATCTCAAAGACCTGTGGTTGCATCGCCTGCACCTCCATGTGGATGAACACCGAGTGTTGTAGCTCACGAGGAGCCCTTGCATCGCCTCACGGACTCCGTCGAGGCCTGCGCGCCACGGCCACATCTGGTGCTTACGCCCCGCGCAACTCCCTGACCGCGCGATACGCCTGATCGATCGCCGCATCTGTGTAGGCGAACGCCTGCGCATCGGCATTGGCAATGGCGATGTTCCCATAGCGCTGACGCGCGATTTCGCACGGGGCCTCGCCGGGCTTCCAGACCGGATCGTACAGCGAGTTGTATTCGTACGTGTAGCCGTGCGACCAGCGATTGACGGTGATGCCGGCGATGTCCCGGGCCGCGTCAAACCCGCCGGCGCTGAACGTCCGCGTCAGCTGCTCGCGCAGGTTCCGCTCTAACGTGGCAAACGGCGTGGAGAGCAGCTCAAACCTTCCGGCCCGCTGCTGGTCACGCGCCGGCAGTCCCGGCTTGCAAGGGGTCCGCACCACGTGCAACAGCGTCGGCTCGTTGGGATCGCGGGTGTACCGATAGCCACCCAGGCTCACCGGAAAGTCCATGTGAATCCCCGACCAGAAACTCCCGGGCGCGTACACCGACTCCACCTTCAGGGCGTCGAGCGCCTTCCAGTTCCGGAGCGCCACATTCGTGTACAACAGGGGCACCTTCACCCCGTAGACCAGGGCCTCGCGCTGGCTCGACGGAAGGTCCGGACACAGGTGCGGAATGATTCCGTGCCAACAGGCCAGCACACACGCCGCGCCACGCACCGCGTAGGACTGATTGCCCTGTGCGTAGATGATGTCCACATCCCCAGTGGTCCCGGACCCGGCGTGACGCGCGCTCAACACCGTGCTGTTCAGCCGCAACCGCACCGTGTTCGCGTCCCGGTCCAAGGCATCGTAGTTGGCCCTGGCCAGCACGATGTCGTTCATCGACCGGCCATCCAGCACGCCGGGGATGAGCGAACGCACCAGGAGGCGCGCTACCGAGGCGTTGCCATCCGGAAAGTGGAAGATGTACGGGTCGTCGTGGGTGCGGCTGGCGGTGAGGCCCTGGCCCGGACCGAAGGCATCCCCCAGCCCCAGCCCGCGGAACCCAGGAAAGCCGACCCCTCGGCAGTCACCCGCCGGCACCGCCTCGACGCCAACGCCGTACAAGTCGTGCGTCAGGCACTGGAAGAACGGAATGGCCTCCGGCGCGACGCCGGCGTCCTTCACCAGATAGTCGCGGTAGCTGGTGGCGGCGAGGTACGCGAGCTTTGCATCGTTTGACTTGCCGGCCAGGTAGTCCACCGCGTTTTCGTACACGCGCGCGATGTCCGCACGTACTCGCTCGGACAGTGGGGTCTGCGCCAGCCACTCGTGCGGTGGCACCCCCGGGGGACGCCTGACGAGTTTGTCCTCGCCAAACGTCTCGCGATCGAAGAACACCGCGCGCGACAACCGGCGGCGCTCAAAGTAGCCCTGGTCGAAGGCCTGGTAGAAGGCGTTCAGTTCGATGCCAAGGTCCTTGAGCAGCTGACGGGCCTGTGCGCTGTACTCAGACGGCGTGTCGATCGACTGTGTACCGCCATAGCCCAGCAACAGCCGGCCGTCGACGGTGAACTCGTTGCGTCTGGCGTGACCGCCGAAGTCGTCGTGATTGTCGAGAATGAGGATGCGCGCATTCGGCCCGGCGGCCTGGCGGTAGAAATACGCCGCCGCCAACCCGCTGATGCCGGCACCGACCACAATCAGGTCGTAGCGCTCATTGGTTGCTCGGGGAATTCCCCAACTGGAGGGCCCGGCACCGTCGCGCAGCTTGTGCGCGTTCTGGAAGGCGGCGTCGGTACTGCCGCGAAGCCCCGTGAGGGCCGGCGGGTAGGGAGCGACCCCCTGCGCGTCGAAGATGCCGGCACGCAGCCAATCGCTCCCTGACATGGCGCCTAACGAAGCGGCGCCAATCGCCATTCCATTGAGAAAGTCGCGACGTGCCATCGGGCGGTCCATCCCGAGGTCACGACTGGTCCAATCTGCCACTGCGCCTCCCGTTAGGACGGGAGAATACTACCGGCCGGACCTCCGACCCACACCCTTCCGAGGACCACGCGGCTTGGCGCGTCGACCGACGGGCCGTCCGTCCTTACCCATCACTTCCTTCCAGCTGATGACCGGGCCGCCGCGCCCGATGAATCGACGCGGGTCGTCAGCGTCCATGGGCTTCTTCGCGCCGGGCAGCCACGACCACGTGCGACCGGTCCTGGCCTGCGAGATGGTCGACGCCGAAACGCCGAGTTCCTTGGCCAGGTCCGCTTGTGACTTGTTCTTGTGCTTGCCCGTGCGGATAGCCTTCACCTGCGAGATCGTCAGCTGGTTGCTGGGATGCTTGGTCCCGCGCTGGAATCCCTGCGTCGGTGAGCGTTTGCGCTTCGCGCCGGCCTTCGGTGCCTTCTTCTTCATTTACCTGGTGGTGATGGGTGGGCGAGAGCGCCCTTCGGCTTGAGTTCTGCTGCACCACTAGCCGCGTTCAACTCCCCCAGGATACTCCACGCCCACCGCCGCACGCGATCTAGGTGTGCTGCCGCCGTCGCGGGTCGCTCTTCGAGTGCTACAACGTCCCTAACGATAACAGACCAACGCCTCGGCCACCACACCGGCGGCGAATTCTCGTCGCCGCGCACCCGCGATGGCCCTTCGAACCGTTCACTCATCACCCGGCGCAGCTGCGCCGGGGCAACTCCGTCAACGAGCGCCGCGCGCAGGAGACTGCGCCACTGCTCGAGCGTGCCCTCGCCATATCCGGCCGGATGCTGCAGGAAGTAACACGCGACGGTCAGGTGATGTTCCGCGAACGCCTCCGGCTGCTCGAACTCCAGCGCCAGTAGCTGATCGAACCATGCGCGGCAGCTCTCTCCCTCGGCGAGCGGCGCCCCGCACTCGGGGCAATCAGCCATGGACCACTCGCGCCGTCCCGCGGCTCATCGCGTGCTCGCGACGCACGTGCACCCAGCTCATGACCCTCCCGGCCGAAGCAACGCCTTCAAATCGGGGGACAATTCGCCTGTCATCTCATAACCAACGAGCGAGATCGGAATCTGCCCTGCCGATAGTAGACGGTCCATGAATGGACGGAAGGTGAACTTGTCGCCAAGCCGCCGCTGTTCCGCCTGCATCGCGCGCTCGGTCTCCACCTTACCAATGACATAGCTGACCCCGTACGCCGGCTGTTGCAGGTACAAGTGCTGCTCCCACCGAACCAGGTTACCCTTGAGAGAGAGCCAGTTCCGCGGGGTGTTGGCGGAGGCAAAGGCGGAGGCCTGTTCCAGCGTGAACTCGTTGCTGTGCATGCGAAGGTCGCCTAACGCCCGGGCCGCGCGCTCCGCCACCAAAATGAGGATCAGTTCGCGGGAGCGTGGACTCTTGTCGAACATTCCCGCGCCCATCATCATCTCCTCCCACTCGGTGGCCAGCCCTTCTGTGCGCGTGTTGAAGATGTTGTACAGGAGCGGCCCGCGGCGGATCACACTGCTGTGCGGTTCCATGGCCATCTGGCCCTTGTCGAACCAGTGGAACCCGTGCGTGCGCATCACCATCGGGTCGCGGTAGTCCACCTCGGTGAAGAACTCCCGGGGGGCGTCGGAGAACGTGCCAATACGCTCGCGCAGCCGCGGCTCCATGTAGTCCTTGACCGTCAGCAGGTCATGGTCGCGCAGGTAGGCCATGTACTGCGTGACGGCGGCGTCGAAGCGACGGCTGTGCTCCTGTGGACTGGACACCAGGGCGAGTGCGGGAACGCCAGCATTGCGCGCCTCCTCGAGGCCCAGGAAACTCCACGAGCGATCCAGCTCGCGCTCCATGAGCATGACAAGGTCCTTCCATGTATACGGCAGCAGCTGGACGTTCTTCAGGTACCAGTTGTAGTTCTCCACTCCGACGCCAGACGCGCCGCTTTTCTTGTCAGCCTGTGACTGCAGCCAGGTGATGTATGCATCGGTGGCGGACTTGGCCTTCGCCAGGTCGTCCGTCAGCTCCTTTGGGGCTCCCGCCAGCTGCGACATGTAGGTCGCCAGCTCCCGGCTTTGGCCCTTGACCGTCTCAATGCCGTAATTCCAGATGTCCTTCTGGTTGCCGACCAGATTCTTCTGCGCCTGCGTCAGAAGTGCCGGAATAGCCCGCACTCCGGAGTCGATGGCCGCCGCGGCGGCCGCTGACAGGGGCTGTGGGTAACGGAAGGTCTCCACCGCGCCTAGCGCATACGGGCCTTCGCGGGCGGGCTGATCGCTTTCGTCGGTAAAGAAGGTGACGTAGAACGCCGGATTGTTGGCCCACGGCTTCAACACGCGATGGTCGAACTCCAGACCACTCATTTCGGCGCGCACGATCAGGTAATCCACCTGTTGCGGCACCGTCCACGCGGTGGGATCGATCGCGCGAAGTCGCGACTGATATTCCCCCAGCGCCGTTTGCTGCGCACTCATAGCCGATGGCGAATAGTCCGGAACGCCGTCAATCAGATGCGGCTTCTGGAAGGTCCTCCAGTCGCCAAACAGCGCCGTCAAGTCTTCGTAGCGGGTGGAGCGGGGCGCGGACGACACGCCTCCGGCGCCTGAACATCCGGCGGCCAGAAGCAACACGGCGATTGCGAAGGCGTGTTGGGTACGGGGGGCGGGCCGTTTCATCGAGGTAGGGGACAAGGGTCAGCGAGTATCACCATAGCCAACCAATACTCGTGCTTCGAATGAGGCAGCGTCAATGTGCCGTCCGCGTATGCGACAGTGCTCTCTTGCCCGTCTGCACAGGAAACGGTACGTTGATTTCATGATCGCCACCCACCGCGCGTTTTTCCTCTTTACCAGCGCCTTCTGGAATTCCAGGGGGCAACTCGCGTGCGCATCGTGACGGTCGACTAACCCGATTCTCTGATCGCAGCCAGGGCCTCCACTCCGGGGGCCCTTTCTTTTTTCCCGTTAGGTATGTCGCATCCCCGCCTATCCGCCGAGCACCTGTACCGCCCCGTGCTGGAGGTGTCCACGCTGTCACCCGTCACGCTGGATGCTTCGCCGGCGACGACGGTCGCTTTTCAGGGCGAGCTCGGCGCGTACGCCGACCTCGCCATCGATCGGGCGTGGGGAGCGGGCGCTGACCGATTGCCTTGCCGCGATTTCGTGGGCGTGGTGCACGCGGTGTCCTCGGGAGCGGCATCTTACGGCGTCCTGCCCTACCGCAATTCGATCATTGGCGAGATTCCCGGAGTCGCCCAGGCGCTGGCGAGCGCCGACCTGCAGCAGCACGTATTTGTCGATGTGCCGGTGGTTCATTGCCTGCTGGGTACCCCGGGATCCACGATTCGCAGTATCGCCATGGTCTGGAGTCACCCCGCCGCGTTAGGCCAGTGCCAGCGCTTCTTCTCGGCGCATCCCTGGCTCACGCCGGTCGCCGGCTACGACACGGCGGGATCGGCGCGCGACGTCGGCCGACGACAGCGCCCCACGGAAGGCGCCATCGCCGATGCCGGATGCGCGGCCCGCTACGGTCTGGTGGTGCTTGACCAGGACATTGCCGACCAGCCAGACAATACCACGCGTTTTGTGATCGTCAGCCGCCCAGGACAATCCCTTCCCTTGCAGTTGGATCAGTAACCCAGGCCGGCGCCAATGCCGTAGGCATCGTTCACACGCACCGGGAGCTTCCCCGTCGGCTTCAACTCGCCCTTGACGATCTTCACGAACGAATCGAAGTAGACCGGCTGGTTGCCGAACCATCCTTTCTCGGCGTAACCCGTGAGGAACGCCGGCACGTTCGGGATCTTCCGGATGATCTGCGGGTTGCCGTACGACATCGCCAGCACTCCGCGGGGCTTGGCATCGATGACTTTCTGAAGGAAGGCCAGGTCCGCCGGTCGAATCGGCGTGGCGTCCCCCAGGCGATCCCGCTGCACGAAGAACGAAAGGATCACCAGGTCGGCGCCGTTCACGGCGCTCATCACCCGGTCGTAGTAGGCAGGGTCCAGGTCCGGACGCAGGGTGAAGCTGACGGTGCCGGGGAACGCCGCCGCGAGCTTGGCAGACAGCGCGGGCGGCGAGGCGTCTCCGTCGACCTTCTGGACGTTGATGTTCACCATCCGGCCACGCCGCGATGGATCCACCGGCAGCAGGCCGTCGTTCTTGAGCAACGTCACGGAGCGATCGGCCGCCTCCTGAATGATCGCCTGATGCGCGGGAGTGCCGACCTTGGCATTCACGGCGCCTTCGTCGACGAAACGGTTGGTCTGCAGCTTCAACCGGGCTTTGAGCGTGAGCAGGCGGCGAACGGCGTCATTCACGCGCGCCTCGGGAATGCGCCCCGACCGAACTGCCGCGGCCATTGCCGCAATGGTCTTGATGGGATCCTTGGGCTTCAGGATGATGTCGTGCCCTGCCTCGAACGCCTTCACCGCCACCTCTTCAGCGCCAAAACGGGCAATCACATGGTCGTACCACAAGTCGTCGCTGGTCAGGACGCCCTTGAATCCAAGACTGTCGCGCAGCCAGTCGGTCGCCAACTTCTTCTCGACGCTGGCGGGGAGCGTTGAACCTCCAGTGACCGATGGCACGGCGATGTGCTCCGTCATGACGAAATCCACGCCAGCTGCAATCGAATTGCGGAACGCCCTGAATTCCTGGGACTTCATGGCCTCAGCGGATTTCGGATTCCACTGCCACGGCGGATTGTTCGGCATCGCCTCCACGTCCCCGCGCCCCGGGAAGTGCTTGGCAGAGGTGAGCATTCCATTGTCGTGATAGCCGCGCACATACGCGCGCACCATACGGCCCATCAGGTCGAAGTCGCCGCCAAACGTGCGTCCATTTTCCGCGGGGTTATCCGGCCGCAGCGTCACGTCGGAGACCGGCGTGTACGTGAGGTGAATCCCCATCGCGCGCCCTTCCACCGCGGCGGCAGCCGCGGCGCGGTACATCAGGTCGTCATCGCCAACGGCGGCAAAGGCCATGTTCGGCGGATACTCCGAGGCGCCGGTCACTTGCTGTCCCGGTCCGCCTTCGAAGTCGGCGGAGATGAGCAGCGGGATGGTCGCCGCGCGTTGCAGCTTGTTGAGCAGGTGGGCGACGTCACGCGGCGTTCCGCCATACATCACGAACATCCCCACGCCGTAGTCGTGCGCTAGGCGCACCCACTGCTGCATCCTGGGATCGTCGTCGGTGATGTAGCTCGCGGTGACGTCCGGGCAGATCAACTGGGCGATCTTTCGCTCGAGCGTCAGGCCAGCCAGCGTGCGATTCACCCACGCTGCGCCCGCGTCCTGGCTCTCGTTTGTTGGTGCCGATGCGTTTGCGGGAACTCGCGAGGTGGCGACGGGCGTCAACAGGAGCAACGCGCCAGCCGAAAGTGGCAGCACACGAAGGGACATGGGATGACTAGGGCTCAGGGAAAACGGGGGGCGGCTCGACGCGGAAAATGTACACACGGACCGCCAAAGTGCACGGCGCTTATGCTTGTGGTGCGCCTGATCGATCCGGTTCAATCCACTGCCGGCGTGCTTCCACCGAGAACAGCCGATCGCGCGTGTAGAATCGCAGCGGCCAGTCCGACGCCCCCATCGGCGAAGCCAGCAGGGCGTTCAGTTGCTCCGCAGCCGCCAAGTGCCCGTGCAACCCGATGTGTTCCGCGACCCCGGCGACGTACAGTCGAGTGATCGTTTCGTGGTAACCACTGGTGTCCGTGTTGGCGGTGCCGACGGATGCGTTGTACGCGGTGATCCCCGATCGAAGCCGAACCAACGCGTCATCCGGTGACAACCGAGAGAGGTACAAGAACGCGACCACCAGATGCGCTTGGTGCGTCCAGCGTTCGCGCGGGAGTGTTCGGGCCTCGAATCCCTCCATCAATTCCTCGGCGCGGTCCATCGTCCACCGAGTTTGATCCATCAGCTTCAACGCGCCAAGGTCAGGTGACGCGTGGAACGTGCCGATCGCCACCGTCGCAGCATCGCGGCCAACCCGACCAGGGCCCAGATCCACCCCACCCAGGCAAGGCGCTCCAGAAGGGACAATCCCGTCAGAAGATTCCAGGCGAACTCGGGGGCCGAAGTCGCCAACTCCGCGTCGCTGATGGCCGCCGACGGCCCGCGACGCTCGATCACGCGCACGGCGTGCTCCGGATCCGTGGCCAGCGCCCGCCGGATGGCCCCATCCAGCGCGGACGGACTCATGTCGCGCCAGCCGGGAATAGTCATCACACTCCAGCAGGCCGACGTGCGTCCCCACCCATGATTGTTTGAACTGGCGACAACGCCGATGTGACGCGCCGCAGCCAGGCCAACGATCGCGCCGCGGTCGCGCGCCAGTTGATCCAGCGCCCGCGGCGCCGCATCCACCAGCTCCACCCCCGCCAGTCCCGCCGTCGCGCGCACCTGCGCCAGATCGGCGGGAAGCGTGGCCAAAGCGATCACCGGCGCACCACCGCCAGACGGACCAGCGCGTACCCCTTCCTTAGAGCAATGCGATGCTGCGAATTCCGGCGTCGCGCCTAACCAGATCAGGTGCGGACCGCCGCAGGCCAACTCCACGCCGCGCAGGAGCACCAGCGAATCCCCGGCACGTGCGGGATTCCCGACGCTACCCCCTGTCACCGTCGCCGTCGAGTGCTCCGTGATGTAGGCGACATTGAACCCGGCTTCGGAGTGCCAGTCCCGTCGGTCCGACAGCCCAAACCAGCGACGACCGTCCCACGAGGCATCGGTGTGACTGTGGAAGTCGATCGCCAGGTCGTCGCGGGCGCTGAGTGCAATCGCTGCCATGGGTCGGGGCAGCAGCGCCCCGGCAGCGTACACGACCACGATCGTCAGCAGGGCCACAACGCCACCGATCAGGCCCCCGCGAAGGCGTCGGGTCCATCGCGTATCGGCCCTCGGCCACCAAGCCCCGGCCAGCGCACTCAGAAGGAGCGTCGAATTGATCAACCAGAGGTGCTGCTGCGCCGTCAGGAGTGACAACGCATCCCAGACGGCGCACAATGGCGCCAGCAGGATGTACCCGAACGGAAGTTTGAGCTGAGCGGGAGCCGCGCCCAAGGTCACACCGTCACGGAGCACCGGTCCGTGCAGGAGTCCCGCCGCGAGCATCACCACGCTGAAGACGATCGCCGGGCGGAGCCTGGCCCAACGACCGCCGACCGCGCGCCCAGGCACCACGGACATGGCCGCGTCCTCGGAGTCCCACGGCGTAGTGGCCGAGCGATCGATGCGGATCGGGTCGGTCACGCAGGGACCAGTGCGCCGGACATGCCGGCGCCCCACGTCGCGTACGTCAGGGCAACGCCTCGATCGTCACTCAGGCGAATAGGGTGTTCCTGGAAAGGACTGGTTCAGCTGCAACGTGACGTATGCCAAATCACCGTCGGGCGACCCGCCGATAGTATACGACTCGTCAGCCCCGACGGTAAGAACACGCCACGCCGCCCCGCACCCTCGGTGCAAAGGGGGCGGCGATCCTTCCATGAACGTCAGGTGACGGCCGTTACGAAGCCGTGCTCACGACGTCCGGATACCTCTTGGCCAGCGGGAATGTATTTCCCGCCATTTCGCGCACCGTCCACGCAGCCACACGCTGCCGGACGTCGGCTGGCACATCCTTGTGCCGATCAGCGCTTCCGCTCACAAAAAGCTCGGCATTCGACTGCAGGATGTGCGGCGGATGCATCTCGAAGTTGTCCTGGAACTCCTGCATGTACTTGAAGCTGCATTTGTGCACGACGTCTGCCAGCTCCGCGTCCGTGAGCGGCGTCACGCCCATGAAGGTCGCCACCTGCCGAACGATCGCCGCCAAATCCTTCTTCATGTCCTCGAAGTACACGAACAACACATGCTCTGGGTGCTGCTGCGCGCGATCCCACCACCCCTTCACGTGGTCCGTCCAGGTGCCCCACCACATCAGGTCCGCCGAGGTATACCACTCTTCAAAGGCGGGGGTCGCCGGTGCCATGCTGCCCACGTTCGTCACCACGAAATCGATGCAGCTGGCGAAGCACGACAGGGGATGGCGGGCAACGTAGATGTACCTCGCCTTGTCGTTGAACGGGCAGAGCTGTGCGGGCAGGTGCGTCTTGATGATTCGCGTGGGGCGTTCGGCACCGAGCGGCTTGGAGTCTTCCATAGAGATGCTCTTACGCCCCTCGATCCACGGAGCAACGGCGTACATCTCGCGCCCGGTCTCCACCAGGTCTCCCTTCCCTCGATACAGGATCTGGAACACCACATGCTGCATCCACGTGGTCCCGCACTTCATCTGCGTCACCACAAAGACGTCCTCGGACCTCGGCGTATACGACGCGGCCTTCGTAAAACTCTCCACGCTGCAGCTCCCAGACGGCGCAGAGACGCCTTGGAATTGAATGCGCGCCTTCCGAAAATCGAGCTTGGTCTGCGAGGTGAGCCAGAGCATCGGCTTGAGCAGCTTGGCATGCATGGCCAGCGAGCGCTTGAAGCGGTCGCGCTCGGACTGCGGGAGTCCATAGTAGTTCAAGCCGATGGTGCGATCGTCTTCCCATTTCAGGACGGACGACAGGTAGATCCCCATCGCGATAAACCACACAATCCCGGCGCCAAGGATGCCGAGGATCCACCACAGAATGGTCATGCGAGCTGTCTCCGAGCGAGTGGCCGTTCACGGTCGCGCCTAAACGACGCCCTTGCCGGGCCGCCGTCACGGTGAATGATAGCGGAAGCGAGGCCATATTTCTGAAGGACGTTGCCCTCGCCGTCTGTCTAAGGAGCCGAGATGCCAAAGGCCTGTTCGCCGACCCGTGTCGCCCCGCTGTTGGTCGTGCTTCTGTCCGCCGCGCGCCCAACGGCAGCCCAATCGGCTGCGCCGTCGTCAGGCGCCGAGGCCGTGCGCGCCATGTACCGGAAGGTGGAAACGCGCATTCGCGTGCGAGATGGCATCCAGCTCTTCACGTCCATGTACATCCCGCGCGACAGCACGCGCACATATCCCATCCTGATGACCCGCACGCCGTACGGCGTCGGGCCGTATGGTGCCGACGCCTACCGCGCGTCCCTTGGACCTAACGAGCAGTACCAGCGGGAGGGCTTCATCTTCGTCTATCAGGACGCCCGTGGCCGCAACTATTCCGACGGCTACTTCCGCGAGATGACACCGCACCTTGCGGACAAGCACGCGACCGCCGATACGGACGAGAGCACGGACTCCTACGACACGATCGACTGGCTCATCAAGAACGTGCCGGGGAATAATGGGCGCGTGGGCATCGTGGGGGGATCCTATCCGGGCTTCTACACATCCGCCTCATGCATCGATGCCCACCCCGCCTTGAAGGCCTGCTCGCCGCAGGCGCCCATGACAGACGTTGCGGCTGGCGATGACCTGTTTCACAATGGCGCCTTTCTGCTGCCGCACAACTTCTCGTTCTATGTATCCTTTGGCCGTGGACCGCGGCAGGAGCCCGGGCCCGATGCGCGCTATCCGTTCTCCATGGGAACGCCGGATGCATACCAGTTTTACCTGAACCTTGGATCCGCCGGCACCGGCGCCAAGCAGTACTTCGCCGCGGGAACGGCACCCTACTGGGACAGCGTGGTCGCTCATCCGAACTACGATGCCTTCTGGAAGTCCCGAGATGTGCGCCCTCACCTGCGGCAGATGAAACCCGCCATGCTGACGGTGGGTGGGTTCTACGACACCGAGGACCTGTTCGGCCCGTGGGCGACCTACCACGCGATCGAGAGTCAGAGCCCAGGCGCCGACAATCGCATCGTGATCGGGCCGTGGTCACATGGCGGGTGGGCGCGCGGTGACGGCACTTCGTTAGGCACCTTGCGATGGAACACGCGCACCGGGCCGTTCTTCCGCGACTCCGTGGAATTTCCCTTCTTCATGCATTACCTGAAGGATGCGGCCGATCCGGCACTCCCCGAAGCGTTGGTCTTTCGCACCGGAGCCGATCACTGGGACCGCTTCGACCAGTGGCCGCCGAAGAATGTCGAGCCGCGCGCGCTGTACCTGGCGCCGCACGGAGCCCTGAGCTTCTCGCCGCCGGCGACGTCCGCCGAGCCTTTCGACAGCTACGTCTCGGACCCGATGAAGCCCGTGCCATTGGTGGATCGCGTCGAAGGCCAAGGCATGCCGCGCGACTACATCACCGCCGACCAGCGATTTGCCGCGCGCCGTCCCGACGTCCTCGTGTACCAGACGGCAGTCCTCACCGAAGACATCACCGTGAGTGGTCCCGTCAGTCCCGTCCTTCACGTGGCAACGACGGGCACCGACGCCGACTTCGTGGTGAAGCTGATCGACGTCTTTCCAGACGACGCGCCCAACTGGCCTGGAGACAGTTCAGGGTTCAAGGTGGGAGGCTACCAGCAGCTCGTCCGTGGTGAGCCATTTCGCGGGAAGTTTCGGCGCAGCTTTGAACATCCCGTCCCCTTTGTGCCGAACCAGCCCGATTCCATCCGGTTCTCGATGCCCGATGTTCACCACACGTTCAAGAAAGGGCACCGCGTCATGATCCAGATTCAGAGCACCTGGTTCCCGCACATCGATCGGAATCCGCAGCGCTTCGTCGACAACATCTTCTTCGCCAAGCCGTCGGACTACCAGACGGCGACGATGCGTGTGTATCACGCGCCGATGCGGGCGACTCGGATTGACCTGCTCGTGCTGCGAGAGACAACGCAGTAGTTCCTCGGCGTCGCTGCTCCGTTTCGATCCATGCTGTCTCGCGGCAATCCAGGGTGAACGGAGCAGGTGTTCGTGCGCGATCACCGATAAGTGGCGTGAACGTATGGAGATAAGCATGTAGAACGAATAGGCGCGTGGATTGCCTTGTTGGCTCCGGTGAAGGTCACCTCCTTCTCACCGTTTTCTGGAGTCAACCATGATGACTGCGCCACGCTTCGCGCACTGCGCGACTCTGCAAGCGATCGGCCTGCTGCTTATCGCTCAGAGCGCCTTGGGTCAATCACCGTCGGCATCGCCGCGCCCCTCCGTAGAGTTGCACCTGTGGGGTAGCTACACCGCCTTTTCCGGCGACGCCACGGCCAGCGGGACCAAGTCGGCCTCGGGGCTGCGCTCTCTGGACGTCGCCTTTTGGCCGTCCCAAGCCCTGCGTCTCTTTGCCGGCTACGAAAATTCCCTGTCGCTGGAAAATCTCACGCTCATCCGTTCTAATCGGGCCGTGCCGCTGTATCGGGCCGGTGCCATGGCGAACTGGGGAGGACACTTCACCACAATCGTGGACGGCGGACATCGCTCGCTGCCTGGTGACGTGTCACAAAATCTCGTAGGGCTGGAGCAAGTGGCCTACTTGGCCAGTGGCACCGCACTCAAGGCCGGCGCCCAGGTCGGCGTACGCTCCGATCATCGCACGGAATGGGTGGGCCACGTTGGCGTGAATGCCGCTGCCGGCGAACGACTGCGGTTTGAGCCGACGGTCTTTGTTGCGCGCAGCGGGCTGCCCGGCGAATCGCAATGGCGCGCGCTGTTGAGCAGCGAGTACCGTCCCGGACGCGAAGTCTCGCTGACCGCGGGGCTGGCCGCCGGCCGCAACAAGAGCTTTGATGGGGCATACACGGGCACCGTGCTGGACGCGCACCTCAAGGCGACGGCCTCCATTGGCGGGATGAACCGCGCGCACGTGCTCATCCGGCACGAACGAGTGGCTGGCGCCCAACCCTTCACCACCGTGGCCATGGGCCTGTCGCTCGTCGCGACGAGGGTGCGATGATGCGGCCCCCCAACCAGTGGGCCGCCCGACCATGGGCCTACGTCTCGATCTTCGCAGCTTGGTTCGCGAGTGTCCTTTGGTTTCACCCGCGACTGATCGCCCTGCTGGACATGGCGAAAGGGCCCGTGGCGCACGGCGCCGTGTTGTTCTTCGTGGTGTTCACCGAAGTCGCGTGGTTGTACGGGTTCTATAACGTCGGGGTCGTGCTGTTCGCGATCTGGTATCGACGCTCGCAGCCCGCTGCGGCGCCGGTGGTGACATCGCCACGCGTCATGGAAACACCCGTCGCCCTGCTCTACGTCACCTGCAACGACTTTGTGGAGGAGAGCGCGGCGTCGTGCCTGGCGCAGGATTATCCATCCTTCACGTTGTACCTGCTGGACGACAGCTCAGACTCGGCCACCAAGGCCCGCATCGACCAGTTCGCCGAGCGTGACCCACGGATTCGCGTCGTGCGGCGACCCGATCGCCGCGGGTTCAAGGCGGGCAACCTGAATCACGGGCTCACCACCGTGGCCATGGAACCTCTCTTCGTGATCGCCGACGCGGACGAAATTTTGCCAACCGACTTTCTCCGTCGGATGGTCCCCCGCTTGATGTCGGACCCGTCGTGCGGATTCGTACAGGCCAACCACCGGTGCAATCCCGCTGGGCGAGGCACGCTCAAGGCGGCCGTTGGTGTCGGCATCGACATCCATTGGCGCTGGTATCATCCCCTCCGGAACCGATTCGGCTTTGTCATGCTCCTGGGTCACGGCGCCATCATCCGCCATGACGTCTGGGAGTCCATCGGTGGATTTCCGGAGATCGTTTCCGAGGACCTCGCCTTTTCGCTCCGCGCCCGAGAGCAGGGATGGCACGGCGTCTTCGCCGAGGATGTCGTGTGTCTGGAAGAGTTTCCCGAAACCATGCGCGCATTTCGCGTTCGCCACATGAAGTGGACGCGTGGCACGTGCGAGTTCTTCGCGAAGGAGATGTGGCCCGCGCTGCGCTCGCCGAACATTCCGGTGGTAGAGAAGCTGGATGTGCTCTTTCCTGCGCTCAGTTTGCCACTCGCGCTCGTGTACTTCCTGTTCGTGATCGATGCCAACGTCTTGTTCACGCTCCTCTTCACGCACCCGCAACCACTCACGCTGGTGCTCGCGGGCCGTGAACTCGTGGTCCCGGTGCGCGCATTGGACGCCGGGTTCTCGGTGGTCAACACGTGGGACTTCTTCTTGATCACGCTGCTGACCTTTCTCTCGCCGATCCTGTGCTTCATCATCGACTTGTGGCGGCAGCCGAAGGCGTTGCTGCGCTTTCTCTGTCAGAGCAGTGTGATCTACGCCGCGCTTGGTCCGATGTCTTCGTTAGGCGTGCTGGGGTACTTGATCACTCGTAAGGCCACGTTTCTGGTCACGGGGGACAAGTCGGCCGGCCAGACGGTCGTGCCCTCGCAGTCCACCTGGGTGCGTCGCACCTGGAACTGGGTCCGTCGTGCGATCACCGGAAGCCACCCGGACCATCCGCTGGTGCAAGCCTTCGAGGTCACATGCGGGATTGGCTTTGCCGCGATGTGCCTGCAGATGATGCAGGTCTCCTTCCTTGGGCTGGCCATTGGCATCACGCTGATGCCGATCCTACATCACGTGCCGTGGAATAACGCGACGATCCAGCGAGTGATCTACCTGCCGTTCTCACTAATGGTCGGCGGGTTGATGTTAGGTGGGCTCGGCTTGCTCGGCATGCAGCCGGTATTCTTCGGGTACGGCTTCCACTTTTGATCCTCCGTTCGGGCGCTCTCACGTTGCATCGAGAGCGCCCGAGCAGCGCGAGCACCGCGCCTTAGCGCACGGGATGCTCTAACGTCCACTTGATGCGCGTGTAGGCGATCCGAAACCCGTTGCGCTCCGCGTTCCGCTGCGACGCACTCCCCGGCCGCGCGCACATCATCGCCAAGTCACACCCCACCTCCGCCGCGTGCCGCAGCCGAGCCTCCAAGAGCGCGTTCTGCGCACCGCGGCGGCGAGCCTCCGGAATCGTGGACGCTCCCGCCAGCAGTCCCACACCCTCGCGCACACTCAGCGCCCCCGCGGCCACCGGGCGACCGTCCAGTTCAGCCAGAAAGGACGTACTCCCGGCGGTCGCCACGGACACCCGCGACAACGCCTCCATCATGGGGGCGAACTCCGTGAATTCGCTCCAGCCGCGCGTCGCGGTCGTGACCCAGATCGGTGCCTCGTCAGGCGACACGGCGTGCACGCGCACATCACTCCCCTCGCGCCCATCCCCCGTTAGGCGTACGTCGCGCGTAACCGCCCGGAACATCACGCTCGTCAACTCGCACGGGTGATATCCGCGCGTGTTCAACAGCGCCAGCGTGCCGTCGTCAATGATCGGACTGATCTCATGGAATACCGCCGCGCCGCGTTCGGCATAGAACGCTTCAATCTCCGCCAGGTCGTCCGCCGTCGGCGGCTGATGGACGCCAATGCCAAAGCTCTGGGTGATCGGCGAGCCAACGCCGTCAAAGAGCACGTAGGCACCGGCCATCCGACGCCACGTGGCCGCGACCTGCGGTTGCAGTCGCGCGCGCGCCTCCACAAAAGCCGCTCCACTCTGCCCCTCGGCGGACTCGAGTCGGCGGGATAGTCCCTGATCGGCAAAGAGCATGGCGGGGGGTTCCTGGTCCAGGGCAAACGCCGCGCGCCGGGTCCGGCACGCCTAACGTCGGTTGGAGCCCTGAGGGTATGCGTCCACCCGGCGACCCGCAATCCGACGCGTCGGCGCAACGCGGCTGGACGGGTCGCCCCACGGACCCTAGACTTTGGCGCTGCCGGTGCGCTGAAACCGGTGCCGCACGTCGGAAGACCGCGTTGCTCAACCTGTTGCAGGACATCAACCTCCGCCGACATGGCACGCAAAGGCCGCCGCCTCGCCGTCATTCTCATCGTCTTCGCCGCCCTCTACGTCACCACCCGCTCGCGCATACGCGTCCAGAACGCAGCGGAGGAGACCTCGGCGGACACTACGGCGACTGGCCGTTTTGCCCCCACCGTGCAGGAAGGGCTGGGCGCATCCGTCGCGATCCTCCTCGATCAGTCGGGCTCCATGGACGACCCGCCGGGAGATGGTGGCGAGCAACCCAAGTACGTGCTCGCGCGCGAGGCGCTGGCGCAGGTCATGGCGCAGACAGACACCTTCGTCGCCAAGCAGACGGGTTTCCCCGTGAACATCGGGCTGTACACGTTCGACTCGCGTGTCCGGAAGGTCCTGCCCATTGCGCCCTATGATCGGGCAGCGCTGCAGTCAGCGCTCGAATCCCTCCCGAAGCCTTCAGGAAATACCGCGATCGGTGACGCCATGTCCGAGGCCACGCGCGACCTCTACGCGGCGGGAACCATTCGGAAGTATCTTCTGGTCGTCACGGACGGTGAAAACACGGCGGGTCGAGAGCCCGACGAGGTCGCGCGCGAAATCGCGCGACGAAGTGAAGGCGCCGTGAAGTTGTACCTTGTCGCGTTCGATATCGACGCGGAGAAATTCGGCTTCGTCAACGAGGTGCGTGGCGCCGTCATGGAAGCCAAGAATGCAGTCGCGTTGCGCGCCAACCTGGATACGCTGTACCGCGGGCGCATACTCGCCGAGGCGATGGACGCCGGCGAATCCCTGCCGTCCCGCCCGGACTCGTCCGGCTCCGCTGCACGTTCCACCCCTCCTCGCCAACGGTAACGGGTCATGATCATGGGCAAGTTCGGCACCGCCATTCGCGCGTTCTTCAACAAGCTCGCGAACCTCCTGTGGGAGAGCGATCCCCACGCGATCCTGCAGTTGGAAGTGGACCAGGCCACGCAACAGATCCAGGTGGCGCGCGAAGGACTGGAGCGCTATCGCGGGCTGGTGGAACGCGTCAGCATGCAGGTCGCCGCGGCCAAGCAGAACGCCCAGCGCCTCGAGAGCCAGATCAAGGCGCACTTGCAGGCCGGCAACCGTGAGGTGGCAGGCCAGCTCGCCATCCAGCTGCAGCAGGTCAAACAGGACCAGGCCGCGAACGAGCAGCAGCTGGCCATGCACACCGACGCCTACAACAACAACCTGTTGAAGTTGCAGCAGGGCCAGAAAGACATCGCCGCGTTACGCCAGAAGGCGCAGAAGCTGAAAGCGGACCTGGAAATGGCCAAGGCCGAGGCAGAGATCGCCCGCGTGGCAGAGGCGGTATCCGAGACGGCCATCCCCAACTTCTCGACCAAGATTGGGCAGGCCACGGAATTGATGGAGGAACAGATCGCCAAGCACCGGGGCGCCGCCCGCGTCGCCGCGGACATGTCATCGCGTGGCGTCGAAGACATCAAGGCACAACAGGCCGCCGAAGCCGCACTCGGCGAGAACCTGCTGAAGCAATTCGAAGTGGAACTTGGATTGGTGAACGCGGAGTCGGCACCGGTCACCCAGGCCCAGAAGACGTTAGGCCCCACACAAACCAACTGAGCCGTCGCCACTCTCTCACTCCCCTATTTCCCAACTCCCCATGAGCAACGAGTCCGGCGGCCCGAAGCCCGCATTTTACCTGGTGATGTTTGCCCTGATCGTGGCCGTCATCGGTTACGGTGTTTATCGCTTCAAGGACAAGGTTTCGTTAGGCGACAACTCGTCGATCAGCAAGGACGACCTGGCCAAGGGCGGCGTCGAGGCGCCTGATGACGCCTCGCTGACGACGTTTAAGGAATACGACAAGCTGAAGTACCAGGAAGCCGGCAAGATGCCGGAGGTCAAGGGCGTCTCCAACTACCAGCCCCTGGTCGACAACACCGTCGTGTTCTCGCTAAACGTGTGGGCCGGGTGGGCACCGATCATCCTGGCAAACGGCGGCTTCGAACCGGGTAAGGTGTGGACGGGCCCCGGCGGCAAGACGTTCAAGGTGAAGCTGACGCTCATCGATGACCCGGTGGCCATGCGCGATGCGTACGCCGCCGGCAAGGTGCACGTGGGGTGGGCCACCGTGGACATGCTGCCGCTGTTCTTGGAGCAGCTGAAGCGCGACTCGCGCACCATGCCGCGGGTGTTCCAGCAGATCGACTACTCGTTCGGTGGTGACGGCATCGTCTGCCGCAACACGATCAAGTCCGTCGCGGATATCCGCGGCAAGACGATCGTCTTGGCCCAGAACTCCCCGTCGCACTACTTCGCACTCAACACCCTCATCTCCGGCGGGTTGCAGCCGGGCGACGTGGAGTGGAAGTTCACCGCCGATGCCTTCCAGGCCGCCGCCGCCTTCAACGCGGACCGGAAGATCGCCTGCGCCGTTTCGTGGTCCCCCGACATCTACAACCTCGCCAACGCGAAGGGGAACAAGATGTTGGTGAACACCCAGACGGCGAACAAGCTCATCGCCGACACCTGGTTCCTTCGCGCCGACGTCGTCAAGGATTACCCCTACGTGGCCGAAGGGCTGATGCGCGGCATCTTCGACGCCATGGTGCAGCTGGGCACGCAGGAAGGAAAAGCAGAAGCGGCCAAGCTCATGGCCAAGGGGTACTCGCTTCCCGAGGCCGACGCGCTCTCGATGCTGAACGACGCGCACAACACCAACGTCGCCGAGAATCGCGAGTTCTTCCTGAACGCCAACAACCCGGCAAACTTCCAGCGCACCTTCGAGACGGCGTACTTCCTGTACCGAAAAATTGGGGCGCTCTCCGGTGACCCAGTGGCCTTTGACGATATCTTCGACGGCGGCCCACTGGTGAAGCTGACGAAAGACCCGAAGTACGCCAGCCAAAAGAACGAGTACCAGATCCAGTTTGTCCCGACGACCGCCATGTCGGTGCAGGCGGAGAGCAATGAGATCCTCACCAAGGCCGTCGTCATCCAGTTCTTCCCGAACTCGGACTCCATCTACAAGATGGTCGCCAAGACGGTCGAAGGAAAAACGGTGTCGGAGCTGTACGATCCGAACGTGAACAACGTCGTCGAGGAAGTTGGGAAGCTCGCCGGCCAGTACGGCGCCGCCCGCATCGTCATCGAAGGACACACCGACGGGTCGATGCGATCGTCCGGCATGGTCACCGCCGCCGATGTGCAGGAGTTGTCACTCCGCCGCGCCAACGCGGTGAAGGAGGCCATCGTCCGGAAGTTCAATTCGTTGAACCCGAACCAGTTCTCGACCGCCGGCATCGGCTGGGACCGTCCCGCGGACCCGTCGGATCCGAATAACAACGCCAAGAATCGTCGCGTCGAGATCAAGGTGTATCCGCTCGAACAGAAATAGCGCATGGCGTCCGGCCGCCTCTTCAAGCTGCGCCTCGTTCCCCCAATGCCGGTTCGTCAGGCAGCGGGGGCGCTCTCGATCACCGCGGTGCTCCTCATCTGGTGGGTGCTGACACGAGGGGACACGCCCGAGGCGCGCGTCATCTCCCCCTCGGTCTTTCCCAGTCCCATGGAGGTCGTGCGGGGGTTCAAGGGATTGGTCACCGAGCGCAACCTGATCGGCGGCATCGCCGCTTCCCTGAATCGCGTGTTCCTCGGCTTCGGCCTCGCGCTCGTCGTCGCGATTCCGTTGGGAATCCTCGCCGGCTCGTTTCGCGTGTTAGGCGCCGCTGCCCAGCCGATCTCCCTCTTCGGGCGCACGATCCCGGTGGCCGCGCTCCTTCCGTTGTCGCTGCAGATGTTTGGCATCGGCGAGTTGCAGAAGATCATGTTCATCTTTCTGGCCACCTCGCCCTTCGTCTTTCACGACACGGCCCGCGCCATCAGCAGCGTGAACGATCGGTACGTCGATACCGCACAAACGTTAGGCGCTCGACCGCACCAGGTGATGTCCAAGGTGCTCATCGCGTTGGCACTCCCCGACATTTACGCCACCATCCGCACCATGTTCGGCGTCGCCTTCGGCTACATCATGTTGGCCGAGGTCGTGGATGCCAAGGCGGGACTCGGCTACATCATGCTGCAGAGCCAGCGACGAGGAATGCCCGAGCACCTGGTGGGTACGCTGTTCGTCATCTCTGCCCTCGCCTACGGCATCGACGCGCTGTTCAAGTTCTTCCAGCGCGGCCTGTTCCCGTACCAACGTACCGATGAGTAATCCGTCCGCAGGGGAAAAGGCCGGCACGGCAGAGAGCGCGACGGCACCGCCTGTCGTGAAATTCGATAAGGTCTCCAAGACCTACGAAGGCGGATACACCGCCATCCACGACGTTTCGTTTCAGGTGGACGATCGCCCGGGACACATGGAGATCGTCGGGATCCTTGGTCCATCGGGATGCGGCAAGTCCACCGTGTTGCGGCTGATCGCCGGACTCGGCCCGCAGCATCCCGCGACCACCGGCACAGTGGAGGTCATGGGCAAGCCCGTGGATGCGCCAGGCGCCGATCGCGGCTTCGTGTTCCAGGACTACACGTCGTTCGACAATCGCACCGTCGAAGACAACATCGCGTTCGGACTGGAGTGCCGCGGCATGTCGCGCGAGGAGCGCATCCGCGAAGCGCATACCTGGATCAGCAAGGTTGGCCTGGATCCCAAGCGCGACGCCCGGAAGTATCCGAACGAACTGTCGGGCGGCATGCGGCAGCGTGTCGCCTTGGCCCGGTCGTTGATCCTGAAGCCGCGCGTGATGCTGATGGACGAACCCTTCGGCGCTCTGGATCCCGCCACACGATACGCCATGCAGGACTTGCTGGTGAACCTGTCGCGTGAGGTGCAAGCGACGGTCTTCCTGGTTACGCACTCCATTGAAGAAGCCGTGTACGTGGGCGACCGCATCTACATTTTCTCCAACGCCCCCGGCACGATCCTCAAGCAGATGACCGTTCCCTCGCCTGACTTGCCAGCCAAGGTCATGCAGCGTGAGCCGGAGTTCCTGAAGGTGTGCTTCGACGTCCGGGACATTGTCGAAGGACTGGAAATGTCCACGAAGGCAGGCACCTGACCGTGGCTGACTCCACTCCCGCGCGCGGCGGGTTCATTCGCTACGTGGGCCAGGCCTTCGCGCTGCGCTGGAACCTGGGACTGCTGAGCGTCGCGGCGGCATTCGCCGTGTTGTCGCCGTTTCCCGATGCGCTCCTTCCCATCGTGGCTGGATTGGAAGGAGCGTTCTTGTTAGGCATGGTGAGTCGCCCAAAGTTTCGCGACTACGTAGATGCCCAAGATGCCGCCAAGTCCCGCGCCGCTCGGGCTGGCGATGCCGCAGACATCTACAAGCAACTGCAGGCCCGCCTGAGTGTCGGAGACCGCCAGCGCTTCCAGCGCATTGTCGACCGCTGCGAGCAGATGCGCATGCTGGCCCGCACCGTGCGCGCCGGCAACACCGCTGACGATGACGTCCGCGCCTCGGCTCTCAACCGGCTGCTCTTCTTCTACCTGCGACTCCTCGTGGCCCGCCGATCCCTGGAGCTTTTTCTCCAGCAAAGCAATCGGGTGGAACTCGATCACCAGCGGGCGAGCTTGGCCGTGAAGCTCGACGACGTGACCAAGGAGGGTGACCAGCGGATGGTCACGACGGTGCAGGATACCATCAAGGACCTGGACACCCGCATCGCCAACGTCGACAAGGGCGAGAAGGACCTGGAGTTCATCGAGTTGGAACTGACGAGGATCGAGGGTAAGGTCCAGACCCTGGCAGAAAGCGCCATCACCCGCCAGGATCCGGGCGACCTCAGCGCTCAGGTCAACGCCTTCACCGATACGCTAGCCATGTCCCAGGACGTGGCCACGCATATGATCTCGCTGCAGGACCTCGAACTATCGACCGTGGACGCGCCGCCGATCATCGGCGACACCCAAACGAACAAGACGCTCAACTGACATGACCGACGCGCCGCAAGGTGCAACCACGGCCAACGCACCGGTCGCGATTCCGGAGTGGTATCCCGGCTGGGCCCGAGATCTCGCCTCCGCCTATTTCGCCGGCAGTGCGTCCGTGTTCGTGCTGCACGGGAACACCTTCGATGAAGTGCGGCTGGACGCCGGTGCGCGCCCCGCCTATGGGCCACTCTCCAGCTTCATCGCCGAGCAACTCTTCGGCAGTTGGGATCTGGTCCTTCATTATGACGTCGGGCGAGGCATTCGGCCCTTCGCCGGACGCGACGCCGCGCGACTTCGCGTCATGTCGCCGCTGACCACGGACATCTTCGGCAAGGACCTGGAGAAGTCCCGGGTGGTGGAACCGCAGGCCGTGTTTGCGGCCCTCGATCGCTACCTGATTCAGCAGCTGAACACCAACGCCGATGCCCGGAAGCGTGTCGCGTTGCTGGTGGACCACGCGTCGTTCTGCTTCCCGAGTGCGGAGCCTGGGTCCCTCTCGTTGTCGGCCAGTTCGGCCGCAGTAACGGCCCTGAACTGGGCGGCGGCCGCCAGCGTACGCCGCATCGACTTTGCCTGTGTGTTGATCGAGGAACGCCGCGCCAACCTGCAGACACGCATCACGCAGAATCCGCACGTGGTCACGATCGAGGTGCCGCTGCCTGACGCCTCTGAGCGACGGCGCTATATCGACGCCATGGTTGGCGCCACACCACGTGACGGTACCTTTGGCGACGGCCTAACGCCGGACGACTACGCTAAGGAGACGGCGGGCTTGGCCCTCAACGACCTGGCGCCACCACTGCGCGCCGCTTTGGACGGTCAGGCCAAGCTCGATCACATCGCGTTCACGAAACTCAAGAAGACGCTCATTGAGCGTCAGTGCCACGGCCTGCTGGAATTCGTCGAACCAAAGTTCACGCTCGAAGACGTAGTCGGGCTCGAGGCCGCCAAGCGCACCCTGCGTGAAGACGCGACCCTCATTCGCGGTGGCCGCAAGCAGTTCGCCCCCATGGGCTACCTGATCTGCGGCCCCGTCGGCACGGGCAAGACATTTCTGGTGATGGCCGCCGCCGGCGAGATGGGTATGCCGTGCGTGACGCTCAAGAACTTCCGGTCGAAGTATGTGGGCGAGACGGAAGCAAACCTGGAACACGTCCTCTCCGTCTTGCGGGCCATGGGTCCAGTCATGGTCATCGTCGACGAAGCCGACGCCATGCTCGGCGATCGCGAGTCCGACGGTGATGCTGGCGTTTCGAGCCGTGTCTTTGGCATGATCGCCCACCAGATGGGTGACACGGTTTATCGCGGCCAGATCGTTTGGGTGCTGATGACCGCTCGCCCCGACTTGTTGCCCATCGATCTGAAGCGGCAAGGGCGCGCCGAAGTGCACATTCCGCTCTTCTATCCGGACAGCGTGGATGAGCTGCGCCAGATGTTGCGTACGATGGCTCGCAAGGTCGGCGTCCCCCTCGCCGAGGACGCCACTGGTCCGTCGCTGGCTATTCCCCATGTGGGGCAACTCTCTGGCGCCGACATCGAAGGTGTCGTGACGCGTGCCGCTCGTCAGGCAGGGATTGCCGGAGAGAACGCGATCTCACGCGCCCGCCTGGAGGCCGCACTGGCCGACTTCATTCCCTCGTCGCAGTCACTGGAGAAGCGGTTGCAGATTGCCGCCGCCATCCTCGAATGCACGGACACGGCCTTTCTTCCCGCCTCGTATCGTGCGGCCGATCGCGCCGCGTTGCAGGCGGAGATGTCCACCATCAAGGCTCACCTGCGCGCGTCGTAGGGCCGTTGCACCGCTGAGGGCTCGGGCGCCGTCGCCATAACGACGAGTGTCCGCGTGTCGCGCCTTGTCACGACGCCCGTCGTCACGCCCCTGACACCTAGACACGCTACCTATACGTAGGTAGACTGCCTAGGTATGACACCCAACGGAAAGTCGGACATCCTGCAGGGCATGCTGGACATGCTCATCCTCAAGGCCGTGGCCACCGAACCGCTCCACGGCTACGCGGTCGCTCAGCGGTTGCGGCTGCTCTCGCGCGATCGGTTGCAGGTGCCGCAAGGGTCGCTGTACCCCGCGCTGCATCGCCTGGAGAATCGGGGGTGGCTCAAGGGCGACTGGGCGGACACGCCCACCGGCCGTGAAGCCAAGTTCTACCGACTGACGCCCAAGGGCAAACGCCAACTGGCCACCGAGGTGTCGCAGTGGAAGGAGCTCGCTGCAACGATCGCGTTGGTGCTCGAACTCGCCTGACGGAGAGTCATATGTCCTGGATCGGACGATTGCTGCGCCGCCGCGCCATGGAGCGCGACCTCGACAAAGAGTTGCGCTTTCACCTGGACGAGGAAGCGCGGCGCCACACCGCGGTGGGGGTGGATCCGCGGGAGGCCGAACGCCGGGCGCGTATCGCGTTAGGCGGGCTGGAGCAGACCAAGGAGAGTACGCGGGATGCGCGCGGGACACGGTGGCTCGAGGACATCGGCAGCGACGTGCGCTACGCCGTGCGCGCCCTGCGTCGCACCCCCGTCTTCACCGCCTCGGCCATCCTGACGCTCGCCGTGGGCATTGGGGCCAACACCGCCGTGTTTAACCTCACGGACGCGGTGCTGCTGCGCACGTTGCCCGTGCTGCGCCCGAATGAACTGGTCGCCGTCAAGCGCGTAGGGCTGGGCGATGACAACTACCGCTTCTCCCACCCGTCGTACGAGCGCCTGCGACACGCCATGCCGGACACCACCGCCATGGCCGCCATGAGTTCCACGCTCCGGATGTGGGCGATGATCGGCGATGCCCCCGAGGCGACGATCGGCCAGCTGGTCTCTGGCGAGTGGTTCGGTGTCCTTGGCGTGCGTCCCGCGATGGGCCGCTTGATCGACCCCAGCGACAACCGCGACCTCGGCGGCCACCCCGTGGCAGTGTTGAGTCACGCGTATTGGGATCGCCGTTTTGGGCGGAGTCCATCCGTCATCGGATCTACCCTGCGCGTGAACGGAGTAGCGCTGACGGTCATTGGCGTGGCCGCGCCACGCTTCTTTGGCATGAAGCCGGGCGACGATGTGGACCTCTACGCCCCGTTGGTCATGCAGCACGAGTTGCGATACCAGTCTAATGCCAGCGTGGACAACGCCGACGGCAGCAAGCCATGGATTCCCCAGATCGGCATCGCCTGGCTTACCGTGATCGCGCGCGCCGCTCCGGACCAGCGGGCGCAGGTGGAGTCCCGCCTTGAACGCGACTTCCGCGGTGCGCTGACTGACGAAGTGGCGTCGCGCGAGGAGCAGGTGCGCACCTTCCGAATGCGCGAGCATGTGCGACTGGAACCGGCCGGACGTGGACTCTCAGACCTACGTAAGGACCTTGGTGCGCCCATGCTCACGCTGATGGCGAGCGTGGGACTGGTGCTGCTGATTGCCTGCGCGAATCTGGCCTCACTCCTGTTGGCGCGGACTACCGCTCGATCGCAGGAGTTGTCCATTCGTGCGTCGTTAGGGGCGCGTTCTGGTCGGCTGATTCGCCAAGGCTTCACAGAAAGCCTGACGCTGGCTTTGATCGGTGGCGTCTGTAGCCTGCTGGTGGCCCGCTGGGGCTCGGTGGCCCTGCTGCACCTGTTGACCTCAAATACCAACACGCCCAGCCAGGCGTTGCAGCTGACGTTCGAACCACGTCTGTTGGCCTTTGCCTTCGGATTGTCGCTGCTCGTGGGCGTCCTGTTCGGTGTGGCACCGGCGTTGCGGATCGGCCATGCCGACCTGCATGCCGTCTTCAAGACCGGCGGGCGCGTCGTCGGAGCGCGACATGGCAACCGGTTCCCTCTTGGTCGCGTGCTGGTGGCCGGACAGATCGCCCTGTCGCTCGCCTTGGTGGTGTTGGCTACCCTGTTCGCCCGTACGCTGCGGAACTTCACGGCCATCGACCCCGGCTTCGATCAACACCAGGTCGCCGAGGCTCGCATTGACGTTCGAGCTGCCGGATATGCCGCGGAACGGTTGCCCGCACTAAATGACCGGCTCATAGAGGCCGTGCGCGCCGTCCCACGCGTCCGCTCGGTGAGTGTGTCGGTGACCGGCGTCGCCACCGGACACATGCGCACTAGCAGCGTGGAGATCCCTGGCCAGGTGCACGGCCCCGAGTGGGACGGCACGGTCCAGGAAAACACCGTGACCCCCGCCTTCTTCGAGACGGTCGGACTCTCCCTGATGCGGGGTCGCGGCTTCACGGCCTCTGACGCCACCGGTGCGCCCCCCGTTGCCGTCGTCAGCCAGTCCATGGCCCGCTACTTCTTTGGCACAGAGGAGGCCATTGGCCGGCGCTTCTCCACCGGCGATTCAGCGATCGAAGTGATTGGTGTGGTGCGCGACGCGCGCGTGAACACCATCAAGGATGCGCCGCCGCGTATGGCCTATTACCCACTCGCCCAGGTCCCGTCCGAATATCCGAACGGCATCGAAGTCCGATTTGATGGACCAGCGGTCACGGTCATTCCACTCATCCGCGCCGCCATCGCCTCCGTGGATCGCGCCCTTCCCGTCCGTGAGATCGTTACCCTGGACGAACTCCTTGGTCGCGGACTGCGGGAGCAGTCGCTGGTATCGCAGCTGGCGGGCCTGTTCAGTATTCTCGCCTTGTTGCTGGCATCGATCGGCTTGTATGGCGTCATGGCATACACCGTGGCCCAGCGGTCAACCGAACTGGGTGTGCGCTTAGCCCTCGGTGCCAAACCAGCTGAAGTTCGCGGGGTCGTGCTACGCGACACGCTCCGCATTGTCGTCATCGGCTTGGTCGCGGGGGCTGTGATCCTCATCCCGTCACTCGGCGCTGTTGAGTCGCTGGTGTATGGCGTATCGCCACGCGATCCGGCTACACTGGCCGCGGCAGCCGCTCTACTGCTGCTGGTGGGAACACTGGCGGGATTCGTACCAGCCTGGCGGGCCTCGCGGATCGATCCGGCCAGGGCATTGCGCGCCGAGTAGCGGTCGGCGCGCCTTACGGCGCAGTCGTCAGCGGCAACCGTCTCGTCGTCGCCGCTCAGGCAGCGGCGGCACTGCTGGTCAGCCCACTCAGCGCCGAGCGCGCGCGGTCGGCTTCGTGTTCGAGCTCTGCCAGTGCCGTCGGGAGCCGATCCAGGTTGTTCCCCCGTCCGATCATTTCCACGGCCAGCGAAGCGCTGGCCAGCGCCTTCGCCGCGATGCTTCCGCTCGCGCCCTTGAGCGCGTGTGCCGCACGGGCCAGCCCGGCATTGTCTCGCTCGGAGGCGGCATCCCGAATCTCCGTCATGCGAATCGGCAATCCCTCCAGGAACATTCCCGTCACCTTCAACATCAGATCTTGGTCCCCGTCCACCCGATCCAACAGCTCGTCCATATCAATCGCCGGCGCGGCCAACGTGTCTTCCGGCTCCGATGGCTCGGGAGCTAACAGCTCAATCAGGGCCATCAAGGCCGCGGTATTGATCGGCTTCGAGAGATACTCGTCCATCCCGGCCGCCAAGCACTGCTCGCGATCCCCCTTCATGGCATGGGCCGTCAATGCGATGATCGGGATGTGCCGGCTGGTCATCACCTCGTCGGCGCGGATGGCGGCCGTCGCCTCCAATCCATTCATCTCCGGCATCTGCACGTCCATCAGGATCAAGTCGATGGTGTGTTCTCTCATCGCTTGAACAGCTTCGCGCCCATTGTTCGCCGTGACGACCTGAAAGCCTCGCTTTTCCAGAAGCGCTGTCGCCAAGTGTCGGTTCACGTCGTTGTCTTCGGCCACGAGAATGCGTCGCGGACGACGGCCCGGAATCACCGAATCCTTGTGAGACGCCCGGCCACCGCCGACATCACCCCGCACCGCATCCAAGAGCGCGTCCCGCAGCCTGGTTAGGCGGACAGGCTTCATCAGGCACGTCATGGAGCCATGGCTGCGATGACGAATGCCAGCGGTGCTCGCCGTCGAGAGCATTAGGATCGTGGCCAACTTGGCGCCTTCGATCTTGTTCAGCGTCTCGATCAGCACCGTGCCGTCGATCCCCGGCATCTGGTCGTCGATGAGCGCCACGTGGAACGGCGTGCCTGTCATGGCGGACCGTTTCACCACATCTATCGCCTTCGTCGCGCTACTTACAGAGGTCACACGCGCACCGAAGGCATGCAGCATGTCCTCAAGCACCCGGCGGTACGTGTCATTGTCGTCAACGAGCAAGACTCGGCGGCCGTTCAGTGCCGGCTCGGAAAGCGATTCGTCGATCGTCGCGCCTTCGCGCACACCAAATGGCAGCCACAGGTGAAAGTGACTCCCCTTGCCGATCTGACTCTCGGCCCAGATGGTGCCGCCCATCAAGGCCGCCAGCCGCGAGCAGATCGTCAGGCCCAGTCCCGTTCCGCCAAAGCGACGCGTCATCGAAGGATCGGCCTGCGTGAACGCGTGGAAAATCGACGACAACTTGCTACTCGGGATCCCGATGCCGGTATCGATCACCGAAACGTGCAGCATCACCTTCTGGTCGACGATCGACATCGGCTCGACCCGTAAGACGATTTCGCCCTTCTCCGTGAACTTCACGGCGTTGCCCACCACATTCACCAGGATCTGACGCAAGCGCGACGGGTCGCCAATCACGGAGGTCGGCACCCCAGGAGCAATGTCGCACACCAGCTCCAACCCCTTCTTGTGGGCGCGCGGTGCCACACTGCGCAACGTCTCCTCCACCACATCGCGCACGCCAAAGTCCACTTCATCAATTTGCAGCTTGTCCGCCTCGATCTTCGAGAAGTCGAGGATGTCGTTGATCACGCCAAGGAGCCCCTCAGCGGACGACCGGACCCCTTCCATATACTCGCGCTGCTCGGGCGACAGGTCCGTGTCCAACGCGAGTTCCGTCATCCCAATGACGCCATTCATCGGGGTGCGGATCTCGTGGCTCATGTTGGCGAGGAAGTCGCTCTTGGCGCGACTCGCTTCTTCAGCGGTCTTAATAGCCTCGGTGAGTGCCTGTTCGGAACTTCTCCGTTCGGTGATGTCGAGGATCGTTCCTTCAATGGTCGCCGGTTCGTCGCGCGACACTGGCACCAAGTGTGCGGACTCGATGATCCACAACTCCTGGCCTTCACGGCCCCTGACTCGGGTCTCGTAGTCCGACAGGTGACCATTGTTTTCCAAGGCAAGGACAAAGCGATCGCGCTCACCGAGCTCGAAGTAGAGGTCGCGGGCCGATAGGGTAAGGCACTCTTCGCGCGACGCATAGCCAAGGATCCGCGCGAACGCATCGTTGCAGTCGAGTAGTTCGCCGTCGACCGTAGTCCGATACACTCCCGCCAGACTTCGCTCGAAGAACCGCCGGTATCGTGCCTCGGTCGCGTTCAGCAGCACGGCTTGCGCGGCAAACCGACGGTCCACCGCCGATGAGATGGCGGCGAGCGCCAACGTGAGCAGCGTGACGGCGGTGATGCTGGCGATTCCCAGCGAGTTGACGTCGATAACGAGCGTGTGATTGACAGGCAGAGTGGAGGGGAGGAACGAGGCCGCCTGCATCCCCACATAGTGGGTCACCACGATCGTCCCACCGACGGCGACAGAGCTGGTCAACCGCCTGAGGCCCACGCGACTGTTGATTTCCGACAGTCGACGCGACAGATCCAACGACACATACGATCCGACGAGCGCCACCAGGCACGAGGTTCCGATCGTCACGGCCGACCACTCCATCGTAGCCGGCAGCCGCATGGCCGCCATACCGATGTAGTGCATGGACAGGATACCAGCCGCCATCAGCGGGGCGCCCACCGTTCTGACATGCGCTCGCGACAGGGGCTCCGCCGCCACGTGCAACACCAACATCGAGGCGACCACCGCCGCCATCAACGACAAGACGACCGCCGGCAGGTAATAATGGACCGGGACCGGCAGGTCGAACGCCAGCATGCCCACGTAATGCGTGGACCAAATCCCGAAGCCCAGACTCGCGGCGCCGCCGTAGTGCCACCAGCGCCGGTTAACGCCCCGGGCCGCGGCCATGCGGCTGGCGAAATCCCACGCACTGTATGACGCGGCAACCGCCGTAAACACGGACAGCGCGACGAGCCAGTAGTTGTAGGTGCCGACCAAGGGATTCCGCCTGTGCTTGCTTCCTGCTTCGAGACTGGCGGTATCTGAGAAACGTCACGCGTTTAGCTACAGCATTAACCTGAATTAATTTCGAGATGTTGCTACCGGATTACCGGTACTCGTTAGGTTAATTTCCTCCAAGCAACGCGGGCAAGCACGACTCAATTGCGTGGGAGATTCCCTGACCCCTCAGGTGAGCTCGCAGTGTCCAGCGCCGTACGAACCACGCGACCCAACGCCTCGGGCGCGAATGGCTTCTGGATGATGCGCAGTCCCTCATACGCTCCGCCCCGCCGCACGATCTCTTCGCCCGTATACCCGGACATGAGCAGGACACCCACGCCCGGGTATCCCTCGCGAATGCGCATCGCAAGCTCCACGCCAGTCAGGCCCGGCATGATCACGTCGGCCAGCACCAGGTCGACGTCCCGCGCGTGCTGCTGGAGATATTCCAGGGCGCCCGCAGCGTGCGGCGCCACTGCGACCGAATATCCCATCGACGTCAGGAGCCTCCTTACCACCGTGCCAACCAGCGCCTCGTCTTCCACCACGAGGATCCGCTCCCCGCGACCGCGCAGCACCACCCCCTGATCCGTTGGTGCTGACGATAGCTCCCGGTCCACCTTGGGAAGCCGAATGGTAACCGTGGTGCCGCTCCCCGGCGCCGAGGAAATCACAATCGTCCCATCCCACTGCCGAACGATCTCTTGCACCACCGAGAGGCCCAGGCCAGTGCCGCGAACCATGTCCTTTGTGGTAAAGAAGGGATCGAAGGCACGGGATAGCACCTCAGCGCTCATCCCGCTTCCCGCATCTCGCACGTCAATCCGCGCCACCGCTTCGGGCGAGCCAACGGAAGCACCGTCGCTCGCAATCGTCTCCTCGCGGACGGTGACCTCCACAACCGCACCAGGGGGCGACGCATCTCGGGCATTCGCCACCAGGTTGACCAACACCTGCTCGAGCTGGCTAGCGTGGATGTTCGCCCGCGGCCCCGGCACAGGCGCGTTCACCTGCAGCCGAAGGTCAGGGCCGACGGTGCGAGTGAGCATGGGAACACTTTGACTGACGAGCGCGCCAAGGTCTACGACGCTGGCCGGCAATCCCTGCTGCCGATTGAACATCAGTAGCTGGCGCGTGACCGTGGCGGCACGTTCCGCCGCCTTCACGATCTCGTCGAGATCCCCGCGCGACGGATGGTCATCGGTCAACGACGACGCGGCAAGGCGTCCAAAGCCCATGATCGCCGTCATCATGTTGTTGACTTCGTGCGCCATCCCCCCGGCGAATCTCCCCAAGGCCTGCAACTGCTGTGCGGAGCGCGCGGAGGAAGAGTCATTGGCGGACCCGCGCGGCGTGACATGCTGGCGCCCTTCCACCCCTGCGCTTCTGGCATCGGGTCCTCCGGGCAGCTGACTCCCCATTCCCCCTCCCTCCACACGTGGTGCCAACCCCTCCCGCCGCCTTCGACCGCTCCATCAACGGAGCGCCCGTCGAACCTACAAGCCACTGGGACGATTGGACAGACCTAATCTGAACCTGTCCAGAAAGAATACTCAGTAATAGCTGAATGCAGTCGGTTCGCTCTGGTGTCACGGGTCAGGGGTAGCCTGACACTATCGCCTGCGTCTCAACGACGGTCGAGGCGGGCACGCCGGCGCGTCGCCGAGCCGACTGCCTAACGGCGTCCGTAAAGCCACGGGCGGTGCGACCCGCTAGGCGAGTCGAACTCGGGGTTTGTCCCCATACGCGGACCTACTTCGGCTCGGTTCCTTTGGGGTTCCAAACACAGCTGTTGCGGTTACCGCACAGTCACGTAACACCATCGCCTCAGTTGCTGCGCGCGCCAGACGGCGTCCGAGTAATCCTCCTCTGGCCCACGCGGTGGAGATGCCTCGGTCCGAATCGCGGCGACGCGATCACCCAACACCTCGCTCGCCGGGGAAAACCGTCGCCGTCGCTTCCGGTCACGATCTGGTGCCTTGTCGCGCCCCCGCGCCGTCAATAGTCGAGAGTGCTCGCGCACGCCGACGAGACATCCCCCGCACGGTGCGCGCGCGAGGGAACGGATCCTGCTGTTAATGGAGGATTCATGAGGCCTTCATCCACAGCGTGCGAAGTAGCACGCCGGTAAGGCATTGCCATTCAATCTGTTAGGATACTCGTGAATCTCCTGGTCTTTGCCCAATTGCTCGGGGCAACCTTGGCTGCGACCGACAGCGCTCCGCCGCGACCTGCGGTTGCGCTGGCGCTTCGCCACGCCACGGTCATCGACCTCGCGAGTGAACGGGCAGTGCCCGGGCAAACCATCGTGATCCGGGGAAAGAACATCATCTCCGTCGCACCCGATGCCGATGCCCGAATCCCTGCCAAGGCACAGATCATCGATTGCAACGGTCGCTACCTGATCGCTGGGCTCTGGGACATGCACGTGCACGTTCCGGAACTTGTGCTCCCCGGCGATACGGCGCTCTCCACGCGGCTGGGCTGGGCGTACATCTCGCGCTTGCTCCTTGCCAACGGCGTGACCGGCGTGCGCGTGGCATCGGGGAATCTCAAGCGACTGTCGGGATTCCGCTCGCAAGTCGACGCCGACGTCATGGCTGGCCCGCGCATGCTCCTCACTGGTCAGAAGGTGGGTGAGCAACCCGTGGTGCAAGGCGCGCCCTTCCCAATCGTCACGGAAGACGACGCCCGGGCGTCCGTTCAGCTGCTGAAGCGACGCGGCGCTGACTTCGTGAAAGTGAGTTCAGCGCTTCCGGCGCCGCTGTGGCGCGCGGTGGCGGATCAGAGCCGACGGGAGCACCTGCAGCTGGTCGGGCACGTCCCCACCACTGTCAGCCTGACGGAGGCCGCATCGCTCGGGTTGAGCAGCGCAGAGCATCTCTTCAACCTGCCGCGTGAGACCGCCGAGGACGATAATCTGCCCAGCCAGCAGAAGCTGACCACCGTGCTGTCGCGAAAGACGGGGCGCGTGTTGAGCTGGCTGCGGATCGTGGATCAGCCCCCCGATGCGTTTGACGTGGCCATCGCCACGCACGACACGAGTAAGAGCCGTCAGAAGTTCACGGCCCTTCGTGAGCACGACACCTGGGTGACGCCGACGCTGGTCCTTACGACCTCCATGTTGCAGGAGCACGACCGCGTGGCCGCCGTGAACCGGCAGCGATATCAGTTGGATGGAATGAATGGTCCGCGCCTAGTGGACGTGCGCTCGATCAAGCCGCGACTGCACAGTGCGCAGGCGCTGGCGTTTCATTTTGCCCTAGTGCGCGAGCTGCGCGATGCCGGCGTCGGCATCTTGGCCGGGACGGATTCACCGGCCTTGGACGTTCCTGGATTCGCCCTGCACGATGAGTTGCAGCTGCTGGTTCGGGCCGGACTCACGCCAGCGGCGGCGTTACGGAGCGCCACCGCCGATGTGGGTCGCTTCCTGCAGGCGGACTCGGTGGGCGTGATACGCGCTGGCGCCACGGCCGACCTCGTCTTGCTGGATGAGGATCCGCTGCAAGACATCTCCGCGACGCGCCGGATTTCCACGGTGATTTCCGCCGGGCACGTGTACAACCGCCGGTCGTTGGATCGGATGCTGGACGCCGCGGCGAAGATCGTCGAACAGCTGCCGTCCCAGAGCGCCCGCACACGCTCGGCGAGCAGCGCGACGTCCGAACGCTCCGAAAATCCTCGTTAGGTCAAGTCGTCAGGCGACCTTGGCGGCGACGATGTCCGACGGGCGCCGATAGACGGACGCCTGCATGCCGGGCACGCGGCTCAACGCGTCGGTGATGCCCAGGGTGCTCTCGGTACCGCCCAGCAGCAACGATCCCCCGGGGTACATCGACTTGGCCAGTCGCTCCAGCACGTCTTTCTTGGTTGCTGGATCGAAGTAGATCAGCACGTTCCGGCAGAAGATGATGTCGAACGTTCCGAGGTCCGAGAACGGCTTCAGCAGGTTCGTCTCACGGAACTGAATGCGCTTCTTGAGTTCGTCGGAGATCTGGTAACCCTGCGGCGTCTGGCGGAAGAACTTCACCAGGTGGGTGATGGGCAACCCACGCTGCACCTCAAACTGGTTGTAGATCCCTTCCTTCGCGCGGACGAGGGCTTGCGAGCAGTAGTCGGTGGCCAGGATCTCCACGCGAACGCCTTCGAGTTTCGCCTCGTTCTGCGCCACGATCATGGCCACGGAGTACGGTTCCTGACCCGAGGAGCAGGCGGCGCACCAGATCTTCACCGGGCGACCGACGGCCTTGGCGCGCTGGACCGCTTCGGGGAGGAGATTCTGCTCGAGGGCGGTGAACGGCGCGGTGTCTCGGAAAAACAGCGTCTCACCGGTGGTCATGGCGTCGCAGACTGCCTTGATCGCCGCCGAAGACGGGTTGCCGCGCAACATCACGATCAGGGCGTTCAGGTCCGCGAGTCCGAGCTGCGTGGCAACTGGTGGCAGCCGGCTCTCCAGCAGGTACGCCTTCCCGTCACCCAGGGCTAGGCCGGAGTGTTTCTTGAGCAGGTCGCTCAGGATGCGATAATCGTCGGGGGAGATCACGACGCGGTCACCAGGCAGAGGGAGGCAATCTTGTGAGCGATTTCGGGCAACGGCAGCACGTAGTGCGCGAGTCCGGCAGTTGCAACAGCTCCCGGCATCCCCCACACCACACTGGTTGCCTCGTCCTGGGCAATCACACGTCCGCCGCGCTGCCGGATTTCTTCACATCCACGTTTGCCGTCCTCACCCATGCCTGTCAGCACGACCGTCAGCGCCGATGCACCGTAGACGGCGGCGACTGACCGCAGCATCGGGTCAGCGGCGGGACGACAGTGATTTTCTGGTGCGGTTTGCGTCAGGCGCAGGTACGGCTTGCCTTCGTGCGTCTGCACCAGCATGTGATAATCGCCAGGTGCAACATAGGTGACGCCGGGGCGCATTTCCATGCCGTCGATCGCTTCCACGGCGGGGCGCTTGGCATCGCGGGCCAACCGCTGCGCCAGCAATCCGGTGAACAGGGGCGGCATGTGCTGCGTAATCACGATCGGCAGCGGGAAATCCGCCGGCAATCCACTGAGCACATCGGCCAGGGCGTTCGGTCCGCCGGTCGATGCGGCGATGGCGATAATGCGCGGCGTCAGCTCCGACCCCACGGCGCCTGCCAAGGCCGTGCTGACGCTGACCAGGGGACGTGCGCCAAGAGCCGTCGCCGGTCGCGAGGCCGACGGAGCCGCCTTTCCCTTTTGCGCCCGTCCCGCCCGTCCGATCGCGCGGATCTTGGAGACGATTTCCTTTTGGGCGCTGCTGAGCGCCGCCGTGCCGAGCTTGGCCGCCGGCTTGGCGATGTAGTCTGTTGCACCTAACGACAGCGCCTGCATCGTAATGGCCGCGCCGGACTGCGTCAGGCTGCTGGCCATGACCACGCGGATATCGGGGTGCTGCGCCAGGATCTGTGGCAGGGCCGTGAGACCGTCCATCTCCGGCATTTCGATATCGAGCAGCACGACGTCCACGGGCGTGTGGCGCAAGGCATCCAATGCCATGCGACCATTCGGCGCGGTCGTCGCCACCTGAAGATCTTCTTCGGCGTCAATAATCTTGCCGAGCGTCCCCCGGATGACCGCGGAGTCATCCACGATCAGCACGCGAATGGGGTCCTTCTTCTTGGTCATCGGACGCCGCAGGCTATGAGCTTGCCACCGATGATCTCGGCGTCGAATGGCTTCATGATGTACTCATTCGCGCCAAGTTCCAGAGCGCGCTGGATCTTCTCGAACGTGTTGTGGGTCGTGCACATGATCACGGGCGGCTGGTTCACGCTCTTGCTGGCGCGCAAGCGCTCCAGGAACGTGAGGCCGTCCATCACCGGCATGTCGATATCACACAAGACCGCATCCAGCCGTGTGGCCCCAAGGCACACTTGCAACGCTTCCTGCCCGTCTGGTGCTTCGGTAACGGCGAAGCCCATCGGTTCCAGGATGCGACGAATCGCCTTCCGGATGGCCAAGGAGTCGTCGATGACGAGGATCTGCTTCATGTGAAGTACCACCCCATATGGTCGAGGAGCGACAACCGCTCCGCAGGGCGCCCCGGGCGGGAAGCTCCATCATTCAGTATCGGCCGGGGAGCGCGAAAGCTTAAGGCCTACGGCGTGAGCGGCGGCACCACGACTCTCCTTCGTTAGGCAGGGGAATCCCGTCGCGGGTGTCAGGGAATCGCGCGCCCTGCCCCAGACGAACCCGTCTCGCTCGCCAAAACGGCTAAGTGCCTAACGCGCCACCGGTGCCAAGGACGCCACGGGCTGTCGTAACTCGCGCGCGATCGAACGCAGCAGGGAATACGAGATAGCGGCCATGGCAAACTCCAACAGACCCACCCCGGCAAAGATCCACTCGTAGGCGGGCCGTCCATCTGCATTCCGCGTCACCGACACCAGGATGCCACCAACGATCGGTCCGACCAGGAAGCCCATCGACCCCGCCACCTGAAACGCCCCAAACAACCCTTCACCATACCCACGCCGCACCAAGTCGGAGATCAGCAGCAGGTTCGGCGCCAACATCAGCGCGCTGAACACCCCAGACGCCAGCATCGCCACCGGCAGCATCGACTTCGATACCACACCGTACGACGCGAATACGATCCCGAATCCCAAGTTGCCCAGCAACATCGGCGCAAACCACCCGCGCCGGTCCGCCAGTCGCCCAGCGGGATAGCACAGCAGGGCGAACGGCAGCATGAAGAGCGCAATCAGCACCCCGCGCTGCGTCGCCGACAGACCATGCGCCTCGCCCAGAAACAGCGTGAACGTGGAGACGAAGATCCCGATCGAGAAACGGTCCAGGAATCCGTAGCCCAGCGGCACCCACGTAAACGCCGACGCGCGATTCCACTCGTAGCGTCCGGCAGACGCGTGCTCGGGCGCCGGGATGCGGCCAATGCTCAGACACGTCACGGCCGCCAGCAACAGGAACACGGCGCCGGCCGCGTACACCAGCCACGGACCGCGTTCCACCAGCACGCCACCCAACGGCGATCCAATCGCCACCCCGATCATGAGTGCGCCTGCCAACGCCCCCAATGACCCTCCCCGCCCCTCACCCGACAACCGATTGCTCGCCACCATCAATAGCGTCACGGCCGGCAGGTGCACCAACCCATCCAGCGCGCGGAACGCATACAAGGCTGGCAAAGACGGCGCGAGCCCCATCCCCACAAACGCCAGGGCATCGATCAGCAGAGCCCCACACAACCACAGCCGAACATCGGGCCATTTGCGCAGCAGACGCAATGCGGCCGGCACTGACAACATGCCGGCCAGCATGTTCACGCTCATGAACGCGTGTGCGTCGCTTCGCGTGCCGCCGTGAGCCACCTGAACCAGTTCGGTCAGCCCTGGCACCAGCAACGTGACTGGCACCAGGGTCAGGAACATCGCCAGGGGGATCGACAGGCGGTTCTTCATGCTAGAACGCTCGCATCTTCTTCATGAAGTCCGCAACCGCTGCGTTCAACTTTTCTGCCTCGACCGACAACTGGCCAGACGCCTGCTTGATGTTCTCGGCGGTCCGTCCACCTTCCTGGGCAACCTGGGTCACGGTGGCGATGTTGTAGCTCACATCCGCCGTCCCCTTCGCCGCCTCACCAACGTTCCGTGAAATCTCACCGGTCGCCGCGTTCTGCTCTTCGACCGCCGAGGCGATGGTCGTGGAGATCTCGTTGATCTTGTTGATGATCCCGGTGATCTCCTTGATCGCGTTGACCGCGCTGCCGGTGTCGGCCTGCACGCCAGCGATCTTGTTGCCGATTTCTTCCGTCGCCTTCGCCGTCTGACGGGCCAACTCCTTCACTTCGTTGGCGACGACCGCGAAACCCTTCCCAGCCTCACCAGCCCGCGCGGCTTCGATCGTGGCGTTCAAGGCCAGCAGGTTGGTCTGCTGCGCAATGGAGGTGATGACCTTGACCACCTGACCGATTTCCTGGCTCGACTGACCGAGCTTGGACATGGTCTCGGAGGTGGTCGCCGCCTGCCGCACGGCAACCTGCGAAATCTGCGAGGCTTCCTGCACGCGGGCCGCAATCTCACGAATGCTGGCGGTGAGTTCTTCGGCCGAGGACGCGACCGTCTGCACGTTGCGGGTCGCTTGTTCCGAGGCCGCAGCAACCGCCTGCGCCTGACGCGTGGTCTCTTCGGACGACGCCGCCATGCCCGTGGCGCTCGCCTCGAGTTCGGTGGATGAGGCACTCACCACGCTTACGACCGTCGCGACATTCCGCTCGAAGTCGTCCGCCAGCTGCACACGGTCGGTGACCACGGACCACGAGACCATGGGACCAAGGTACGTCTTGTCCTTGTCATAGATGGCGACGACGTTCAGGTCCAACGTCTCGGGGCCAAGCTGAATCTTCGCGCGGTGCGGGAGATACTTGTCCGTCGCCAGCATCTGCCGCTGATGCTCCGGCTTCTTGTGGAAGATGTCGATCTTGTTGCCGATCACCTGATCCGCCTTTACGGGAAGCAGGTGTTCAATGGCCTTGAGCGTGCGGAGCGAGGCCGGATTGACATACCGGATGACCAGGTCGCGATCGGCAAGCATCACGTTGACGTTGATGTTGTCCATCATGTTCTGCAGGCGCTGCGCTTCCACCGCGAAGGCTTCACGATCCGTGACGTCTTCCCAGTTCACGATGTAGCCGGCCAGGTCGTTGCCCTGCATGATCGCGCTGGCGCAAAGGTCCAGCTTCCGGTTGGAGAGCGTGATCACCCGGCGGTGCGGCAGGTTGCGCGGGTTGGACAGGATCTGACGAATGCGCTGCTTGGAGTCGCCCGGGTGAAAGCGATCGATCGAGCCGCCCGTCAGCTGGTCCACGCGCAAGCCAAACGCGCCAACGATGGCTTCTTCCATGCCGAGCAAGGTATGCCGGGCCTTCTCGTTCATCCAAATCAGCTCCAACTCGGCGTTGGCGACGAAGATGTTGGTTCCTACGCCGTTCAAGGCCGTGTACAGGGCACTGGCATCGGACATCAGTTCCGCGGTCGGTGCATCGACCACGGGTCGGCGGTTGCCGTTCGAAACGCGCGGAGCAGTCATGGGAGAACGTTCCTGTTGCGAGGGAGAGGGCGAGGGGTTGGCGAGTTCGGCGCCTTCAATGGCCAGCGCAGCGACAACGCCATATGCGTCGCTCCACGCTTGTTCGAGCTTCGGGCTCCAGAGTGCGCCTGCCACGGAGCTCAGCGCGGCCAGGAGGCATTCTCCCACCGCATCGTAGTGTGCCGGTTGCGCGCCATAGTCGATGTGTCGCGCCCCGAGGTCATGCAGTGCCTTGGTCAGCACCTTTGGTTTGTCGAGATTGGCAACGACCAGCGCCAACGACTGAATGAGCTTGCGCTGTTGCGTCTTCATGTCGACGTCGGCAAAGAGCGGCTTCACCGACGGATAGCGTTCGAACAGGGTTCGATAGAACGTCTGAGCGAGCTGTTCGGCGCGCGGCTTCACGGCGTCGAATGACGTACGAAGGAGGCGGACGTTCAGGCGCGGCCGGCTGGCCTTTTTGGTGGACGACATGGGTGTGATAAGGGTGTCGGGATCAGACGGAAGCGCCTTCGAGGCGCAAGAGCTCAGTGACGTTCACTACCACTAACAGGCCGCGTTCTCGCCGGATAATGCCGCTGCACGCCTGACGCCAACGAGCGTCCAGGGTGGCAGGGGTCCGTTCGACCGCTTCAGCCGCAACGTTCAGGACGTCGCCGACTTCATCGACCAGGAACGAGAACAATTCGCCTTCGTGCCGCACCACGATGTTCAGCGGTTCCAAGTCCGACGGTGCACTCGGCAGGCCAAGACGGGCGCGAAGATCCACCGCCGTCACGATCTGGCCGCGGAGATTCAGGAAACCGGCGACTTCCGCGGGCGCCATGGGCACACGCGCGATGCGCTGTGACAACAACACTTCCTGCACCATGAGCACGGGTACGCCTAACCACTGGTCGGCGAGCCGGAAGGTGACGCACTCCCAGGTGCCATGGTTCGGTACGCCCGCGGCGCTGGCGTCATGAAATTGCGACATCAGAGGGTCCCTCCAACCAGCACAAGGGCGCTCTCTCCGGCGTCGAGCGCGTTGGCAAGGAAGTGCCGCGTGTCGACCACTTCCGTGGCCCGCCCGCCAATCACGGCGACACCTTGTACTCCCGGACGATTCGCCGTCGGGTGCAACCGCACCGCGGCGTCCACGATGTCCCGGATCTCGTCGACCGCCAGCCCCACCGTGCGCTCGCCGTCGCGGAAGACCACCACGGGCCGCGGATCGCGGGCCCGGACGTCGAGCGACGGGTTCGCCGGGACAATCGGGAGCAAGGCATCGCGATACTGCACCAGGAAGCGACCATCCGCCTCCTCGATTTGGGACTGCGGGATCTCCTCCAGCCGAGCCACCAAGGCCAAGGGAACGGCCTGCAGCGCCGGGTACGCAGCGTCGAACAGCAGCAGCGTCGTGCGATCATCGGCCTTCACGTCGGCATCGACCACGCTCTGCGCCGCACTCGCCGTCTCTTGCGCCGACGTCATGCGCGCCGTCGTGGCGATGCCCGTGGTATCCAGGATCATGATCACCCGTCCGTCGCCCAGGATGGTGCAGCCGGCGTAGACACCGATGTTCTTGACCAGGCGTCCGACCGGCTTCACGACGATTTCCTGCGTGTCAAAGACCTCGTCGACCACCAGACCAAAGCGCGTTTCGCCAACCTGACAGACCACCAGGTTGTATTCGGTGGTGGCCTTTGGCTCACCCAGCTGCAACACGCTGGCCAGGTGCACGATCGGCAACAGGATGTCGCGCAACCGGAAGAAGCGCGCCCCGTTCACGTCCTCCAGCAGGTGCCGCTGTTCTTCCGTGACGCGCACCAATTCCACCACACCGATCTGCGGAATGGCGAACAGCTCACCGGCCGCCTCCACCAACAGCGCGTTGATGATGGCCAGGGTGAGCGGGATCTTGATGCGCACCGTCGTCCCCTGCCCCTCACGCGACGTCAGGTCCACCGTACCACCGATCTTCTCGATGTTGCTCCTGACGACGTCCATCCCGACCCCGCGCCCTGACACGTTCGTGATCTTTTCAGCGGTCGAAAACCCAGGCTCGAAGATGAGCCGCAGCACCTGCGCGTCGGGCAGCGCGGCCGCGGCCTCGGACTTGAGCAGCCCGCGTTCGACCGCCTTGCGACGCACGCGATCCACGTTGATCCCCGCGCCATCGTCGGCAACTTCCAGGATCACGTGGCCCCCTTCATGGAAGGCATTCAGGCGCAGCGTGCCCTTCTCCGACTTCCCATTGGCTCGGCGCACATCCGGGCTTTCGATCCCGTGGTCCGCCGAGTTCCGGATCATGTGCGTGAGGGGATCCTGGATCGCCTGCAAGATCTGGCGATCGAGTTCCGTCTCCGCACCGTGCAGCTCCAACTCGATCTTCTTGCCGTTGGCCGTGGACAGGTCGCGAACGAGTCGCGGCAACTTGGTCCACGCCGAACCGATCGGCTGCATGCGGGTCTTCATCACCGCCTCCTGCAGATCGGTCGCTACGCGGTTCAGGTGCTGTACCGGCGTGGCGTACGCAGAGTCCTCACGCCCCGACGAGATCTGCACCAGTTGGTTGCGTGCCAGGACCAGCTCACCGACCAGGTTCATGAGGTTGTCCAGCAACATCACGTTCACCCGCAGGGTACTGTCCGCCAGTCCGCCCTTCACCTCGGCGGCGCCCTCACCTTCTGGCCCCTTGCCCGCTGGAGCTGATGGAGCTGCCGGAGCGGTTGGGGCTGCCGGAGCCGGTGCAGCAGCTGCCGGTTGGGCATTCGGCGCCGGAGTTGCTACGGGAGCGGGGGCAGGTGCGGCGGCTTCCAAGGCAGGCGCTTGAGGCGCCGCCGAGAGTCCCGCATCGACCATCGCCGGCGTCGGTGTCAGCACCTCGAAGATCTCTTCGATCGGGCGATTGGCCAACGGCGTGCCCGCGCGCACGGGAGGCGCGGGACGATCTTCGGGCGGCTTGATGTTCGCGTCTAGGCAGGCGTCCAGGCGCGCAATCACGTGCAGGTCGTCGCCCTCGGGCTCCTGCTCGGTGCGCTCCAGGGTGTCGAGGATCATCTTGATCACGTCGACCGCCCCCAGGACCGCGCTGATGACCTCCTCCGTGGCGGCGAGCTTGCCGTCTCGCATCAGCACCAGCACGCTCTCGGCGGCGTGCGCCACCGTTTCCAGGCGGGCGAGTCCGAGAAAGCCACACGTGCCCTTGATAGTGTGGACAGTGCGGAAGATCGAATTCAGTAGTGACAGCTCACCTGGGCGTCGCTCGAGTTCGACGATGTCGGAGTCGAGCTTGGTGAGGTTTTCGGCGCTTTCGGTAAGAAAGTCGCGCAGCAGGTCATCCATGAGGTTCGGACCGTGTCGGGCGTACGACAACGTGGTGACCCGCCTCAGCCTAACGAGCGCTTTGAGACGAGTCGCTGTGTAAGGAATTCTCGACACGAACCGCCAAGTCCTTAATGGCGCCCATCTTAGGGCCGTCTAACCGAGCGCATTCGTTTGCGGAAACGCCGTCTTTCAGATGCGGCATTATCCCGTTCACTCGTTGTCCGCTCGGTTCTCCTTGTGGCGGGTCGCTCGGCGGCGGTATGGAGGCCGGCAGCACATTGAAAGCGTCGGTCGCGATCGCTGGAGGCTCTGAGTTCCCCGGCGTCGGAGTACTGGCCGCCCGTCTCGCTGGACTAGTCGCCATTCGCACTCAGCTCACTTCATATGAAGGGCAACCCGCACGGTTGACCTTTGCGGTCGACGAGCTGCGCTACGTGGCGCCGCACATTGGACAATGCCCGGAAAACCTATCAGGCGTTAGGCTCTACAGGATTGCGGCTGCCGAGCAGGGTTCCCCCGACGGAAGTTGGCAGGAATGCCTAACTACGTCGCGCGCCAACGGGCGCAGATTTGGGGCGTCACCACAGTTCCACCCTACGGAGTTGACCCCATGTCACGTACTCGTCTCTTGATGGCAGTTGGCGCCCTCGCATTCCTCAGTGTGCCACTCGCGGCACAGGAAAAGGCTGAAGGCAAATGGATGGTCCGCGTGCGCGCATTGTCACTGACGCCCGCCGACAAGTCCGACGCCATCCCGTCGTTGAGCGTGCCATCCGACGCGATCACCGTCTCCAAGAAGATCTTCCCCGATATCGACATCTCGTACTTCTTCGCGAAGAACCTGGCCGCGGAGTTGGTGCTGACGTATCCGCAACAGCACGACGTGAAGCTGTCGGGAACAAAGATCGGGACGTTCAAGCACCTGCCACCCACCCTGCTGTTGCAGTATCACTTCATCCCGGAAGGGGTGTTCCGCCCATATGTTGGTGCTGGCGTGAACCTCACCCTGATCTCCTCCGTGGCGCTGCACGTGACCGGCGTGGGTGATCTGGATCTCGACAAGAGCAGTGTCGGCGGCGCGGGCCAGGCCGGGTTTGACCTGAAGGTCGCCCCGGGTCTGTTCCTCAACGCGGACGTCAAGAAGGTCATGATCGGCTCCGACGTGCTCGTCGGCGGCTCCAAGGTGTCGGCCGTGAAGGTCGATCCTTGGCTCATCTCCTTCGGCATCGGCAAGCGCTTCTAGTTCATTTCACCCGAAGGCAGGGCGTGGTTGGAGGGGACAGAATCAAGTCCCCGCCAACCACGCCCTGAGTCGTTTGAGGCAGTGGACTCGCAGATCTTCGTGTTCCCCTGCAACCGCCTCACGCGAGCAGCGCGCCAAGCGAATGCTATCGTGATGTGGAATTGGGGCGGCGGGGAATTCACTCGCGCTCACCGCCAAACGCGCGCGCAATCATCAATGGGAATTCGTCTCGCCACATGGCGTCGTCATGGCCGGCGTTCCGCTCGCGCATGACCACATCCGCTCCTGCGGCCTGCAGCTCCGTCGCCCAGCGCGCCGCATTCGCGAGAAAGAACGGCTCCATCGTACCAGCGACCAGATATGTGCGCGGTATTGAGGGCGGCATCACGTCCGGTGGCCGATATCCCCCGCCCGGCGACGCGGCGAAGATCGCTCCGTAGACGTCGGGATGCCGCAGACCCAAGGCAAGCGCAAGCTCCGCGCTCGCTGAAACACCGCAGACGGCGGTGCGGCCGACGGGCAAGTTGATCCCGAAACGGGATCGTGCCCACGCGCCGACATCCTCCACGAAGAACCGCTCGTGCGCAGCAAACCGCTGGGGATCGAATGCAGGTGAGTACTCATGAAGCCGAAGCGTCTCGTCAGCGTGTCGGTGGACGCCGACGATCAATGTGTGCGGCGCATCGGCCGCTTCCAGCGTCGCCCCCCACGTCGAGATCAACTGACCGTCGCCGGCGAATACGACCGCCTCCGGAGCGCTCGGTGGCACATACACGGTGACTTGCCGCCCGCCGTCATATGGGAACGTCTCGGTAACGTAAGTGCCTGCGCTCACGTGGTGCTCCTCAATGAACAACGACGGCCTGTTCCGAACCGCATGGCGTACTCACCTGGTCACGTAGGCCGGCGAAGAAAGCCGGAAGCGACGCGAAGCACCGCCCTTACGACTGTGCCGTCGGGCGCACCACGATGTCGCCTACGTCCACATCGTTAGGCTGTTCGATGGCGAAGGCGATGGCCCGCGCGATCGCTTCCGGCGGAATCGCCATCTCCTCCATGCGCTCCATAATCTGAGACTTGAGCGCCGGGTTCGTGATCGAGTCCGCGAGGTTGGTTTTGACGAAGCCGGGCGAGATGCCCGTCACCCGAAGCGTCGCCCCCGCCTCCTGCCGCAGCCCTTCACAGATCGTGCGGACCGCGTTCTTGGTCGCCGCGTAAACCCCCTGGTTAGGCACGATCCTGAGCCCCGCGGTCGAGATCACCGTGACGAAGTGGCCCGTGCCCTGACGGCGGAAGACAGGCAACGCCGCGGCAATCCCGTAGAGGAACCCCTTGAGGTTGATGTCGATCATCGCCTCCCAGTCGTCCACGTTCACGTCGTCGAACGGACCGATCCGGCTCACACCAGCGTTGCTCACCAAGACATCGAGTCTGCCGAACCGGGCGATCGTCGCGTCCACCAGCGCCACCACGTCCGCACGTCGGCTGACGTCCGTGGCAACACATAACGAGACCCCGCCAAGCGCGGTGATCTGTTCCGCGACGGCGTTCAGCTCAATCAACCTGCGCGCGGCAAGCACCACACTCGCCCCACGCTCGGCGAGAAGAATAGCGGTTGCCTTGCCGATCCCACTGCTCGCGCCCGTGATGGCGACGACCTTTCCTTCAATTCCTGACGTCATGGTTCAAGTGCGATAGTAGTGGACCGTCTCTCACGCGACTCCGTAAGCGTTAGGCGAACGGAGCCTGCTGGTGCGCGAAAGACGCCGCGCCGCCGTGCGGTGCGGAGCAGCAGCACCACTGCAACGGTGGCCGACACAATCACCAGCACTGAACTCTCCGGTCCGAACAATCCGCCGGTGACCCAGTCCGGGCCAGCGTACCGACTCTCGAGCGGCGCAACCTTGCGCCAATCCTCAATGCCGGAAAGTGGCAAGCCACTAAGGACGATGGTGAAGTTCCATGCTGCATGGTTGACGGCCGCTACCCACAGGTTGCGCGTCAGGATGAACACCGCGCCCCAGAGCAGGCCCAGTAACACCACAGACACCAGCATGGCCACCACGTCGGAGGCTCCACCTTGCTTGACGTTCTCCAGGTGCTGCAAGGCGAACAATCCTGCTTGGGCCGCCAGTGCCACCCTCGTTCCCAAGGCTCGCTCCAACACCTGAAACAACAGGCACCGGTACATCAGTTCTTCCAAGGTAGCGGCGATCCCAATGACCGCCGCCACCCCCAACAACGAGGGAGAGGCCCCGCGGAATAGCACGACTTGGTACGCACCGAAGGCGAATAACACGGCGATCGGCAGTGCCAACAGGCCAGCACCGCCTACGCCAGCCAGCATCAATTGAACCGGTTGCAGCCGAAGCTCGGTCGCCTTCCGCTTTTCGTGCCAGTGAACGTAGGCCCAGTAACCGGCCAAAGCCGACAGCAGGATGCCGGCGCGCCTGAACGCCACCAGCCATTCCGCACCGGGCTGAAATCCCAGCTCAATCAGTGGCAGCAGTCCCTTACGAAAGGCCAGCACCGATCCCGCGGTCGCCAATCCACCCAGCAGCAACGAACCCAACGCCGCGCCGGCGACGCGCATGCGCCGTCGTCCATCGCCTTCTTGTGCCACCGACGGTGTGAGGTTCAGGTCGACGCCCTCAGGAGATCCGGGCGCATCAGAATGCGGAGACTCTCTTGCTGGGTCAGATACCACGGCTCGCGCCGGTGATGGCGACGACCTTTCCTGCGATTACAGACGTCATGGATCGAGTACGAGGATGGTTTGGGCCGGCACCCGCGCTTTGGACAACCGCAGCAGTTGGCGGTCTTCGCTGCCCAAATAGTACGGTACGTCTCGCCGTTAGTGACGGCCAGAGTCACCGCCCGACGGCCCCTGAAGCGGGGGCGCCATGAGATTCGGGCTATACCGCTCAACGCCGACAATCGACCCGCGATCACTCGCTGCCAACGGCCAATCTTGGACGCACTCGGCGTCGGCGCAGGGCTGATTCGATCGAGCCACGTCATGGCATGCGCGCCGACCGCACCGATCGCCCTCGGCTCTTCGAACGTGTGCCCGGCGCGACGGACGATTCTAAGTGTTACGTCACCACGTAACCGCCGAATGGCCGAGCGATTCCAACGCAGCGTGTCAGCGTCCGATCCGCCAACGATCATCAGGACGGGTGCGCGCACGTCGCTGAGGGCGTCGCCGGCCAAATCCACACGTCCGCCACGCGACATTACGCCGGCGACGGCCTGAGGCCGCGCGGCCGCTGCGATGACCGCCGCCGCTGCCCCAGTGCTTGCACCGAACAGGACGATGTTGGAGCTGCCCGGCGCATTCTCACGCGTCGCCCAGTCGACGGCACTGGTCAGCCGTCGCCCGATCAGCGCGATATCGAAGCGATGCACGCCATCGGTCACGTCGCGCTCCTGCTCGTCCGGAAGAAGCAGGTCCAGTCGCAGTGTCGCCCAGCCCATCATCCGCAGCCAGCCGGCGAGGACGCGATTCCGATAACTCTGTCGGCTACTCCCTCCACCGTGTGCGAAGATCACGAGTCCCCGTGGGCGTGCGCCCCGCTCGGTCCACGCATCGGGCACACCCAGATCGGCCGTGAGGGTTGCAGCGCCATCGGGTTCAGCCGCGATCCGCACTTCGCGTTCGTCGGATGCGTCCGGATCGGCTGGCGCAATCTTGTCAGCTGGCCTCGTTGGCTCGATGGCGTGCAGCACGGCGTCATCACTTACCGGGGCGAAGTCCTCGTACCAATCCGACACCATCCCAAGAGGCTCGGGAGTTGCCGGCACCACCACGCGATCGGCGACTTGCGCGACTTCGGTGCAGCCGGCGACGGACCCGACCGGGCAAACGACGACTACCTGTGCCGCTCCCCCCATTTTGACGGCCCTGGCCGCCGCGCGAATCGTCACGCCGGATGCCAGACCGTCGTCGACGAGCAGCACCGTGCGTGCACGAACGTCGGCACGTGGGCGCTGCCCACGATAACGCGCGACACGACGCTCAAGCTCTTGACGCTCCTTCGCCTCGATGCGACGTACGACCTCGTCGGGTAGGCCGAGGTACCACGCGACCGCATCCATCGTCGCGTCCATATGTCCGTCGACGATGGCACCTAACGCCACCTCGGGCATGCCGGGGACACCGAGTTTTCTGGCAACGAGAATGTCCAACGGAACCCGCAGCGCGTCCGCGACGGCTCGCGCGACGACGACCCCACCGCGCGGCAGCCCCAACACCAGCACATCGTCCCGATTTGCAAACTCGGCCAACCTTGCAGCGACCACTTCCCCGGCCTGTCGACGATTTTGGTACAGCGGTCGCTGAAGGTTGGGCATTGCGGCTGCTCTCAGTTGGCGGAAAGCCGACCCGTCGTGGTCTTCGCCCCATGGGCGAGCGAACTATGGGCTTTGGCGGCGTCCGGCTTCGCACCCGTGTCGGGCGACGTCGGGTTTGAGCAGGCGACGAGTGCCACGGTGGCCGTTAGAAGCGCGATGATCCGTTTCATATGCTCTCCTGAGAAGTGGGAAATGCAGGGCACTTAGGAGATCGGATTTCCCGGCCAAAAGACGACACGTCGCCCCACGACGGTCCACCGCCGCCTCGCCGGGCGCTGGTCCGCGCTAGCTCTCCCGGTTACGTTGGTGTGCCCTCGAACCGATGAGGCCGGGTGGAAGAAAGCATCGCCGCGCTGTTCCAACAGGCAGACGCCGGCGCCACTGGCGCGGCGGATCAGCTATTCGCTGCCCTCTATCGTGAGCTTCGACAAGTGGCCGAGCGGCAACTCCGGCGAGGCGGATCCGAACTCTCGCTCGGTGCGACGACGCTGCTGCACGAGGCCTATTTGAAGATCTCGCAGCGCGACGGCGTGGCATTCGTCGATCGAACGCACTTCCTAAGCTATGCGGCGCGGGCGATGCGTGGACTGATGATCGACTACGCGCGTCACGCGCGGGCGACCAAGCGGGGAGGGGGCGCGTTCGCCATCACCCTCACCCCAGAAGTCACGCCGGTTGGGGCTGACGGACAGGACGCCACGCGGCTGGAGCGGCTATCCGATGCCCTCGATGAGTTGGCCACGGTCAAGCCCGCGCTCGCGGAGTTGGTCGATCTGAGCTTCTTCTGCGGATACACCTTCAGCGAGATTGGCCAGATGCGCAACGTGTCCGAGCGCACGGTCCAGCGCGACTGGCGGATGGCACGGATGTGGCTGCAGCAGGCGATGGGATCGGATCTCGAGGACCAGCAGTCGTAACTATCCCATCGTCAGCGCAACTCGGCGGACAACGTCGAGTAGCGACGCGCCTCTTCCGGCTTGCCTAACGCCGAGTAATCCTGCGCCAGCGCCCGAGCGGCCCGCGCCAGCAGGACTCGCTGCGTGCGCTTCTTCTTCTCGAGCACCGCGTAGGCAGCACGCAGCACTGGCTCGGCCTTGTCGTATTGCCGGAGCGACAGAAGGCACATTCCGAGCCCGACGCGGGCATCCGCGGTCGCGACGTGATCGGCACCGAACTTGTCGGCCGCCATCTCGACCCCCTTCTCGAGAAGTGGCAGCGCCTCGGTGGCGCGGCCCTCGTCCGTCAACGCCTGGCCAAGCCCGAACTGCGACTTGATGAAGATGAGGTGTTGAGCAGGCTGGTCGCGGTCTACCTTGGCGGCGACGTCGCGAAACGTCCGCTCGGCCTCGCGGAGCTTGCCGCTCTCGCGCAACGCCTGGGCGAGATTCTGATGGACGGTGAGGGTGTACAGATGCTTCTCGCCGAGGAGCGATGTGTACAAGGCGTGCGCCTCGCGCAGCAGCGGCACGGCTTCCGCGGACTTGCCCTCCAGCCGCAGAACGTTGGCAACGTTATTCATGCCAAGTGCCACACCGGTCGTCTTCGCGCCCAGCACGACTTCGTTCACAGACAACGCCTCGCGGTACACCTGCGCGGCTCCGGCGAAGTCTCCCTTCTCCCGCAGGACGGTGCCAAGGTTGTCGAGGCTCGCGGCGACGTTCGCGTGGTTCTCGCCGAACATCTGCCGGTCAAGCGCCAGCGCCTCGCGAATGAGCGACTCCGCCGTCTGCCAGTCACCCCGTTCGCGAACGAGCATGATCCCCAGGTTGTTGAGGGTGATCGTCACGCTCGGGTGCGCGTTACCTAACGACTTTCGTTTTGCGGCGAGCGCGCGCCGATAGAGTGCCTCGGCCTCGTCGATCTTGCGTAGGAGCTGCTCCGCCTGTGCGAGGTTCTGAACGGTCTGTGCCGTGGACGGGTGGTTCGGCCCGAGGATCTCCTCCTGGATCGAGAGCGCCTCGCGGTACAGCGGCTCGGCGTCCTTGTAGGCGCCTTTCCAGAACAACGATTGGCCCAGGTTGTTCAGACTGTTCGCAACCGCCAGCGTGCGTGGCCCGACAACGGCTCGACGGATCGCGAGCGCTTGGCGAAACAGCGAGTCGGAGGCAACGAAGTTGTTCCGTGATTGTTGCAGCAGAGCCAAGTGATCGATGCTCGTCGCGGTCACGGTGTCCTGCGTTCCGAAGAAGGCGCTGCGCTGGGCAAGCGCGTCGCGAAGCAACGGCTCGGCCTCGTCCAGCTTGTCTTGTTGCACCAGCGTCTGCCCGAGCGCATCCATCGCCTCGGCAACCAGCGGGTGGCGCGGCCCGTACAGCGCCTTCCGTCCAGCCAGCGAGCGCCGCTGCTGGGCCGCGGCCTCGTCGAACAGCCCGAGGTTCGAGTACACTCGGCCGAATACCGTGCGGAGCTCGGCCTGATTCTCGGCGTGTCCGGCCAACGCCGAGTCGACACGCGCCGCGCCGCGATCGAGCAGCGCTCGCGCCGTCACGTTGCCGGATTGCAAGCTCGGGGGAGCAAACGGATCGGCGACGTCGAAGACCGAGATCAGGTAATTCTCGACCGCCTTTGCCTTGCTCGCCTCTGCCTCCGCACGCGAACGCAGAGATACCTCGCGGATGCCAGCGGCGACGACGACCAGGACCGCGGCGGCACTCAATGTGACGCCGAGTCGATGACGAGCGACGAACCTCCGAGCACGATATCCCGGGCTGTCGGGACGAGCGAGCACGGGGTGGCCGCGTCGCCAGCGCTCGAGATCCGCACCGAACGCGTTGACGTCCTGATAGCGTTCGTTCGGCGACGTCCGGAGCGCCTTGGTGAGCACGCTGTCGAGGTCACCCAGCCCCAGTCGCGCGGGCACGACTTCGAGCACGGCGCTCAGCGCATCGGCAGGCGTGCTCGCCCCCTCGGCGGTCGGATGCCGCCCAGAGAGCATGACATACAGCAGAACGCCTAACGCATAGACATCGGTGGCGGTCGTGACGGGGTCGCCCCTGACCTGCTCCGGCGATGCGAACTCCGGCGTGAGGACGCGCGCCCCATCAACCGTGAGGGGCGCTCGCTCGCTGTCCTCGCGCTCATTCAGCAACTTGGCAATGCCGAAGTCGAGCAGCTTCACCGCCCCATCGCTCGTAACGAGGATGTTGGACGGTTTGAGGTCACGGTGAACGATCAAGTTCGCGTGGGCGTGGGCCACCGCAGCGACCACCTGAAGCATGAGTCGAACTTTCGCTTCCACGGAAAGGCCAGCGGCATAACGATCGATTGGCTGGCCATCGACGTGCTCGAGCACCAGGTAGGGCTGCCCCGTCAGGCTCACCCCCGCGTCGAGAAGCCTCGCGATGCCTGGGTGGGTGAGCCGTGCGAGCGCGGTGCCTTCGCGCCGGAAACGCTCCTGCCCCTGCGCGCTCATGAGCGACAGGTTGAGGATTTTGACCGCGGCCATCCCCTGGTAGCGGCCGTCGGTGCGTCGCGCCAACCAGACGGAGCCCATGCCACCATGGCCCAACAGCCGCTCGATCGTATACGCCCCAAGCTCACTGCCGATCAACGTAGGCTCAGCGCGAGGGGCAACCAGAAAGCCCGAGGCGTCCGCGCGTTCCTCTCCTTCAAAGAGTACGCGTAAGCGCTCGGCGAGATCTGGCTGTGTGGTGTGCAGGTCGTCGAGCCAGCGCGCGCGCTCGTCGCGAGTCAGCTCCAGTCCGTGGGCGAGCAGCGGTTCGAGCTGCTGCCACTGCGCGTGATCGATTCCCGACATCGTGCCTCCTCCTAGAAACGTCGAGTCTCGACCACCTCGGACAAGTAGTCGTAGTCGTCAGGCACAAGCTCGACCCGGGTAGTTAGCACCTCGTGATCGAACGCGTCCAGTGCATCGCGCGTCACGGGAATGCACGTCTCCGACTCGTAGAACCACTTACTATGCACCATGGCGATCATGTGCCGAGCCTCGCGACCCCGGTTGGGAACCCCGCGGTGCCACTGTCTGGGGTCGCGGAGCACCGCGTCACCCTTGCGCGTGACCACACGTACCGGAGGCTCGCTGGCACGCCGCGCCTTCTCTTCGCTCCGACCAATGCGTGTTGAGCCTAACAATCGCTGCGTGCCCGGCCACAGCTCGGTGGCCCCGTTCTTCTCGTCGACATCGATCGGCGAGATGTTGACGATGATCGACGTGATCGGGTGTATGGGATCCGGCCACAGGTGTGCAGCGTCGCGGTGGAGCGGCTGAGTGTTGCTTCTGGGAAGGTTGGTGTTGCAGTTGTAGAAATGGTTGTGAACACCCTCACCCAAGACCGCCGCCGTCACCTGAATCACGAAGTCGTTCGCGACGATGCTGCGGTGGATGTGCGCGCGCGAGCGAGGCATAGACTGCGAAAGGTGACCCGGAATAGCGCCCCGCTCCTTCGTACGCGACAACAGGTCGGCGGTATCCGCGTCGAGTTTTGCCTTCATCGCGTCCAGTGCGGCCAAGTCGACCACACCACCGAGCACCACATAGCCGTCCACGCGAAGCGCGTCGGCGGCGGTCGCAACGGTAGCGTCACGCAGCGCTCCAGCAGCGATTTCTGGCGCGCTTATCTGGAGACGCACGTGCAACCGGTTGATGGTACTGTTTGCTCCTTACGTGGATCGCGCGCGCACCTGCGCGACCGTGGCACTCGACCTTGCCAGATCATACGAATCGAACGGGACGCCGCTCAAACCACAGCCCGGCCGGCCCCGTGACCGCACCACCTGATGCCCATCGCCCGGGAATGGCCGTCTCGCACGCCTCGCATCGCCCCTCGGCGTCGATCGCGTAAGCAGTCAGTTGGTATCCGATTCGATCCACGACCACCGTACGGCAGCCAGGACACCGAGTCTTCTCGAAGTCTCCGACACGCCCCGGCTGTACGCCGGCATAGGTGAATCGCAGCCCTTCCTCGCGACCGATCGTCGCGGCACGCACTACGTCTTCCGGCTGCGCATCGTTCGGCTCGTGCATGCGATAGTCGCGGTGGAAGTTCCAGAGGGTCCACGGGATGTCGGGTGACACCGAGGCGATGTAGCGCGCCGCGCTCCGCAGTTCGTCGTCGCCGTCGTTCCATCCCGGCACCACCAAGGTCACGACCTCAAGCCAGAATCCCCGCTCGTGTGCCATTCGAATGGTCTCGAGCACGGCGTCACGGTGCGCGCCTAACGTGCGATAGTGCTCGTGCGACATCGTCTTGAGGTCGATCTTCATCAGGTCGACATGCGGTCGCAGGAAATCCAGCACTTCGGGCGTACCGTGACCGCTCGACACAATCCCGGTCGTTAGGCCCGCTTCCTTCGCGCAGGCAAACACCTCGGCGGCCCATTCCGCCGTGATGAGTGGTTCGTTGAGCGAACTCAGGATCACCTGAACACCACGACGCAGCGCTTCCTCCACGATCGACTCCGCCGTCATCTCCGTCGGCACTTCGGGGGCATTGGCATCGCGAATCACCTGCGACAGGTGCCAGTTCTGGCAGTAGCCGCAGCGAAGGTTGCAGCCGAGCATTCCGATCGTGAGCACGTCCTGACCAGCGTGCACGTGCATGAAGGGCGCCTGCTCGATGGGATTGACCTGCAAGCTCCCCACGTAATTCCATGGCACGTGGAGCCTTCCCTTCTCGTTGTAGCGCACCTTGCACACACCGCGACGGCGCGGCGCAATCACGCAGCGGTGTGCGCAGGCAACGCACTGCACCTTGGCGTCGTCGAGCGGAACAGCGAGTGCCGACGAGGTCGTCGTCGCCGAGTCGATGACCATTGCCTCTTCGCGGCGCAGCGCGCGGATCGGCGGCATTACTCCTGTGCCTCGGCGTGGCCAACGAGTACGCCAACCACGAACTGCGCGTCCGCGGGCTCCAGGCCAACAGCTGCGTCGACCAGCCGGTCGAATACGCCGGTGAACGGCCCGGCGCGCAACCCTAACGCGTGCGCGACGAGCACCAAGTTCTGCGCAATACACCCCGCCTCAGCAACCAGGATGCGATACGACTCATCGCCGTATTTGCCCGCGGCGCGAGGCAACGAGATCGACAACGCCAGAAACGCGGCAATGCCACGCACCACGTCGCGCACATCCGGAAGACAGAACGACGCCGGATCAACGCGTCGCTCGTGCAACTCGACGAGTGCGTGCTGCACCGGGTCGTAGCGGAACACTCCGTCAGACAATCCCTCCACGCGCGAGGGAATCACCATGACATCGACGGCATACAGGGCGCCCGGCGACGGATAAGCGCGGAGAGGCAGCCGTTGGCCCGCTCCGACAAGCTCGCCCGTCACTCCACACGCTCGGCCGAGCAGCGTGGCCAGTTGGTGCAGTGTGATGGGAGCGGAATCGTAGCCCGTTGCGGATCGTCGGCGTCTGAGCACCGCCGAAAGCGAATCGATCGAGAGCGGTCCCGGCGTTGGTAGCGAGATCGTGTTGGCACCGACGTCTTCGCGATCACCGAACGTGAAGTCCGATACCTCGCTCGGAGTGAGCCGGCCACGCGCCTTCGCTCCCCGCATCGACCATTGATGCGCGACCTGCGCTCGCGCCCCGGGTGCCTTGACCACCGCCCCACAATTGATGAGGTCCGCGACGATGTCGTGCGCCTGTTGGTGACGACTCTTCGGAAACTTCTGGAGCAATCGCTCGATCCATATGCCGGCCGAGAGTGCAGCGATCAGCTCCAACAGGAGGCGCTCGCTCCACCTGACTTCGATCGCCCGGCGCGTTCTCGCAACCGACACGCGTCCATTGTCGAACGCCACATCGTCGGGCAGCACGTCAAATCCGATGGTCAGTCGGTCACCGTGCACGTGCGACGTCGCGCCCGGTGTGAGGAGCCACTCCTCATCCGGCACGGGCGCGACCTCTCGTTCCATCGTCACCGGTCGATCGAACGCGTAGTCGGCGACGATCACGCCGGACGGGAGGACGATGTCAATATCGATGCGATCCCGGGCGTGACACACGCACGCATCCACCGCAGCAATCGTTAGGTTGATCGCTTCTTCGTCTTCACCGTTCCCACTTTTTGCGGCGCAAGCTGACCGGCAACGAAGGTGCCTAACTCGGCGACGAGTTTCGGCGCGAACGTCGGTGTGATCAGCTCCAGCAGCGACTCTCCTTCCTTGAGCCACTCGCGCTCCGCCTGTGCGCGGGCGGCGCGTTGCAGCGAAGAGCTGACGATGAGTCCGATGACCTTTCGCTCGTCCGGCTTGAGTCCGACGTAGAATTCCTCGAGCTTGCGAATCGCCGTCTGTGCTGCCGTGTGACCCTTCATGACACGTCCTCCCCTAGCAGGTGATTCGCCCGCGGCATGGTGGATGGTGCGCGGCCTGCCGACCGAGCGGTCGATGCGCTGCAACGCACCAAGCTACGCCGACGAGTGTTGGCCACAAGGCCGTGGCCGGGGGTCCACACCATCGCAACCTCGACGCGCCGGTTGACCGGTGCACGCGGTGGACGCAGTCTTGTCGGGACCCTCCTGCAAGGAACGCCGGAATGCGCCTGCCCCTCCGCCTAGCGCTCGCCGTGGCCGTGACCCTCCTGCCCGCCACCACTCGCGCTCAAGGCGGAGCGAACAATCAGCCGCAGTGCCAGATGAAGGTGGTGTCGTGCAACTACGCCTATCTCTATTCGGGCCAGTTCTCGTGGACCAACACCATTTCCAGCTCCCAGTCGCAATTCCACGAGCAGGTGACCGTCACCATTAACAACGGCGCGGGCAACTGCCTGGGCACGGTGCGCGAAACCGAGAATGGGCAGACGCAGAGCGGCACGGTGAGTGGCCAAGCCCTCGTGGCCGTCGAGTTCGAGCCCGACAGCACGGGCCAGATGGCCTATCGCATCACCGTCGCGTGCCCGTCAGTCGCTGGCATGGGCTCACCAGTCCAGCCGGCCGAACTGGGCCACCACGACATCGAGACGTATCACCAACGGGCATCGGCCGTGGCCCAGAAGGTGGTGAACGGCAGCTCCAACTACCCGGCACCCGAGACCGATTCCGTCAACGGCGTCACCGGCACGGTTCAGGTGACGTGGTCCCTGACCAGACCGTGATTCGAACAGACGCTACTCCTCCAGCCCCGGATGAATGCCGGCCACCAGAGCGAAGCCTGCGCGATGCGCTCGTGGAGCGCCGAAGATCCGCATGGGCGCGCAGACTATCTCCTGTTGCCTTCACCGGTCGCCGTCATGGACGTTAGCAACTCTTGAGCGCTCGTGGTTAGGCTGTCGACGAGCCGCCTGGACACCGCCGGCACCGTGAGATCGAAACGAACCGTGACGGAATCGGTCACTCGCCCGGAGAAAGGGCGGTCGTATTTGAACTCCGTTCGGAGGACGAGTCGAAGTCCAGAGTCGAAGTAGTAGTTCTCGACTGCCCGCCCCGACTCCCCGAAAAACTCGGAGTGCAGGCGACGGAGCGTCATCCCCTGGTAGTCAGCCTCAATGAATGCGCCCTCGGTCGAGAGGCCGAAAACGGTGGCCGTATCGCGACGAAGAGACGGGAGAGCAGCTTCAACTTCCTTGGCGAGCGAATCTGCGGAGGTGGTCGTATGCAAAGCGCCGCCACATGCGATGGCCAAGCAGCAGGTGGCGAATAGTCGCCCGAGCATCGTTCACGCCTTCATGTGAGCTAGCGTGTTAGCGAGTCTTGAGGCACGCGGGTAAATGTCGCGCTTCGTCATCCTCCACCACACTGACCGTAGCGCGTATGCGTCCCGAGGACCACCGTCTCGACCTCCACCACGGTCCCGGACGTCAACAACGGTGTGCTGGGACCGTCGTAGATCTTGAGCAGGTAGGCGGCCGGCGCGCTCACCAGCGCGAGCATGTGCGGCGTTGCGTCCACCTGGGCGCTTTGCTCGGTGCACCGCCCAGCCACGCAGCGCTGGATTGTCACGTTCGTTGGGCCTCGTGCGACCGTCTCACGGAGCCAACTCAACGCAGGAAGGACCAGCTCCACCGGACTCGAATCCGCCGCGACCGTGTTGCAGCCGTTCGGACCACACGCAAAATGTTGCACCAGCCGACACCGCACGCGAGGAGCGTCTGCCTGCTGCGCACTCAGCAACGCGGGAAATGCCAGTGGCAACCAAAGCAGCCACCGTCGGAAAGACTCCGGCACGCGCCCGTGGATCGCCATGTACGCTCCTCGTCTCTTACCTAACGCCTCACATTGACCTGCAAGGTTTCAATTCCTGACACCTTGCGCTAATGCATTCAAGCCGCGGCGCGCTTGAAACGCCACCGAAGCCCCACCAAGAGGGCGCCCTGTCCATCCGTTTGAAGACGCGGCCACCGTTGGAGCTCGCGAAGCCGCGCATCGACGACAACGGCGACAGTTCGCGAGCCCACTTCCAGGCCTACGTCCGCCTGCGGCGAGATCCAGCTGCCACGCTCGCCCGCATTGGACTCGGCCGCGCTCCGTTGCCACGCTGCTCCAACGGAGACGTACGGAATCACGGTTCGTCGCTCGTCCCGCTGCCAACGTAGGTCGACAAACAGCGCTCGCACGCGCTCGTCGTGTGGACGGTGGAAGCACTCGCCTGCAGGGCTCACCGAGTAACACACCGTCACATCTGAACGCACACGGGCCTGCGACAATTCGGTGCCAACCGACAGCGCAAAGCGATGCCGGAGTGTCGCGTCGAGCCCGACCACGGTGGCGCCTCCCGTTTCCGTCGTGATGGGAGAACCCTGCGCCAGAGGCCCGGCGGCAACGCGAATGCCCAAGGTTGCACCTTGTGCCCGCGCCATCCCCGTGCTCAGGAGACACATCGCCATGACACCGCGAACCACTCCACGTCCCACATTAACCTCCTCTGGCTCGCCCCATTCAGCAATCGGGGTTTCAACGCAGCACAGCTGAGACAGTCAAGCTACTACTATCCGTGGGGGCTGCAGCAAATTGCTGTGCAGCATCCACTTACTGCCACGCTGGCAAGACGACTCGCAAAGCCACGGAATCCATCGGTGCACTCCAGCTCGGGCCGCGATACGGCGGATGCAGCGAATGCACCGTGGCTTACAGGGATATCTCTAGGGACCCCACGTCCCCCTCAGGCGGTCACACTTTCCTGCCGCTGGGTCCCACGCTTGTTGCCTAACGTCCATAGTTGACCTGTCGACGCTCAAAGGGAGCCGTGGAGATCGCACGTGCCCACTCTGCCGCCCGAACGGCGCCCCTGCTGGGGCCAAACGCTTACGGCGCGACCAGGAGCGAGGCCTTGGCCGTCACCGTCGCTCGGGGGCAGCGCCATCACGCACGACTGTAGACACGAGCAACGTGTATCGGCCAGCGCCGCAGCGGGCCAGGCCCCGCACCGCAATCACTCGGCGCTGGACCGTGGCGCTTGAAGGGGCCACCCGCGCCATCACCACGACCTCGCTACCGATGAATACGCGCGACATTCCGTCGTGGGTCGACGCTTGCGCCTCGCGCTCCACGGGCACGCATGAGCGCGCCCTCCGCCCATAACGAGCATCGCTTTCTCTGCTCGCGAGGCGTCAGCTGGTTGCTGGGCGCCGAGCTTGGACCAAGTTGCCGACGGCCCGATCGCGCGGATTTGGAGATGCGCCCAAACCGTGAACGACACCATCGATATCCGCTCCTGGTCGGTTCTGACTCATCTTCCATTTGCCCTCGAGTCGGTCGATGCGTAGCTCTATCCCCACGATCGCCTTCATCTGCTGTGCGACGTAGTCGGCAGGTGCATCGGTGACCTGCCATGGCGTGGGCCGCGGCGACTCATGGAATCGGGTCAGCGCCTCCAACTGCGCCCTCAGAAAGTCCGCATCGTCTCGTATGCGCATGGAGCAGTGGGCATGCACCGCCACGTAGTTCCAGGTGGGAACCACCCGACCGGTCTCTCGCTTGGTAGCGTACCATGCAGGGGTGATGTACGCGTCTGGGCCGTTAAACATCACCAACGCTTCAACCGGCACGGCGGTGTCGAGCTTTGCGTGCGGATTGGCGCGAGCGACGTGCCCGAGCAAAACCCCAAGTGGCGCGACGGAGCGGTCAAGAATGAGTGGTAACGGAGTGGCCTGAAAGCCGGTGACTGAGTCCTTCGTCACCAAGGTGGCCAGAGGGTGGGCTTCTATGAAGTCGTGAAGTGTCGGGAGATCACGCTCCAGGAAGGACGACGGTGTGTACATGGCAGCGACAGCTCCAAGGAAGTAGCGCGACGACGCAATATAGTCGTCGGGGCGATCACGGACATCACGGGGCCGCCTAACGTTCGTGTTCGCGGCAAGCGCTAGAGACGTCGCCGACGCACCTAACGATTCCTCGCAAACGGCGGCTTGAGGGCGGCCGCCGTCAGGTGACCCTCCGACAGTCGGGCGCCCGTTGACCGAGGACGCGAGCCTCATGTGGTGGGTCATACGGCATACCCTCGCCCTCGGCCCTGGGATCTACATCCGGAATCAAAGGGTGCGATGCATGATGTAGAGGTCCACAAGGCCCAGCTGGCGGTGGTTGTATCCCTTCGGCACCGTCCCGATGATGACGAACCCGTGTCGCTGCCACAGCGCGACGGCGCGTCGATTGGTACTGACCACGGCATTGAACTGCATGGCCTGAAAACAACGCTGGCGAGCCTCGACCAGCGAATGCTCGCACATCCGCGTCCCAATGCCCTCCCCAGAGTGTGCGGGATCTACCATGTAGCCGGCATTGGCTACGTGGCTCCCGAGTCCGGGCTGGTTCGCGCGCAGCGCATAGGTGCCGACGACGTGACCCTCACGCTCGGCGACGTAAACGGCCAGACCCTTGCCCATCCAATAAGCTTTGGCGTCCGCCTCGCTGACTTCCGGCGCGATGGTGTACGTATCGCCTGTGGAGACGACCTGACGGAAGAGTGGCCAAATTGCAGGCCAGTCTGCGTCTGAGGCGAGTCGGATCGAGAGGGCGGAGTCGGCGGACATTCAGAGTAGTGGGATTCTAGAGGTACCCATCATTCACAGTGGTAGGACAACACTCATCGCATGCCGGCCGCATCGCTCGTTGGACACTGACCGATTGGCGCCGGCTCGGGCGCTTGAGTTGAGACCGTCCAGCAGTCGTCATAGAGGCTGCAATAACACAGACGCCCAACCACGTGAGCATCGCGGCGAGCAGCGGTATCATACATGGGGGAGGTGCGGTTCCATGCGTAGCTCAGGGAGTGTGGTGCCACCTAACGCTAGCAAAGATGCGATCAGCAGCGATGATCCGTTAGGCGTCCGGTCCTTCCCTCGAACCTGGCGCCAAAGACCCGGCCGGCAACGCAGGCGGTGAACTCGGCAGCACAGCGTTTGAGGCGCCCGGTTGCAGACCAAGTCGCTCCGCGGCGCGACGATTGAGTCGTTTCATCCAAGCGACGGCGCCCCCAAAGATCGCTGGGTATGTCAGCACCGTCGCCACCACCGGAACCCACGGGTGGGTACCAAGTTCGGCCGGTGCCCACACGGCCACGGCCGCGAGCCCCAGTACAGCTGCACCGGTGATGGCTCCGGCGGCAACCAAGCTGCCGCTGAGAGTGCGCCGCTCATTCGCGGCACACGGCTCGCAGACTAGATGACCTTGGACCAGCGATGGACCCGCCATGGCACCCGACGCATACAGCGGTCCGTTGCAGTTGCCACAACGTTCCTGGCGATTTCGGCGAGCGGCCCGCATCGCGTGGCCGACCGCGAACGCGGTCGCGCTGACCGGAAGCGCGATGATGGAGGTCAGGACAACGGGATCTAGCCAGACCATATGCCCTCCCCGACGGATGCCTAACGTTGCCAGAACTCTTCGAACAGCAGTTCGCCAGAGCTAACAGGCTTGAGCGCACGCACGGGAGTGTCCCGATGGAGAAAACGGGACGATCCTGAGGAATAGTAGTGCCAGAGGTGATCATGTCCAGCGTGACCACTCCCTCAGGTTGGCGGCATAACGTGAGAGCTGGGCGGCGCCGCCGTTCCGCAACGCCCGGCGCGCAGCGGCCAACCGACGCTCGGCGTCAGCTGCAACGCTGGGTCAGGCTATGGTGCACGAGCCAAACCCGCGGAAATCGGGCACGCCAAGGGCTTCAACGCACCGCCCTCCGGCGTAGGCCGGCGCCAGGTTACACCGCCCCCCTACCGATGAGCATCAACAACCCGTATGCTCGTCACGTATTCGTTTGGGATCCGCGCGCCTCCCCCCTGCGCCACTCTCCCTCGGCGTGCGCAAAATACCCGGCCCCCTCCGGAGCACATTCACCATGACCACCTCTCGCCACCTCGTCGCCTTCACCATGCTCTGCGCCCTCGCCAGCGCCTCTTCACGAGCCGGCGCGCAGGCGGGGATGGATCACAGCAAGCACAACATGGGCCCCGAAATCGTCATCCCGAAGGGTGCCATCTATACGAAGGCGGACGTCGAGTTCATGCAGGGAATGATCGCCCATCACGCCCAAGCCATCGTCATGTCGCGCATGGCGGAGGCGAATGGCGCCAATGCGCAGGTGCTCAAGCTCTCGCGCAAGATCGACCAGTCGCAGGTGCCCGAAATCATCATCATGCAGGGGTGGCTGCGCCGGCACGATCAGTTCGCACCAGACACCTCGTCTTGGCACGAGATGCGGATGGATGGCATGCTCAGCGACGACGAGCTCAAATCCTTGAGCGAGGCGAAGGGCGTTGCCTTTGACCGGCTCTTCCTCAACGGCATGATCAAGCACCACGCCGGCGCGCTCAAGATGGTCGAAGACCTCTTCAAGTCGCCGGGCGCCGGCCAAGAGGTTGATGCCAATGTCTTCGCCAATGATGTTGTCACCGCCCAGACCGCCGAAATCGGCATCATGCGGCGCTTGCTGTCGCAACTCCCTCCAGCGTAATCGCCCACGTCCCTGCCCCCGGAGCAAACCTCGATGAACAAAATGCGTGGCTTCATCATGCTGCTGACGGTCGCCGTCGTGCCGAACGTGGCGTCGGCACAGACGTATCCGACCAACAAGGATCCTCGAAGCACCCTCAAGCCCGGACGGTACGACGCCGGGATTGCGATCAGCAACATGAAGCAGGTGTCGTTCACAAAGAAGCCAGCGGCGTTCGACACGGCGGCGGGCCTCAAGTTCATCAACTCCGACTTGGCCTTCGGCACGCACTACATCTACCAGGCGAACTTCGCCGGCTTCATGATCTGGGACATCACCGACCCCGCCAATCCGGTGCTGGCGTCGGCGACAAAGTGCATCACGTCGCAGGGTGACCCAACCATCGTCGGCAACCTGCTCTTCCTCTCCGCCGAAGGCGCTGGCAACCGCAACGACTGCGGCGACGGGGGCGTGAAGGACCCGAAGGACCACATGGCCGGCGTGCGCATCTTCGACGTGTCCAACCCGAAGGCGCCCAAGCTCGTGAAGAACGTGCAGACCTGCAAAGGCTCGCACACCCACACGCTCGTTCCGAGCCCGAAGGATCCGCGGATCATCTACCTCTACGTGTCGGGTCAGCAAGCCGCGCGACCAGAAACAGAGTTGGCGGGATGTAAGAACGGCACAGACCCAGCCGACCCGACGAACTCGCTCTTCCAGCTCGACATCATCCGCGTACCGCTCGATCATCCAGAGCAGGCCGAGGTGATCCCGGGGGCGCGCATCTTCACCGGCCTGGATGGCCGCGGAAAGTGCGAGCGTTTCTGTGAGCCGGAAGATCCGCGTCGTGCCGCCGCCATGGCTGCCGCCGGCCGCAACCGTCCCGCGACGGACCCCAACATGCCGACGGGCCCACGCAATTGTCACGACGTGACGGCGTATCCCGCGATGAACCTGCTCGCCGCGTCGTGCTCGACGCATTCGATCGTGGTGGACATCTCGAATCCCGAGAAGCCCTTCCGCATCGACGCGCTCACGGACACGAACAACTTCCAAGGCCGGCACACCGCGGCCTTCAGCAACGACGGCAAGAAGCTGATCCAGACAGACGAGTGGGGCGGCGGCACGAGCCCCATGTGCCAAGCGTCGAGCATGATCGAACTCGGCGGCAACACGGTGATCACGCTCGATGCGAAGAAGAAGCAGTCGCAACATGCGTACTTCAAACTTCCGTCGGCGCAGTCCGCCGAGGAGAATTGCGTGTCGCACAACGGTGGCATCATCCCCGTGCCCGGGCGCGACCTCTACGTGCAGGGGTGGTACCAGGGCGGCGTGAACATCATGGACTTCACGAATGCGGACAGCGCCACCGAGATCGCCTATTTCGACCGCGGCTCGATCAATCCGCCGCGTGGCGCCGACGTGCCGCAGCCGCCGGTGGATCCGTCGGTGCGGGGCGGAGGGAACACGATTGGTGGGTCGTGGGGGGCGTACTACTGGAACGGCCTGATCGTCTCGTCGGAGCTCGATCGCGGGCTGGACATCTTGGAGCTGACGCCGAGCGCGCAGCTGTCAGCGAACGAGATTGCGGCGGCGAAGCTGGTGCGATTCGATGCCTACAACCCGCAGAGCCAGCCGAAGATGACGTGGCCGCCGGCCTTCGTCGTCGTTAGGTCGTATCTCGACCAACTGGTGCGGAACAGCGGGCTCGCCGAGGAGCGAACGTCGGCCATCTCTTCCGCGCTCGACATGGCGGAGATGAAGTCAAGCCTTGCCCGCGCCTCGGCGCTGAACGCACTCGCGCAGCAGGTGGACCGCGATGTGGCGGGAGCGAAAGACGGTGCTCGCGTGCGTACCATGGCCGGCGAGATCCGGCGTCTCGCGGCGGCGTCGAAGTAAGTCCTCGACCGATTCACGAACAACAACGGGCGCCCTGATGAGGGGCGCCCGCTTTTTTCTTGCGTCCAACGCGCGCTACGGCAGGGGGCGTCCCGCGACCCATCGCCCGCCAAGCATCACACGTTGCACCTGTCGAAGCGCCGAGATGTCGGCGAGCGGGTCTCCCTCCACCAACACCAGGTCCGCCAGCTTCCCCACTTCGATCGTGCCCAGCCGTTCGCTGATGCCGAAGAACCGTGCGTTCTCCCGCGTTCCCGCGACAATAGCCTCCATTGGGGTGAGCCCAGCGGCCACGAGCAGTTCCATTTCTCGCGCGTAGGCCCAGCCACGCTCGGCGTGCGGAACGGACGAGTGCGACCCCACCACCACGTGGCCGCCAGCGCGCTTCACCATACCGGTGAATTGAAGCATTTGCGCAAACGCGTGCGTGTGCACCGCCGTTGCACCTGAGTCACTCGCCTGCCGTTCGAACACGGCGAGCGTGGGATCCACGAAAATGCCGCTCTTGGCGATGAGTGCCAGCAGCGCCTTGGCGCGCGGGCTGCCCAAGTCCAGCGCGTTCCACGTGATATAGCGCCCTTCCTCGCGCACGTGTTTGTCTGCCAGCACCGCCTGCCGGTATTGCTCCGCCTCTCGCACCGGCAGGAGCGCGTTGCCGAACGAGGTGATGTGCTCGATGCCGTCGATCCCCGCTCGAATGACGTCGCTGGCGTCGAGCGGTTCAAGGTGCGCGGTGACAGGCACCCCTCGCGCGTGGGCGGTGACGATGGCCTCGCGCACGAGAGCGAGCGGCAGCCGGAAGTATACTTTTATGGACGATGCCCCTTGGTCGACCTGACGGTTCACCGCAATGCGCACCTCCTCCGCGTCGCGCACCGAGATCGCGTCGTTAGGAAACACCACCGGCGGATAGTCCAAGTGCGGTCCAGCCAGGAAGAGACGCGGCAAGGGTGCCGGCGAGCGTCGCGCGTTGTCGTACGCCTCAATCCATGCGCCAGGGTCGCGCAGTGACGTCACACCGTGCTCGAGGTAGCGCGCCGGCAACGAGTCATCCCCGTCGAGGTGAAAGTGCGCGTCGATCAGTCCCGGGAGGAGCGTGAGACCACGCGCGTTCACGGTGACCGCATGGGATGGGAGCGATGTGGACGCGCGCGGCCCCACTGCTGCGATCCGATCCCCACGAATGAGCACCACTGCATCGCGCAGTGGCTCCCCGCCACGCCCGTCGATCACGGTGGGACCCACGAGGGCGATGATTCCAGCGCTGTCGGAGGGGTCCGGTTGGTTGATCTCGTGCAGGGGCGGGCGCCTAACGCCGGCTGCGCGGCGCGTCTGTGCGCCGGCTGGCGGCGCGGCTGGGATCTCTGCCGCGAGGAACAACACGAGAATGAGGGCTGTTGTCTTCCCCATGTCCTTCAAGTCCGGAGATTGTCGTCAGGTTCACCAGCATCTCGCGCGCGAGACAATGCGCGCGCTGATCTGGTCTCGAGTGAAACAAGGTGGGGTCAGGCTCCACATCTCGCAAACCCGCGACGATAAGCGGGACGCGCCGCCATAGTTTCCGGGGAGGATCCGTTCAATGGCCGCTTCCGCGACCTCACCATAACGCGGAAGAAGGCGCCACAGTAACCACGACCCTTGCCGCACCGATGCGAGGACGACAGGTTTCGCGACCCTGCCGCCACAGAGTGCCTCGCGATGTCAACGCGCCGGGAATTTCTCCAGCACGCATCAGTCACCGCGGCCGCGCTATCGCTCCCGCGGGACACCGCCCCTTCTGCCGACGCCCGGCTCGCGCCCCCCACGTTCATTGACCTGCGCCGGGATCCCGACTTCGTGGGCATTCAGACTGACACGGGAATCCAGTCGTTGCAGCTCCAAGGCGTGAGTCGCTGGACAGAAGCAGGCTCCGAGGTTCGGATCGTGGAATCGGCCGGTGCCAGAACAGTCCGGCTGACCACGTCGCGCTCCGATGTGCTCCGCCTTCGCCTTCGGTGGCGCGCCGCGCTGAGCGATTCGGTCCGGGTGTGCGGGGACGCGTGGGAACGCGGCTACGGCGACCTCGAATGGCGAGGACTGGTGCCGGATCGGCTGCTTCCCTGGTACTGCGCGGTGACGGATGGCGGCACGACCCACGCGTATGGTGTCCGCACCGGCGCCCGTGCCATGTGCGCCTGGCAGGTTGACCGGTACGGGCTCACACTGTGGGCCGACCTCCGAAGCGGCGGAGTCGGACTCAATCTCGGGTCCCGCCAGCTCGAAGTGTGCGATGTGATAAGCCGCGCTGGAGCACCTAACGAGTCCGCCTTCGTCGCCCTGCGGGCGTTCTGCCGGATGTTGTGCCCCAATCCGAGAATGCCCTCGACACCGGTCTACGGACACAACGACTGGTATTGGGCCTACGGGAAGAACAGCGCCGAATCGGTGCGTGTCGATGCGGGCCGGATCGTGGAACTCTCGCCCACGGGTGGCAATCGTCCCTTCGTTGTGATCGACGATGGCTGGCAACCGGGCCGGGTCACCAGCGACGATGGCTCGGGATACTGGGATCGCGGCAACGAGAAGTTTCCCGACATGGCGGCACTCACCGGCGATATCCACGCCGCTGGTGCCCGCGCGGGCATCTGGTGCCGTCCCCTTCTCGCGCCCACCGACGCACCAGACGCCGTCCGGCTCTCACGGGAACGGAGCGTCCTCGATCCCACGGTGCCCGCCGTTCAGCAGAAGGTCCATGACGACATCGCGCGAATGGCCGGCTGGGGCTACGAGCTGATCAAACACGACTATTCCACGTGGGACATCTTCGGTCGCTGGGGCTTCCAAATGGGCGGAGCCCTGACCCGCGCGGGCTGGCGTTTCGCCGAGGGAAATCGGCGAACCACGGCAGAGGTGATCGATGAGCTGTACGGCACCATTCGCGCCGCGGCCGGCGCAGCGCTGGTCATCGGCTGCAACACGGTCAGCCATCTCTCGGCCGGGCGCTTCGAACTCTACCGCATCGGCGACGACTCCAGCGGATCCGACTGGCGCCGGACCCGGAAGATGGGGATCAACTCCTTCGCCTTCCGGGCTCCGCAGCATGGTGCCTTCTATGCGGCCGACCCCGATTGCGTAGCGGTTCTCCGCAAGCAGTCGTGGCCGCTGACGCAGCGGTGGCTCGAACTTCTGGCGAGAAGCGGCACGGTCCTCATGACGTCGATCGAGCCCGGCGCGCTCGGTGCCGAGCAGCGACGGGCCCTGAAGTCGGCGCTGGCCGTTGCAGCTGAGCCCCGACCGGTCGCCGAGCCGCTCGACTGGGAACGGTCGATCTATCCCACCCGATGGCGGATGATGCAGACCACACGGACCTTCGACTGGACCGACCCTAACGGCGAAGACGACGTATAGAGCCCGTGGGCACCGACCGATTGCCAGAGTGTCCGCAAGACCGGGATGCGCGACGCGCGACGGTTCCCTTTCATCTTGTGTTCGGTGAGCCGCTACCGATTTCTTGCCACCGCTTTGGCCTCGGCGGCGAGTCGGGCCAGCCAGTCGGTCGATTCCGACGAGATGGGCGGCAGCCCGCTCTTCCTACGTGCGGCTCTCTGATACAGCCGGAGGAACGCGACCGGATCGCCGGTCGTTGTCGCCAGCGCTTGCCGGCCCAGTACGTCCTTGCACGCCGACGCGATGAAGTAGCCCAGTGGGCTGCCCTGAGCGAGGAAGAAATCGCGCTGAAGACTCTCGAAGTCACGCCAGGCTGCGGGGTCGGTTGCGGCCCGCTTCATAATCGCGTCGGTGCGAGCGAGCAGCTGTGGGACGTCCTGCAGCCGTGCAGCGTACGACTTCTGGGCCTCCGATCTCTCCTGATCGCCCCCGTCACGGCTGGCGAGGTCGGCGAGTCCGCGTAGTTGGATCTCCTCCCATGTACGGAGGAATGTCGCTTGCCGCCTGGTGAGCATCGCGTTGTCGTACGGCGTTACGGCGGCGGCGTAGCGGGAAAGCAGGTTCAGTCGAATGAAGGGCGTGAACGAGTCGGAGGACTCGCCTCGAATCCAGAGAGGATCGACGAGCAGCGCCTCGTACCCGTAGCGTAGATCAACGGTGCCCAGGTGCAACAACGTGACGGTCGATCCAGCTAGTACCTCTGACGCGCCGGCGGGAAGGTACGTCGACAGCTGCTGCACCGTGCGTTCGAGCGCCCCGCTCTGTTGCCACTGTTCCCACGCCTGCGTCACCGCTTGATCGAACTTCTTATGCTCCAGGAAGTAGCGGACAAGATCAGTTCCTCCGCCGGTGAGCACGCGCTCTAACTCGGGGTTGCGTGACGGTTTGAACGCTAGCGAGATGGCGTCCTGCATCGCGGCATGCGAGTCGCCCTCGTGTGCGAAGAAGATGCGGTAACCAGAGGTGCGGAACAGTGCGGTCCAGAGCGAGGGATCTGGATCGTGGTCAGCCAACAAGGCGGTGGTGACGGCCCGAAATGCGATGACGGACGACCAGTCGACGCCACCTGCCACAGCGGCTTTGGCCAGCGCATCCTCAGGTCGGAGGCCGACCTGGTGTTCGAGTCTTCGCAGTTCGCCAATCGCCTGATTGCTAAAGCGAGGCAGCGTGGCACTTCGAATCGCTGCGGCGTTGTAGAGGTACACGAAAGCGAACGGATTGTTAAACGTGCGGACGAGTTCTGCCTTGCCTCCATTTTGGAGGATAGCCCGTGTCATGAAATGGCCCGTCGGATGTCCGCTCATCGGAATGCCGTCGAGCATCTGGACTCCAATCCGTTTCGCGCCTCGCGGGTCGTCACTGAGCTGGCAAAGCAGGTCATCGAGCGCGAATACGATGCGCGGGCTATCAGCCAACTGGCTCTGGTAGGCTCGATAGTAGGCCGTATCTGGCAGCGAGCCAGTTTCGATAGCGGCGGCCTTGTCAATCTGATCGGCCATTCCCTCGCCCTGAAGCCAACCCAGCGCATCCAGTACGTCCTGATACGCTTCGGGGACGTTCCCTGGGTCGTACGGCGACAGCTCCCGTGTGTAGTAGTGGAACATCTCGTGGGCGGCGAGCTCGGTGAACGACTCGCCTCGATCGAACGCGTAGAGCAGGTCGAAGATCAACGGACCGTAGCCGCCACGCGCGTCGCTGGCGAACACCACGAAGGCCACCACCGGAGCGGGACACCGGGCCGTGCTGGCGGCAGGGAGCCACGCCTGTACGAGATCGACGGCTGCGTTCCAGACAGAGGGCTGCTGCACCTTTGTCTGAAAGGCCTGCAAGTCAGCCTTCTTTGCCTTGAGATCAAGGAAGTGCCGCAACGCTTCCGATGGCTGGGCGTTGGCAAGTTCGCCCGCGAGCGACGGTTTGAACACGAGCCGCAGGTTTCGCTGCAAGTAGTCGACACCGTACTTCGGTTCGTGAGCGATGAGCGCCGTGTACCCCGGCGTGCGCGCCAGCTGGTCCCACTCGCCGGATGCCGGTTCGCGGTCGCTCTCCAACACCGACACGATGGCCCACAACCGATCCATCGCCGAGAAGTCAAACGCGCCGGCTGTGGGGCACGCCATCGGTGCCGCCGCCGCGATTCGAGGCGCTGCCAAGCACAGCGCGACCAACAACCCGTAGACGCAGCGCAGCCCCCGCCACACGCTCCATACCTCCCGCTGTCCGTTGTACATGTCGTTAGGTATTACCGCGCGCTGATCTCCAGGTCCCGACAGAACCTGCGCGCGAGAACGTCGTGACCTCCCAGTGCCTCGGCACCGTTGAAGCGCGCCGAGCCACGTGTCGGTTGGCGCGCGCCTACTCAAGCGTGGCCCGCGGTGTATTCGCGCCGGTCGGTTCCTCCACAAACGCGACAAACCCTTCGGGCTTTTCACGAGAGACGGCAGTGAGCTGCAGCTTCATCTGGACTCCGTTCGGCGACACGCAAAGAAATCTAGCCGCACGGCGTCACCGGTGCATCTCGATGCACCATCGCGCCCTTGGCTAGCCGCTGCCGGAAATCTCCCGAATACGGCTTGACGTCAGATAGAACACCGCGCGTTTGTCGGATGCCTAACGATCAGCATAAACTGTGGATCGAACATCGCCGCTGCAAGGCGACCGGCCGACGTACACTCACCCGTTGCCAACCGCCAACCGATCGCCGAGGACGAGCGCTTCATGCAGTAGTGAGACGACGCAACGACAGACCCGCCCTCACTCCTTGTGTTGCTGGATCCAAGCCTGCTGCAGACTTCCCCGAACGGAGTCCCGCCGTTCGGCCTCCGCGATCCAGTTCTGGTAGAGCGGGTTCTTGCGCAGGAAGGTCATATAGCGCGGATAGGTACTGGGGTCCTTTCCCTTGAGGATCTCCACCGCCGTCCGCACCGTTGCAGCTGAAAACCCGTCCCAGATCTGCCGCCCAATCGCGGCGGTCGCAAGGCGTGGAGCTCCCAGATAGCCTGGCCATCCCGGACGGCGAGCGACTGCGAAGGCGGAGTCATAGTTGGCGCCACTCACCGTGGGGGCCTCCCGGAAGTCCGGTGCGACCAATTGGGGAGCCAAGTGCAGGATCATACTGTGCTCGTCGAGCCCACCATGCAGCGAGGTGCCGTCCTCGCGCTTCGTGGCATCTGGGAGCGTGCCGAGCACGCTGCCCCAACCGGCGAGGACCGGGAGTAGTCCCCACAAATTCACCATCGTGCCGCCGTACGTGTCGTGAAAGAAGTCGCCAGCTTGATCCAGCGCGTTGATGTGCAGGGGCGAGCCATGGACATGGACGACGAAGACCCACCGGAAGCCTTGGTCCCCAAGCTCGGAGGCGACGTCCATAAAGGCGGCGCGAAGAACGGACGGGCGCACCGCGTAGGTGCCAGCGAAGGTGAACTGACCGCCGATTTCGTTCGACCCTGAGGTACCGACGGAGATTGGAGGGAAGACGAGAATGGTCCACCCGGGCATCTGAGCAGCCAGACCATCGGCGAGTGTCGCGGTGAGTCGAGCGCTCAGGATGCCATCGGTAAAGGCGGGGAGATACGGGCCGTGTTCCTCAAGCATCCCGCCCTGCAGAATGGCGACCGTCCGGGCGCGGTCGAGCGCCTGAATCTGACGCGTGGTCAGATCGGCAACTTGCCACACTTGGCTGCGAAGCGAATGCGGGCAGAGCAACAAGAAGGCCGCGAGGCAAAACGCGCGTGCAGGCATGGGAGGCGGGAGCGAAGGGTTACGAGCGACTGGGTTCAGGGCGCCGCCTGACGACCAGTATCTGCTGCTCACATCACATCATGAGACGCGCTGACGCCAGCGACTGTTGCAGCCACTGGTGTCGCGCCGCAAAGCGGTGGCACGTTTGCCTAACGCCCAAGTTAGCCTGACGGTGAGTCACCATATGTAGCCAACTTAGCGAGAGGCCCCAGCATTCTCGCCTAACGCCAGCATCTCGGCATAATGGTACACGGCGCTCGTCGCGGGGTGCTGCTTCGCTGCCGCGATCATCGCCCGTGCAATCTGATCGACCCGGATCGACCGGTACTTTGCCGGCGTGATGAACGAAAACAGCGGGAGCGTCTTCTCGAGAACCCAAGGCGTGTGCTGCGAGCCGATAATCATCGCCGGACGGAAGACGCTCACGACCGACGGGCCGTTCGCCTGCACCGTCGCCTCCGACTCACCCTTCACGCGTCGGTAGCGCGCCGACCCGGCCGCGCCGCTGCCGCCGGTACTCGCCCTCGCGTCCGCGCCCACGGCGCTGAGAAACGAGAGATGTCGGACGCGTCCGGAATCACGCAACGCACGCGCGAACGCTCCGTTCAGCGTGACGTCGACGGCGCGATGTTGCTCGAGCGTTAGGCTCGCGGTGCGGGCTCCAACACCGAGCGCACTGAAGCCTTCCACCTCTCCGGAGATCGTGCGCAAGACGTCTGGGATGGCGGCGGCGAGATGCTCCGGAGTCATATCGGGTACGAGATGCTCGACCAGGCGGCCGCCCGTCTTGTCGGCGTTGCGGATGGACGTGGGGAGCGGTCGCCGAACAAGTGCGACCACAGTGCCAAAGCCATCGTCGCGCAACAACTCGGTGAGCAAGGCGGCACCGACTGACCCGGCTCCGCCGAGAACGATGGCCACCCGATCGCCGCTCATGACTCGGTGTCCGGGCGTTGCTGGCACGACCGCTTCGTGCGCTGGTTAGGCAGCTGACTCACTGTTCTTTCCTTTGGCAGCTGCCTGCGCACTCGCCACGGCCTGCATCCATAGGACGCCAGTCAGCATACTCAACCCAATGATCTTTACAAGTTGCACGACGCGAAGTGGTTGGCCTAGCCATTGCACTCCTGTAACGACGGCGAACACGAGCGAGAGTGCCGCAATAAGGAAACGAGTCATGAGAGATCTAGTGGGAGTTGTCATGAGCCGATGGTGGTCCGCTGCCTAACGTGCCACTTTCCTCAGCGGCTGCAAATTCGTGTTATGCGACGCGTCGCGCCGACATTAAGGTGCCGCTGGGCATTTCAGCCCAGTGCCGGTGACCGACTCGTGAATGAGTCGGCACGTAGCACTATCGCAGGCCACATGTGCCACCCGCAAGGTTGAGCGACTCCGGTCTCGCTCGCAGGACGTCTCTTGCGCACCCATCGTGTAAAACGCCCCGGTCGTTGTGACACTATCGCGGCCCGGGCGCGCCAACGTGACGAGAACGGTGTCGCCTTGCGGTAAGCGGGACTCGACAAGCACGCGGAGTCCGGTCGCCCGAAAGGCGGGCGCCCAGTCTGCCGGTGCCGCCTCGGTGGCCGCGCCCGCGGGCAAAAGGAATACGACCGGTGCTGAACGAGGCTGGTTCGTGGCGACGTGCATGGCGTACCACACACTGACGCGCAGCACGTTGGCAGAGTCCTGCGCTCGCAGTGAGCTACTCCAAAGGACGCCCAGGAGGCTGACTGCGAATGCCACGCAATACCGCATATTGGTTGCCTAACGCCCGAGTTGAGCCACAAAGGAACTACATAGAAGTGCTAACGACGTGAGCAAAATCAGTAGACTGTCTTTCGGCGTCAGCGTTCGTTAGGTGGAGCCCACGCCGTCGCCGACCCGTTCCGCTCACGAGGACATCAGCGCACGCGCGGTACTCGATAATTACTCCTAGTGTGCGTAACTCACGATCCGCGAGAGGCGCCAGGTCTTACCCGTCTTCCGCCACACGTGCAGGAACTTGAACGTGCCGCACTCGGTTCGCCCATTTTCCTCATGGCAAAACCGATGCGACCCCACCTCAATCGCTCCGTAGTTCTTGATCGGGTAAACCTCAAGACTCCCCGGCACCAGTTCCCGTCGGATCCGTGAAGGCTGGCCAAGCATCGCCTGGAAGTCCTTCATGGTCTGGGCGTAGTTCTCGAGCCCTTCATTGTCCTGGTAGAACTCCAGATCCGGAGCGAAGAACGTCTTGAGCCGCGTGAGATCTCCGGCATTGAGCGCGGCAAACAATAGACTGTCCATCCGGGCGATCTCGACACGCAATGATGGGTCGCCATTCGTTGCCGCCGGCGTCTGCGCATCGAGGTGAAGCGCCGCCATGACCATCGCCGCCCAGATAATCAGTATGCGCATGATCAGCTTGCCCCCTTGTGTCGTTAGCAACGTTGCACGTCACGACCTAACGTCAGAACTCAGCTGCCGCCGAAAGCACTCGTGCGGCGGAGCCGCCGCCAACCATAGCGCGGCGGTCAGCTCCAGCACCAGTTGGGCGGTCACGCGTGCTTCGCGGCCTGGCTCGAGACGGACGGGCGAGCGAAGAGTCGGCCCCCTCTCACGAGACGACCTGCGGACCGCACACGGAAAGGCGAATGTCCACCGGGTGCGCCGGGTGCCAACGACGCGAGGACTCGGCCAGGCACCCGAGTAGCCTCACCAGCGCGCAGACGCGCGGACGACTAGGGAATCAACGCGCCAATTCCGGCTCCGAGGGCACCGAATACCAAGGCGCCTGCCAAGCCCCCACCAACGATCTTGAGTCCGGCACTGTGGTCCTGTTCCGCGTTCAAGCCTTCGCCGGCCGCGACCGCGAGCACGCCGACGGCAGCGCCAAAGCCACCTCCGATCAACGCCCCGATCTTGGCGTGCTTCCTGCGACGCGATCCTTCGTCTCGCGTCGGTCCCGCCGGGCGCCCTTCCCGCCAGTCCCACGACACTCGGCGACCCGCGGCCGTGCGCTCCGCGTCGGCGACACCAGTCCAACCCGCGGATCGCATCCAGGAGTGGCTTGCCTCCGGATTGCGCGCAGGCAGAGAAGAAACACCCGCACTGAGGCGTTGAGCGCGCAGTGACGCCGGGCAGACAGTGACTGCCGTAACCAGTGCAGCCGAGAAGGCCCAACGCCACCCGCCATTTCGCACGTCCGCCTCCTTCAGGTCTCCTTGACTGGTACGTGATGGATCTCGCCGCTGCTAGCGGAAACGATCCGAACGCACGTCCGCCATTTCCTGACCCGAAGTCCGTCGGGCGCCGGGCCCGTCGACGCTCGCGCGCGGTGCCGATTGACTCCTCGGGAGACACGCAGCTCCGAGCTGCAACGTCCAAGTTGGCCTGCGGGCGAGTAACGCTAAGATGCGGGCACGAGCGAAGCGAGTGGCCGCACTCATTGACGTCGTCCGTCGGGCTCAACGACCGTGAGATGGCGGGCGATAAGGCCCTTCACGGACAGTCGGGTGTTTTGGAACGCGGTGCACCTGGCGGCGGATCTACATGATCGTGACGAACGACCCGGAGGCGCACCGTATCGCGGATCGCTAATACTGACTCGGCAAACAACTCTTCGTGCGCGAAGTCGCCCGATACGCCCGCTCGCTGTTCATTCAAGTAGAAATCTACGAACGCGAAGCATCGCCGACCTAGGTCGGTCCACACCGAGTCGGAATGCGGCGTCTTCGCCAGGAGGACAATCAACCGGTAAGCCGAGTCTTTCACTTCTCGCCGAACGAACACCCAGTGGTATTCGATGTGAGTGGGATGCTCAACCCACGCATCGGTGACACGCACATCGACTGCGGGGCTCACAGACACAACCGCGGGTGTGACAACGGGCGAGGACACGAATACGCCCCGCCGACTAGCATCCTCGGAGCTCGACGATCGCCAATCTCGTGAATACGTCTCGTCAATCCCGCGAGACACGAGAAAGGATCCGGCCAACGCAAGCAAGGCGATGCCGCCCACGCCAGCTACAATCGGCCTGCGGTATCTCCGAAGCCTCTCGCCCAATGCCGTCAACACTCCTCCGCTATGATGCCTGCCGCCATGTTAAATGGCTTCGTCACCAGCATCGCGGCCACGTGCGAGTCCAGCGCCACGGTCAGGGGCCCAATCTGCGATGCGAGCGCGTAGCTCGCGTTCGGTCGACGCATTGAGGATGCGTTTCGGGACTGCAGCGCCGCCGCCGTTTGTGCGAACGAAGAGATAGAACTCGTTGTTCTCGGAGACTTTGGTAAACTCGTCCCACGGATACCGGGCGCTGACATGGGAGCAGCCGGTGAAAACGTCGTGCGGCCCAATCTCCACGAAATGGGGCTCGAGGGTGTGCGGATCTCTATCCTGGAGCGTTCGCAGGTTTGACCGGCCTAGGGCCTGAAGCCCGTACACCGCCGCGAAAACGGCGACCAGCCCCACAAGGAAGGTTGAATAGTGGGAGGGCGGGAGCGCGAACGCGAGCAGGCCGACGCCGACACCGAGAACGTGAGCCGCGCTCGCAGCACACCCGACTCACTCGACGTCGAGTTGACAGACAACTCAATGAATCGAGCGACGGCGTCACGGAGCGCCACGCACCAGCAAACACATCTAGTAACAAAGCCTGGGTCTCCGATGGCCCTGCCGAGCATCCAATCGTCGCGCACAGCAGCATCGTCACCGACATCCAACGCCTCATCATCCCTCCAGATTGAGCTCTACTTGGCTGAACTCATAGATCGCTCTCCGCTACCATCAAGCAACCGTGCGTGTCTGGCCGAGCCCAGCGTCACCTTGCCAGGGTCGTCGCGGTACGCGAGGCCGCCTCGATGGAACGCGGCAGGTTGTATGTACCGTCGTGATGTGTGCAGACGCCCAACGTCCACCTCAGCTGCGCCGCATCTGGTAAATGGTCAGGCCGATGCAGCGCAGCCTACCATACGCGTTTGCGGCGTCGGCAGCAAACGTTAGGTAGCGCCTACGGCCGGGCCCAGTGCGCTGGAAACTGGCCGGCAGCCGCACCAACCCGCGCGACGCCCGCTCGGGTCCCCCGGCAACTCGCACCCACGCCGTCGTCGCGGCGTCCAGCGTCGGCGGCAGCGGGGTCCGCGTGAACGCCAGCACCACCGGGGTGCCCACCTGCCACCCCCGCGGTCGGCGCGGCCGGCACGACCGCGGGCCGCCCCCGACCGACACTCCGGCCGGCGCCCCCACATCCATCCGGCCCCGTCCGACGCGCGGCCGCCGGACAACCGCTGGCGGTAGTACGTCCCAGCCGGCGAACGGCGCCGGCCGTCCCACCACCGCGCTTCCGGGCGCCTCGAGCATCACCTCGCCGCTCAGTGGCGTCGGCTGCGCGTCCGCCGACCGATAGAGCAGGCGGAGCGAATCGCCGCCATCGACCGCCCAGAGCGAGACGAAGGCCGGCGCCGAGAGCGTGAGTTGGAAGGTACCGGGACGCACGCCGAGTGCGACCCGCTCTGGCAGCAGGTCCCCTCGGAACGCCGATGTCTCCGCACTGCGGCTTGTCGCGCACGCCGCCAGGCCGGCCAGGAACCCCACCACGTGACGTCGTCTCATCCTCACCTCCGTGCTGCCTAACGTCTAGTTTCTGCTGCGCCGCATCCATAGCTGGCTGCGCTGACGCAGACAGCACAGCCTACCATACCCGTTTGCGGCGTCTGCACCAAATATTGTTAGGCAGCTCGCCGTCGCGCGCGCTAGCCACTCCCGGGCCCGAGGAGCGGGAATGGCGGTGAACTGATGTCCGTGTAACATGCACGCTTTCCGTTCCGGGAACAGCTGCTCGCGCGCGTGACGACTCGAAATTGCCCTGGCAGAGGTGCCACCCACCGAACGCCGCTGAGTCGCGGCGCGCGGATCGCCTCGAGCACTCGCGTGAGTACGGTCGAATCGCCGGGAGCCACGCGGACCGATGTAAACATCGCTTGGCAGGAAGGCAGTTCTACGAAGACGATGGCCGGCGTCCACGACGCTCCCTCGGCGTATTGCAAAAAGAGGCCACCATCACACGTGGTTGCCACCTCAAGCGTATCGCGGCTGTTGTTTCGCAGCATGGCCTGCAGCACGATCTGTATGGAGTCGGCCCCATTTGTTGCGCGTACGACCTTCACCGCCGCCGCCCCGGTCGCACTTCGCAACGACACGACCGCCGACGACGGTGCCGGCGCCGAGGACGGTACACCTGCCGGTTTCGCGCAGGCGCAGACCGCGACGGCGGTCCCAACACCGAGGCACTTCGGGAACAGGCGCACCATCAGTCGCTGCCTAGCGTCGAGGTTTAACCTGCAAGCGCTTCCTTAAGACGCGGCGGCGCGGCCGCCGTCCTCAGCAGCAGCAAAGCCTGTTAGGCGGCGGTTCGCGTATCCGCCCTCGGGTGGGCGCAATGCTCTCAGCATTCGCGTAGCGAAACTTGACGGCATCGAGGCACTACCGTGGGATGCGGACAAGTTCAAACACGGAAGCGAGGATACGCTCGGAACTGCTACGCGCAATTTGCCCATACAGGCGAGCACCGGAAGGGACGAGCCAGAGTGAGTCGCGCCGAATGTAGATGGAGTCTTCCGTTGGCACCCACCGTTCCCCGGCGACCTCAACGGGCGAAATACGTCCGTGAAACTGGAAGGGAACGGGCGCCAAATCGTTGATCCAACGCACTCCAGTGCCAGTAACCTCGGCCTCAGTGACGGTGAGAGTCAAGCGCAAGGAATCTGTCAGGCCCAGAAACGCAAACGACTGCGCGATCCATGTACCAGCCAGGGTGGCGGTGGGGACCTCGTGCGGGTCCACACCACCCCCGCTGCAGCTCACACTGGCGAGCGCAAGCAGGCTAACTAGCAAGGGACGCTGTCTCATCCGCAGTCCAATTGGTGGCTCGTTAGAAAGGACGCCGCCTAACGCCAGCCGGCGGGTTATCATAACATGCGCGCACTCCTGTGCGCGCAATCCCTGAATCGCCCGTCTGGTGCAAGGCGTTGTTAGCTAGCCGCGCGCCGCTAACCGACCGCGAATTCCGTCGGGACCGTGACGTGCGCGGTAATGAACGCACGCACTGCCGCCAGTTCAGCGTGCGGAATTGCCGCGCGCGGAAGAAAGTAGGCGCACCCTGGCGAATAGTAGAAGAGTATATGGTCGGGTGTTTCCACCACGCGCATCACCGTCGCCCAACGTACCAGCGAGCGTCCAGCGCGGTTTTCCATCTTGAGCCCATCCTCCACCAATGCGAACGATTGAGGGCCGCCTAACACGGGATTGCTGCGCTCTTGCCGCGCGAGCGACCATCGGTTGATCCAGGGCACCCCGACGAACCCGACGAGCGGCAGCCCGACGATCACGAAGAGGTTGTGCCTGAGCGCGTCGGCAAGAGTTTGACCGGCGAGCAGGGGGATTGCGATCAAGATGCACGGCAGTATCACATATGCGTACTGCATGCGCCGATACCAACGCGAGCGTCGCTGAAGGTCGCGCTGAACGCTCGTACGAAGCGCGACCGTTATGTCGAAGTGATACGCGAGCAGTGACATTGAGCGGCGTGTTGGACAATCGTCGGGGGGCTAGCTAACGTCAAGTTTCTGCCACGCAGCATCCCAACAAACGGCTGCGCTGGCGTAGCCCAGCGCAGCCTACCATAGCTTACCGCTGCGTCGGCAGCAAACCATGTTCGGTGGCCTGGCTCACGGTGACGGGCGGTCGAGTCCTTGATTGTGGACCCACAGGGCCCGGTCGCGCCAGACGACGGCACGCGACCACCGCTGGGCGGCGATGAGCGTGAGGGCAAGCCCAGAGACCGCCACACGAGTACCCCACAGGCCGGCCGCATCCCCGCGATCCACCAGGCTCAGATCGCCCCAATCGGCGTCGTGTCCGTAGGCAACGGTCACGCCGCCCAGGAGCAACAGCGCACCAATGGCCGCTAGGGACTTGGCGCGATGGCCGTCGCGGTTGAAGCGGGCGGCCAAGCGACGACTGGAATCCGACACCAGCGCGCTGCGCGGAAGTTGTGGATCATACCACCAGCGTGGACGCGCGATCGTATCTCCGGCGCTGCCACGCAACAGAAAGCGGCCCTCCATGCGGAGACCACAGCGGCCGAACGTGCACGACGCCTCGCCCTGCCCACGCGCGCTCGGCGCTGCAGTGACCAGCAGGAGCGCTGGGAGGACCGCTGCGCGCCAACGGGCGCGGAAGGAACGACGCATTGAACGTCTCGCGTTACGTAAGAGACTTGGCCACCTAACGTCCCAATGTCAGCTGCAGCGGGATCTCATGAGAATCGTGCGGCGGGAGCGCAGCTCCCGCTGGCTGCTGCACATCCTGTTAGGCGTCCGTTCGTCGATCTCATCATTCCTCCGCCCGGACGCCGACGGCGCGAGGAAGTTGAGTACCGGCGTTGCGCTCGGACATATGAACGCGAGACCTGGACGTCGGCAAGAACCTACCGTCCATCGCCACCGCCCTGACGGCGTCCATCCGTCCCGGCCGGCGTCGAACCATCAACACGACGGCTCGACGTCCGGTCCCGACCGTGGACGCATGAGCACCGCGACGGGCTTGGCGTCGGGCGAGGGCGGCCAACGCGTGGCCGCCTCGGTCGGCAGATGCCGCGGCGCGAGAATGCGGAGATGAATCGTTCCGGACGGCAGGTTCCCGCCGATTCGAACGACGCCCAACGAATCGCCAACCGCACCAAACGTCCCGGGCGCTTCCCGAACGCAGACGAGGGGTTGTGGGACCGGATGCTGCGAGCCCGCCTCCCGCACCGTGAGGACCACGGTGGGATAGGGTCCGGATGCCGCCGCGGCTCGCACCGCCCTTTGCGCCGGTGCCGGCTCCGCAAGGGCAGCGAGAAGCCCAACGACAGCGATGGCACATGAATAGCGCATACGTGACGCGATCAAAAGGTGAGCGACAAGGGTCGAAGTCATACGGTGTTGGCACCAGGTCCGCGCGTCAAGAGCTTTCCGATTCGGGCCCCAGTGGTTGACGCGCTCCAGCTTATCGCTCCCAGGGTGTGTGCATCCGTGCTTGTGGACGCCTAACGCCAGCGTTGTGCCGCGGCCGCCCCGAATAGGACGCCGTGAACGAGTGAGCGCCAGCGAACGCGTTACACGGCGCTCCGATAGGCGGCCGTAGTGCACCAACGCGAGGTTAGATGTCGCGGTGTTTCCGTAACCGACGTGCTTATGGTGGCGACGGCGCCGACGTGCGCGACGGCGGCCGTCCATCGAGCAGCGTCTGGATCGCGGACAGGACCGTCGGCCACGCCGACGTGCGTGGGCTGGCGATCTCGAAGTGCCCAGCGCCCGGGACGATGAGCAGGCGAGCGGAATCACCCGCCTGGGTGGCGGCGCGCACATACGCTTCCGCGAGGGGGCGCGGCACATGCGCCTCGAACTCGCCGATGAGGATCACTTGCGGCACGCCCAGCGGCAGCAGCGCGCGCGGCGACGCACTCGCGTAGTGCTCGGGCACCGTCGACGGCGAGCCGTCCATCAAGCGCGTGATCACGGCATCCTGACACAAGCGCTCATACCGCGCGATGCTGTCGGTGAGGTCGACCGATCCCGCCAGATCGAGCACGCCCCGCACCGGGAGTGGCTCCGGCGTATGCAGGGCACTGGCTAACGGGACCCGTGCGCGACCGGCGGCCCAGAGCGCGAGATGCCCGCCCGCGGAGTGCCCCACCAACACTACCCGACTGAGATCCAGCGGATACTCACGCGCGAGGACGCGCAGATGGTCGATCGCCGTCGCGACATCGACGTAAGTCCCGGGCCACCCGCCGCCGGGTTGATCGAGGCGACGGTACTCGACATTCCACGTGGCGATCCCTACCGCCTTGAGTGCGTCCCCCATGGCCGCCAGATCCCGACGCGTCGCATACGCCGCTTTGAAGCAGCCGCCGTGCACAAGCACCGCCACGGGATGCGGCCCGGCGCCGGTCGGCACGCGCAACTCACCGACTTGGCTCGAGTCACTGCCATACGCGAGGCGTGCATCGGGCGACTGACTCGGGAGGGTCGCCAACGCGCCAGGCTGCATCAAGGAATCGGGAGGCATCGCCCCCGCTCGCGCTTGGGCCGACGGCCGCCCGCAGCCGAGTGCTCCCGCGAACACGATCGGCGTGATCAAAGACATCCACCACTGCCAAGGACCCGGCTTCATTGATGTTCCTCGAAAGAGGCGAGCGACATCTAACGCGCCGTTGAGCGGCGCCGGAGGGCGCAGCGCGGAGGCGTCCGCTCCAACGGCTGGTTAGGTTGCACTTCGATACCATTCGGCCTTGACCACCAACGACCGCGCCATGACAAATAGTTCTTCTAGTCTCGGCATGGCGGTGTAGATGGAAAACCGCGCAAAGCCATTGCTCCGGGACAGGAGGCAGCAGAGGTTCTGCCCATCCGCCACACAGGCACGTGCGAATCGAACGGCCGCCGGCGATTCCCCGACTGTGGAATTGCTTATGACAAACGCCTCCTCGCAGTTTGGAAAGACGACCGCTCCGGGAAACCTACTGGCTGGGATCTTAATCACGATCGAGCCCCTTTTCCCACCGGAGGCATTCCACAGGAGTTCATGACCGGTAATTGGGTCTGCATTCAGATCGATCGCGTACTTTCCACGTTCCGGCCGAAGGATGCCGTCCGCGACAGCGAAGATTTCCGATGCTCCTTTCAGCTCATAGACCCAGGCAGCGTCCGCTGCTTGGAGCAGTGGACGCAGGACCGATTCGTGCCAAGGAAGCGCTTGATGTTGTGCCTGCCGGTTGGCGAGCCATGCTTCGCTGGGCATCACGCGGACGGAGAAGGTTCCCTTCTTCTTCAGCCCATCTTGAAGTTCGACTGGGAGATTCATTGTGCAACCTAACGTCCAATTTCTGCTGCGCCGCTTGTCATAGACG
>JAXLXV010000002.1:0-5842 GCA_046327745.1 Gemmatimonadaceae bacterium | reverse complement strand
GTCACGACGACCGACCCCGCAGGCGGCACGAGCGTCGACATCTCCAACCTCGACGGCGAAACCATCCTCGCTTCCGACCCGGACGGCCACGCTACGGCCTACACCCGCGATGCCGACCGCGGCTGGGTCGATACCATGACTGACGCGAACGGAAACGATTGGGATTATGGCCACGACGCGGCCGGAAATGAGACGAGCACGACCGATCCGAACAGCAACGTCTGGCAAACCGAGTTCGACGACCTCTCTCGCGCCAGCGCCGAGATCGATCCGCTGCTCAACGAGACCGACACCAGCTACTGGGAAAACGGCGACGTGCAGAACGTCACCGATGGCCGCGGCCTCATCACCCGCTACGTCACCGATTGGGCGGCGCGGACGCAGACCACGATCAGCGCCTATGGCACGGCGGACCAGTTCAACATCGACATCGAGCACTTCAACGACGCCGGCTTCACCACCGAGATCGAGAACGGTAACGGCGATTCGACTTTTTACATCGACGACGGCTACCACCGTGTCGGCGAAGTCGACAACGACAACAGCGACATGCGCGCCGTCTATACCCGCGACGCGATCGGCAACGTGACGGCGGCCGAGGACGGCGAAACCAAGACCGCCGCATTCGGCCACGACGCCCTCGAACGAACCACGACCACCACCGACGCGAACAACAACACCACGCAGCCAGTCCTCGACGCCGAAGACGAGGAGGTAGGCTTCATCGACGGCGCTGGGGCCGTCACGCAGCAGGTCTTCGACCCGCGCGGCCTCGAAACCCTGACCGTCGACGCCAACGGCGGCAAGACGCGCCGCGAATACGACGCCGCCGGAAACCTCTGGCGCCTGACGGACCCCGCCGGCAACACCACCTCCTGGGCGCGTGACCCCAACGGCAACGTCATCCAGGAAACCGACGCGCTGGGAAACTCGCGCTACTGGACGTTCGACGACGCCAACCGCGTCATCAGCTACACCGATAAGAACGGCCGGTCCAAGGAGTACACGTACTACGACAACAACCTGCTTTATCAGGAGATCTGGAAAACGGCCCCCGGCGGTAGCACCGTCAACACCATCACCTACACCTGGAACGAAAACGGCCAACTCCTCACCGCGACCGACAACACCGGCACGATCACCCAAACCTGGGATTCCGCCAACCGTCTCGACACCTTCGAGGGCGTTTACGGCGGCACGCTGACCTACGTCTACAACGACGCCAGCCAGCTCGAAGAAATCGACGACTCCTTCGGCGGAAGCACGACGCTGACCTGGAACAACATCGGCCAGCTCACCCAGCGCTCCTTCACCGACGGCACGGCCCAACTCGCCGTCGGCTACCAGTACAACGACCGCGACCAGGTCACGGAGGTCGACCGCTACACCGACGCCGCCGCGACCACGCTCGTCGGCAAAACGCTCTACACCATCGACGACGGTGGGAGAGTGACAGACATAAGTCACAAAAACGCGAGCAACGTCGTCATTGACAGCTTCTCCTACACCTTCGACCACGCCGACCGCGTAACGCAGGAGACCTCGACCCTCGGCCCCACCCAGAATTACGACTACGATCGCACGGGACAGCTCATCAGCGACAGTTCCACCAGTTACTCGTTCGACTTGAACGGCAACCGCACGATGACCGGTTACTCGACCGGGACTGACAACCGACTGTCAACGGACGGAACCTGGAACTACGATTACGACGACGAAGGCAACACCATCGCGAAGACGAACATCAGTACCGGCGAAGTCTGGCAGTTCAGCTATGACCACAACAATCGCCTGATCGAAGCCGAGCATAAGCCGTCCTCCTCCGGCTCCGTCGACCTACGCATCACCTTCGTAATCGACGTCCTTGGCAACCGCGTCGAGCGGGATTATGATGCCGATGGCGACGGTTCGGGCGCCGCGACGGTCACCAAGTTCGCCGTCGACCCCAACGCCAACGCCTGGGCGGACCTTTCGTCCACCGGCTCCTTGACAATTCGCCGACTCTACGCGGACGCCGTCGACGCGATCTTCGCAAGGATCGGCTCGTCAGGCAACGAGGACTGGTACGGCCAGGATCGCCTCGGCTCGATCCGCGACATTTTCAATTCGTCTGGCTCGCTGATCGACCAGCTCAACTACTCGAGCTACGGCAAACCCATCTACGAGTCCAACTCGGCGAATAGCGACCGCTATGGCTTCCAGGCGCGCGAGCGCGAGGACGACTTCGACGCCAATGATTTCCGCGCCCGCCCCGGCTTCTGGGACAGCGGCGTGTTCGGCGGCCGCGATCCTATCGGCTTCGAAGCGGGAGACCCCAACCCGCGGCGCTTCGAGGGGAACAACCCAACGAACAACACCGACCCGCTAGGCCTTACGCCCCCCATGACCCTGCCTGGCACACCGGGGGTCATTGATATTCCCCCCGGCGTCGATCCTGCGGCGTGGCTGGAACAGCACCACGGGCCGGCGATGCGCCGAGCTTTTGAAGAGGCGCGGGCTCGCCAAGCGGCGATACATTATGGCCTGGAACAAGCACATCGCGAGGTAATAGCCGAACTGGACAGACAGGAACGACAGGAGCGACGATTCCGAGATTTCCCTCGCCAAGGACTGCCGGCCCACGCCGACCGAGATGTCCGCGAGTATATGCGACAACAGGAAATTGGGCTCACGTTGCCTTTGTATTTCGTGCCCGGTGGAGCCACAGTCGCCCATCTAATCGAAGGAGATTGGGAGGGCGCCGCGTGGGCGGCTGTTTGGGATGTGGCCCTTGCGGGTATGTTCCGATGGGCGAGACGGCCTCGCGTCACAGGCGCTACATCTGGTTCCGCTCCAGCGTCAGCCATTCGTCAAACATTGGGACGTTCTCCTTCGTCTCGTATCCTTGGGGAGAATCTGGAAGCAGTCGGCAGGGTCCGACCTGCCGACAGTGCAGCCCATCACATCGTCGCCGGGAGCGATGCTCGTGCTGCACAAGCACGAGCAATTCTCCAGCGTGAAGGGGTCGACATCAACGAAGCCGCCAATGGTGTGTTTCTTCCCAGGGACAGTAGTGCGGCTCGTCCACCAGCAAGCACGCACTCAAGAATTCACACAGATCGGTACTACCGGGAAGTTGAACAAAGACTTCGCAACGCCGCTCCTGGCACTGTCCGAACCGAACTTGATCGGATCGCAAACGAGCTATTGAACGGCACGTTCCCGTTTTGAGAGGATTGGCAACAATGAAGGTCTACCGTGTTCGTCCAGACGTAAACAACTACCAGTATTTCATGCTGGAGGATGCGAACATCGGCTTGACGGAGTTGATGACCTTTGACGGCACGTCCAAGGCTGACAAATGGGTTGCACCCGCCGTCTACATTCATAAGCCAAGACTCAAGAGGGGGAATTTCCCTGATCTTTGGGCCACAGCTACGCTGCTACTGGATGAAACGGCCCTTGAGCAACTTCGTGACCTTCTGGAAATGTCCGGCGAATTGCTGCCTTTGCCGCACAAGGACAAACTATATCACGTCCTCAACGTGACGGAGTGCGTCAGTGTTTTGGATCACCGTAAGACTCAGTGGCTTTACGACAAGGGCAGTGGACCGATCAAGAAGTACGCCTTCCATGCAAACCGTTTTACGGAAGCCCCCTTGTTCAAGATCCCAGAGACGTGCAGATCCGAAATCCTGACGTTCGAGGGAGTGAAAGATGCCGACGATGAGTTCAAGGGTCGGATTGAGCGATTAGGACTGAAAGGATTGACTTTCGAGGAAGTGTGGAGCGACCAAGCATAGGAGCCCCGGGGCTTGGCCCGGAGCTGCCGTTGGGGCGGAAAAGGAAGGGGACGCAGCTCGTTTCCTTGAACAATGGTGACAACCCTGGGTCACGACGCCATGGGTCGCCTGACCTCATCGCAGCTGGGCTCGCTCGCGTCTTCGACGTTGGTCTACGAAGGCGCCGGCCTCCTCGCCTCCGAGACGGACCCGGACGGAAACAAGACCGAGGACACCTACAACAGCCGAGCGCAGGCGTTTCAGGTTAGTGCCGGCAACGGCTTGCAGGTGACGCTCTCCAACGTCGACGGCGCCGGCCGCGAAAACGGTACGCGCGACGGGCGGGGGTTCTGGACCAACCTCGTCCTCGACGCCGTCGGCGACGCTCTCAAGACGACCGACCCGACCGGCGCCGTGAGCCGAGCCTTCTACAACCTCGGCAACGAAGTTACCAATAGCTGGGATGCCTTGGGCGACCACACCGCCAACTCCATCAACAGCCGCGGCTGGATCTACTCCACCCTCGACCCGCGCGGCAACACGTGGGGCGAAACCTTCGATAACGCCGGCAACCCGCTCACTGAGACCGACGCGCGCGGCAAGGTGACGACGCTCACGTGGAACGACAATGGCCAGGAGGCGACCCGTACCGACCCGAGCACGAACCAGTGGCAAATCAGCTACTGGGGCGACGGCTCGGTGCAAGACGAAACCGATGCTCGCGGCAAGATCATCCGCACCGCCTTTGACCTGGCGAACCGCAAGACGACGGTGACGCGCGCCTACGGCCTCAGCGCCGCCGAGACCAGCGCCACCATCGTCGACAACACCGGCTTCACCGTCACGAGCACCGATGGCAACGGCAACGACGTTTCCTATGTGCCAGACGCGTACGAGCGCCTCTACCAGGTCAAGAACGACAGCGGTACGGTCCTGGAGCAGGATACCTACAGCGACGGCGGCAACATGCTGACCTCCAAGGACGGGCTCACGAAGGAAACCGACTTCGCTTACAACCCGCTCAACGAGAAAACCAAGACCACCGACCCAAACGCGAACGTCACGCAAGATATCATCGACGCGGAAGGCGAGGACGTGGGCACAATCGACGGCGCCGGCGCGGTGTCGCAGCAAGTCTTCGACCCGCGCGGCGAACTCGTTATCACCCGCGACGCCAACGGCGGCATCACCAAGCGCGTTTATGACCCTGCCGGCAACATGACCTCCCTCACGGACCCGGTCGGCAATACCACCCTCTGGGGGTATGACGCGAACAACAACAAGATCAAAGAAACGGACGCCCTCGGCAACTCGCGCTCCTGGACGTACAACGCCGACAACCAGGTCGCCACCTACACCGACAAGGACGGCCGCTACAAGGAGTACGCCTACTACGACAACGGCCTGCTCTACACCGAAACCTGGAAAACCGCCCCCGGCGGGACGACCGTCAACACCATCACCTGGGTCTACAACGCCAACGGCGCCCCGACGAGCGTAGCGGACAACGCCGGCACGATCAGCTGGAGCTACGACGACCTCAACCGCCTGGCGACGTTCACGGATGTCTGGAGCAAAACGCTCACCTACACGACCGACGCCGCCGACCGCGTGACCAACATCGCCGATTCCTTCAGCGGTAGCCTGACGATCACCTGGGACAACAACAATCGGGTGACGCAACGCAGCTTCTCGGACGGGACCGCGCAACTCGCCATCGGCTACCAGTACAACAACCGCGATGACGTGACGGAGGTTGACCGCTATAGCGATTCGTCGGCAAGCACCCTGATTGGCAAAACGCTTTACGTCTTCGACGATGGCGGCCGCAACACCAGCATCAGCCACAAGAACGCCAGCAACACGGTAATCGACAGCTTCAGCTACACGTTCGATCACGCTGACCGCGTAAGCCAGGAAACGAGCACGCTTGGCCCAACGCAAAACTACGGCTACGATCCAACGGGCCAACTCACGAGCGATAGCTCCAACAGCTATAGCTTCGATCTCAACGGCAACCGCACGATGACGGGCTACACCGTCACCACCAATAACCAGTACAGCACCGACGGAACCTGGAA
>JAXLXV010000019.1:0-128870 GCA_046327745.1 Gemmatimonadaceae bacterium | reverse complement strand
ACCCACCGGCCCCGTCGGACCTGCCGGACCGGCGACGCCGGCCGGCCCTTTCGGCCCCGCGGGCCCCACCGGTCCGGGGAGGTTCCACTGCAAGGTCACGTGACTCGGTGCGCGGCAGGCCGCCGGCGCCCCCGCCCGGCCCGCCATGTAGATCGTCCCGGTTTGCGGAACAAGGCACGCCACGTATGTCGCATCCGCGGCGGGCGTTGCTGATCCGACGGCGGCCCCAGTACCTAACGACAGTGCCACGAGTGCCCCAGCAGTCGTCAGCCAGGCCCGACCGAGCGCGCCAGTCGTCGCCAGAAGTGAGTGCATCGTTAGGCCTCCCGGATGCACGTCGCGTAGAGCACCACGCTGACCGGCGCTCCCGTGTTCACGGACAGCACGGCCCACTCATTGGACGGATACGGTGGGAACGCAGCGTGCGGGTAGGTTCCGTGCACGGCGAGCTGTCCCGGGACATAGCTGTATCCTCCGGCAATCGGCAGATAGCCCGAACTGCAGGGAATGGCCCAGCCCACCGAGTGATTCACGAGAATCGGCAGCGTCGTCTGGTAACCGAACACGATCGCCTTCGATCCGGCGAAACTTCCCACTGGGCCACTGGGCCCGGGAGTGCCAGGCGCCCCGGCCGGCCCCGTGGCTCCAACAGCCCCGGTGGCACCAACCGGGCCTGCTGCACCCTGAGGCCCCGTCGGGCCAGTGGGACCCGCCGGACCCGTTGGCCCGAGCGACGAGCCGGCTGGTCCCACGGGGCCCGCGGGTCCCGGTGCCCCGGGTGGGCCAGGATCTCCGGCAGCTCCAACCGGTCCGACGGGCCCGCTGACGCCCGCCGCGTCCCACTGCACCAGTACGTGGCCCGCGGCTCGGCAGTTGGTTGGGCTGCCGCCCTGCCCCACCACGTACATCGTTCCCGACTCGGGGACAAAGCACGCCTGTAGCGCGGGCGTGGTCTGGCTGGCCTGGGTGAAGGCCAGCAGGCCCAGCAGCGTCGGTGCGGCAACCAGCAGTGGCATGACGTGGGGCCGAGACGTCGCTCGGTGGGTTGCTGGCCCCCGATCATGACGGGTGAGTCGCATTAGTTCGCTCGCGCGCAGATGATGTAGGTGTCGACCGTGACGGACGTGGCAGTGCCATTGCGAATGGCGAGATACCAGAAGTCGAGCCTCGGTGCGGGCTGCTCGTACGTCGCCGACAGCTCCAATGTCGCCGTGAGGTCTCGTATCCCGCCGCCGATCGCCCGTTTTCCGGACGGGCACTGCGTGGGATAGATCAGCTGCGAATTGGGAGTCACCGCGGAGTGGCCCGCCACAAACTCCACGTCCGCGAGGGCCCCCGTTCCCGCCACCGAGATGGCCGGCCCCGGCGGGCCCTTCGCACCGGTCGGTCCCGTTGGCCCCTTGGCGCCTGGCGCACCAGCCGGCCCGGGGAGACCAGGCGGACCGGCCGGACCGGCAGCCCCAACTGCCCCCATCGGACCCACCGGTCCCTGAGTGCCGGGCTGTGGCCCCGCGGCGCCGGCCGGACCGGCCGCCCCCGCTGGCCCCGCCGGCCCCTGGGGCCCGGTCGGACCCGTTGCGCCTGGCGGACCAGCGGCGCCAGTCGTCGCCCACTGCAACAGGACGTGAGTGGCATTCCGACAACTCGGCGTCCCCCCATTCTGCCCCACCACGTACATCGTCCCGGCCGCAGGCACGAAACAGGTGTAGATGGTCTCCCCAGCGCTTGCCGTGAGCGCCACGCCCGTCCTGAATCCAGTCGCGCACAGCACCAGCACCACAACCAGCGGCCTCCATGCCGCCCATCGACCTGACGCGGGCTCGCGCGTTCTCATGACCTTCTCCATGACATCCTCAGCACTGTTGAAGCTGATCCTCAACCGAACCTGCGTTTGCGGGCGGTGACGCCACCCCCGACCCACGCACCATCACCTGCAACCCCCAGCCACGGACGCACATCTGTCGTTGCAGCTGCAGGCGCCACCGTGGTCGCCGTCCCATGTCACCGCCCGGCTATGACATCGTCCGCGACGTCCAGCGCCAATCGGATCGCGTCACGGTCCGCCGCCGAGGCGTCGTCGGTGCATCCGCTCAATGCCGTGCGTACCGCGCTGACATCGGCGGCGGTCGCCGTTCGCGTCGGTGACATCTTCGCGCGCAGGGCGGTCAGCGCACTCGACACCCCGCTCAGGCAGACCGCCGGCAACCCGCCAACCAGCCGCTCGGCGGCATCCTCGAGGGCCGGCACGACTGCACCGGTAACGGGCGGCGGCCCCCCTCCGCCTGGCCCCGCCCCGGAATCCCCTCCCGTGCAGCCTGACCCGATGCAAACCAGCACGATCGTCGCCGTCTTTCTCATAGATGTTGCGATTCAGGTGGCGCCCACACGCGTCGTCCACGTTTGCCCGTCCGTAGTGACAGGCGTATCGTCAAGCCGAGCTTGAAATGGGCAGGTCACTGCGCCGTCATCGGCCCGTCACCTGCGCGTTCTGGCAACGCAGGACGACCCTCACATTGCGGAAGCGGCCTCACGTGACATCGTGTGGCCTCGTGCCACCGGCGTTCGGAGATCAATCGGTGACTGAATCGCGCGCTCGACTCCACCTGCTGGGCGGCTGTCGGCTGGAAAACCCAGACGCCGCATCGGCCGTGCTCATCCAATCCAAGCGGCTCGCCCTGTTGGGATACCTGGCGACCTCCCACGCGACGCCACCAACTCGGGAGCGGCTCTGTGCGCTGTTCTGGCCCGAGCTTGATGATCAGGCCGCGCGCCACTCGCTTCGGCAATCGCTTTATCACATTCGCGGCCTGCTGGGCCCGAATGCCATCGCCAGCCGCGGCAAGACGCTGACCCTTGCCTCGGATGCCGTGTGGTGCGACGTGCACGTGTTTGAGCGACTCCTCAAGGAGGGGCGCTTCAGTGACGCGGTCAGCGCATACCGGGGCGACCTCTTCGACGGCTTTCATGTCGACGGCGCCGCGCCGGAATTCGAGCAATGGCTCGAGACGCGGCGTACGACGTTGCGCTCGGCTGCCGTCGCGGCGGCCCTGTCCGCCGCCATGGTCCTTGACGCCGCCAACGACGCCGTCGCCGCCGAGCGGTTCGTGCACTGGGCAGAGTCGCTGGCCCCCCTGGATGAGCGCGTGCTGCGACAACGCCTGGAGTTGCTCGAGCGCGCGGGCAACCGCGGCGCCGCCCTCGAGGCGTTCGCGCAGTTCGCCGATCGCCTCCGGGCGCAACTGGAGATCGAACCGTCAGCTGAAACCGTGGCGCTGATCCGTCGCATCGGCCGCGAGCGGGGGGGAACCGTTGCCGCCCCGAACTCCGGTCGACCGGTCGTGCCCCGAACCCCGTCGGCCGCGCCGTTCAGTAACGTCCCGACGATTCCCTTCACACGCACAACCGACCGTCGCTGGACTCGCTATGTCGTCGGCCCGGCGCTGCTCAGCGGCATCGCGCTCGTGTTCTGGATGATCGCACGGCCGTTCACTGCCCAGCACGCGGCCAGTGAGCCGCGGCGCATCGCAGCGATTCCCGTACCGCAACTGCTCTCCGAAGGTGTCCGGGCGTACTGTGCGCAGCAGATTGACGTCGCGTCGCAACTGTTCCAATCCGCCCTGAAGGCGGACTCGTCGTCGGCGATGGCGTTGTACTACCAGTCTCTGGTCGACGCCCAACGTGACCAGACCAGCGCGCGGGTCGATCACCTGCGCACGGCGGTGCGGCTCGCTCGCCACGGGCCGGACCGCGAGCGCCTCCTGATCTCCGCCGAGTGGGCCGCGCTGCGTAACGACACCTCCTGGCGTGTCGTCGCGGAGACTCTTGCCGTTCGTTATGCGGACTCGCACGACGGTGACCTGACCTTCGGACGGGCGCTGCTGTGGGCCGGCGACTTCGCGCGCGCCCGCTCCCTGCTGCTGCGCGCCGCGCAGCGTCCGATACGCCCCGAACACGCGGGTCCGCCAACATGCCGACCATCGGACGCGTACGCGGACGTCGTCTCCGCGGATTTCCTCCTCGATTCCTTGTCCGCCGCCGAGCGCGACATGCGCGCGTGGCTTCGGGTCGACTCTAGTGCGCTGACCCGCGGTCGTCTGGCCGATGTGTTCGAGCGTCAGGAACGCTATCAGGATGCCCTGCACACCCGACAGGCATCCTTCCGTCCGGTCTCTGAAGGCGTCGATGATCGACCCTATCGCGCCATGCTGGCGATTCGTGCCGGCGATCTGTCTCAGGCCGATCGCCTCCTCAGTGAACGCGCGACCGATGCCAGACGCGAGGTCCGCGAGAGCGCGCTCTGGTGGCTGACGACGCTGCGTCGCGAGCAAGGCCGACCACGCGCGGCGATCGAGGTCGCCCAGGCGTTCCGGTCCAGCATTCGCGCAACCGAGGGCGAAGAGTCGGCCCTCGATGCCGGCATTCAGCAGGCGCAGGCGATGTTGGAGGCAGGTGAGTCAAAGGACGCCGCCCGGCTGTTCGACTCGCTCGCCAGCCGGCCAGCCCGGGGACTCGAGCTGGTGACGCCCCGTCCCAACGGTACGGAAGCCCGACGTCGCGCCTGGGGCCTTGCCCACGTGGCCTCCGCTGTTGCTGCTGACGGAGACACCACGCGGCTGGCGGCGTTGGCGGATACACTGCGTCGCGCCGGGTCGCTCTCGGCATTCGGTCGCGATCGCCGCGTGTTTCATCATGCGCGTGGCGAGTTGTTGCTGGCCCGAAGTGACACCGCCGCCGCGCTGCGGGAGCTCCAGACGGCCATCTTTTCCGTCTCCGACGGATACACGCGAACGAACCTGTTGATGGGCCAGGTGTTGACCCGGCTGGGACGTGGCCGGGAAGCCGTGGCGATTCTTCTCCCAAGCCTGCGTGGGTCGATGGAAGGGTCCAACCTGTACGTGACCCGCACGGAGATCGCCGAAGCGTTAGGTGATGCCTACGCCTCCTTCGGCGACTGGACCGCCGCGCGGCCGTACTACCGGCGCGTCGCAGCGGCGTGGAGCGACGGTGAACCCGCGTTCTCAGCTCGCGCTCGGCGCGCACTGGCGCTGTCGCAGTGATTCGCGAGCGCACCTTCGCTCCGGTGGATGCGAGCCTCGGTCTCCTCTGCCGTGATCGCAGTTCGCGTCCTGCTGTTTTTCATCCGGTATGTTGACAAGGCCTTTCATGGCCAACGTGCGCTGACGCCGAGTGTCGTCCGCCCGTATTTTCTTGAGTGTTCCGTCATTGGTATTCGGGGACGTTCGCCAGCCCCGCGTCGCGCCCGCCACATTCTTGCTCCGTCTCTCCATGAGTGCTCGCCGCCTGTTCGTGTCACTTAGCGCACTCGCGCTGTTTTCCCACACACTTCCGGCGCAGCGGAACGCGCGACCGGCCACGACGCCTGCCAGCGGGCCGATTAATCCCGCCTATGCGCCGACCCTGTACTCCGACCCCAAAGCCACCTCGGCGAACTTCAAGGCGCTCCGATGGCGCAATGTCGGTCCGTTCCGCGGCGGGCGTTCAGTGGCCGTCACCGGCGTACCGGGTCAACCACTGGTCCACTACTTCGGTGGCGTGAATGGCGGCGTCTGGAAGACGACCAACGGCGGGCAAACCTGGCGGAACATCACCGACGACAAGACCGACATCTCCTCCGTGGGCGTGGTGACCGTTGCGCCGTCGGACCCTAACGTCATTTACGTCGGCACGGGCGAAGGGCAGCTGCGCGAGGATCTCACCTATGGCACGGGCGTCTATCGCTCAACGGACGCCGGTGAAACGTGGCAGCACCTGGGCCTGGCCGACACCTACCAGATCCCCGACATCGTTGTGGACCCGCGCGATCCCGACCGCGTGTTCGTCGCGGCCATGGGTCACGCCTTCGGGCCCAATGCTGAACGCGGCGTTTTCCGGACCACGGACGGCGGCAAGTCGTGGAAGAAGGTGCTCTTCTTGAATGACAGCACCGGCGCGATCGACCTGTCCATGGATCCCTCGAACCCGCGGATCGTGTACGCCGCCATGTGGAAGTTCCAGCGTATGCCCTGGGGCATGAACTCCGGTGGCGGACGCAGCGGGTTATGGAAGACAACCGACGGAGGTGACACGTGGCAGGAGATCACCTTCAATCCGGGGCTTCCCCGGAAGATGCTGGGCAAGATCGGCATCTCCGTCTCGCCGGCGAATCCACGCCGGATCTACGCCAGTGTCGAGGCGACGGACTCGTTAGGTGGTATTTACCGCTCTGACGACGCCGGTGACACGTGGACCGCGGCGAGTCTGGACCAGAAGTGGTCCGTACGCGCGTTCTACTATTCCGCCGTCACTGCCGACCCGAAAGACGAGAACACCGTCTACGTGATGAACCTGTCGGTGTGGCGCAGCATCGATGCCGGCAAGACGTTCTCGCGCGTGCGGGTCCCGCACGGCGACACGCACCAGACGTGGGTCGACCCGAATGATTCGCGTCACTTGATGAATGCCAACGACGGTGGTGCCACGATCTCGTATGACTATGGCGAGACCTGGTCCAGCATCTACAACCAGCCGACCGCCCAGTTCTATCACGTCACCACGGACAATCGTTGGCCGTACTTCCTCTACGGGGCACAACAGGACAATTCGGCCATCGCTGTCGCTAGCCGCTCCGATGACGGAGCGATCGGCGAGCGGGATTACTTCAGCGTGGCGGGATGTGAGAACGCGACGATCTCCGTGGATCCGCGAAATCCCGACGTGACGTACGGTGGCTGCTACATGGGTCAGCTCTCCCGGGTCGACCGCGGCACCCGCCAGGAGCGCGACATCTCGGTCTGGTTGATGAACTACGATGGGTGGGCGGCTGGTGACGTCCCGAACCGGTTCCAGTGGACCTTCCCGACGCTGATCTCCCCGCACGACCCCAGCACACTGTACGTGACGTCGCAGAATGTCTGGCGCTCGAAGAACGAAGGAGCAAGCTGGGAGAAGATCTCACCGGACCTGACCGTTCACGACCCAGCCACGTTAGGCAGGTCGGGGGGGCCCATCCACGGCGACATGACCGGCACCGAGTGGTACGCGACCATCTATGCCTTCAACGAATCCCCCGTCACTCAGGGAGTGTTGTGGGCAGGGTCGGACGATGGCCTGTTGCATGTCTCGCGCGACGGGGGCGCCAGCTGGTCGAACGTGACACCGCCGACCTATGGCAAGTTCACGCGCACCGCGGTGATCGAGCCTTCGCACTACGACGCGGGCACGGCATACGTGGCCGCGAACCGCTACCAGCAGGATGACTTCCGCCCGTCTCTGTGGAAGACGACGGACTACGGCAAGACGTGGACGCTCATCACCAACGGCATCGCCGCAAACGCGTACACGCGGACGATCCGCGAGGACCCAGTGCGTCGCGGCCTGCTGTACGCCGGCACCGAGGCCGGCGTCTACGTGTCCTTCAACGACGGCGCGACGTGGCAAACGTTGCAGTTGAACCTGCCGCGCGTGAGCGTGCGCGACCTGCGCGTGCATGGCAACGACCTCATCGCCGCCACCCACGGGCGCGCCTTCTGGGCGATCGACGACATCTCGCTCCTGCGCACCCTCGGCGACTCCATCACCGCCAAGAAGGCCCATCTCTTTGCGCCGGCGAAAGCGATCCGCTGGTCCGGCGGACGATTCCGTGGCGGGCCCGCGGGCGAGAACCCTCTTTCTGGCGCGTACGTCGACTACTTCCTGAAAGACGCACCGTCTGGAAAGATCTCCCTGCAATTCCTGGATGCGGCGGGAAAAGTCATTCGGACCTACTCGTCCGAGCCGACGGAGAAGGATACGACCAAGAGCTACGCCAACGATTCACTCGCACAACGCGCCGACCTGGCGCGGCGAGACAGCGTGGCGCACGAAGCTGGCGATTCAGTGGTTTCGGCTCGCGCCGGCACCAATCGCTTTGTTTGGGGAATGCGCTACCCAGGCGCCAAGTCGCTCAAGAACACGGTGCTTGATGAAGGTTTCACCGACGGACCGGTGGCTCCTCCCGGCAATTACGCGGTGCGCCTGATCGTCGACAAGGACACGCTGACGCAGCGCTTCGAGATCGTGTCTGATCCTCGCGTCAAGACACCGCAGAGCGAGCTACTCGCACAGTATGAGCTGGCGATACGTACACGCGATCGTCTGACCGAGCTGGTCGATGGGACGCTGCGACTGGAAAGCATCCAGTCCCAACTCGATGCCCGAGCGTCCCAGGTCAAAGACGAGCCATTCGCCAAGCGTGTCGGAGACGCAGCGAAGGACGTTCGCAAGAAACTGGAAGTCGTGCGTAGCGAACTGTACGAGATCGGCTGCCACGTGGATCAGTGCACACTGGATCAGCCGATCCGGCTCTACAACATGTTGCTGTCGCTCAACGCTCAGGTGCAGACGGGCGATTACGGACCCACCAAACAGCATGGCGAGGTCTTTACCGACTTGTCAGGCAAGGTGGCCGAGCAATTGCGTAGGCTGCAGCAGATCGAAGACACGGATCTGGCCGCGTTCAACAAGATGCTCGAAGAACTGAAGATCCCGGCCGTGTTCGTGCCTCAGAAAAAGACCATCTCCTAACGATCGATAACTCCTCTGCCACTGAGATGAGGTCGTAATGCGGTTCCCGATTTCCATGACAGCGGTTCTGGTGGCCGTGTTGGTTTCCGCCTGCGCAGACACCACCGATCCCACGGTGGCGGTAACTCCGTCGACGATGGACGTCGACGCCGCCGTCGTCGCTGGTGCGCCACCCATTCCGGCGATCCAATCCGCCGTGGATATCGGCACCGTGGTGCAAAACGCCGTGATCTACGGCCGCGACGGCAACTTCAGTGGGCGGATTGGCAATCGATCGGTCTGGACCTTTGGGGACACACCGCTCTCCGTGCCTAACGCGAACGGCCTGAACTGGGACGATAACACGCTGTCGTGGACCACCGACCTCAATGCCGCGGACGGCATCACCCTCACTAACGACTACGTAGACGCCTCCGGACATCCCGGGGAGTTCATGCCCTACACGGCGTTCGAGACGCAGTACAACTACGACCACGACACGCGTCACTGCACCGCCCAGCCGTGCGGCGCAGAGTACGCCATGTGGCCCGGAGCAATCGTCGCCGATCCCAAGCGCAACCGCGCCTTGATCTTCTACGGCGAAATCTGGAGGATCGCCGGTCAGTCTACGTGGACGAACATTGGCGGTGGGATCGCTGTCGGCACGGGGAATGGCACCTTCACGCGCCCGATCCAGAATCCCGGCAATCCCGATCCCACACTCATGTGGGACTCCACCGAGGTGCAGTTCACCAGCGGCGCCACCACCAAGGGCGACACGCTCTTTTCCTACGGCTGCACCGCCGGACTCCTGCAGATGCATTGCCGGATCGGCCGAGTGCTACTGGCCGATGCGCTTACAAAGTCGAAATGGGAATTCCACCACAGCGATGGCAGCTGGACGTCTGACCCCACGACGGCGGACACGGTCTTCCGTGGTGGAGCTGCCGGGAACACCGTCGTCTATAGCCCGTACCTGAAGGTCTGGGTGTTGTTCTACAGCAAGGTATTTTCCGACGACATCCTCATGCGGGTGGCCTACGATCCGTGGGGTCCATGGTCTGGTTGGCGGAAGGTCGCTACCGCTCGCCCGGGTTGGAATGGCAACACCAGTTATGCCGCGGAAGTGCACACCGAGTACGCGCAGCAAAATGGCCAGGTCCAGTACGTGACGTATGCGCACACGACCGGCTTCCTGCGCATGGACCAACCGCTGTTGCAGATCACCTTCCGTTAGGCAACCCTTCGCCGGACGCCGCTGGGCGTCCGGCGCTAGTGGGAGTTGAGGGCCGCCGCGTTCACCAGCCGGCGCACCGCCGGCACCACGGCCAGCCGCAACAGCATCTGGGGTTGCTCCAAGTCGTTCAGCTCGAGCAGCAACGGGTCCGCCCAGCCCTGAGGGGCTCGCATCCCCGTGCCGACGTACTCCAGCGCCTCCAAGCCAATCGCGCTCACACGGTCCAAGGCGTCGGCCGCAGGCACAAGCTCTCCAATGAACGGCGCTCCGGTCGCCCCCGCTCGTACGACCGGGACCGCCGCGCGCCAACGCGCCAGCATCGCCACCAACCGCTGACGCGCGTCGCCTGGTGGTTCGCTATCCGATCCTCCCCACGCCATCGCGGGGTCGCCGAGCAGTTGGCTCACCAGTCGCGACGACTCCCATCGACCGACAGGATCCGGGACGGCAGCATCGATCATGTGAACCAATGGCGTCAACTGCGTGGTGCGTTGTCCCCGGATGCGCTGCCCGAACGTGGGAGGAGCGATCGCCTCGAGCAGGGTGAGCGAGGCCTCGCGTACACTGTCGTCGGCTGTCATGCGCCGCACCATGTGCTCCTGATGCAGGTGACGGCCCAAACCGAACTCCGCCATCTGTTGGTCCAGCAAGTTCATGCGTCGGTACATGTCGGCCACGTTGTTCACCTCGCGAGGCGACCAGAATCGCTCGGCGATCACGCCGAGTCGCGGCCACAAGCGTGAGTCGATCGTCTCGGCGTTGACATGTTCGCTCCACATGCAGGCCTCGCCGCCTAACACTAGCGCCTGTTGAGCTTCCGTCAGGTCAGTCCATGGGGGAATAGGATCTGCCATGTAGTGCTCTTCTGCCGTCTTGATATGGTCCAAGTAGTAGGGCGCCGACAGCAAGCTCTGATAGCCACCGGAGGTGGCTTGGCCAAGGTATTTCTCGCCGCGCCACGACTGCACGACTGTGCCACGCGGGAGTTTCGCGTGAAGCACTTCGTCCCATCCCACCATGCGTCGCTTGTGACGGGTCAGGATGCTCATCAGGCGTGTGTTGAAGTACGCCTGGACCTCCTGGTTGGATGTCAGGTGTCGTCGACGCTTGAACGCTCGAACACGTGCACTGCGATTCCAGTGCTTGGCTTCCACTTCGTCGCCACCGACATGCCAATACTCGTCGGGAAAGAGGCGGGTCATCTCTCCGACAAGGCGCTCGATGAACGCGTACGTCGCCTCGTTGCCCGGATCGAATGACGCCTCGCCGGAACCGTAGGTGCGCACGATCTCGTACTTCCCCGGGATGCTGGCGAACTGCGGATATCCGACCAGGACCGCCGTGGAGTGACTCGGCATGTCGAACTCAGGAACGACACGGATCCCGCGGTCACGCGCGTAGGCGACGACCTCGCGGACTTGCTCTTGGGTGTAAAACTCGCCGTCCGAACCCGACGCCGTCAGCTTCGGATAGCGCTTGCTTTCCACACGAAAGCCCTGGTCATCCGACAGGTGCCAATGCAGCACGTTCAGCTTCACCGCGGCCATGCCATCCACTGTGCGCTTGACCCCCTCGACGGGCACGAAGTGGCGCGCCACATCCAGCAGGAGCCCGCGCCAGGCAAAGCGCGGCGCGTCATCAATGGTCACGGCCGGTAGGACGAGTCGCCCCTGACGCACGTCCAGCAGCTGCACCAGTGTTTCCATGCCGCGCAGGGCGCCCACCATCGTCGCGGCGCGCAAGTCCGCATGGACGGAGTCAATCGTGAGCGAATAGCGCTCATCTTCGCCCGGACCCTGGACGTGCTGTCCGGCCGCGCTGATGTCGATGTGCAGGGTGGCGCCTGTGGTATCCCGGGCGATGAGGTGCGGGAGTGGAGCGCCAACGCGCGCCTCCAACCGCGTTCGCAAGCGGGCGATCGCGCGCGGTAGGCGATCGTCCACCTGCCTAACGACGGCCATCGTGAAGGCCGAGTCGACGCGCAGGGCGCCGGTGCTCCATTGCAGGTGCGCCGGAACCGGCATCAGGTGACCGGTCGCCGTGGTGGTTACGCCGCGGGCCGGCTCGCGCCTTGACGCCGGTTCCTTTGCACGGGCCGGCGCCAGCAAGGAGAGGAGCGCTAGCAGTGGGGTGCGCAGCTGCATGCAGCGAATCTGACCGGGGGTCGCCATCGGGGCCAGAGCGTGGTCTGGTCACCATATCGCCACTCGGCCCGACGCCGTATCTTAGCGGCTTCGGTGGCGCACGCCGGCGTGCCCGCACCTCCTGACTTCCCCCGACGCACTCATGCGACTCGTTGCCATCGATTGGTTGATCGTCGCGGCCTCGATCATCATCTCGTTCCTTCCGGCGATCTTCTTTTACAAGCGCGCCGGCTCCAGCACTGAGGAGTTCTTCACGTCGGGGCGAGCGGCCCCGTGGTGGCTGGTCGGCATCTCCATGGTGGCCACGACGTTCAGCACCGACACGCCGAACCTCGTCACCAACATGGTCCGGGAACGAGGCGTCGCCGACAACTGGCTTTGGTGGTCATTCCTGCTCACAGGGATGATGACCGTGTTTTTCTTCGCCAAGATGTGGCGCCGCTCGCGAGTGATGACGGATCTCGAGTTCTATGAGCTCCGCTACTCCGGCAAGGCGGCGACGTTCGTGCGTGGATTCCGCGCCGTGTATCTGGGACTGTTCTTCAATTGCGTCATCATGGCCACGGTGAACCTGGCGGCCGCAAAGATCGGCAACATCGTGCTGGGCTGGCCAATGGGGAAAACATTGGCGTTCGCCTCGGTGATTACGATCTTCTTTGCCTCGGTGTCCGGGCTGTGGGGCGTGCTGGTAACGGACTCCATCCAGTTCTTGATCACGATGTCCAGCACCTTTGCGGTCGCCTACTTCGCGTTGCAACAGCCGGAAGTGGGAGGACTGGCTGGCTTGCTGCAGAAGATCCCGGCGGAACGCTTGAACCTGCTCCCCGACTTCAGCAGCAACTGGAGCGTGGCCATGTCGGTGATGATCATCCCCATCACCATCCAGTGGTGGTCCGTCTGGTATCCCGGCGCGGAGCCTGGCGGTGGGAGCTACATCGCCCAACGCATGCTGGCCTCAAAGTCGGAGAAGGATGCCGTCACTGGCACGCTGTTCTTCAACGTGATGCACTACGCGCTCCGGCCGTGGCCGTGGATTCTGGTCGCGTTAGCCTCAACGCTGGTCTTTCCGCAGCTGAGTGACATCGCCAAGGCGTACCCGTACGTGGACCCAAAGCTCATCGGGCACGATATGGCATACCCGGCGATGCTCAAGTTCCTACCTGCCGGTTTTCTTGGCGCGATGGTCGCTGGACTCCTTGCTGCCTATCGCTCGACGATCGAGACGCATCTGAATTGGGGGACGTCGTACCTGGTGCACGACTTCTACCGCCGCTTCCTGCGTCCCGGAGAAAGTGAGCGGCACTATGTCTTTGTGGGCCGGCTGACCACTGCTGGACTCATGATCTGCGCGGCGTCGTTGACGTTTCTCCTGGATACCGCCAAGGAGAGCTTCGACCTGATCCTTTCAATCGGTGCCGGCACAGGACTGATCTACATCCTTCGTTGGTTCTGGTGGCGCATCAATGCCTGGAGTGAAGTCTCGGCGATGATCTCTTCGTTCCTGGTCTCCCTCGGCTTCTTCATCGCACGGAAGAACGGCGCGACCATCGCATCGGATGTGTCTCTCGTCATCACCATTGCCACCACGACGGTCGTCTGGTTGGTGGTGACCTTCGTCTCCACGCCCACATCGCGATCGCGGCTGCAGGAGTTTTACAAACTCGTACGGCCAGCTGGTCCAGGATGGGAGGGCGTTCGTCGTGAGCTGCAACTACCACCATCCACGGATTCCCTCACCGATTCCATGGTGGGCTGGATCGCCGGATGTGCCTTTGTGTATTCGGCGCTCTTTGGAACGGGGAGCTTCCTGTACGGACGGACCACCCAAGGGGTGATGTGGCTGGTGATCTTTGTCATCGCCGGCGTGTCGTTGCTGCGGCTCATGCCTCGAATGTGGAGGGACTCGACGGACACGGGTGCCAACACATGAAGTGGTTGGCACGCATCGGCGCAGGCATCGCCGGACTGATCCTGCTCTGCGTCATCGGGATCTATGTGGCCAGCACCGTCGTGCTGCACCGTACCTACCAAGTGCCGTTGCCCAAAGTGGTCGCCGACTCGGACTCCGCGTCCGTGGCTCATGGGCGTGAACTTGCCACGACCGCGGGATGTCGTGGATGTCACGAGGCGGACCTGTCAGGCAAGGTCTTCATGGAGGCGCCGTTCGTGGGTCGCTTGGTGGCGCCGAATCTTACCAAGGTCGTAGAAGCGGCGGATGACGCCGATCTCGCCCGGCGCATTCGCGATGGTATTCGCCCTGACGGGCGATCCCTCATGGGAATGCCCAGCGAGATGTACTACCATCTGTCGGACGGCGACATCGCGGATCTGATTGGGTACCTACGCTCAGCGCCTCCGCGTGAAGACTCCCTGCCGAGCACCAGTTACGGTCTTCTTGGCCGTGTCGGCATCCTGCTGGGCGAATACCCCTCCGCACGCGACCTGATCGATCCCTCCGTACCGCGCGTCGGGAGTGACTCGTTGTACCTGACAAGGCGTCGCGGAGAGTACTTGGTGCGGACCAGCTGTCCTGAGTGCCACGGGCCGGCGCTGGAGGGCGACGGGATGCTAACGCCCACACTGGCCGGTGCCGCCGGTTACAACGAGGACGAGTTCGTTCACTTCGTACGGACGGGGGAGGCACGCGGTGGCCGGCAGATTGACTCGCTCATGATCAAGGTGGCCCTCTATCGACTCAGCCACTTTAGCGATGAGGACCTTCGCGAGATCCACCGCTACCTCACGCAGTACGTCATCCCTGACGGCACGACAGCGCACTGATCCGTCCATGGTGACAAAGGCCGTGATCCTCGCGCGGGGGCTTGGCACACGCATGCGCCGGGCAAGCGACGAGGCGGGCTTGAGCGACAGTCAGGCGCGCATCGCGGCATCGGGCATGAAGGCGCTCATGCCGGTTGAAGCTGGCGACTCGACCGCTCGCCCCTTCCTTGACTACGTTCTGAGTGCACTCGCCGACGCTGGCGTTCAGGACGTGTGCCTGGTGATCGGCCCCGAACACACGGCTATCCGCGAATACTATGGCCAACTCTCACGCGCTCGGCTGCGTGTGGCGTTCGCCGAGCAGGCGCAGCCACGTGGAACGGCCGATGCGTTGCTGGCCGCGGAGTCCTTTGCCGGCAGTGACGCCTTTCTGGTCCTCAACTCGGACAACTATTACCCGATCGCGACCTACCGCACGCTGTGCGAATACGGAGGCGCCGCCCTCCCCGGCTTCGACCGCCATGCCTTGATCACTGAAAGCAACATCGACGCCGCGCGGATCCGTTCCTTCGCCCTACTGTCCGTGAGTGCGGACGGCTGGCTGCAGGATATTGTCGAGAAGCCAGACGACGAGACTTTCGAGCGCATGGGGCCGCACGCACTCGTCAGCATGAACCTGTGGGCACTCACCACGCCGCTCTTTGATGCCTGTCGGCAGGTGCAACCATCGGCGCGCGGTGAGCTCGAACTCCCCAATGCGGTTCGACTGGCCGTTCGCGAGATGGGGATGAAGATTCGCGTGTTCCCCGTTACGGCGGGCGTGTTGGACCTCTCGAGTCGGGGCGACGTGGGCCCGGTGGCAGACGCCCTGCGACACATCACCGTTCGATTGTAGCCTCCCCGATTCGATGACTCCCCAACGACAACTCATTGCATCAGGCAGCCCCTTCGAGGCGCGCATTGGCTTTTCTCGAGCCGTGCGTGTGGGTGCGCACGTTGCTGTGGCGGGGACGGCACCCATTGGAGACGATGGAAAGACGGTGGGCCATGGCGATCCGGCAGCGCAGGCAAGTCGCTGCATCCACATCGCTGAAGCCGCCTTGGCGCAGGCGGGATGCTCGCTCAATGACGTCATTCGCACACGCGTGCTCCTCACGCGTATCGAAGACTGGCCTGCTGTTGCGGCTGTCCACGGTGCCGCCTTCGGCGACATTCGCCCGGCGTGTACCGTCGTCCAGGTATCGCGCTTTGTGGATCCCGATTGGTTGGTTGAGCTGGAAGTCGATGCCATCAGCAGCCATGACTAACCCGCGCAGCCTGGCACTCGCGGCCGGAATCGTCGCCGGGGTCTTCTCGTCAACGCAGAGTGTCAGCGCGCAGTCACCGCGTTTGGTCCAGGTCGGCAGCGCACGGGGCGTCGCCGGCGAGAAAGTTCGAGGCACACTGGCACCCACCGAAGATGCCGACGGAACACCGCTGTCGATTCCGGTCGTGGTGATCACGGGCACCCGTCCAGGCCCCACTGTCTGGGTGCAGGCGATGACACACGGCGACGAGTACGGCGGCGCGCGCGCCTTACAGCGTGTGGTGGCCGGACTCGAGCCGCAGGAGATGCATGGCACCGTGGTCGCCGTCATGGTTTCCAACGCGGCCGCCTTCCAGGGACTGCAACGGGTCAATCCGAATCTCGACGATCTGGACGACCTCGGTCGAGTGTTTCCAGGACGCGAACAGTTCGCCACACAACGCGTGGCCGCGTCCATTTTCTCGGCGCTTCGCAGTGCCGGCGCTGAATACTTTCTGGACCTTCATACGGGCGGAGATCGCTTTCGACAGCTGCCGTTCATCCTGTACACACCAGGCGGCCGCATCGCCACGGCAAGGTACGACTCGCTTGCCGCGCTCTTTGGTGTGCCCACGGTGTGGCGAGACACCACGCACATTTTTCCCGGCGGCCCAACCACCGTCTTCAGCAACAACGGCGTCCCCTCATTCCTCCTGGAAATCGGAGGCGGGCAGCCACTGGATGATTCCGACATCACGCGACAGAGCGACGCCGTACGTTCATTCCTACGCGGCGTTGGCGTGCTCTCCGGCGCCCCTCACACACTTTCTGAATACCAGGTAGTGCAGGGATATCGCGTCGTGACCAATGCTCGCGGCGGTTTCTTCGACCCAGTGGTAAAGCCGGGGGATCGCGTGAGCGCCGGCAGTGAGCTGGGTCGGATCATCAACGTGTACGGTGACGTGGTCGAGACCATGCGTGCGCCGTCGGACGCGATCGTGATCGGGGTGAGCTCATATCCTGCATGGGCAACGGGTGGTTGGCTCATAGAGTTGGGCACCGGAGTGGTTACCCGCGCGCGTCCGTAGTCGCGCACGCATTATTCAGGGTCACCCCTCCGCCTCACCGTCAGATGCCAGCACGCAAACGACCGACCGCTCGCGCCGCTCGAACACCTCGCCAGTCGTCCCTGTATGCCGACAAGCTGCAAAGCATCGGCATGACGGCGGCGGCAGCGCAGGCGAAGCAGTCGTTGATGGAATCATGTGACGACGCGTTGAGCACGTTAGGTGCTCCATCCAAACGTTGGAGTCTTTGGGTGCCGGGTCGTATCGAAGTTCTGGGGAAGCACACGGACTATGCGGGGGGTCGCAGTCTCCTGTGCGCGCTCGAACGAGGGTTCTGCGCCAGAGTCGCGCCACGCTCGGACCCCGTCCTGCGCCTCGTGGATGTCGGACGGGGGCTGTCACGCGAGTTTCCGTTGAGTGCCTCGGTGACTGGTGGTGACGACTGGACCGGTTATGTCGCCGCTGTCGTGCGCCGCCTGACGCGTAACTTCCCGATGGTCACGAACGGCGCGGACGTTGTGCTGGCCAGCGACCTGCCCCGGGCCTCGGGCATGAGTTCGTCCAGTGCCTTGCTCATCACGGTGTTCATTGCCTTGGGTAAGACGAATGACATGCGCAGCACGCCGGAGTTCCGAAACGCCATCTTTTCGCGCGAAGAGCTGGCGGCGTATTTGGCGTGCATCGAGAACGGCAACGACTTCCGCGGCTTGGTCGGTGACAGTGGCGTCGGCACGTTAGGCGGAAGCCAGGATCATACGGCGATTGTGGCATCGGAAGCCGGGAAATTAGTCCGCTACGCCTGGAGTCCGCTCCGCAAGGAAGGGACGCTGCCCATTCCCAAGGATTTGGTTTTTGCCATCGCCTCGTCCGGGGTGACAGCGGAAAAAACGGCCGGTGCGCGGGACAGCTACAATCGCGCCTCACTGACGGTGCGCCACCTTCTTCGCGTCTGGAACGCACATACGTATCGCAATGACGCGACGCTCGCTGACGCGCTGCACAGCGGACCGGAGGCCGCGGATCGCCTGCGACGTTTGGCGCGAGATGAAGTCGCGCCAGGCTCTCGCCCGGAGTTGCAGCTGGAGCGTCTGGAACACTTCCTGGTGGAGAGCGACACCATCATCCCCGCCGCCGTCCAGGCGCTGGCGAAGGGCGAGGTGGGTGCCTTCGGTGCGTATGTCGACTGGTCGCAGTGGGCGACGGAACGGCTGCTCCAGAATCAGGTGCCCGAGACGATGTTTCTTGCCCGTACCGCACGAGAGGTCGGCGCTGTGGCCGCATCCGCCTTTGGCGCCGGCTTTGGCGGGAGCGTGTGGGCGCTCGTCCCGCGTGAAGACGCAACCCGCATACTCAAGCTCTGGGAACAGCGCTATCGCAAAGCGTATCCGGAACGCATCGACGCGGCGGAGTTTTTCCTGACCAATGCAGGCCCCGCCGCACATCAGTGGTAGCGAATCGCCTTGTAGAGTACAACTGAACGGAAAATCGTTTCGCTACGAATTCGCGAACGGAACTCAGGCCAGGCTGGCTCGACCACACTGCTACCGCAGTCGAAAGGCCGCCCAAACACGCTCTACCAAACCATCTCCACGCGCAACCGTCGTATGAATCGCCGTCACTTCCTCCACGCTGCCGCCGCATCTGCCGTCGCCTCCCAGCTGCCACGCGTCTGGCCCGCCGGGTCCCGATCACCGCTACCCACCGAGTCCGCGCAGGGCAAGCCGAGTGCACTCATCATGGATGCGATGGGCGAGTTGCGTCCCGAGTACGACATCGCACTGCTCAAGGACATGTTGGGTTCGGGATTGGACGCCATCACCGTCACACTCTGTGATCCCAAGTTTGACGGCGCGGAGGCGTTGCAAGAGGCGGTCAACGGTTTGCTGGATTACGACCGATTGATCTCGTCGAAGCCGGAGTTCTTTCTCAAGGCCAACTCGGTGGCAGACGTCGACCGCGCCCGTCAGTCCGGGAAACTCGCCGTGTTCTACCTCTATCAGAACACGACGCAGTTCGGGAGCGACCTCGATCGCGTGGACATGTTCTATCGGCTCGGCCTGCGATCGTGCCAGCTCACGTACAATGACAAGAATCTCGCCGGCGCGGGATGCCGTTCATCTGGTGGCGGCCTGACCCCCTTTGGCCACCAACTGATTGAGAAGATGAACCAGCGACGCATGCTGTTGGACCTGTCGCACGTTCATATGGAGACCATGGCCGATGCGATCGCCGCATCAAAGTCGCCGGCGCACATTTCGCATACCGGATGCGCGGCGCTTCACCCCCACCTGCGAAATACGACGGACGCCAACCTCAAGGCCCTGGCGGACAAGGGCGGTGTCACCGGTATCTGCCAAATCCGCCCCTTCATCACCGACAAGAAGCGCGACAACCTCGGCGACTACGTCGATCACATCGATCACGCCATCAAGGTGTCAGGCGTCGAGCACGTGTGCATCGGCAGCGATCGTGATCATCGTCGTATCGAGCTCACGCCGGAGTACATCGCGCAACTGCAGAAAGAAGAGGGCCCGCAGTTCACGGATGCCGAGCTTCCCTTGTTTCTTGAGGCGTTGAACGGTCCCCGGCGCATGGAGACGATCTGGGACGCACTTCGGCGGCGCGGACACTCTGAGGATGCGGTCGAGAAGATCATGGGACGCAACCTGTACCGCTTGTATCACGACGTGATCGGCTGAGTTTCGAACCGGTCACCGGCGGCACATGACGACGGACCCGTTAGGCTACGGGATCGCGATCCGAAAGTGCCCCTGGTTCGGGACGGCGTCCGTGGCGACACGCGCCTGACCGGCCACCAAGGCCGACAGCCCAAACACGCCGTCCAGTTCACCGATGTCGGCGCGCGGAAGGCGCAGCGTAATACTTCGCGCCGTGGCGGTGATGCCCCCCGTTCGCCATTGCCGAGTCGTAAAACTCCGCCACAGGATGTTCCCCAAGCCGTCGTCCCGTAACGACACGTAGAAGTCGACGCCGAGATTCGCGGTGCCAAACCCAAACTCGTCCACCGCCGAGAGTCCCCCAGACGTCGCGTTGTCATCCACGTCGAAGTCGACAAACCCGTCGACGCTTTCTGGCGTGTTCGCGGACCACAGTGTAATCGGCGCGGTGAAGTCGAGTCGCACAAACAGCGTGTCAGTCGTCAGGCCAACACGAACCTTGGACACGTCGAGCGCTCGCGGGAAGACATTGGTCCCCGCGGTGATGATCGTGTCGCCGACTGGATCGTCGAAGGTCAGTTGATACGTGGCGTCCAACGGTGACGCCCCAGTGGCATCCCCTGAACACGCCACGGCCGCGATCAACCCAGCGGCGCACGCTCCACTGACCAGACGTCTGAGTTGGCGCTGCACGTAAGCCGTCCGGGCAAAGGGGGGTGTGCGATAGACGCATTCCTGCGTCGGCAGGTCAATTGGCGCCCGCGCTGACCAGCCCCCAGTATAGTAGTCCAGACTCTCGGCGCCACTGAAATTCCCTCGTTTATGCCCCAAAATTTCGATCACGCGGACACTCCGGAATCACCGGATAACCAATCACTCTCACGCCGCGACGTGCTGAAATCCGCCGGGGCTGCCGGTGCCGGCTTCGCACTCGGCAAACTCGGTGTCGATCCCTCCGCCGTCAGCTTGGGAGGGCTTGGCGCGTCGCCATCGCTCGCTACACCGCTGACAGCACCTAGCATGATCGGCGTCCCGTTTGAGCCGCGCGACGAAGTACGAATCGCCATCGTGGGCACGGGGCTGCGCGGCCGGAGTGTGCTGCACGAATGGCTGGATGTTCCGAAGACCCGCATTGTCGCCTTGTGCGACGTGGTGGCGGAGAAGGCAGCGCAGGCACGGGACATGGTGGTGAAGGCTGGCCAGAAGAGCCCCGAGCTGTACACCGCCGGCGAACACGCCTTCGAGCAGCTCGTCGCTCGCGACGATATCGACCTGGTGTATACCGCCACGCCTTGGGAGTGGCATGTCCCGGTGGTGCTGGCGGCCATGGCGCACGGTCATCACGCCGCCACCGAGGTGCCCGCTGCCTATACGCTGGAGGATTGCTGGAAGATCGTGGACGCGTCTGAGAAGAGTCGCCGCCACTGCATCATGATGGAGAACTGCAACTACGGCTACAACGAAATGTTGGTGCTGCAGATGGCGCGAGCGGGGGCGTTTGGAGAGTTGAAGGCAGCCGGCGCCGCCTACAACCATGACCTGCGCGAGATTCTCTTCGAGAACCGTGATGAAGGACTTTGGCGACGCGCCCATCATACGCGACGCAATAGCAATCTGTATCCCACGCACGGGCTGGGCCCCGTCGCGTTCTACCTGGACATCAACCGAGGTGACCGCTTCGATACGCTGGTCTCCATGGCCACACCGGAGATGGGACTCACCAAGTGGCGCGAGGACCACGAGCCAAAAGGCTCCCCGAAGTGGAATGAGAAGTACCTCACCGGCGACCTGAATATCTCCCTGATCCGCACCGCCAAGGGTCGCATCATTCGACTGGAACACGATGTCTCCAGTCCTCGGCCGTACTCCCGCATCAACTCACTCCAGGGCACAAAGGGCATCTTCGAAGACTATCCACCGCGCATTTACCTGGAGGGGCAGGAGGGCGGCGAGAGCTTCACCTCCCTCGATGCGTTCAAGAACACCCACGAACATCCGCTGTGGAAGACGTTAGGCGAGCGGGCGAGATCCGGCGGTCATGGCGGGATGGACTACGTCATGGCCTGGCGGCTGGTCCAGTGCCTTCGGGAGGGTTTGCGCCCTGACATGGACGTGTACGACGCCGCTTCGTGGAGCGTCCCTGGCCCACTCAGCCAGCAGTCGCTCGCGAACAGTGGCGCTCCCGTGAAATTCCCCGACTTTACTCGCGGTCGGTGGAGCGAGTCGCGCACATGAAAGCGCAGACACGACCTGATCGAGGCGCCGGGTCATCCACGCTGCGATGCGCGCTTCGCTGGCTCACCGCCGCGATGGCGCTCACGGCCTGCGCGTCACCGACGCGTGAGAGCGCCGACCTGATTCTCACCAATGGCCACATTTACTCGCTGCGCTGGAACGATCCATCGGTTGATGGCGTGCCAGCCAGCGGTGCCCCGTACGACACGGCTACCGGATGGCACCCCGATGCCTCCGCGATTGCCATTCGTGATGGGCGCATACTCGCCATCGGCACGGACTCGGCGGTCCTCGGCACGCGTGACCGCAACACGCGCCTGATCGACCTGGCGGGGGGAACGGTCTTCCCTGGCTTTGTCGACGCACACACGCACGTCGCCGAGCTTGGCACCTCGCTGGACCGTGTGAACCTGACGGGCATCCCGACCGAAGAAGAGGCCGTCGCACGGATCGTGGCGCGTGCGGCCACCGTGCCCAAGGGTGAGTGGATCATCGGGTACGGCTGGGACGAAGGGGCGTGGGCCAATCACTATCCCGACAAGCGGCTGATCTCCGAGCGTGTCCCCGACCATCCGGTCATGATGCGAGGCCTGCACGGGTTCGCCGCATGGGCCAACACGCTGGCACTCACCAAGGCTGGCATCACGCGTGAAACGCCAAATCCCGTAGGGGGCGAGATTCGCAAGGACGCCCGTGGGGAGCCCACCGGATTGCTGATCAATCGCGCGGTGCCCTTGTTGGAGCAGGCGGTACCGGCGCCCTCGCCTGCGCAGCGTGATGCGCAGGTCATGCGGGCCCTGCATGTCATGGCCGACGCCGGGTTCACCGGCGTCCATGAGGCGGGCGTCCCCACTGAGGTGATGGCGTCGCTGCAACGTCTGGCGAATGCGGACTCCCTGCCTCTTCGCGTGTACGTCATGCTCGACGCCCGCGACTCGACCCTCGTCCGTCAATGGATCGCCAAGGGTCGCTACGCGTCGCCGAATGAGATGCTCGTCGTGCGCGCCGTGAAGGCGTACTACGATGGGGCGTTAGGCTCGCGCGGCGCGCAGCTCCTTGCTGATTACAGCGACCGCCCCGGTCATCGCGGTGTGAGCGGTGCGAATTACGGATTCGACCGACGATTGGTCGCCGATGCCATGAGTGCTGGTTTTCAAGTCGGCATTCATGCGATCGGCGATGCCGGGAACCGAGCCTCATTGGACTTCATCGACTCGGTCATGCGCGCGGCGCCGACCGCACGGGACCTGCGCCATCGGATCGAACACGCTCAGGTAGTCGACTCCGCGGACATCCCTCGCTTCAAGGCGTTAGGCGTCATCGCGTCCATGGAGCCACCGCATGCCGTGGAGGACAAGACGTGGGCCGAAGATCGGCTAGGTCCCGCGCGCATCCGCTTTGCCTATGCGTGGCGAACGATTCGTAAGGCCGGGGGCGCCCTTGCCTTTTCGTCCGACCTTCCCGGGTCCGGGTGGAGCATCTTTTATGGACTGCACTCGGCGATCACGCGTAGCGACACAACCGGTGCCCCGCCCGGGGGATGGTACCCCGCACAACGCATGTCCCCGGAGGAAGCGATCCGGGGGTACACCAGTTGGGCGGCTTACGCCGGATTCGATGAGGACCACGCGGGTACGCTAGCGGTCGGCAAGCGTGCGGACCTCACCGCACTCGATATCGACCCGTTACATGTCGATCCCGCGCAGCTCATGAAGGGCCGCATCATGCTCACGGTCTCGCGTGGGCGTGTGGAATTTGAGCGCCCGAAATAAGGGGCGCACCGTGCCCCGGTTGTCGTTCGCCTAACGTCGCTCACTCCCTTGCCCATGCCTTCGGTCGAACACTGTGACATCGCGCCAGGCGTCACCCTGCCGCGCATCTTGAACGGGCTATGGCAAGTGGCGGACCTCGAGCGCGATGGCCGCCAGATCAATCTGGACCACGCCGCGTCGGCCATGCAGCCATACGTCGACGCAGGGCTGACCGGGTTCGACATGGCGGACCACTACGGATCGGCGGAGGACATCGCCGGAATCTTCGGCAGCCGCGGCGACCGCCAGCGGGTGCAATGGTGCACTAAGTGGGTCCCGCAACCCGGGCCGCTCACGCGCGACGACGTCCGCGCGGCCGTGCAACGCTCGCTCAAACGCTTGCGCACGGAACGGGTAGACCTCATGCAGTTCCACGCTTGGTATTTCGCCGATCCCGCGTGGCTGGATGCCTTGTTCTACCTGCAAGAGCTCCGTGACGAAGGGCTGATTGGCGCGTTGGGCGTCACCAACTTCGACACTGCGCATCTTCGGATCGCCCTCACGAGCGGCATTCGCCTGGTTTCCAATCAGGTCTCGCATTCGCTGATCGATCAGCGCGCTGCTGGGCGCATGGCCGCACTGTGCGCCGAGCACGGTGTGCGTATCCTGGCCTATGGCACCGTCTGCGGCGGATTCCTGTCGCGCCGCTGGCTGGATGCCCCCGAACCTTCGTGGGAACGACTCGACACCTGGTCGCAGATGAAGTACGGCCGGTTCATTCGTGCCGCAGGTGGATGGCACCAGCTCCAACAAGTGTTACGTACGCTCGATGGCATCGCTAACCGGCACCAGGTGTCGATGACCAACGTCGCCAGCCGATACATGCTGGACCAGCCACACGTCGCGGCCATCATCGTGGGGGTGCGCCTTGGCGTCTCTGAGCACACGGCAGAGAATCTTCGCGTGTTCTCCTTCACGCTCTCGGACGCGGATCGTGCCGAGATTCGCGCGACGCTTGCGGCACTCAGCGCGGTGCCCGGCGATTGTGGCGACGAATATCGGCGGCCACCCTTCCTCACCGCCTCAGGCGACTTGAGTCACCACCTGAGCACCTTCCCTGCACCATTTCCCGTGCGGGCCGACGCCAGCGGACGCCAGCGGGTACTGAGTGGAACCAGCTGGGAAACCACGTACGGGTATGCACGCGCGCTTCGGACCGGCAATCGCATTTTGGTCTCGGGCACGACGGCCAGCCATGGCGATCGCCTCATTGGCGGCCATGACGCCTCCGCGCAAATGCACTTTGTCCTCGACAAGATCGAGGGCGCCATTCGCTCGTTAGGTGGTCAGCTTGAGGACATCGTGCGGACCCGCGTGATGGTAAGCGCCCTGCGCGACTGGGAGGCGGTGGCTCAGGCACACGGTGACCGTCTGGGATCCGTTCAACCTGCCAACACGCTGGTGCAAACGACGCTGGTGGGTGATGACTTCCTCGTCGAAGTCGAAGCCGAGGCGGAAGTATCGGTCGCTGCGGGCGACGGACGTCAAGCGGCGCCCCTCCTTGACGAGCCTCCCCAATCGGGCTAAGAACGGCGCACCGTTTTCCTCCGATGTGCCGCTATGGGTTCGAACACCGCTATTCTCGCCCTGGACCAGGGAACCACCAGCTCACGCGCCATCGTCTTCGACCGCTCAGGGACCATTCGGTCGGTCGCCCAGCAAGAATTCACCCAGATCTACCCGCAGTCGGGATGGGTGGAGCACGACCCACTGGAAATCTGGCAGACGCAGCTGGCGACAGCGCGCGACGCCATCGCCAAGGCCGGCCTCACGCCAGCCGATATCGCCGCCATCGGCATCACGAACCAGCGCGAGACCGCGGTCGTCTGGGACCGCGCCACTGGCATACCCATTCACAACGCCATCGTCTGGCAGGACCGACGGACCTCGTCCTTCTGCGACGCCTTGAAGCAGGCTGGCCACGCCCCACGTATTCAGGCCGCCAGCGGATTGGTCATTGACGCCTACTTTTCGGGGAGCAAGCTCCGCTGGTTGCTGGACCACGTACCAAACGCCCGCGCCCGCGCCGAGCGTGGGGAGCTTGCCTTCGGCACAATCGATACGTGGCTATTGTGGAACCTGACGGGTGGTGCGCTGCACGTGACGGATCCGAGCAACGCCTCACGCACCATGCTTTATGATCTGCATACCGGCGCCTGGAGTCCGGAGCTCCTCGAAATCCTCGGTGTCCCCGCGTCGGTGCTTCCTGAAGTCCGCTCATCCAGCGAGGTGTACGGCGAAACCGTCCCTCAGCTCTTTGGGGCGCCGATTCGCATTGCCGGTGTAGCTGGCGACCAGCAGGCCGCACTGTTCGGTCAGAATTGTTTCAGCCGGGGCTTGGCGAAGAACACGTACGGCACAGGGTGCTTCATGCTGATGAATATCGGCGATGTGCCGGCGCCGTCCCGCCATCAGTTGTTGACCACGGTCGCGTGGCGTGCCGGCGGGCACACGGACTTTGCGCTCGAGGGCAGCGTCTTCATCGGCGGTGCGGCCGTGCAGTGGTTGCGCGACGGCCTTGGGATCATCAAGTCCTCTTCCGAGGTGGAGTCCCTCGCCGCTTCCGTTCCGGATTCTGCCGGCGTCTATCTGGTGCCGGCATTCGCCGGTCTGGGCGCCCCGCATTGGGATCAGTATGCACGTGGGACGATCGCCGGCATAACGAGGGGCACGACGGCCGGCCATATCGCGCGGGCCGCACTCGAGGGCATCGCGTTCCAGGTCGCCGACGTCCTGGACGTCATGAAGCAGGACTCCGGCATTGCCATGAACGAACTGCGCGTGGACGGTGGTGCCTGCACCAATAACCTGCTGATGCAGTTTCAGGCCGATATCCTGCGCGTACCTGTAGTGCGGCCGAAAGTCGTGGAGACGACGGCCCTCGGTGCCGCGTACCTCGCCGGCCTGGCTGTCGGCTACTGGAAAGACCGCGAAGAGGTACACGCCGCGTGGGTCGCTGACCGCTTATTCACCCCGCAGATGAGCGCCGACGATGCCGCACATCGCCGCGCACGGTGGGCCGAGGCGTTGAACCGGGCCCGCGACTGGGAAGAACGCACGTCATCCCACACCTGAACCTAACGAGCTAACCATGAACGCATACGCGGCAGAGTTTGTCGGGACGGCGCTGCTCATCCTGTTCGGGAACGGCGTCGTGGCCAACGTGGTGCTCGAACGCACCAAGGGGCAGAACAGCGGCTGGATTGTCATCACCGCCGGGTGGGGCTTCGCCGTCTTTGTCGGCGCCTTCTGCGCCGCGCCGTACAGCGGCGCGCACCTGAACCCCGCGGTCACCGTTGCCATGGCGTTGGCGGGCAAGCTCGACGCGTCCCTGGTTCCCGGATACATCGCCGCACAGATGGCCGGCGCATTCGTCGGTGCCTCTTTGGTCTTTGCGTTCTATCGCGAACACTTCAAGGCGTCGCCGGACGCCGATAGCAAGCTCGCCTGCTTCTCGACGGCCCCGAACATCCGTCAAATGGGGCAAGCCCTCTTCTGCGAAACGTTAGGTACATTTGCCCTCATCTTCCCGATTTTCCTCATGGCTCCTGCTAGCGTAGAGCTCCCGGCCAGCGCCGGAGGCGTCCACGCTCCACTCGGACTTGGCTCCGTCGGACTCCTGCCGGTGGCCCTGTTGGTGTTCGCGATTGGAATGTCGTTAGGTGGGACGACCGGCTACGCTATCAACCCCGCCCGTGACCTTGGGCCACGCCTGGCGCACTTTGTCTTGCCGGTGCCTGGCAAGAGAGACAGCGACTGGGGCTATGCCGCGGTGCCGGTGATCGGCCCATTGCTCGGTGCCGCGCTGGCCGCCGGCGCGTACTCGCTCGTGCGCTGAACGCCTCCGCCATGGTTGACACCAGACGCAGGAGCCTCTAAGAAGCGTGATCGCGCGGCGGTAATGCTTCTCATGGGATCGGGGATTCTGTGTCGGACTCGGACGACCGCTATCGGCAGCTCTTTGAACGGAATACGGCCATTCAGCTCGTCGCCGATCCGATCACTGGCGCCATTCTCGACGCCAACCAGGCGGCCGCCGACTTCTACGGACATTCGCCAGCGGAGTTAACGCGGCAGCGTTTTGCTGACCTGTCACCCGATCCGGCCGAGTTCGGTCCCGGGCAGCTGGAAGTCGCGTCGCTGACCGGCGCGCACTTTGCCGCATTTCCGCAGCGCCACGCCTCGGGTGAAATCCGTCTCGTCGACGTCTACGCCGGCCCGCTTTCCCTCGGCGATCGTCTCGTCGTGCACATGATCGTCCATGACGTGACCGAACGCGCCCGGATGGAGGAACGCGAACGAGCGCTGCACGCCGAGCGCATCGCGCGACAGGTCAATGAGCACGCGTTGCAGGAGTGGCAGGGGACCTTCGACGCCATCGACCTCCCGATGCTGGTGGTTGATCAGGCCTCACGAGTGACGCGCATGAATGAGGCCGCGGCGCAGCTGACGGACGACGCGCATCGAAAGATGCTGGGCGCGCTCTTGCCGACGCTCGGGCCATCTCCGGTCTGGTCGGCGGCCAGCGATCGCGTCCGACTCGCGCAGGCGCAGGGATTCGCCAGCGCCACCCGCGTCTCGGATGCCGCGGGTCGCACTTGGGAGGTCTGGGCCGCTCGATTCATCCCCCCCGATGCCACGGAGCCACGGTGCATCGTGGTGGCGCGGGAGTTGACGGCGCTGTTGGACTTGCAGCAGCAGGTGCAACGTCGGGAGACCATGGCTCGCATGGGAGAACTGGTGGCCGGCGTTGCCCATGAAGTGCGCAACGCCCTGTTCGCCCTGTCGTCGGCGCTGGACGCGATGCGCGCCCGGACCGGCGACGCACCGGAGGTCGTCCGCTACTATCCCGTGCTCACTTCACAGGTGCAACGGCTGGCTGACCTCACGCGTGATCTGCTCGACTTTGGAAAACCAGCGTCGCTGACGCGCTCGGCGTGCCGAGTCGATGAGTTGGTCCGCACCACGGTCGACCTAGCCCGCCCCGACGCGGAATCGGCGGGCGTGTCGATCACCTCCAGATTCGACGACGCTGATGGCACCATCGAGGTCGATCGCGCACGACTGGTGCAGGTATTGCACAACCTCATCCTGAACGCGATCCAGCATTCGCCGCGCGGTGGTATCGTGCACATTCACGTGATACATGATTCTTCAGAGCCGTCGCCGCGCTGCCGGTTTGAGGTGGCGGACAGCGGCCATGGATTTGCTGTTCAGGATCTTCCACACGTGTTCGAGCCATTCTTCACCCGTCGGCCGGGTGGTACGGGACTGGGACTGGCCCTGGCGCATCGAATCATCACCGATCACGGCGGAACGATTGCTGCAGCAAATCGCCCGGGCGGCGGCGCCATGGTCACGGTGACCCTGGCAACGGCCCACGAGCCCTTGCCGACGCACGGCCCGCAGACCACGATCTGAGTTCTTTCCCAAGGACCGCCAGACGCCATGCATCGCCTATTGTTGATCGAAGACGACGCCGCCATTCGCTTCGCCTTGCGAGACTACCTCGAGACACACGGATTCGAGGTCCTCGAGGCTGAATCGTGTGCCAACGGCGAACGGCTGTTCGCCGAACGGCGGCCGTCCATCGTCCTCTCCGATTACAAGCTGCCCGATGGCGACGCTTTGGCCTTGCTGCCGCGCCTGCGAGCCGTGAGCGCCACGGTCCCGATCATCATCCTGACCGGCCATGGAACGGTGGAGTTGGCGGTGCAGGCCATGCGTGTTGGGGCTGACGACTTCCTGACCAAACCCGTCGCCTTGCCCGCGCTCGTGGTCGTACTGGAACGCGTGATCGAGCGGCAGCGCGATCGCCAGCAACTCATGGTCCGACAGGTCAAACAGCAACGGCAGGCCATCGACCCCTTTGTCGGCTCATCGCCAGCCATCGCCAAGCTGCGCGATCAGGCAACTCGTGTCGTGGCCACGGACCGCCCGGTGCTCCTGCAAGGTGAAACGGGATCGGGAAAGGGCGTCCTCACGCGCTGGATCCAGGCCAACGGACCGCGTGCGCAAGAGCCGTTCGTCGATCTCAATTGCGCCAGCCTGCCAAGGGAGCTGCTGGAATCGGAGTTGTTCGGCCACGAACGTGGCGCCTTCACCGGGGCGGTGAATGCCAAAATGGGCCTGGTGGAAATGGCCCACCGAGGAACGCTCTTCCTCGACGAAATCGGCGACCTCGAACTCACACTCCAGCCTAAACTGTTGAAGGTGCTGGAAGAACAGACCTTTCGGCGAGTCGGTGCCCTCAAGGACCGACAAGTCGACGTACGACTGATCGCGGCCACACATCAGGACCTTCCGGCCATGGTCAGCGAGAATCGCTTTCGCAGCGACCTGTATTTCCGCATCAGTACCCTGCCACTACAGGTACCTCCGCTCCGCGAGCGCATCGACGACATCCCTGTCTTGGCGGAGCTGCTCCTCGAACGACTCGCGACGGACCTCGGCCGCCAGCGGATCACCCTGACGGCGGGCGCTCTGCAAGCACTGGCCCGCTATTCATGGCCCGGAAACATCCGCGAGCTGCGCAATGTGCTGGAGCGCGCCGCGCTCCTTACCGCCAAGGAGCAGATCCAGGCCAATGACCTGCATTTCGATCAAACGCTTTCCTCGCAACGAAAGGGCCCTGAACCCGACTATCAGGACCTCACGCTGGACGAGCTGGAACGTCGACACATCGTGGCGGCCCTGACGGCGGCGCATGGCAGTGTAGAACGCGCGGCGGTCAAGCTCGCGGTCCCGCGCTCAACGCTTTACCAGAAGATCAAGGCCATGCAGATAGTGGTCCCCAAAGGGGGACGCGCGCAGTAGACTAGGAAGCTCTCCACCCGCCCGGCGCTCGACGCGCCCCGCGATCCCGTTCGGTGTCTCTCAGGAAGGTCAGGATGACTGCATACGGTAGCGATCCGGCAGCTGCGGCTGCGGAAGGCAACGGCGCCTTTGAGGGCGACGCCGGCAACGTCGACAAGATCCGCGACATTCTCTTCGGGTCGCAGATGCGCGATTACGAACGACGGTTCGCGACCCTGGAAGAACGTCTCCTGCGCGAATCCGCCGCCCTTCGTGAGGACCTTGGCAGCCGCCTCAGTGCCACCGAACAGTTCATGCGCGCCGAACTGGAGACGTTAGGCACCAACTTGCGGAGCGAGGAACGGGAACGCTTGGCTGGTCTGCGTTCGGCCATGGACGCCATCAGCACACTGAACCATGACCTGTCCGAACGGTTGTCGAACCTGGCCGAACAGACGGCGCAACAGCAGCGCGAGTTGCGTTCCCAGTTGCAGGAAACTCAACGGCAGTTGAGCGACGACGCGCAGCGCAAGCACGCCGAGCTGAATGATGCGCTGCGCCGCGAAGCCTATGACCTGCGCGACGCCAAGGCAGACCGGCACGCGCTCGCCGCCATGTTCGTGGAATTCGCCCACCGGCTCTCGGGCGACACGGGCGGCCGTTAGGCCCTCGAACGAGCATCCCGTGGCCGAGCCTATTCGAACTCAGGACCACGAACCGGCGGCGCAACCCACGCGGCCGGCGCCTGCCGACCGCGAGGTGCCATTCCAGAATCGATGGCAGGAACTCCGCGCGCTCCTGCTGGACCCCGAGCGCCGTCGACTGCGCGCCGTTGAGCAACGGCTCGAAGACCCGCAGCTGAATGTCGACCAGGTCAGCCGCGTACTCCCCGAGGCGGTCCTCAAGCGCAGCACGAGCGATCACGACCTGGGCGTCGCGTTAGGCCCCGTCGTCGGTGACGCCATCCGGGCCTCGGTCCGCAAGGACCCGCAACCGATCGTGGATGCCATCTTCCCGATCATTGGCCCCGCCATTCGCCGCGCCATTGCGACGGCGTTCGCAGAACTGGCGCAGTCCATCAACACGGCACTCGAACACTCGTTCACCCCGCGTGGGCTGGCGTGGCGCTTTGAGGCCATGCGGACGGGAAAGTCGTTTGGCGAGGTTGTGCTATCGCATTCGCTCGTCTTTCGGGTTGAACAGTTGTTCGTCATCCACCGCGAATCAGGGCTCCTCGTCGAGCACCGCACGGCCCCTGGCGTGCAGGCGCTCGCCCCCGACCTTGTGGCCGCGATGTTGACCGCGATCACGGACTTCGTGCGTGATTCATTCCACGTGTCGAAACAGGAAGGACTCGACTCGATGGGACTGGGCGACCTCACCGTCTGGGTAGAGCAAGGTCCCGCCGCCACAGTCGCCGCCGTCATCCGCGGTCATGCGCCGGTGACATACCGCCAAACGATGCAGCGCACCGTGGAGGAGTTGCATCGCGTGCACGGCGGTGACCTCGATCGCTCGGCTGCCAGCGGGATGACTTTTCCCATCCGGCCGGATGTGCTGGAACCCTGCCTGGTCTCTCAGCTGCAACAGTCCAGCCAGGGGACCGCGTCTCGCCGATTGGCACTTATCGCCGCCGTTGTCGCGGTGGCGCTGGGATGGTGGCTCGTCCCCCGCATGGTGCGCAGCTATCGCGTCGGCAACTACCTGGACGCGCTGCGTTCGGAGCCTGGTGTGGTCGTTGCCAGTACCGGTCGCGAGGCCGGTCGGTACCTCGTCAGTGGGTTGCGCGATCCGCTGGCGCGAGACCCCGCCACGTTACTGGCGGCCTATCGCCTTGATTCCACCGACGTGCGCGCGCATTGGGAACCGTATGTCGCCCTGCGGCCCGAATTCGTGGCTGAACGCGCGCGACGCGCCTTGCAGCCCCCGGCAACGGTGCAGCTGGCCATGCGGGCGGACACCCTGTCCGTGACAGGCATCGCCTCCCAAGCCTGGCGAGATGGTATGTTGCAACTGTCGAGGGCCATCGCCGGGATCAACGCCGTGGACGTGAACGCGTTGCAGGACTCCGTGCATGTCGCCCTTCAACAACGCGCCGACTCCGTGCGCCACGTGGTGCTGCCCTTCGACATGGGATCTGTAACCCTCGCCCCCGCGTTCGACCACGCCTTTGACTCCCTGTCCACACAACTCGGCCGCTTGATCGCCGATGCAACGTCGCACGGCATTCCAGTGGACGTTCAGGTGCGCGGCGCCGCCGACTCCGTGGGCACCGCCGCTGTGAATGCCGGGTTGCGACTGGGACGCGCCAACGCCATTCGCGCTCGCCTTATGGGTGCCGGGATTCGGCCGGCCACGTTGACCGCCATCGCCGATTCCACGGCGACGGCGCGCCAGACGCAGATCGTCGTGACGATTCGACCGGAGCGCTAACGCCCCCGTGACACGAATCCAACGAAAGATCTGCCTGCTCGGGGCAACGTCGGTGGGCAAGACCAGTCTGGTGCGGCGTTTTGTGGAGAGTGTCTTCTCCGAGCGGTACCAAGCCACTATCGGCGTGAAGATTGACCGCAAGGTGGTTCAACGCGACGACACGGAAGTGAGTCTCGCCATCTGGGACCTGCAGGGCAGCGATGAGCTGGAGCGGGTGCGCGCATCGTACCTGCGCGGGGCGTCGGGCGTCCTGATTGTCGCCGATGGGACGCGGCTGGAAACGCTGACGATGGCCGAAGCGGTCCGCCGCGACGTGACCAGTGCGATTGGCCCCGCCCCGACATTGTTGCTGCTGAATAAGCATGACCTGACAGATCAATGGCAGGTCCCGCCGACCGCGCTGGCGAATTGGAGCGACGTCGACATCCTGCATACGTCGGCCAAGACCGGCGCCGGCGTTGAGCAAGCGTTCCTCACACTCGTCGATAAGCTGATCGGGTCGTAGGTCCGGCTTCCAGATTACGCATTCGATTCACAGATCGTGAGGCGCTGACGCAGATGGGTGGCAAGCTCAAGCTCGCCACCTCCAACTGCTTGCGCGTTGTCGAGCCGCGACGACGGCCGGGCGCGCCACTTGCCATGTCTTTCGCTCTGCACGGGAAGAATGGGAGAAAGGCATGTCGCTCGATTCCGTCGACCCCACCGCTGGCCGGGTTCCGCGGCTCTTTTTGCGCTGGGAGTCCATGTGGCGCCATGTGATGCCGCATGCGCCCAACGACCAAGCGTCCCTCGCGAATCGCGAGGGCGCTCTCGTTCAGGCAGGCTACGTCATGTACAGCGACGCCCGCGACCTGGTCGAATTCGATGCCGCCGTCATCCCTTTGCTCACGAAACTGCGTGAAGCGCACCCCGGGCTCATGCTTGGCATTGTCGCCGAGCCTGACACCTTGCTGGGCAGTCGATTCCTGCGGCTCATGGAGCGTTGCCACGAGCTCAACGTACGAACGGTCGTCGAGATACGCGGCCACTGGACGCTCCCGATGCTCGAGCTCTTTGTGGCGGGACGCCCGACGTTCCTGCGAGTGGGCCCCGACCTGACATCCGGCATTTCCATAGTGCCGGAGCAGTTCCGCGCCGTAGTTGCGCTCGCGGATTACCTTCGCAACACCGGCGTACCACTCGTCGCCCGCGGCGTGACCGCGCCTGGCGACCTCGACGCATTGCGCGTGGCTGGCGTGGAACTGGTGCACCGAGGCGAATCGATGTTGGAGCTGGATGACGCGCTCTTTGGGGACGCGATGAACCCGCTGCCTTCGCTGCGGATGCGCGACCAACCGTAGCAGCGAAGCATCAACGACCGCGGCGATTCACTGGCAGGTCAAGAGTGCGGCGATCCACCGGCGCACCTCCCTTGATCACCATGACAATACGCTCGGCGTTGCGAATGTCCTGCGTGGGGTCGGCCTCCAGGAGCACCAGATCCGCCAGTTTTCCTTCCTCAATCGACCCGAGGTCGCGCTCGCGCCCCAGAAAAATCGCGGCATTCAAGGTGCCAATACGAATGGCGTCCAGTGTCGGGATACCGCCACTTACCATGAGTTCTAGCTCGCGGTGCGACGCCGGTCCACTCGACTGGTCCGAGCCTAACGCAATCACGCCCCCTGCGGCGTTGATCAGTCGCAGGTTCTCCTGAGCCACTGGCGTCATCACCTTCATCCAGGTCGTCCACGTCCGTCGCGCATATTCGTCACGTACCGCGCCCTTGAGCCGGGCAATGGTCGCCGGTTCGTAAACGTCGCGGTACAGCGGTTGGTCGAGAAACTCCGGATGCTCTACCAGCCGGCTGTAGCCTTCGCCGATGGTCAGCGTGGACGCCTCAGGCGTTCTGGTGCTGGCCATGAGTTGCACGAAGGACGTCGAGACGGGGCCCTGAATGATGGGGTGGGCCAGCGTGTTGAGTCCGGCGGCAATGGCTTCGCGCGCGCGATACTCGTGTGAGATGTGCACCGTCGTGCGAATGCCGTGGTCGTTCACGTAGCGCGCCGCATGCGCCATGACGTCGGCGTTCAGCAGCGGGATGAGGGGGCGCGTCCCCCATCCGTGTTCGTCGAACGTGAACTTCACCATGTCCGGCTTGTGCGCCAGGAACGTGTCCAATTGGGCCATCGCTTGTGGCCACGCCGTGATGAGCGCCGCACCGGGTCCTGCACCATGGCCGCCGGGCGCCGTCACCACACCGCCAGATGCAAGAATGCGCGGACTCATCAGCGTTCCGGCACGTTCCTGCGCACGAAGCGGGAAAATAAAGTCCGGATCGTTTCCCGCGTCGAACACGGTGGTGATGCCGCTGTACAGGAAGCCGTGCAACGCCCGGATGCCAGTCTGCGGGTTATCGCGGCTCCCCTCCAAGTGGATGTGCACGTCGATCAGACCCGGAATCAGGAACTTGCCGTGTCCGTCAACAAGCGTTGCGCCTGACGGTGGTGAAATCGGCCCGCGCGTCACCCGCGTAATCCGCTCCCCCTCTACCAGCACCGACGCATTTGCCAGCGGCGCGCGGCCGGTCCCGTCAATCACCGTCACATCGTGAATGACCAGCACCCGCTGGGCCCGCCCGGCGGATAACGGACTGGCCAGCAGGAACAGCACGAAGGCCTGGAGGAAGCGTCGCATGCGAACAGGTCGTGAAAGGGTCTCCTACGCCAACATCGGCGCCACAATGTTCGCGCCTGGAACTGCAGCTCGCGACCAGTCGATCAACCCTGCCCGCCCCCCGACCTGCTGCATGCCGAATCGGGGGCGGCGAGAGTTGGTGACTATGCGGCCGCCTGCAACATCACACAGACGCCTTTCGACCGGCCGCTTGCCGCCGGATGGACGACCGCGTGGCTCCATCCTCCTGCCCCACCACCCTAGCGATTCCCCTGAGCGGGGATGCAGACTCCCACCTTCCCTGTCCCGTCCGCCGTGCCCGTCCCCTCTGAAGAGAAAGCCCGCTTTCGCCAGAACCTCATCCGCGTGATGTCGGTGCAAGTCGTCACGTTGGTCCTGCTCTGGTTCCTTCAAACGTACTTCTCTCACTGATCCAGCATGCATCCCCTGAACTGGGTCATTGTCGTCGGTTGGCTCTCCTACGTGCTCATATCGAGCGTCCGTCGCGCGCGCGGCACAACCGACGTTGAAGGGTACTTTCTGGCCAGCCGGAGCATTCCGTGGTGGGCGGTCGGGCTCTCAGTGATGGCAACGCAGTTGTCCGCCGTGACCATGATTGGCACGACCGGGCAAGGGGCCGTGGATGGTCTGCGATTCGTCCAGTTTTATTTCGGCCTCCCGCTCGCCATGGTGATCCTTGGGGTGACCCTAGTCCCGTTCCTGCACGGGGCGAAGGTGTTCACCGCCTATGAGTATCTCGAGCGCCGATTCGACCCGAAGACGCGTTCCCTCACGGCCTTCCTGTTCCTCATTTCACGCGGGATGTCCTGCGGCACCATCCTCGCCGCCCCCGCCGTGGTGTTCTCGGCCGTCTTTGGCTGGAAGCTGTCCTATTGTGTGGCCATCATGGGTGTGCCCACCGTCATCTACACCATGCTGGGCGGCGTGAAAGCCGTGACGTGGGCCGATGTGAAGCAGATGTACCTCATCATCACCGCGATCGCGGCGGTGATCATCACGCTGCTGGTGAAGATCCCGATCAGCCCAGGGGAGGCGATGCATGTGGCGGGGGCCGCCGGACGACTTCGTGCCTTCGATTTCTCTTTCAGCCTAACGAATCAGTACACGTTCTGGTCCGGGATCATCGGTGGAACGTTTCTCATGCTCTCCTACTTCGGTACCGACCAGAGCCAGGTCCAGCGCTACCTCACGGCCAAGTCGGTGGGTGAGGCCAGGAACTCACTCCTCATCAGCGCCTATTGGAAGATCCCTCTACAAGCCTGTGTCCTGCTGGTCGGTGTGCTGGTCTTCGTGTTCTATCTGTACGTGCAGCCTCCCCTGCTCTTCAACCCCGTGCAGGCGGAACGCGTGCGACAAAGCGCCCCCGACACCCTCGCCCGACTGGAGGCGCAGTATCAAGTCGCGTTTGGAGCGCGCCGCGCCGCGGCCGACGCGTTGGTCCGCGCTCGTCAGGCACCCGGCGCACTCCAGTCCACGCAAGCGGCTGCCGATTTCCGTGACGCCGACGCCATCGTCACGGGCGTTCGCAACGACGCCTTGTCCCTGGTTCAGCGCGTCACTGGAGAAGCACCACGTGACGTCAACTTCATCATCCCAACCTTTGTGTTGTACCAGCTGCCGATCGGGTTGGCCGGCATCTTCATTGCGGCGGTGATGGCGGCCGCCATGAACGCGATTTCCGCCGAGCTTACGTCGCTCTCCACCGCGACGGTCATCGATTTTTATCGCCGATGGATTCGCCCGCAGGCGAACGACGCCCACTATCTCGCCGTGTCCCGCGCCTCGATTGCGGTTTGGGGCATTTTTGTCTGTGTGGTGGCGACGTTCGCGGCGACGTTAGGCTCGCTCATCGAAGTCGTGAATCGCTTCGGATCGTTCTTCTATGGATCGATCCTGGGAGTGTTCCTCCTCGCCATGATCCCATGGTCCAAGGCGCGTGGTGCGTTCCTGGGCCTCATTGCGGGCATGGCCGTTGTCGGTGCTGTAGCGTTCGGACAGCCCGACATTTCCTTCCTGTGGCACAACGTCATCGGCGCCGTGGTGGTGGTTGCCGTCGGTGCCGTATTAAGCCTCCCAGCAACCTCGGCACCACCTGCCTGACGCGACCTTAGACCGGTAACTGCGACCGGAGTGGGGCGGACGGTGCTATTTGCGCCGGCGGCGCAACACAATCTCCAAGTCGGCGTCCAGCGCTTCGGTTACCCGCAGCAATGTGCCAACAGTCCAGTTCCGCGCCGTGGTCTCAAGCGCCGAAATCCGCTGTCGGCTCACACCCATGCGCTTGGCAACCTCGGTGAGCGTCAGACCCTGCTCCTGACGGAGCCAGCGCATCTGAAGGGCCACGGCGTTGTCCGGTCGAAGCGGCACCGGGATATGGGCGCCATGATCGAACTCCTGCGCTTTGCGAGGACGCATCGGCACCTCGCCGTGCGCTAGCATCGCTTCGATGCGGTCATTCAAGGCTTCGCGCGCGATCGATGCGGCATCTCCAGTGTCAGCCACGCGCACGGTGACACCGGGAAGCTCGGGGAACTCGAGCACTGCCCCTTCCAAGGTGTTCTGAAGCAAGGCGGAGAAAATCATTTGGATATGAAAGCAAAAGATCAACAGGCGATCCGGTCCGTCCGGTCGAGGGCTCTACACCGCCCTCAACCGGACGTGCCACTGAGGTTCTAGCGACAGATCGGCTGGTACTTTCCGCCTGACAAGAACGGATTCGATTCGCGTTCCGAAAACCCGATGGGGAACAAGCACCCGGGTTGCTTCACGGCCGTCGAATTCGGATTCCACTGCGGATCGACGACGCCAAATCGATACATGTCGTTGAGGCGACGTCCCATGAATAACAGCGCGACCCGTCGTTCGAATTGCAGTAGGTCAACGCGCGATGGCCCCGTTCCGTTGTACGGTGCCAAGCCCTTCGACGCACGCATGGCGTTGATGGCCGTGTCGAACCCGGCATTATCGCCCGCCGAGAGCGCCGCTTCGGCAATCTGAAGCCTGAGCTCGTTGTCCGACACCATACGCAGTGGCGGAAGGTTCGGATCACCATCGTAGGTGCACACCGGCGTGCATTCCGTGACGTTCACGGCATTGATGTTCTCCGTCGAGAACGGCTCTTGCTTCGTCGTCTCGATAATGTCCTTGATCGTCACCACATCCGGCTTGTTCGTCGAATTCAACGACACAAAGAACGGACCGGTGGAAATCTCCACACGGTTGTTGAGTTCGAAGCCGAATGGCGGATTCCCTTGGTTCACTGATGTCACAAGCACGTCGTAATGCGTGAACCCGGCCGCGAGCGCTGCCTGCGCGTCCGCGACGAATCCATTGTCAGCAACCAATGGGTTGGTCGGATGTGCAGGCACTGGATTCAACTTCGCCCACACGGCCTTGGCGAACTTGGCGCGGGAGCGAACGGCAAGTAGCTGCGCCTTCCGATCTCCCGTCGCCGCCGCCACGCCCTTATCGAGCGCCGTGATGGCGTCGTCATACAACTTCGACATGTTGGCCTCACCAATCGCGTCCGCCGCCACGGTGCGGTCCGAGATGGTGAAGTCATCGTACATGTCGGCGATCATCGCGTAGATGATCCCTTTGTTCAGGTATGCACGCCACAACAGGTCGTCATCGGACAGCTTTCCATCCTTTTGAAAGCCCTCCAACAACGTCACGGCGTTGTCCGCCAACCAGCGTGCCTCGTTCACGTTGAACGACGCGGCGTTCGTGTACTCGTTGGCCGGATTTCCCGCCTGCCCCTGATCGAGTTGCTGATAGTCGTCTCTCGATCCGTGGAAGACAGTTTCATCCGAGATAGCGGCATAAGGCGTATAGATCGACTGCAACGCCCGCACCGAACTGTTCTCGGCTCCGTTGATGATTGTTGGAGCTGCGGCGGGATTCGACAAGGCTTCCGACGTGACGTTATTCGGATTGTCGACTTCCAGCAGGCTCCCACAACCCTCAAACGCCAGTATGGCGAGTGATGCCGCCGCGGCGCGCACCAGAGTGCGCGCCGGGCGAAACATGAAAGTGGATGTCATGTCGTTGTGATCTCCGTTTAGTAGCCGAGGCGGACGGACAAGGCGACACGCCGCGGGATGGGCATGCCGAAGCCGTCGATGCCTTCGTTGAAGTTGTTCTGCAGGCCAGCGCCGACACCCGCCGAATAGATGTTGATCTCTGGATCCTGACCCGTGTACTTGGGCGCCCAGAGCGTCAGGTTGCGGCCGGTGAGCGAGATCGACAGATCGCGCGCGCCCAGACGCTCGGCCAGCGAGCGCCCTGCCGTGTACGTGAGGGACAACTCGCGCCAGCGGACGAAATCACCAGGCGACTGCTGGTTCAGACCCGGATACGAGTTGAGCGCCACCAAGCCGAGCCAATCCTTGGCTGCCGCTAGTCGATCGGCACCCGTGCTGGCCGGATTGCGCATGATCCCTTCAATACGCGCCGAGGCCAGCGTATTCTCGCCGCGAGCGTTCGCGTTCCTGAAGGCGCACGTTAGGCAGGTGTACTGATAGTTGCCGCCCTTGTATTCAAAGAGCGTGTACACGCGCCAGTTCTTGCCGATGCTCACCGACCCGCCAAACGAACCGGTCCAGTCGGGGAACGGCTTGCCGGTGTAGTGATCGAGCACGTCGCCGTCGCCGTCTTCGTCCACCAGCAACACGACGTTCCCGGCAATCAGCTTGGACAGCGGATTCGGCCCGGCCAGTGCCGCGGCCACTTCGGCCTCGGTGTCCGGGTGCTTGTCCCCATTGAAGTCATAGGGCAGCTCGCCTGAGTTCAAGCAGGTGTAGGTCTTGCCCGCCGGACGCTCAGAGCAGGATCGCACCAGCTTCGCACCAAACATCGCGCCGGGGGTGAACCCTTCCTTGATGTAGTTGCGATAGCGCGGATACGAGCCGCCGACCTTGATCTCGGCTGCGCCACCTAACGAGGTGACGGTCTGTGACAAGTACGCACCGTTCACGAAGATGTCGGCGGAGAGGTTGGCCTTCTGGACCAGGAACGCCTTGATGCCGATTTCCTGGCCGTTCGCCTTCATCTCGCCGATGTTCGACAGCTGGGTGGCCTGGAAGCCGCCAGAGATCGGATACTGCTTGTCGACCAGCAGATCCTTCACGTCGCGATTCCAGTACGTGTACTGCACGCCGATCTTGTCGTTGAACAGGCCCAACTCGGCGCCACCTTCCAACTCGGTGGAGACTTCTGGCTTCAGGTCGGGGTTGCCGATGTTGCCTGGCACCAGCCCAGAGCCGGCATCGCCGGACAGCGGGTTGAAGGTCGTGAGCTTGGAGAAGGCACCAGGCTGGCGGCCTGACTGACCCCAGGCGCCACGCAGCCGGATGGCTGAAATGCCCCACATCGGCTTCCAGCTCGCGCGGTCAGACGGCACCACAGAGAGGGACACCTTGGGATACAGCACGCCACTGGAGCTCTTGCCGAACGTGGAGCTGTAGTCATAGCGGGCACCGCCCGTCATGTAGATCCAGTTCGTCAGCCCCAACTGCTCCTGTGCAAAGAAGCCGCCGTTGACCGTCTCGGTGACCGTTTCGTAGGCAATCGGGTCGTCACCGGCAGGTACAACGTTGATGCCCGGGCCCGGGAAGTTGTGGTTGAAGGCACCCGGCTGCGCGGCCTTCGAGAAGAAGCCCTGAGCCCCCGCAACAAACGACGAGTTCAGGCCGAACAGCGCCCGCGTATAGTTCACCTTCGAGTCCAGCGTGATCTCGCGCTGGTTACGATCCTGCACGGTGCGATTGCCGGCCGGGTCATTGTTGTAGATGCCGTTGAAGTCAGATCCAAACGGCTGGAAGCTGAAGTTCTGCCCGCCGGTGTAGTCCACACCCACCGTGGTGGCCCACGAAAGGTTCTGCCACGGTGTGTAGGTAGCGTCCACCGCCCCGATGATCCGGTCGACCTTCTGCTGCGTGCGGATGAACATCAACTCCTCGGGCGAACCAAACCCCTGGACGCCAAAGGTATTCCCCGGCCCTTTGCAGGTGCCGTCGCCGTTGTTGTCCACCGGCCCATTGTTGCAGCTGGCTAACTCGGGCTTGCCGAACAGCGCCTGCGTGACCGGCGCGTAGATGTTGTTGGCGTTCTGTGGCGTTTCCTGGAACGTGTTCGTGTACGACGACCGCACGCCAATGCGCAGGCTGTTGTACGGCACGAAGCCCAGGTTCACCGTCGCGTTCGCGCGACGCACCACGTCCACCGACGGACCGTACTGCGTGCCGCCGAACGGCCCATCTTCCTTGTAGTAGCGACCATTCACGAAGTACGTCAGGGCTTCCGTGCCACCGGTGACACCTAACGACCCGGTGGTCGACTTTCCGACGTCGTAGAAACGCTGGACGTAGGGCTCGTCAAATGGCTTGTAGTCCTGGATGTCGGTGCGGCCATAGAAGGCGTTCAATGCCGCCGCGCTCGTGGCCCCCGTCGTCGGACCATACGGGACACCCCAGTTCGACTCCAGCCGGTTCGTCGGATAGCGCAGCAGGTCGCCCTGCAGCTGGAAGTCCCACTTCGGCTTCCCGGCCGATCCCTTCTTCGTGAAGATCTGGATGACGCCGTTGGACGCTTCCGTGCCGTACAGCGTGGCCGCCGCAGCGCCCTTCAGAATCTCGACGCGTTCGATCGTGCTCGGATCGATGTCGTCCAGACGCGAAGGCGCAGCCGCACCGCCGTCACCAACGTTCGCCGAGAAGTCGCCTGACGAGTTGATGCGCAACCCATCGACGAAGATCACCGGCTCGTTCGATTGCGACAGCGACGCGTTGCCGCGGATACGGATGCGCGCGCCGGTGCCGGTCATGCCCGACGAGGGCAAGCCGACCACGCCCGGTTCACGACCCTGCAGCAGCTCGTTCGTCGTAGCAATCGGCGCGAACTTCGGTGGTTCCACCTGCGCCACCGTATTGCCGAGGTGCTTCACTTCCGTGGCGACCGCAGTGCCGGTCGTGACCACGGCTTCCAGCTGCAGCGCGGATTGGCCGAGCTCGAAATCGGCTCGGACCGTTCCCCCAGCACGCACCACCACCTGCTTCGCACCGGCCGTGAAGCCGATGAGTCGCGCCCGCAGGTCCAGCGTGCGGGCTGGAGCGTTCGCGATTCGATAGTTCCCGTCGCGATTGGTGACCGCGCCAACGCCCAACCCGAGTGCGCCGACCTGCACGCCTTCGAGCGGACGCCCGGTCTGGGCTTCCTTCACCGTGCCTTCGATCACGCCGACACCCGTCTGGGCAGAGAGCGGCGCGCCGAGCAGTCCGCTCAATAGGAGCGCGGCAACGGTTCTGGAGGGTCTGACAAGTCTGTGCATTGCTTGTCCTCCGGTGATTCGCGCGGACGACATCGACTCTCCTTTCCCCCTCGGCCGCTGCGGCGGGATTGAGTGGGGGCGGAGAGTCGTTCGACCGGCGCGAGAATTTCGCGAACAAACGCGAGGCAGCGACCGAGCGCAGCTTGGCGCTCGCCAACGATGCCCACCGGTATGAGACCGTGCTCACATCAAGTGAATACCCGCATCCCGTGCGGTACTAGTTGCGCACCGCGATGATGAGTCGAGCAACGCGCGCATGCCTAACAAGCCAGTGTCGCAACACGAGTGTTGACATCGCAGCGACGTGAGCCGCCTAACGTCACCTTGGGACGAGCGGGCTCTGCAGAGGGACAGCATGTGATGAGCCGCGATTCCGTGCTAGAAGCGATACCGTGGTCATCTGGTCATGTCAGGGCACGACGCAACACACATGTTGCCTCGTTAGGACGTGTCGTCCCTGTGACGATTCGTCCATCTCGCGCGGGCGCCAACGCGGCACGCAACGCCTGTATTACCGTTCGGGAAGTAGCGATGGATCTGCCGTTGGACGACGTGTCCCGTCTTCCTCCGGTGACGAGTCGCGCTACACGTCGCAGATGGTCGCGCCTTGGCGCAGTGAAATCAACGGCTCCCGCGCCGGGACAAACTCCTGCGCCAGGTACCCCGTGAAGCCGAGGTCGAGAATCGCACGGCAGACCTGCGGATAGTACAACTCCTGTGTCTCGTCGATCTCGTTCCGTCCCGGCACGCCACCCGTATGGAAGTGCGCGATGTGGCCGAAATTATCGCGGATCGTGCGAATGACGTCGCCTTCCATGATCTGCATATGATAGATGTCGTAGAGCAGCTTGAAGCGCGGAGACCCCACGCGCTTCACCAACTCCGCGCCCCACGGCGTCCGATCGCACATGTAGTCGTGGTGATCGACTTTGCTGTTCAACAACTCCATGCACACCGTGACGCCTAACCGTTCGGCCACCGGGGTAATGCGTTGCAGACCGCGCACGCAGTTTTCCAGTCCTTCGCTGTCGGACATACCGTCGCGATTCCCGGAGAACACGATCATGTTCGGCAACCCGGCCGCTGCCACCAACGGGAGCAGTCGTTCCGATTCAGCGACCAGCCGGTCGTGCTCGCTGGGACGATTGAATCCCACTCGGATGGTGCTGGGCCCATTCGCCATCGCGCACGTGAGCCCATACCGCTTTGGCGTATCCCATTGATGCTCGCTGAGCAGTTCGACCGACTTCAGGCCGATATCAGCGGCCGCCTTGCACAGGTCATCCAGCGGGATCTTATCGTAGCACCATTGGCAGACGGATTGCTTTAATCGCCCCTTCAATGGCGCTGCCGTCGACGGACTCGCCAACCCTCCGGCACCCGTGAGAAGAGAGCCTCCGGCCACGACGCCTAACGACGCCTCCAGAAAGGAGCGGCGGTCAAGTTCGTTCTGCGCGTCAGGCATGGTCCGGTCCTCGCGTACAAGTGGGTCGGTGCAGGCATACTAACGTCGGCGTGAGCCTTCAGGAACGCTGCTGACCGTCCGAACCTGCCGACCGGAGTTACTCATCCAGGTCGCGCACGCCCCGGGGAGACCAAACGAGCCCGCCGGTTGGCCCGACGCAGGCACCCCCCGCCAAAACCGGACCGGAGATCATGAGTTAGCCAGCCGCTTCTCCCAGCATCGTCGCCAGAAGTCCTTTGGCCTTCAACCAGTCACGCCGAACCGTCCGGTCGGTCACGCCAAGGGCAACCGCCGTTTCCTCTTCGGTCATCCCACCAAAGAACCGGCATTCCACCACCTTCACGAGCCTGGGCGACAGGTCCCCGAGGCGCTGCAGGGCGTCGTCGATCGCTACCAGCACGTCCGCCGACTCATCGGCCGAGAATTGGGCCGCGTCGAGATCGACTCGCACGTGGTCCCCGCCCCGCTTTTCCGCGCGTCGCGCCCGGGCGGAGTCAATGAGCACCCTCCGCATCGTGTTCGCAGCCACGGCCAAGAAGTGGTTTCGATCTTCCCACGTGAGCTGCTCCGCGTCCACCAGCCTGATGTACGCCTCGTGGACCAAGGCCGTGGTGGAGAGCGTATGCCCGGTCTGTTCTCCCCGCAGGTACCGGTGCGCGATGCGACGCAGCTCGTCATAAACCTGCGGTACGACCTGGTCCATGACGGCGGCCGGGTTCGTACGCAGCTGTTGAACGAGGAGGGTGAGTTCGGCGGGCACGGGGAAGGTTGGCGGGCTTAGCAGCTACTGGAGAGTACGCGCGACGCTGCGGCGCGCAACAGGAGCGCTACCGTCCCCTGGTCGGGCGCCCCCCAAGTCATCTGGCGGCACCCTCGGGCGTTCAGTGGGGCATGTGTGGAATCCGCGCTCTGGATTTCCGATGTAATTTTCGCGTGCTATGGTCTCTACGACTTTCGAGGTACCACCATTTTCCGTCGCGGATGCCGGCAAGTTGCTGGCGCCTTGGGGAATCAGTGGGGAGGCGGAGGAGCTTCCTGGGGAGCGCGACCGGAACTTTCGAATCGCCAGCGGCGACGGTCGCCATTACGTCCTCAAGGTGTCGAACGCCCTTGAGTCGTTGGCAACCCTGGACCTGCAGAACTCGGCGCTGCTGCATTGTGCCACCCACGCCGGCGGCATCGAACTACCGCGGCTGGTGGCGGCCGTCGACGGGTCGTATGTGGTTCGAATGCCGGATTCTGTCGGCCGGGAGTATTTCGTTCGCCTGCTGACGTGGGTGGCTGGAACGCCCCTGGCGTTGGCCCGGCCGCATACCGATGCCCTGCTGGTATCGCTGGGCCGCGCGTTAGGCGCACTGGATGCGGCCCTATGCACGTTCGATCACCTGGAAGCGAACCGCGTCTTCAAGTGGGACCTGGTGCAATCGACGTGGGCCGTACCATTCATCGATTGCATCCCCAGTGTCGAGCGGCGCGCGATGTGCGCACGCATCATGGACGACTTCCAGCGGGAGATTGCGCCTCGCCTGCGGGCAACGCGACGCGGCATCATCTATGGCGATGCCAACGACTACAATTTGCTGGTGCGTCCTGGTGAAGGGGACGACTTGTTGCAGTCGCGTGTGGTGGGCCTGATCGACTTTGGTGACTTGGTGGAATCGCATGTGGTGTGCGACCTGGCGGTCGGACTTGCCTACGCCATGCTGGACAAGGCAGATCCCCTCATGGCGGCAGCCGAGGTCGTGCGAGGATACCATGCGGAGTTTCCGCTGGAGGAAGACGAGCTCGCGTTGTTGTTGCCGCTGGCGCGGACGCGACTGGCCGTGAGCGTGATCAATGCGGCGTTGCAGCTGGACACCTCGCCTGAGCATGCATACCTCCAGGTGACGGCAGCACCCGCGTGGCGGCTACTGGACCAGCTGGCAACGGTCGACTCGCGTTATGCGGAGTACGTCTTTCGTGCCGCCTGCGGCCTGGAGCCTTGCCCGAATGCGCTCACCGTACGCGAGTGGTTGACCACCCATCGCGCGCAGTTCGCGGCCTTGGTCAGCGTTCCGCTGGACACCGCCCCCTGTTTTGACTTGAGCGTCACCAGCACTGAACTCGGCCCCAACGATGAATGGCAGGATACCGCTCGCTTCAGTGAGGCGCTATTCGGCCGCATGCAGGCGATGGGAACAACGGCGGCGATTGGACGCTACGACGAGGTCCGCGCCCTGTATACCAGTGACGTGTTCCGTGTGCAGGGCAACGATGGTCCCGAATACCGGGCCGTGCACGTGGGACTGGATGTCTTCATGGTGCCAGGGTCGCCGGTCTACGCGCCACTGCCAGGGCGGGTGCACTCTCTCCAGGACAACGCCAAGCCGTTGGACTATGGACCGACGATTATCCTGGAACATGAGGTTGAACCGCAACTCGTGTTCTATACGCTGTATGGCCACCTGACCCGCGACTCCCTGCGACGCGTGCAGGTCGGACAGACCATCGCCGCCGGAGAGCAGGTGGGAGCGATCGGCGAGATGACGGGGAACGGAGGCTGGCCGCCGCACCTGCACTTCCAAGTCATCTGTGACTTGTTAGGCAGGCAAGGAGACTTTCCTGGCGTCGCCCGGGCCCGCGAGCGGTCGGTCTGGCTAAGCCTGAGCCCAGATCCGGCACTGATGGTGAAGCTGCCGGCAGGGGCACGCGCCCCGCGCGCGGCTGATGTGCCCTTGCTGTTATCGCGCCGGCGCGCGCATATCGGCAAGTCGCTCAGCATCTCGTACAAGCGACCGCTGCATATCGTGCGCGGCGTGGGCGCCCACCTGATCGACGCCGACGGCCACCGTTATGTGGATGCCGTCAACAACGTCGCGCATGTCGGGCACGCGCATCCGCGGGTGGTCCGCGCAGGTCAGCGGCAGATGCAGGTGTTGAACACGAATACGCGGTATTTGCACGAAGACCTGATCCAATACGCTGAGCAGCTGACGGCGACCTTTCCCAAGGCGCTCAACGTCGTGTACTTCGTGTGCTCGGGAAGCGAAGCGAACGAGCTCGCGATTCGGCTGGCGCGCGCGTACACCAACGAACGAGACATGATCGTGGTGGAAGCCGGGTATCACGGCAATACGTCCACCCTCGTCGACGTCAGCTCATACAAATTCGATGGCCCCGGAGGGAAGGGGGCACCAGACTGGGTGCGGAAGGTGCCGATGCCGGATGATTACCGGGGTCCCTTCCGCCGAGGAGAACCGCACATCGGCGTGAAGTACGCACAGTCCGTGCGGGGCGCCGTCGCCGACATCCTGCGTGCGGGGCGACGCCCGGCGGCGTTCTTGTGCGAGTCCATTCTCTCCTGTGGTGGCCAGATTGTCCTGCCCGACGGCTATCTCCAGGAAGCGTACCGCCACGTGCGGGATGCCGGGGGAGTGTGCATCGCCGACGAAGTACAGGTGGGGTTTGGACGCGCGGGCTCTCACTTCTGGGCCTTTGAGCTGCAAGGCGTTGTTCCCGACATCGTCACCATGGGGAAACCGATCGGGAATGGGCACCCGTTAGGCGCCGTGGTCACCACGCGCGAGATCGCCGATGCCTTCGCCAATGGCATGGAGTACTTCAATACCTTCGGCGGGAACCCGGTATCGTGCGCGATCGGCCAGTCGGTGTTGGAGGTCATTCATGATGAGGGGTTGCAGCAGAACGCCGACCGCGTGGGGCGCTACCTGACTGAGCAGCTGCAATCCCTGCAGTCGCGCGTCCCGATCATCGGTGACGTGCGCGGACCCGGGCTCTTTATTGGCGTGGAGTTCGTCACCGATCCCGAGGCGCGAACTCCGGCCACGCGTCAGGCGTCTTACGTCGCAAATCGGATGAAGGAGTGCGGCGTCTTGATGAGCACGGACGGCCCGTTCAACAATGTGCTAAAGATCAAGCCGCCACTCTGCTTTTCCACCGCGGACGCCGATCAACTAGTCGACGCCATGGCGCGCGCTGTCGGAGACATCGAGGCCAGCTGGCCTCGGCCGACTGTTGGCTAATGCGCTGGAGACGCGACGGCGCCTCCAGCGTGCGAATCAAAACTCCAGCTTCGACAGGTACTGGTAGCTGCGCTCGATGCTGGCAAAGGCATCGCCAGGCTGGTCGTGCTCCACAAAGTAGTGTCGAATGCCGGCTTGTCTTGCCTTGGCGAAGTAACGCTTGAACGGCAGGTTCCCGGTGCCAACGTCGGCGAACTTTCCGTCAGCTCCCATGTCCTTCACGTGCACCAACTGGAATCGTCCGGGATATCTGGCGAAGTACTTGAACGCGTCCTGCTTCGCCTTGTTGATCCAGAACAAGTCGAGTTCCATCCTCACCAACTTCGGCTCACACGTCCGCAACAGGTAGTCATATACCAGTACGCGCTCCTTGCCCTCACCCATCGGCACGAATTCAAAATCGTGGTTGTGATAGGCGAACGCGATCTTGTGCGTCCTGGCTTGCTCGGCGGCCTTGTTGAACTCCTGCGCGATCTTCTTGTAGTTCTCCGGGTTTCGCTCATTCTCCCCGATGTAGGCGCATACCAGGTAGTCATGGCCTATGGCAGAGGCAGCATCGAGGGTCTCGGACCACCGTCCGCGAATGTCGTCCAGTGAGATATGCGCCGACGGCGCCCGCAATCCCGTTTCGGTCAGGAGGGCAGAAATCTCTGACGGCTTCTTGCCAAAGTACCCGGCGAATTCGACTTCCTTGTAGCCGACCTTCGCAACTCGGGCCAGCGTTCCATTCACGTCCTTCTGCATCGCGTCGCGCACGGTGTACAGCTGCAACCCGATGCGGGACAGGGTCTTCGTGCGCTCGGTCGTTAGGTCGTCCGCGCTGACGATGGCCGTGGCCCCGAGGGCCACAGCCGTCCGCTGCAGGAAGGAACGCCGGTCGATGTGCTCCGCCACGCCAAATTCCTCAGGTTGAATAGTGCGGCGGCCGATGCCCTGTTCAGCGACCGGCCGCCCCGACTGCCTACTTCTTTAGGATCCCGAGCATGCGCTTGGCCATCGGATTGTTCGGGTCGATCTCCAGCGCCTTTTGGTACGAAGCAATCGCGGCCGCCGTGTCGCCCATCTGCAATGCGCCATTGGCCAACCCCGTGAACGTCGGCCCTGACTTGGGGAAGTACTCGAGATTCAGCTGCATCATGCGCATGGCATCCTTCCGCTGTTCCGGCTTGCGTCCAAGTTCGTCGGCCACCTCAAGCAGGGGCAGCTCGCCGAAATCGTACGACGACCTTCCATAGTACCGGTCGCGAAGACCGCGATACTTCGTCATGGCGGAATCCACGCCCCCCTTCTCGTACGCTTCCACGATCTCCACCTGCAACGTCCGGGGCTTGGACACGCCGCGGTGACACGTGAAGCATCGCACCAACGACCGATCGTTTAGCGTGCGCCCCATCGCGGGGATGTACTTCTGGTTGATGTCCATCGTCATCTTCATCATTTCGCGCGCGACCTTCTTGGTCTCCTTCTCGTCCGACGCGAAATCCATGTTCTGGAAGTTTCCGTCCGGTGCTTCGACATGGCAGTAGTCGCAGCGTTGTCCCAAGGCGCCAGCGACCGTCCGCATGATCTGCACGACCTGGCCGCGCGGCATGTCCTTGGGCAGCACCTGCAGGTTCTTTGGCGGTTGCTGCTGCTGTGGCGGCCCCCCCTGCGCCGCCAGCGTGGCAGGCACAACAGAAATCAGCGTGAGTGTCAGAACGTGCCGTCGAAACATGTGTGGAGTTCTCCTGGGGCTCGGCGCCGCTATGGCAGCGCGATCGTGTTCCTTGGGGGAGCAGGAACGTGAATAGTGTGCAGAATTGCATCGGCGCGCGAGGTATTTGTGCGCCGACGCCGCAAAATTACTCGCTGAGCGTTGAATCCCGCTCAGCCTTGGCAGCGAATCGATTAACGAACGACGGAGCGGTGATCGCCAGGGAGCATGAGGTACCGGTGCGCCCACCATGGAGCGATCCCGTCCGTCATGACGTGCTCATGAAATTCTCGTAGTGAGAACTTGCTGCCTAACCGCTCCTTGTAGTCCGCGCGCAACGTGAGCGCGGCGTGCTTGCCAAGAAAATACCCGCCATTCGTCGGGTCGTACGTGGTGCGTTCAGCCTCCTGCCGAGCTGCCGGCTCCGGCAGGTGCGCCTTGTCCATGAAGAACTGCGCGGCTTGGTCCACCGTCCAGACGTTGGTGTGCACACGAATGCTCGCGAGCAACCGGCAGATGCGCGTCATGGATTCGCTCAGCTGCGCCATGTGGTAGCGCGGATCGTCTGCCTTGAACCCCTGCTCGATGACCAAATGCTCGGCGTAGTGCGCCCACCCGTCCTGGCCCGACGACGGCTGCGGGAAGGGGTTCAGCCCAATCCAGATGCGACGGATCTTCCCGGGAGTCTTTCGCATGAACAGCGCATGCACGAAGTGTCCCGGCATGGCCTCGTGCGCCGCGGTGATCGTCAGCGATGCATAGTTGAATCGTTCCAGCCATGCATTCTGCTGCTCCGCTGGCCAGGTGGGATTGGCATCCGTGACGTAAAAGATGGACGTGACGGGCTTGGCTTCCAGCGGCGGTGACGCGTGCATGGATGCCAGTCCGATGTCGAACGGCTTGGACGGCTGTACAACCACGTGCTCGGCGTTAGGCAATTGCACCAGATCCTTGGTAGTGACAAAGGCCTGTAGGGAATCGACGATCGCCTGCGTCGTAGCGACCAAGGCCCCCGGCGCCGGATGATTGCGGCGCACATCCATCCACACCGCCATCGCGTCCCGCGTCGAGTCCACGCGATGCGCCGTGGCCACGAACTCTGCTTCTTCAATCGCCAACTGCCGCTCTCCGATCGCCAGCATGGTGTTGAGCGGCAGGTCTAGCAGCTCTTCGGCACGATATCGCGCGGCGACGTTCTTTGCCCCGATCGCCACGTCGCCGTGCGCCGAGGGAATGACCGCCGACTCCATGTAGGCCACGTAGGCGTCAATCGCCGTCGCCACCGTATCGGCCAAGGCGAAGGTCCGTCGGGTGAGCGCCGTGTCCTTCACCGACGCGAACGCCAAACGTAGGTCTCCACGGAGCATGACCGCCGCGCCTTTGAACATGGCGGTGCCACGCCGCGCAAAGACCTCGGGTGGATTGGTGATGTTGTCCTTGGCCGCCGCCAGCAACGACGGGACACGCCGAATCTTGCGCTCCACTCGTGCCAATCGCGCTTCCGGCGTGTCGGACTCCATGGTCATGAGATTGTGTACGCCATCGGACACGGCGGCCGCGTACACCATCGGGTTACGCTGCCAGTTCTTGACCACATCGTTGTCCAGCAGCCAGCCATCGATGACGCCGTTCAGGATCACGTGGTCCACGCGCTCATCGCGCGTCAGCTTCGCCGTGTCGATCTGCGCCAATCGCACTTTGGCACCAAGCAACCACTTGGATTCGCTGGCCATGGCCGTGGAGGAAAAATCCTCCAGCAGGTCGTCGTGCATGTGCAGGCCGTTGCCCCCGGCGATCGACGGGTGCCGTCGAGCCCATTCGTCCAGGTACTGATCGACGAATGTCGCGAACTCCTCGCTCTGGCCATACTGCTGACTGCAACCCGATGCCGACAGCAACAACGTGAGCACGGCACCAACCGCGCGAAGGCACATCGGAATTCGCATCAGACCATTCCCTTGGTGGCGATCTGTTCGATCGCAATGGCGAACGCGTCGACCTCTTCTAGCGTCGTGTAGACGTTCGGTGTCACTCGAATGCCGTTCCATTCGTTTTCCACGGTCCTCGGACGGACGTGGATGCGATACTTCTTCACGAGGTAATCCGTCAGCTGCGTCGAATCCATCCCGTCAATGCGCATGGTGCCAATGGCGCAGGACTGCGCCTCGTCGTCGGGCGTCAGGAGCTTCACCTTGGGAAGAGAAGCCACACGCTGCATCCACCGACGTCGCAACAACCGCAGGCGCGCGGCCTTGCGCTCGCCTCCGATGGACTCGTGGAAGTCCATGGCCTCGGTGATCGGGTTGCGCACGTACACCGGGAACGTGCCAATCGCCTCGAACTTGCGAATGTTCCCTGTCATCTCTTCGGGCGACGCAAAGAGTGACCACACGGTTGGGATCTTCGCCTTTCGCACATACAGGAAACCGGTCCCCACGGGCGCAGACAGCCACTTGTGCAGTGACGTGCCGTAGTAGTCACAATCAAGTTCGTCGCGCGTGAACGGGAACTGGGCAAAAGAGTGTCCGCCATCCACGGTGACTTCGATACCTCGCGCGCGTGCCATTTGGCAGATGCGCCTGACGGGGAAGATCTGTCCCGTCGTATAGGTGATGTGCGAGATGTGGATGACTTTCGTCTTGGGCCCGATCGCTTGTTCGACGCGGTGAAACAGGTCGTCCGGACCGCTCGGCGGCACCGGAAACGGGATCATGCGCAACGTGATCCCGTCGCGTCTCGCCCGCTGTCGCCAGGCGGTGAGCATACTCGGGTAGTCTTGCGTCGTGGTCAGGACCTCATCGCCACGTTGCAGGGGCATTCCCAACTGAACGATCTCCAGTGCCTCCGTGGTGTTGCGCGTGATCGCGATTTCCTCGGGATCACATCCGAAGCCCGCCGCCAAACGACGCCGGATGATCTCAAACTCCGGATACAGCATCTCGTCCACGTAGTACGAGGGCTGCATGTTGGTCATGGTGAGGTAGTCGCGTTGCGCCTGCTGCACAGTCCGAGGCGACGGCGCCACCGAACCGTTGTTCAGGTTGATCAACCCACGATCGACCGTGAACGCCTGACGCACGGTGAACCAGAAATCCTCATCCTGCGCGACAACTTCGGGGCTCGCACCTTCCATGCGGCGCAACGCGCCTTGAAGGACCGACCGGGCGTTAGTGTGTAACGTGATGGCGCCGCCAGCGGCCGCCGCCACGAACGATCGGCGATGCATGAAAGTCTCTCGCTCTGGAAAGGGCGCGAGGACGTTGGGCTGCGCGAAGCTGCATCGCAAGTGCTGACCGCGCCGCAGCGGTCACGCCAGTAGCGGCGTCAGTCCTTCATTGGCCAGTGGCGTCCAGCGATCCGCTACGCACCCGGAGGCAGCACCATAGCGATCTACCTGAAGTCCCAGTTCACTACGGGAAGGAATTTGTGGCTGGGGTGGTCGCGGACGATGTTGATCACGCCCACCTGCATCCCGTGGAGCGAGTACGCGTAGTTCACGACGCCGAGCGTCAGGCCGCGCTGGCGCCCCTTGAACTGGTTGAAGCCCGCCACAGCAACGCCGCGCATCTCCCCGCCCTCCAGACGCACCCACGGCGCCACCACCACCGCATGCATGTCGGCCGCGCCCACGCCGACGCCGGCAATAGCCACGCCGTCAATCCGCGAGGCCCCGACACCCAAACCGGACACCGCCAAACCGTGCAGGGTGCCACCCACCCCCGTGCCCAATCCGCTGATCAGAATGCCCGTAGCATCACCACCGACGCCAAAGCCCGCGCCGCCAGCTGCAATTCCCTTGAATCGCCCGCCGACCCCGGCCCCCACACCGGCCAACAACAGGCCGCGGGCGTCGCCGGAGACCCCCGCACCAACGCCGGCCAGGATAGCACCGGTCATGTCACCGCCAGCACCAACGCCTACGCCGGCAATGCCGATCCCCTCGAAGTTGCCTCCCGCACCTCCACCTATCCCCGCCACCAGCAGTCCCTTCGCGTCACCTCCCGTGCCGGCCCCAACGCCCGCGATAGCGATGCCGTTCAACGATCCGCCGGCCCCCATCCCCACGCCGCTGACAAAAAGGCCGCGCAGCGTCCCACCCGCCCCAAAACCAACGCCAGCAAACCCGATGCCTTCCACGTCGCCGCCAGATCCGCCACCGACGCCGGCCGCAAAGAGCCCTCGCATGCGCTCCCCGGCACCAATGCCAATACCTGCCACACCGATCCCCTCAAAGTCCCGCTCCGCACTCAGGCCAAACACCCCGAACCCAAGTCCCTTGACGGTACGTCCTCCCGTCAGTGGAGCCCCCAGCGCGATGCCGCTGATGTCCCCCGCGCCGTCCCGATACGGATCCCAAATCGTCACGTTCAGCCCCTGCACCCGATCGAGCCGCGAATCCCGGAAGTTCAAGCGCACCCCGCGAACGCCTCGAGAGTCACCCACCTGAAGTCCGGTGCCATTCACGGTGAGGTTCAGGCAGCGACACGACGCGTCTCGCTGGGCGCCGGCCGAGGGGACCGCGATCGCACAGAGGGATGCGACCACTAGGCTGTATCGGGAGAGTACGTGCATGGGACAGGCGGGTTTACGGGAGATCGGCCCTGCGGTGTGCCCGGAAACGTACGGCGCCAAGGGGCGCCAGTTTCGCGTGATTCGACGACGCGATGGCTCGCCGGGACAAACAGCACGTTCTCGCGGCTGGGCCGTCGCCCGCCTTAGCGCACCAGCCGACCCCCGCGAACCCACACGTCAGCGCCAACCGTGACTGTCGCGTCGGTGAAGAAGTTCCAGCGTACATAACCACCGCCAACCAGGCCACCCAACTCGGTATTGTCACCTAACGACAAGCGCACGACGCCAGCACCGTATCCGTAGTACGGAATCCATCGCTCTCCCGACTCGGGTATCGCCAACAGTGGATTCATGCCAAGAGCGAACTCCCGAAATGCACGTGCCGCGTCGCCCCCCGATACCAGCTCGCGCTCAACACCGGCGCGTCCCGTTCGCGTCGTGAAGCGCGTTAGGCGCCCTTTCACGAAGGTCATCACCAGCCCATCCACGCGCTCACCACCCCACTCTCCAGCCGGAAAGGCAACGGTACCGTTCACGCTGTTTTCAATCGGCGCCACGCGGATGGCGCCAGCCGGTAGCTCGACCTCGCGGTCGATCAGGTTTCTTGCTCTCTTCGCGCGGGCCAAAGACGCCTCGCCATCCTGTCTGGTGATCGGGCGCTCTCCGATCTGGAAAGTGAGATCCGTACCGCCCGGAGTGGTTACCCGGATGGGATGTCCACGCATCGCGGACTCGAGCCGACCCTGCGCCGCCATGAGCGCTCCGTAGTCGGTGTGCCGCAGCACGTTCTCATAGAACTGTGATCGCGATGGTGTCATCGGCTGCAACAGTCCGTCCAGTCCGTACGCACCCGCCCAATGAAAATGGACGGTGCGCCCTTTCCCGGACCTCAGGACGGCCTGCATAGCGGCGTACGCCGAGTCCGCGGGGGTCGCCCCTGGCAGCATGATCCCCAGATCGGCGGTTCGAACATGTGCCTCGAGTGCGGGGCCGGTGAGTCCGTGCGATGCTCGCGTCCAGTCGGTGGCCCAAGCGGCTGGCTCCGGACCCTTGGTCGAGAGCGCGCCGAGGTCCACGGCACCCGCACCACGAATCGCCGCACGAAGGGGCGTGATCAGCGAATCTGCTTCGCCTGGCGCCACAAGCAGGAAGACTCGCTCACCTCGAGTGAGTGCCATACGCTCCACGAGGAGCGTTGCAATCCGCTGCGCGTCAACGCCCTGCATTTGCCCCTCAATCGCCATGGGAGTTAGAAGGAATGGGATCGCGGCGGCAACCAGCGCCATGGGTCGGTATCGTCGCGTGAAGACGTGTGCCATGTTTCTTGTGATGAAGGAATATTCAAACTACGACGCGTTGGGGCTGGCCGCGCTGGTTCGCGACCGACAGGTCTCCCCAAGCGAGCTAGTTGCTTCGGCTATCGAGCGCATCCAAGCACTCAACCCCAAGCTGAATGCGGTGGTGCACGAGATGTTTGATCGCGCCGTCGCCCAGGCGGACGCACCACTGCCAGACGGCCCGTTTTGCGGAGTGCCGATCGTATTGAAGGACTTGCTGTCTTGGTACGAGGGAGAGCCAGTCACCAGCGGCAGCCGGCTCTTCAAGGGGTGGAAGCCGCCATACGATACGGAGATCGTGAAGCGCTACCGACGCAGTGGCGCAATCGTGGTCGGAAAGACGAATACTCCGGAGTTTGGGCTGACGCCGTTCACGGAGTCGGAGCTGCTCGGGCCGGCCCGGAATCCCTGGGACCCGACGCGCACTACGGGAGGCTCGTCCGGAGGCTCTGCGGCCGCCGTTGCCAGCGGCATGGTGCCGTTGGGAGGAGGCGGCGATGGCGGAGGATCCATTCGAATTCCAGCATCCTGCTGCGGCCTCTTTGGGTTGAAGCCAACACGGGGTCGAACACCCACCGGTCCGGTGGTAGGCGAACATTGGCAAGGCGCAGCCGTGGAACACTGCGTCACTCGCACGGTGCGCGACAGCGCTGCCATGCTCGATGCCTTACGAGGACCCGAACCGGGATCGCCATATTACGCTGAGGAACCGACGCGTCCCTACCTCGACGAACTGTCGCAGCCGACGGGAAGACTTCGCGTCGCGTTCACCGCGGCTCCATTTCTCGGCCATTCGGTCCACCCGGACTGTCAGGCCGCCCTTGCCGACGCCGTCGCCCTCTTGCAGTCGCTGGGTCACGAGGTGCACGAGCGCGCGCCCATGATCGATCGCGAGCGCTTCAACATGGCGTTCCTCACCACGGTGTGCGCGGAGGTCGCGGCTGAGCTGGCGGAGGCCCGCGAGTGGATCGGTCGCGCCGCCACGCCGGCCGACGTGGAAGTGACCACGTGGGCACTGGCACTCCTCGGACGTCAGATCTCGGCGAGCGACCTGAGTCAGTCCTTGCATTACCTGCGACGCGTGGGACGCGACGTCGGGGTGTTTTTTCAGGATGTGGACATCCTACTCACGCCGACACTGGCCCTTCCACCCTTTCCCATCGGCCAGTTGCAGCCGCCGGCACATGAAAAGGCGATGATGCGCGTGTTGGGTCGGCTGCGCGCGGGAAGCGTGTTGCGCTTGTTCGGCGCGCTGGAAAAGGCGGCCAGCGAACTGTTCGACTTCATTCCATACACGCCGCTGTTCAACGTGACCGGTCAGCCCGCGATGTCGCTACCGTTGTACTGGAATGCGCAGGGCCTTCCCATAGGCATCCATGCTGTTGGGAAGTACGGCGATGAGGCCACCCTCTTTCGCCTCGCCCGCCAACTTGAAGACGCGCGACCGTGGATCGGGCGACGACCGTCCATCTGGGCCTGACCAAGTGCACGCGCCGGTGGAATGACGATTGGCGCCGCGGGACGTGGTGCGCGTCCCTTTTCACGCTCGTGTCGATCGCAACGCCACTCGCAGCCCAGGATTCGGTTGTGGCGCCCGTGTCCCGGATCGACATCCGTCGCGAGAACATCTTCGACTCGACCGAGGCGAACCGCTGGTACGCACGCGTCATCAATCGGTGGCATGCCACGACTCGTGAATTCGTAGTCCGGCGCGAGTTGCTGCTGCATGTGGGATCCCCGTATGACTCAGCGCTGGCCGCCGAGTCGGCCAGGAACCTGCGGCGCTTGGGTTTCTTCCGGTCTGTGCGGATTGATACCGTGCCTAACGCGTTGGGACCAGAAGTGCGCGTGACGACGAAGGATCGCTGGACCACCAAGGGGAGCGCCGGCGCGCGCCTGTCCGGAGGACAGGTGATCTTCAATGCCTCACTCGCCGAAACGAACCTTGCAGGCACTGGCGTGTCCTTGGGGTTCCGGTACCGCACGGAACCCGATCGTCACTCGGCGCGGCTGGCGTTGACCGTCCCTCGTCTGCTCCGGAATTCCACCGATGTGCGATTGCAGGTGGATCGCCTGACCGACGGTGACGTGACGCTCGGGGCGCTGTCGAATCCCTTCCGGGCGCTCTCCGACCGATGGGCGTGGAGCGCCGAAGGTACATCTCTCGACCGGCGAGTGCTGCAATGGCGAAATGGTCGCAGTGATCCGTCCGACTCCCTCCTACGGTCCCTGGACATGGGTCGTGCACTGCTGGGCTACGCTTGGCAGGCAGGCCCAAACGGCTATCTCCGCTCCGAAGCCACGGTGGTGGCGCGGCGCGAGGATTTTGGCGCCTACCTGCCTAACGTAAGACTCCCTCGGAGTCGATTCGTCGCGGCCGGCGTCGCGATGGAAGCAAGTCGGTCACGCTTCCACGTGACCCAGGGCTTACGGAACAGTGGCATTGATGAAGATGTGAACCTGAGCCCGACGTTCCGTGCGGGGCTTTGGGCGTCACCCGCCGCGTGGGGCTACGAGCGATCAGGCCTTGGCGCGGAGTTCCTGCTGCAAGGCGGCACACTCGTGGCCGGACAGCGCGGCTTTGCATTTGCGCAACTGGTCGCGACGGGCCGACAGGCCGCAGGCTTGGACTCCGGCACTGCGCGCGGATCCGCCACACTCATTATGCGGCCAACGCCCGATCACCTTATCGCGCTCTATGCGGGGGGCGGATTGCAGCATCGACCAGCGCCCGGCATGGAGTTCGACTTGGGGTTGAGCACTGGCCCACGCGCCTTTCCGGCGCACGCGTTTACCGGCGATCGCATGTACCAAGGCACCGCGGAGTATCAGTGGACGGCCACACGCGACCTCTTCGGCTGGCGAATCGCCTCGTTAGGTATCGCGGCGTTCGTTGACCGTGGTGGGGCATGGTTTACCGGCTCGCCGGACCGCAGCGGCACGGACGTCGGCGCCGGCTTGCGGCTGGGCTCCCCACGGGTGCCAACGACCAACGGATTGCTCCGAATCGATCTGGCTCGTCGCCTGAAGAACGACGCGCTGCCTGGCCGGTGGGTACTGGCGGTCGGCAACGGCTTTCCGTTCGAAGTGCCGCGATAGCGTGCGCGCGCCCGAGAACGTCAGTCACTCGGCATGCACCTGAGAGTTCAGAGAAACAAAACGGCCGCCAGAGGTGGCGGCCGTCCGTGTGTACCGGGTTCAAGCGTGAAGCGCTGGATCCGCTATCCGACCTTTCTCGTCTCGCCCACGGCGCGCTTGCGCCGAGAGTGTATGAGGTCGAGCAGCCGCTGGAGCTGATCGACATCGGCATCGCTGAGGATCTGCATGGCTCCCTCGTTCGCCTCGACGATTGGGTCGTCCAACTGCGTGAGGAGGTGCAGCCCGCGGTCGGTGATGTAACACAGCACACATCGGCGATCCGAGGTCGATCGATCGCGCCTAACAAGTGACGCGCGCTCGAGCTTGTTGATGAGTCTCGTGATCCCCGCAGCTTCCTCGACCATGCGCTCGCGGATCGCCAACGTGGGCATGCCATCCTTACCCGCGGACCGCAGGATGCGCAGGACGTTGTACTGCGCGAGCGACAAGCCGTGCGACTCTACGATCTTCGTGGCCGGGCGACGAGCAACGGCAGCGGACTTCAACAACGCAAGGACGAGTTCCTCGCGTCGTGAGTGCATCGCACTCTCCGTCAGGTCGTCGTGGTCAAATAGATGGGGCGCCATGCCATCATGGTACGCCATTTCTCCTCCTTCGGAAAGCCTGTGGGCGAATCCAACACCACTCCGGGTTCACAAGCAACGCGCAATCCCAGTTGCTGGTCGCGTGCCGCATAACAACGACGTGCATGGTGCTGCACTTGTAAAACATTTTCTGCTCCTAATCGACACAGCGTCAATCAGGTTGTTATAGCCGACGGATCGGCTCAGCGAGCTCATCCCACATGCAACCGATTCGCCGATCGCGATGACGCGCTCAAGACACGGGCATGCATTCGTGCTCAAACGGCTCGCTCACGGGACCTTGGACCGATGCACGTCCACGCATCGTTTCGCTGCGAAAAGCCGATGGGCGGCGCATGTGGAATTACTCCGTCATGCGCCGCCCATCGGACTTGTCTGGCGACCGCCCACCCGAAGATGGCGGTTCGGTCTATTGATTTAGCTGAGCGAGCAGCCGAACTGCGACGCCGGCGGCGGAACCGCACCGATGCGCCAGTTGCGCTGGATCAGGTAGTTCTTGCCCGAGAACGTGACGTTGGCGGTGGAACCGTTCGGAGCCACGAAGGTCGGCGTGAAGGTCCATGCGCACTTGTCGGCATTTTCCTGTCCGAGGCCGTCGAACCAGGCGTTGAGGCCCGGGTCCGTGGAGGCTTCTTCCAGCTCGTGCGACAGAACGTTGATCGTGGCATCAGCAGCGAAGTCACCGTTCGGCGAGTTCGTGGCCGGGGTGTTGACGGCCGTGCAAGCGCCGACGAACTGCGCGTCATACGGCTGCGCCGAGTAGATGATGTACTTGCCCGGGTGGCCGGTCCACGGGAAGTAGCCGTGGTAGGCGCAGTACTGCGTGCCGAAGCCACCGCCGAGGTTCACGCCCGAAGCCGTGAAGACGGAGTAGATGGTCTGCTGATTGAACGTCAGAGCGCCGCTGGCCAGGAGGCCTTCGAGCATCGCCTGGATCTGGGCATTCGTCGGCGCAGCCGGCGGAGCCGAGTTGTTGGCGACAAAGCGGGTGTACTTCAGGGAGTTGGCAACGCGCGAACCGAGAAGGTCCGTGTACTCGTTGTTGATGCTCCAGAACGGCGTCCCGCCGATCGTGCGGAGGAACGTGCCGACGAGCGAGCCGTCAGACGTGCCTGGGCCGCTGGTGCCCGGGGCCGGACCACCGGCGTAGATCGTCGACGTGCCCCAGTAGATCGCATTGACCTGAGGCGAAGGAAGAACTCGGCACATAGCGCACGAATGGTACAGAATTGGCGGCCCCGCCTGAATGCTCTGACGCAGCGCGGCTTCCTGGACCGTCGGATGAATCTTGACCTTGCCAGAGTTCGCCATCCCGAAGTCGAACGAACCGTTGGCGGTCGCTTCAACCGAATTCGGCGAGATGGGTTGCGTCACTGGTGAGTCGGAGCAGGCCGCCACAAAAGCAGCGAACGCGCCCAAGGCGAGGACCTTCGTGATTCTCATGCTGTTGCCTCCAAGTGGGTAGTGCGGCGGAGCTGCCGGCAATCGCCGCCACAATTTCGACCTCATCGCCCGAGCACGTCGAACGAAAAACGGCCGCCGGACAAGGGCGCCATTATCCGGCCTTAATGAGAAAGGCGCAAGAGTCGAACGCATGCCACACTTCTTCATTCGCCGCGATCTGTTTAGGCAGCATTTAGAAAAATCCCCCGATTCGATAATTATGACCGAATGTGTGATGAATGCTGTGGGATGCGTGCCCTTACACTGGGCAAGAATGTCCGCATGATCGATCCGCCTCCGATCGTGTCGTTAGGCGCCCGCCTCGTCTTTGCTAACTCGCAAGGGCCGCATCCAACGCCAGCACAGTCTGCAACAACACGTTCGCTCCGTTGGCGACGTCCCCCGGTTTGGTAAACTCTCGCGGCGAGTGGCTAATCCCCCCCACCGAGGGCACGAAGATCATCCCGGATGGAGCAATCGTGGCCATGTGCTGAGCGTCGTGCCCCGCCCCAGACGGCAGTCGCTTCGCGCTCAGGCCCAGTGAGCCTGCCACGCGTTCAATCGTGGACTGCACCCGCTCGTCGCAAATCGCAGGAGCCGAGTCATGCGTGGAAGCGTACGAGAAGGTACAGCCCGTCGCCTCGCCGATCGCCGTCGCTTCCTTCCGAATCCGCTCGAAGAAGTGGGTAATCCGAGCAGCATCGAGTTCCCGGATCTCCAAGCTCAGTATCACCTTCCCAGGTATCACATTGGGGGCGCCCGGAAACGCCTGCAGCCTGCCCACGGTGCCAACCTGTCGACCGGGCTCGCTGGTCACCACGCGATTCACCATGTCCGTGAAACGTGCAGCCGCCAGCATGGCATCTCGGCGGTTGTTCATCGCCGTGGTTCCCGCGTGGTTGGCAAACCCTTCAATGGTCACATCCCACCAGCCGATGCCCACGATCCCCTGCACGACGCCAATGTCCGTCCCAGACGCCTCGAGTGTTCCTCCCTGCTCGATGTGCAATTCCACGTAGGCGGCTACGTCGCCACGTCGTCGCAGTGCCGAGGTCAGTTTGGAGGGGTCGCCACCAATGAAGGTGATCCCATCGCCAATGGTCTTGCCGCTCTTGGTCATCAACGCCAGATCTGCGGCGTGCAGTTCGCCGATCATGCCACGACTTCCGATCGTGCCCCCCTCTTCATTCTGGAAAACAACGACCTCCAGAGGGTGCTCCGTCACCACGCTCCGTTCAGCGAGCGTTCTGGCCACCTCAATCGCTGAGAGTGAGCCAACGTCGCCGTCGTAGTTGCCGCCGTCGGGCACCGAGTCAATGTGCGAGCCAAAGAGGATCGGCTTCAGGTTCGTTCGTTTCCCAGCGCGACGCCCGATGATATTCCCAGCCACGTCAATCGACACGTCCAGGTGCGCCTCTCGCATCAGGCGTTGAACGTATGTGCGTCCCTGCTGGTCGAACTCCGAATAAGCGACGCGACTCACGCCACCGTACGGATTCTTGCCGAACTGGGCGAGTTCGCCCAGCTGACGATTGATGCGGTCAGCGTCCACCCGCAGCGAAGGGTCGAACAAGCTCGAGGACGAAGACCGGAGCGGCCATGTGCCTAACGATCCTACGCCTACTGCACCAGCCATCGCCCGCGCGAAGTCACGACGATCCACGGTTGCCCCCGAGAATGAACCCCGGAGTATCGCCCAGCATCCGCGGTGGCGAAAGCCCGCGGCCGCCTAACGGAAAGCGCCTCGCGATGGTGTATCGCGAGGCGCTGCTTGGCCATGCCGGGGGAGCGCTACCACTCCACGGTCCCGACCTGCTTGTTCTTGATGATGATGGCCCGGTCAGGCACAACCGTCCCCGCGGGGATCTGCGACCCGTCAATGTAAGCTCGCGTGCCTATCACGCTGCCGCGCCCAATCGTCGACCGAAAGATCACCGACCAATCCTTGGCCACCACGCCGGGTTCAATGGTCGTCGTTTCCTTGGGCGTGTTGCCGTCTTCGGCTCCCCCATGCACCACGACATGATACCCGAATTCCACATCGTCCCCGACCGAGATCGTGGAATGCTCGAGGGCGTGGAAGGTGACACGATCCTGCATGCGCCCGATGCGCCCAAAAACGAACGGCTCCCCTTCGTCCGCTCGAATCGCGATCTGCCTGCCCAATCGCAGATCGAGTTCATCCGGTGAGGTGGAAATTCGCACCTGGCCCACGATGCGATTGCGGAAGGAAGGCTTCGTGCTCCGCTGCCCGCCAATCTCGGGAGTGTCGCTTTCCGGATTGAAGTCAGACTGTCCGGGGTCGCGCCCAATACCAAGGATGCCCCCCGGCGAGGCATGCGCCATTTCGGAGTAGCCATCGGCGAACTTCTCGTTGACGTGCAGGACCCCTTCCATAAAGGCGAGGTCTGCCTGGTTCATCGGCACCACCTTGCCTAACGCGAACGAGTCCGCCTCGGCCTGTGTTCGCACGAACTTTCCGGGCAACACCTTGTGCCCCTTGTGGATCACCACGCCCGGCGCCACGCGGGCCAGGTGGGTGACCATCGCTCCGGGGTCCACGGTCGCGCCGTCGATGTACGAGTTGAAGCCGACAAAGGCCGGCTCGCCACCCGTAGCCCCGATCGTGGCCGGACCAACGATCGTCGCCCCATGGGCAATGATCGTTCGGTCGCCGATCACCACCAGCCGCCCCGTGATCATGACGTTGTCCTGCACGTTGCTTTCGTCCCCGATCACGATGGGTCCCTGCGAGCCATCCAGCGATGCGAACGGGGCCACAAAGGACCTACATCCGATCATCACCCGCTCGGCGGCGTCTATCCGAACCGTTGGGTCGATGTACGAGGCAAAGCCGGGCCCCGCCGTCTCGGGAACAACCGGATCATTCCGAGTGATGGGAGACAAGGATGCACACGACGTCGTGCGCGACTTCTTGCCGGCGTCATGCTTGGACTCGGTCGTGGTCGCAGTGGCCGGGATCGTGTCGTGCGTCGAGACGACCTCGCCCCCCTTCTCGATCCGTGTGTGCTCCGCCTTCTGTACGGACTTGGCGGAGTCGGCTCTCTGCCGAACGGAGTCAGGCCTTTCAGACTGCTGCGCTGAGATACAAGGTGCGATGACAGCGCTTAAAGTTGCTGATAGTAATGACTTAACAGCGAAGGAACTGAACGTTCTGGTCATGACTCGCTACCGGATAGGAGGTCCGGATGCGAGTCTCGACGTACCGACGCCTGCGCTAAAGTGTCGCTATACTGGCTCCGTGGTTCAAGGGACCGTGCTCGGCGCAGAGGAAAGCGCCTTGGTGAGACGATAGAGAAATTCCTGGCCTTCGTAGTACGACTGGATGCGCATCCGTTCGTCGCGGCCGTGAGCGCGTGCGTCCACCGTCGGATCGGAAAACAGTCCAGATACTCCAAAGGCGGGCACGCCCAGCGCCCGGAAAAAGCGCGAGTCTGTCGCGCCGGTGGACATTGTGGGAATCACGGGGATGTCGCCGAAGAGGTCACGCGTGATCGTGGTGACCGGTTCCATGAGTTCGGGCAGGAGTCCAGTGGCCGGAGTAGGGGGCCGCTGACTGGCGACAATGACCTGCACGCTCGTGTCGTTGATAACGCGCACGAGCGAATCCCGCACCTCGGCGGCCGTCTCGGTCGGGTAGACCCGGCAGTTCACGTTGGCTTCCGCCAGCTGCGGAAGAGCGTTGGTGGCGTGCCCTCCCTTCAACATGGTAGCCACGCAGGTCGTTCGGATCATCGAGTTGTACCGCGGATCTGCCGCCAGCACCGCGGTTGCTTGCGGGTCGGACGGGTTGGCTACAAGGGCCTTCATGGCCCGACCCATCGCCGGTTCCTCCAAGTCCGCGGTTTGCGAGAAAAATGCCCGCGTTGTCTCGTTCAGCTTCACCGGAAAGGCGTACCGCCCAACCTTCGATAACGCGTCAGCAAGTGACGTGATGGCATTGTCGGCTCGCGGGACCGATGAATGCCCCCCCTTGTTAGTGGCTCGCAAGGTGAGGTTTGTCGTGACCTTCTCTGCGGTCTGGACCGAATTGAACAGTGGCTTCCCGTCTCGGAGCGTGCCTCCGCCTCCTTCATTGATGATGAGGCCAGCGTCCACGAGCTCGCGGTGATTCTTGATCAGCCAATCCACACCATTGGCTGGTCCGCTTTCTTCGTCCGCCGTGAGCGCGATGATGATGTCCCGATCCGGAACGTAGCCTTCCTTTTTCATGCGAAAGACATTGGCGACGAAGATGGACGCCATGGCTTTGTCGTCGGCCGTTCCGCGACCGTAGTAGTATCCGTCCCGCTCGGTGAAAACGAATGGATCCAGGTCATTGGACCAATCGGCCTTGAGCGCTTCGACCACATCGATGTGCGCCAGGAGCAGGAGGGGTTTCCGTACGTTAGGCGGCCGCTTTCCATGGATGCGCGCGACGACGTTGAACTTCTCGGGACGAGGGCCACCAACGAAGATGTCGGAGTCGGGAATGCCGGCATCGCGGAATCGTTTGGCCATCGCCTGTGCGGCGGCGGTGATGTTCCCGGTGCTCACGCCGGTGTTGATCTCGATTAGCTCTTTGTAGATCTCGCGCGCCACCTGCTGGTGGCTATTGAGCTTGCCGGCGGTGTAGATCGGGCTGCGCTGCGCCACTGCCGGGCCGGCGATAGTGGTCACGGCCAGAACTACGAGAGCGGTGCGATGGATGGCGTGCATGGGCGAGCGACTCCTTCGAGTGGGCGAACAACTGTCGTCCAATCCTATCGCCAGCCACGCGATGGGGAAGCACTGGCCCCTTATTCGCTCCGCAGCGCCTCCATGGGATCCAGTCGAGCGGCCCGGCGTGCCGGAATGAATGATCCGAGGACTGTCACGGCGATCAAGACCAAGACGACCGCCAAAAGCGTGAGGGGATCGTGGGCGCTCCCACCAGCGAGCATCGCACCGAGCGGACGGGCGGCGATTTGCGCGAGCGGGACGCCGACGATCAATGCCACGGCGCCAGTTCGCAGCCCTTGGCGCAGCACGAACCAGCGCACGGTGCCTGGCGATGCGCCTAACGCGAGCCGCACGCCAAACTCGCGCTGGCGTTGCGTGACCGCATAAGCCTGCAGCCCGAATAGTCCGACGGCGGCGATCGCCAGCGCCATCACCGTAAACCCCGCGACAAGCACGGTCGCGAATCTCGGCACCACCAGCTCGCGCCGCGCCAGTTGCTCCAAGGTGGAGATTCGACCGAGTTGCAGCTCAGGGTCCACGGCGCGGACACGCTCTTGAATAGCCTTGGTGAGTGCGGATGGATCACTGGCGGAGCGTACCACCAGGTAGGTCCCCCACCTGGGTCGCTGCCGATTGGACCAGTACAGCTCTGGTTCCGACAGAGCGGCCGGGTTCATGGGCGCGACGTCGCGCACCACACCAACGACCTCGAAGGTGCTGGCCGAGTCGACGGTCAACGTGATGCGCTTGCCCAGGGGGTTCTCGTTCGGCCACAGCATGCCAGCCAATCGTTCATTGATGACAGTCACCATGGGCGAGCCCGGGACATCCCGCGCGTCAAAATCGCGGCCGCGTACGAGTGCCATGCCGATCGTACTGAAATACCCTGGCCCGGCGTCGAACCAGCGGACATTGGTTCCGTGCGTCTGCGCAGGCGCTCCAGTTGGAATGGCGCTCCCGGTTTCCGTACCGCCAAAGAGGGGTCCGGCGGAGACGGCGCCCACCTTCTCAACGCCGGGGAGCGCTCGAATCTCATCCTGCACGCGATCAAAGACTCGCAGAGCGTCCTGACCGGTCGGGTACGGACCAGACGGCGCGGCTAACCAGACGGCGGCTTCGCGTCCGAGGGGAAAGCCGGGGTCCCAGCGGGAGAGTGTGGTGAAGGCGCGACTCAGCACGACGCCCCCGGTAAGCAACACACAGGCGATCGCCAGCTGCACCCCCACCAGGGTGCGCGCCGTGACCGACGAACGCGTCTCAATGGCGCCGCGACCGCCATCGACCAGCGCCTCGCGCGTGCCAAAGTGCCTAGTGAGCAATGCCGGCAGGATACCCACCAGAACGGCAATGACAAGTCCGAGGGCTACGGCGAACGATGCCGCCGCCAGATCAAACTGCACCTCCGCAGCCCGGGGGAGTCCGATCGGCGCCAGGGTACGCAGGGCGTCGGTCAGCCACGCGGCAAGGGGCACACCAGCACCCACACCGAGTGCCGACAGCAGCAACCCTTCGGCCATCACGGTCCGGGCCAAGGCACCGCGCGACGCTCCCAAGGCCAGCCGAAGGGCGAGTTCGGGACGCCGCTGTGTGGTGCGCGCCAGCAGCAGGTTGGCCAGGTTCGCGCATCCGATCAGCACCACCAGGGCCACGGCCATCAACAGCATGGTCATGCCCCGCTCCACCGAGCCGATCACCAGTCCCTTCACCGTGACGAGTTCCACGTCCCAATCGGCGTTCGACGCGAAGTATTGGCGATGCAGCGTGGCAGCCATCGTGCGCATCTCACTGCGCGCTGTTTCGATCGATGCGCCATCTGCCAGACGGGCGACCACCTTGAACCCTCGCCAGGCGCGATTCTCCTCGTCACGTGGGTTGAATGGGAGCGGTACCCACACGGCGACGCTCTCTAACGTGGGCACGTACGCATTCGGCCCAAGGATGCCGACGATGGTGAAGAGCTGGTCATCGAGCGTGATCGTCCGGTTGATCGCTTGGGCATCGCTGCCAAACCGCTGTCGCGCAAACTCGGCAGAGACGACCGCGACACGCGCCGATGGGCCAACCTCGTCACGGGCAAACGAACGTCCGAGCGCCGGCGAAAGGCGGAGCGTCGTGAAGAATCCCGGCGTCGCAATCCCGCCGACGATTCCCTCGCCCCCAGTCGTTGTGCGCAAGGTGAGTGACCAATCACGAGCCACACCGACGTCGGCGAAGGCATGCGACGACGCCCGAATATCTTCAGCGTTAGGCACCGTGGACACGCAGAACGAATCGCGCTCCTTGGTCCTGAATTCGCACAGCGCCACCAGTCGGTCGGCATCCGGCAGCGGCAGGGGGCGAATGAGGATGGCGTTGACCGCGATGAATACGACCGTGGTGCTGGCGATCAGCATCGCCAGCACGGCACTCACCGCGATTGTGTAGGTCGGCCGCTTAGCCAGCGCGCGCCAGGTCGTCCTGAGGTCATCGATGAACGGCATCTCATCCTCGCGTGGGTCTAGTCCCCTGCACCGCTGAGTTCAAGCAACGCGCATGCCGCCCTCACCTGACCCGTATCTTGCGCTGTTGTGGCACGTTAGGCACTCCGGTCCTGACGCCGACGGCCGGCTCGTGTTTCAATTCGGGGACGTCGTGTTCGCTTCCGGACAGCCGAAATTACAGAAGCAAAATGCGACTTACCGATGCCGCGCGCGCCAAAGGGCTCGTATGTCCTCAGATGTCTGGCGTGATCCATCCACACTCCACCCAGGCGGACCGAAGACGTACATGACCCGCGCGCGCCAGTTGGGAGCGCGGACGACGTCGCGCGCGATGGCCATCCATTCGTGGAATGCGATCCGCAGCGGATTGAACGTTGCGAGGTTGTGCGTGATGCCGTAGCGGCACGGCTCCTGGTCGGACTCCTCGACAAACGTTCCGAACATTCGATCCCAGATGATGAAAATGCCGGCGTAGTTGCGATCGAGGTACCGCGCATTGCTGGCGTGGTGCACGCGATGATGCGACGGCGTGTTGAACACCAGCTCAACCCAGGCGGGAAGACGGACGACGGCCTCGGTGTGAATCCAGAACTGGTAGATGAGACTGATCCCTTTCTGAAACGCGATCAGTCCCGGCGGAAAGCCGATCCATGCCAGTGGCAGCCACAGCACCCACACAAAGGCCAGGTTTCCCGTCCAGCTCTGGCGCAGGGCCGTCGACAGGTTCAGATGCTGCGACGAGTGATGATTCACGTGAGCGGCCCACCACACGCGACGCTCGTGCGACCACCGATGGAACCAGTAGTAGATGAAGTCCTCGGTGAAGAGGAGGAGGAGGTACACCCACCACGTCGCATGCAGGTCGAGGACGCGATAGCGCCAGACCCACACCGTCGCGCCGTACACGATGCCGCCGTAGGCAATGCCAAGGGCGAAGTTGCCAAGCCCCATCACGAGCGACGCTGCCGTGTCTTTCAATTCGTAGTTCTGCGGATCCCGCCGGCGACTCCACCACACTTCCGCCAGGATCAACAGCATGAAGACGGGAATTGCAAAGGCGACGGGATCGGGAAGCAGGATATCCATGATCGTGTCGACGCGCCGAGTTACGGAGCTGCGGGGAGCTTGGTCGTTGGGCGCGCGGGTGTGACCGCACGGGTGAGCGCGAACAAGCTCAGTGGATCAAGTGAGGTGCGGCCGTAGCGCATGATCAAGTGGAGATGTGGCCCAGTGACGCGACCGGTGGCACCGACGCGTCCAATGAGCGTGCCCGAGTCCACGGTGTCACCGACCGTCACGAGTGTCTGGCTCAGGTGCAGATAGGCCGTCGTGATTCCTGCGCCGTGGTCCACGTACACGACGTTCCCACCAAGATAGAAGGCATCCACCAATCGTACGACACCGCGATTCGCGGCGTGGACCGGAGCCCCGGTTTGGCCGGCGAAGTCTGTGCCCATGTGCCGGCTGGTGATGACGCCATTGAACTGACGACCCTTGCCGAAGGTGGACGTGATGCGTGACGGGCGCGGCGGGACGAACCCGCGGATCCAGAGTCTCGGCGTTTCGTGCGACGCGTCCGCCACGGCAGCCGCTCGCGCACTCTCGCGTCGCAAGCGCTCAGCGAGCATCGAGTCCGGCGTGGCCGAAAATCGCGGATCGACCGTGAGACGTTCGAGCTGATACGTGGCCTTGGCCACAGGAACGCGAATGCTCGTCGAATCGCCGCCAGTACAGGCGAATAGCAGCGAAATCCCACGCGTGGAATCGATCGGGACCGGGGCAAAAGCGCGCAGTGTGTCGCCGACGGAGCGTTCAAAATGCAGGGGCTCTGCCATGGCTCGACCGGTGGGTACCGGTGTTGGGGCCGGAGCGATGCGGACTTCTACCAATGCGCCCGGTTTGGGCCGCGTCGGCCGAAAAGACACCTGACGCTCGGTGACACATGCGGCAGTGGGGAGCTGTCCCGCGAGACGCGAAGGTTCCAGAAGTCCGACCGACAGTAGAACAAGCATTACCAGCCGAGTCCGCGATGCGCGCGATTTCCTGCGCAGCTCAAACGACTTGGCGCGCGATGGCGCAGGCCAGATGACGCGCGGCACGAGCGTGTCGCCTGCTACGCGGAGGTTCATACGCTGCCTCATCGCGCCATCCGTTGAGCACTGGCCAGATGGTCTAGGCGAGGTCGCCAGTGGGCAACGTCGTGCGCGTGAAAGACGACCCGGATCACCGGACACCCCACGTCCCACAGCCTGATGGAGACGACGTCTGCTCCGCCGTCCGTCCGTTCCCACGCAAACTGTAGGACGTCCTCTGCGCTCAGCATGCGCGCGGCGATGCAGACGCCGACCACGTACACAACCGCCAGCTGCGCGGACTCGGCGTCAATGAGCAGGGCGGAGCGCCCATCCCCCCCAACGACCACGTCCGCTGGCGAGAACGCCAGCTCCGCCTCAGTGATGGCAGCGATCGCCTGCTGAGAAGAGGTGAGCCGCGCTTCCTGTTGCCCACGCGACGCCCACCGCACGGCCAGGAGGATCATGGCGATGGCGGCCAACGGCGAGACGACCGTCAACAGCAGTGGGGTACTCACCCGGCCAATGTAGTGCGCGCCGAGCGTTGGCGCGAAGCCACCCAGAGGTTCTAATTCGAGACGGGTATTGCCGGTTTTCGGCGGACCACGATCACGGTGCCCAGCGCCGTCGTGTCGGTCATCCAGCGCTCGTGCGCCACCGCTGGAAAGGCCAGCGTATCATGCCCGCTCCTGTGCACGAGGGAGCCCGTCAGCTGCACCACTCGGACCTGTCGTGGGCCGCCCGGAAGGCCGTCCTTCGACACCCGCTCTTCGATGGCCACGCGTTGCACGGCGCTTGGAGAATGGGTCGATGACATTTCGACGCGCGGTGCAATCGCCACGGTGGCACCCATCGCGGCGACGACCGCCACGCTTCCCCACGCGCGTCCGGGATTTCTGGTGGGCGGATGTTCCCGGGCGGTGAGACGTCCCACGCGTTGCACCAACACCGAGCGATCGTTGGCGACGATCGCGGGGAGCGCCAACCGCGGCGTGGTTGGGCCAATCCATGCCGCCACGGTCGCGAGGCCGCGTGCCAGCTGCAACGGCGCGCCGGTCAGGCGCACTGCCCAATCGTCAGCCGCAAATTCGGCGTTGCGCTGCCAGGAGATGCGCGCCAGGCGATTCAGCGGCTGGAAGAAGAACACGGCGGTCACGAGGTTCACGATCCGCAGCCACAGGACGTCCCGGCGGACGAGGTGTGCCAGCTCGTGTGCCAGAATGCTCTCCTGCTCCAAGACGTTGACGTCGGTCAGGAATCGCGTCGGTACGCAGATCTCATTGCCGTCGATGGCCGCCGGCGAGCACAACACATCGCTCACCGTCAGCACCACTGGTCGGGTGACGCCGGCGCGAGCGGCAAGGTGGCGGAGGATGGCGCCCGTTGAGGTATGTCCCGCGTAGCGTCGTGCGCTCAGGAGGCGTGCCAGCCGCGAGAGCGCGCGGTCGTACCGAAGGACGACGACCGCCACCACCGACAGCCAGAACAGGATGAGCGCGGCTCGAAGGACGACGTCGCTTGGAACAGCGGCAAAGAAGGCGTTGTCCCTGGGCCCGATATTCGCCGCCGGCAGGTTCACCGTCTGGGTGATCGTGCGGCGCGAAGATACCAAAGAATCACTGGTGATCCTGACCTGCACTTCCTGCAGGGCGACTGGCCGCTGGCGACCCAGTGGCCAACTCCCACCGACCGGTACGACGGCTGCGTACGGCTGGACCGACGCGGTGACGAGCCCGCCAACCAGTGCGCACTTCCAGATCGCATCTCTGACGGCCGCGCTCAGTCGCCAAGGGACGTAGCGACTGGTGATGACCAACGCGCTCAGGATCAGTACGGTGCTGTGGATCGCGTAGGTCGCCAACCAGGGGAGCAGTCGCTCCAGGACAGCGAGCGACTGCGGCACCAACAACAGCAGCGTACTAACGGGCATGAACGGCCCGTGCCTCCGCCTCGGCGATCAGGCGCTTGACCTCGGAAAGGTCACCAGCTTCAACATCGCGGCTGTTGAGCAGGTGTGAAATCAGGTCCGTGGGACGGCCCGAGAACAGCATGTCCGTCAGTTGTCCCACCATGGAGCCTTTCACTTCCGGCTCGGTGATGATCGCCCGGTAGACGAACTGACGCCCGACGGTTCGGTGTGCCACGATGCCGCGGCGCTCCAATCGGGTGAGCAGAGTGGCCACGGTCGTCTGCGCCAGCTTGCGTTCGGGTGCCAAGGCATTTTGCACCTCGAGCACCGTACACTCGCCCTTGTCCCACAAGACGCGGGCGATGGCGAGCTGGAGATCGGTGAGCTGAGTGTCGTTGGGTTGCATGCGGGCGCTCCGTCGCTGGCCACGTCTCTACGGCTGTCGGTCTTTCGACACCGGCATGCCCGGCGTGGTTTCCCTTAGGAACGGCCGGGCGCGCCGGTGGGTTTCGCGTGTGGCCGCGATGAACGGGGCCGAGCGACCGGAGGGCTCTGGTTTCCCAATTCTGGGACTGGCGACGGGCTCAGTACCAGAGAGCGTGCGCCGGACTCGGGCGTGAACTGGGGTCAGACGGGGAATCGCCCTCACGGCGTGGCCGATTTCCCCTGGCTCTTGAGCCGTTCTTTTTCCCGAGCCACGTACCATTCGGCTTCACGCAGGAGCGCTTGGGCGTCGAACAACGTTCCATCCTTGATGGTCCAGGTGACGCCGCCGTGCTTCCACTGTTCGTCGCGTGGGACAATGCCATACAGTCCGTAGCCCCGTCCGTACATGACTTTGAAGTTGTCGATCGGGTTGCCATTGACCACCGCGATATCAGCGGCGCAGCCGACCCGAATGCCACAATGGTCGGTCATGCCCAGCGTCTGATACGCATTAGTGGTGGCGATCTTGATGACATCGATCGGATGGATGCCGGCTTCCTGCATCAGCTCCAACTCGCGGATCAACTTAATGCCACCGATGCCAGGTTCATCGCTGCCGGCTGTGAGTACGCCGCCGCGGTCGTGGAAGACTTTGACCCACTTTTGCCAGATCTGGAAGTTCCGGCGCCAGTTGATCTCGTCGGAGGTCTTCCATTCGCGCTTGAACGCGCCGTGCACCGAACTATCCGGCCCTGCCATGATCTCACTGGGGTGCATCAGCGTTTCGCGGACGGGCAGAGTGACGTCACGCCAGACATCGCGATTGTCCTCGTAGACGGCCATAGTGGGATCCCAGTTGGTTCCGTTCTTAATCATGAGATCCAACACACCACTCAGTTTTTCTGGATTCTTGTCCGCCTCGCTCCAGAGCAGTCCGGCATACCGGAAGCGATCGAGTTCATCCCAGTAGTTGTAGTCGGCGGGAAAGTTCTGTGAGCCGGTGAGGGCGGCGTCGGGAATGCCATACCAGTGTTCAATGCTCTTCACCCCCGCGTTGGAGGCGACGACGGCATCACTTTCGGAAACCTTGAGATCCACCATGGTGAACATTCCCAGCTTCTTACCCTCGTCAGCGGCGGCAGCCATGACGTCGGGGTAGTGCCCCGGGCTCTTGCTGATCTTGATGCAGTCGGCTCCAAGTTGTTTGAACTGCTGCACCATCTCTCGGGCCTTGTCGGGCGTGTTGCCGATATCCCATCGACGCAGCGGAAGCGGCCAGCGCTGGCAGAGGACCAACTGAGGCGCCACCAGGGTGTTGGCGTCGCTCGATTTGCGTTGCTCCGTCATCAGCTTGAGTCCCGCACCGGTTCCAGCGTCACGCACCACCGTCACGCCATGTCCCAGGTACAACCGGTACGCATAGTCCAATCCGCGAGGTCCGTACTCGCTGCCAGCCGGTGGCAGGTGGGCGTGCATCTCCACCAGTCCCGGCATGACGTACATGCCCTTGGCGTCGATCACCTTGTCGCCCGTGACCCGCTTGTAGTCCTTGGAATTTCCGGCGGTGTTCACGGCGTCCATGAGGACGATGTCCGTGATCTTCCCGTTCTCGATCACGATGTCCACCGGTCCCTCGGGCGGCATGCCGCGATTGGTCCCCGGCGTTCCTCGGCCGCTGATGATCGTGGCGTTTCGGATCACTAGCCGGTTGTACCGCTCGCCTTTCACTGACCCCATGGCCAACGGCTCGGGTCCGTTGTTAGGCACCGCCATGTTCTCGCGCACCTGCGCTTGAACAAGGGAGGCATAGCAGCATCCGATGAGACCGACGATCAATCGAGACATGATCAACTCCAGCGATCGAGCAGGGGGGTGACACCAGCCGAGGCGTGCAGCGCTTGGCGGGGCGATTCGAGTCGCCCGACGGTGAGTGTGGCGCATTCAGGGCGTCTTCGCCAGACGGAGAATCCCCTGCCCCTCGCGGGAGGACGTTCCATGGCATAGCGTCGTCCCGCATGACATTGGCCGACTCTTCACAGCCGCCGGCCACTCGGCGCGCCTTGGCGTGGATTCCAACGCTCTACTTCGCGCAGGGGTTTCCCTATGCGCTGGTTATGACCGTGTCGGTGGTCATGTACAAGCGGTTGGGCGTTTCCAACAGTGCCATCGCATTCGTCACCAGCTGGCTGTATCTCCCGTGGGTCATCAAGCCGTTGTGGAGTCCGCTGGTGGATTTGCGACGGACCCGTCGCTGGTGGACGCTCGTTATGCAGTGGACGGGTGCGGCGGCTGTGTTCGGGATTGCGATCGCACTCCAAACGCCGGCCTATGTCGCGCTTTCCCTCGCTGTTTTTGCGGTCATGGCGTTCGCGTCGGCCACCCACGACATCGCATGCGATGGCTTCTACATGCTGGCATTGCCGCAGCGTGAGCAGGCCGCCTACGTCGGGCTTCGCAGCACGTTCTACCGCATCGCGATGATCGTCGCGCAAGGCGCGTTCGTTGTACTGGCGGGGCTTCTGGAGATCGAGTTGGGCAACGAACAAACGGCGTGGTCCCTCGCCATGGCCGCCGGTGGGACGTTGTTTGTCCTGCTGGCGACATATCACGCGTTTGTTCTGCCGCGACCCGCGTCCGACCGCGATCGTGCCAATGAAGGGGCGGGAAGTCGCTCCGCGGTGTTCGGCGATCTGGGTGAGTGGCGCGAGGTGTTTGCGTCGTTCTTTGCAAAGCCTGGTATCGGCGGCATCCTGGCATTCCTGCTCTTTTACCGTTTTGCCGAGGCACAGTTGGTGAAGCTGGTGACGCCCTTTTTGCTCGACGCGAGGGCGACGGGTGGGCTTGGGCTCAGCACGACCGGAGTCGGGATGGCTTACGGTACGATTGGGGTGGCTGCGCTCTTGGTTGGCGGAATATTGGGTGGCTTGGCCGGTGCGCGGTGGGGTCTCAAGCGCATCCTGTGGTTTTGCGTGCTCGCCTTGCACGTGCCGGACGTGGTCTTTCTGGCGTTGGCCACGTATCAGCCAGAGCACTTCGGCTTGATCTCGGCGGCGTTGGCCGTCGAACAATTCGGATATGGTTTCGGATTTGCGGCCTACGTGATGTTCCTGCTGTACCTGGCCGACGGACCGCACCGAACGGCGCACTACGCGATTGCCACCGGGATCATGGCCCTCGGGATGATGATTCCCGGCATGTTCGCGGGCGCGATCCAGCAGTCGTTAGGCTACCGCGGCTTCTTCGTGTGGGTGCTGGTCTCGACGGTCCCTGGGTTCATCGCCCCGGCGCTGGTTACGATCGATCCGTCATTTGGACGGGGCGAAGCCGCATAGCGGCAGCCGCCCAACGGTTTGGCGATCCCTGAAAGATCGACCTATTGGGCGCGAAGCGCCTTCAACAGCGCGGAACCGTTGGTGCTGACGACGATGCTGTTGGCCAAGCTGGCCCGGATGAACCCCTCGCGTGTCGCGGCGGCCACGGCGGCCAGCAACGGATCGAAGAAGCCGCGGATGTTCAGGATGCCAATGGGCTTGTGGTGAAGGCCCAGCTGAAACCAGGTCCAGATCTCGAAGAGCTCATCCAAAGTCCCCAGACCGCCGGGGAGTGCCACAAACGCGCCAGAGAGTTCGGCCATCCGCGCCTTGCGCTCATGCATCGTCTCCACGACGTGCAGCTCCGTCAGGCCGTCATGGGCGATCTCACGCTCCACCAGCCCTCGCGGGATCACTCCCACCACTCGCCCGCCAGCTTCCAGGGCGCCATTGGCAACCTCGCCCATGAGACCGACCTTTCCCCCGCCAAAGACCACGCTGATCCCTTCCTTGGCCAGCAATTGTCCGAACTGGCGGGCAGATTGCGCATATTCTGTGCGGGTCCCTGCGGTCGACCCGCAAAAGACACCAATGGCTGAAACCGCCGGCGGGACTTTCCCGTCGTCGGTCATCGGGCGCTCCTCACGGAAAGCCACCGGGCCGGCCGGTTGAGTCGGCAATGCAACGGAAGGAACGTCATGCGAAGGATCATCCTGTATAGTATCACCATTGCATCGTTAGGCTCCCGTCCGGTATTCGCGCAGAACGAGAGCGCGCTGCGCGCGGCCTTCGAGGGCAAGGTGGTGACCATCAAGATCGACATGCCCGCCACCGCCAAGGGCGTTGAAGTCTATCCGCAGCAATCCATGCCCGTGAACTTTCGTGAGGTCGCCGATCGGATCAAAGACAACGGCGTCGCCGTGAAGATGGGTCAGCAAGTGATGGTTACCAAAGTAGTGGTCAAGCGCGACTCCCACATCGAGTTCCAGTTGGCGGGCGGTGGATACGGCACCTTTGGCGACTACACTCCGTCCACGGTGTCCGCATCGTCAGAGCCAGAGAGCAAGCTCGAGCGCGCGCTGAAAGACTCCATCAAGGCCGCCCCGGGACCTACGAGCCGCAAGCGCTACGAGAAGGAGTTGGCAAACGCGCGTGAGGCACGGGAACGTGAGAATGACCGGGCCAAGGCCGAGGCGCTTCAGGCGAACGCGGCGCGCGAAACGCTGCTGCGTCAGAAAAAGTCCGAGGCCGGGAGCCGATTCAACATTCGCTACAAGGATGGCATTCCGCTGGATGCCATGACTCCGGAAGGCGTCATGCAGTCCCTGTCGCAGTACGTGGACTTTTCCGGCGCCGCGGGGAGCATGGCCGCTGCCGCCAAGGAGGCGCCGTCACCGACAACGGCTCAGCCGCCAGCCACAACCAACGGTTCGCTGTCATCGCTGCGTAAGGGCTTGTCCCTTGCCGAGGTCGAGACGCTACTCGGGCCAGCGTCCACAGCCACCGAGACCAAGGAAGGGACCATCACCGTCCTGCACCGCGCCTACCGAAAAGATGGGATGAAGGTGACTACGAAGTTCGTGAACGACGTCTTGGTGGACTTCACCATCGCCCCGCAGTAAGCGCGTCTGAGTCTCAGCGAATGAGGTACCAAGCCGTCTGACGAGGACGAAAGAAGGTCCACCCATCGTCCTCGAGGTGGGCGTCGTCTTCCATCATTACGAACACGTCCTGGCCGTCCCACTCAGGGACGGCCGTACGTGTATTGAGTTCGATGGAGATGTACGAGCCCTTCCGCAGCCGCCTTCCTTGTGCGCCGAGTTCTGGACGCTGCGCACTTCGGAAATCGATCGCGGCACCCAGCCCATGGCCCTGATTGCCGATGGGGTGTGAGTAAATCTGCGCGTTGATGCCGCGCCGCTTCATCTCCGCCATCGTGGAATCGTACACGTCCGAGACCATCGCCCCAGGACGGGAATACGTGCGCATGAGCACGTCCTGCAGGGCGTTCGTGTTGGCCATCGCCTGTTTCAGGCCAGGTGGGGCATCGCGCTCTCCGGGACGGAGCACGTAGGCCATCTTCTGCCAATCCGTATCGAAGCCCATGTAGGAGATGCCGAAATCGATATGGACCACGTCACCGCGTCGGATGACCGTGCTTTCCGGCGCCACGGCCAGGAATCCGCGAGACGTGTTCTTCTGCAGACTGGCGCGTTGCACCCGCAGGTCGGGTTGGAACCACGTTCCGACATGGTGGGACCAGAGCGCGTCGTACAGCCAATTGCGCACGTCACCCACCGTGGTCTTTCCTGGAACGATCACTTCGTTGGACAACGCGCGCCGCGTGATGTCTTCCGTCAGCTGCACGGCCGCTTGATAGTACGGCGCCTCCTCGGGCAGCCTGGTGTCCAGGTACTCTTCCAGCAGGTCGGCGGCGGGCACAAAGTGGGAGGTCGCCTCCGGTCCCATGGCTTCGCTGATCAACTGGTAGGTGTCGTGGGTCAACGTGCGGGTCACTCCACGGGCACCACCAATACCTAACGCAATCTTCTTGGGATGATGCTGCTGGTAGAGCGCGGCCAAGGTTTGCGCCGGTGGCTTTGGCTCGTTCGGCGACTCGAAATACCGCTGCAGCGTCTCCTCGGAATAGCCCGTGATGGCAATCTTCCGCAACGACGTGCCGCCGGTGTCGATGAAAACGAAAATGTCCCGGTTCCCCGTGTACACGCGCGGAGGGGCAATGGTCGGCACAATCGGGTCGTTGTGGAACTCCTCGTTCACCACCAACCACATGTCGATGCCCCGCTTCCGCATCATGTCCAGCAACATCTGGTGACGCTTGGGGAGCCAGCTTTCACGCACGGCAATCTGCTTGGACCATGGCAGCAGGTCCGGCGCCACGGAGCGTTCGCGAAGGGTGACCTTGCGCGGTGCGTCGGACACCTGCGCCCGCGCGTTGCCTGCTACCACGCTCGCGCCGACCAGCAGCGCCATGAACAGTCGGGAAGGAGCTCGCATGCGTTGGGAAATGAGTTCTGGCAATAATGGCGGAGCGCGCGGCGTGTTCGGGAGCCTGCCATGGCATTTGACGCCCTACCGGGCGCTCCCTACGTTGGCGTGACCTCACCCTTTGCGCCAACACTCCATGCGCCGACCCGTCAACCTCTTCGCACTACTCCTCGCCACCCCCGCCCTGTCGCTGGCGCAAGCCAAGGCCAAGGCGAAACCTGACGCCGCCGCCCCAGTTCTGGCGGCGCTCGACGCCAAGAGCACCCACTACGCGGAGGTGGCGAAGAGTATCTGGGGATTCGCAGAGGTTGGCTACCAGGAGTACAAGAGCAGCGCCTTGCTGCGGCGTGAGCTCGCGTCGGCCGGGTTCCGTGTAGACAGCGGCGTTGCCGGGATCCCCACCGCATTCACGGCAACGTACGGCAGTGGAAAGCCGGTGATCGGGATTGTTGGCGAGTTCGATGCGTTACCCGGCCTTTCTCAGGATGCTGCCCCGGACAAGCACCCGATAGTTGACGGTGCGCCCGGACATGGCTGCGGTCACCACCTTTTCGGGACAGCGTCCACGGCGGCGGCGATCGCAGTGAAGGAGTGGATGGCAGCCAACAAGATCACCGGCACCGTGCGGTTTTACGGCACACCGGCAGAGGAAGGTGGGTCGGGCAAGGTGTACATGGTGCGCGATGGCCTGTTCGCCGACGTCGACGCCGTGGTCGCGTGGCACCCTGGAGATGCCAACTCGGTGGACGCCAACAGCGTGCTGGCGAACGTGTCCGCGAAATTCCGGTTCCACGGCGTCTCTGCACATGCGGCTGGTGCGCCAGACAAGGGACGCTCAGCGCTGGACGCCGTGGAAGCCATGGACAACATGGTCAACATGATGCGTGAGCACGTTCCACAGGAGACGCGGATCCACTACGTGATTACGAATGGTGGGCGGGCGCCTAACGTGGTTCCGGATTTCGCCGAGGTCTACTACTACGCGCGGCACAACGATATGCGCGTCCTTGGGGATATCTGGGACCGAATCGTGAACGCGGCCAAGGGCGCCGCGCTTGGTACAGGAACCACCATGGATCTCGAGGTCATCGGCGCCACCTGGAACGTCTTGCCGAACGAGTACCTCTCGCACCTGCAACACCAGAGCCTGGAGCGTGTGGGTGGCTACCAGTACACGGCCGAAGAGAAGGCGTTTGCGGAGCGTCTGCGCACATCGCTCCAAGGCAACCTGCCTCCACTGGAGAATGCCTCGATGGTCTTGCCGTGGGAGGGTGGCAAGGTCGACATGGCCTCGAGTGACATGGGCGACGTCAGTTGGACGGTTCCGACCGTTCAACTCTCGGCGGCAACGTGGGTTCCCGGGACACCGGCCCACTCTTGGCAAGCCGTTGCTGCTGGCGGAATGTCTATCGGAGCCAAGGGGATGATGGTGGCCGCCAAGACTATGACGCTCACGGCCATGGCACTCCTGTCCGATTCCACGCACATCCAGAAGGCGCGCGCTGAGTTCGACCAACGCCGCGGGTCAGGCTTCGTGTACAAAACACGCCTGGAAGGCCGAAAGCCGGCGCTCGACTATCGTAAATAGCCATGTGGCGCCGACCGGCACGGGCGTGGGGAGTCCTGACGTTGGCGGCGGTGACGTCATTGCTCACCCGCGCGCTGCCTGGTCAGGTCATTCGGGGCGCGATTTCCGATCGCGCAACGGGCGCCCCGCTCGCCGGCGCCATCATAACCGGCGGGAAGGACAGCGCTTCTGCCGGTGCATCGCGCGTCATGAGCGACGTGTCGGGTCAGTACAGCTGGCGCCCACCGGCGGCGGGAGATTGGGTCCTTGAGGTGCACGCGATTGGGTATCGCCCGACGCAGCAACGAATATCAGTGCAGCCCGGCGAGACCGTTCGTCAGGACATCGGATTGGAGCGCGCACCGTTATCCCTTTCCAGTGTTCGGGTAGAGCGCGAGAGCAGTTGCAGCGCCCGCGCCGATTTGGCGGCCGATGCCTCGTTGGTGTGGAATGACGTGTGGAGTGCATTGGCTGGTGCGGCGACGTCGCGCAGCGTGCGTCGCGAGACGGCATCGGTCATGCGCTTCGTGCGAACCCGCGAACCGATGACTGGACTGGTGTTGGATGAGACGCGCACCAGCCGAACAGGAGCCAACTGGCAGTCGTTTACGGCCGTCGCTGCGTCGGAGCTGGCGAGGACCGGTTTTCGCGTCGAGCATTCGGACGGGACCGTGACCTTCAATGCGCCGGATGCCGAGACACTCATTGCACCAGAGTTCATCGCACGCCATTGCTACGCCGTCACGAGGCGCGACGATGCCGAACCGCTACTTGGCATCGCCTTCTGGCCGCATAAGCGATTCGTTTCAGAAGACGTGGAAGGCGTGCTGTGGGCCGACGCGCGCACGAGAGAACTCCGGCGCGTCGAGTTCCGGTATCCGGCGCTGACGGCCCTTGACCCAAGTGCTGATTTTGGCGGTTTTGCTTCCTACCTCAGGCAGGCAGACGGCAGCTGGATTATCGATGCATGGCAAATCCGCGTGCCCATCATACAGCGCACCCGCCGCATCACGGCGCTCGGCACACGTCGCTTGGGAGAGGACACGCAGGACAGCGTCACGCTGATTTCGGAAGAAGGCGGCTTTGTCCTGGGGGTGGGGCAAGGGCGCCTGCCTGTTATTGCTGGCGAGGTGCGCGATTCGAGCGGACGCCCCATGCCCGGCGTTGACATCGAGCTGGCAGGAACAGAGGTATCCGCCAGGTCAGACAGCGTGGGCGCCTATCAGCTGACGAATGTGGTTCCCGGTCGCTATCTGGTCCGGGCGACACGCGTTGGCACGGCGACAACGCCCACCGTGTGGGCTGAGACGACTCTGGTTGTGGACGGGAATTCGCCTCGGCGCTGGAGTCCCCAACTCGCAGTCGCGAATTCCATTGCGCTTGCCTGTCCAGCGCGAAAGGGAAAAACGACGGACACGGCCCTGATGCTCTTGGTTCGCGACGCGAGTACACAGCGACCACGCCGGAACCAACGTTTGCAAATGCAGTTGATCTCGTTCGAGGGGCGCGGACTCCAACAATTGCGCCAACGGGAGTCTCGGCAAGAACGCACCAGCGACTGGCGCGGCGTGATCGCGATCTGCGACATCGTCGCCAGCGGTGCGGTCCGGTTCCGCCTGCCTGACGCGTCGTCCTGGGGAGAGTCGGTCCGGCTAGATGGCCAGTTCAATCTGCTGACGATTGGCGTGGATAGCGCGGCGGGTACGGTCCGGGTGACGGGAGCGCCCGCCGTGGAGACGACGGCCACCGCTCTCACACCGACCGCACCTGTCGCCGGCCGCGGCTCGTTGAGTGGCCGAGTGATCTCCGCTGACTCCACAGGCACCCCGCTTGCCGGTGCAGAAGTTTGGATTGCTGGAAGTGCGCGGTCGATCCGCACGTCGTCTACCGGAGGCTTTCAATTCGACGACTTGCCGTTAGGCAATGTGGCCCTTCAGGTGAGACACCTCGGCTACTCCCCATCCCAGCGGGTTGTGACCCTGGGTTCGGCGGGGGGCGATACGTTAACCGTTAGGCTTTCGCCGCTGGCGACGCTGCTCCCAACGGTGGCCGTTACGGCCAACGCAGAGTTGCTGCGCGTCGGCATGCGCGAGTTCGCGAGCCGACGACAAGCCGGATTTGGACACTTTGCCGACGCCAAGGACATCGAACGCACACATGCCCGCTCGCTCAGCAGCGTCGTCATGACCATCGCGGGAGGGCTGGTGTTGGTGCGCATCAACAAGGGTGGCTTCACCGGCGGCGGCTACGCCGTCGCGTCCCGTCGGTTTCGGACATTGAGTTCGTCCGAACCGTGCTTTTCACAGGTCTTCCTGAACGGAACACGGATGTACCCCGAAATGTCCGGCGACGTGAAGGAAACGCCGTTCGCGCTGGAGCAATTGCCGCTAGAGGACGTGGTTGGAGTGGAGGTCTATAAGTCCGCCGCCGAGACTCCGCTGCAGTTTACGGGACCCGCGGCGGCATGTGGGACCGTCGTGATCTGGACGAAGTAGGAACCACCGTTCCATAGTTGTGTGTATGCGATGGTTGCCGCTGTTGGTATTGGCTGTTGCCTGCGCCGATGGGAATGCCGTCGGACCCGTGATCCCGTCGGGCAATCCGGCCAAGTTCCACTGGACGCTTCCCACTGGTTTCCCAACGCCGGTGGTGCCCGACGCCAATCCTATGTCAGACGCCAAGGTGGAGCTTGGGCGTCGACTGTTTTACGACACGCGGCTCTCCGGCATCCAGAACTTCTCGTGTTCATCCTGCCACCGGCAGGAGAACGCCTTCGCCGATGCGCGCAATGTGCCGTTTGGTTCCACAGGTGAGGCGCATCCCAGGAACAGCATCGGCCTGACGAATGTTGCGTACCAGCCAGCTTTCGGATGGGCCGACCCTGACACCCGTCAGCTCGAAGAGCAGGCGCCCATTCCCATGTTCAACGTGACTCCGGTCGAACTGGGACTGAAGGGGCGCGAGTCGGAAGTGTTGCAGCGCCTGCGCGACGTCACGTTGTATCGCCAGTTGTTCGCCGCCGCGTTCCCCGGCTTGACCGATGCCATCTCCATTCAGAATGTCGCCAACGCCCTGGCATCATTCCAGCGGACATTCCTGTCGGGCGACTCGCCGTACGATCGCTATGTCCGCGGTGACACGCGGGCCATCTCGGCATCAGCGATCCGCGGCGAAGGGTTGTTCCGGAGCGCGCGGTTGGCGTGCTCGCAATGCCATGGTGGCGTGCTGTTCACCAACTTCGCCACGTACGTCGGTGGTCCGGCCTCGGCGCCGGAGTACATCAACAATGGGCTGTACAACCTAGGTGGAACGGGTGCCTACCCGGTCCCCAACACGGGGCTGACGTCTCACACCGGCGTGGCGTCGGACATGGGCAAGTTCAAGGTCCCAACGCTTCGGAACATCGCGTTGACCTTTCCTTACATGCATGACGGGTCGTTAGGCTCCCTCAGCGAAGTGATCGACCACTACGCCGCAGGGGGGCGTACGATTGCGAGTGGCGCCAACGCCGGCGTTGGGCGCCTGAACCCGTTCAAGAGTCCGCTGGTGGCCGGCTTCACCATCACCGGGGAAGAGAAAGCCGACCTGATCGCTTTTCTGGAGAGCCTGACTGATTCGGCGTTCGTGACCAGGGCGACGCTTTCCAATCCTTGGATCGTCCGGTAACCGCCACTCTTCCAGGTGGAGCGCTGGCCGACGTTCGGCTTTGATGCCCTTTTTTTGCAGTCGTCAGCCACAACATGCAAGCGGGGCCGCCATACATCGGCGGCCCCGCTTGCATTGTGAAGTACTCCCCCGTTAGGTGCCTGGCGGGCGGCGCTGCTGGCCTTGGCCCGGCCCGCCAAAGCCGGCCCGGGGCGTCTTGATACGGTCCGGAACCTTGGCCCACTGTGCTGGCGTAAGGATGGTCTGAGCGACCGCCAAAGCCTCACGGGAATTCTTCTGCATCTCCTCGGACTTGGGGCGAATCTTGCCCATCAGGGCGCCGAAGTCCGGATTGGCCCCGGCGTCCTTCAGCAATTTCTGCATCTCGCCCTGGATCTTGCCGTTCTTGGCGCCGAGCGAGTCCGACATCGGCTTGAGCTTGTTCACCTGCTCTTCCGTCAGACTCAACGAGTCGCGCATCTGCATGATCGCGTTGATGGGATTGAGCGCCGCCGACGCGCGCGAGGCAAAGTCGTTGCCTCCGCCTGCCGTGTTGCCACCAGGCGCTGCCCCACCGCCGAACCCACCCCCAGGGAAGCCTCCGGGCGGTGGTCCACCTCCACCGGGCCCTCCGAAACCGCCAAAGCCAGGACCGCCGCCACCGCTGATCATGGCATTGATCATCTCGCGCATCCGATCCGGTCCGACCGTGTAACGCGCCTGCAGCCCGATCTGGAACGGTACGGTGATGCCGTTCTGTCCCTGCCGCGATGCGCCGAAGCGCTCGTTGACTTGATAGAGATATCGGTTGGCCAGTGGGTCAAAGCCCCGCACGTACAGCAGCGTGTTGTCCTGACCGCGGAACGAACCCCAACCGCGCAGGTTGTCCGTACCGTGCAGCATTTGGTCTAGCCCGCCGATGAAATTGTTCGTCACGATCGACAGGGCCAGCCGTCGGTTCAAACCCCAGAAGGACGGCCGATAATTGAGCTGAAAATCCAGACTCGGCTGCCACACGCCGCGGCAGGAATTGCGTGATGCCACGCTGCCCATCTGCGAACGCAGGCAGCCTTGGACGTCCTTGGGTGCGCTGGCCAACAGAGTCTGCATCCCTGATTGCACTGCCGGGTCAGTCGCCGTGGCTGGGTCGTACACGAAGGCGCGGTCGTTGCGCGCACCGTCACCATTGATGTCGCTGCCGACCACTGGGGTGAAGGGCGAGCCCGACGACCAGCGGCCGAACGCGGTCAGCTCCAACGACAGACTGAAGGGATACGTCACCGTGGTGTTGATGGAGTGACGACGATCGAAGTCGCTCCACGCCCACTCGCGGATGTTCGGGTTGGCCGCCGTCGAGGCGAGAGTGGCGAATCCTCCGCCGCCGAAACCACCAAAGCCACCGAATCCACCGAACCCGCCGAATCCAGACGACGACTGGTCCTTCGAGTACGTCAGTGTGTAGCCGACGTTGACCAACGCACCCTTACGCGTGATCCCGCCGATGGAAAGCGTCATCTGACGATTCGTCGACGCCAGGTCCGATCCCACAGTCAGCACCTGACCGAAGTTCTGGTTCACGCGCGACGCAAGCAACGTGGTCGTGCCGGTGGTGGCGACGATGGTCGATGCCGGCACGTACACGGGACGTCCACCTTCATCGGCGATGGTGAATTGCGGCGTGGTGTTCAGGTTCACGTCGCGATACCCCGTCTGCGCCACGCCGCGCGCATAACTCAGGTCGAGATTGAGGTTGTACCTGCCGAAGATGAACTTCTGACCGCCAATAGACGCTCGCCAGGCGCGCGGTGCGGCGAAGTCACGGTCGAACACCTGCACGTTGGGGCGCTGGGTGGGCACCACACCCGCTCCCCCCACACACTCCGACGGAATGTTGTTGACGTCTGCGCCAAACACTGACCAGTTGGGCGTCGGCACCGAAGCGCCGGTGCAGATGAGTTGCGACTGCGCGTTCACCAGTCCCGTGGCGCTGGCGGCCGACGAGAACAGGTTCGACGACACGGTGCTGCGGAACTCGCCGAATCCGCCGCGTACGATGAACCGCGGGGGTCCGTTGGTGCCCGCCTTGAAGTAGCTGAACCCAACGCGCGGGCTCACACGCACCTCACTCGGCACAAACGACGTCTTGTAGCCGAACGCCGACTCGACATCGGGATTGAGCGGCGGTGCGTTGCCGAAACGTCCTCCCTCCACGCGTGCGCCAAGCGTCAGCTGTACGGCACGGGTCACGCGCCACGAGTCGCCGAGGTACGCGGCCGCATTCAGCTGTTCGCCCTTGCGAACGTTTGGCTGGAGCGTGCGCGTGAACGACGCGGGCAGGTTGTTCTCGAAGTCGGAGAGCGAGTTGAACGAGAACGTGCCGTATCGATTGAAGGTCACGTCCTGTTCAAAGGAACTGAGATTGAGCAGGGCACCCAGTTTCAACCGGTGATCGCCGGCGATCCACGACGTTTCATTCGTCGTCTCAAGACCGGTCGATTTTCCGTCGGAAGGGAGCGCGTTGTTGCCACCGAATGAAAGGTTGGCAATGGCGTTCGACCCATCTTCCAGTGTGGACGCCACCTGGATGCGTCCCGCCGGCAGCGTCACGAACGACCGCGCCTCGCGCTGGTTGATGGAATAGTAGGTCTTGAACTCGTTTAGGAATCGTCCGCCGAAGTTGGTGGTCCAAGTGGCCATCAGCCCACCACCCCAGTCCTTGGACGTCCCGCCCGTCTGTGGCAGGGAGAGCGTGCCCACTCGCGACGGATCCTGGTTGTTCCAGCGCCAGTCACCACGCAGGGTGAGGGAGTGGCCGCCCTTGGTCAGCCAATCCAACCGGAACAGCCCGGAGAGATTGTCCTGCGTTCGGTTGTCATTGAAGAACTGGTTCGGCGAGATGCCAAGCGAGGAGGCTGTGTTGAGGAACCTGGTCACGGAATCCGAGGCCACACCAAAGCGCGACAAGGTCGACGCATCCGCGTTCAACAGGCTTGGAAGTACATCGTCCCTGCGGCGCAGCTGCATCGCGGCAAAGGCGAAGACATTGTCCTTGATGATTGGGAAGCCGAACCCACCGGAGAGCTGGTTCTGCGTGTACCCCTGAGCCAAGGGGGATGGATCACCACCGTCGACCGTCAGCGACTGATCGCGAAGGGAGTACGAGAAGTTGCCTTGCGGCGTGTTGGAGCCGCCGCGCGTGGTCGACGAAATCAGGCCGCCAGAGAATTGCCCTCTGGCCACATCGTAGGTGCTCGTGATGACACGCGTGCTTCGCACGGCTTCCTGTGGTACCGACGACGCGCCAAAGGACACACCATCCAGCGTCACGTTGTTCGCGTCCGGGCGCATGCCGGCGACGGAGAACGAGCCGCCCGTGGAATCCGATGAGCTGATGGACACGACGCCGGGGGCCGTCAGCGCGAGTTGTTGCAGGTCACTGGCGTCGATCGGCAAGCGTGCCGCTTGGTCGGTGTTCATGGCCCGCTCAGTTGAACCTGGCGTGGGCCGTTCGAAAGCCCCAGCGGCGGGCGCCTGACGAGCCGCGATCGTCACGCCAGCAATCTGCGTGACATTCTGCCTCAACACCGCATTGGCAATCAGGCGGTCTTCATCCGCCTGACGCTGCACGTTCATGACAGTCGGTGCCTTGCCAAGCAGTCTGACGGTGACGCGATACTGCCCGCCCCCATCAGGAAAGAGCACCGTGTACTTCCCTTGTGCATTGGTCCGAGCACGACGCGTGACATTGGACTCAACGGACGTCACCTCAATAGTGGCTCCGTCGACCGGCGTGCCGGCTTCATCCTTCACCACGCCGGTGATGATGTCCGTGGTCGCGCCAATCTGCGCGTGCAGCTCGGCGGGAAGGGCGAACGAACCAAGAGCAAAGGCGAGGAAGCCGAAGGCTCCCAACAAGAGTCGCCTGGAGTATCGAAGGAACACTGGAACCGCCGAAGTGGAGTTTCTCTTTTGTGCGGCTGTTCGGTGCGCGATTGGCGCGACCACCCGCGACATTTTTAACGCCCAAGTGCCGGTCAGCGTTGCCCATCGAAAAATGCCGCCTGCTCACCCAGAGATGCCGTAGGCGACTGATTCGTAACAACTTGCGTCAGGATCAGTCCGATTGGCGGCGTGGTCAGCCCAATATTGGCGGACAGCCAAGGGGGCCCCACTTGGTGGCCACGCCGACCAACGCGCGCCCCTCGATTCGCCTTTCGCCAATTCGACAGACGTTCTGTCGTCTTTGCGGCGGCTTTGGTCCCGGATTGGTCAGTTCGACAGAATCGAACCGGCATGCACGCTGCTTATGCCTTCTGTGAGCGCGCGGCGAATGGTGCTGCGTCAACTGCCAATCGTAACCGGGAGAACCAACCCATGATCACTTCACTGCCAATCAACTCGATGCTGGATCGCATGGCGACCTTGAGCCGTGCCATGGACGAAGCCTTTCAGAAGGAAGGCACCGTAGGGACCTCGCGGACGACGTACTGGGTGCCAGCGCTCGACGCGTGGGAGACCGAACATGCGTTCGTCGTGGCCGTGGACCTGCCTGGCGTGAACGCGGAGCAAGTGGAGGTCGCGTTCGAGAAGAACACGTTGACCATCTCGGGTACGCGCGAACAGCAGCTGAAGGCTCCGGAAGCTGGTGAACTGCGCGTGTTCTTCGCCGAGCGCGCCGTTGGCGCATTCTCGCGGTCCCTGCGATTTCCGCAGTACGTCGAAGGGGACAAGATTGCGGCGAAGTTCGACCGCGGCGTGTTGATGGTGACCGTGCCCAAGGCCGAGGCGGCGAAGCCACGGAAGATCACCGTGGGTGTGCCAGTGGCCGCGCAGTCCTAACGAGTCGTTGGTCGGATTGAGGTGCCGGAGGCTTGTCTCCGGCACCTTTCTCCGTGTTCACGAATCAACGCGCGGAGGTCGCGGAAACGCGCGCGCCGAACCAGAAGGTGCGCCCGGGTCCTGATTCATAGAAGCGGCTTCGGGCGGCATTAGTGACGATGTTCGCGGCGTAATGTCGATCGGTCACGTTGTCGATGCCCATCGATGGTTCAATGCCGAATCGCTCACCCCAATGCAGGTTCGTGCGCACGTTCAGGAGCGAATACGCCGGCGCGAAGTTGAGGTTGGCGTCATCTGCCGCCGTTTTCGCCGCGTGCTGCCATTCGAGCGCGGCCACTCCCCAGTGCGCGCGCGCGTTGGCGAAGAGCGTCCAAGTCACCGGAGCCACACCGGGGACGTGTTTGCCGTCGTAGGACGTGCCGGTCACGACATACTCATCGTACCGATAGCGTATCGCATTCCAGCTTCCGCCTAACGTCATTGGACCAGCATCACCGGAAAGCGCGACCTCGGCGCCGCGGCGTGACGTCACACCGGCATTTCGGAAGAAGCGTCGGCCATTGCTGTTCGGGATCTCGAATGGGATTAACTCGTCGACCGTACGTACATGGAAGAGCGCGAGGTCATAGCGAAGCCGCGATGCGAGGATGCCCTTCGTTCCTGCTTCGAAGGTCTTTCCTCGTTGCGGCTGCAGCTCGGTGTTCAGGCCGCCACTGCCGTCCGGTTGGTTTGCCAGCTCAGTCGTGGTGGGAGTCTCGAATGACTCCGCGTAGTTCACGTATAGGCTGGCGAGAGGTCGCAGTCGCCAGTTGATGCCAACCATTGGTGTGGTTGCGCCTACGGTGCGGGTCGGCGCCACGGCCACGCCTGGTGACGTGGGTCGGAGCTCTAACACGGAGAACCGGGTCTTGTCGACGCGCACGGCCGCGGACAACGCCACGGCTGGCGCCAGCTGGGCTTCCCCGCGGGCGTAGGTGCCTGCACTTGTGACGCGTTCCAGCTGGTTCAAGGTAATGGACCCGCGGTCGGCACTGGTCGGGCACAGGGCCGGCGTGCGTTGTGTTCCCGTGAGACCTGCGCAGTTGTTGTAGTTCGCACGGTTATCACGCTGCGTGAGTACGTCAACACCAGCCGTTAGGCGGATGGGCAGGCGGCGGTCAAAACGATAGTTGCCGCGCAAAGATCCACCACGGAGCGATCGATCAAAGGCGACGATCGCGAACGCTTGTGGGTTGTCCAGCTGGCGCGTACCGCCGAACAGCGAGGCGCTCAGGTCGCCATGGCCGATGTCGCGTTGGCTCGAAAGCGACACCAGCGTCTGGCGTACGCTCTTCGAGGCGTGCTTGCGCACGTTCTGCGCGTCGGCGACGGTGAACGCCGTATCGAGTTCCGCCAGCGTAAGGGCGCCAGGGTTTTCCGCATTGGGAGCGTCATACCGAGTGACCTGAGCCTGCCATTGAGCGCCACCTAACGACCACCGTCCATCGAGAAAGCCCGCGTTCGATGAAAAGGCGGAATACTGACGGGGGCCGTCCCCGTAGTTCCGGGTCAGGACGCCTTGCCATCGGCCAACGGGCGTTGCCGCGCCCCCGGACAATGACCCTCGGACAATCCCGTCTGCGCTGAACATGCGAAGTTGCGCGCGCGAGCCGCTGCTGGGTGGCGGTGGTGTGCGAAAGTCGACCACACCGCCTGACGAGTTGCCGTAGAGGGCGCCCGCACTCCCCCGAAGGACCTCGGCTCCGTCAATCGTCTCCAGGTCCAGCAAGTCGACGGCCGTCTGCCCATCGGCAAGTGTCAGCGGGATGCCGTCACGCAGAATGCGTACGCCGCGGATGCCGAAGGCGGAGCGGGCACCAAAGCCGCGCACGGACAGTCGAGGATCCTGCGTGGGATTGTAACGCGTGGACGCCGTGAGGCCTGGAATCGCGAAGAGCAGGTCCGTCAGGTTCGCGCGTCGCACGGCAACGCGATTCGTGCTGACGTCGACGCGTGAGACGGCGAAGGGCACCTCGAGAGCGGGGCGCGCAACCTCGCGCGTGACCGTCACGCGCACCGGTGCGAGCTGGGTTTGCGCGCTGTCCTGTGCGGCGGAGGCGACTGGGACGGCCGCCAGCATCAGCAGCGCGACGATTCGAAGATTGACGGTGTCTAAGGGTGACATGCGTTGCACGACGAAAACGTGAAGTCCAGGGTGCCTGCCGTCGAGACTTGACTCTGGCGAGTTAATGCGTTGTCGCGGGGTTTCGCTGCATTCCCACGATGGAACTCCTCGCCCCACTCGGTGATACGATGGTCGAACGCAGCGCGGCCGTCCTTACGTACCAGGCCTGCGCGCTTTGGAATACAGCGGAGCCGTCCCATGTTGATCAAGACGTCAGTTGGCACAGCAGGCCAAGCGCCTGCCGACCGAGAGGAAGGGAGTGTCTCCCGGATTGTCCGGTCATATAGTGTGGCACTGACCGGGCGATCGCGACCAACGCAAGGCGCCGGTTTCGTGTGGCGTCACGATGGCATCATCATCACCACGGCGCACGCGGCGAAGGACTCACGCGTTTCGGTCCGTCTATATGACAATCGCGTCGTCGAAGGGCGTGTGGTGGCGCGTGACCGGCTGAGTGATCTGGCCATGGTCGTGACGCATGCACGTGGTCTGCTGATTGCTCCGGTCGGCGATCCGTGGGCGTTGCGAACGGGTTCCATCGTCCTGGCGATTGAGCACAGCCGTGAGCCAGCCGGCCAGCTGTCGCTGGGACTGGTGCACGGGGTAACCCGGGACGACGACAAAGACCCTCTTTGGCTGGCAACGGACATGCGGCTGGCCCTTCGAGACATGGGATCGCCGTTGGTGGACACCTCCGCGAGGGTGCTTGGGGTCAACTCTGCTACTGTCAACGGGTTGACTGCTGCCATCCCCAGCAATGTCATCGTGGAATTTGTCCGCGAGGTCGAGGATGAGGGGCTGATTCCCAAGCGCGCGTCGTTGGCCGCGTAACCCGTCCCAACCACAGAAACGCCCGATTCAAACGCCTCGTACGTCGCTGGTGTCATACCAGCGCACGTTCACCCTGAGGCTTTCATGAAAAGAGTGTTGCTCGCCGGCATGCTGACCGGCTTCGCCATGACCACTGCCGGCGCGCAGGGGGTGGTTGGCCGTCGTGAGACGACTTTCAACATCAGTGAGAAGATTGCCAGCGGCGGGTGGCTTCGACTGGCCTCGCCAAACGGCGACATCACGATCTCGGAAGGAAGCAGCGACAAGATCGAGATTCGCGCAGAGAAGGTCCTGCGACGCGGATCGGTAGAAGACGTCGGGTTCGTGGTTCATCGCAGCTCGGACGAACTCGTGGTCTGCGCTGTCTACGACAACGAAGACGAGTGCGACTCCGATGGCAGCTACCACTCGAACCGCGACGGTTGGCGGCGCTGGCGCAACGGCGGACAGCCTCGCGTGAACTTCACGGTGCACATTCCTGCGGGCGTCCGGGTCAAGGCCGGCAGCGGCAACGGTGACGTGAGTATCACCGGCGGAGGAAATGAAGTGACGGCATCCACCGGCAATGGTCGGGTGAACGTCTCCGGCACCAGCGGCGAGGTGAACGCATCCACCGGAAACGGACGGGTGACCGTGGAAGGCGCCAAGGGTCCGGTGCAGGCATCCACCGGAAATGGTGATGTGCGCGTCACGACATCGTTAGGCCCGGTGACCGCGTCGTCGGGGAATGGCGATATCGATGTGTCGATGGACAAGTTGGAAGCAACCCGCTCAATGGAGTTTTCGACAGGCAACGGTCGCATTGTGATCACCGTGCCCGATGATTTTGGAGCGGAGCTGGACGGCAATACGGGGAGCGGCTCGATTTCCAGCGACTTTCCGATTCAGGTGCGTGGTCGGTTGAACCCCACGCGGATTCGTGGCACCATCGGCAAGGGTGGCGGCCGATTGGTGATGAACTCCGGCAACGGCAACTTAGAGATTCGCAAGCGCGCCTAAATTGATCGCTAAGGACTTCCGGCGCCGCCCACCGCATTCGTGGTGGGCGGCGTCTTTTTCACGGGGCTGTACCAACGACGTGACAGGCGCGGTAGGTTCCACCGGTCCCCTCACCCGAACGTCGATGCGCACCCCCCTGCTTCGCCCCGTCGTTACCGCTGGAACGTTATTGGCGGTGATTGCCACCTCGCTGGAGGCTCAGGCCGCGGACGCTGCGGCGGCTCGGGCCTCTGCCCGCACCTACCGCGAACAGCACGAAGCGGCGATCCTGCGCGAGTATCGCGAGTTGCTCTCGCTGCCTAACGTGGCGTCGGATCTTCCGAACATTCGGCGCAACGCGGCAATGCTGCAGGAGATGTTGCGGCGTCGCGGCGCCACCACCCGCCTGCTCGAGCTAGGGGACGCCCCACCGGCCGTGCTGGGAGAGATCAAGGCCGCCGGCGCCACGCGCACGCTTGTGTTGTACGCGCATTACGATGGCCAACCCGTGGTACCGTCCCAGTGGGCCGGGGCACCCTTTACGCCCGTGATGCGGGACAAGGCCCTGTACCAAGGGGGCAAGGAAATCCCCTTCCCGAACGAGGGCGAGCACGCCAACGGCGAATGGCGCATCTACGGTCGTTCGGCCAGCGACGACAAGCTGTCCATCATTACCATGCTGAGTGCGCTCGACGCCATGAAGGCCGGCGGGCACCGCCCCTCGGTGAACCTGAAGTTCTTCTTCGAAGGCGAAGAAGAAGCGGGGTCGGGCCACTTGCAGGCGATTCTGGAGAAGTATCGTGATGCCTTGGCAGGCGACGCCTGGATTTTCTGTGACGGACCCGTTCATCAGAGCGGAACACCGCAGGTGATTTACGGCCTCCGCGGAGTGACAGGATTGGAGCTGACGGTGTACGGGCCCACGCGGCCGCTCCATAGCGGTCACTACGGCAATTGGGCCCCCAATCCGGGCGCACTGATCGCCAACCTCATCGCCTCCATGCGCGACGACGACGGTCAGATCAAGATTGCCGGATTCTACGACGATGTTCGCCCGATCACCGATGTCGAGCGCGCGGCGATTGCCGCGTTGCCGCCGGTCGACTCGGCACTTCGTGTCTCGTTAGGATTAGCGCGGACCGAGGCGGCCAATGCGCCGTTGGCCGAGCGCATCATGGTGCCAGCGCTAAACGTGCGCGGCATCCGGGTCGGCGGCGTGCGCGAGAGTGGCGCCAACGTGATTTCCACCGAGGCATCCGCGTCGTTCGATTTTCGATTGGTGCCAGCCCAAACACCGGCGCGCGTACGCGAGCTCGTTGAACGACACATCGCGGCCCAAGGGTACTTCATCGTGCACGACAGCGTGGATCTTGCCACGCGCTTAGCCCATCCCAAGGTCGCCCGGCTCGAATGGGAAAGTGGGTATCCGGCCCAACGAACACCCCTGGACGATCCTTTCGGCCGGGCCGTGGCGACGGCCGCCTCGGCGGGGGCCCGCGGGTCACTGGTGAGTGCACCCACGCTGGGCGGCAGCGGGCCCAGTTACTTGTTCACCGCAGTGCTGGGCGTCCCGGTCGTCACGCTGTCGATTGCGAATTTCGACAACAACCAGCATGCGGCGAACGAAAACTTGCGCCTGCAGAACCTGTGGGACGGGATTGAGCTATACGCGGCCCTCATGACCGGGATCGGATCCGAGTGGAAGGTCCGGGTGGTGCCGTAGACGACTGAAGCCCGGGCGTTGCGGCTGTTGGTGGGGGAGCGCGTTCAAACCTCCACCGGTCGACCCACGGACGGTGAAGGCGACAACACTCACTGTGGCTATTCGTCCCCTGCGCCAACGATGCGCCGGAGCCACGCCACGCCTAACGTTGACCCCACGATGACAATTGCTCCAACCAGCGTCCACCCACTGGGCCGTTCATTCAGCGCCAGGGCGCCCCAGATTACAGCAAAGACGATCTGCAGATAACCAACAGTGGTGGCCCGTGCCGTGCGTTCGAGCTGAAGGCCCCGGGTCATGAAGGTTTGAGCTGTCTGAGTGGTGATGCCAATGCCAAGCAACATGAGCCACTCTAGGGGCGTCGGCGTCACCCATGTGGACGCGGCGAACGGCACACTGATGGGGATGGTCATCAGCGGCAGGTATAACACGATCACCTCAGCGCGCTCCGTTGTCATCCGACGGATGGTGGCATAGGCCGTGCCCGAACAGAACGCCCCCAGCAGGGCAATCGCCACGTGTCGCGGATCCAGTGAGACGTCCTGCGCCGGAAAGAGGAACGCCGGGCGCGCGATCAGTATCACGCCAATGAGTGACGCCAACAGGGCCAAGAGATCGGCCCCGTGCACGCGCTCGCCGAACACATACGCTGCCACCAGTGACGCGAAGACTGGATTCGTGTATTGAATGAGCGTGGCTTCGCCCAGCGGCAGGTGAGTCAGCGAGAAGAAGAAGCAGGAAAGCGCGGTGGCGCCGAGCAATCCACGAACCAGCAGGAGACGCCGGTTGTTTCCGAGCACTGGGGCAATCCCAGCGCGCTTCACGGCCAGAAGGCTCAGGGCGAGCGTGATGAACCCGCGGGCCAGCACGATCTCCATCGACGGGATCCGTTCCCCCGTCATGCGGACCAGGAGACTCATGACGGAGAACCAAAAGGCACCCAGCGCCATGTACCGCAGACCCTTGGGAACGCCTGCCGCTCGCGTCATGCCGAAGGGTTTGACCTGAAACCGTCTGCTGGTGGCATTGAGCGAGCTGGATCATCGCGGTCCGCGGTTCGACTCGGCCCCACGACCGGATCCAGGGTCGGCAACTCCGTGTGCGGTGACGCGGCACCCAGGTCTTTGAAACGGCGCGCCGAAGCGAGGACGCGACGCTCCATGGTACTCACGGCGCTGTTGTACGCGTCAGTGGCCCGTCGTAGGCCGTCACCCACGCCCATCACATGCGTCGCGAGAACGGCCATCCGCTCGTACAACTCTCGGCCTAACGCGGAGATCTCAGCGGCATTGTCGGCCATGGCATCTTGGCGCCAGCCGTAGGCGACAGATTTCAGTAGCGCGATCAACGTGGTCGGTGTGGCAAGTACGACACCTTCGGCCAACCCGGCTTCGATCAAGGAAGGATCGGCTTGCAGCGCCGCGGAAAAGAACGCCTCTCCAGGAAGGAACAGCACCACGAATTCCGGAGAACGCTCGAACTGCTGCCAGTACTGCTTCCGGGCGAGCGCGGCGATGTGCGCTCGCACGTGCCGAGCGTGCGTGCGAAAGAGCGCCGATCGTTTGCCCTCGTCGGGTTCTCCGATGGCATCCAGGTAAGCGCCGAGTGGCGCCTTGGCGTCCACCACGATCGTCCGCCGTTCGGGAAGACGGACGACAAGGTCCGGCCGCTGCCGACGTTCCTCGTCTTCCACGGTCTCTTGCGTGACGAAATCGCAATGCTCGAGCATACCCGCCAGCTCACACACGCGACGGAGTTGCATTTCACCCCACGCACCGCGAACGGCCGGCGTGCGCAGGGCCTGGGCGAGGTGTTGCGTCTCGTCTCGCAACTTCTCGTTGGACTGGACCACATCGTGCAGCCGCTGGGTGAGCTGGCCCATGTGCCGGGCACGCTCCCGTTCGAGCTCACTCACCTTGTCGTCGTACCGCGAAATGCCTTCGCGGATTGGCTCGACGAGTAGTGCAATGGCTCGTTCCCGTTCGGCCAGTGACACTTGGGCGTGCGTCGTGGAACGATCGAGTTCGGCCCGCGCCACCTGCAGGAACAGCTCACCGTTCTGCCGCAGCGCATCGACGCCGAGCGACTGGAATGCGTCTCGCAGCTGTTGCCTGTCCTGAACGTGCGCCTCGGCGCGGGCCACAGCCGCATCACGTTCGGCGCGCAAGCGCGCGCGTTGCGTCGCCATGAGCACGGCCGTGACCAGCGCACCAAGGAGAAATGCGCCCGCGGCTATGATCAGCTCATATTCACTCACAGGATGTCGCTCGACGGACCGGTGGTATCCCCGCGCAGCACATGATCCATCCGGACATGTGCCGCGCCCTTGGAACGCAGGACTTCGTAGTGGTCACGCCGCGCCGTCTCGGCGGCTTGGCGAATGGTCTCTTCCGGAACGCCATAGCGGTGCAGCACTCGCCCGAAAATCTCCAGTGATGTTTCGAACTCCTCCGGAACCACCTCATTGGCACCGAGGGCACTCAATTCCTCGATTTCTGCAACGTACCGCGTGCGGGCAACAATGTGCACGCCGGGACTGAGATGACGGGCCATGGCCACGCCACGACGTTCGTCGGCGAGCGAGGCGATGGCAAAGACAACCACCCTCGCCTGGTGAATGCCCACTCGCTCCAGCACTTCGGCTCGAGTACCGTCACCAAAAATGATGGGCTCACGCTCCAGACGCGCGCGCCGAACCACCTGTCCGTTGGATTCAAGGACCGCATACTCGATCCCTGAACGTCGGAGCGCGCGAGCGAGATTCTGTCCGTTCAGGCCATAACCGACGATGATGACATGGCCATCGAGTGGTTTGACGATGCGAGCCTCGCGGGTGGCGAATTCCATTGTTGCAGCTGTACGACGTCGTAATAGGAACTCGGCGAGGCTTGGGGCAGAGGCCACCGCGAACGGCGCCACCAGCATCGTGAGAATCGCCGCTCCAAGAAAGAGCTGATACTCGTCGCCGCTGAGCAATCCCATTGCCGCGGACATACTGGCCAACACGAAGGAGAATTCGCCGATCTGTGCCAGACCGATTCCCGCCACGATTCCCACGCGCGTCGAGCGCCGGACTAGGCGGACGACGGCGAAGCCAACCACGGCCTTCATGAGCATGATCGAGACGGCAGCCGCTAATACCAGCCAGACGTGGGACACGACATAGTGTACGTCCAGCAGCATGCCCACCGACGTGAAGAAGATGCCGGAGAAGGTGTCCCGGAACGGCAGGACGTCGGTAAGCGCCTGCAACCCGTACTCCGATTCGGCGATGACAAGGCCGGCGAGGAATGCGCCTAACGCCAGTGACAGTCCGAAGATCGACGTTACCCAGGCGGCGCCGAGCCCGATCGCCAGAATCACCAAGGTGAAGATCTCGTTGTTCCGCTGCTCGACGACGCGCTCCAAGGCCTTGGGGATGAGCCATCGACCGATCCCGAGCAGTCCGGCCGTCACCGCCACCGTGACGCCGATGGCGCGCAACGCCGCACTGGCGCCATGCTCGGTTCCAGCCAGCAACGGGAGCAGGACCATCAAGGGCACGACGCAGAGGTCCTGAAAGAGCAGAATCGCCACCACCACGCGGCCGTGTGCGGCATCGAGCTCGCCACGATCGGCGTACACTTTGAGCACGATGGCCGTCGATGACAGGGCGACCAGAGCTCCGTATAGGATCGCGCGATTGGCATTCACCCCGAGCAACAGCTCCAGCCCGGCGACTATGCCCACCGTGGCGACGAGTTGCACGGCGCCACCGCGCAACACCAGTCGTCCCAGCCGTATGATCCTGGACAGTGAAAGCTCCAGTCCCACGGCAAACAGCAGGAGGATCGATCCGACCTGCGCCAGCGTATTGACGGAGTTCACTTGCTGCACCAGGGCCAAGGCGTGCGGCCCGATGGCGATTCCGGTCAACAAGAAGCCAACCAGGGTCGGCACCTTGAGCCGATTGGTCAGCATGACGACCGGGATGGCAATGGCCACCAGCAGCACCAGGTCGCGCAGGAGGGGGATGTTCTGCTGCATGCGCGAAAGCTCGTGCCCGGCGTGGGCAACGACAAGCGGGCAGCCGCCGTTAGGCTTGCCCGGCAGATGCGCACATGGCGCTTGGCGCTACACGGGACAACGCGTCAGTGAATCGCCGCCAGCGCCTTGGTGGCCTTGGTGAGGTCCGCTTCGATAGACGTGAGGGCGGTCAGCTGATCCTGCGTTGGCGGTGCCAATGAACCTTGTTGGGCGCCCGCACCGTTGAAGTCGGCGGCCAACCCGTAAGCGCGCCCGCGGATCGCCCGCTGGCCAATACGCAGCGAACGATCGAGGGCCGTCAGGTCCGTCAGCTGTCGCTCGGCGGCCATGCGGGCCGGTGAACCCACGGCTTCACTGTCTCGCAGACGCAGTACATCCGTGCGGCGTCGGGCGACGTCGGAAATCATGGCGACCACCTGCTGCTGAGACGCCAACACACGAAGCAGGAACGCCTCGCGCGCGCGCTGCTGGGCCAGCGTACTCGGGAAGAGGGGATCGCTCAGAACGTTGACGCTCGAGACCGTCGTCGTTCCGTCCACGGTGAGCTTCAGTGTGTAACGACCCGGAGACACAAACGGTCCGCGATCCGCAATGTCGTGTGGTGGGTGCGGGAGCGATCGCGTCACGACTTCGCTCGTGTCAGGATCACTGGGAGGCGGCGTGTACCGCAGGTCCCAGTTGATGCGCCCCAAGCCGGCGTGAGGCGATAAGCTCAACTCGCGCACGATGCGCCCGTCGGGTCGCACCACGGTGAGTGCGGCTGCACGAACGTTAGGCGGCAGTCGATAGGTGACCAAGACTCCTTCGGCGGGGTTCGGGGCATTGAACGCGCTGGCCCCGAGGTAGGAATAGTCCTGCCAGTATTGCTGCAGCGCCGCGGCGCGTGGCGCAAAGAGGCGCGTGTTGGAACTTGAATCGCGGGCGATCTCGGACAGTACGCTGGCGTCATCGAGGATCCACACGGCGCGCCCATGTGTGCCGACGATCAAGTCCTTTGTTCGCGGATGGACCAGGATGTCGTCGTAGCGAGTGGTCGGCAGGTTCGCCCCGTACGGCATCCAACTTCGCGCACTATCCAACGAGATGTAGAGTTGCCGTTCGGTACCGGCGAACACGAGGGAGGCGTTCCCTGGATACTCATGCAGCACGCGCACCACGTGTTCGTTCCCGATCCCCGTGGTCATTCGCGTCCACGTGCGCCCAAAGTCGGTTGTACGATAGATGTACGGAGCGAAATTGCCGCTTCGATGGCCATCGAAGGACACCAGCGCAGTTCCGGCACTGGCGGCCGAGGCCACGACGCGGCTGACGAGTGTTCCGACGGGTACGTCAGCCACGGCCCCAGACACTTCACGCCAGGTGGTCCCCCCGTCCCGGGACACTTGGATGTATCCGTCATCGGTTCCGACCCACAGGATGCGCCGGTCCAACGGTGATTCGGCAATGGTCGTGAGTTCGCTGTAGGACGTCTCGCCGTCGTGCTTGGACAGGCGGATATCACGACCTAGTACGCCCATAATAGCCAAGGTGTCTCGTTGTACCTGTCGAGTCAGGTCCTTGGTGGACGTCCAGTGGTTGCCGCGGTCGCGGGTGATGAACAGGCGATTCGCGCCCAGATAAAACGTTCCCGGCGTGTGGCGCGAGGCGAGCATGGGCGCCGTCCAGTCGAATCGGAAGGCCGAATCGCCTGGTGCCGGACGGGGCTGGATATCGTGCCGGTTGCCGGTGACTGGATCAAAACGCGTGACGGAGCCGTTCTGGCCCGCGGTGTAAATGACGCGTGGATCGAAGGGATCGGGTTGTTGCTGCATGCCATCACCAAACCCAATCTCCAGCCAATCGCTATTCAGGATGCCTAACCAGTGTCGCGTGCGACTGGGACCGGTCCACGAGTGATTGTCCTGCAGCCCCACGGAGATCCAGTAGGGATCGCGCTGGTCGGCGCCCACACCGTAAACTTGGGCGATCGGCAGGTTGCTGAATCGGGCAAAGGTCTCACCCAGGTCAAACGACTCGCCGAGACCTCCGTCGCCCGCGATGTAAAAATGTCGCGGATTGCGTGGATCGATCCACATGCTGTGATAGTCTGAGTGCAACCCGACATCATAGGTCGGCGCGGTCGGCATCTGGCGCCACGACTTACCACCATCTTCGGTCTTCAAGATCGGCTCGGCGAGAATCCAGGCGCGCTGATCGTTGGTGGGGTCCATGTAGATGTGCGAGTAGTACATGGGCCGCGGATTGACATCACTGGCGCGGGTCCACGTTTCACCGCCGTCTTCGGACCGATAGGTGCCGGCCTGCGTCGCGTGCTCGATCGTGGCCATCATAACCAGGCCATTCTTTGCTGAGATGGCGAGTCCAATCCTGCCGATATCGCCGCTGGGGAGGCCATTCGTCACGCGTCGCCACGTCGCGCCGCCATCGGCCGTCTTGTAGATGCCCGAACCTGACCCTCCGCCGTTGAAGCCCCATGGTGTCCGCAACCGTTGGTAGCTCGCGGCCACGAGGATATTTGGATCGTTGGGATCCATGACCAGGTCGACCACACCGGTGAGCGAATCGAGCGCGAGCGATTGTCGCCAGGTGCGACCACCGTCCGTGGTCTTGTACACGCCTCGCTCGGCGCTTGGCGCCCACAGATTCCCCAGTGCCGCGACATAGGCGACGTTGGGGTCCGTCGGGTGCAACCGTATGCGACCAATATGACGGGTCGCGTCCAATCCCAGGTGTTGCCACGTCTGGCCGCCGTCGGTTGATCGATAGACGCCATTCCCCCAGGAGCTCGATTGTCGGTTGTTCTGCTCGCCGGTACCTGCCCAGACCATGAGGGGATTCGCGGCGAAGATCGCGAGGTCACCGAAGGTGTTGGCCCCTTGGTGCTCGAAGATCGGCGCCCACGTGATACCATGGTTGACCGACTTCCAGATCCCGCCGGACGCCGCGGCCACGTAGACGGTCGATGGATCGGACGGCACGGCTTCCACGTCGTGGATGCGTCCACCTAACGAGGCAGGGCCGATGTTCCGGAAGGTCAAGGCATCGAACGGCCCCTGCGCCCGGACGTTAGCGGTGACGACCCAGAGGGCCACGCCCAGCAGTGAGAAGACTCGCATGACGACCCGCGCATGGGGAGAACGCGCAGGCCGGTCTCCGCTAACGCCGGACGTGCCCACGGGACGCCATTCGTTGGCATCCGCAGGCGAATGTACGACGGCAGGACGTTAGTGGCTATGCGGTCCCGACGTCGGAGCTAGCGGAAGACGATAGGTTGTCAGAGGAGGCGCGCGCCCGGCGTGGGAGCTCGCGGTGACATCTGCACGTCGCTGATGGTGCAGGCCCGCCGTCGGAGTTAGCGGATCTCGAAGGTATTCGAGTAGTCGACAAACGCGTTCCCGGAACCGTCGGCGCTCGAGTTGTACTGGACACGCACGCGTCCCTGACCACGGAACGCACCCACGTCGGCCATCGAGATCAGCCGATACGTCTTGCCGGGCTTCAGCGCGATGTAGCGCGTCCCCTCGACCATGACCGAGAAGGTGATCGACGACCATGTGCCCGGGTTCGACTCCACTTCAACAATCGCGTCCGATCCCATGGAGGTATAGATCGGATTCTGTTCGACGGCCGAGTTGAACGCATCGCCGACGTTCGCGAACACCGTGGTTGCACCGGTGTTTCGAACCGTCGCCTCGAAGCCAGTCGTCCGAAATGATGCCGCGGACACGGTGGCGGGTGCTTGAATGGCGAGAGTGCCGGCCGCATTGAGTGGCGCCGACGATTCATTGCCACAGGCCACGGCGACGAACGTCGCCACCAGAGGAATCGCTTTCCTGACGATGGACCCGTGCATGCAGCGCTCCTACGAAGTTGCGACCAACCGGAACGGGGATGGTCACGTCCTTGCCTTCGACACATCAGCGTCGGACGGTCCCCGACAGGTGAGTGACGTCAGCTGTTCGGCCGATCCCTGTCCGCCCGGAAGTGATCGGTGATGGCATCGGATACCACCGCCACACATCGAACGCCGATTGGCGCCGAGAGCCCACGGGCGTCGCCCAGGATCCCATTGGGCGCCACACTCTTCAATCCGTCGCGGAGTATCCGGGAGACGACGTCGGCAGTCTCAGTCGTCATGTGCCCGGGCTCAGCCAAGTCCGTGTGGACGTATTCCGGGAACAGCGAGAGCATGATGGAACTCTCGGCGATGTCCGCGTGCCCACCAACGTGCGAGACGTCACCGCCAGCCTCACCGACGCCTTGTCGCCACAAGTCAATCATGCGGATCAGGTCTGTGTAGGCGCCGATTCGACAGCTCGAACCTACCGCCGCCTGCAACCGCGGAAGCATTTCGGTTACTGGCGCGAAGTTGCCGCCATGCGACGGGATGATGCCCACATACGTGAACCCGTGCCGCGCCAAGCTGACGCAATAGTCAGTGCAGATGGCCTCCAGGGTCTCCCGACGAATCGTGAGGGTACCGGAGAACGCCATATGATGCTCGCTGCAGCCTACACGAACGGTTGGAGCAGCCAGGGTGCGTCCCAGCTTGCGCGCCACTTCGCCCGCAAGCGCGGTCCCATGCTCGGCGTCCATGAACATCGGAAGATGGGGACCGTGCTGCTCCACCGCACCGCAGGCGAAGACGGCGGACGTGATCCCGGCCTTCAGCGCATCTTCAACTTCCGCATACGTCATGCGTTCGAGGATTGGAAAGCCGCTCATGTCTCTCCCTGGGGTAGCTGTCTTCGGTTTGGGCTGGCGGTCGTGCCGCCTGCCGGAACGTGATCGCGCAGGTCAGGCGGGCGACGTCACGTCTGGTTCGCCACGCGCACGGCGCAGCAGAAGGTAGCCCACCATGCCGGACAGAAGCGAGCCTCCGATCACCCCGAACTTCGCGGCATCCAGTCGCATGGATTCGCCAAAGGCGAGTCCTGCGATGAATAACGACATGGTGAATCCAATCCCGCCGATCCACGCCGCACCGTGGATCATCCGCATGGACACTTGGCTGGGGAGTGTCGCCCAGCCGGCGCGCACGCCCAGCCAGGCAAATGCCGTGATTCCGATCGGTTTCCCCAACACCAAGCCGAGCGCGACGCCAAGCGTGATCGGATTGAACGCCAACTGGCCAATTTCTTCCACTCGTACACCAGCATTGGCGAGGGCAAAGATCGGCATGATCCCAAACGCGACAGCACCGTGTAGCGCATGTTCCAGGCGTAGCAGCGATCCCTGAACCTCGTTGCTCGCGACATCCAGGGCATGGATCGCCTCCTGTTGCCCCTTGCTGGTGATCACCAAGCCATCACCGGTTTCGGTCGCATCGAACGCGTCGATTAGCGCCCGCGCGCGCGCCGAGTATTCGGTGGCATTGATTCGGGTGCGCGCCGGAATCGTCAGGGCCACCAGGACGCCAGCGATGGTGGCGTGTAACCCAGAACTCAGCAGCGCCAACCAGAGCATCACGCCCAATACCAAGTAGGGGGTGAGGGCTTGCACGCCGCGCACGTTCAGCATGATCAGGAGCAGCAAGATGCCACCCGCCGCGCCTAACGCGACCATGGAGATGCTGGCGGTGTAAAACAGTGCGATCACCAGGACGGCGCCCATGTCGTCGACAATCGCAAAGGCACTTAAGAAGACCTTGAGCCCCACCGGAATGCGCGGACCCAGCAGCGTCAGGACGCCCAACGCAAAGGCAATGTCCGTGGCCATTGGAATTCCCCACCCCGCTGCTCCCTCTCCGCCCCGGTTCAGCATGACGTACATGAGGGCTGGGACGACCATTCCGCCGACAGCAGCAACGATCGGCAGCGCCGCCTGGCGAGCAGTGGCCAGTTCACCGACCAGGAGTTCGCGCTTGATCTCCAGTCCGACGAGCAGGAAGAAGACCGCCATGAGACCGTCGTTGATCCAGTGATGCAGTGACTGCGACAGTGGCGCTGACGCAGGCCCGATCGTGAGGACCGATTCCCACAGCTCGAAGTACGAATCGCCCCACGGTGAGTTGGCCCAGAGCAAGGCGACCACGGCGCAGGCCAGCAGCACAATCCCACCCAGTGCACCGGTGCGAGCAAACTCCTGAAATGGCAGGAGGGCCCTGGAGAGCAGTGGCGCTGTGCCGGTGCGAGGCTTGGCAGGCATGCGGGCAACGTACGCGTCCGCTCTCTCGCGGACAACAACGCCAAACGCTCACCCCGTCAGCAGCCTCGCTTCTTCCGCTTGGCCGCCAAGTCCTTCGCGGTGGGCTTTTCGCGCACGGGATTCGCCGGCATCGGGATGAGGCTGGGAACGACCGACTCCCGGTGTGGCTCACCACCGAAGTACCTGCTGAGCTCGAGTGCCTTGGCGTATTCCGACCGTGCCGAGTCGGTTGCGTTGGCCTCGAGCGTGGGACTCATGACCTGCTCTTCCCAGTCCAACATTCCTCCACGAAGGAAATAGCTGTGACGGACTCCCGCCAGCTGCAAGAATACCCATCCCTGCGCGGCGTGTGCACCGCCCTCCGAATACAGCACGACCGTCTGATCCGGACGAAAGCGTGTCGTGGGGAGTTGCTCGATGGCAACGTGCTCGGCGGTTGGAATATGGGCGTCCTCGTACTCGGCGACCGTTCGGACGTCGATCACGCGCAAGCCGGCCTTCTGGTCGCGGATCCAAGCCGCCAGTTGCAACGCATCGATGTGATCTGCCTCGGTCTCCACGGCATGTGCCAGACGCGTCACGTCGACGGAAGACGCCGGTGGCTCCGGTGATCCGGCCACGAGCGCCCCGGCACCCAGGACAGCAGCGATCGATGCGAGAACTACGCGTGCCTGCATGGCGTCACTCCGGCAGCATGGGTGACGACGGCCGACGCTCGATGCGCTCCGCCGCCGCAAACATGGCCAGGGCCATCGCGGTGATCGCGCACACCACGAACCCGTACGGAATGCCGAGTTGCGCAGGGAGTGTCACATTTCCCCGCGCTGTGCTCTCGTAGAAGGGTTGCAGCCAGCGGAAGAGCAGGCCGACGGTAAAGACGCCCACGAACATGCCAACAACGGCCATCCAGCCATCCCGCCGACCGGTGGCAGCCGCTACGCAGGACGTGCCGGGGCACAGTCCTCCAATAACGAACCCTGCACCGAATATGAGCCCGCCAATCAATTGGGGGGCGAGGTACGTCTCGGGTACGTACACCTGCGAAAGGTCGAGCAAACCGAACCGCGTCAGCCAAAACACGCCGAGCATGGCGGTGACGACTGCCGAGAACATCACCTTGAGCACCGTCAGGTCACGCAGATAGAACTGCGCGGCGAGCTTTCGCGCGTTCCCGAGTCCGGCTCGTTCCAATGTGAAACCAAAGGCAGTGCCGATCACGATCGCCACAATCAGTGAGGCCCGATCGGAGAACGCGCCGTATTCATAGAAGGGCGCCATCATTGCCAGAGCCTTCGAACAAGGGGGGCGACGGCATACGCACCGGCGAAGGCGGCTACGAGGAAACCCCAGCTCCCCACGCTTAACAAGGCGCCACCCGTCAACGCCTGCCCGCTCGTGCAACCGCGCGCAAGCACGGCGCCAACGCCCATCAGGATTCCACCACCCAGAGCGAAGGACAAGCGCGCACGTTCCGTGATCCGCGGCCCCTTCTCAACGCCGCCGTGAAAGCGACCAGCGAGCTTCGCGGAAAGGAAGCCACCAAGGAACACGCCAATGATCTCGAAGAGCAGCCAGTTGGTCCACGGCCCGCCGGGATCCGCGATGTACCTGCCGAAATATCCGTTCGCCTGCGCCGCGCTAGGCGCCACGGTGTTGGCCACGCCGGACGCCGCCGCCGCAAAACCTCCGGACGCGCCGAGTCCACGGCCCATGATCACGAACGCCGCCAGCAACACCAAACCGAGCCCAACGCCGGCGACGTAAGGGTCGGCGTACGGCCGTGGATGGGAAGGCGAAACACTCATGGACGTGGTGTGGTCTCGACCTTCGCGTTAGGCTGCCGAGACCAGTCCTCAAAGGATCCGTCGTAGAACTTGAAGGGTTGGCCAATCAGGCGGGCGGCGAAGATCACGGAAGTCGCCTGTTGTCCGATGTGGCAGTAGGCGATGATGGTGTCCGTGGGCGCGACCCCTGCTCGCGCAAAGGCACTCCGAAGGTTGGTCGGCGACTGCGCGAAACTGGAATCCGTCCAGACCTCGGTGAAGGGAATGCTGCGTGCGCCCGCAATGTGTCCCTTCAAGTGCTGCGCCATGCCGCCCCCGCCGCCCACCATCACGCCATCGTAGTACCCTCGATTGCGCGCATCGACCACCACGAAGCCGGGAGTGTTAAGGTGCGCGCCGACGTAAGTGGCATCTACAATGAAGGGATGGAGCTTGAGCGCGCTCAGTGAGCCACGCGCCGGCGTCGCGGCATCACCCGTCTCGATCGAATGAGCATCCTTCTTCCATGCGTCCAATCCGCCGTCGAGGATCGTCGCCCGATCACCGAGTCCGGCATAGTCCAGCGTGAGCAGGACGCGAGTGGCCGGCGTGAAGTACTGCTGGGCGGCGTAAATCACGATCTGCGACCGATCCGAAATACCTAACGACTCGAGGCGATCCTTCAATGCCTCGGCGCTCGGCATTTGGAGCATGGTGTGTTGAACACCGCTGGTGTCAGACACCGAGATCTCGCCGAGTGTGACCGGGCGTGCGCCAGGCAGGTGGCCGGCTGCGAACTGCTTCGGGTCGCCGACGTGCAGGATGACCAAGTCGCGATCATGCAAATGTTCCTGCACCCACGCCGCCGACACGAGCAACCGAGCCGCGGGAGGGGCGTGCGGGATCGGTCGGTCCGCCGATGACCGCACCGTCAGGGCGACAAGACTGGCCATGAGGGCCGTGGCACGAAACGTCATGAACAACTCCAATTCCTTAAGGATGCTTGAGGCGGCGGGGCGCCGACGATGCCCCAAGATCGCTCGACATCCCCGTCCCGGGCCAGCGTTCGGACTGTGGGCCTGTCGCCGGGGTGAAACTACCGGTAGCGGCCGGCCACGCGCGCGCCAGATTAGCGGGGCATCCTTTCATTCAACCCTGCCCTTGGGCCATGACACATCCAGTCCGGATTTCCCTGCTCAGCGTAGTCTTTTTCGCTACGACCGCGACGGCACAACGCCCCGCGCCCAAGCCAGCGGCGGCGAGGGAAGACACCACTAAATCGCCATTCTCTGCCGAGATCTTCGCGGCCCTTAAAGCGCGGTCCATCGGGCCGGCCATGACCTCGGGGCGCGTAATGTCGGTGGCGGTGCATCCCAACGATGTCGGAACGATCTACGTCGGTTCCGCATCCAGCGGACTGTGGAAGACGACGAGCGGCGGCGCCACGTGGACGCCCCTCATGGACAAGGAAGGCTCGTACTCTATCGGATGGGTGACGCTGGATCCGAAGAATCCGAACGTGGTGTGGGTTGGAACTGGCGAGCGCAACTCACAGCGTTCGGTGGCCTACGGCGATGGCGTGTACCGCTCCGACGATGGTGGCCGTTCGTGGAAGAACGTCGGGCTCAAGAATTCCGAGCACATTGGTCGCATCGTCATCAATCCGAAGAACACGGACATCGTTTACGTCGCGGCGCAGGGTCCACTCTGGTCGGCGGGAGGGGATCGCGGTCTGTACAAGACGAGCGATGGCGGCAAGACCTGGGAGCAGGTCCTGAAGATTTCCGAGAACACGGGCGTGTCGGACGTGGTGATGGATCCGCGTGACCCGAATGTCTTGATCGCCAGCGCATACCAACGCCGGCGTCATTTCTTCACCTTGATTGACGGTGGTCCAGAGAGCGCCATCTACCGCACGACCGATGGCGGGAAGACGTGGACGAAGGTCAACACGGGCCTTCCCACGGAGGACCTCGGCCGCATTGGGTTGGCGATCTCTCCGCAGCAACCAGATGTCGTCTATGCGAACGTTGAAGCTGCTAACCGTCGCGGCGGGATGTTCCGCTCAACGGACAATGGCGTCACGTGGTCCAAGATGTCGGACTACCAGCAAGGCTCCATGTACTACGGCGATGTCTTTGCGGATCCGCACGACTTCGATCGCATTTACGTGCCCGACATGCTGTTCCAGGTGTCCGATGATGGTGGCCGAACGATGCGTCCACTGGGGCAGCGCTCGATGCACGTGGACAACCATATCATCTGGGTGGACCCGAAGAATCCGAATCACATGCTCGTCGGCAACGACGGGGGCCTGTACCGATCGTATGACCGTGGGGCCACGTGGGTGTTCTTCGAGAACCTTCCCTTCGCGCAGTACTACGACGTGGACGTCGACTATGCGACGCCCTTCTACAATGTCTACGGCGGCTTGCAGGACAACAATTCACTCGGCCTGCCTTCACGCACTCGCTCCGACCACGGCATCCTGAACCAGGACGCCTTTGTCACGCAGGGCGGCGATGGATTTGTGTCGCGGGCTGATCCCGAAGACCCGAACACGATTTATGCTGAGCTGCAACACGGCGTCATCGTGCGCGTGGACAAGCGGACGCAGGAGCGGGTAGGGATTCAGCCGCAAGAGGAGAAGGGCGGCGTGCCGTTGCGGTGGAACTGGGATACGCCCTTCATCATTTCTCCGCATGCCCACACGCGCCTGTACATGGCGGCGCAGCACCTGTATCGCAGTGATGACCGCGGCAACACCTGGCGAAAGGTGTCGCCAGATCTCACCCGTCAGGTCGATCGCAACACGCTGGCGGTCATGGGCAAGGTGTGGGGCCCAGATGCCGTGGCGAAGAACACCTCCACGGCGATCTATTCGAATATCTCCGCTGTGGCGGAAAGCCCAAAGCGTGAAGGACTGCTATGGGTCGGCACCGACGACGGATTGGTGCAGGTGAGTGAAGATGGCGGGGCTACCTGGAGAAAGGTCGACGGGATTCCTGCCGTGCCCACGAACGCCTATGTCACGCGGATTCGCGCCAGCCAGCATGACGCGAATGTGGCCTACGTCACGTTCAGCAACCATCAGAACGGCGACTTCAAGCCATACGCCTATCGTACCACGGACTTGGGAAAGACGTGGACGTCCATCAACAGCGATCTTCCCGAGCGCGGCGGCACCTTCGCCATCGCCGAGGATCATGTCGATCCGAATCTGCTGTTCATTGGAACCGAGTATGGCGCATACGCCAGCAAGGACGGCGCAAAGCACTGGATGAAGATCTCGGGTGTTCCCACCATCAAGGTGGCGGACATTGTGATCCAGAAGCGCGAAAATGACCTGGTGCTGGGGACGTTCGGGCGTGGCATCTACATTGTGGATGACTACTCATCGCTGCGTTCCACCACAGCTGCAACGCTGGCGAAAGCGGCAGAGCTGTATCCCGTCAGGGACGCGATCCTTTACGTGCCCACTCAGCAGTTCGGGGGACGCGGCAAGGCGTTCCAGGGCGAAATGCTCTATGCGGGAGACAATCCACCCTATGGTGCCGCGTTCACCTACTACCTCAAGGACGGCATCAAGACGCTGAAGCAAAAGCGCGTGGACGCCGAGAAAGCCGCCGAGAAGGCGGGGACGCCGATCCGATATCCAACCCCCGACGAGCTGCGCGCCGAGGCGGCAGAAGAGGCACCGTCGATTCTCTTGACCGTGATGGATTCGACGGGCAAGGCGATCCGCGTGGTCACGGGCTCGACCTCTAAGGGTCTACAACGTGTGTCGTGGGATTTGCGCGTACCAGCGCACGTGCTCCCGAGCACCCGGCCCGCGTCACCGGAAGATGAGATTTTTGGCGGCGGACCGGCGGGTCCGTATGTCATGCCCGGAAAGTACAGTGTCAGTCTATCGCAACGCGTGGGAGGCGTCCTGACCCCGTTGGCCGGTCCCGTCACCTTCAACGTACTCCTGGATCCTCAAGGCGTGCAGACGATGGCCGATCAGGCGGCCCGGTGGCAATTCCAGGAACGGTTGCAGGACCTTCGGCGCCGGCTGTCCGCCTCGCTGGACCTGGCCAATGCAACGAATGGAAAACTGGACGCCATGAAACGCGCGCTGGACGCCACACCGGCCGCCCCTGCCGCACTGGCGGCACAGGTGCGCGATGCGCAAAAGCGATTGGCCGCAATTCTGGTGGAGCTGCGCGGCGATCAGGCCCTTGGCTCGCGGAGTGTGCCCACGCCTGCGTCCATCAGCGAGCGGGCCAACGGCATCAGCGGCGAACAAGGGCTTACCCTAGGTCGCCCAACGACCACACACCAGGAACAGCTGACGATTGCGGGGGAACTCTTTGCCGCAGAGCAGGCCAAACTGGCGCAGCTGACGGATACGGATGTGCCAGCGCTGGAACGCGAACTGGAGCGCGTGGGCGCGCCGTACTCGCGCAGGGAGTGAGGCAGCACGCGAAGAACGTCGATGCTTACCTAACGAACTTGGAACTATGATCACGAGACCGATGCAAACTCGCTGCTTGCTGTGTATCGCGCTGATCGCAGGGAAAACGCTGCAGGCGCAGGGTTCGGTGCCCGTAACGCAAGAGCCACGACATCACTACGCTTTTTCGAACGCGGATCTGCGCGTCTTTGATGTTGTGGTGCCCACCGGCGATACCACGCTCTTTCACCTGCATGCCAGCGACTATGCCTACATCACCTTTGGTGGTGCAGAGCTGGTTGCTGAGGTGATGGGCAACGCACCGACACCGTTGTCGCTCAAGGATGGCGAGGTGCGGTTCTCGCGTGCCCCGTTGACGCATCGCGTCTCGAACCCCTCGGCGCGCCCCTTTCACAACCTCACGATTGAGCTGCTGGGCCATCACGCCGGGGGGGAGATGGACCCACTGTCGCCCGGTGATTCGGTGGTTTTGGAAAACGACCGCGTCCGCGCGGTTCGCCGGGAAATTCCGGGAGGAGCGACCGCCACGCTGGACCACACACATGGACACGCGATGGACGTCTTTGTCACGGCCGGCGCCGTGGAAGAGGACGAGGATGGGGGAACGCAGCCGGTGACTCCGGGGATGTACCGATGGCGCGACGGCGGGACGCAGCGATTGTACAACGTTGGCGACCGTCCGTTGGTGATGATCACGATCACCGTGAAGTAGCCGCGCCGCGTTGCCGCGCCACCGGAGAACCATATGCAGATGCGATCCCGCACCCCGTGGAAGATCAAGCTCCGACCCGAACAACAACCACGGGTTGAATCGGATGCCCGCGGCCGGATGCTGATCCCGACGCCAATGCTGGTGGCAGAGGAGGTGAAGAAGATCAGGCGCGGGAAGCTGGCCACACCCGAAATGATCCGCCATCGATTGGCTGAGCGATTTGGGGCGGACTTCACCTGCCCCATGACGACGGGGATCTTCTTGAACATCGTGGCCGCCGCCAGCGACGAAATCGAGGGCGAAGGGGGGCGCACGCTGGCCCCCTGGTGGCGCATTGTGGAACCTGACGGCACGCTCAACCCGAAGCGTCCGCCAGGTTCGGATCGGCACGCTGCCCTGCTCCGCGGCGAAGGACATGTGTTACGCCGGAAGAAGCCCACTGTCTGGCAAGTCGTCGACGCCGCGGTGCCTAGTGCTGCGTCCTCCCGCAGGCCCAAGGCACGCGCGTGAGCTTGTTCGCACGGGACATTCGCGCCGCGCTCGCCGCCAGCGCGCTCACGTTTGCCTGCGCGCGAGGCCCCACCAACCACGCTGACCTCGTCCTGCGAAACACGCTGGTCTACACCGTGGACAGTGCGAACCCGCGCGTTCAAGCCGTGGCCGTCAAGGACGGCCGGATTGTCTTCGTCGGCTCCAACGACAGTGCCGAAGCGTTCGTTGGCCGCGCGACACGGGTGTTGGATCTGGCGGGCAAGATGGTGCTTCCCGGTTTTGTGGACACACACGTCCATCCCGTGACCGGTGGCATCGAGCTGGGCGAATGCGACTTGAACGCCGCGGCAACCCTCGATGACATCAAACGAATCATTGCCGATTGCGGGAAGCGCGATCCAAATGCCACGTGGCTTCGAGGCGGCGGCTTCCAGCTCCCATTGTTTCCGAACGGTGCGCCGACACGCCAGCTGCTCGATTCCCTGGTACCGGATCGACCGGCCTTCCTCAGTTCGGCAGACGGACACACCGGATGGGCGAACTCCAGGGCACTGGCAATCGGTGGCGTAACGCGCGCAACGAAGGATCCCGTCAATGGCCGCATCGAGCGCGACACCCAGGGGAATCCAGCAGGCACCTTGCGTGAAACGGCCAAGCGTTTGGTGTCATCCAAGATGCCGCCGTACACTGACGCCGAGTACTTCGCTGGGCTCCAGCGCGGGTTGGCGATGGCGGCGCAGTTTGGCATTACGACGTTGAATGAGGCTAGTGCGCAAGAGCCGGAACTACGGGCGTATGCGCGCGCCGATTCGATGGGGCAGCTGACGGCGCGATCGGTGATCAACCTGCTGGTGGATCCCCATCGCGGTCCGGAGCAGGTGGCGGAGCTGTCGGCATGGCGCGCCAAGTACGCGCGTGGCCTGGTGCGCCCGATTTCCACCAAGATCTTTCTGGACGGCGTGATCGAAGGAGGGACGGCGGCTCTCCTGCAACCGTATCTGGACCGGCCAGGGTACCGCGGCGAACTCAACGTGGCGCCAGAGCAGATGGTGTCGCTGGTCCATGCGCTCGACTCAGCGGGCTTTAAGGTGCATGTGCATGCGATCGGCGACCGGGCAATCCGGGTGGCCTTCGATGCGTTCGAGGCGCAACACCGGTTGGATGGCGGCGCTGGACCCCACCACGTGTTGGCCCACATTCAGCTGTTCGACCCTGCCGATGTCCCGCGTTTTGCGTCGTTAGGCGTCGTGGCGTCCTTCCAGCCGCTCTGGGCGTACCGCGATTCGTACATTAAGGACCTCACGGAACCCAGGCTGGGGATGGAGCGGTCATCCCACCAGTACCCGATCGCGTCCGTGGTGAAGAGCGGGGCCATCGTCGCCGGTGGCAGCGACTGGTCGGTGTCGTCCATGAATCCGCTCGAGGCGATCCAAGTGGCAATCACGCGTCGTGGATTGGATGACTCCACCGGCACCCCTTGGCTCCCCGCGGAGCGCATCGACCTGGCGACCGCCCTTCATATGTACACGCTCGGTGGGGCCCGCGCAGAGGAACAGGATACGCTCACCGGTACGATCACTGTGGGAAAGGCCGCCGACTTGATCGTTGTCTCGGACGATCTGTTTTCGATACCGGCTCACCGGATCGGTAAGGCGCGCGTACTCCTGACGTTGTTGAATGGTCGCGAGGTGTTCCGCGACAGCACGGCCATACCGCGGTGATAGCCTGAGCGATGGACAACGTCTGTCACTCCCTGGCCGGTGCGGCCATCGCGCAGTCCGGCTTCGCTAGGCGCTTTCCGCGGGCGACCTTCTTGGCCGTGATCGGCGCGAACGTGCCGGACGTCGATGCCGCCGTGTACCTGTTTGGGAATTCAGTCCAAGGCGTTGCCTTACGACGTGGGCTGACGCACGGCATCCTAGCCATGGTCCTCTGGCCGTTGTTACTGACGGGCATTTTCGTTGTTTGGAACCGGCGCACGACGGGAGCGCAGCCATCGCCACCGACCGTGCGCATGATGCTGCTGGCGGCGACGCTGTCAGTGTGGAGTCACCCAGCGCTGGATTGGTTGAACAACTATGGCGTGCGACTTCTCATGCCGTTCAGCCAGCAGTGGTTCTACGGAGACACGCTGTTCATTGTGGATCCATTCCTACTGGTGATGTTGGGCGCTGGCTGGTGGCTCTCGTCACGCCGACTGCGGCGCCAGGCACCGTTGAGCGAACGACCAGCGCGCGTGGGACTGGTAGTCGCACTGCTCTACATCATTGCCATGAAAGGGATGAGCGAGGCCACGCGCGCGGCCGCCATCCGCACGCTGGCGGTGCGCGGTGACGGGCCACGGGAGGTCATGGTGGCGCCGCGTGCCTTGAGCATGCGCTCGCGTGAGGTGCTCGTGCGAAGCGACAGCGCCTACGACCTATATGAAGGCCGGGTCGGCGCAACGGGTGTGGTGTTGAGTGCCCGGATCGATAGGGTCCCGACCGGTACCGATTCACCCAACGCTCGGCGAGCCACGCAAACCCACACGGGTTCGCAGTTCCTGCGGTGGTCACGCTTCCCCTATTTCGTTGCTGGTGGCGGTTCGGATTCTGGCCGCGTGTTCATTGGTGACGCCCGATACGCCCGCGGCAGCGAAGAGACGTGGGCTGGCACCTGGGTAACGCTGCCATCCGCCACTCGGTAGGGCATCGCGTCATTGCCAACGAGCGCGGCACGCGTAGCATTGGGGGCGCAACGATCATGGTCTCCTCTCTCCTTGCCCTACCTTCCTGGCAGCAGTGGATCCTCGCCATCGTGGCGGTGGTGGCCATTGGCGAGCTTGTCAGTCGCGTGGTGGCGACCATTCGCTCCCGCGCTTCGACGACGATCTATCGATTCGATGCGTCGGCGCCGTCGTTAGGTGCGCACGAAAGAGGTGGTGGTCACGATCATCATCACCATGACGATGAACCGCCGCCCAATCTGGTGATGGACGACCCCAATCTGCCCCCGGCCATTGCCGACAGCCGCGGACATCCCAGGGTCATCTGCCCGTGCTGTGGATATCCAACCGCGCGCGACGAAGTCCCCGGCGGTAAGTGCATCCTTTGTGAATGGACAGATCCCGACCCGACCTCGACGATCGATCCAGCAAGCACGGGCGACTACGCCGCTGCCCTAGCGCTTGCAAAGGACAACCTCGCGCAGTTCGGGGCCGCAGTTTCCGACGCGCTCCCTCCGTCAGAACAGAGGTCGTCACAGCGCGACGAATTGCGACGGCTCTTCGATACCCTCATGACCAGCGAGCGACCAGACGCCGACGCCATCTGGTCCCGCGTTGATGAACTCACCGCTGCACTGATGGCTGAGTGATGCTCGCTGTCAGGCGGCATTCCCCCATGGCGCGCCACGATGGACCCTGGAGTGAACTCCTCATGCGTGTACTGACTGTTGGTACGCTCCTTCTCCTGACAGCTGCAAACGTCGGGGCGCAGGTCAACAAGTATGTCCGTTACGCGGTCGACGGGCGGGCACGGTACGGCAAGGTCGAGGGGGAGATGGTCCGTCCGCTCCGTGGCGCACCATGGGTCGACGCGACGCCATCGGGCGCAGCGGTTACGCTCGCCAGTGTCCACCTGTTGGCACCGACCGAACCATCGAAGGTGATCGCCGTCGGGTTGAACTACCAAACGCATCTTGGCGAGCGCCCGGCGGCTGCGTACCCCGGACTATTCGCCAAATTGCCCACGTCCATCATCGGCACGAACGAGGACATCGTATTGCCCCCAGACGCGATGAACACGCACTACGAGGGTGAGATGGTCGTGGTCATCGGCAAGCGGGCGACACGGGTCTCCAAGGAGACGGCAAAGGACTATGTGTTCGGGGTGACCGTCGGGGATGATGTGTCGGAACGCGATTGGCAGAAGAACGACCTGCAATGGTTTCGCGCCAAGGCATCAGACACCTTTGGGCCGCTAGGGCCGATGATTGCGACCGGTTTGAACTATGATGATCTGTTGCTGCAGACACGGCTGAACGGCGAGGTCGTGCAGTCGCAACGCACGAAGGACCTGATCTTCAATGTTTCCGAGATCGTGAGTTACGTGAGCCACTACGTGACGTTGATGCCCGGTGACGTGATTTACACCGGCACTCCCGGAACGACCAAGCGCATCGTCGCCGGTGATGTCGTCGAGGTGGAACTTGAAGGGGTTGGCGTGCTGCGCAACCGGGTCACGCAACCGACGGGAAAGCCATGAGCGACCGGAACGAACGGCGTCGCTTCCTCAGGTATTTGGCCGCCAGTCCGCTGTTTGCCGCGGCCGGTGTCGCGCCGCGAAGCCTGGCGCGGATACTGGAAGTTCGAGCTGACGAGGCGGGCCCTCGCGACACGGGATTGGGGGTTGATGCCGTCTTCCGCGAGCTGGAACAGGTACAACAAGCCCGCGTCATTACCTCTGCCGACCAGGCGTTGAGTGTGATGGACTTTGAGCCGGTGGCACGCCTGAAACTCCCGCCGGCGCATTACGGCTACGTGGCCAGCAGCGTCGACGACGACGCGATGCTGCGTGTGAACCGGGACGGATTCCAACATTTTCAGTTGCGGCCACGCCGCTTGGTAGACGTACGGTCGATCGACGCCTCCGTGCAGATCTTCGGCCAGTCCTGGCCGACGCCGATCTTCATTTGCCCAGCCGCCAGCCATCGCGCCTTGCACCCCGACGGAGAGATCGCCGTGGCCAAGGCGGCACGCGCCAAGAACCACCTGCAGATGCTCTCGGGTGTGGCCACGACCTCAGTGGAGGACGTCATGGCCGCACGCGGGATGCCGGTGTGGTATCAGCTGTACCCTACGGACGACGTCGACGTCGGGCTGGCGATCGCCCGCCGCGCCCATCGAGCGGGAAGCCCAGCGTTGATCCTGACGGTGGACCTCAATGCGGGCCGCAACCTGGAAACGCAACTTCGCCTCGCACGCGACGACAGCCGCGACTGCACGCAATGTCACGACAGCGGGATGGCATCGTATACACGTCGCAAGCCGATGTTCGATGGCCTCGACTTGTCCAAGGTCACGCAGGTCGAGTACCCTGGGATGACGTGGGACTACGTGAAACGAATGCGCGACAACGTGCCGGGGATGAAGCTGGTGCTGAAGGGAATTACCACGCGTGAAGATGCCGCGACCGCCGTGACGAACGGTGTCGACGCACTGGTGGTCTCGAACCACGGTGGCCGGGCCGAAGACAGCGGACGATCCACGATCGAGTGCCTCCCCGAGGTTCTGTCCGCGGTGCGTGGCCGCATTCCGGTGCTCATCGACAGCGGCTTCCGGCGAGGAACGGACGTGGTGAAGGCGATGGCGTTGGGTGCCACATCTGTCGGCATCGGCCGTCCCTACTTGTGGGGGTTGGCCGCGTTCGGCCAGCCTGGGGTGGAAATGGTGCTGACGATCCTGCGCCGGGAGACCGAACTCGTGCTTCGTCAGCTCGGCGCCACCACCGTGGCGCGACTAACTCCGGACCGCATCACCATGCTCACCCGCACCTCACCGACGCGCTAGGCGCACATCCACCGTACCAACCGGAGCGCCACGGACGCACTCCGTGCGCCCTCATCGCCGTCGAACACCTTTTCGCTTGACGGAGTCTGCCTTCAGGCGGCCGTGATCGTCCATGGCGGTCAGATTTGAATCGATCCGCGCGACATAGCCGAGCGTTTCTGTGTACCGCCAGCGAGGGACGCGCGGAGCCACGCGGGTGATGTGTTGCCAGTTACGAACATCGAGCGACTCGCGCCGAGCCACGATCTGGGCATTCAGGATGGTTCGCCGGCCCGCGTTGTAGCTCGCGAACATGAAGGATTCACGGCTGACATCCACGGAGTCTGCCGCCCATAGGTTCCACAACGAGCGATCGTACAGGATGCCTGCCCCGATGTTCATCTCCGGATCGCCGATCGAGCGCAGGTCCGGCTGTTGTGAGCGAATCTGCTTGAACGTCGACGGCATGAGTTGCATCACGCCTTGGGCGCCAACCCAACTCCGCGCGTCGGGATCCAAATTGCTCTCGGCCATCCCCTGGGCCTTGAACAGCCGCCAGTCATAGCCCGGACCAAAATAGCGCTTCGTGTACTTTCGAAAGGTCTCGTCGTATCGCTCCGCCTCGCCTCGTCGTTGAAGCTGACCAGAGGCGCTGGCAGGCATCGCGCACCACGTGAGCCCCAGCAGTAGACACGCCTGCCGCTGCCACCGTGGGCGCACGTCAGTTCAACGCCTTGGCGATGATCATCGCGACCGACAGGAAGATCGCGGCGATGAAGATGCCCACGGCCACATTCCCCTTCCGCAACTCTTCATTGAAGTTGACGCTGGGCGTCAGCCAGTCGATCACACGATACGAAACGAACATCAGGACAACGCCCAGTGCAGCGTACAGGAAGTTGGTGCCAATGATGGACCACTCCATGACTGCGTCCTCCTCTCGAAGATGGGCCACCCAGCGATTCATGGTCGGGTGGGTGTTCAACGCCGGTGCCAGCACCGACGAACCGCTGGGAATTGGCTAGGGAACGGCGAGGGCGAGAAGTTCGGATCGTGTGCCGCCGGTCGCATTGGACACCCAGAACGCGACGAATTGCCGTCCAGATACCATGTACGACATCGGGGGACTGGCCACGGATCCCGGGAGATTGATTTCGGCGATAGTCGCGCCGCTGGCCTTGTCGATCGCCCGCAATATTTGCTCGCCTCCGTATCCGTCAGCTTCAAATAGCAGTGTTCGAGTGGCCAGGGTCACCGGTCGCCCAAAGCCACCGGTGCGAGGGATGGTCAGCCCACGTAGCGCGGGGTTGTTCGCGATCTGCACCGGCGTGTTGGCACCTGGCACCATCCACACGTGCGCACCTGTATGCAGGTCGATGGCGGTGACTCGGTTGTAGGGCGGCTTGATCAGCGGCAAGCCGGACACCGTCGGCGGGCTGCCACCCATCTGCACAAAGTCCATGTCCGAGCGTTCCGGAACGTGCGCCATGCCGAGGACGGACGGCATGGTGTGCGTGGGTACGAACAACATGCCGTGTTCCGGATCGTACGTCGCGTGCTCCCAGTTGACGCCGCCCACGGCCCCCGGCAGTGAGAGCGTGCCACGTGTTCCGTCGGGGGCATTCAACAATGACGACGGCGTGAAGATGGGACCCAGCCGAAACGGTTTGATAACCTCCAGCGCCTTGGCCCGAAGCTCCGGCGTGAAATCAATGAGATCATCGACCGTAACGCCCTGACGATCGAAGGCCGCCGGTTTGGTGGGAAAGGGCTGCGTGGGCGAGGCATGCTCGGTTGGAATTTCGCTGGCGGGCACAGGACGTTCCTCGATGGGCCAGATCGGGGCTCCACTGACGCGATCGAACACGTAGGCGAATGACTGTTTCGTCAGCTGCACCACGATCGCGCGTGAACGGCCATTGATGTCCAAGTCCGCGAGGATCGGGGCCGTAGGGTTGTCCCAGTCCCAGATGTCATGATGAATGATCTGCGAATGCCAGACACGCTTGCCGGTGCGGATGTCTAAGCAAACCAGCGATGTGGAGAACAGGTTGTTCCCCGGACGATGGCCACCGTAGTAGTCGCCCGTGGCCGCTTCCACCGGCACATACAGCAGCCCGCGGCCCACATCGACCGACATCGGCGCCCACGCGCCAGCATTGCCCGTGTATTCCCACGACTTCGCTTCCCATGTGTCATTGCCGAATTCCCCCGGCTGGGGAATCGTGTTGAATCGCCAGACGAGTTCGCCGGTGCGGGCGTTGATGGCAAGGATTCGCCCCGGGACGTTTCGCTTGGACTTGGGTACGAGTCCGACCTCGAGTGCCGGACCAATCACCACGATGTCCTCATAGACGACCGGCGGCGACGAGTTGCCGATGGCCGCGGAGTCGACATTGAGCGGCACGCCGAGTTTGAGCTTGAGATCGACGATACCCGCGTTGCCGAACGTGGGAACCTGCTGACCAGTCCGCGCGTCGAGGGCGACCAACTGGAATCCCGGGGTGACTACGAAAATCCGCTCGCTCGTTCCATCCGTCCAATACGACACGCCGCGACCGGCGCCCTTGCGTGGCGCCACCTTGAAGCGACTGCCTTCAGTCATGGACCACGCCCACTTCACGGCTCCCGAGCCAGCATCGACGGCAACCACTCCTCGGTTGGTGCCGGAGGGGAAGTACATCGTATTGCGCACGACAATTGGGGTGCTCTCGTTGCGCAACTCACGCTCGCTGGTGTCCGGGCGCCAACGCCAGGCTATGCCCAGCCGCTGCACGTTGTCGCGCGTGATCTGGTCCAGCGGCGCGAACCGCGTGCCCATGAGGTCACGGTGATGGTACCGCCATTCTCCGACGGCCTGCGCGCCATCGGCGGGACGCTGCGCACCTAACGAAGTGGCCGCGGCAAAAAGCGCCGCGGCCAGCAACGTGCTGTTCGATCGATGGATCATGTCGCTCACGTACGGAAGGCTCGTTCTGTTGTTCAGGAGATCGATTTCTGTGTCGTGACGCGCTTCACCAGGCGGTACATGAACTCGATCCCATCGTAGAACGCCTTCTGTGGAATACGCTCATTCATGCCGTGGGCGAAGGTGTCGCCATAGAAGAATCCCGACACGCCATATACGGGCGTTCCAGCATTCCGCAGGTACAACCCATCCGTCGCGCCGGTACTCATGGTCGGAATGACCGGGACCCCAGGCCACATCTCCTTGGTCACGCGTTCGATCTCGCCGAACAACTCCGGCGTCAGTGGCGACGGTGGCGAGTTCCGTGCTTCGCCCTGGGCGGTGACGGCGACCTTGGGATCGGCCACCGTGCGTTCAATCGCCTTGCGAATGTCCTCGGGGTTCTCGTCCGGCAGGATCCGGCAGTTCACGTATGCGCGCGCGCGCTGCGGCAGGGCATTCATGGCATGCCCCCCTTCCAACATGGTCGCCACGCACGTAGTGCGCAGCTGCGAGTTGTACCGCGGATCCTTCGAGAGCGTGGCGGCTGCCGCGGCGTCGTTCGGGTTCTCCACGATGGCGGCCATGGCCTTTCCCATGGGCCCAGGCGTCAGCGGTGCTGAACGCTGGAAGTAGGCTCGCGTGATGTCGTTGAGGTGAACCGGCAGGTCCAACGCACCAACCTTCACCAGCGCTGCCGCCAGCTGCGTAATGGCGTTGTCCTTGGTCGGGACCGAACTGTGCCCACCCGGGTTCGTCGTCTCCAGCAGGAACATCTGGAACTTCTTTTCGCTGGCCTGAATGTCATGCGAGATGTTCTTCCCCTCCTTCACCCGGCCGCCTCCCCCTTCATTAAAAGCGTACTCGGCGCGCAGCAGGTCCGGCCGATTCTTGAGCAACCAATCAACCCCATTGGCTGCGCCACCTTCTTCGTCCGCCGTCAGGGCGACGACAATGTCGCGCTCTGGCACATAGCCTTCCGCTTTCAGCCGCAACAGGATGGACATGTACATCGCCGCATCGTCTTTGTCGTCGGAAACACCGCGACCGTAAAACGTGCTGTCCTTCTCGATGAACGTGAACGGAGGCAGCGTCCAGTCTTCGGCCTTTGCCTCAACAACGTCGATGTGGGCGAGCAGGAGAATCGGCTTCTTGGACGCGTCCTTACCGTGGAGGCGAGCTACCATGTTGCCCTTGCGAGGAGCGTGCTCAAGGACGACCACATCCGAGTCCGGAAAGCCTGCCGCTTTCAATCGTGCGGCCATCGCCTTGGCTGCCTGCGCGGTGGATCCGGAACTCTCCGAGGTATTGATCTCGATGAGCTGCTTGAAGATGTCGTGCGCGAGCGAGTCCCACTTGGTCTTGGCCAGGGACTGCGCCGACGATGCGGCCGGGAGCAGCATCGCAGCCAGAGCGAGGGCGGTGATTCCGAGGCGGAATCGAGAAGGCGGCGTCGTGCGAGCGCGCAACGGGGCAGTCGGTGCGGACATGTGGCCGAGGTGGAGATGGCGAGGTATGGGTGCCGGCGAGTAGATGCCGGTGCGATGACCGAGCGTCCCACAACTTACGTCTTCGGGCGCTGTCCCGCTGCTGTCCGTCCCGTCGACGCGGTCGCCGCGCCGATTAGCTTTCATCCATGCCACGTAACTCATCGTTTGCGCATGTGCGCGTTGGGATCGTCGCGGCCGCGATGTTGTTGATGGTCGCCGGCGCATGCCGTCGGGATGGCGCGTCGGAACGTGGAGCGATGACGGGGTTTCGCGGCGTGTCCTTGTCTAGTCCAATTCCGAAGCCGTCTTTCGTGCTCACCGGTACGGACGGTCAGCCTTACGACTTTGGCCGCGACACGCAGGGAAAGGTTGCGCTGCTGTTCTTTGGGTACACCCACTGCCCCGATGTCTGTCCGTTGCACATGGCGAATATCGCCGCGGTATTGCAGAAGCTGCCGATGGACCAGCGTGCGCTGGTGCGCGTCGTATTCGTGACGACGGATCCTGATCGCGACACACCTGCGCGACTGAAAGAGTGGCTGGGCGCCATCGACCCCACCTTCATCGGATTGACGGGCACCAAGCCGGTGCTCGATTCGATCCAGAAGACGTTAGGCATGCCGCCGGCCTTGAAGGAAGTTCCCGAGGGCGGCGACAGCGCGAACTACTTCATTGCCCACGCAGCGCAGGTCGTCGCCTTTTCGCGCGATGGCAATGCGTACTTGATCTATCCGAATGGGATCCGGCAGGACGACTGGGCCCACGACCTGCCCAAGCTGATTGATGACGCCACGGGTGAGGCCACCCGAAAGGAACTGGCGGCAAGTACGCCCGAGGCCTCGTCCACCGTGACACCGGACGCTCCCGTGCAGATGGCCGGCATCATTGTGCCGACCGCGATTATTGCCCAACCGCTTAGCCGGAGCGAAGCCTCGTTGTACCTGATCGTCAAGAATGGAACGCCGCAGGACGACGAGTTGGTGGGCTTTTCCACGACCGTATCCCGCATGGCCATGCTGCACGATTCGTTCTCCGGCAACAAGATGGCATCGATCGCCTCGGCCGCCATTCCCCACGGTGGCGAGCTGCGTCTGGAACCTGGCGCCCGTCATGGCATGCTGACGGGCCTGACCAAGGACCTGCACGCGGGCGATACGGTGTTCGTGACGTTGAACTTGAAACGCGCCGGCCCACTGGAAGTGGCCGCGGTGGTTGTTCCGTACGCCGACGTCCAGAAAGCCTTCGACCAGGCGAAGCGTTAGGCATGCCCAGGTCGGGTTGGAGTAACTGATGCAGTTCTGGTGCGCCGCCAACGGCGCGGCATGGACGTGGACTTGGCGACCGTACCCGGGGGTCTGGCTGTTTGTGGTGCTCCTGGCGCTCGCGGTGTTCCGCTGGAACCGCGCTGGGACTCGTCGGACGTTTGCGGCGACCACGCCGACACACCCACTGTTCTTTGGCGGGTTGATCGTGTTGTGGCTGGCCCTCGATTGGCCAATCGGTGCCCTGGGCGCTGGCTATCTGGCCAGTGTGCACATGCTGCAATTCCTCATGGTCGCGCTCATCGCCCCGCCGTTGTTGCTACGAGGCATCCAGCCCAGTGCCTTGGCCATGCTTGGGGGCGAAGGCTGGCGAGCGCGCGTATTCGCGCGACTGACATCCCCCCTGCTGGCCCTGAGCATCTTCAGCGCCACCGTGCTGCTCACGCACCTCCCGGCCGTCGTCGATGGGCTCATGACGTCGCAGATTGGGTCATTCGTCATCGACGTGCTGTGGCTCGCCGCAGGACTCCTCTTCTGGTGGCCCGTCGTCCTCCCCTGTCCCGAGCACCCGAAGTTCCAGGCTCCGCTCAAGATGGGGTATTTGGTCCTGGGGATGATGTTCAGCCCCGTCATGTTTGGACTGGTAGGCTTTCTGGTGTACGCGTCAACGCCCCTGTACGGCGTCTTTGAACTCGCGCCGCCGTTGCCGGGCGTTTCTTCGCAATCGGACCATCAGACCGCTGGTGCCTTAATGAGCGTGGGTGGTGCGTTGATCTCCTTCATCGGCATCAGTGTGATCTTTTTCCGCTGGAGCAAGGACACCGCGTAGGCGCCACGTCAGCGACCGTCCAGCTTCTATCGGGGGTTCTCCCCTGATTGACCCGGGTGGGTGTGGGCTATGCTATGCCAACTCACCCCGCGGAGTCGGATGACGTGATGAAGCGGCTTGGATGGATTGCCGCATTCGGCGTACTCGGCGTGCTGGTTTTCGCCTCCTGGCGAGTGGCCAGCCGACCGCCCCTGATCGATGTCACCACGGCGCGTACGGAGGACGTGACGCGTGTGTTGGCCGTGACGGGTCGCGTGAAGGCTCGGCTCACCAACGACGTGCTGCCACTGGTTTCCGGCACCGTCACGGCCCTGCTGAAGGCGGAAGGGGACGCTGTTCGTCGCGGCGACCTCTTGGCGCGACTCGACGCGCAGGTGACAGAGGCCACGATCGCTCAGGCCAACGCCCAACTCGCTTCGCGTCAGGTCGAACTTTCGCAGCGTCGACGGGAGTTTGATCGGCTGCGCGCGTTGAATGCCGCTGGCGGTATCGCTGACCGCGACGTCGATCAGGCCCGATCGTCACTCGAAGGCGCCGAAACGTCGGTGCGACAAATCCAGGCGCTCCTCGCCGAAACGCAAGGCCGCCTGCGCGACTACACGCTACGCTCGCCGATCGACGGGTTTGTGCTGTCCCGCAACGTCGATCCGGGCCAGAATGTCACGCCACAGACCGTACTCTTTGAGCTGGCGACAGGGAGCGACGCTGAGGTGGAGGCCGAGATAGATGAGCAGTATGTCGGGGAACTTCGGGTAGGCCTCCCAGCCGTGGTGTCGCCGCTCACAGGTGAGCGACGGACGTTCTCCGCACGGGTTGCCTTCATCGGTCGCCGAGTGAGCGATGTCAGTGGCGCTGTGCCGGTGAGGCTTGCGTTCGAGGGCAAGGCGCCACGTCTTCCGGTCGGGCTGTCGGTCGACGTGAATCTCGAGATTGCGCGCCATCCCAAGTCCGTGACGGTGCCACGGGCCGCCGTAGCCGGCCTGGGTGAGCGCCCCTACGTGCTGCTGGTCCATCACGGAACCACGGACCGTCGCGACGTGGACGTCATTGACTGGCCCTCGGCGCGGATCGTCGTCATCAAGGGGGTTGTGCCTGGCGACACCGTGGCGGTCACCCCTCGCGCCGTGCCGGTTGGCATTCTCGTGCGCACGCAGGTGGCGCGCGATGCTATTTGAGCTGACGGTCGCCCTCCGGTACATCCGGAGTGGGCGCTTGCAGACCGTCCTGATCCTGGCCGGCGTGGCCGTTGGCATTGTCGTCTACACGTTCATGGCCAGCCTGATCAACGGGCTGGCGATTCGGCTCACCACCGACGTGATCGGCAACATCCCGCACGTACGGCTGGAGGCACCCACACGCCTGCCGCGCACGCTGGCCGGCCCTGACTCTTTCGCCCCGTTCGTGGCGGTGCAACGAGGAGGCGAACCTCGCACCGCCATAGATGGCTGGAAGAACATCGAGCACATGGTGGCTAAGGTGCCGGGGGTCACCGCCGTCGTCGCCTCAGCGACGGGTAGTGGCGTGATCCAGCGCGGTGAGAAGATCGTCCCGATCCAGATCGTTGGGTATGAATCGGGACGGGCGAGCGAAATGATCGACTTGGCGGGTGGCATGGTACGCGGTACGTCGGAAGTTGGGCCTGGCGAGGCGCTCATCGGCATCACCATTGCCTCCAACCTGGGCCTCACCACCGGTCAGCGGATTCGCCTGCGCAGTGACCGAGCGCGTGAGCGTACCCTGTTGATCCGCGGCATCTTTGACGTGAAGAGCGCCGCCGTCAACGAGCGGCTGGTCTACACCGACCTGGCCACGGCGCAAAGCCTGCTTGATCTCATCGGGCAAGCTTCTCGACTGGAGATCAAGGTGTCGGAGATCAACAACGCGCCGCGGATCGCCGAGCACCTGGCAGGCATGACCGGTCTGGAAGGGACGGACTGGATCGCCGAGAACGCGCGGCTGCAGGATGCGCTGCGCGCCCAGGGAAACACCGGTGACCTGGTGAAGTTCTTCGCAATCCTCCTCATCATCATTGCCGTCGCCTCCCAGTTGCTGCTGTCGGCGAACCGCCGTCGCGGGGAGATCGGCATCATGCGTAGCATGGGCGTCACTCGAGCGTCCATCACCTGGATGTTCCTGTACCAAGGCTTCCTCATCGGGGCGGTCGGATCATGTGTGGGTGCCTTGGCCGGGTACGGGTTCGCCGAGTTCCTCCAAGCCTACACGTTGCGACCGGATGGCACGCATAGCCTGCCGATTGACCCAGCGTTAGGCGAATATGGGATCGCGATCACCATCGCCACCGTGGCCAGCGCCCTTGCCGCCATCCTTCCCGCGCGGGTGGCATCCCGGGTCGACCCCGTCGAGGTGATCCAGCAATGAATCCCGACGCCGTCCTGCGCGCGCAGGGACTCACCAAGACCTACCACGACGGCGAAGTGGACACCCTGGTGCTGAAAGGCATCGACCTTCAATTCACCCGCGGCGAGTTTGTGGCCCTCATGGGGCCGAGCGGAAGCGGCAAGAGTACGCTCTTGTCGATCCTTGGAACCCTTCTGCGTCCCACGGCTGGTGAAGTCTGGTTGTCGGGACATGCCCTTTCCCAACTGAGCGACGCCGCTGTCACATCATTCCGGAATCGGCATATCGGCTTTGTCTTTCAATTCCACCATCTGCTCCCAGACTTCTCGGCGATCGAAAACGTGCTCTTCCCCGCCTGGCCGCTGGGCCGCAGACCGTTGGATCGCGACCGCGCGATGGGGCTGCTGGAGTCCGTGGGTCTGGCCGATCGGGCGCACTATCGCGCCACCAAGCTCTCCGGCGGACAGAAGCAGCGCGTGGCGGTCGCGCGGGCGGTCATGAATCGCCCGGATATCGTGCTGGCGGACGAGCCAACCGGCAATCTGGATCGCGAAAGTGGTGACGACGTGCTTCGGCTGCTACGTCAGCTGCGCGATGAAGAGCAGATGACGTTTGTCATCAGCACACACGACGAGAGCATTGCCGCCAGATGCGATCGCGTTGTGCGGATTGTGGACGGGCGGGTCGCTATGCAGTAGGACTCGCCGATCGACGTGCGACAACGCATCATACTCCGCCGCCAGTTGCGGCGCGTTTAGCCTGCCCTTTGCTCTCGTCATGCACACCGTTCGAACTCTCGCGCTGCGTTGCGCCGCGCTCGCTCTTGTCTTGTGGCTTTCACCCCGGCTTTCTGCGCAAGGGGTGTTTCATGCGCGAAATGGACAGACGTCGGCGCACATTCCACGCCTGAACGCGACCGTTACCGTCGACGGAAGTCTCGACGAAGCCGTCTGGAAAGACGCTGCCCTGCTCACCGGTTTTTCCGCGTACCTGCCGTTGGACAATCGACCCGCCGCGGACTCGACCGAGGTCCGGTTGTGGTACACACCCACGGATCTGTACGTGGGCATTCGGGCCTGGGAGACGCACGGTCCGGTGCATGCGACCCTTGCCGCGCGCGACAAGACCGACAGCGACGACAACATCCAGCTGTTGATCGACCCTTTCAATGATCGTCGCCGGGCCTTTGTCTTTGGCGTGAATCCGCTGGGTGTTCAAACTGACGGTATGCGCACGGACGCGGGCAACACGCCGCAGCCGCGCGGGCAGACGTTTGGCGGAAATCCACCGGCTAATATCGACCTGAATCCCGACTTCGTGTTCGAGTCCAAGGGGCACCTCGTCTCACAGGGTTACGAGATCGAGGTTCGCATCCCATTCAAGAGCATTCGCTTTCAAGGGACAGACCAGCAGACGTGGGGCTTTCAGGTGCTGCGCTTTGTGCAGCATTCGGGTTATCAGCAGACATGGACGCCCGCCCGTCGCGGATCTGCGGCATTCATCAACCAGTCGGGCACGCTCACCGGTATTTCGGGATTGCGCCGGGACATGGTGGCCGAGTTCAATCCGGAATTCACGGCGTCTCGTTCGGGGAGCGACCTCGATACCGCCTACGTGTATGACGGCACCTCGGCGTTAGGCGGCAACCTGCGTTGGCGTGTGATCCCGAACCTCACCTTGAACGCCACGGTGCGTCCGGACTTCTCGCAGGTTGAAGCGGACGCCGCCCAGATTCCAGGCGACACGCGCTTTTCGCTGTTCTTTCCTGAAAAGCGACCCTTCTTTGTGGATGGCATCGAGCAGTTCGACGCACCGGCGAATCTCATTTACACCCGTCGCATCGTACAGCCCGACGGCGCGGTGAAGCTGTCCGGCAAGTTTGGACGCACGAACATCGCCCTGCTGTCGGCGCTGGATGCACGATCGTCATCCGCCAGTCAACGCGAGCGCCCGTTGTTCACGC
>JAXLXV010000018.1:0-130667 GCA_046327745.1 Gemmatimonadaceae bacterium | reverse complement strand
AGCAGGGGTCGAGGTGGTGGGCGCGTCGGATCAGGGGTCCAACGTCAGCCGCGTTAGCAAGGGGGGCAGGTCCGCCTATGGCTTTGCAAAGACCATACCGAATTCATCAGCTGGCGGACGGAAGGCTGTAGTCGATTTTACAGCCTCGTCTCCACGTGCGACCAAGGCTCAACAAAGGCGATGCCCTGCTCGATACGTTCGATAATCACGTCGGTTCCGGCTGATATGACGCTGGAATCCACACTCTTGGCCGGAAGCGTAACTGATTGACCATTCGCCTCATACGCGATGGTGCCCGCGGCGTCGTGGCCAATGCTGTTCAGCACCTTGCCGGGTATTCCCTGCAACGAGTAGCGAGGATCTTCGGGAGCAGCCAAGGCGGAAGGAATAGCCCACCGGGTTACGAGCACTGTCGCCGCAAAGGCGCCACAAGCACCGGCGCCAGCCGCAACGAGCAGCACTATTGCCGGGCCCATAGCGCTGTGAACGGTCAGCTCATATCCCACGATGCCCGCGCATAAGAAGCCGCCCGCCACAGCGAGTGGTGAGGGTGACACTGGGAGCTCAGGAGCCTCACGACCGAGCCGATCAACTGCCGGGTGCTTGGGATCTCGGCGCTCGATGCCTCGCCACATCGCGACTGCCCCGATGGCCAGACCAGCAAAGAGGAGAATCAGATAGAGAATGATCATTCTGCGCGTTTCAGAAGGCCCGCAGGTTCAATCAAACAGCGACTCCCGGTCGCTACGAGGTTAGTCCGGAGATTTGCAGTTTGGCTCCTCAGCATCGTATTCCCGCATGGCCACAGGTCGCACGATCTTGTTAGAACGATGAGGCGGCGCGTGACACCGAACCAGCTCGCGATGCAATACACTGCTCCATGAACTGGATCACACGTTCCTCAGCATAGAAGCGTGGCCGCCAGGGAAAGGCTCCTGCTACAAAGCCTACGTGGCCGCCCTTTTCCGGGAATTCGCACAGGAGTGCTGCGTTCTTCCGGGCGATCCGTCCGACATCATCCAAGACTTCGGGCGGATGAAACGGGTCGTCCTTCGCCGAGAGCAGGAGTGTTGGAACTCGGATCGCGTCAAGAAAACGAATTGAGCTGCAGTTCGCGTAGTAGTCCGCTGCATCGCGAAAGCCGTGGACGATTGCCGTGAACGCGTCGTCCAGTGACCAGATGGAATTTGCGCGCCGTACGGCTTCGGCTGAGGCGATGCCCGGATGTTGTGCGATCTTCGCGAGCGCCTTGGGCTTCATCGTGCGGAGGAAGTTTCGCGAGTAGATCCGCGACGCGCCCGTGTCAATGCGCTGACAAGAGCGCGCGAGGTCGAAGGGCACGGAGAGCGCAGCTGCGGCGACGACATTGGATTCGATCTCCGCCCCCTGCTCGCCAAGCCACTTCAGCAGGAGATTGCCGCCCAACGAAATTCCGCACAGCAACAGAGGTGCACGAGGATAGGTACGGGTCACGTGCGAAAGCGCGGTGTCGAATTCGTCCGAGTCACCGGCGAAGTAGAATCGTGGCGCGCGGTTCATCTCATCGCCGCAGCCGCGGTTGACCATGACGTCCACACCCCATCCACGGGCCGACGCCGCCTTCGCAATCGCGGTCACGAACTCTGATCGAGCACTGCCTTCGAGTCCGTGTAGAACGACCAGTCGGGGAGCGGACGATGCCGCATGCAATCGCCAAATGTCGAGAAAGTCCCCATCCGGGGTCTCGATCCGTTCGGAGACCATGGGTACGTCAAAGCGCTTCCGGAAGAATTTCCCGAAGAGCGTTTGAGTGTGTCCGTCTGGTAGCCACCAGGCTGGATCGTACTGTTCGCTCATGGGTGTAGATTCGGGCAGCGGACGGAAAGGGGTCGGCTCCGGGGCATAAGGCACCTCTCGTGCCACCGTTAACGTTGCAAAGGAATTCCGATGGCGATTGAAGTGCAAGTTTTTGGGACACGTAAGAGCCCCGAGACGCGCAAAGCGCTGCGGTTCTTTGCGGAGCGGCGAGTGAAGACGCACTTCGTTGACTTGGACGAACGTCCGGCGGCGCTTGGCGAGATTCGGCGCTTTTCCCAAAAATTCGGCGTTGCCGCGCTCATCGCTCGCGACAGTCGTCGGTTTGCTGAGTTGGGGCTTGCACAGGCGTCGTACTCGGATGAGCGGTGGCTGGACAAGTTGAGTCAGGAGCCGGGGCTGTTACGTGTGCCTATGTGTCGCTGTGCTCATCGATTCACGGTTGGGTTGGCGGAGGGGGAATGGTCCGCTTGGGTGAAGGCAACGTGATCCACTCGAACGATCGACGTCGACCCCAGGATCGCTGGCGCGTCGGCGGCCTGCCGGGGGTCTGACCCATCGACACCACACTCTGGGCCTGGGGAGGGTTCCTAGCGTTTGTCGGCGTGATGCTGGCGCTCGACCTGGGAATTCTCAATCGCAAGGCGCACGTGGTCAGTGTTCGCGAAGCCTTGGTGCTGACGAGTCTGATCGTCGTGTTTGCCGTCAGCTTCAATATCCTGGTCTGGTATGCCTATGATCGCCACTGGCTCGGTCTTGGGATGTACGTGGACCGGGTCGACGGACAGATCAACACAGGTCGCTTGGCCGCCGTCAAGTTTTTCACGGGCTACCTGATCGAGCTGTCACTCAGTGCAGACAACGTGTTCGTGATGGTGATGATCTTCGCGCATTTGCGAATTCCGCCGATCTACCAGCATCGCGTGCTCTTTTGGGGAATTCTCGGTGCCCTTGTCATGCGGGGCGCGATGATCATAGGTGGCGCGACGCTGGTGTCCCGGTATCACTGGGTGCTGTACTTGTTCGGCGTTTTCCTGATCGTGACGGCGTTCAAGATGTTTCGAAGCAACGAGAGCGAGACGTTGAACACCGATGAAGCGTTCGTCATCACACAGCTTCGGCGGATCTTTCCCATCACGGGCCGGTTCGACGGCGCGCGCTTCGTGACGCGCATTGACGGTGCGCGGGTGCTTACCCCGCTGGCGATTGCCCTGGTGTTAATCGAGTCCATGGACTTGGTCTTCGCGCTGGATTCCATACCGGCCACGTTCGCGATCACTACCGATCCGTTTCTGGTGTTCACGAGCAACGTGTTTGCGATTCTTGGTCTTCGTTCGCTCTATTTCGTTCTGGCCGGCATTATCGAGAAGTTCCGATATCTCAAAGCTTCGCTGTCGGCGATCCTGGGCCTCATTGGGACGAAGATGTTGCTCGCGGACCTGCTCAAGGACTACCTCGGGCCCAGCTTCAATTTCTATCTGCTCGGTGTGGTGGTGTTGATCTTACTGGCGGGCGTGTTCGCTTCCATTCGAGCCGATCGGCGCGACGGAGCGCGATAGTCCAGATGCTCGCGTGGGTGGTACTGTTGCAGCTGACAGTCATCGCGTCGCCATATACCACGCCCGCGCTCCGCACTCTCGTCGAACGTGCCTCCACCAACAACCGGAACCTCCCACAGCAAATCCGTGCGTATGAAGCCACGGTCGAAACGGAGGTCGCAGTCACCATCCGCCAGGGTCAACACAACGAGGCACCCGTTTCCCTCGAGCAACTGGCCTCCGTTGTCCGCTGGAATTCTCCGGGTGATTTTGACCAACACGTGATTGGGGATCGCCTGCAGGCGGTTGGACCGCAGTTGACAGCACTGACGTTCATGCAACAATCGCTTTTAGTTCCGCACCTGTATGGCAATAGCCTCCCGCTCATGTTTGGCCGCGACAACGCGACCCGCGGCCGACGATCGAAGCGGTCGGTTGCTCCCGTGCATCCTCTCGGTGACGAACGCGAGCAGACGTACCTGTTTTCAGGAGGAGATACGGTTGAAACTCTGATGTTCGATGCGCGACGCGTCCCAGTGGTTCGCGTCGTTGTGACTCCGCGGGATCATCTTCCCGAGAACCGGATCGTCTTCAACGGAGAACTCTTTCTCGATGCCACCCGGGCACATCTCGTGAGAATGCGGGGGCGCATTTATGCCGTCGGCGATTCCCGTGGATTGCTGGAGCGTGCAGTGACGTCGGGCTTCGAAGGGGCATTGTACGTGGAGCTCGAGAACCAGGAAATTGCACAAGAGATCTGGCTCCCAGCCAAACAGCGGTTCGAGGCGCAAGTCCTCTTTCGGATATCGAGTGACACGCGTTCGGTCTTTCGTGCTACGTCCACATTTCGACATTACCAGGTCGACGGAGACACGGGAACGATTCGCACAAGCGTCGACACCTTGGAGGCGCGGCCACACCGCCTGACGCTGGCACCCGGCGACTCTATAGGGAGGTTTACAACATGGACGTCACCGCTTGGAGACGCGACAGCGAACGCACGGGCGGAAGATTTCGACGACGTCGCACCTGAGGCGTGGAAAGCGACAGGTCCGCCACGGATCGATATACGCTTCCGACGGCTCGCTGACCTCGTCCGCTTCAACCGTATCGAAGGTTGGTTCACCGGCCTTTCGTTGGAGCTGAACGCACGTGATGCTGCTCCCGGTCTGAGGATAAGCGCTGCTGGTGGGCGTGCGTGGCAAGAAGAGACCGTCCGCGGACATGTGGATGTCGAGTGGAGTCATCGGGGTCACCGTTTCGGCCTTACGCTCAATCGCACGTTGGATAACACGAACGATTTCCGCGCACCATTGGACTCAGGCTCGACACTTGGTGCCCTTTTTGGAGTCGATGACTACGACTACGTGAGTCGGCAGACCGTTGCAGGCACGTGGCGATACGAGTGGAATGCGAGCCAACGCGTTGTATCCACCCTTCAACTCGCCCGCGTGCGAGACAGCGACGTGCAGATGAATGTCTTCAGGAGCCCGATTGGCATTGGCTCCGATTTTCGTGTGAACAGGGGGGTGACCGGCGGTGTCTATACCCGAGGCACCGCGACGTTGACCGTGAATCCACGAATCACGCTTGGGTTCATTCAGCCGGGATTCGGCGCGCAGGCTAGCCTGCAGGCGGGGAATGGCAGCTTCCAGTATCAGCGTCTGGAAGGACGCGGCATCGCGCGCTGGCACAGTGGGCGAACCACCGTTGCCGGTCGGCTCGACGCGGGGGCTGTGTGGGGCCGGTCTCTGCCTCCGCAACAGCTCCTTGAGGTGGGTGCCGCGCAAAACCTACTTGGCTACGACTACAAGGCCTTCGCGGGTAATCGCGCGGTCGTAGTGCGCGGCATGGCCATGCAAACGCTTCCTGTTTTCGCCGCCCCTTTCCGGGTGACGCCCCGCGTCTTGCTGCCAGCTCCAACGCCGGCGCTGGTCCTGAGCGTGCAATCGGCGTGGGTCGGCCTGTCCGGAGACGCAGCCAGCAGGGCCTTGCAGATATTGACCTTGCCGACGCCCACTCAGGGCACGTTGGCGTCCTGCACGGGCGCTCCGTCGCATGGGGAGGGTGGGCCTACCTGCCATTGGCGTACGTCGATGGGCGTAGGCCTTCGATTTTTCGGCGGCGCCCTTGGCGTTGATGTTGCTCGTCCGGTCGATCACCAGGGCCGTTGGCGATTCCAGTTGGCCCTCGGACAGGCACTTTGAGCCGTCAGAACTCCCCGATGAACCCGATTTCCGGTTCGAGGTCCTGCTGAAACCGGTCGCGTACCGCATGCTGGGCTAGAGCGATCAATGTGCGAACATCAGCCGCCGTCGCGTGGCCGAGATTTACGATGATATTCGCGTGGAGATGCGATATCTGTGCGTCGCCGACGCGGTGACCCTTCAGCCCGCACTGGTCGATCAGTCGTCCGGCACCGACCCCTTCAATCTTCTTGAAGATGCTGCCGGCACTTGGATGGATCTGAAGCCAAGGATGCCTTGCCCCTCGCCAGGCGAGGTTTTCCTGCAAGATGCGATGCAGGTCTGATGCGTCACCGCGCGTTAGGCGCATCGTGACGCTGAGGGCGACGTCGCGGCACGTGTGCAGCACGCTGGTGTCGTAGCCGAACTGCATATAGGCGGTATCCACCGATCGACGAGTGCCGTCCTCTGTCAGCAGCTCGCATCCCTGCACCACTTCGGCAAAAAACATGGTACGTTCGCGCGCCGGCGCTGGCGACAGGAAGTGCAAGTTTTGCCAGACGGCTCCGCCCACGCTGCTAGGGATTCCGACGTAGTGTTCGAGTCCGGACCAGCTCTCGGCGACCGACGCCAGAATGAGGTCGCCCACTAGGGCACCGCTTTCGGCGATGAGGGTACCATCGCCGTCGATGGCGAACCGGCGTGCCAAATTACGAATCACGACGCCTCGAAAGCCGCGGTCACCCACCAGGATGTTCGCGCCGAGTCCGAGGACGAAGTATGGCACGCCGACCTGCCGTGCGAGACATACGGCGTTTGCCAGATCGTCGGCCGACGTGGCATCGTACATGAGGTCCGCCGGCCCCCCGATACGAAACGTTGTATAGGGCGCCATGGGTTGGCGTGTCCGCAGGCGAGCGGCGTGCAGCTGCCGGAGCGCTTCTTCTCGAAAGGACAATACCGCGTGATCGAGCTTCGACATAATAGGGGTAAGAAACTACTGACACGGCGCACGCGCCAGCGCTTGGTGGTTGGTGCCGTGATCACCTGCTGGTTGAGCGTTCCCGTTGTGGCCGGCGCCCAGCGGGTTGAACTCCAGAAATTCATTCATCACACGGTGCTGGCCAACGGCATGGAAGTCATCGTGGCTGAGAACCATGGCGTGCCGATTGCGACGGTGGAAATCGATGTTCGCAACGGGTCGTTCACACAGCCAGCGGGGTACGAAGGACTGGCACACATGTACGAGCACATGTTCTTCAAGGCCAACGCCCAGTTGCCACGGCCCGACGAGTTCATCCAGCGCGCATCGTCGTTAGGTGCCGTATTTAACGGGACGACCCAGGAGGAGCGGGTGAACTACTACCTCTCGCTCCCGGCTGACAGCATCGACGGTGGGATGCGGCTCATCGCCGCCGCGCTCCGCGATCCAAAGTTCCTCAAGGAAGAGCTGGATCGAGAGCGGCAAGTCGTCCTGGGCGAGTACGATCGCAATGAGGCAAGCGCGTTCTTTGAGCTGGACAAGCGGACGACAGAGCTGATGTATCCGGGCCAATGGAGTCGCAAGAACATCATTGGCGAACGGAACGTCCTGCAGACGGTCACGCCGGACAAGATGCGGGAGATTCAGCATCGCTTCTACGTCCCGAACAACTCTGCCTTGATTGTGACCGGTGATGTGGACGCGGCACGAGTGTTCGAGCTGGCAAAAGCGATTTTCGGAGATTGGTCACGGAGCGCTGACCCGTTCACGGAGTCGCCGATTCCTCCGATTCCGCCGATCGAGAAGTCGCAAGGCGTGATTGTCGAGCAAGATGTCGGCGCCATTACGGTACTCATTCGCTGGCAGGGTCCCAGTGTGCGTGGAGATCCGGTCGCGACGTATGCGGCCGATGTGTTCTCGGACGCGCTCAACCAACCAGGGAGTACGCTGCAGCGCCGGCTGGTGGACAGCGGGTTGTGGCAAGGCATTTCCGTGAACTACTACACGCTAAATCAGAATGGACCGATCACGATTTCTGGTCAAACGACACCGGACCGCTTCAAGGAGGCCCTCGCCGCCCTTCACCATGAGATTGAGTCGCTCGCCGATCCCACCTATATCACGCCAGACCAGCTGGACGCGACGAAAGCAGAACGCGCCGTGAGCACGGTGTTCGGTTTTGACCGGCCCTCCGATTTTGCGCACACGCTGGGATTCTGGTGGAGCGTCGCCGATCTGGAGTACTACATGGGGTACGTGGACAACATGGGGAGGCAGACATTGTTGGACCTGCGCGCCTACGCACGGAAATACATCGTGGGAAAACCATACATCGTTGGCGTACTGCTGCCGCCCGAGGTTAAGCGTCAGTTGCAGCTATCGGAGTCTGACCTGCTGGCGAAGGTGCGTTCATGATGCGCAGCCTTGCCATCTTCGTCGCGCTCACCTTTTGGGGTTCGTCAGCCGCAACAGCGCAATCTGCCGCGACACGACTCCCAAGTTCTGCGTCGGACAGCGCCCAAACGACCACGTATGAGACCGGTGGCATTCGTGTCGTTCAGCGCTATGCAACGTCCAGTGACATTGTGGTCGCGAATCTCTACCTCCTCGGCGGTGTTCGACAGGTGACCGAGAGGACCGCCGGCATAGAACCGCTGCTGCTGGATCTTACGGAGCGCGGGACGCGGATATATCCGAAGGAGCGCCTCCGCCGACAGATGGCGCGACTTGGAACCTCGATTGCGATCGAGCCAGACCCAGACTGGACGACCATCGGCATTCGAGCCACACGAACCACCTTGGACTCCACGTGGGCCGTGTTCGCAAGCCGGGTGATGCAGCCCACACTCGACTCTTCCGAATTCGAACTGGTTCGTCGGCAATTCGTCGCCGCCGTTCGCCAGCGCAAGGATTCACCAGACGCACTACTCGAGTTCCTTGCCGATTCCTTTGCGTTTGCTGGTCACCCGTACGCCCTAACCCCGACTGGTACCGAAGCATCGCTTTCGGCACTTCGACTTGCTGACTTGCGGCAGTACCACGCCGAGCAGTTCGTGAAGTCGCGCATGCTGCTGGTCGTGGTGGGCAATGTGCCACGAGCCAAGGTCGAACAACTGGTAGGACAGACATTGGCGCACTTGCCCGTGGGCACGTATCGGTGGACGCTGCCGGACTCCCTTCCCCGGAGTTCTGGGAGCGCCTTGGTGATCGATCGAGCGCTTCCGACCAACTACATCATGGCGCGATATGCCGGTCCGATGGCAGGGACGAAGGACTACGTAGCGCTCCGAATAGCGTCGGCGGTGCTGTCTGGCCAGTTTTTCGGCGAAGTACGTTCGCGACGCAATCTCAGCTACGCGGTCGAGGCCCCGTTCGTGGAGCGCGCTGTTGCAGCTGGGGGCGTGTATGTGACCACCGTGTCGCCCGACGTGACGCTGGACGTGATGCGACAGCAGCTGAATGGGCTCAAAACCGGGATCCTGGACGTGGCCGGCCTGGAAACCTTGGTTGCCCAGTTCACGACGCAGTACTTCCTAGACAACGAATCGAACGACGAGCAGGCCAACTTCTTGGCTCGCGCCTACCTATTCAACGGTGACATCGCCGCAGCCTCGCACTTTGCCGCGGACATGCAATCCGTCACCCCGGACGATGTACGCAGGGCGGCCCAGCGCTACATGAAGGACATGCGATTCGTGTACCTAGGAGATGCCAAACGGGCGCCAACTCGCCTCATGGAGAAATTCTAGCGATCACCGGCGATTGTTAGGCCCAGCGCGCGGCGCGCCGTCACGGCGAGCTCGGCGTTCGTGGCAATGCCATCCCCCATTTCGATCGACGTTTCGCCGTTCCAATCAGTGAAGCAACCGCCCGCCTCCGAAATGATCGGAATGAGAGGCGCGGCGTCCCAAGGATTCAGCCGATCATCCACCATGACGTCGGCCCGGCCAGTTGCAACAAGCACGTAACCGTAGCAATCACCCCAGGTGCGCGCGATCGCGGCTTGGCTGGCCAAGGCAGACCAACGCGGAATCCTGTCGGGATGCTCTCGAAAGCGATCATCCGTCGCGAGAACCGTCGCGTCACCGAGTTGATTGATTCCCGAGACGCGGGTCAACCTTCCGTTGTGCCAGCATCCACATCCGGCGGCGGCAACAACGATGTCCCCCGTACCCGCACAGTTGATCGCGCCGGCGAGCATGCGGTCCCCGCTTGCCACGCCGATCATCACACCCCAGAGGGGGACGCCACACAAAAAGCTCTTGGTTCCGTCAATCGGGTCAACGAGCCAACGCCGCGAGGCGCTTTCGCGCAGCGCACCACGTTCCTCACCAACAATCCCGTCGTGGGGAAAGTGCGACTCGATCCAAGCGCGGATACAGTCCTCCACTGCACGATCTGCGTTGGTGACGGGACTTCCGTCTTCCTTCCGCTCAACGCTCAAAGGCCGACCGAAGTACTGCAACGCGACGTCGCCTGCTTTCTTGGCGATATCTTCGAGGGCGTGCATGAGCCCTTCCGTCGATTCGGGCATGTTAGTGCCCTTTGCTCGCGACGTGGGATTCGGTCAGCGTCTCGATAATGCGCTGCATGGCTTCCCACGGTCCGATCGTCACTCGTAAGGCATCACCGACGCCTGGCACACCAGGGAATGGGCGCACCGCCACTCCCTTCCTTCGAAGGTCGGCTGCAGCGGCGACGGCATCTGCGACGGGCACAAGGAGGAAGTTCGCCTTGGAGCTCGGGGGAAAGATGCCACGCGCGTTAAGTGCGCCAACCATTCGCTCACGCATTTCCCGCGTCTGTTCCACAGTGGCCTCCATCCACGTTCGGTCCGATCGAAGCACGGCCGCGGCGATTCGTTCCGATAGTGAAGACAGCCGGAAGGGCCCACGCACCTGCTCCATCGGCCGAATCAATGAACGGGCGCCGACGGCGTAACCCACCCTGAACCCCGCGAGTCCCCAGGCCTTGGAAAGCGTGCGGAGCACAACAACGCGGCCGTAGTCGGGAGCACGGCTGGCAAGCGAGGTGCCTGCGTATTCCGCATACGCTTCATCGAGCAACACCGGGCCCCTCCAGCCATCGAGTACGCGCTCGACGTCCTGAGAGGGAATCGTTGTACCTGTCGGGTTGTTGGGAGAACATAAGTAAACGAGGTCCGGCTGCTCCTTCAACAGGGCGTCGACGTTCAAGCTGAAGTCGGCACCCAGCGGCACCGCTACGGGATCCAGTGCGTTGCACTGAATGAGTGGTCGGACCATCACGAACGTGGGGTACATGAAGGCCACCCGCGCATTCGGCTCACAGATTGCTCGCAAGGCGCAGTCGATCAAATCTGTTGAGCCGCAGCCCACCACGACCTGCTCGGGGCGGACGCCGACGTACTCCGCGAGCAGTTCCCGCAAGTCAGCGGAGTAAGTGCTGGGATAGGCGGTGCCGACGTCTGACCTTGCGTCGGCCAAGGCACGCGGCAAGGAAGGCGGCGACCCAAAGGCGTTCGTATTATCAGCCAATTGAAACCGAGCGGGGGCAGAATCAGCGTCGTACGTCGGAACGTCTTTCAGAGATTGTCGAGTCACGCGATCGGGTCCGCCATCGAAGGAATTCGGTTCCCAAGGTCCCGCGCTCGCGAAATCCGGCGGCGGGTGGTGGAAGGCCAGTGGTGGCTGAAGATGCCGGGACGGGCGTGTGGCGCAAAGCGTCGCCAGCGCTGCGGATAGCTAAGGAAGGGAGCGGTGACCAACACCCTTGCATCGATACCGGAATCGCGTGGGCCCTTGGATGACCTAACTTAACCCCAATGGCCCTTTGCTTTTGGCGTTATTTGTGAATAAGTTCACAATGCCTGCGGGGCCCCGTGGGCTCGAGAAAAACTCGGCACAAAGTACTTTCCGTTCGGCTCTGGAGGCCTTGGAAAATGCGGTTCTACGGACTCGCGCTCGCTGCGGGCGCGTTGGTTGTTGGTGCCTGTGGTGGTGGCGAGAATAAGGCGGCTGATTCGACCGCGGCAGCTCCGGCGCCGCAAGCAACACCGGCGGCGACGCCTGCTCCCACCAGTTCCGTGGCGGCGGCTCCGGTTACTGGCACGGTTCACGAGGTGAAGATGGTGGGTGATGCGCAGGGCTATCGATTCGACCCGGCGAACGTCACGGTGAAGGCTGGCGACGGGATCAAGTTCATCATGGTCAGCGGCGGCCCGCACAACGTTGCATTCGACGCGGCCACCGTTCCTGCCGACTCGAAGGACCAGCTGTTCGCGAACATGCCGAACTCAACCGACGGTTCCTCGCCGATGTTGATCAACCCGAACGAGACCTTCGAGCTTTCCCTCGGCAACATCAAGCCGGGGAAGTATCCGTTCCACTGCACCCCGCACCTGGCGATGGGCATGAAGGGAGAAATCACGGTTCAGTAGTCTTCTCCCGTGAAGCAAAGGGCGCGGGGGCTCATAGGAGCCCCCGCGCTTTATTTTTTCACCGTGTGAGGCGGGCGTTCTGACACAAGGAGTTCGTCGGGCCACCGGACTATGGACGAGCGCGTCAAGGCGACATCAACAACGGTCATTCGGCGCTATCGACCTGCCTCAAAGGCCGCATGGTGGGCTGCACGCACAAAGAATGTGCTCACCCGTCGTCACCGCCTAACGGGGCCGTTGCTCCCCATGGTCGTTCTGTTGTTCGGTTCGTTTGTTGTCCTGCCGGTCGGCATTCGAAATGTGTGGGCGAGGTACCATACGGCCGCACCAATGCTTCGCGACATCGGGCCACTGTTGACAACCGAACGACGAGTTCGAGAGCAGCTTACTCGAGCTGACTCTGACTTGGCGGTTGCCCGCGTCGCCGTCGCGACGCCTTCCGATTCGATAGCCAGGCCGGTCGATCCGCGGTCAGACTCGCTCGTTGCAGCTGCAACGTTGCTTCAGCAGCTCCTCCGGCGGGCGGCCGATGCTCCGCTGAGCGATTCGTACCGGGCGATTGCCGAGTCGCCTGTCATGCGGTCCGACGCTCGGGCGCGGGCATTGTTGGATTCGCTGACGGATGTGGAACGCGAGCGTGCGGAGTTCGGTTCGGGGGCGGCCGTCGATCCCTTGTATGTTGCGCTGACAACACGGGCCAACGCGCTTGGACGATCGATCGTTGCCGTCGCGGAGAGCAAGCGGCAGGCCCTTCGACGAGCGGTCAGTGTGGCGCAGTCGACGAGCCCCGCAAGCCAGGACTCGACCGTTCACCCGGACACTACCGCCCTCGCGGCACACGTGCGGGAACTGCGCACTTCGCTGGAGGCCGCCCGACGTCAGGTGGCTGAGACGCGAGCTCTGAATGATTCCACCGTGGCATCGGTGGACGCTGCACGCGTCAGCCAGCAGCTGGCTCCAACGGTCGTACTAGTGGCCTCGAGCACGGTGCTGGCCATAATCCTGCTATTTGCCTTCGCGCTAGTTGATGAAATTCGCGCCCCCCGTGTGGCGGAAGGTTCGGAAGCGGAGCGCTTGGCAGACACTCGCGTACTGAGCATCGTCCGTACACGAGTTGTACCTGAAGAACGGATGCGACGCCGCGCCGATCGAGAGAGGCCGCCCTTGCTGGATCCGCAGCATGACGCGTATCGCATGTTGGCGTGGCATATCACCGCGCTCGCACCGCATGACGGCATTGTTGTCCTGACAGGCGACACACCGTCGACGACGGCGACGATCGCGGCCAACATCGCGGCGGTCTTGGCCAATGAGGCGCGCGCCACGTTGCTGCTGGACGTCGACTTTCGCGAGCCGTTGCTGGCCGATATCCTGGGCATTCCCGCCGTTCCTGGCATTGCTGCGGTATTGGAGAATCGCCGGCGGTGGTCGGAAACCATCGTTCAGGTAACCACGGGGCGTGGTCGGTCCGTGGACTGTATTCCGGCCGGCATGCGCCCGCGACCGCTGGGGCCAGCCGAGCAAGAGGCGCTGGGGATTGAAATCCATCGTGCCGCCAAGCGCTACGACATCACCGTCGTACACGCACCGTTGCAACTGGCGAGGCGGGCGCTGCGTGGCACGGATGCCCTCGTGTGCGCGTCACTGTCAAGAACGCGACTCTCTTGGCTGGCCCGCACAGCGGCCGGTCTACGCGACGATGGCGCTCGGGTGCTCGGTGTTGCATTGTGGGAAGGTGACGCCGTTCGCGTCCGCTCGCGACGGCGCCTGCGACCGAGCCAGGCGCTCGCACGTCGAATGGCCCAAGCATGAACCGTCGAAGCAATGACTCTCTTTCCCTTAGGTAGATGGTGAACTGTGGCTGAGGCAACCCTGGACCTACGTCACCTGCCGAAGGCGGAAGCGTACCACCTGTTGCAAGGGCAGATCGATAGTGTGCTCGAGGGGGTGGAGGACGTCATTGCCGAAATGGCGACGATCAGTTGTTTGATCGCGAATGCTTTTGGGTACCTCTGGGTGGGATTCTATCGGGTTGTGGAACGCGATCGCCTCCTCCGTGTCGGCCCTTACCAGGGAACGCTCGGCTGCCTGGAGATTCGCTTTGGTTCTGGTGTTTGCGGAGCGGCCGCGCAGGAGCGACGCACCGTACTAGTGGATGATGTCACGACGTTCCCGGGTCACATCACCTGTGATTCACGGTCGCGATCCGAGATCGTTGTGCCTGTCTTCGATGCGCACGGTTCGCTAGTGGCGGTTCTCGACATCGATGCCACGACACCTGCCGAATTCAACGAGGTCGATCAACGGGCGCTCGAACAAGTCGTCCGTCGATTTGCGCGACCCCTTTCCGCGACGTGACGTGGCGGAAACGCCGTGGGTGTCGCCACGAATGCAGGGGCGCTAAGTTCACCGGGGGAGTTCTCACGCCTTCTCGTAGCCGGATTGGCTGAATGACGTTGATCTCGGGTTACTCTGATCGGATCAATCATGCCTTGGCGTTCGCCGCCAAGCATCACGATCAGCAGGTTCGACGAGGGACACGCTCGCCTTACCTCACGCAGCCAGCCAACGTCGCCATCATTCTCACGCGCTATGGATGCCGCGAAGACATCGTGGTGGCCGGCATTCTGGTGGAAGTCGTTGAGGACTTCGTGCGCGGTGGCTTCAGCTCTGAGATGCTCGACGAGCGCATCAGCGAAAAGTTTGGCCGGCGCGTGACGGATCTGTTGCTCACGATCGTGCCGAGGCGCCACGACGACGACGGAATTGAACTCTCAGCCGACGAACGACGCGGCGACGTGCTTGAGCGACTGCAAGCTGCACCTGACGAAGCGCGTTGGGTCCTGAGCGCTGTCGGGCTTCACGGTGCAGCGTCCTTGCTGGCCGACCTGCGGCGTACGGTGGATCCCGATTCAGTCTGGAGTCGTCTCGTGCCGGGCAAGGACGCGACCCTCGCATGGTATGACGGAATTCGCACGCGACTACGCGCGCTGGGCTTTGCCGAGCCGATTGTGGATGAGCTATCGCTCTCGGTGGATGAGCTGCAACTCGTGCGTCAGCGTCAGCCCGCGGGTTGAACCTGCCGATCAGTGGTCGATGGGTAGCGATCGGCCACGTAGCGGTCCAGAATTCCCAGAAAATCAGCAACGAGCGAGTCGCCGCGCAACGTCGTAAAGAGGCGGCCATCGACGTACACCGGAGCCTTGGGTTCTTCGAAGGTTCCCGGAAGCGAAATGCCCACGTGCGCGTGTTTGGACTCACCCGGACCATTCACGACGCAGCCCATGACAGCGACGCGTAGCTCCTCAACCCCTGGATGTAGGGGTCGCCACTGTGCCATGCGCTCCCGCAAGTGATTCTGCACGTCTTCCGCCAGCTGCTGAAAGTACGTCGATGTGGTGCGGCCACAGCCGGGACAGGCGGTGACTTGCGGGGCGAAGTGCCTGATCCCTAACGACTGAAGAATTTGCTGGGCCACATGGACTTCTTCCGTACGATCGCCATTGGGGCGCGGGGTGAGAGACACGCGTATGGTGTCACCAATGCCTTGTGCCAGGAGCAAGGACAACCCTGCTGTGCTAGCAATCACTCCCTTATTGCCGAGGCCCGCCTCTGTCAGGCCAAGGTGCAACGGATAGTTACACCGACTCGCCAGGCGCTGATAGGTTTCTACCAGATCGCGCACAACGGAAACTTTGGCGGACAGAATAATCCGGTCGTTGCCTAACCCGCATTCCTCTGCCAGCTGTGCCGAGCGGAGCGCGCTTTCGACCATCGCGTCGATGTAGACGTCCTGCGCATCGCGAGGCTCGGCCGCCGCGGCGTTGCTATTCATCATCGTCGTGAGGAGGTCCTGATCCAAGGAGCCCCAGTTCACGCCGATGCGCACCGGCTTCCCGTTTTCGATCGCGACGTCCACAATCGCGCGAAAGTTCTCGTCGCGATGGCGACTACCCACGTTGCCCGGATTGATCCGGTACTTCGCCAGCACCTTCGCACACTGCGGATACTTCGTCAGCAGCAAATGGCCGTTATAGTGAAAATCGCCGACGATAGGCACGTCGATGCCAAGGTCCGCAAGGCGTGACGCAATTTCGGGAACCGCCTGAGCCGAGGGCTCGTTGTTGACCGTCACACGTACCAGTTGGGAACCCGCGCGAGCGAGTGCAGCAATCTGGACCGCGGTTGCAGCCGCGTCCGCCGTGTCCGTGTTGGTCATCGACTGCACGACGACAGGTGCGGAGGATCCGATCTTGACCCCACCCACGTCGGCAGTCAGTGTTTGCCGTCTGACCCACTGAGTCACTGTCTCTCCGGGCATGCGCTAGCGTAAACTATCCCGCGCGATGTCCATTAGGGATCGCTATCATACGGATACCGGTGACAGCCTCGTGCAAACTCGGAGACGGCATGCCCAACGAAACGCCCGAAATTCCCCCTGCGACCCTGGAAGTGAACGCATCACGACCGGGTCTCTTTCGCCGCCACTGGGGCAAGTTGGCATTGGGAGCCATCGTCCTGATTCCGGCCCTCGGCTTCACTATCTGGGCAGGGCTGGCGATGAACTTCACGTACTCGTCTGGGGACCGTGTCGGATTTGTGCAGAAGCTTGCCAAGAAGGGTTGGGTATGCAAAACGTGGGAAGGGGAGATGCAGCTCTCGAACGTCCCCGGAAGCGCCCCAACGATCTTCTACTTTTCAGTCCGGGGTGACTCGATCGCGCAGGAGATCGTGTCGCATGAGGGTCGACAGATGTCCCTCCACTACAACCAACACGTTGGTGTTCCCACGTCGTGCTTTGGCGACACTGAGTATTTCATCACGGGCGTTCGCGTGCTGGAGGCCAATCGATAGTTTGCCTGATTGGGCAATGAAAAAGCGCGACCGAATGACGGTCGCGCTTTTTCGTGAAGGAAAACCAGAAGGACTATCCGACACGCAGTGTAAGTCCGTTGCCCCGCGTTTCTGGTGCCGGAACGAGCGATTCCATCGCCAGCTCAATCTGCGTGCGCACTGAATTCGGGCCCGTGCCACCCTCGACGTCGCGCCGCTCGATCGACCGACGCGGAGACAAGGCGTCAAATACATCAGCTCCGAATAATGCATGGGCGGCAACAAACGCGGCTTTGGGCAGGGCGTGCAGCTCAACGCCAGCCTCCTCGCCTTGCCGAACCAGCTGACCGACGCTGGCGTGCGCCTCGCGGAACGACACCCCACGCTCCACGAGATAGTCAGCAAGATCTGTCGCCATCATGGTGCTGGAGATGGCGCCTGTCATTCGTTCCTTGTCGAAGCGCAGTTCCGAAAGGGTTCCGGCGACAGCAGGAATGACTAATAGCGACGCATCGACGGCATCAAACAGCGTTCGCTTGTCGTCCTGCAGGTCCTTGTTGTAGCCGCTCGGCAGCCCTTTCAGCGTGCCTAGGAGAGCCGTGAGGTCGCCCAGCATGCGAGAGGCGGAGCCCCGCGCGATTTCCAAGGCGTCCGGATTTCGCTTCTGCGGCATCATGCTGGACCCGGTACTGAAGCCATCGCCGAAGCGCACGAAGCCAAACTCGCTCGTTCCGTAGAGAATCAAGTCTTCCGCGAGGCGAGACAGATGCGTTCCCAGAACCGCCAACGTGAACACGACCTCGGCGATGAAGTCGCGATCAGCCACCGCGTCGATGCTGTTCCGGGAAATGGCCGAGAATCCCAAACTTCCCTGCAGCAGCACGCGCGAAATAGGGAAGGCGCAGCCAGCAACGGCGCCACTGCCTAACGGCAGCGTGGAGGCTCCGCGTGCGGCCGCCGCGAGGCGCGCGCGATCGCGGTCCAACGGCCAGAAATGCGAGAGCATCCAATGGGCCGCGGAGACAGGCTGGGCGCGCTGCATGTGGGTATACGCGGGAAGCATCGCGCTTTCCAGCGAGCGCGCCTGGTCGAGCATGACCGACTGCAGTTCGCGAATGGCTTCATCCAGTCGCGCGCATGCGTCCATGGTCCACATGCGCGTGGCCGTGGCAACTTGGTCGTTCCGACTGCGCCCGGTGTGAAGCTTTGACGCCACGTCGCCAACCGCCTCATGCAGGAGTCGGTCGATCATTGTGTGAACGTCTTCGTCCGTCGGGATCGGCGTGGCACCCGCCTTGAACTTCTCGGCGACTGCGTCCAGCCCAGACTCGATCTCCTTGCTCTCGTTCAGGGTCAGTACGCCGGCGCTCCAAAGCGCGACCGCCCATGCCTTCGACAACTGAATGTCGAAGGGCCACAGTCGGAAATCCACGCCAATGGAGCGATTGACCGCATCCATGATGGGCGATGTGCGGCCGGCGAACCGGCCCCCCCACAGCTTGTGGGCAGCGTCCTGCGGAACGAGTTCGAGCTTGGTCATGTGAGAACGAGGCCGTCGCTGTGCGCCCCTTCCGCTGCATTGGCGATGGACGCTTCGCGGTCTTTCAAGGCTCGAACACGCTGCGACAGGCCATACAGCCGAATGAAGCCGGCGGCATCGCTCTGCTGGTAGACGTCATCCTCACCGAACGTCACAAAGCGTTCGTCGTAGAGCGCGTGCTCACTCTGACGCCCCGCGATGGCCACCGTTCCCTTGAACAGCTTCAACGAGACAGTTCCTGTTACACGCTGTTGTACCACGTTGACGAACGCATCGTACGCCTCGCGCTCCGTGGTCCACCATCGCCCCTCGTACACGAGGTCTGCATAGCGTGGCGCGATCACGTCCTTCGCGGCGAGCGTCCTGCGATCGAGGACCAACATTTCCAGTTCGCTGAGCGCGGTATACAGCAACGTCCCACCCGGGGTCTCGTAGATACCGCGGGATTTCATCCCAATGAGGCGATCCTCGACGATATCGGCACGTCCAACACCATGACGTCCGCCGATCGCATTCAGCGCCAGGATCAACTCGACCGGATCCATCGGTTCGCCGTTAACCGCGACCGGCGTGCCGCCGACAAAGGCGATCGTCACGACCTCGGGTTCATTGGGGGCGTCCGAGGGGTCGGTCGTCAGCAGGAACAGATCCTTGGGAGGCGGCTGATTCGGGTCCTCGAGTACACCGCCTTCGTGCGAGATATGCCAGAGGTTTCTATCGCGCGAATAGATCTTCTTAGAGGTGGCGGCTACCGGAATGTTGCGCTCCGCTGCATAGGCCAGCGCGTCCTCGCGACTGCGGATGTGCCAGGCGCTCTCGCGCCAGGGTGCAATGACCTTGAGCTCCGGCGCGAACGTCATGTACGTCAGCTCAAACCGTACCTGATCATTGCCTTTCCCCGTGCAGCCATGGGCCAAGGCGTCAGCGCCAACCGCGCGCGCCACATCAACCTGGCGCTTGGCGATAATCGGGCGCGCCATGGACGTGCCAAGGAGATACTTGCGATTGTAGATCGCCCCCGCGCGGAGCGTCGGGTAGATGAAGTCTTCAACGAATTCGCGACGCAAATCCTCTACGTAGCATTCAGCTGCACCAGAAGCGAGCGCCTTTTCGCGCACGCCGCGCAATTCGTCGACGCCTTGCCCCACGTCAGCTGCGACGCAGATCACGCGCGCGTCATAGTGCTCGCGCAGCCAAGGGACGATGATGGACGTATCCAGCCCGCCGGAATACGCGAGGGCGATCGTCTGCATTTCTATGCTCCACGCAAAGGATATGTATTCAGTAGGACTGCATAATTAGTCGTTTTCACAAGGTCTGTCAACTCGAAATCCCCGCGACGTCTGGTGCGGGGAGCCCGGGTAACCGTCTGCGATCGTGTTGGCGAAAAGTGCTGGTGCTACCGGCGTGCGCGCACCGGACCGATCACTGATCGGCGAGCCGCTGGATCCTCCGCTCAACGCGTTCGCGAGCGGCCACGGTGCGGCAAATAACCAGGATGGTGTTCTCCCCGCCAATCGTGCCGAGTACGTCGCTAAACCCTTCGGCGTCGATCCCCTCGGCAATGGGTTGGGCACCCCCAGGAATCGTCTTGATCACCAGAAGCTCTGACACCCCCTCGCAGGAAGAAAAGAACTGCGGGAGCAAGTCCGCGAGCACAGCGCGGGTATCATCCGCCATAGACTCTGGGTGTGCGTAGCGCGCGCCGTCCAGGGTGGGTATGCGAGCCAGCCGCATCTCCCGAAGGTCACGGGACAGGGTCGACTGGGTCACCTCAAGGCCGCGCTCTTTCAGGAGTTCGCGGAGTTCCTCCTGACTAGCTATCGACCTGGCGCGGACCAGGTCCGAAATAGCGGACTGACGGGCCTTCTTGTTCACCAAGAGTCTCACGAGCGGGGAGTGCGATCACTCTAGCCGGAACGGCGTCGGCCCGTAAGGCGGAGGTCGGGTCGAACCCGAAGTGAGAAAGCGGCAATTGACAACGGGGCAGTGCAACAATATGCATTAACAATGCATAGAATCCCCGTGGGGATCCTCGGGGCCAGTGGATTTGCTGGCCGCGAGCTCGCCCGCCTCCTCGGGAACCACCCGAGCTTTCACGTCGTCTTTGCCAGCGCGAATGAGCGTCGCGGCCAGTCCATTGCGATTGGGCCGCGAGAGCTCACCATGGTAGCGACGGACGACGCGCCTCTGCGTGAAGCCGAATTGGTCTTCAGCGCGCTCCCGCATGGCGCTTCGGGCGCTTGGGTCCAACGCGTGGCCGCAGAGGGAAAGCGGGCCATCGATCTGTCATCGGACCTGCGACCCGGTCATACCTCGCTCACGGTCCCCTATGGCCTCACAGAGGTTCATCGGGAGCACTTGGAACGCGCACAGCTGATTGCGAACCCAGGGTGCTACCCGACCGCGATTCTACTCGGGCTACTCCCGCTCCTAGAGGCGGACCTCGTCGCGCCGGAAGCCTGCATAACCATCGACGCCGCCAGCGGTGTCAGTGGCGCGGGAAATTCGCCCAAGCCAGAACTGATGTACGCCGAGGTGGCTGAGAACTTTAGGGCGTATGCGGTCGGAAACGAGCATCGTCACCTCGCGGAAATGAAGGCGACAGTGGCTGAATATGGGCGCGACGTGGATCTCCTCTTCACCCCACATCTGCTCCCGGTGACGCGGGGTATTCTGGCCACGATAACGGTTCCGTTGCGTGACTGGCCGTCGGACCTCTTGGGCATCTGGCGTCACCGCTATGCGGGCGAACCGTTTGTGGAGGTTCGGGACGAACTGCCTTCGCTACATGACGTTGTCTATCGGAACGTTGTTCGGATCAGTGCGCGGCAGGCCGCGAACGTACGCCGACCGACCGCGATTGTTTTGGTGGCTATCGACAACCTGCTGAAGGGCGCTTCGGGTCAGGCCGTACAGAATGCCAATGTGGTTTTTGGCCTGAGTGAGCCGTGCGGGCTTCCGCGATGACCCGGGTTATCAAGATCGGCGGACGCGCCCAGGCCGACGAGCGTCTCGGCGCCCAAATCGCCCGCGCGGCCGCATCGGCGCGCGTTTGCCTTGTTCACGGCGGCGGCGACGAGGTGTCCGCGCTGATGAGACGGATGGGGCGCGAGCCGAGCTTCGTGAACGGGCGACGGGTCACGACGGTTGAGGACATCGATCTGGTGCGCATGGTGCTCTCAGGACTCGCCAACAAGCGATTGGTGAGCGCCTTGATCAGCTCTGGCGTCGATGCGGTGGGCGTGTCCGGGGAAGATGGCGGGTTGATCTCGGCCGCGATCCTGAACGATGGAGCGTTAGGCCTAGTTGGCGATCCTGAGCACGTCACGCCCTACATGTTGCAGCTCCTACTGGACGGCGGTTATGTGCCGGTGGTATCGCCCGTTGGCCGAGGTCCTGCGGGCGAAGCGCTGAACATCAACGGCGATGATGCGGCGGCGGCAATCGCGGCAGCGCTTGGCGCCGATGAGTTGCTGCTGGTGGCTGACGTACCGGGGGTGCTAGATGCCAGCGGCGCGCCACTCGCAGAGCTATTGTCCACTGAGGTCGACCGTCTGGTGGCTGAGGGCGTCGCCACTGGCGGTATGCAAGCAAAACTCGATGCGTGCTTGCGAGCCCTACAGGCAGGCGTATCGCGTGTGCGCATCGGCAATGTCACGGCCATCGGCGATCCCCGGTGTGGGACGTCAGTCCGTCTCTCTCCTTCAGCGGTCTAATCCATGTCCACCACGATCTCTCCCATGGTCGAAGCCCTCCTGCCCGTGTACAAGCGAGCTCCGATGGAGCTGGTGCGAGGTCAGGGCGTCTCGTTGTTCGACGCCGACGGGAAGGAGTATATGGATTTCACCAGCGGCATTGGCGTGAACTCGTTAGGGTACTCCGACCCCGGTGTCCGTCAGGCGATGGACCAAGCGGCCGATGGCTTAATTCACGTTTCCAATCTTTACCGCACGGGTCCAGGGGAGCGCCTCGCCGAACGTCTAGTGGAGCTGTCGTTTGCCGACCGCGTGTTCTTCTGCAACTCAGGCGCCGAAGCCAACGAAGGGGCTTTCAAGATTGCCCGCCGCTGGGCGCGCGGTATCGGTGGCCCCGCCAAGCACGAAATCATCTCGCTTCGAGGCGCGTTCCACGGTCGTCTGTTTGCTTCCCTTGCGGCCACGGACCGTCCCTCGTACCGAGCGCCATTTCGCCCGCTCGCGGGGGGAGTCTCCATTGCTGAGCGAGACATAGACGATCTGCGCAACATGCTCCACGAGGAGACCGTTGCGGCGGTGATACTCGAGCCAATTCAAGGCGAAGGTGGAGTGCGCGTCCTTGATCCATCATTCATCCGTGCAGTTCGCGAACTCACGCAAGAGCGCCGCATTGCGCTGATCTTCGATGAGATTCAATGCGGTCTCGGTCGAACGGGGACTCTCTTTGCTTATGAATCCATTGGCGCAACGCCCGACCTCATGACGCTTGCGAAGCCACTGGCCGGCGGCTTGCCCATGGGAGCTGTTCTCATGACCGACGAACTCGCAGCGTCGATGAAACCCGGAGATCACGGTACGACCTTCGGTGGTGGTCCATTCGTGGCCTCTGTGGCCCTCCATGTTGTGGATCGATTGGCTGACCCGGCGTTGCTAGCTCACGTCAAGTCCGATGGCGCGTGGTTCGGTGCAATGCTGCAGGCGATTCGAGAGCGAACGGGCAAAGTGCGAGCGGTGCGCGGCCGCGGGTTCATGTGGGGCATGGACGTCGGCGAGCCAGCCGGCGACATCGTGACGCGTGCGAGAGAGAAGGGGCTGCTGGTGCTGACGGCTGGTGAACACACGCTGCGCATCCTGCCTCCACTCGTCGCCACTCGCGCCGAACTGGCGGTAGGGCTCGAGAGGCTCGAGGCTGCCATAAATTCAGCGTAAGGCGCGCGGCGCACGGCTGCGCACATCGGGTCGGTCCGGCCGTTCCCTCTTCACCATGTGCACATGCCGTCATTTCCGTTTCGGGACCTGGAGTTCAGCGCATTGCCTCCCGAAGTCACGTTGCAGCGTGCGCGTGATTTCTATGCCGAGATGAACCGACGACGCACCACGCGGCACTTTGACACGCGGTCGGTGCCGCGGGAGGCGATTGAGCTGGCGATACGAACGGCCGGTACTGCCCCGAGTGGGGCGCACCAGCAGCCGTGGACTTTTGTGGCCGTCTCCGACCCGGACGTAAAGTCGGCCATTCGCGTCGCCGCGGAGCGGGAGGAACAAGCGTTTTACGCTGGGCGTGCACCGGAGGAGTGGCGTCGAGCGCTTGCCCCGTTAGGCACGGATGCGAACAAGCCGCACTTGACCGACGCCCCTTGGGTGGTCGTGGTGTTCCGGCACGCCTACGGCGTCGGCGCGGACGGCGCGAGACACACCAACTACTACACGTCGGAATCGGTGGGTATTGCCGTCGGCTTGTTCGTGGCGGCGATCCACCACATGGGGCTCGTGACGCTTACCCACACGCCGAATCCCATGGGGTTTCTTTCCGAGCTACTCCAGCGACCACCTAACGAGAAAGCATACTTGATCCTGCCCGTCGGGTACCCTTCGCCCGATGCCCAGGTACCCGATATCCAGCGCAAGTCGCTCGATGAAATTGCTGTCTGGCGTGAACGGCCCTAGCGTCCCGGCCTTGCTTAGAACACGAGACCGAACGTGATCGGGATGAACTGCGCCTTGGAGAATCCGACCTTGCCTTGATCGTAGGACGCGGTTCCCACGCGCCCTTCGACGAACCCCGAGATGCCACCGAGTCGGAAGCGAAAGCCAGCCCCCGCGTCCATCGTCACCTTGCTTTGCGACAAGTCAGTGGAGGTTGATCCATCGGGAGTCTTCAGCTTCAGCACTCCACCTCCCGCCATGACGTATAGGCCGCCAGCCAATGGGAGTTCGAGATTGCCCAACGCACCGAGCAGCTGGGTGTCTCCGGAGCCGTAGCCGCTACCGCCGCTTGTACTCGCGTCCTTCAACGAGAAGCGGGTGAGCGAGACTTCGGGTCGCAGCGTGATCGGAAAGCCCGCAATCGACAGCAGCAGGGATGCGTCGTAGTGGAATCCCGTGTCGTGCAGGTCTTTGAGGTCACCAGATGGCACGGTCAACCCGCCGCTCACGATGACCCGAATGGGGCGATTGTTACCGGCGCCTGGCAGCTGCGCTCTGACCGCGGACGCTCCGAAAAGAAGGAAAGCACCACACCACAACGCGCTTCGCCAATGTGCACGCATTGAGCCGCCTCCGTCGCACGTGTTCGAACCGAGACCATCGCGAAACAACCGATGCGGCAACATGCCACGTGTTTGCGGTAGGCGCGAGCCCCGGGAATGGCCCGGATTCCAGCCGCGGGGAGTGGATGTACATTGTGAATTCATTCAAGACCACGATCACCATGCGACGCACACTCACTGCCCTGCTCCTTCTCGTCGCGTCAAGCGCCGCCATACTGAGAGGCCAAGCCGTGCGGCCGACCATGAGCGCGAGAACCCCTCGCCTGATCGTGTTCTTTACCATCGATCAGCTGCGGCCGGATTACCTAACGTTGTTCGGCCCTCAGTTCACCGGCGGGTTGGCCAGGCTACTGCGCGACGGCGCGGTATTTCCCAATGGCCTTCAGGATCACGCGATCACGGAAACTGCTCCCGGTCACGCCTCCACCATGTCGGGGCGTTTTCCCCGAAGCACCGGTATCGTGGCGAACAATGCGGGCGTGATTGACGCACAGTCGCCACTTCTAGGAGCGCGCGGTGATGGCGCGTCGCCCTTTCGTTTTCGCGGTACCACGCTCACCGACTGGCTGCGGTACGCGAACCCAGACACGCGGGCGTTGTCCGTCTCCCGAAAGGATCGAGGTGCCATTCTCCCGCTCGGACGCGCGAAGCAGAATGTGTTCTGGTATGCGACCAACGGAACTTTCACGACCAGCACCTACTATGCGGACTCGCTTCCTGACTGGGTGAAGCGCTTCAACGCGCGGAGGTTGCCCCAGTCTTACGCCGGTAAGCGGTGGGACCTGTTGCTCGCGTCATCGATGTATACCGAGGCTGACAGCGTGCCCACGGAAAGCGGTGGATTGGATTTCACATTTCCGCATCGCTTTCCGACGGATTCAAACCAGTCGGCCGCCGCGTTGATGAACATGCCGATGATGGACGAAGTCACCCTGGCGCTTGCGTTAGAAGGCGTTCGGCAATTGGGGCTCGGCGCGACCGATCGGACCGACGTGCTGGCCGTTTCGCTGTCAACCACGGACGCCGTCGGCCATCGTTTTGGCCCCGACTCCCGGGAGATTCACGATCAGCTGGTTCGTCTCGACCGATATCTGGGCGCGTTTCTCGATTCACTGTTCAAGCTGCGCGACTCCAACAGGATCGTCATCGCGCTGACCGCCGATCATGCCGTCGCGCCGCTCCCTGAGTCCAAGTCGCGCTATCCGAATGCGTCAGCTGGACGGGTGAACCTTGGCCCCGTGTGGAACGCCACCCGTTCGCGCCTGCTCGCCGCTGGGGCGGACTCGAATGGCATTGCCTTTGACGAATCGGTGCTGTACCTGCATCCCGATGCGCTGCTCCCCGTAGGCCTGAAGCCCGACTCCGTGGCCCGTGTCTTCGCGCAGGAGGTTGCGGCGGTCAACGGGGTACTGCGTGTTGACCTGGTGCGTGATCTAGCCACGAAGGACACGACACGCGACGACGTTGCACGTCGGTGGCTGCACATGCTCCCGCCGGATGTTCCGGCAGTTGCAACCGTGACCCTGAAACCCTATTGGTACTGGGCTGGCGTGACGTACGCGACGCACGGTTCACCGCACACCTACGACGCGAATGTCCCGATCATCATCTGGGGATCACGAGTAAAGGCCGGACGTTACGCGCAGCGCGTTCGCGTGGTAGACCTCGCGCCGACGCTCGCTGAGCTGGCTGGTGTGCGACCCATGGAACGGCTCGATGGCAGGATCCTTCGCGACGTACTTCTTCCGTAGATGCGTCGTCGACCATCGGTTCAGAAGGCGTTCGACGAAGTTCGGTTTGGGCCGACGAGGATTCTCAACCTCCGTGACGGGCTTCCCAGTGGGGCGGAGGCGGTCAGACGTGCCGAAGGGTGGTTGCGTGCCAAGCAGGTTGAACGTGCCGGCGAGGTCCTGGTAGTGACGGGACGGGGTAATGGCAGCCTTGACGGTATCGCTGTGGTCAAGTCGAGCATCGAGCGGCTCATCACCCGGTTGCGGCACCAAGGTGTGATCGGCGCCGTGCGCGAGCATACGCCGGGGTCGTTTGTAGTAACCATAGCGCCGCTCCGCATGTTGTTTGAGGCAGCGGCACGCCAGCGAGGCCTACGCTCCGCACCTGCACCGTCGGCTCCAACTTCGGTCAGTGCGGGGTGGCGAGCCCTGGATCCCGTGACACGCGAGAATTTACAGCGTTTGGCCGCACGGTCCATCGAATCACTGGGTGTACAGGCGCCAACGGAGGCCATGATTCAATCCGAGATGGAGCGACAGTTCGACCTGTTGACGCGACATGTCGGAGCGAATGAGCTCAGCGAGGCCGCACTGTCGGCCGCGCTGGTCCGTGCCTTGGAGGAATACGAAGAGGGTTAGTGCCCTCGGGAAGCGCTCAACACGGCCAGGGTGAACACAGCCAGCACCACCAAGGTCCAGAAGATGGCCTTCCGCAAACCGCGGTGCGATGGCGCGGGGGGCGGGACGACGCGGGCCGTGCTGACCAGTTGCGCCTGCGCGGCCGCACGTTGCGTGATGTGGGCGGGAATTTCACCCAAAAACCGCGGTAATGGGGGCGGCGCCTGCGGAAACCGTGGCGATTGCTCGGGGACAGCGGCCTTGGATACCGATGGCGGATCGGAGTCGCCAGCCCCAACAAGGGCTGGAACCTCCTCCACCGGTTCGTTGACCGGCGTCGCCGGCTCGTCAGCCGGCGGCTCGCTGACGCCCGAAGGCGTGGGCCGTACGAAGAGCGGCCGGGTTCCGCGACCAGTGCGCGGGACGACATATCCGGGGCGGTCCTGGACGGCGCGGAGGGCTCTTGGCGGAGTGATCGCCAATGGTCGACGGGGACGCGAAGCGGTCGCCGAAGCACTGATCTCCGGCGGCGCGTCACTCGCAAATTCTGTGGCCGTGACGGGAGCCGTCAGGACCAACGCCGCCTCTTCCTCCGGGGCAAACAACTCCAAGCCGAAGTTTGGTGATAGGGCAGCCTCCACGCGCGCCGTTTCCTCCGCCGTCGGCGGAGCATCGGCGTTCGGGTCGCGGGCGAGGAGACCCGTGCCAAACGTGGTACCGACGGAGGTGATCGACTCGACAATGCCATCGCCTTCGAGCACGGGACTGCGGGAACGCGGCGGTTCCAAGGACGTCACCGCCACCCGCGCCGTACGTGGAGAGCCGGCCCGTCGTACGCCAGCGCACGAGCAGCCGACGCCGGCGGCGATGTCGAGCAAGACCGGCTGTTGCCCCACCAGTTGGTCCGCCAGCTCCACCGCGAGATTCGCATCCGTCAGCTCTACGAGTTGTCGTTCCGGGCAGCGACGTTGCAGGGCGTCAGCCGATGGGCAGCCGCCCGGAAGGGATGCAAACCGGCGACGATCGGGCGGAACCAAGTTCTCGAAGTGCGTCGGCAGCTCAGACAACTCGATGCCCGCTGATCGGAGCCGTACCAGAAAAACTTCCGGCGAGTACCTCGCATCGAATACCGGATCAGCCCCGCTGGCACAGTCGCCGACGAAGGTGATGTCCAGGTGCTTCCCGGGGAGGATCTGTCGGACGTAACGCGCCGTCGCCACCGGCGGCGCGATAGTCGAGATCATGAATGGCGAAAGCTCGCCGGCGCCGGTCGTTAGGCGCGCCCGGGCGCGCTCACAGGCACAGACAATCGCCGGACGACGCCCGCGTGCCTCGGCCGATCGGAGCACGGCCTCAGCGATCAACTCATCTCCCCAGCTGGCCGGCACCACGGTGTGATAGCCGAGTAGATGGCAGCCGTGCGCAAGCTGCACCGGGTGTGCCGGGAGTGCGGCCAGCACGGTATCGTTACCGATGACGGCAACAGATATCACGTCCGGTGAACGCCGGTCGGCAGCGAGGGGAAGCGACATGTCAGGTAAAATCAGTCCAGCCCGGTTGCGCCCAAAAGGAATCCCTGACCGCTTAGATGTCCAGTCAACTAAGACCGGAATCTACCCCAGTTGCGTCACTCCGATTGCCCGAAATGACTGAAAACAAGCTCGAGCTAAGCCCCGCGCAGCTCGCGCGGTACAGCCGACACCTGACGCTTCCGGAAGTTGGCCTGGATGGCCAACTCGCTTTAAAGCACGCTAAGGTGATTGTGCTCGGCGCGGGTGGACTTGGTTCGCCAGCAGCACTGTATCTGGCAGCCGCTGGCGTCGGCACCCTCGGCATCGTGGATGACGACGTGGTGGACGTCTCGAATCTTCAGCGCCAGATCCTGCACACAACCCAGTCCATTGGACACGGAAAAGCAGCGTCGGGCAGCCGGCGCCTCGCAGAATTGAACCCGGAAGTCAGGCTGGTGACGCACGCTCAGCGACTAACGAGTTCCAATGCGATGGAGCTCCTGTCGCCGTTCGACATTGTGGTTGACGGTACCGACAATTTCGAGACTCGCTATCTGGTCAACGATGCTTGCATCCTGCTTGGCAAACCGTATGTGTATGCCAGCGTTTTACGATTCGAGGGGCGTGCGACCGTCTTCGGTCTTCAGGATGGGCCATGCTATCGCTGCCTGTTCCCTGAGCCCCCACTGCCCGGAGCGGTACCCTCATGCTCCGAGGCAGGTGTTCTGGGAGTACTTCCAGGACTACTTGGGACTATTCAGGCCACTGAGGCCCTCAAGCAGATCCTGCACCTTGGAGAATCGCTGTCTGGGCGCCTGCTCGTTGTCGATGCGCTGCGTATGCGGTTCAGAGAGTTTGCGGTGCGTCGAGATCCCGCGTGCGTGGCCTGCGGGGTTCGCACGCTAAAAGCGCTCCCAGACTACGCGACGTGGTGCGCGAAAGCTCCGATGGTCATCAATGGTGTTCGGCAACTGGAGCCGCGCGCGGTGCATGAGAAGCGCGAGCGGGGAGACGACATCGATCTCATTGACGTTCGAGAGCCTTGGGAATCAGGAATCGCTCGTATTGAAGGAGCCCGCCTCATTCCCCTAGGAACCTTTGAGGATTTGATCTCCACTCTGCGCTCCGATCGCGAAGTCGTCATCTACTGTCATCACGGTCAGCGCAGTCAGCGAGCGGCTGAAAGGCTGGTTCAAGCGGGATTTGGCAACGTGTCCAACCTTGCGGGCGGGATTGAACGGTGGCGAATCGACGTCGACCCCACGCTCGTCGCGTACTAGCCGGGCACTCGGACTTCAGCGACCGGAAACGCGGTGAACTATCGCGAATTGCCAGTCTGGTTGGCGGCCAAGCGCAAGCGCGCGAGCGCACTTCTCCGTCAGTCCTGACGATAGCGACGACCCGAGAGCCCCCCGATTTTTAGGCGCTGACGAGGCAGTGGCATTGCCTCGACGCGGGCTCCAAAGCGGAGCGCTCACGTGCAATCGTCCTAGTTTCGGCCGCTCGGCCTAACAACTAAAGCATTGATTCGCGCTGACTTCTGGCGGCGTCCTGGCGAGGACTGACCAGAAACGTGGCAGTTCTCGGAGCGCGCGGACGACGCGGGAGAGTTCAACACGAGCAACGCGACAGGATTTGTCCGCGCGGACGCGGGCAGCATTTCCGAACTGTCAACACTCTTGACACAGTCGAGAAGGGTGACGGTGGCATGGATCGTTCGTCCTCGTGGCAGCGCAAGACAATGGAAGAGGCCGTCGAAGGACGTTCGCGGAAGCCGTTGGGGCAGGCGCGACGAGCGGCCCGAAAAGTCACCTAACCGATCGAGGATCCGCTCATGCTCTCGTTCCGCACGCTCCGTAATGGACTTATTGCTGTCGCCGCCTTTGCCGGTACTGCGCAGGCTCAGGCCGGCCTCCTGTCGAATATCGCCACGGTTACGATCAACGCGACGAAGCCGACGTCCCTCACCGTGACCGTGAATTCGGGCGGCACGCAGACGATGGCGAACCTGACGGACAACGTCGCCAACAATTTCTCGACGCCCGTGAACATCACGACGGCGTGGGACATCAACCCGTCAGCTGCGTCTGTCAGCTTGGTGGGCTACTTCTCCAATCCCGCGCAGGCGTTGGCTAACGGCACGGACTTCATCACGTCCAGCCTCATGAAGGGCAAGATGTCGACGGGCACGCCAGTGGCCTTCACAGCTTTCACCCAGAACGCCGTCGGCGGCGCTGGTCAGGCTGGCGGTTCGCTCCTGCTGTTCACCACGGCCATCACCGGTGTGAACAAGAAGTCATCGCGCACGGACAATCTCGACCTCCAGATTGACCTGACGGGCCAGACGGCGACCGCCGGTACGTACGCCGGCACGCTGAACCTGCGCGCCGTTACCCAGTAGCCTTCGCCCAATCGACGGAAACCGCCCATGCGCAAAACGGGACTTTGGATCCTGGCGTTGCTGGCCGCGGTGCCGCTGGACGCCCAAACGGTGCGTCCAGCGGTGGTCGAATATCCAGAAGTTGCGCGGGGAAAGTTCGAGCTGGTCAACGAAACCGTTTTTCCGATGACCGTGGTCCTTGAACCACGCGGGTTTCGGGTGGATGCAACGGGTGAATTGTTCGACGAACCGTTCGACACGGCACGCGTTCACCTGAAGCTGTCGGCCATGAGCTTCAAGATCCCACCGCTGCAGAGCTACACCGTCTTCTACGAAGCATCGGCTTCACAACTGCCAGCCTGGTTCCAGGTGATCAGCGCGATGTCAGGTGCCCGCACGTCGAACGGATTGAATGTCCGCATCGAACTTCCGCACGTGATCTACCTTCTTCAAAAGCAACCGCTTCGTCGGACCGACGTCGCCGTCCGGAGCTTTGCATTCGATTCCACGGCGAAGCGGGCGATCGTTGAGCTGGAGAACACCTCTGACGCGCTGGGGCGAGTGCTGATGTCTGAGGTAGCAGGCGACGGGCACACCGCGACGCCAGGCGGGGGCTTCCCGCTGTTTCCGCAAAGCCGCCGCCGAGTCGAAATCCCCTGGACGGCCGATGCGGCTCCCGAGCACTTGTTCCTGCGCTTTGCCAATTTCACCGTCGAAGAACGGCGAAAGTCAGGCGACCGGTAGTTCCCTTGCTGACGAATGACGGGAACGCACGATGACGACCTCGACTCCCCTATGGCGCGCGCTGGCCTTCGTTCTCGCGTTGGTGCTGCCGGTTGGTCGAATCGAAGCACAACCCGGTCTTCTTTCGGTAGTCCGCACGGTGTCGATCGCGGCGACCAAGGGATCTTCGATTTCCGTCTCCGTGGTCAGCGGTTCATCGCAAACGCTGACGAGCATCGTCGACAACACCGCCAACAATTTCCCGACGCCAGTTCGAATTCAAACATCGTGGGACCTTCCGGGCGGTGTCCCGACCGTGCGTCTGGTCGCCTACTTCACGAATCCTGCGCAAGCGCTCGTCAATGGCACCAGTGTGCTTTCCACCGCGCGCATGAAGGGTCGCGTGTTGACGACACCGATCACCACCTGGCAGCCCACCACATGGACGGCGTTCACACAGAACTCCACGCGCGGCGTCGGTGTGAACGGTGCTACGCTGCGTCTGTTTCGCATTCCGATCACCGCCGCCAATCAGAAGGCGAGCCGCACGCTCGATCTGGAGCTGCAACTCGACCTGACCGGGCAGGCGCCGATCAATGCCGGCGTGTGGACGGGCACCGTCAACGTGCGGGCGATCGCGATATGACGCTGCGTCGATCGCCGCGACCTCCATGGAGCCCACCGCGCGGACCATGAAACAGTGGTCGGTCATCGTCGCCTTCCTCGCCGCCAGCGTCAGTTTGACGCGGGCGGCCTTCGCGCAGGTAGGCTCAATTACGACGACCGCACCGATCACGGCGTCCGTCTCCTCTCTCTGGTCCACGCCGCAGGTCGCCGCGGATGCAGGTGTTGCCGCCACGCTCACGGTCCTTATCAGCTCGGGCGGCACGCAGACCATCGCCTCGCTCCTCGACAATCGCGTGAATGCGTTCCCCACGCCGGTGCAGATCAATACCTCGTGGAATCTCTCGAACCTGATCTCCACGATTGATCTGGTGGCGTATTTCACGACCCCTACCGCCGCGCTGGTAAACGGTTCGAATACCCTTCCCTCGTCGCGTATGCTCGGGCGCGTGACCACGGGTCGGCCGACCGCGTTCACAGCTTTCTCGCAAAACCCGGTTGGCGGCGTTGGCACGCCAGGCGGAAGTCTGCACCTGTTTCGACAGGTGGTCCTGTGGCCGTTCAATGTCATTGGCCAGCGCACGGACAATCTGGATCTGCAACTTGATTTGAGGGGCATACCGAGCCTCCCCAACGGAACCTACGCAGGTACGCTGAACATTCGTGCGGTGGCGTACTGACCATGGATGGCATGGGCCGTGTTGTTAGGCTGGCATGCATCGCCTGGCTGAGCATCGCACCGGCGATTGCGCGCGCGCAGGTGTTCCAGATTCAGGGCGGTGGCTCGTCACTATTCGCGGGCTATGGCGGTGCCGTGAACATCTGGGGGAACGGCTACGAGGCCAGCATCGGCGTGGGGTACCTCGATGGGTTGCGCCTCACGGCCACGAGTCGGCATCTCATTGGGCACGACACACTTCGAGTCGGCAACGACCTCTTGAGTATCGATCTCCCGAGCGACGAGTTTGGTGCGGGCAGCGCGGTATTGGTTCAAGGCGTCGGCCTTCAAGGGCTGCGTGGACGCACCACCCTGCGAGTGTTCGCGGGCGCGAGCGCGAGCGCATTGGCAGCGCCGTTCTTCTCCGCCAGCCGGGCCGAGCACGCCCTCGGATACGTACATGCGGAGCACAACTACAGCCGAACGCTGTCCTTCTTCGGCGACGCGCTGCTCACCACTCGACAATCACTCTTCACCGGCGCCACCTGGCGTCCAAGATCCGCCCTCAGCACGAGTGCGACCGTCGGTGTGGGCAATAACGCGCCGTACGGCGCCGTATCGGTCGACTCGCGGAGCTCGCGCGTGGATGTGAAAGGGCAATACGTCCTGTCAGGGAGCGGATACCGTCGAGCGGATGTTCCGATGCCGTATCAGAGCGAAGTTGAGCGGGAGAACGTGCTCACGACGGTTCGACTGTCGCCGAGTGCCACGCTATCGTTCGGCCGACAACACTTCCGGCAAGACTCGTCAGGTACAACAATCGCGAGCCGCGCGTCGCTGAATCAGATCTCGGCCAACTGGCGCAGCGACTTCATCACGCTCAGCGGCGGAGTGTTCGACGCGAACGCTCAACATGTTCGGAATGTGTCGTCCTTTGCCAGCGCGTCTCACAACGTCAACCGTTGGTTGCAGACGGATCTGTATTTGTTGCGTGTGTGGGAGCCGGTAGAGGCACGTTCGACCACACCGATTCTGTACCTGCGAGAGGCGGTGTCGCCGCAATTCAACCTCCTGCAGATGATTACGCACGAGAATGGAAGAACGTCTGTGTCGTTTGGCGGAGGCGTGAGCTCCGGCTTGAATTCGCTGAGTATCGACTATCAGATCGTGCACACGCCCTATCGGACGGCGAACCCCTTCGTGCACTCGCTCGGCCTGAACGCGCGTGGCCAGATCGGCGCATACCAATTGAGCGTTGGATCGTTCGTGACCCCCGATGGACGCGTCAACTATGCCGCGTCGGGGAGCACGTTCCTGTATCGCGGGCTCGCAGGGCTCGGTTCGTCGATGGTCGCCAGTGGCGGACGCATCGACCGGTACGTTGTGCTCGGCCGTGTCGTCGATGAGCAGCAGCAGGCTATTGAGGGGGCCGCGCTCGAGATCGGCGGTGAAACGGTGTATACCGATTCACGGGGCCAGTTCTTCGCGCGGCGCAGCACCTCTCGCGCACTGACGTTTCGCGTTGTGCCTGACGACTTTCTAATCCCTGGGACCTTCGAGGTCGTCACGGCGCCAACCAAGGTGACGCCGGCGACCGATGCGCGCGCGACGCCGGTAGTGGTCGTGGTCCGTCGAGCCCCAGCTCGTTAAGGCGCGCCGACCGCGACCGGCAGCAAGCGAACCTCCCGTCGTTCCGTGTCTCGCCAACGCGCAACGGCGCGGACGAGGGGGGCCGAGCGCGCCTGTTCGTCAGCTCCAAGTAGCAGACGCACCTGAGCCTTGGACGAAGCCGTTGCGATGCGTACTTGAGCGCCGACCCGCAGCTCAACGAGCCGATGCGTCGCGTCGCGGACAAAGAGCCGGAAACCCCGGTTTTCCGGTGTCTCGCTGAGCGTCACGTCCGATTCCACCGTGATCTCATCAGCGCTTGCCCATTCTGACGGGATTGCGATCGACCCGTCCCGTGTTCGGACTCCGGACTCGTCGGCCGCGGGTTTTATGACGACCAGCGAGACGGAGGCCGTGGCGGAACGGAGACCCTGAGCCTGGGCGGTAGAAAGCGACAGGCCGAGAGCCGCCGCCGCCCGCACGACTCCAAAAAGGAGCCGGTGGCAGCAAAGGGTCCGAATGCCGTTCCGACGTTGGGGTGGCTGTGTTCGGTCTATCATGCCCCTGAGTCTCGACGCTGGAAGGGGCAGAACTTGAGTTCGTCAGCTGACTCTCGCTAGTGCCCATCATTAAGGCAGTACGGAGGTTAACTCCTTGCTGAGAGGGTCGAGGTGTGCCGTCCCGTGCAATTGGCCATGGCAGTTGGACGATCTCCCACGGAGGGCTACATTATCTGGCTGCACGGTCAACCTTTGTTTGGTGGCAAGACTGAGTGGCAGGGGATTGGGATGGGATCGGGCCGGACTCACATGCGCGGAGACGAATTTCATGCCGGAGTTTGGTAGCTGGGGAACGGCTTGGTGGAAGCCAATCCTCTTCGTCGTGATAGCGGGTCATATCACGAATGTCTGCGTGACCCTGTTCTTGCACAGGGCGCAGACTCATCGGGCCGTCCGGATCCACGCCTTGGCCGCGCTCCCAATGAGGCTGTGGCTTTGGCTTACGACCGCGATCATCACCAAGGAATGGGTGGCGTGTCATAGAAAGCACCACGCCTTCGCGGATCGCGAAGGTGACCCGCACTCGCCGTTGGTGGAGGGGTTGCGGAACATCGTGCTCAAGGGCGCCTTCTACTATCGACGCGCCGTGCGACAGCCCGGAGTTCTGGAAAAGTATGGCCGCGGAACGCCTAACGACTTGCTTGAGCGCCTGCTCCTGAGTCGCTTCAACTGGCTTGGGATTGTGATCATGCTGGTCGCAGATGTCTATCTGTTCGGGTTCTTCGTCGGCGGACTCGTGTGGGCAGTTCAAATGGCTTGGATCCCGTTCTGGGCTGCCGGCATCATCAACGGCGTAGGTCACGCCTGGGGCTACCGGAATCACGAAGTGAAGGACGAGAGTCGCAATATCGTCCCGTTGGCGATTTGGCTTGGCGGCGAGGAGTTGCACAACAACCACCATGCGGATCCGCATTCGGCGAAGTTCCAGCATCGTTGGTTCGAGTTCGACATCGGATGGATCTATATTCGCCTGCTCTCGCTCTTTGGTTTGGCCAAGGTGCAATACGCGCGCAGCGACGCCTAACGTAGAAAGCTTCAACGGCGACGCTCCCGGAGTCGGGGGCGTCGCCGTTTTTCTTGAGGCACATCATGCCTGACATCACCTGCTCTCGCTGTGGCGCGACGCGCCCGGCGTTTGAACGCCCCCCCTTCCCCGGTCCGATTGGTGCTCGAGTCGTAAACGAGATCTGTCAACCGTGCTGGAGTGATTGGCTCAAGCAGCAAACCATGCTCATCAATCATTACGGCCTGAATGTGATGGATCCCCAGGCTCGCCAGTTCCTGACGAAGAACATGCAGGCGTTTCTCTTCAAGTCCGGCGCGAGTGAAGACGTAGACACGTCAAAGAAGGGGACGATCGCGTGGTAGTGAGTTCGGGCGCGATCGGCCGGACGGCAACGGCGACCCGGCGGCGGAGCTTGTGCCTCTCCGCGATCGTCGTTGCGATGATGGGTTGTCAGGCTCCCGGGACGCACGTGGTCACAACACCAAATGTGGCCTCGTCGGCGTCGAGTGGTCGATGGGCAGACTCCGTGTTGGCCTCCATGACCATTCGGGATCGTGCCGCGCAGTTGGTATGGCCGTGGATCCTCGGCGACTACGTTGCCGAAGGGAGCGCTGAGTGGACCCGGATAACGCGATTGGTGCGCGAGCAGCACGTCGGTGGTTTCATAATGTCTGTTGGTTCACCTCTGGATATCGCGGCCAAGGCGAACGCGCTGCAGCGACAGAGCCAGCTCCCGCTGTTGATCAGTGCAGACATGGAGACCGGAGTCGGATTCAGGGCACGCGGCGGGTACTTCCTACCGAATGCCATCGACTTGGGTGGCGCGACGACCTTCCCCCTTCAAATGGCCTTGGGAGCGACACGCGACTCTGCCCTGGCGTACGCGTTTGGCCGTGCCACCGCGCAAGAGGCGCGAGCTCTCGGAATTCACATCGCTTTCAATCCCGTGCTGGATGTGAACAACAATCCAGCAAATCCCGTAATTGGGGCGCGCGCGTTTTCCGAAGACGCGAGGCTAACGGCTATGTTGGGCGCCGCGAACATCCGCGGCTTGCAGGACGGCGGCGTACTGGCCACGGGGAAGCACTTTCCTGGACACGGTGACACGGAGACGAACTCGCATCTGGCCCTGAGCGTTGTGCGTGCCAGCCGTGAGCGGCTTGATTCGTTGGAGCTGGTGCCATTCCGGGCCGCCATCGGGGCAGGCGTTGGGGCGATCATGACCTTCCACGGTTTTCTTCCCGCCTTGGACTCGAGCGGGGTGCCGGCGACGCTTTCTCCCCGTGTAATGACCGACCTGCTCCGAAAGTCACTAGGCTTTCAAGGACTCTTGGTCACTGATGCCATGGACATGAAGGGCGTCGTGGATACATACGGTGCAGCTGAAGCCGCAAAGCGAGCCATTGCCGCCGGCAACGACGTGCTTCTCATGCCCTCCGACGTGTCCGCCACGATTGACGCCGTGGTGAGCGGAGTTAGTGAAGGGCGTTATTCGGAGGCTCAGCTGAACGCGTCGGTCCGGCGCGTTTTGGCGCTCAAGGTTCGTTTTCACTTGAACAGCGATCGGCAGGTTTCCCTGGAGCGGGTTCGCGCGATCGTCGGTGATTCCTCTCACCAGCGTCTCGCAGAGGAGGTTGCCGAGCGGTCGATTGTCCTTGCCCGCGACGCTACGAGTAGTGTGCCCATATCGGGCACAGCGGGGCGCGCACCGAAGCTGGCGGTCGTCACATATGCACGGCGTGCAGACCTTGGCGCGGGCACGAGCTTCCTGGCGGAAGTTCGACGTTCGGTCCCCCAAGTGGCGCACGTGTGGATGAATGCGGACGAAGACGCGCCGAGAACCGAAGCAGCGGATCGCGCTATTGACGGTGCAGACCTCGTCGTCATCTGCAACTACCTCAATATCAATTCGGAGTCTGCCACGGCGGCTGCTCCGAGTGCGTTTGCCGACTTTGTGAACAGCGTGGTGGCGCGCGGGAAGAGCGTGGTGCTGATTTCATTTGGCACACCCTATCTGCTGCAACAAGTCCCCTCGGTGCCGACGTATATGGTTGCGTGGGGAGGGGGTGCTGCCTCTCAACGTGCGGCCGCCCGCGCGCTGGTGGGACGACGGCCCATCACGGGCAAACTGCCGATCTCGATTCCTCCACTCCTTCCCTACGGTAGTGGCGTGCAACGGCCGGCACTGTCACAGAATACGACAACGCGCCCGGATTGACGGGCGCGCGGGGCCGCGATAAATCTGCGTCGTGATGCGTAGCGTGTGAGGGCTTGACATTAGTTTCAGTGCGCTACTAATTCGCCCGCATGCGTTCACGGCCCGCCCCCGCTCCAGAGAGATCGACATCACGCGGGTCAGGCTTCACGGTTGACGTCATCATCGTAAAGCCACAGGGTCGCCAGCTCGCTGTCTTGATGAGGCACTCTAGCTCGAGTGGAGCTCGAGCACACTGGGAGTTGCCGTGGGACGTGACAGCAGGCGGCGAGCGCCTGGAAGATGCTGCTCAGCGCATCGTGCGGACGGCGTCACGAACCAGGGCGGCGTGGATCGATCAGGTGGGTGCGTTCGCCGACGGACACAAACACCCTGCCTCTAGTGTGTTGTCAGTCGCTTTTGTCGCTCTGATGGCTGATGGCGGAGAGTCAAAGGTCACAGACAAACATTCGTGGATACCCGTCGGCCAGTTGCCAACTCTGCTCGCTCGCCAACGCGCCATACTCGACAGTGGTCTGTCATCGATCCGTCATCGCATGGATCACGCACCGGTCGCGTTTCGCCTGCTCCCCGAACAGTTCACACTTGGCGAACTGCAGCAGGCATACGAGCTGTTGCTGGGACGAAGATTGCACAAGGCAAGTTTTCGTCGCGCGCTTCAGGCCTCGTACCTCGTAGTACCAACCGATGAATGGCGCAGCGAAGGACGGGGGCGTCCAGCCCAACTGTTTCGATACGCGCCACGGCGCCGGAAGAACGGACGGCGGCCGGTACGGTTCGATCTCCTAGGGTAGGACGGGGTAGAATCCCACGCCCTGTAAAGGGTCCGTTACGGGCGGCTGACTTGACCGTCGAGAGTATTAGTTGCAAAGTGTAAATAACACACAAAGCGGGGTGCGTGTGTTGGCCTTTCTCGAGTCGTTGTGCGGTGCGCTGAGCGCCCGTGATTTGGAAACTGTTCGGCGGCTGCTCGCGCATCCGCTAGCGCAAGCACTTCCCCGTGCGGTCCGTGATGAAGCGCGTGGCATTGCGAGCGGGAACGCCCGTGGATATGCCGCTCCGCTGCAGACCATGCACCTGTATCACCAAACCGCGCACCTGCTTGGCGCTTGCAGCGATACCGCGACTAGGCGTACGGCACCGTCTCCGGCCGAGCGTTCGGGCGGGTCGCAGATCGAACTCCCACTCGAGCGAGTCTCAGCGTACTAAGCGGCGGTTCTGTTGACTGGAAATGCAAAGGGCGCCCCGTTACTCGTGGCGCCCTTTTCTGTGGGGCAACAACGACCCTAGAAGCGAGCGCGCCCGCCCATGTGGCGACGGAGAAGCTCGCGAGCAATGGCCACGTTGTCGGTCGCGATCTCCAAGAGTTGACGAACGACGCTTTGCGCCGAGGCGCCTTCGGCACTGGCGATGATCGGCGGCTCGTGCCCTTCTCTTCGATCCGGGTCCGAGCGTCGCTCGACGGCCACGTGCCCGCGATGGACGGCCTGAGCTGAGGCATCTTCCTCAACTTGGACGTAGCCTCCCCCGGGAAGGGGTCGCTCATAAAGCACGCGGACTGGCTTGATCTCAGACACCGAGCCTCTCGATAGATCCGCTGGAGGGATGAATCGGCCGAATTCGACCATACGTGCTGGTGACGATCAGGTCTGCCGCGGGTTACTACAGCTCAGTCAGGTTACCTTCGCGACCTTCAGCGAAAATGGGCAGGAGCTTCCCATAGTAACCATCAAGCTGGCTGCTTAGGGGATACATGCAAGACTGTACGAAAGAAAGCGCCCCGGCTAACTGCCGGGGCGCCTTACCTTCGGGTCAATGCTCCGATGGTGATCAGACCTTGATGACGTCCGACGCCTGCGGGCCCTTCTGACCCTGCACGATTTCGAACTCCACGCGATCACCCTCCGCAAGGGTCTTGAATCCAGGAGTCTGGATTGCACTGAAGTGGACGAACACGTCCGGGCCCCCCTCGCGGGAAATAAAGCCAAAGCCCTTGGCGTCATTAAACCACTTCACAGTTCCGGAGATGCGTGCCATGCCGATGTTCCTCTTTCCCCCTGCTGGGGCTAGCGGTGTTGCGACCCGGTGGAGTTCCCCGCACATCGGAGAGTACCGGGAGGTGAAAAGCGCGTCGAGTATGGCCCCAAGCGGAACCTCGAAGACGCGGTAATGAGGTAAATAAGTGCGTTAAGCTTGATAGTAAATACCTGTTTTTCTAAGCGGCACCGGCGATATAGCGAGCGACTCGACCGCAGGACGTGCACTTGAGCGTCACGTGGGAGTGCGGTGGAGGCGGCACGCGCGCTGGGAAGCGCTCGATATTGCCGGAACAAGAGGGACAGCTCAGGGGCTCGCCGCTTCGGTCACTCGCTATAAGGTGCAGTGCCTGAGCGGGATTGTACGTCGCTGGACGTGGTTTGCGCATTCAGCCTCCTTAGCTGCAGCGTTTCGTACGCCAATCGTTGTAGCGCACCTCAAGGAAAGGTAACCGTCTAAAGAACCGGCTCCAAGTTCCGCCGGTTTCTGCAGCGTTCTCGGCGCCGTGAGAGGAGCAAGACTCGGACGAACAGTAAAGGCGGCGTCCGCTCCTTCAGCGGTCCATCAGGCGAAAAGTTCGGTGGCGAGGAAAGCCTACGAGAACGCGCGTCCCTTTTGCGATGTTGATATCTGCGCGGTCGGACGGAGTTCCCCAGAGGCGTTCTGATGCAGACGCTTAGGACTCGTAGACGAGTTCTCCATCCGCATCGAGGGCAAGCTCTTGCTCAAGCCCGCAGACGCCGCAAGTTCGGCTCACAACCCAAAACGCCCCTAGCTCCTTCCGTTCGGAGGTTGGCGCGGAGCGCACAACCAACTTCTTGAACGAGTACTCGAGGCACTGCGGACAGTGTCGAGCCCGCGCGATCCGGTCCGCGCGCTCTAGGGAGATCGGGCGACGCGCCAAATCCGATCCTTACCGCCCATCCGAAGCGGGTGGAGCAAGACGAGGGGCAGGCACCGGTGGCGCGTCGGAACTTGCCTTGTTTAAGAGCTCTCGGATGCCGCCAAGGGCACCCATGACTCCGGCCGCCTCGGCGGGAAGGAAGATCGTGGTTCCCTTCCCCTGGGTGAGCCCTGGCAGTGCCTCCAGATATTTGAGCCCGAGCAAATAGGTAGCCACCTGGCCGGAGGGCAGCGCCGCGGCGATGCGCTGGATTGCCTCGGCCTCAGCCTGAGCCATCGCCAGACGAGCCTGTGCCAACCCTTCGGCACGCAGAATGGCTGCCTCCTTTTCACCCTCAGCCTTACGAACTTGCGATTCGCGGAGCCCCTCGGATTCGAGAATCGCGGCGCGCTTGCCGGCTTCAGCCTGCGTCACGGTAGCTCTTCGCTCGCGCTCGGCACGCATCTGAAGCTCCATGGACTGCTGGATGTCTCTTGGCGGCTCGATCGCCTGCAGTTCAACGCGCGTAACGTCGCATCCCCAGTTGATGGACACCTCCTCGATCACCTCTCGCATGCGTCTATTGATTTCGTCCCGCGACGCGAGGGTGTGGTCGAGCTCCATTTCCCCGACGATGTTGCGAAGCGTCGTGCGCGTCAGTGTTTCCAGCGCGTATGGCAGATTCTGGACGGCGTAAGTCGCCTTCTGCGGATCAACAATCCGATAGTACAAGACGGCGTCGATGTCGATCGTGACGTTGTCCTTGGTAATCACCGGTTGACTGGGGAAATTCAGCACCTGTTCCCGCAGATCAATTCGCGGTGTGGACGATGCCATGATGCGCATCGTGCCTCCTGGCGCGGCTTCCGAGTAGCGCACCTCCAGGTGACGAGGCCGCTCCACGATTGGAATCAGGAGGTTCAGACCGGACCGAGCGACGCGATGAAATCGCCCGAGGCGCTCGACCACCATGACTTCGGCTTGCCCGATGACTTTTACTGATCGGCTCAGAAACGCAACGATCAGAATCGCAACGACGGCTGGCACCACGAACATGGAATTCTCTCCCAGGCGAAGCGATGAGCAGAGTATTCGGCGTGAATCCTCTAGGGCTTCCAGTCCGCGATGAACAGGTTCGTTTCCGTCGGCTTCACGTCGTGCCGATTTGACGCCCACACGAGGTGCTTTCCGTCGGGCGAGAACATCGGGAAGCCATCGAACACCGGTGATCGGGTGATCTGTTCAACCTGTGTGGGGCCGGCGCGGTCCGCATGCGAGTCCACCATGTACAGATCGAAGTTGCCGCCCCGAGGATTCTGGTAATTCGAGGCGAAAATGATGCGCTTTCCGTCCGGGCTCCACGAAGGACCGAAGTTCGCGCCGCCAAGACTAGTCACCTGATGTTGATCGGAACCATCAGCATTCATCACGAAAAGTTCGACGCGACTTGGTCGCACGAGGTTCCTACTCAACAGCTGTCGATAATCCGCCAGCTGCGCTGAGTCGGCCGGGTGATGCGCGCGGTAGACGATGCGTGTGCCGTCAGGCGACCACCAAGGACCACCGTCGTAGCCGGGCGTGTGCGTCAGTTGTCGCACGTCCGTGCCATCCACATTCATGGTGTAGATGTCGAGGTCGCCGTCTTTGAGGGACGTGAAAACGATCCTCTTGCCATCAGGCGATAGTACGCCCTCGGCCGTATACGCATTGTAATTCGTTAGGCGACGCAGATCAGTGCCGTCGCGGTTCACCGTGTAGATGTCGTAGCGATCGAGCGGCCAGACGTAGCCAGCCGAGGGATCGGGGCGAGGAGGGCAGGTGGAATCATGGGCATGGGAAGACCCAAAGAAGAGCCGCTTGCCGTCGGGAAGGAACCAGCCACAGGTGGTCTTTCCCTGTCCGTTGGAGACACGCTGCAGTCCCGTGCCGTCGATGCGCATGACGTACTGCTGGTCGCACGCGCGTCCATCACGGGTAGACTGGAACGTGAGCCACTGACCATCTCGACTGAAGTAGGCTTCAGCGTTCTCGCCGCCGTTGGTCAATTGCCGAATGCGCCCGAGGTGCGTCTCTCCTGTTTCAGCCGCAAGGAAAGTCGCCGGCGCGGTGTGCCGACACGAAAGCGCCGCCACGAGGAGCGTGGCGGCGATCAAATGGGGACGTCGCATGCCGACGAATCTAATGGCGAGCGGCTGTGGCGACGAGGGCAAAGAGCTCCTTCTGGTTTTGGCCCTTCCGGAGCAGATCAAGGGCTCGCCGCAGCTGTGAATCGTCGTCCAGCTCGCGACGCTTTGCGGTGGAGTCTCCGAACGCGAGCCGCGCCACGCGGTTTTCGAGGAGTCGATCGACGTAGTGGGCAGCGCCGTCGTACTGCTTGCGATCGATTTCGATGCCTTTCTTCTTGAGTCGCTGGAAGAGTTCCTCGCGCCAGGCCGGCGAGACGGTGAAGTCCGGTCGCACCTGCTTGCTCAGCTCAAACGCGTAGTCGTACAGGGCGACGTAAATATCGGGGCCCTTGGCTGCGGTGGCCTTCCGGAAATCTTGTTCGGCCGTGCTGAACGTATCGGCCTGGACGATCAGGTCGGGGGTGATCGCTCCGCCGCCGTACACGGTTCGTCCGCCATCCGATTTGAAGGCAGGGCGCGCCTTACGGGCGGAGTCTGACTCCAGCGAATCGGGGTGAACTTCAACAAATTGGCCATCGGCGTTGAGCTTCCGCTCCTTCTGGATGGACCGGCCATTCGGCGTGTACCACTTGCCGGTGGTCATCTTGAGCGCATAGCCACCGTCGAGGTTAAACAGGGTCTGCACGAGTCCCTTGCCGAACGATGTCGTGCCCATGATGACGGCGCGGTCGTGATCCTGAAGGGCACCCGCGACGATTTCCGAAGCCGACGCCGTGTATTGGTCCGTGAGGATGACCATCGGGATGGAAGGCGCTATGGGCTTCTCTTGAGCAGTGTACGTCTGCGGATCCACGTTGCGGCCGCGTACGGACGCGATCTCCGCGCCTTCCGGTAGGAACAAGTTGCTCATCTGGAGAGCCTGCTCCAGGAAGCCGCCGGGATTGCTTCTCAAATCGAGTACGAGCCCCTTCGCGCCTTCGGATTGTAGCCGACGGACAGCGGCAGCGACCTCTTGCGTAGACGTTTCGTTGAAGCCGGTCACGGGGACATAGCCGATCTTCCCATCGAACTGGATGGCATACGGAACGGCGGGCACACGGATAATCGCGCGCACAAACGTCGCCTTGAAGGGATCGGGAACGCCCGGTCGCGAGAAAGACACGGTGACTTTCGTGCCCGGTGCGCCGGTAAGCGAGTCCGCGACTTTCCGAGACGTCCAGCCCCGCGTGGACATAGTATCGATGCCGACGATCAGATCGCCTTCTCGGATGCCTGCGCGCTCGGCGGGGGTGTTATGGAACACCTGCACGATTGTGACGCCTTTTGTCGCTTGCTCCTCGATCCTCATTCCGATTCCGCCGTATCTACCGGCGGTATTCGTGTTGAAGCCTTGGAGTTGCTTGGGGGACATCAGTTCGGAGTACGGATCCTGAAGTTGGTTGACCAGACCTCGGGCCGCCTTCTCGTACAGGTCGTTGGCGTCCACCGAGTCTACAAAGCGACTCGATACGAGGTCCAAGACCTGACCGAAGAGCCTGCCGCCCTCGCGCGACGAATGCTCCTGAAGCGCGAAGGCCCCGACCGTCAGGGGTATGGCAACAACGCCAACTAGGGCCGCTATGCGAGTACGACGCATGATTCTCTCGGACGAGGAAGGGACAGGACTTGCACTACCAACGCAGGCTAGCGGTGTTCCGGCGAATCACTCCAGCCACAGAAAACGGACGTGGAAGTAGGTACGCTCGTCACCGAACGACCGTTGTCCTGCATTCGGAATAAGATACGGACACCCGAACTATGTGACACCCTCTGGCTGCATCGAAGGCGGCTTTCAAGATAAGGCACGCTCGACTGGTGACGATCGGCCCCAATCTCAGGGTGAACGGAGGGCGAGCACGTAGTCCACGTGCCATTGCCGACGGATCTGCTGCACGGTGACGTCGCGAAGAATACCGGCCGTCAACAGCATCTCATGGGCCGGCTGAAGCACGCGCTGAAGATGTGACGGATAGCGTTGAGCGAGCGGTATCAGCTCCGCCAGCTGCTCGAGCGGTACGCGCCAAGTCACGGTTCCCTCAGCACGGGCGACCTCCAGCAGACGGTACAGTCTGCGTGCAACTGGAGAGGAAAGCGCCAGATAGTGCTGAGCCGAGAGCAACGTCACATGTCCCGCGGCAATGTTGGCGCGAAGCTGAGGGGAAAGGACTACCCGGGCATCGCCGGGTTCGGAAGCCGTGAATGCAGCAAACAGCGCGAGCTGATCCCGGTCCACGTTGCGGCGCCGGTCGATGGTGACGGCGGACAGTACAGTGAAGCGTCCGTCCACGGGTGACCCATTGCTTGCGTTCCAATACGCACCGAGTGACTCCAAGCTCGTGCGCTCGAGGCGTGTGAGGGCCGCGCGCATTTGTTCATACGTCCGGCCATCAGCACGCCGCCCGATGGAGCGGAGAAAGGCGTGAAGCGTAAAGCTGATTGCTCCGTCACTTGGGGCTCCCTCGTCGGTGTACCGCCGACAGAGTTCGACATACACATCTTGATCGAACGTGCCGGGCAGGCGATCACCCGGGCTGGGCAGCACCCGCCAGCGTCCCCCGGATTGCGGGGCATAGAGCACGGCGCTCTCGTCCGTCGAATCGCTGAGGCGGAACAAAGGCAATCCCTCGAGCGCGCGGTCGAGGGCCACCGCTCGCGGCGCATAGCGGCGGGTAGGCGCGTTAGGCACACCGGCCGGAGTCGGTCGCCGTTTCGGGTCTTGCATGCTAGCCGAGCTTGATGACCTGACCGGAGATTGGCCCGCTGGCCTCATCCGTCAGGAACAACACCCAGCGGGCAATCGTTTCGCGTTCTACATACGCGGTGTCGTCACCCATTGTCGCCATGTTGGCGGCTGTACGAATCGCGGTCGGGGCCAAGGCATTGGCGCGAACACCTGAGGTCCGCTCCTCGGATGCGACGGCACGCATGATCGTGACCACTCCCGTCTTGGCGACGGCATAGGCCGACAGGTTCGCGACGCTTGCGCCAGGCAATGCCGCAGCGGAGGCAAAGTACACGATGCTCCCCTTGGCTTGGCGGAGCAGGGGAAGGAAGGTGCGCGAGGTGAGATACGCCGTGGTGGCATTAATGGCGATCTGTCGCTGCCAGACCTCCGGATCGCTCTCGGCCACGGGACCACTCCTGCCGAAACCGCCGGCCATGTGGACGAGGGCGTGGAGTCCGTTTGGAGCCAGGGCGGCGACGGCTGGCCGGATAGCCTCGAGTGCCGCGGCGTCAGCGAGATCGCACGCGAACGGCGTGGCCGCGACGCCCTTGGCGACCAAGTCCCGGGCCCGCTCTTCGGACGTTTGCAGCTGACGATCAATCACGACCACATGATAGCCGGCGTCTCCCAACGCGCTGGCGACCGCCTCACCGGCCTGACCCGGGTGGCCGACACCGGTCACGACGACGACCCGACCTGTGGAACTCCGTGCGGCGCTCATCGCAGTTCCGATCTTCCTAAGGTGGTTCGCAAGGCTTCGCGTAAGGCCATCGTGACGGACTCCGTTGCTGCTGGCGAGTCGTCCCGCACGTGCAACTCGATGCCTTCGGTCACCGGAATGCGTCTCCAGCTACTTGCGCTCACATCGTCACGGGCGGCGGTCGCCGGCGCGCCTGTGAGCAGCACGGGGGCAAGGGCCTGAGCGACGCGCCGCTCCAGCGCGTCGCCGGTGACCTCCCGCATTTCCTTCTGAATGACGTCCAGCGTCTGACCTTCACGCTGGCGAATCTTGATGGCCAGCAGCTGAAGGAAGTGTCGGTAATTGTAGGTGGCGGCGGTGCCCAAGCCCTCGGGGCGATCGAGCAACTTGTTCGCTACGTAAAAGCGAACCGCGCGCGCGCTCGGCGCTGCTCGAGCACTGGCGTTTGTTGGCTTCACGCCGGCCACGTCTACCAGCGCGGCCACATGGCTTGCGAGTCCCCGGGCATTCCACGGAGCGTGACGTGCGTGTGCCCGAAGGAGCGTGAGGGGAGACTCGGCCATGGTGCCAACATTATGGCGACAGTGATGGAGAGCGCCAGCCGCACCGACAAAAAAGGGCGAGGCGCCAGTCGCGCCTCGCCCTGTTTGGCCAAGAAGGATCCTACTTCTTCTTGGGTTTCGCCTTCTTTGCCGGAGCCGCCTTTTTTGCGGCCTTTTTCGGCGCCGTTGGCTTCTTGGCGACCTTCTTAGGTGCAGCTTTCTTGACTACGGCCTTCTTCTTTGGCGCGGCTTTCTTGGCGGCCACCTTCTTGGCGGGTTCCTTTTTTACCTGCTTTGGAGGCGCCGCCGCCTTAGCGGGTGCCTTTGCCGGAGCTGCTGGGGGCTTTGCCGCGGCTTTTGGCGCGGGCGCCGCCTTGGGAGCGGCTGGGGCCGCAGCGGGCGGCTGGGGTGGCGGTGCAACGCGACGAACGCTCGGTGGTGGGAAGACTACCTCTTCCTCCTCCTCACCGTCGTCCTCGTCAGCGTCGGGCGCTTCCTCGTCATCTTCCAGGGCCGCGTCTTCCGGTTCGTCCCAGAGATCTTCTTGGTGTTTGGTGGATCCCCACCCGCCTTCATCGTCGTCATCATCGTCATACGACGATGACCCACCGCCATAGCCGACGTCTTCTACATCATCGTCGCGATCGGAAAAATGCAGCTTGTCATCCCACTCCGCGTCCCGCGGCATGTGGCCTCCTTACAAGGGTGAGCACATTGAAAAGCGTGTGGACTGCGCGACGAACCGTGGGTGTCCTCACGTCGCTGGCGCCGTCTGACTGCGTCGAAGCAGACACGCGCAGAATCCAGACTCCCTAGTACAACGGTCGCGCGTGTCCGTCAAGCGTCTGGACGGCGCCAAGGGGGGAAGCGGCGCCGTGCAGGTCAATCAGCCGTTAGGCCAAGCACCCGCTGCTCTCGCACGACGCTCTCTAAGGCCCGAAACACCGCTGGCTCGAATTGCAGGCCAACCTCCGACGCCATGCGAGCGATTGCATCGTCGGGGGAAATTGCTGCGCGGTACGCTAGCCGTGACGTGAGGGCAACGAACGCGTCGGCGGCCGCGAGTATGCGTCCGCCAACGGAGATGCGCTCGCCGGCGCGGCGGCTGGGGTACCCCGATCCATCCCACCGTTCGTGATGGTCGTGCACGAATTCGAGGACCAGTCCACGGAATAGCAGTGGTGACAGCACCTCAACACCAAGGCGCACGTGGTCTCGCACCTGAAGAACTTCTTCTGGCGTCAGGGGCGCCACTTTGTGGAGGATCGCATCCGGTAGGGCGAGCCTGCCGACGTCATGTAGTCGAGCGGCGGTACCGACATCCTCTCGCGTGTCGGAATTGAGTTGAAGGACTTCGGCGATCGCCTGGCTCAGCGCGGTGACGCGAGCGGATGTGCCGGCGAAGTAGTGGTCCTTTGACTCTGAGAGTGAGATCGCCAGGGCAAGGGAGGCAACCGATCGCGCGTACAGCTCCTCGCGGTCATGCTCCAACGAAACGGCGCGCCGATCCACTTCATCCGCAATGAGGCGTTCGACATTGCGGCGTTCCATGGCAATGAAGCGGCGATTCAGGACGCGCTCCAACGCGATGTGGAGCTCGCCCAGTTCGACGGGTTTTATGAGGTACTCACCGGCGCCCTTGGAGAGAGACTGCGCCGCGGTTTGACTGTCGTTGACCGCGGTCAGCATCATGACGGCGAGGTCAGGATCGACCGCGAGCGCGCGAGGGAGCAGCTCGACGCCGGACATACCTGGCATACGGATGTCGCAGATCATACCGGCGAACCGCGCTGCCTGAAGTCGCGCCAGCGCTTCAGTGGCGGATGAAGCGGTCTCCACCTCGTAGCCCCGAGAACGGAGAAAGCGGCTGATGGCCACTCGCATCGACTCTTCGTCGTCGACCACCAGCAGTCGTTTGCGCTGGGGATCACCGATCATCTGGTGAAGAACGGAAGCGTCGCTCTCAAGCTCGGACATGTTCACCACTCGCTATGCACCACCACACCGAAGCGCAGGACGCTACCCACGCACGTCCGCGGCGGAAAGAAACTGCCCAACCGTCCGCCGGCAATCGCGGTTGTCACTAGTCTTCAACGAATTCGACCACAACCGGTCTGTTGATGATTCCGGCTTTTACGCCGCGATCAAGGAACTTGCGGACGCTTTCTCGTCCCTTTGCGCCATAGTCCAGCGTCCAGTCGTTGACGTACATACCGACGAAGGTGTCGGCCTTCTCGCGCTCGAGTCCACGCGCGAACTGCATGGCATGATCGAGCGCCGCTCCGCGGTGATCTAATGCATGCTTTATACTGCTTCGTAAGTGGCGCGAAATCTTCCGAATCATCGCATCGCCTAGATCCTTGCGAACGACGTTCCCTCCCAACGGCAGCGGCAGACCAGTCTCTGAATACCACCACTCGCCCATGTCGGCGACGAGGGACAGTCCATTGTCGCCGTAGGTGAGCTGTCCCTCGTGGATGAGCAGTCCAAGGTCAACAGATCCATCCATGACCGCCTGCTCGATCTGGTCGAATGGCGTGACCACCGCTTCGAAATTGGGTTCGAATAGCCTGAGTGCCAAATAGGCGCTGGTCAGGAGGCCGGGGATGGCAATGCGCTTTCCGGCCACGTCGCTTCGTGTAATGGGCGAGCGAGCGACTAATCGCGGGCCATAGCGATCGCCCATGGACGCGCCGTGCGGCAGCAGTGCGTAGCGATCACTCAGGTATGCGTACGCGTGAATCGAAACGGCGGTCACCTCCAACTCGCCTTTCAGGGCGCGCTGATTCAGCGTTTCGATGTCACGGAGCTCGTGAACGTAGGTGATCCCGTCGGTGTCGACCTTCCCCGATGCCAGGGCGTAGAACATGAAGGCATCGTCGGAGTCGGGGCTATGACAGACCGTGATGGTCGGCATGTACGTGTGCGGAATGGAATGTTGTGAAGCGAGTGGCAAGCTGGCGGCATCGACTACCATGCGCCGCCAGACTCGCTATTTGCGCGCGCGGGCCTCGGACAGGGCCACGTCGATGTCACCTCGATGGCGCGTATACTCGTCGAGACCTTTCTTGGTCTCTGCGGGTTCAGCCTGTAGCAGCTGCTTCAGCAGCGTGGCGCTCCGACCTGCATTGCCGCGCAAGGTAGCCACGCGGCTGGCGAGGATGAGCCCCAGCAAGTGTGTAGGGTTCTGTCGCAGAATTGAGTCAGCCTGCGCTTGGGCCACGTCCAAGTTTCCAGAAATCTCGGCGATCCGGCCGAAGTCATAATGGAGATCGGTGTCGAGCGGGCCGAGGTTTTCGTACGCGGAAAGGGCCATGGGAGCGAAGAACTGCACGCTGTCGTTCTTGTTCTCCGACGCTAAGCGCATCATGCGGTCATATAACCGGTCCGCGCGTTCACGTGGCGACAGCGAGGAGATGTCAGGAGCACGCACGACGCCCTGACCACCTGCGCCCAGCGACATGGGTGGCGCATCTCCGGGCTGTGGGGCGCTGCTGCTGTCGGATCCGAACCGTTGGCCGGCAAGGATCGCGACGACGGCGATAAAGGCAAGGGCCGCAATGCTCCAAGGAACAAAGCTTGTGCGCTTTGCTCCAGAAGGCTGGCCAGACGCTGTCGGCCCTGCGGCTGAACGGGAGGGGCCAGCTGCACCAACCGCGACGCCGCACCGGTGGCAAAAGGCGGCGCCGGGAGTGAGCGGCGCTCGGCAGGCCGAGCATAGGGCGCCGCGCACTGGGGCTCCGCACTCGCCGCAGAACTTGCCCGACGTATTGGCGCCGCACGCGGGGCAGGGCACCGTCGGCTTGGAAGTGGAGGACATGAAGGAAGAAGGTAAGAGCAGCAGTTGATGCGGGCTAGCGACGCGAGTCGCCGACGCTCTCGCTCATTGAGGGGTGGAAGGCCGCGGGCTAACCTTCCCGGGGTCGGAATGTCGCGCGGTGGCGCGCATCACGATGTCACGAAACCCGCCTTGATCGCCATGCCTCACGATTTTACGGGCGCAACCACGTCCGACGTCCTGCAGTACGCCGCGAAGCACAACGTGCGCTTTTTGCGGCTGCAGTTCACCGACATCCTGGGCGTCAACAAGAATGTCGAGATTCCGCGCTCACAGTTCGAGAAGGCGCTCGCCGGCGACATTCTCTTCGACGGCTCCTCGATTCAAGGGTTTGTGCGGATTGAAGAGTCGGACATGCTCCTGTCACCTGACCTGACGACGTTTCGGGTGCTTCCGTGGGGTGATCCAGAGCAGCGTGTTGCGCGCCTGTTGTGTGACATCAGTACCCCGGATGGCGCGCCGTTCGAAGGGGATCCCCGCCGCATTTTGAAACGCCAGATTGGCCGCGCGGCCGAGATGGGCTTCACCATGAATGCCGGGATGGAAGCCGAGTTCTTCATGTTCAAGTTGGGTGAGCGAGGAGAAGCGGCGACCGCGACGCATGACGTTGGCGGATATTTCGATTTGGCGCCGGCGGACTTGGGCGAAGATGCGCGACGTGCGATCGTCGGCGCGTTAGAGCAAATGGGGTTTGAGGTGGAGGCGGCCCACCACGAGGTTGCCCATGGCCAGCATGAGATCGACTTTCGTTATGCGGACGCCCTAACGACGGCTGACAACATCACGACGTTCCGATTCGTCGTGAAGTACGTCGCGCAACAGTTTGGGCTGACGGCGTCGTTCATGCCGAAGCCGATTTTCGGGCAGAACGGCAGCGGCATGCACACCCACCAGTCGTTGTTTCGCGGCAAGGAAAACTCCTTCTGGGATGCCAGCGCGCCGTGGGAACTGTCGTCCGTCGCCCTGCACTATATCGGCGGGCTGCTGAAGCACGCGCGCGGCTTTTGTGCGATTACCAACCCTTTGGTCAATTCGTACAAGCGACTGGTGCCGGGCTATGAGGCGCCGGTGAATGTCGCGTGGTCCATGCGGAACCGCTCGCCGCTCATTCGCGTGCCTGCTCGCCGCGGGACCGGCACGCGCGTGGAGGTGCGAATGCCGGATCCCTCGGCGAATCCATACCTTGCGCTCGCGGTGATGCTGGCGTCGGGCTTGGATGGCATTGCGACCCAGGCGGACCATCGCGAGCCGGTCGACACCAACATCTTCGAGATGTCGTTCCGAGAGAAGCGACGATTGCGCATCGACGACCTTCCGAAAGACCTGAACGAAGCGTGCGACGAGTTGGAAAAAGACGATGTGATTCTGGAGGCGTTAGGCGACCACGTGGCCAAGAACTTCCTGCATGCCAAGCGACAGGAGTGGCACGACTACATCACGCAAGTCACGCAGTGGGAGTTGGAGAACTACTTGCTCAAGTACTGAGTCGCATGCCGCTTACCGTCACGGATACTCAGCTGCGGAACCAGATCGAGGCTGCGGACTCGCGCATTCGACCGTACGTGCGCGAAACGCCCGTCGAACGCTCACGGGCCCTGGAGGACGGACACGGGGAAGTCTACCTCAAGCTGGAGAATATTCAGCACAGCGGTTCGTTCAAGCTGCGGGGGGCGTTCAATCGACTGCTTCGTCTCTCAGACGAAGAGCGCGAGCGCGGCGTGATCGCCGCGTCCTCGGGTAACCACGGCGCGGCGGTGGCGTGGGCCGCGGAGGCGTTGGGCATCACCGCCGAGGTCTTTGTACCGGAACACGCGGCCAAGCCAAAAGTGAACGCGATCCGCCGCCTGGGAGCGACGGTGACCCTGTTCGGCACGGACGGATTGGACACGGAACTCGAGGCGCGCGCGGTCGCACAGGCGCGTGGCTGCGTGTACGTATCGCCATACAATGATCCCGACGTTCTGGCGGGTCAGGGAACGTTGGGGAGTGAGCTTCGACGACAGCTCCCAAGCATCGACACCGTCTTTGTCGCGGTTGGGGGCGGGGGACTGATCGGTGGCATGGCGATTGACCTGAAGTCATACATGCCGAGCGTTCGAGTGGTTGGATGCCTTCCCGAGCACTCTGCCGTCATGGCGAAATCCGTTGCAGCTGGCACTATCCTGGACCTGCCCTCACTGCCGACACTTTCCGACGGTACGGCCGGTGGAATTGAAGCTGGCAGCATCACCTTTCCGATCTGCCAGCGGCTGGTCGACGAATGGGTGACCGTGTCCGAGGACGACATTGCCGACGCCATGCGACATTGCCTAACGGTTGAACATGTACTGGTGGAGGGCGCGGCAGGGGTGGCTGTTGCGGCGTACCGGCGACTGGCGCCGCACTGTCACGGCGTCACGGCAATCGTCTTGTGTGGTGCGAACGTGAGCGGTGAAACCCTTCGGCGCATCCTGTAACCAAGAAAAAAAGCCCGGTACGCGACCTGCGCACCGGGCTGTGTTCCTGAGGCGTTGATCAAACCGGGAACAGCATCTCACGATACTTGGGCAACGGCCACGCATCGTCGGAGATCAGCAACTCGATCGCGTCGGCACCCGCGCGGACCGCCGCCATGGTATCCGCGCCCTCGGACGTCAGCAGCTTCGCTGCCTTCTCTGGCGCCTCGTGCATATGCTCGGCCTTTTCCAGCACCTTCACCATGGCCTCGCGACTGGTACGCAGCGCCTTGACGTGCGCGCCCAATTCATTGGCCGCGTCCACCTGCGGAATCACCTTTACGCCAGCTGCCTTGGCATCGGCAGCGCTTGACGTGAGTGTGTGCAGGTAGGAGAACGCCGCGGGCAGGACCAGCGTGTCGACCACTTCCTTGAGCGTGTGCATCTCAATGAGCATGTCCTTGATGTAGCGCTCGAGTCGAATGTGGTACCGCGACTCGAGTTCCGGCTTTGTCAGGATGCCAAGTCCCACCAGCAGCTTGTTGGCGGCGGGTGTCATAAGCTGGGCCAGCGCCTCGGGCGTGCGACGCAGGTTCAACAACCCCCGCTTGGCCGCTTCCTTCACCCAGGCGTCGGAGTAGTTGTTGCCCTCGAAGCGAACGGACGCGGTCTCGCGGAAGGCCTTACGGACGATCTTGAGCACAGCGTCATCAACCTTCTTCGTCTTCTTGAGTTCAGCGCGGACCTGATCCGTGAGGTCCGAGAGCGCCTCAGCAACGGCGGCGTTCAGCAACGTGATGGGCCAAGCGATCGACTGTGAGCTGCCGACCGCGCGAAACTCGAACTTGGCACCAGTGAAGGCGAACGGCGACGTACGATTGCGATCAGTATTGTCCTTCTCGATTTCGGGGAGTTTGGCAACGCCGAGGCCGATAAGCTGTTCACCGGCATCGCCACGGCCCTGACGTCCGGCGGCCATTTCCTCGATCAGTCGCGTGAGCATGGAGCCCATGAACACGGAGATGATCGCGGGCGGAGCTTCGTTGGCGCCGAGGCGATGTTCGTTGCCAGACGTGCCAATGCCGGCACGCAGAACGCCCGCGTGCTTGTGCACGGCGCGTAACACGGCGGCAAGGAAAATCAGGAAACGGACATTCTGATGCGGTGTCTTACCGGGCTTCAACAGGTTCACGCCATCTAAGGCATTGTCGGCGGTGATGGCCATGGACCAGTTGCAGTGCTTACCGGAGCCGTTCACACCGGCGAACGGCTTTTCGTGCAACAGCGCCTGCAGACCGTGGCGCAGCGCGACACGGCGCAGTACGGCCATCACCAGTTGGTTGTGGTCGACCGCGATGTCGGTTTCTTCGAAGAACGGCGCCATCTCAAACTGAGAAGGCGCAACTTCGTTATGCCGCGTGACGATCGGCACGCCGAGTTTGTACAGCTCATGCTCGACCTCGGCGATGCAGGCCTGGATGCGCTCGGGAATGCCACCGAAGTAGTGATCTTCCAGCTGCTGACCGCGCGGAGGCGGCGCCCCAATAAGGGTACGGCCGGCCATGACGAGGTCTGGGCGCAGGGCAAACTGGCCGCGGTCGACCAGGAAGTACTCCTGCTCAGGTCCGAGGGTCGTGTGCACGCGCATGACCCCCTTGTCGCCGATCAGCTCCAACAATTCGGTCGCCCGAGCGGAGAGAACGTCTGAAGACCGCAAGAGCGGGGTCATCTCGTCCAGTGCTTCGCCGTTGTAGCCGATGAAGACCGAAGGGATGCACAGGGTGCGCACGTTGCCTGACTCGACGATGAATACCGGCGAGGCAGGATTCCACGCCGTGTACCCGCGCGCTTCCCAGGTCGCACGCAGTCCGCCTGAAGGGAACGAGGAGGCGTCCGGCTCGGACTGAATGAGCTGTGCTCCGGAGAACTGTTCGATGGCCTGCTTGTTCTCATCGAAGGCCAAGAACGCATCGTGCTTTTCGGCCGTGAGTCCGGTCTGTGGGAGAAACCAGTGAGTGAAGTGCGTTGCGCCACGACCGATCGCCCATTCCTTAATAGCTTGGGCCACCGTCGGAGCGATGTCGACATCGAGCTTTTTGCCATGGCGAATGGCGCTGACCAGCTTGGCGTACGCGTCTTTCGGGAGCTTGGAACGCATCTGCCTAACGCCAAACGTGTTGATGCCGAAGTATTCGGAGATGCCTTCCCCCTGGCCGTTCCCGCTATGGGAGCTGGGTTTGGCATTGCGCGAGGCGATCGTCTGCAACGCGGCCTTTCGTGCGTTAAAGGTCGTGGACATGGGGCGGTGGCAGTGGCAAAAAGGAGATTGAGAACAGCGCCATTCGTATTGGGGCTGTCCCGGGAAGTGAGGCAGGTGCTTTTGCGTTGTGGCTAGCGATGGCAACGACCGTGCCATCAAGTGCGAGTGTCGTCAAAATTCTGCTACAATGACAACAAACGACAAGCACTAGGCATGAAAGTAGTCAGATTTCTACAAAAAAACCACTCTCGTGTGCGAAAAACGCAAAAAACTCAGCTCAGCGGTCGCCTTCATCGCCCCTAAGGATTCGCGAGACCACCTCGCGTAGGATCTTTGCCGCGGTTCCCGCCGTAATCCCGTCTACGTCGCGCGCCGGATTCAGCTCCACTATGTCGACTCCCACCAACGGGTTGGGGAGTTCCTGAATCACCGTGAGCAGTTCACGAGTCGACAGTCCCCCTGGCTCACGATGCGAAAGACCGGGGGCAAAAGCAGGATCTAGCACGTCGAGGTCGATCGATAGGTAGCAGGGTCCCTCAATGACCGGGCGAACCCCGCGGCTCCAGGCGCGCATGTCGATTACCGTGACGCTGAATTTCTGGGCCTGCTCCGCCTGATGCGGGCTTGGACAGCGGATACCGACCTGAGTCAGTTGCCGGGCGTGCCCTCCCTCCATGATTCGCGCGAAAGGGCAGGCGTGCGAAAGCGCATCGCCCTCGAACTCGTGATACAGGTCGTTATGGGCATCAAAGTGCAGGATCGAGAAGGTGCCGACCCGTTCGTGGACAGCGCGTACTACCGCGTAGGTTATCGAGTGGTCTCCGCCCAGAACCACAGGCACGGACGCACTGCCCAAGGCCTGATGCACTGCTAGGCGCACGCCTTCCATGGGATAGTCATCGGACTCGACTTTTACGTCTCCGGCATCGCGGAGGAGCTCGGGACTGAGCACGTTATCCAGGAACTCGGAATAGGCATTTCCGGCCGGCGAATGGAGGGCGTGTCGAATGGCCGCCGGGGCCAGCGCGGGACCGCGGGCGAACGAGGATTTGGCGTCGTACGGGACGCCGATGAGAGTGGCCGTTTTCACGGGACGGAGGTCTCAGAAAGGGGTGGCACCGTTGGGGGACCTGTCGAGTTCGATAGGGTATGAGGCGGCCTGCACGCCGCGAATCTGGAGGAACAAGCACACACCGTGACGAAGGGAAGCGATGCGAGGCTTTCAGCGGTCGCCCCGCGACCGTACATGCACGCCGTGAAGCGCGCTGTGCAAGGCGTGCTCTTGGTGGCTCTTGTGGTCGCCGGCACCAAGATGCTTGGCTCGCTTCGCGAGCTTCCGGGCGGGACGCCGGTTGCTTCGACGACGCAGGGGTTGGCTGATGCGGCACGGTTGTCGGACAGCGCGGCGATGGCGCCGGTATTCGCGCTGCCGGATTCGGCGCGGGGCATTAGCGGGGCACTGCGCTTCATGACATTGACGAGTGCTCAGGCGCTGGGGTTGCCCGGATTTCTTAGCCACTACGGCGAGATGGCCATCCACACGCCAGCCATTCACCGGGTGCAGTTGCCTAACGGTTTGCCTTTCTCACTCATTGTGCTTCGACCGTTTGGCGAGAAACGGGGTGAGAGCCTTCGTGGGTATCGTCTGGGGCGCTGGCCCGCCGAACGCTGGATGATGGCCAAGAACTACTACAATCCGGACGGATTTGTCGAAGTCACACCGTCCAACGTGGACGTTGCGCTCTCCGAGCATTTTGTGCTCGGTGATTTTCTGACGCATGATCAGGCCGACGTATGGCCAAAATACGTGGTGCTGCAGCCGCGCTTGATCGACAAGCTTGAACTCGTCTTGCAGGACCTGAGCGCGCATGGCTACCCGGCCAGTCGTGCATCGGTGCTCTCAGGATTCCGTGCGCCGTACTACAACGATCGCGGCGTGGGAGAAGGGATGGCCCGTGCCAGCCGACACCAGTACGGAGATGCGTCGGACATTCTTATTGATGCAAACGGGGATGGTCGGATGGACGACTTAAACCGCGACGGGCGGGTTGACCTGACGGACGTAGCGCCGGTGAGTGCGGCGGTCGCCCGAGTGGAAGCACGTTTTCCGACGCTCATCGGCGGATTGGGTACCTACACGGCCATGGGGCCGAGCGGTCCCTTTGCGCACATCGACGTTAGGGGAACGAGCGCCCGGTGGGAGAGTGGTTGGTGGAAGAAACACCCGTCGACGCCGGACACAACCCGTTAGGCGGACGGCGCGAGCAGGGAACGCAGCCGGTCGAGGTCGACATTCCCTCCTGAGACGATCACGGCGACCACGGAGTCCGGCCGGAGGGTGACCTTGCCCGATAGTAGGGCGGCCGTTGCGGCGGCGCCCGCGGGCTCAGCGACGACTTTTGCTCGTTGCATCAAGAAACGCATGGCATCGACGATTTCATCGTCCTCGACTTCGACCATTTCGTCGACGAAGGCTTGGACGTGCGCCAAATTGCGAACTCCGGCGAATGGAGCCGCGAGACCGTCGGCAATCGTGGAGAGCGTCGTCAGGCGCACGGCCTCTCCCTTTGCGAGGCTCTGGATCATGCCGTTGGCGCCGCGCGGTTCCACGCCAATGACCTTGGTCAACGGATTGCGTTGCTTGACCGCCGCGGCAACGCCTGCGAGCAGGCCGCCGCCACCGCAGCCGACGATGACGGCATCGACCTCGCTCAAGTCTTCCATCACTTCCAGTCCCACCGTGCCGGCTCCGGCAATAACACGGAGATCGTCGAAGGGATGAACAAGTGTCAGGGATCGTTCGCGTTGCACCTGAAGGCAGGTGGCGAGCAGATCCTCCGTGGTGAGGATGACCTCTGCCCCATACTCTCGTGTGGCCTCAATCTTGGTGCGCACCGCGGTCGCGGGCATGACCATGGTGCATTGCACGCCCATGGATGAGGCACCCCAGGCAAGGGCTTGGGCATGGTTGCCGGCAGAAATCGAAATGACGCCGCGCTGTCGTTCGTGCGGCGAGAGTTGAGACAGGGTGTTGAGGACGCCGCGCGGCTTGAACGATCCGGTCTTCTGGAACAGCTCGAGCTTCAACCAGGCCTTGGTCTTCGTACGCGTTCCGAGTGTTCGGCTGGTCGCCAATGGCGTTCGGTGCAGGCGCGGCATGACCCGTTCGCGGGCCTCACGGATGTCGTCCAGAGAAACGAGTTCGGCGGCATCTGTCATGTTGTGACTGCCTTGCAATGGGTTTGCTCGATCGTCGGCACGGTGCGCGCCTGTGTTTGCACACAAGCGACCGTATGCGCGGGGGATACGCGTGACCAAAATGCACTGCGCGCATGCTTGAGCGCACGAGTGAGGGGCTCTATGTTCCCAACGTCGGCGCCGTAGCCAAGTGGTAAGGCAGCGGTCTGCAAAACCGTTATTCGCCGGTTCGATTCCGGCCGGCGCCTCTGAGAAGGGGCCGTGAATCCAACGCGATTCACGGCCCCTTGTCTTCAATGACGGACCCTTGACAGCTCGCCCCGCGGATCGGTACCGTCCCACCATGCTCGCCAGCCGCTATTACTTTTGCCGCTATTATCCGACCCATTTTCTGGGCCGTGAAAGGGGCTGCGCGCTGGTTTAGAGAACGAGTTCGTTTCGCGCACACCGCACGGTCCGTGAATCAACGGGCCGTTTTTTTTTGGCCCTCATCCACGCTCCGTGCCACACCAGGGAACCGCATGATTATCGTGACCAGATCGGGCGTAACCGATGTTGAAGTCGACGGGATTCGCGAGCGGGTTGAGGCCGCAGGGATGCGAACGCACCTGTCGCGGGGTCAGAGCCGCACCATCATCGGTTGCATTGGCGATGAACGGCAACTGGAGGGAATTCCCCTTCGTTCGTTGCCCGGCGTGGAATCCGTGACACCCGTGCTCAAACCATACAAGCTTGCGTCACGCGAGTTTGTGATCGAGCGCAGCGTGATTCGCGTGGGGGCGACCAACGGCGCGCGTGCCGCGTTCGGCACCGACGAGGTCGTCGTGGTCGCCGGCCCCTGTTCGGTGGAGAGCTCAGAGATGTTGCACCAGACGGCTCATGATGTCCGCGCACGCGGTGCAACCATGCTACGAGGGGGCGCGTTTAAGCCGCGCAGTTCCCCATACAGCTTTCAGGGATTGGGGCGTGAGGCGCTGCGCTACCTATCCGAGGTGCGTCTGGCGGCGGGGATTCCGGTGGTCACGGAGGTGCTCGATCCTCGCCACGTGGACATGGTCGCGGAGCACGCGGACATGTTGCAGGTGGGTGCCAGAAACATGCAGAACTTTTCGCTGCTAGCGGAATTGGGGCGGATCCAGCGTCCCGTGCTGCTGAAACGCGGATTGTCCGCGACTGTCGAAGAGCTGTTGATGGCTGCGGAGTACGTGATGGCGAATGGCAATCGTGATGTCGTGCTGTGCGAACGCGGTATCCGGACCTTTGAGCGCGCGACACGAAACACGCTGGACGTGTCCGCGGTTCCTGTGCTCAAGCGCGAGACGCATCTTCCCGTGATCGTGGATCCAAGCCACGCCGGTGGGGAGGCGAGCTTGGTAGCGCCGCTCAGCTTTGCGGCCATCGCCGCGGGGGCCGACGGGCTACTGATTGAGGTGCATCCGGATCCTGCCACGGCGCGTTCGGATGGGGAGCAATCGTTGTCTCCTGACGCCTTTGGGTCGCTGATGCAGCGACTGGGCGCTTTTGCCACCGCGGCCGGCCGCCAGCTGCGACCGATCGACACCGTTGCCGGGAAGCAGGCGCCGGAGGCGGCATGAGCGAAGACGCGGGCCGAGACAACGAACTGGCGGAACGTCGCGCTGAGATCCATGAGGTCGATCGCGCGATCATCGAGCTGCTGGCACGTCGGGTGGTCATTGGTCGACAGATCGGGAAATTGAAGCGCGATGCAGGACTTCCCGTGCTCGATCCGGGACGCGAAGCGGAAGTCATTCGGGCGGTCGGGGAGATGGCCCGCGCCCAGACGCTGCCGAGCGAGCCCGTCCGGGAGATCTTCTGGCGGATTGTGGCACTCTCACGGCAAGTGCAATGGGAGGAGGACGCGTGAGTGGTCCTGTGGAACGGGTCGCCATCATTGGTCTCGGAATGATTGGCGGTTCGCTCGCACGCGATCTCTCGGACCGCGGCGTTCGTGTGTCGGGGTTTGACCTGGACGAGCCGACGCTGGTGGCGGCGCGCGAGGCCGGCGTGGTGAGCGACGTCTTGGACGATCATGATGCGAATGATCCGGCGCAGATTGTGGTGCTGGCCGTTCCGGTGACGGCCGCCGCGAGTGTTTTCCAGCGTTTCGAGAAGACCTGTCGTCGGGCGTTGTTGATCACGGACGTTGGGAGTACGAAGGTGGCGGTGCAGGGCGCTGCGGAGCGAGCGGGTTTGGCAGAGACGTTTGTGGGGACGCACCCTCTGACCGGCGATCATCGGAGTGGTTGGCAAGCCTCCCGCAGCGGGCGATTCACGGGTGCTCGCGTATTCCTGTGTGCCGCGAGTACGACACGCCGGCCCGCCATCGTCCTTGCGGAGTCGTTCTGGCGGACGTTAGGCGCGACAACAGAATTCATGACGCCAGAGGATCACGATGGCCTGCTGGCGTGGTCGAGTCATCTCCCCCAGTTCGTCTCCTGCGCCTTGGCGACGGCGTTGTTCGAAGCGGGTGTTCACCGAAGTGAGTTGGGACCGGGGGGACGCGACGCGACACGCTTGGCCGGTAGTTCGCCGGATGTTTGGACAGCCATCGCGGATGACAATCGGGTCCGGTTGGGGTCCGCGTTGGAGGCTGTCGAATCCAGCCTGCGCGCTATTCGTGCGGCCGTGCAGGCTAGGGACTTGGAGCGGGTGCGCGCGTACCTCGAAATCTCCCAACAGTGGTTTGATGCCCTGCCCGCGAATCCGCACGTTCGAACTGACGGATAGCCTCTCCGGCAACCTTGCTGGTGGGTCGACCGGACCGGTCTTTCCGCCAAACCTCACGTTCTCGAGCCCGCGCGATTCCGATGACGTCTTGGAGGAGAACCTTCCCACGCATCGCGGGTAGCAGCTGATACCCTTTGGGGAGAAAAGTCGTTCAGCAAGGAGGATAGGATGCGAACCGCTTTCATGATGCTTGGTGCGTTGGCCCTCTTGGCGGTTGCGTCGCCCGCGCAGGCGGCAACCGTTGGCGCGGACACTGTCTCGGCGGTGAGAGATAGCGCCAGCACGACCGTGGAGGTGCGCAACCAAGCATGGCTGGATGCCGTGGTCTACGCGGTACGGGACGGAGCGACGTATCGGCTGGGGATTGCCACCGGCAACACGACGTCGAAGTTCACGCTGCCGAAGTATCTCGACCGCGGACTGTACTCACTGCGCTTTGTGATTCATCCGATCGGCGCCCGCGGCAACACATTGTCGGACGAGGTCATGGTGAGCCATGGCGACGCACTTGAGCTGACGATCCCGCCATTCTGATCGCGCGGTTGGTCGGCGCACGGGGCGTGAGGGACCGCCTCGTGCGCTTACCGCCGACGTGGCGAGCGAGCGGCAAGGATGGAATCCACGCGCTGGCGCCAATGGGCCGCCACATCTGAACGATCCGCCGACAGATTCACCGACTCGCTCGTGTCCGTCCGGAACTGAAAGAGCTCTTCATGACCGTCGCCGTTCCGGATGTAATGCGTGGTGTCGTCCATCAAGCTCTTCATGGGCCCCTTGGCCGTCGGATACGTTGGGTCGACATTCGGCGCCTGACTGACTTCGGCCAAAGCCGGGCTACCGTGGGCAAGGGTATCGAACCACAGGGTGCGCAGCGATTGTCCGGGTACACGCGCGTCCTTAATGCCTGCCAAGTCCACGATGGTGGCAGCCAAGTCTCGCAATGACGTAGGCGTTGTGATACGCGCCCCGGCCGGTACACCGGTCGGAAGGCGCATCATCAGCGGTACGTGCAGCACGTTCCGATATAGATCGTGCGCGTGACCACTCAGTCCGTGCTCATTGAACAGTTCGCCGTGATCTGCGGTCACGATAACAAGCGTTTTGTCGAGCACGTGCTGAGACTGGAGTGACACGAGAATGGAATCGATGTTCGCGTCCAGGTAGGCGATAGCGCCTTTGTAGCGCGCGGTGCCTCCGGTCTTGGGGAAATGCAGAAACGGCCGCGGGGCGTAGTAGGGTTGATGAGCGTCGAAGTAATTGAGCACGGCAAAGAAGGGCCGATCGCCAACCCCGCGCTGCCAATGAAGGAACTGCGAGGTGACCTCACTGCCGATCTTGCGATCGAAGGTGTGCTTTGGATCGATCGAGAGGTTGGGGTGGATGATGGAGGAAATGACGGCTGATGCGGAGCGTGCGCTGCGCAACTCGTCGAACATGACGGTTTGCGTCCATGCCGTGCTGCGGAGCAACTGCCACCAGGAGCGGCGATAGTCGTCGTAGGTCATGAACCCACGCTCCAATCCGGAGTCCCACGCCGTGTAGTGCATGTTGGCCATGAAGGCCCCGGTGGCGTAGCCTCGAGTTCGAAACAGCTCGGCCAGGGTGGAGTCCGCGCGATCAAGGGGCGTCTTCCAGTCTGCGGGAGTTTCGCCGGCGTAACGGCCCGTGAAGAGTGAGGCGTGGGACGGCAACGTCCACGGTGCGACGGAGTAGGCGGCATCGAACACGATGCCATCTTTTGACCACTGCTCGAGGTGCGGTGTGGTGGAGTCCGTCGGTGCGTACAGGCTCATACTGGCGGCGCGAACCGTGTCCAGGATGATGAACAGCACGTTGGTCGGCGACGTTGCAGCTGACGTGGCGGAGGCCAATGCCTGTCGGGCGGCCGATTCTCGTAACCTGGGCAACAGGAGCGCCAATACTCCGACCAGGACCGCTCCACAAGCCGCGATCAGCCGGTAGCGTGATGCCGCGCGCAGGGTGTACGTCCGGGCAATTTGATACGCCGCCCCACCTGCCAGAAGCAGCGACGCAATCCGGGCGATCTGCGAATAGGGCAGGAGCACGCCGAAGATGGCAAAGCTGCTGCAAAGGAAGACGGTCGCTCGCGGCACCCAGCTGGCGGGCGTGATGAGGCTGACAACCCCCGCCGCCAAGGCCACGGGCAGGAGCAACGCCATGTAGGCGGTTGGCGCCATCCAGACGAAGTCGCGGCTGACCCAGACCAATTCATTCAGAACCCAGCGGCTGACCAGCAGTTCGAGGCCATGCACGGCGCCGGCGAGAACTCCAAACGAGACGACGATGGCCAGTACGTCAATGACGCGGGCTCGCGGCGAACGTCCCGGGTATTCGATGAGAGGGCGTGGCATCTTGGGGGCTGGTCCTCGGCGCGCCTAACGACCGCCGAGGACGAGCGACTATCGCGAATCCGACGAGGTGGTGGTAGCCGCCGACTTCTCCTCGAGCGTCTTCAGTACGTCCCGCCACTGAAAGCCACCCTTGCCGAGGATCCAATGATCCATCCAGGCCTTTTCGGCGACCGATTTGACCAATTGGTTGCGCGGATCAGGAATGCCATGCGAGGCGCCGGGGTACACGAAGAACTCCGTTGGTACGCCCAATTTCTTGAGGGCCATGTGGAGCTCTTCGCTTTGTGGCCTGGGGACGCGCGGATCACCGTCGACGACGTGGATCATGGTCGGCGTCTTGGCGTTCTTGATGTACCGAATGGGCGACTGCTTCCAATACGCCTCGAAGTCGTCGTAGGGGAGCTTTCCGCCGAGGTAGTGCATGCGAACGTACTGCATGTCGCTCTGGGCGTACATCGAAATCCAATTCGTGGTGCCGGCTCCGGTGGAAATCGCCTTGAACCGATCCGTGTGAGTGAGGATCCAATTCGACCAATGCCCGCCGGCGCTCCAGCCTAACGCTCCCATCTTCGTGCTGTCGACGAGCCCATCGGCGATGAGCTTGTCGACTCCGGTCATGATGTCCTCATAACCCTTCTGGAAGTAGTTGCCGACGATCTCCCACTTGTGCTTTTCGCCATAGTTGGTGGATCCGCGGTAGTTAGGCAGCAGGATGGCATATCCATCACCCGCATAGGTCTGCGCGCCGTATCCGCCGTTGAAGCTGAGGACGTCGGCACTTTGTGGTCCACCATGAATGGCCACAATGAGCGGATAGCGCTTGCCGGGCTGATAGCCGACCGGCTTGATGAGAATGCCACCGACCATCTTGCCGTCTTTCGACTTCCAGCTGATTTCCTCCTCGTCGCCTAACGCAAACTGCGCAACCTGCGGATTCGGTTCGACCACCTGCTGCCATTTGCTCCGCTCGGCGGCGTCGGCGACCGACGCGAGCACGAACGGCGTGGCGGGGGTGCGGGGGTCCGAATAGTTGAGGAGGATCTTACCGCTCCGCTCATCCCTCGACGCGAACAACGAGGCTTTCACATCCGTAAGCTGTCGAACCGCGTTCTTCTCCACGTCCAGCGCCATCAGCTGGTTGGTCGCGCGAACGCCGTCCACGAAGTAGATCGCCTTGGAATCGTCCGACCACCAACCGATGTTCACGTCTCCGTCGTACGAGGCACCGAGTTTGGTCCATGCCGCACCAGACGCGGCGATCGGCCGGGTGTAGACGCGGTTGGCGCGGAAGTACACAAAGTCGTCCGACGCCGAGAAGGCCATGGTCTTACCGTCAGGCGCAAAGCTCAGGTTGCTCTCGGCGATGACTTCATTATTCGTCAACCGTTCGACGTTGCCGCTGGCGATGTTGAGGAGGAAGAGGTCGCCGTAGTCACTGGACTCGGTGATGGTACGCTCGTAGCGGTTGTTGGGGAGCGCGCGAAAGCCGGCCCAGGCGCCGTCGTCCGAGAGCGTGAAGCTTTCCACGCTGTAGCTGGCGCCGGAGGTCAGTCGTTTCTCCTGTTTGTCAGCAAGCGATACGACCCACAGATGAACGAGTGGGATGTCCTGGTTGCGAACCTTCACATCGAACTTCTTCTCGAGGCGCTCCTTGTTGTCCTTGTCGACGGAGTCTGGTGAGAGGAAGAAGATCTGTTTTGAGTCTTTGGAAAACTGCCAACTGCCGATAGGAGTCGCATGCTTGGTCAGCGCCACCGGTGCGGCCGGATCGACTCCCGACGCATCGATGGCCCACAGTTGTTGCTCATCCTGTTTGCCGGCCGCGTATACCAGCCAGCGGCCATCTGGCGAGAAGGCGTATGTGCCGATTCCGTCCTTCACATCCGTCAATTTTTGCGCTTCGCCGCCGTCGGGACGCATTCGATATAGCTGCATGGTGGTACCGCCGTTCGGCGTATCGCGGTTTGACGAGAAGACAAACCAGGATCCGTCCTTCGACCATTTCGGATTGCTCTCATTCTTGTCCTTGGTGAATGTGAGCTGTCGTGTGGACGGCAAGCCGCGTTCGAGCGAGACGAGGTAGACGTCGGTGTAGCGTTTGGCTTCTTTCCAATCGGGCGTGGACAGCGAATAGAGGGCCCAGCGGCCATCGGAGCTCAGGTCGATCCCCTGCACACTCCGCATGAGCTGCGTGTCCAAAAACGTCATGGGCCGCGATGGCGCCTGCGCGCCTAACGCGCCAACACAGCAGGCGATGATCAGGGCGGCGTCGGGCAGGTGGCGACCGATGGATCGGCCCTGTTCACGGAACCGGAAATGCATGGCGTGGGTCACTGGACAGTCCCTCGTGAGGCGGCGACGAGTGCGGGCGAAGTATAGAAGGCTACGATGAATCCAAGGTCACGGGAGGGCAACTCCCTTGTGCGGTGTCCTTACGCGGGGCGACGTCGCCGCATCGCGCGGGGAATGGGATGGGAAGTCGGTCGCCATCGAGGTACGTTTGGTCGTCCGCAACGGCAAATACCATGAATCGCACACGGTGGGCGCATGCTGTGCGCCGGGGTACCCACGCTCTGCTTGTCACGGCATTCGTGACGACAGTGCTCGGCAGCGCCGAGGCGCAGCAGGTCGGAGACATCCTGATCACGGGTGGCCGCATCGTTGACGGAACAGGGGCTCCGGAGCGCGCGGCGGATGTGCTGGTCAGGGGCGATCGCATCGTGTTTATCGGAGATGCCGCCGCGGCGCACGTGACGGCCAAGCGCACGCTGCAGGCGAAGGGAATGGTCGTCGCGCCTGGGTTCATTGATCCGCACACGCACACGTTCGAAGACCTGTCGAGCACGGACGCGGCGCGGCGTCGCAATGCTGCGTATCTCGCACAGGGCGTGACCACAGTGCTGACCGGAAACGACGGTGGCGGGCCGACCGATGTCGGCGCGAGTCTGGCGCAGTGGACGCGTACCGGCATTGGCACGAACGCGGCCCTGTACGTCGGATTCGGCAGCGTGCGCCAGGCGCTGCTGGGAATGTCGTCAGCGCCGGCGACGCCTGAGCAAACCGCGAAAATGCGCGACATAGTGCGTGCGGCGATGGCGCATGGTGCCGTGGGGATGAGCGCGGGCTTGTACTACGCGCCACAGAGTTACGCGAGCACGGAGGAGGTGATCTCCGTGGCGAGAGATGTCGGGCCGATGGGTGGCGTCTACGACACGCACCTTCGCGATGAGAGTTCGTACTCCATAGGCTTGCTCGGCGCCATTGGTGAGGCCATCCGCATTGGACGCGAGACCAACACGCCGGTGAACATTTCGCACATCAAAGCGTTGGGCGTTGATGTGTGGGGAAAGAGCGACTCAGCGATTGCGATGGTTCGTGCAGCGCGTAGTGCTGGGCAACGTGTGACTGCAGATCAGTACCCGTACGACGCCAGCGGCTCGAGCGTCGGTGCGTCGCTGCTGCCGCGTTGGGCGGAAGCTGGCGGCAGAGACTCCCTGCGGAAGCGCCTGACGGACGGGGCGACGCGGGCCAGAATCTCAAGCGAGATGTCAGAAAACCTGCGCCGCCGCGGTGGTGCGGCGTCGCTCTTGATTACGGACCACGACGCTCGTGGGTACGGGGGAAAGCGCTTGAATGAGATCGCGACGGCGCGAGGGGTGAGCCCGTTGGATGCGGCGATCGAGATCATCCTGAGCGGCGACGCGTCGGTTGCCAGCTTCAACATGAATGCGGAAGACATCGCGCGGTTCATGACCGCCGATTTTACGATGACGGGGTCCGATGGATCTGACGGACATCCGCGGAAGTACGGCACGTTTCCGAAGAAGTATCGGGAGTATGTGAGATCTCGCGGACTGTTGACGCTGGCGGAGTTCATGCATCGAAGCAGCCAGATGCCCGCGGAGGTCTTCGGATTGAAGCAGCGCGGCATACTGGCCGAAGGCGCATTCGCCGACATTCTCGTGTTTGACCCGGCGAAATTCTCAGACCAATCGACGTATGAAGCACCGACGCGGCTGGCCGTGGGTGCCGACTATGTCTTGGTGAACGGGCGTTTGGCCGTCGATGGAGGGCGGGTGACCGATCTCCTCGCGGGACGGGCCTTGGCACGCGAGCGCACGCCGTGAGTCGCGGAATGCGGCATTCGTTGGCCCGCGTGCTGCTGGGCATCGCGCTGTTCGTGACCCGACCGGCCGTGGGGAGTGGCCAAGCGCCGTTGTGGGTACGTCTGAGTGGTGCGCAGTACCCCGCCTCACTGCGTTGGTGGAAGATCGAAACCCCCCACTTCGACGTGATCTATCCGGATTCGATGGCGGCAGAGGCACAACGGGCGGCATCGCTGCTGGAGCGCGCTTATGTGCCGTTAGGCAAGACGCTGAACCGGGCGCCGGATCGCATTCCGGTGGTGCTCAACAACCAATCGGCGATCTCCAACGCTCTTGTGTCGTGGGCACCGCGGCGATCGGAGTGGTTTGCATTGCCGCCGGGCGGCCTGGACGAGTTTGGTCCGGTGGATTGGTTTAGCCTGCTGGCCGTGCACGAAGGGCGCCACATCGTGCAGGAGCGGGCGGTGCGCGACGGATGGGTGGGTCTCTTGAGTCGCGCTTTTGGCCAGGGGACGACCGCCTTTGTGGCGGGTTCGCTCTACTTTCCCGCGTGGTTCTGGGAAGGCGATGCCGTGGGGACGGAGACAGCGCTCAGCAATGCTGGCAGAGGGCGACAACCTTCATTCGGCAACCGCATTCGGACGTTGCGGCTGAATGGAGAGCGATATCCCTACTATGCGGCATGGAATGGCTCGTATCGCACGTTCTATCCCGACTGGTATCAACTCGGATACGTGCTGACGACGCATGTGAAGCGCGTGTACGGCGCCGACGCCTGGCGGAAGGCGATTGCCAGCGCCTCACGCTGGCCGATCCCTCCGCTGGCGATTTCACATGGGCTCAAGAAGGCGACGGGTAAGTCTCTCACGCAGCTTCACCGCGACGCGATTCACGAGCTTGACCTGCTGTGGCGCGCGCAGGTGGCGGGATTGGACACGACCGCTATGACGCCGCGATCGCCGCCGCACGCCGACTACCACGGATGGCGATTGCCGCAGTACGCGGCCGATGGCAGCATCATCGCCGAGTACTGGGACATGTCTTCGGTGCCATCGCTGGTTCGATTGAAGGATGGAAAGCAGGAGACGCTGGTCCGGCAGTTCCCGACTCGTGGAGAGCAGCAGTTCGACGTCGTTGGGGAGAAGGTGGTGTGGTCGGAGCTGGAGGTCGACCCACGGTTTGTGCAGCGAGGTTACCTCACGCTGCGCGTGCTGGACCTTCGCACCCGCCAGGTGCACCGTTTGACACATAACGGGCGTCATTACTCGGCGGTGCTGTCGCCTGATGCTCGCAAGGTGGCTGCCGTGCGCTTCACGGAATCGGGCGCAACGTTCCTGGACATTATTGACAGCGAGTCGGGGGCGACGCTGCAATCCCTTCCCAATCCGGACGATCACTTTCTTACAACGCCGGCGTGGTCGCCCGATGGTTCGAGCCTGTACGTCGTCGCGTTGGACCGACAGCGTGGCCGAGGAAACGCCTTGGTGCGCGTGACACTCGAGGGCGCCGCGACCGACACGGTGATCCCATTCCGACAGGACGCCATCGTGCGGCCCGTCGTGCGCGGCGACTGGGTATTCTATGGGTCACCGTCATCGGGTATCGACAACATTGAGGCCACGAACCTCAAGTCGGGCGCGCGCTTTCAGGTGACGAGTCGTCGATATGCGGCGCGTGGGGCGACGGTGTCGGCCGACGGACGCCGCCTGCTGTTTCAGGACTACGGAGCCGACGGATACGACATTGGCGAGATGTCCGTCGACAGCAGCAACTTTCGGCCCGTGGAGTCGGTTCCACGTCGAGACGTAGCGTATTACGCGCCCTTGCTGGAACAGGAAGACGTAGTGGCTGCCCAGGAACCGCTGCCGCCGACCGCATGGAAGGTGGTTCCGTACGGCGGCCTCGAGCGCGTCCTCTCTTTTCACTCACTTTCGCTCGCCCCAAGCGGCGATGGGCACAATCAGGGCCTGGTGCTTCAATCGCGCAACGTCCTCAACACCTTCGCAACGTCGGTGGGCGCGATTGCAAACGTGGCGGAACACACGGGGTCGTTGGAGCTGGGGGCGAGTTACGGTGCACACTTCCCGATCGTGGACGGCGCGTTGCGGTACGGTACCCGGGCATCGGTGACCGACCTGGACACGGCTCGCGTCCGATATCATTGGTCCGAGCGGTCGGCGCAGGTTGGGATACGGCTGCCATATGTGCACCTTCGTGGCCTAACGACCGAGCGACTCTCGGCGTCGGCGTCCATGGGGTACACGTGGGTTGACGGTAAGACTTTCAACAGCCGGTTCTCGAACAACAACGGATCCTTTGTGCCAATGACGTATACATTGGCCGGCAGCCGATTTGTGGAGAGCGCGACTCGTGACATCCTGCCGCGTGGTGCCTCTGCGTCCGTCGTGTACCGCCACACGCCCTTTGAGGGAGACTACCAGGGGCATCAGCTGTCGGTGCAGGGGGCGCTCTTTCTCCCAGGGTTCGTTAGGCATCACGGCATTGTCCTTGAGGCAGAGCGAGAGGAGCAGCGTCGCGTCAACTACCTCTTCTCTTCGCTGTATTCTGTGTCCCGTGGGTACGATGCGTTCACGGCGGAGCGCTTCGAGCGTGCTGGCGTGACGTACGCCTTTCCGCTGTTCTACCCGGACTTTGCGCTCGGGCCCTTCGCTTATTTTCGGCGCGTGCAGGGTGCGGCGTACTATGACTATGCCTACGCGGCTAGGCGAGACAATTCGGTGCACCTACTCCTGCGGTCCTTCGGAGGAGAAGTCACCACAGACCTGTCGCCGATCCAGCTGCGCACGACCATGCGCGTGGGGCTTCGCATGAACTACCGCATTGATGAACTTCCTCACGTGCGTAACAACCTGCTGATCTCCCTTCCGTTCTGAATGCGCACACCGGCTCACTACGACAAGGCGTACTTCGACAAGTGGTACCGTCACCCGACGCACCGGGTGAAATCGGCCAAGGACATCGCACGGCAGCTGCGCTTCATCGTGAATGCTACCGAGTACCTGCTTGAGCGGCCGGTGCGGCGCGTGCTGGATGTTGGTTGTGGCGAGGGGAATTGGCTGCCGCCGCTGCAGCAGTTGCGCCCGGCGGTGAAATACTGGGGTGTGGATGCGAGTGAGTACGCCGTTGCGCGGTGGGGAAAGCGGCGGAACATCCAGCTGGGCACGTTCGGAGCCATGGAAGGCCTGACGCTGCCGCGTCAGGTGGACCTGGTGATGTGCTGTGGCGTGTTGATGTACGTGGCGCCTGACGAGTTGCGACGAGGGCTGGTGACGCTTCGCGAGCGCGCGGGCGGGGTGTGCTATTTCGAAGTATTCACGTCAGAGGACAATGCGACCGGCGATTTTTCACGGCGCGAGATGCGACCAGCTGCGTGGTGGCGTCGGCTGTTTCGTGCGGCGGGCTTTGTGCCATGCGGAATGCACCTGTATCTGCCGGATGACCTCGAGCACTGCGCCGCCGTCCTGGAACACGGGCGCGCGTAACGCCTAACGAGGCACCACCAAGGCCGGCAGCAGCGAGTCACGCACGCTGACGATGAGTGGGGTGAACGTGAGGGCCCGTTCGTAGGCAGCGCGAGCGTCGGCTATGCGGCCCTGACGAGTGCGGACCAGACCGAGGAAGGTCCACGCCTCCCCATGGCCCCACGACGGATGCGAAGGTAAGGGTTTGTCGCTCTCGAAGGCGGCGAGCGCTCGCTCCAGTTCCTCTGCCGCCTTCTCAGGGCCACCACCGAACAACTTCGGCTTGTAGTACGCGCCAATACCACGCAGCAGCAACACCCGAGGATTGTTCGGACCCAATTGCACGGCACGATCCAACTCGGCGTTGGATCGCGGGCCGTTGCGCATGGCGGAGAACGGGTTGCTATTGAGCCCGATCTTCTGGCCGATCGTGGCGCCGAGGAGTGCCGCGTTTTCGGGCCAAGTCAGCGACTTTGCCGCGCGTCGTAGTGAGGCTTCGGCTTGGTCGAGGGCATGGCTGGCGTCGGCGCGTCGGCCTTGCACCGCCAGAATGGTGCCCTTGCGATAGTACGCGTAGCCGAGGTAATGCAGCAGCACCGTGTCGGTGGGAGCGCTCTGGAGCGCGCGTTCCACGACCGCAATGGCCTCATCGACCAGCGTGACTTGGCCGGCGGCCGCCCCCTGTTCGGCCAAGCGCTGCGTTTCCTCGGCCACGGCGGCTTGCGGCGTTTGAGCTGCAAGGGAGCCCCGGAAGGAGGCGAAGATTGCCAGGACGGTCAGTACGCGGATCGATTTCACGAACTGGAGATTATCGAGTGCGGCAGCGATCGTCACCTCTGCGAGGGCGGCTCCAGGGGTGCAGACGCACAACGCGCCGAGGCAGGCTCGGCGCGTTGGGATTGAAGCGAGGAAGTGAAGAGGCGACGCCTGACGCGCCGTCGGTGTGTGGAGCGTCCCCGTCGGTTCAGACGGCGTCGCTCAAGCTTGTGAAGTTGAAGTCTCGCGCCTTAATCGCGGGGACCACCACGGCCCCACCGGCTTCAGTGCCGGCGAGACGCACCGGGCGTCCGAGCGCCTCGATGTTGTTGAGCATGAAGAGCGGCGAGTCATTGAACCGGAAGTTCTTCACAGACTTGCTGATCTTTCCGTTTTCAATGAGGAAGGTGCCGTCGCGGGTGAGTCCCGTGTAGAGAATTGTTCTGGGGTCGACTTCGCGAAGGTACCAGAGGCGGGTGACGAGAATACCGCGCTCGGTGGCCTTGATCATGTCCTCTACGCTGGCATCGCCGCCGGACATCAGGAAGGACGTGGGTGCGCCTGTCGGCGGCACGCCCTTTTTCTGCGCCCAGAAACGTGAGTAGTAGAGGGTCTTGAGCACGCCATTCTCGATAAAGACCTGACGGCCTAACGGGAGCCCGTCGCCGTCGAATGGTTGAGCGAGCACCATGGGGTCGTGCGGGTCGGCGTAGATGCTCAGCCGCTCATCCATGATCTTCTCGCCGATCTTCGTGCCGCCGCCTTGTTTCACGAATGGGGAGCGCCCCTCGTCCGTGGAGCGCGCGTCCGCGTAGAACCCCACGAGCTGGCACAGGTCGCCGACCGCCTGAGGCTCCATGATGACCGTGTATCGTCCGGGCTCGATGGCCACCGGATTGCGCGAAAGGCGCGCCTTCTCGATGGCTCGCTCGCTGACGCCACGGAAGTCCACCTTTCCCGCGTCGTTGTGCTCAGCGCCTGCCCAGCCCGAACCGGTGCCGTCTTTGGTGCGGACCGTGAGCGTGTAGTTGACGTTCGTGCTGCGGTGATAAGCGAAGAGTCCCTTGTTGTTTCCGAGCGCGCCGGCCTGAACGTTCGTGACCAGGAAGCCAGCGGCGGTGAGATCGCCAGCACCACGTGCAGGTTCGAGTGCGGTGAGCGCGATCTTCGCTCGCTCGGCAGCGTCCATGTCCGCGACCGACGCAAAATAGGCGTCGACCGGGGCGTACTGCTGTGGTCCGAGTTCGGGCATTGCTTCGGGGTCGTCTGGAGCGAGCTTGGCGAGCCGCTCAGACTTTTCCACGGCCGCGCGAAGAGCGTCGTCGGTCGTCTCGTTGGTCGTGACGACGGCATGCTTTGGTCCGAACGAACTCTGCACGCCGATCTGGAAGTCGGTCACTCCACCGGCCGTGGACATCTGGTTGTCGGCGAAACGGACATTGGCGGAATAGCCGCCTCCGATCTGCACTTCGATCGCGTCGGCTTTGGACATCTTGGTGATGCGCTCGACGAGGGACTGGGCCTCGTCACGAGAGAGCACGGTCCCGTTAGGCAGCGCCGCGCCGTCGCGGGGCATGAGGCGTCTCGGGGCGCTCAGGACGTCAGTGTCGTGTGTACGTGGCATTGGTCAGTTCCTCACGCCTTCCGGCCGGTGTTGATAACGTTGATGTTGCGGAAGCGGGCCGGAACGGACCCATGGGACACTGCGTTCACCTGTCCGGGCTGTCCCTTGCCGTCGAAGAAACTGCCCCAGACTTCGTAGCTACGCTTACCGCCGATCATGTCCATGGAGCCCCAGAAATCGGGCGTGCGCATTTGGTACGCGACGTCCTTGAGCAGCCCGACAATCTTGCCGCCCTTGATTTCGTAGAACACCTGGCCGCCGAACTGCGCGTTGTACCGCTGCTGGTCGATCGAGAACGATCCGTCGCCGATGATGCCGATGCCCTTGTCGGTGGCGGCGATCAGGTCGTCCCACGTGAGGTCCTTGCTCCCCGGCTGCAACGACACATTGGGCATGCGTTGGAACTGCACGCTGGACCAGCTGTCCGCGTACGAGCACCCGTGTGAGCGGGTGGGTCGCTTCTGCTGGTCATACCACCAACGCAGCCAGCTGGCCTGCTCGCGCGTGGTCTGGTAGTCGTTCACGATACCGTTCTTGATGATGGTGAACTCATCGGGTTGGACGCCTTCGTCGTCATAGCCGATGGTGGCGAGTGCACCGGGCTGCGATCGATCACCGACGATGTTCATCAACTCCGAGCCATACTTGAACTTGCCGAGGAAGTTCTCGGGAGGTGCAACAAAGCTGGTGCCGGCGTAGTTCGCTTCGTAGCCCATGGCCCGGTCCAGCTCTGTGGGATGGGCGACGGATTCGTGCACGGTGAGCCACAGGTGCGACGGGTGCAACACCAGGTCGTAGCGGCCGACTTCGACGGGTTTGGCCTTGAGCTTCTGGCTGGCTTCTTCTCCCCATTTGCGGGAATTCTCGACGACCTTCTGCTGCTGCACCCATTCCCAGCCACGGGCGACGGGGGGAAGTGTGTTGCCGCGATTCTGGAAGTCGGAGAAGTCTGGCGCCACGGCGGTGAACTGCTGTTGCAAGGCGCTCTGCACGATGGTCTGGTTGATGACGGAGCCGTCGGTATTGGCGTAGTTCCGTTCCATCTTCCGGAAGAAGAACCCACTGAAGACATACTTGACGTTAGGCGCCTTCATGCCCTCGGTGTTGGCCTGAATGAGCAGGTCCGCCTTCTGTTCGACCGGAATGGTAAAGGGGTCGATCTCGTAGGCGCTTTTCCAGGACGCCGAGGGATGCGACGGAGCGGGCGCCAGCTCCACCGCGCGGTCACGAGCGACGCGATTAGCCTTGGCAATGGCCACGGCTTCCTTTGCGGCGGCGGCCACGCCTTCGGTTGTGAGGGTGCGGGACGCCGCAAATCCCCATGTGCCGTCAACGAGCGCGCGGATACCAATGCCGATGGAGTCCGTATCCACCACATTCAGGATCTGCTTTTCGCGGGTGAACACGAAGTTTTGCTGGTACCGCCCAATGCGGGCGTCGGCGAAGGACGCTCCACTCATCTTGGCTGCATTCAGTGCGTCCATCAGCAGGTCCTTCACCCCGGCGTCCATGGGGGCCAGGTCGCTGCTCGTGGGCACAAACGGCTCGCCTGGCGACAATCCCAATGCCCTCGCCGGCTGAATTGCGCCGCCGATGGCAACGGCACCGACGGCGACACCGCCGTGTTTCAGGAAGTCTCTTCGTGTAGACATGGACAGGGTCAGAGTGATGGGGTGACGACCGTGCGAACCAATTCGTGGCGTTTCGGGAATACGACGCCAGCGAGTCGACGGGGGCCATACGGGGCCAGTCGAGCAGGGGTGTCAGCGTGAAATGTGACACCGCGGGCGCGGGAAGCGTGCACACCGAGGCGCAGTGCCCTTGGCGACGGGGCGACCGGTAGCAAACGCGGGATGAGGCGTCGCGCGACGGGAAGGCGGGCGCCGCATCAGCAATGGACGAGGCGTGACCGGCATGTCACATTCGGCCGATGTCTGACGAGACGACCTCGAGAAGCTCGGCTGCTGCTCCGGCAACAGGACCCGAAAGCGCGTTGTGGAAGAATTGGTCCGTGCTGCTGCTGTTTTCGGCGGCCATCTTCGTCAATGCTACGCTGCTGTTCTCGGTCCAGCCGATGTTCACCAAGATGGTGCTGCCGTTGCTTGGTGGGACCCCGGCGGTGTGGAACACCGCCCTGTTGTTTTTCCAAGGGGCCCTGCTGGTCGGGTACTTGTATGCCCACCTGAGTTCACGATGGCTGCCGGCGGGAAGGCAGGCAGTTTTGCATTTAGCGCTGTTGGCGGTAGCGCTGCTGTTCCTGCCCCTGCATGTCGCGGCGGGCTGGCGTGAGCCCCCGGCTTCATCGTTGCCGATCCCATACCTGCTGGGGCTCTTGAGTGCGTCGCTGGGCCTGCCGTTCGTACTGCTGTCGGCGGGGGCGCCAATGCTGCAACGATGGTTCGCCGGTCTTCGGCATCCTGCGGCTCACAATCCGTACTTTCTGTACGCCGCGAGTAACCTTGGGAGTTTTGCCGCCCTGCTTTCGTACCCGGTGCTCATTGAGCCCAGCCTACGGTTGGGGGAGCAGAGCCGGCTGTGGTTGCTGATCTATCTCGGGTTGTTGGCGTTGATCGTGGGGTGCGCAGTGGTTGCGCGCCGCTTTCCACGGGATGCGGCGATGCCGGTTTCATCGGCGGCGGCTACGCCCGCGTCACGCGCGATAGTACCCAACCGCGCGTGGCGATTGCGCTGGTTGCTTCTCTCGTTCGCGCCTTCGAGCCTGCTGGTCGGCGTCACGACCTACCTGAGCACGGACATCGCGGCAGTTCCGTTCCTTTGGGTGGTCCCGTTGGCGTTGTACCTGCTGACGTTCGTGCTGGTCTTTGCCAACAAGCCTCCGTTGAATCGCGACCTGATGCTATGGTTGCAGCTGATTCTATCGCTGGCCTTGATCGTGCTGATCACGATGGGAGGAAGTCGCCGCATTTCCATCCAGAGCACCACGCACCTGGTGGCGTTTTTTGTCACGACGATGGTGTGCCACCGCGAGCTGGCGGATTCGCGTCCTTCGCCGGAGCATCTGACGGAGTTCTATCTCTGGATGTCGTTAGGGGGCGTACTGGGCGGCGCCTTCAACGTCCTGGTGGCACCGGTGTTGTACAAGACGGTCGTGGAGTATCCGTTCGCCTTGATCATCGCCCTGGGCCTGCGTCCACACGGATCTCGCACCATGGGGACTCGGCAGTCGCAATTGTTTGACCTGCTGGTGCCGGCCGTGATGTTTGCGGCAATCTTCGCGGCAATGAAGCTGCCGACGCCGCCCGATGAGTGGGGAACGTACGGCATGAACATCTTCCTCGGCGGCGCGGCGCTGCTCGCGGGATTCGCGTATCGCCGACCGTTGCGGCTGGCCCTTTCGGTCGGAGCCATCTATGCCGGTGTGCGCGCCGCGGATGCAAACGATCCCGACACGTTGTTTCAGGCGCGATCGTTCTTTGGCGTGTACAAGGTGCGGCGCATTTACCAATACCACATTCTGCAGCACGGTACGACCACGCATGGTGGCCAGAACTGGCTGGCCGAGCATCGGCGCGACCCGCTGACGTACTATCACGCGGAGGGTCCGTTTGGCGAAATCATGTCGAAGCTGTTGCCCGAGGTGCCGCAGCGGCGGGTGGCTGTCGTAGGCTTGGGCTCGGGCGCCACGTCATGCTTTGGACGACCCGACGAACGCTGGACGTACTATGAGATCGATCCGTTGGTGCCGACGATCGCACGGAATCCGCGATTGTTCACGTACCTGAAGGATTGTCCGCCCCAGATCGACGTGAAGCTGGGAGACGCCAGGCAGTCCCTGGCTCACGAACCGGATTCAACGTTTGACCTGATCATCCTGGACGCCTTCAGCTCCGACGCAATTCCGGTGCACCTGATGACCCGCGAGGCTCTGGCGATGTACTTGCGGAAGCTGCGTCCCGGCGGGGCCGTGGTCTTTCATATCAGCAACCGGTACCTGGAGCTGCGGCCGGTGCTCTTCTCACTGGCCATCGACGCCAAGATCCCTGGCGTGGTCGGTGACATGGACGTGACCAAGGAGCAGCGTTTCAAGATGTACTATGGCTCCCGGTGGGCGGTGATGGCGCCGAAGGTTCAGACCTTATCACCACTCGTCAGGCTAAAAGGGTGGAACATCTTCCCGCCATTCTCGAGCGCGAGAGTCTGGACGGACGATTACTCCGATGTGTTGGGCGTGATGAAATGGTAGGTCTAGGTGATCGGCGGCACGTTTCGGGGAAGGCGGGCACGACGCCCTGACTTTGGGAGTGGGGGCGTCGTCTTGACTGCGTGTTCCTTGGGCGGCATCGTCATGGCCGATCGACGGATGCGTGGGTGTGCCGAACCATACGCCTTCCCCAACCGAGCCGAGCGTGAATCTGTCGGTCCATCGCAGTATCGGGATTGCTTTGTCCGTCGCGCTGACGGCGCGAGCGGTGCAGGCTCAAGCGCCAGTCGACTCGGTATCTCGGTCCTCTTTCAGCGGGTTTGTGCTCGCACATCGCACGACCAGTGCAGCCGTTGGCATTTTGGCCGGTGCGGCGACGATTTCGCTCTTTGATCGGAGCATCGCCGACGAGATGCAGGAATTCCGGGCCTCGTCCGGATCGGGGATGCAGCATGTGTCGCTGCTGACCAGCTCCATCGGGGGTTACTTGCCGCTGGCCGCCGGCGGCACGTTGGCGGTCACGGGTTGGGCGTTCCACAACACGTTCACCAAGCATCTTGGTTTGGACGTCACCAAGGCGGTCGTGACCAGCGGGGTGATTACGGCGGCGATCAAGGGGACGGTCGGGCGCGTGCGACCGCGCACGATGCCGGAGGACCCCGACATGTATTATCCCGGGCGTGGTTTCTTCAACAATGACCGCGCGTCGTTTCCGTCGGGACACACCAGCGCCGCGTTCGCCGGCGCGAGCGTCCTGGCGTTGGAGCTGTCGAAGGCGCATCCGCGACACTCGCGTTGGATTACGCTGGGACTCTATGGGGCGGCCACGGCCGTTGGTTTCTCTCGCATGTACGAGAATGCGCACTGGGCCAGTGACGTCTTTGCCGGCGCGGCCATCGGAACGTTGAGCGGCTACCACGCGGCGCACCAGCGTCTGGCGCACCCGTAGGGCGGCGCATGTTGCAACTGGCGCGGTTGGTTCTCATCGCGCTGTGGTCCGTGGGGATTGCCTCACTCGCGGGGGCCCAGCCAGCGTCGGGGACGTCTGTTGCAACTGCCGACACCGCACCCGGGCGCCTTCAGTGGTACGATCTTGGCGTGTACGGCCGATTCGGGTACACCCAACCGGGAGTCCTGCAATCCGTTCGTAACGCGCCACGAACAATCGGTCGGACCGTGATGCAGGCGGTGCAACGCGATCAGCTGGACTCCTGGGCCGTGGTGATGGCATCGACGGCGGCGACCATCGCCGCCGATGAGTGGCTGCTCGATCGCACGCGGTTGCTGGCGCGCCATGTGGGACTGCCACCCAATCATCCGAGTGTGAACGTGCGATTGGGTGGCTTGAAGTTGGTGCCCGTGCCGACGACGATCGGATCCGCGATCTACTTCCTTGGGGATGGGGCCGTCAGTCTGGGTGTGGCCGGGGGATTTCTGGCCGTCGGCGCGTGGACGGATGACCATCGGGCGACACGGACGGCCAGCCAGATCACCGAGTCGCTGTTGGCCGCTGGGACATTCACGCAGATCCTGAAGCACCTGACGGGGCGCCAAACCCCGTCAGAATCAACGCAACCGCGCGGCAAGTGGAATTGGTTCCCCAGCTGGTCGGAATACAACGACAACGTCCCTGGGCACGACGCCTTTCCTTCCGGACACCTGGCAGTGGCCACCGCCACAGTCGAGGTCATCGCCCAGAACTATCCCGAGCACCACTTGGTGCGACCGGTCGGGTACACGCTGCTGACCGCCTTGTCGTTCGCCATGGTGAACAATGGGGTGCATTGGGCGAGCGACTATCCGTTAGCGATCGCGCTTGGCAAGAGCGTGGCCAATGTCGCCGTACGGGGCGGTCGCGTTCGGGATGATCGCCGCGACGAACGACGTGCGCAGCTGCATCCATTCATCGGTCCGGGGCGACTCGGCGTGTCGCTGGCCTTTGGCGACGCGGGGGTACGCTAGTGAGACTCGCTGCCTCCGAAGAGCAGGACATCGAGGCCGCGGACGAGCCCCGTCGTCCGTATGGCTGACGTGGCCGCGAGCAGCGTGCCTCCGACATAGGGGTGCGCGCCGCTTCCTGAGTCATGGCGGATGGTTAGGCGTTCATCTGGGAGTCCGAAGATCGCCTCGAAAGAGATCACGTAGCTTGGCAGGCGTACGGAGTGCACCGGAGTGCCAGCGATTTCCGCTCCCCGCGCGTCTGGGGGTCCCAGCAACTCCGACTTTGCTCGCCCCAGCCGGTTTTCTCGAACCAAGGCTAGCCGCTCCGCCAACTCGCGCGTGGTGCCGCTCGGCATATCCACCTTCCCGGCGTGCGCGTAGTCGATAATCTCGCAGCTTGGGAGGTGACGCGCGGCGAGCAGGGCGCAGTGGGTTGCGATGGCGGCGGTGAGTGAGAAGTTCCCGGACGCGACCACTCCCTTACCGGTTTCCCGTGCGACGCGTTCGATCTCCTCGAAGTCGGATGCGGTGAGTCCCGACGTCCCGATGACGACCGACACTCCGGCCCGCAGGGCGGTGAGGGCGTTGTCTTTCACTGCGCCGGGAGAGGTGTAGTCGATCATGACGTCGGTGGGCGCGCGCAGTGCCTCTTGAACGGTCCCGGCGACACGAATGCCGACCGGATCGACGCCGAAGAGCGCGCCGATGTCCTGGCCCGCCGCGGAGCGCGCGACGGCTCCCGACAGCTCAAATCGGTCCGAGGTGAGGATGGCGCTGGTGATGGCCTTGCCGGTCCAGCCGGTCGCGCCGGCGACGCAGGCGCGGATTCGGTCACTCATGGAGAGGTGAAGTGTGAAAGGTTTGCCGTCTTGAGGTCGCCCCGATGCAGACAACTGTTGCGGAAGCAAAACGCCCGCACCGGGAGGTGCGGGCGCGAGGGGTTGATGTCAGGCAGGGGCGAGGGTGTGGTTCATGGAGTGACCGGTCGCTTGGGCTCGAGTCGAGCGGCCCAGAGGCCGGAGTTGAAATCGGTGAACAACACCTGACCCTTCCACGGCATGGCGTTCATGACGAACGGCGCGTTGGCCGTGAAGCCCTTGGGATCGTACGGCTTGAACACCGCGACTTCACGGCGCTGGTCGGCCAGGTTGCCTAACAATTCTCCCGAGACGTCGACCACGCGGACGCCACCGTCGTAGTAGGCCTGGTACAGCATGTCGTTCTCCACGATGATGTCGTGGGAGCCGTAGTCCTCCAAGTGATACTTGGCGACGTTCTTCGGATTCATCGGATCGGTAAAGTCCACGATATGTGTGTAGCCACCGGAGGTCTGGGCCACACCACCGCTCTGGTACATACCGCCGAAGTAGTTCGTGCCCTCCCAGACGCGGCCACGGCGATCCATCTCTTCGTCGCCGATGAACAGGTACGTCTTCCCCGTGGACTTCTGATAGTACGGGTAAATTTCGTGTCCCGAGTTGATCGGGAAGACGGTGATCAGCTTCGGATGCTCCGGGGATCCGCCGTACTTTCCGTTGCCGACATCGACGACGACTGTGCCCACGCCGCCCTGTGCGGAGTAGGCAATGCCGTCTCGAACCCACAGGTCGTGGATGCGCGCGTTCGGATGCTTGTACTCCCCGGTGTACTTCGGGTGGTAGATGTCGCGCACGTCGATGATGAGGTACTTCAATCCGCCCGAGATGGCGTAGAGGTACTCGTTCGTGGCGAAGACGTTATGCACGCCGCCGGTCAGGTCTTGGTCGTACGTGGAAGCGACCTTGGGGTGCGCCGGGTTGGCCAAGTCCAGGATGACGACGCCATTCACCCGGTTGGACGCGCCTTCACGCGACAGTACGCCATACCGTCCGTCAGGTGAAATGGTCACGTCGTTGATGGTGCGCGCGTCGACCTTGATGGAATCCGTCTTCACGATGTTGTTCAAATCCGTGATGTCAAAGACCATCCCGTATCCATCGCCGCCCCACGTGCCGACCAGGCAGTAGTCACGGCCATCCTTCCCGGTCCATGGCCAAAGATCTGACGTGTGCGTACTGGTGATACTTCCGCGGCCGGTGACCGTGATGCGGCGCCGGACGTCGCGGGGTTTGACGTCAAGCACGGTCCGGGCAACGGCGGAGCCGGACTGCGCGATCAGGGTAAATCGACCAGGCGCGTTCGGGGCGAAGAGCCCCCGCTCGATGATGCCCGGTCCACCGGGAGCGGCGATGGTGTCGTCCGGTACGTATTCATAGCTCCAGGAGATCTTGGCATCGGGGACGGCCGCGCCATTGACACGCTTGGCGGTTGCCGTCAGGTGCACGACATCGCCGGTGCTGATCGAACTTTCCTTCACCCCCAGGTCGATGCTGGCCACAGGGTTGGGGCTGACGACGTACGACTTCTGCGCGGTAATGCCGTCGGCTTCGGCAGAGATCGTGACATTCCCGGGCTTCACGCCAGTCACGTTGCCGAAGCGGTCCACGGTCGCCACGGCCGGGTTGGAGCTGCGCCACGTGGCGGTCAGTGGGTTCCTGGGGCTGCCATCCGCGTGATATCCCTTCGCCGTGTGCATCAGTACCACACCGGGAACCAAGCGACCAGGTTCAACACTGAGGTCGAGCTTTGCCAAAGCCGGCCAAGTGATCAGCACGGGCACTTCCAAGGTCGCAGCTTCACCAAAGTTGGCGTCGAATGCCGTGGCAACGATCGTATACGACCCGGCGCGCAGCCCCTTGAGACTGCCCTCGCCGATGGTCATCGCCAATCGCGGAGCGCTCACCCGGAGTGGGGCGTTCGTAATCTCCTGCCCGTTGGTGTCGTAGGCGCGTACGCGAAAGGGCACGGACTCGCCCGCGCGCAGCGTCAGCTTGTTCGGCTCGGCCACCAGCTTGGCCACTGCGGTCTGTGCAGACATGACCGCTGGGTGCACGAAGGCTAGGATCGCGAGCCCGAACATCTGGGCACGGCAAAGGTGTCGAACGAAACGCATTGGATGGCTCCAGTCCACGCAGGGTGCGGCGATGATTTTGGGGGGCGCCGGGGAAGCGAAAGGAGCGTCGCCGCTACCTTCGCGGGATCCATTTTCGCTCACCCTGAGGTGCGGCGCAAGAAAGCGCCGTCAGAGGTGATGCGAGTAACCCAGCATGGCACCGACCGCCTGCAACGGTGCGGCGAATACGAACCCGTAAATCGGGAGGTAGGGATCGTCGACCACTGTGAGGAGGAGGAGCGAAGGCGCCGCAGCTCCCGCCAAGGCCCATTTCACGGAGCCATGGTCAGTCAGGCCACGCCCCGTGCCGGCTACGCCGAGCGCGGCCCCCACAAGGGAGGAAGCGACCCAGGCCCAGTTGCCCGCGGGAGAATACCCTTCATCTCCCTTCACGCGTCGATCGTTGGCGAGATCTTCGGCAACCTTGTAGCTGATGATCCCACCCGCCCACGCGCCGACCACACCGCCTGCCAGCTGCAACCCCCGATGCCACGCGGGCACCACCGGCACCGCCGCTGGCTGGCCGGTGAAACGAGCAGCGCCAGAAACACGCAGCCCGATAGCGGATTCCGGCGGCCGCACGCCGGCACGCGACGCGCTGGCATGTTGCCCCTTTAGCGCGCTCGGACCGGCCGCGATCATCAACAGCCACCATCGCCATCCCAAAATTGCGCGCCGCCACCGCCAACCAGTCCGCCGAACTGCGCCGCGGCGGCCATCGTGGCAGAGGCACGCGACACCGTACTCGAGTGGCTTGGCGCTCGGTCCCATGAGTGAGAGCAGTGAACGATTCAACCGATCGCGCGGGCGATCATGAAGGCGACAGCAGCGGCGATGCCCCCAATGAGCAGCGTTTGCATCGCGCTTCGCCAGCGCGAGGCTCCAGTGAACCCACCCTTGATGTAGCCGAAGATGGCTAGTGCGACGAGAGTCACCACCACCGAAATGCGGAAGGCGTCAGCTAGGTTCCCCACCAGCATGTAGGGCACGAGCGGAATGAGTCCGCCCGCCACGTACGCACCGCCAATCGTTAGGGCGCTGCGCAGTGCACGGCGTGGGTCCGGTGCTTCCAGTCCGAGTTCGAACCGCATCATGAATTGCACCCACTGATCGGGCTGGGCGGCCAGGGCCTCGACCACGGGAGCGCTCGCCGCGCGATCCACGCCGTACGAAGCCAACAGATCGAACACTTCTTGACGCTCGCGATCGGGAACGGTCTGCACTTCGGCGACTTCGCGAGCAACTTCACTGGCGTAATGCTCCGTATCTGTGCGGGCGGCGAGGTAGCCACCCAGTCCCATGGCGATCGCCCCGGCGGAGACCTCGGCCAGTCCAGCGGTCACAACCACACCGCTCGCGGCGACGGCACCTGACAGGCCCGCGGCAAGGGCGAAGGGAACCGTCAGTCCGTCGGACATTCCGATGACGACGTCGCGGACGGCTTCGGACGCCGTGAAGTGCTGCTCAATGTGCGGGGTCTGCGGCATGTCAGTAGCGGTCAAAGGCTCGAAGCGACCGATCTTGCCCTCACGTTGAGTCGTGACCAGCCGAGGGAGTGTCGGGGATGCTCCCTGATCTTGCGTCGGTTGCTAGACTGCACAGTGGTCGCCGGATTTGGCGACCCATTTGGGAGGAAACGTAGATGTCGATCCGTCCGGTAAAGCGCATAGTCGAAGCCACACCGACGATGGAGGGAGCGGGCGTGAAGCTCCGCCGCGCCTTTGGATTTGGCACGACGGAGGAGTTCGATCCGTTCCTGTTGCTCGACGATTTTCGGAATGAACGGCCAGCCGATTACCGAGCTGGCTTCCCGTGGCATCCCCACCGCGGGATTGAAACGATCACGTATGTTCTGGCGGGGACCGTGGAACACATGGACTCGCTGGGGAATCGCGGGTCGTTAGGCGCCGGGGACGTGCAGTGGATGACGGCCGGAAGCGGCATCTTGCACCAGGAGATGCCAACCGGCGACCCGCAGGGTCGCATGCATGGTTTTCAACTGTGGGCCAATCTTCCGTCGTCACTGAAGATGACGACGCCACGCTATCAAGACGTGACGTCTACCGCCATTCCTGAAGTTGTGGATGACGATGGTACGATCGTGCGCGTGGTATGCGGCGACTTTTGGGGTCGTCAGGGCCCCGTTGATGGCATTGCGGCGCAGCCGCGGTACTTGGACGTCTTCGTCCCGGCCGGGCGGCGCAAGACACTGCCTGTCGAGACGTATCGTCAGGCGTTCGCATACATCTTCGAAGGGAGCGGCACCTTTCGGGATGCGTCGGCGCCGTTTGGAATCCTCACGGAGAAGGACGGGCCCGTCGAGACCGTCGAGCGGGAAATGACTGGCAACCGTTCGCTCGTCCTGTTCGACGGTGGGGACGAGGTGACCGTTCAAGCTGGCGATGAGGGCATTCGCTTCCTGCTGGTGTCCGGGAAACCGCTGAAGGAGCCAGTGGCCTGGTACGGTCCGATCGTGATGAATACGCGCGAGGAGCTGCAGGAAACGCTCGCCGAACTAAGAGATGGCACGTTTATCAAGCATGGTGCACGTCCCCCCGGCGCATGAACATCGTGAATGTTGGGTACGACTCGACCAACTACTACGTGCTGGGGCAGGGGTCGGCTCGTCTGCTGATTGACATCGGCTGGCCGGGCACCGTGGCGAAGCTGGACGCGCAGCTCAAACGCAAGGACATTGCGCGGCGCGACATCCCCTGGCTTCTCACGACGCATTTTCATCCCGATCACGCCGGCGCGGCGCAGGAGCTCAAGAACGTCGGCATGGGGCTGCTCGTGATGGAGGAACAGCGATCAGCCATTGCCACGCTCAAGACGTGGATGAAGCCTTCCAATCACTATGTGGACATTGACGAGCGCGATAACCGTGTGATCGCCATCGCGGACAGTCGCGCTTTTTTGCGCTCGCTGGGCATTGATGGCGAAGTCGTACCAACGCCCGGGCACACGAATGACAGCGTCTCCGTATTGCTCGATGACGGATCGGCGTTCATCGGTGATCTCACCCTTCCGACCATGGCCGACGAAGAGGCTTTCGACACGGTGCGACGGAGCTGGGTGTTGCTGCGGAGCAAGGGTGCGAAGCAAGTTTTCCCTGGCCACGGACCCGCCCCTCGTCCGCTGCCACCGATTCCGGACGCCTGACACGCGCGCCTGTCGCGCCGTGCTGACCCTCACGATTCCTTCCATGTCACGACTTCGTTCGCGCGTTCTTCTGGCCGCGCTACTCTGCTTCGCTCCCAGCGCACTATGGGCCCAGGGTTCGGATCCGGCGCTTGCGGCGCGCATCGAGCCAATACTGAATCGTGCCGAATTTCGCCACGCACTGTGGGGCATGCGATTCTATGATCTTGGTTCCAAGCAGGTGCTGTACGAGCGGAATGCGGAGGCGCTCTTCACTCCAGGTTCAACCACTAAGCTGCTGACGGAAGGGACGCTGCTGAATGTCCTGGGGCCAGACTATCGGTTTCATACGAAGGTGTACGCGGCGGGAACGCTTCGCGCGGGGGCACTGACGGGTGATCTGGTGCTTGTGGCGAGTGGCGACCCCAATCTCTCACAGCGCATGCAAGCGGACGGCACCCTCGCCTTCGAAGACGAAGACCATTCCTACGACGGGGCGCCAGAGACCAAGGCCGTGCCCGGCGATCCGCTGGTGGTGATTCGCTCACTGGCCAAGCAGGTCGCCACCCGAGTGAAGCGCGTCACGGGTCGCGTGCTTGTGGATGCCACGCTGTTTCCAGAGGGCGACCGCGAGTTAGGCACGGGAGTCGTGCTCTCGCCGATCGTCGTGAACGACAACGTGATCGACGTCATCGTGACCCCGGGCGCCTCGGCCGGTGCGCCGATGACCATGCACGTCTCTCCGGAGACGCGATACGTAAAGTTTGTGAACGAATTGAAGACCGGCGCACCCGACAGTCGCCGCACCGTGGACATGTACGCAGACAGCACGCTGGCGAATGGGACGCACATCGTGAAGATCCGGGGAGGTTTGCCCGCGGGATCGGTGCCGATTCTCTATGCGTACAGGGTTCCATCGCCCAGCGCCTTTGCCCAGATGGTCTTTACCGATGCGCTTCGCGAGGCGGGAGTCGTTGTTCCTGTCGGTGCCGGCAAGAGCGTTGCCGACTTCAAGCGGCTTGCCGCCAGCTACACCGACGCGAATGCGGTAGCGGAACACGTATCGGCGCCCCAGACCGAAGAGGCGAAGGTCACCCTGAAGGTGAGCCAGAACCTGCATGCCAGCATGGGTCCCCTGCAGTTGGGCGCGATTGTGGGCAAGCAGGACACAGCGCGGACCGGCTTCGATATCGAGCGCGAGTTTTTGACGAGTGCCGGATTGGACATCTCTGGCGCCCACCAGGGTGATGGCGCAGGCGGTGATGCGCACTTCTCACCGGCGTTCATGGTGAGCTACCTGGAGTACATGAGTCAGCGTCCGTTCTTCGCACAGTTCCACAAGGCTCTGCCCGTCCTGGGCAAGGACGGAACGCTGTTCGACATTCAAATGAAGTCTCCTGCGGCCGGGCATGTCTTTGCCAAGACTGGCACGTACGTGACGTACGATCCGCTGAACAGGAAACCGCTGGTGACCGGAAAGGGCTTGGCCGGCTACATCACCACGGCAAGTGGTCGGGAGCTGGCGTTTGCGATCTATGTGAACAACGTGCACGTGCCGGACGATCCCGAGGCGGTGAAGCGACTGGTGGGGCAGGTGCTCGGCGAAGTTGCAGCTGAGGCCTACAAGTAGGCGTTCGCTGGGCGGGCGTCGCGTGCATGGAGCGACACGCGACGCAGGGGTCGGCTCACGGCTCGGCGGGCCCAGTTCAGCTTTCGGTCAAACGCGGACTCCCGAATCGGGGTCCCGCCTTATGGATGCGTGGACACCAGGCGCCACCCGGTCGCCGACCGAATGAGTTGCGCGGGTTGCGAGCGATACACGCCCGGTTCCTCAGTCACCAACCGCTGGACGAAGCGCAGCGTGTCTTCGCCCTGCCATTGAAGGGAATCCGGACCCCAGTCTTCTGGGGAGAGCTCAAACTCTGTTCGCAGCGTATCGCCGTTCAGCGACGCAACAAATAGTCGGGTCGGGTCGAATGCTGCCACGAGATCGATCGACGCGGTCGCGATCAATCGGCCGGAGGGTGATACCAGAGGCGGCGCATCCAGCTGCGTCTGTCGTCCCGTGGAGTCATGCACGATGAGGTATCCGCTCCCCTCGAAATAGGAGACACGGATTCCAAAGAAAGGGGCATGACTCAGATGGCCGTCGAATGCATAGAGCATCGAGTTATCGGTCCCTGTGGTGTCGTGGACCAATCGAGCCGACTGCCGGCCTCGCAGAGTCAGGACGAGGGTGTCGCCAACGCGACGCGCCAGTCCTTGCGAGGCCAGTACGCGCTCGCGATCACCGTCCTGGTCGGCGCCGGTCGAGGAAATCCGTGCGCTGGTGGAGTCTTTGCCAGCGTCGTCGCCCCGCGGGCCGGCGCACGAGAGGCCCGCCAACAATAGAAAGGCGTGGATGAGGTGCCGAGGTGCCAAAGTCACGGAGCGAAGCGCCTGCACTGGCGAGCCCTCCTGAGGCGTGAATCAAACGACCGACTGTTCTTGATCCGCCAGCGACTCTAGATGCGGTGCGCGCGCGGCGGCGGTAGCTTGGACGCGACGCCGGCGGCTGTCAACGTGTGGCAGCCGAGTTTCCGGTCGTCGCAACGTTGCACCTAACGGGAGAGACTGCCCCGACCATGTCCGGACGACACCGATGGATTCTGGCGGCGATGTCGCTCATGCTCGCCGGGTCAGTTGCCGGGGCTGCTGGCTTCGATGCTTATCCGAGGCAGCGCGGCATTGACGTCGAGCACTACGCCTTCGCCCTGACGCTGAGCGACACGACGGACGCGATTTGGGGCGAAGCGACGGTGCGAGTTCGGTTCGTGGAACGGGGAGTGTCGTCCTTCTGGTTGGAGCTGGCCACGGAATCTGGTGGTCGCGGCATGCACGTGGATGACGTGCGGATGGGCGCGGTCGGCGTGCGGTACACCCACGCCGCCGATCGAATTGCGATCGCTCTCCCGGCTATGGCTGCGCAGGGCTCCGTTGGAGAATTCACGGTGCGATATCACGGCGTACCGGCGAAGGGACTGCGCATTGGACCGACCAAGTACGGTGCGCGGTCGTTCTACTCGTTGAACTGGCCCGATCTAGCGCACCAGTGGCTGCCGACGATCGATCATCCGTCGGACAAGGCGACGAATGAGTTCTTGGTGACCGCCCCCGCGAAGTATCAGGTTGTCGCCAATGGCGCGCTGGAAGAGGAGCGCGACCTGGGCGACGGTCGACGGTTGACGCATTGGCGCGAATCGACACCCATCGCCACGTGGCTCTTCGCATTCGCCGCGAGCGAATTTGCGGTGCACCACGCGGGCGAGGTGGCTCAGATCCCGCTGTCCAGTTGGACCTATCCGCAGGATCGCGACACGCTCTGGACGCGCTATGAGTCGACCGCCCGTGAAGCCCTCGCCTTCTTCATCGAACACATAGGGCCCTACTCGTACGAAAAACTCGCGAACGTCGAGGCGGCGGGTCTGAGTGGAGGCACGGAGCACGCCAGCGCCATCTTCTATGGCGAGTCATCGATTACGCCGCAGAGCAGCGTGCGCATTGTGGCGCATGAAATCGCGCACCAGTGGTGGGGCAATGCGGTCACCGAGCGTGACTGGAACGACGTCTGGCTAAGCGAAGGCTTCGCCACGTATTTCACCCTATTGTACCAAGAACACTGGAAGGGGCGAGATGCCTTCGTGCGCGGCCTGCAGCAGAGTCGCGACGTCGTGTTCACCACGGAGCGCGCGCTGCCCAACACGCCCATTATCCATGAGAATCTCGTGGACATGGCCAAGGTGACCAACCGACTGATCTACGAGAAGGGCGGGTGGACGTTGCACATGCTCCGGTCCCTGATCGGCACCGACGCGTTCTGGGAAGGGATTCGCCGGTATCACGCGAGGTACAAGGACGCCAACGCGTCAACCGACGATCTTCGCCGAGTGTTTGAGGAAGTGAGCGGGCTGGAGTTGCAGTGGTTCTTTGATCAATGGTTGCGTCGACCGGGCCATCCGACCGTACGCGCGGTCTGGTCCTATGATGCGGCGACACACGTTCTGCAGATGGACGTCGAACAGACGCAACCAGGCGATGTCTATCGACTTCCGCTCGAGGTGGAGCTGACGGGTGTACCGGTGTCGGACGGACCACGCCGTCGCCTGGAGCTCACGGAACGCCGCCAGCATGTCTCGTGGAACGTCGCCAGTGCCCCGACCGGCGTGGTGCTGGACCCCGACACGTGGTCCCTGATCGAATCGACGGTAACCAAGCGATAAGTCCAATGGATTCCCAGACGATTGTCACCGACCTTGGCGCCGGACGCACGCGGCGTTTCGCTCCCATCACGACACTGGCCAGTGGGTTGCCGCTGGGCCTAACGATCCACGTGATCCAAGGGCGATCTCCCGGGCCGACGGTCGGCGTCTCGGCGATGATCCACGGCGACGAACTGGAAGGGCTGCTCATTGCCCGCGAGCTGCACCGGCAGCTCGACCCCGCGACCCTCCGGGGCAGCGTGTGGATACTCGGTGTCGCGAACCCCTTGGCCATGGAGGGGATCACCCGCAACACCCCGATCGACATGCTCGACATGAACCGGCTGTTTCCCGGTTCGCCGGATGGTTGGCTGAGCGAGCAACAGGCGTATGTCATCGCCCATGAATTCATCGACAAGATCGATGTGCTGATCGACATTCACGCGGGGGGCACATTTCCCTGGGTGGATTACTGCTACGTAGTCAATGACGAGGGTCTCTCGCGCGCCTTCTTACCACAACTGTTGTACAAGCCTGCCGCGTCGTATCCAAACACCACGGCCACCTACGCGGAGCAGCGTGGCGTTCGCTGCATGGTGGTGGAGATCGGGGGCGGCTACAACGAGCAGCACGTTCACGTGGCGAACGGTGTGAAGGGAGTTCTGAATCAGCTGCGTTACGTAGGCGCGCTGGACGGCGTGGTGGAGAAGCGCGCCGGGCAAGTTCTCATGCGCGAGATGAAGGTGATGCGGCCACGCGCGGGCGGACTGTGTGTCCCGCGTCAGGTGCTCACGCCTGGGCAACGCCTTCCCAAGGGCACCGTCCTCGCCGACATCGTCAGCCCGTACACGTTCGACGTATTGGAAACCATGACGGCGCCCTTCGAGCAGAATATCGTGGTCCTGTGCCGGAACTACATGACACGGATCCACCCGGGGGACTACACGTTCATGATGGGGAACGCAGCCACGGCAACCACCTACGCGGACTGATCCGGTGGTTTGGCGCGCGCTGACCGTGGTGGCGTGGTGGGTGCTGACGGCGCCGACGCAGGCGCAGTCACCGAGTCGTGTCGCTGTCACGGTGCTCGTGGACTCGCTGGGAATGGCGCACGTCCAACAGCAGTACCGCCTCGCGGACACGGCGACAAACTTTCGCGTCTTGCAACGCGCCTGTGCCAGCATCGGTGATGTTCAGGTCACGTCAGCCGGTGTGCGCCGAACGATCGCACCCACGCCGCGCGGGCCGTGGCTGGAGTTCATCGATTCGTCATCTGCAACCTCAGCACCCACGACGGAGCGTGCACTCGCCTACGACGTACAGGTCACAGGATGGGAGGGTGACATTCCTCTGGTGCACCTGACGCGACCGATCCCGAACGACGAGAATTCACGCGAAGGAGCCGTCGAGGTCACGGTGCAGTTTGCGCCGGGCCGCGATGGGAGCGTTTCGTTTCCACAACTAATGCCAACTCGAGAGGGCGTGTGGACGGGGCGCTTTGTCGCCGTGCCGGCCTTTCTGCATGTGAGCGGGTTGCGCATGACGCGTGAGCGCTGTGCGCCCCCTGGGCGCGAGCCTAACGACGGCGGCCTGGCGTGGCGCTTCTGGCTGCTGGCCGCCATCATGATCGTGTGGGTGCCGCTGTACCTGCTGTGGGCCCGTCGGTCCGAGGATCGCGCGTCATGACGGGAACGCTGCTCACAGGATTCTACGTGATCGTGGGCGCGTACCTGGCGCTCGTCTGTGGCATCGGGTTGTACAACTATCGGCGGGCGTCGACAGAAGAAGGCTTCCTGGCCGCGGGACGCAGCCTGGGGCCGATCGTTGGCGGGGCGACGCTGATGGCGAACCAAGTGAGCGCCGGCGCCACCATCGGCATGGTGGGATTCCACTACTTCTCCGGCATCAGCTACGCGTGGACGTGGCCCCTAGTCTGGATCGGATGGGTGGTCGCTGCCTTGTTTGTCGCGCCCCGCATTCGACGCATCGCCGGTCTGACGCTTCCAGACTATTTCGCTGCGCGGTTTGAAAGCCGCATGGCCCGCGCTGTCTCTGCCGTGTTCATCTTGGTGGTCTATGCGGTCATGCTCTCGGCACAGTACCAGGCCGGAGGGCTGCTGTTCGGCTTAGTGGGGGGCATGTCGTATCCGCGCGCGGTGCTACTCGTGGCCGGCATTACCACCCTGTACACCGTGCTCGGCGGCATGTACAGCAACGCGTACGTGGGCATGTTGAAGGCGTTGTTGCTGCTGGGAGGATACGCGCTGGCCGTGCCGTACCTCATACGTCATGTGGGTGGCCTGTCCGTAATCGGCGATGCGATCACCGCGATCGATCCGCGGCTCAGCGGCAACTGGTTCGGCTGGCGTCAACTGCTGGCCATTTCCATGGCGATCGGGTTGGGACTGGCGGCTTCGCCTTACGAGATATCCGCCATCTACTCGATGCAGAGTCGCCGAGCCACTCGCCTGGCGATCGGCTACTCGTTCTTGTTTCAGGGCTGCGTGGGGCTTGGCGTCCTCCTCTTCGGGTTATCGATGCGGGTGGCTATGCCGCAGCTGCCTGCACCTGACTTGGCGACCCCGGTGTTGGGCATGTCCGTGCTTCCACCATGGATCGGTTTGTTAGTGCTGCTGGCCGCGGTGGTGACGTTTACGCGAACCGGAGGTGCGATCCTGCTCACCGTCGCGTCGGCCGTTTCGCACGATATCTACGGCGAGTTGCTCCGCCCGACGTCGAGTGAACGAGCGCGTGTGTTAGCCAGTCGGTTGGCCGTCGTGACGTTCAGTGCGATTCCGGTGGCCTTGGCGCTCCGTCAGTTCTCGCTCGTGAACTTCATCGTTATCTGGGCCGCTAAGCTCATGGTGTCCTTCCTGTTCATTCCGGTGGTCGTGGGTTTGAACTGGAGGCGCGCGACCCGCGCGGGGGCTGTGGCATCTATGCTTGGCGGCATGGCGGCGTGTCTGCTCTGGTCGAAGCTGGGGTCGCCGTACTACCTCGGGCTGGATCCGGCCGAGGCGGGAGTACTGGCTAGCGGCCTGCTGATGCTGGTGGTGAGCCTGATGACGCCTCCCGCCTCAACGACTGTGATCGATACATTCTTTCCGCCGGATGAACGCTCCTCGTCACTGGCTGCTGTTGTTGCACCCGTAGAACATTCCGCCTGAAGGATCGGCGATCCCATTTCCTGTCACCACGCTCGGCTATGCCTAACGGTTCTCTTGCACCTCGCTCGCTGGTTCTGCTAGCTGCGCTGACCCTCACGACGTCGGCGGGGCATGCGCAAGCCACAACGCCGACGGCGACCGCGCAGCGTTCGGCGAAGGGCCTCGACCCCCAGCGAGTCGCCCGCATCGATCAAGCACTGCAAGGCTACGTCGATCGCAATGAAGTGGCTGGAGCGGTCGCGCTTGTTCTGCGCGACGGGCGCGTGGCGTATGAGCGATCCGTGGGATGGGCAGACAAGGAAGCCGGCCGGAAGATGACACCCGACGCCATTTTCCGAATTGCATCGCAGTCCAAGGCGGTGACGAGCGCCGCGCTTCTGCTGCTGTACGAGCAGGGCAAGGTGAGCTTGTACGATCCGGTGTCGAAGTACATCCCCTCATTTGCGCAAACGACGGTCATGAACCCTGATGGATCCACAGTGCCAGCCAAGCGCGCCGTCACGGTGTTTGACCTGCTCACGCATACCGCTGGCATTTCGTATGGAACGGATCCTTCCGTGGCAAAGCTGTATGAGGCGCGGGGCATGGGGCCGGCCGCAGGCTATGGATGGTATACGGCCGACAAGGATGAACCCATCTGCACGACCATGGAGCGTTTGGGCACGCTGCCGTTCGTGGCGCAGCCGGGTGAGCGGTTTGTCTACGGCTACAACACGGACATTCTAGGATGTTTGGTGGAGCGAATCTCGGGCCAAACGCTCGATGAGTTCGTAGGCGCGAACATCACAGGTCCGCTCCGCATGACGGACACGCACTACTTCCTCGCGCCGGAGCAGCGGAGCCGCCTAACGACAGTATACGCCAGCAAGAGCGATGGCACGATCGAGCGAGCACCAGACGGCGCCAAGGGGCAGGGCCACTATGTCGACGGTCCGCGGCGCAGTTTTTCAGGCGGTGCGGGGCTGCTGTCAACGGCGCGCGACTACGCGCGATTTCTGCAGATGACGTTGAACGACGGACAGCTCGACGGCGTTCGTGTCCTGGCCCCTCATACCGTGCGGTTGATGAAGAACGATCAACTGGGCGCGACCTACGGGCAGTCAGGAAAGGGATTTGGTCTGGGTTTCGAAACGGTCGGCCGCTACGGCGCGAGCGGAATGAGCAGCGTGGGCACGTATGGCTGGGGTGGAGCGTATGGCACGTGGTACAGCGTGGATCCACAGGAGCGGCTGGTGATCGTCCTGATGATACAGCTGATGCCGAACGGCTCGTCGTTGCGCGATCGTTTCGCAAACCTCGTGTATCAGGCGTTGGTCAACTAGCGCGAACTGGACCGCTCCCTCGTGTCAGGGGCGAGGGGGCGCTGGCGTGGAAGATAGGCGAAGCAGCAGCAACGCGGCGCGTTTGGTGAGCGGCGCAAGCATTCGCAGATCCGCCGTCTCCCGTTCGGTATGGTCGTCATGGCCAGACAAGCCGATGCCATCAAGGGCGCCCTTGACGAAGGGGGCCGCGAAAGAAACGTCCGCCGCACCAGCCTTTGAGGGGTCGACTGCCACCACACCGCCCAAGCCAAGGTTGCGGCTGGCGGAGTCATACATCGCCAACACTCGCCGGTTCCCTTCGGTGGGCGCCATTGGCGGGTACCCGTCCACGAATTCGATGCTGGAGGAGGTATGCGGAAGGCTGGCCGTGGTCACCTCGCGCATGGTCGCCTTGGCCGAGGCGAGTTGCTCTGGTGAAATCGTACGCAGGTCGCCGCTCACTTCCATGCTTGCGGCCACCACGTTCGACTTTCCCGATGCGCTGCCATCCGTACTGGTGCTGTCCAGTCGGACCAGCGTTCCGCCAAGTGCAACTCCAGGGTTGAACGTGAGGTACTGTTGCCCCTGAAGGCGCTCGCGAAACCCGTTCAAGACCCTGGCGGCCTCGAAAATGGCTCCCGCGCCAACTTCGTCGCGAAAAATCTGGGATGAATGAGCTGCCGTTCCCTTGACGTGCAGCACCCAGCCGCCGGCGCTTCGCCGCGCAATGACCGCCGTCTTTGGGTCAGCCGCGCCGTCTTCGAACCCGATAGCATAATCCGCGGTCCGGGCGGCCGCGGTCAGGTCTGCGCGCGCCAGTTGCAACGGCTCACCGGACTTCTCCTCATCACCATGGAACACCACGGTGATGTTCAACCCGGTCAACGCGCCGGCTTGTTTCAGGGCTTTGAGGGCGTGAATGATGATGACGTCGCCGCCCTTCATGTCGATGATGCCAGGCCCCCGGGCCATGGAATCCGCCAGCATTTCGAACCGCTGAAATGGGCTCGATGGCTCGAAGACGGTGTCCAGATGCCCAATCAACAGAAGACGTGGCCCCGTGCCCGGATGTTCAGCGATCAAATGGCCGGCGCGATGAAACGGTGTGCCGTCCACCCAACGCGTCTTGAAGCCCAAGGCATCAAGCTCCGGCCGCAAGACGTCACCCACGGCACGAACGCCCTGCACATTCATTGAACCACTGTTGATGTTCACGATGCGCTGAAGGAGTGCGATGGCATCGGCGTTGCCTTTGTCGACCGCTCGAGCGATCGCTCGTTCCGTGGACGACAGGGAATCGCTAGGCGTGCGCGCTTGCGCGCCAAGGGGCCGTAGCGCGCCGGCGCCAAGGCATACGGCTAGGCCCGCGCGCACACACGCGGCCAGCGTAATAGGGTGCGGTCTCATGGGTGGAGAATGTAGCGGCGAAGCGTGCGGTGAAAGAGCGGCCCTTGCTGCATCCATCTCACACCTGTACGCTCTCTCACGCTTCCCAGACTCGCGCGCTCCATCACGCGCGAATCGTGTGAACGTGCGGCGTGGATTCTCCAGGCCGGTTGCTCGAAATCAGGAGCCGAAGATGCAGTCCGCCAAGGTAACCCTGCCGCTGATCTGGCTGGCCGTCGCCTGCAGTGCCGGCACAAAGTCCGCGCCTTCATCCGATACGGAATCCGCGAATCCGTTCATGTCGGCCAGCACCCTTCCGTTTGAGGCGCCTCCCTTCGATCGAATTCACAACGCGCACTACCAGCCAGCGATCGAGGAGGGCATGCGCCAGCAGCTGGCCGAAGTGACGACGATTGCCAACGACTCGTCGCCAGCGACGTTCGAAAACACGATCGAACGGATGGAACACTCAGGCGCCTTGCTGACGCGCGTGATGCGTGTCTTCAGCGGGATCACGCAAGCCAACACCAACGATTCGCTTCAAGCCGTCCAGACCGCAGTCGCACCAAAGCTGGCGGCTCATCACGACGAGATCTATCTCAACGAAAAGCTCTTCGCACGAGTGCAGCAACTCTACGATGCGCGGGCAGCCGCCAAATACACGGACGAACAGCGGCGTCTGGTTGAACGGTACTATCGGGACTTTGTTCGAGCTGGCGCCAAGTTGTCGCCCGCCGACAAGGCCAAGCTCCGGTCCCTGAACGAGGAAGAGTCGAAAGTCAGCACGGACTACGAGCATCGCCTGTTAGCTGCGCGAAACGATGCAGGCGTCGTCATCACGGACTCTTCCAAGCTCGCTGGTCTGAGTCCGGGCGACGTGGCGGCGGCGGCCGAGGAAGCCAAATCGCGGAAGTCATCCGGCCAGTGGGTCCTGGCGCTGCAGAATACCACGCAGCAGCCGGTGCTGGCGTCCCTCACAGACCGCGCGGTGCGTGAGCAGGTGCTTGCCGCGTCCCTGCAGCGAGGTTTGTCGTCAGGGGCAAACGATGCACGCCCACTGGTGGCACGGTTGGCCACGTTGCGTCTGGAAAAGGCAAAGTTGCTGGGCTTCTCGACGTGGGCGGCCTATGTGCTGGATGACGCGATGGCCAAGACGCCCGCCTCCGCCATCAAACTCCTGACCGACCTTGTGCCGGCGACTACGCAGAAGGCGAAGGCAGAAGCCCAGCGCATGCAGCAGATCATCGACAGCGAACACGGAGGGTTTAAGCTGTCGGCATCGGATTGGGAATTGTTCGCCGAGAAGGTGCGAAAGGCCGACTACGATCTCGACCAAGCGCAGGTGGCGCCCTACTTCGAGATCGATCGCGTGCTCAAGGATGGCGTGTTCTTTGCCGCCAACAAGATGTACGGTCTGACCTTCAAGGAACGAAAGGACATTCCCCCATATCACCCAGACGTCCGTGTCTTTGAAGTCTTCGATGCAGACAGTACGTCGCTGGCACTCGTGTACCTCGACTACTTCGCGAGGTCCAGCAAGAGTGGCGGTGCGTGGGAAGATTCATTCGTCGATCAGTCCGGGCTGCTGGGAAAAAAGCCCGTCGTCTACAACGTAGCGAACCTGACCAAACCCGCTCCCGGACAGCCGGCGCTCATCAGCTCGGAAGATGTCACCACGATGTTCCACGAGTTCGGTCATGCCCTGCATGCGATCTTCTCCAAGGTGCAATATCCGACCTTTTCCGGCACCAACACGCCGCGTGACTTCGTTGAATTCCCGTCGGGGTTCAATGAGCACTGGGCCATGGAGCCGACGGTGTTCGCGAATTATGCGAAGCACTATCAGACCGGTCAGCCGATGCCGGCAGAGCTGGTGAAGAAGATCCAGAACACCAAGACGTTCAACCAAGGCTACGGGACTATGGAGTACGTCTCGTCGGCGCTGCTCGACCTGGCCTGGCATTCGCGCACAGATACGGCTAGCGCTGACCAAGTGGTCGCATTCGAGCAAGCAGCCTTGGCACAGTACAAGGTGAACCTGCCGGAAGTGCCTCCGCGCTATCGAACGGCGTACTTCTCGCACATTTGGGACGGCGGCTATTCCGCGGGTTACTACGCGTATCTGTGGAGCGATGTCCTGAATAACGATGCCTACGAATGGTTCGTGGAGCACGGGGGCATGACTCGGGCGAATGGGCAGCGATTCCGTGACATGGTGCTCTCGCGCGGCGGCACGCTCGAGGCCGGACCGATGTACCGAGCATTCCGCGGCCGAGACCCCTCGGTTGCCGCGCTGTTGCGTGATCGCGGGCTAACTGGCCCGCGGCCGTAACGCCCGCGATCTCGCATCACGCTGATCGCCCATCAGCCCTCACGTCTGAGCCGAGCCATGCATAGAGACTTTCTGACGGCCATGCGCCTCTTCTGCCGACCGCGGTGCGCAATCGCGCTTGCCGCCATGTCCTGGACGCCGCTGTTCGGTCAATCCCCTAAGGTGCATGAGCTGCAAGCGACGCCGGCGACGGTCGCATACGGCTACTACTGGGCCGACGCCAAGCCGGTCCTGCGCGTGGCATCCGGCGACATCATCGACGTCCACACGATGATCACTAATCGCCCTGATCGTCTGGAGGCCGCTGGTGTTCCTGCCGGTGAGATCCAACAGAATCTGCGAGACATCATGTCGCAGGTGACGGACCGTGGTCCCGGCGGCCACATCCTGACCGGTCCGGTCTTTGTGGAAGGGGCGGATTCCGGTGATGTCCTGGAGGTGAAGATCCTCAGCGTCGATCTGGACATTCCATACGGCTACAACGGTTGCAGCGGCTACGCAAAGGAGAACTGCGAAAAGGATTCGTCACCACTCACCCGAATCATCCGGCTGGATGCCCGCCGCAAGGTCGGTCTGTTTGCCCCAGGGATCGAAGTGCCGCTTCATCCATTCTTCGGTAGCATGGGAGTCGCACCACCACGCGCCCTTGGGCGGGTCAGCAGCAACCCACCGCATACCCATGCCGGTAACCTGGACAACAAGGAACTGGTCGCAGGTACCACGCTGTACATCCCCATCCACGCCGCCGGCGCCCTCTTTGAAGTCGGCGACGGTCACGCGGCGCAAGGCGACGGCGAAGTCGATCAGACGGCGATCGAAACAGCGCTGCGTGGAAAGTTGCAGCTCACGGTCCGCAAGGACATGCACCTGGATTGGCCGCGCGCTGAGACGCCGACCAGTTGGATCACGATGGGGATGGACGCCGACTTGAACGTGGCGACGAAGGTGGCCATCCAGAACATGGTTGGGATGCTCATGGAACAGCAGCACCTCACCCGCGTGGAAGCGTATCAGCTGGCGAGCATTGCTGCCGATCTGCGTATCACCCAGCTGGTGGACGGCAACGTGGGCGTCCACATGCTGTTCCCGAAGTCGCTATTGAGAAAGTAGCGGTCGTCGCTGGACGCGGGTCGCCAAGGTGCAACAATTGAGAGGGGGAGGACCGTGGTCCCCCAGTGGATCCGCATGACCGCTGAGTCACGCGTCACGGACGGAAAGTAGATCGCCAGCGCCTCCATGTGATCGCCACGCTCGGGCGTGACCTCGAGGCGGGCCGCGACTCCATCATCACCGGGATACGGGGTGTGAAAGACGTGCCCTGCCCGGTGAAAGATGACGCTCCAAGGGCCTTGCTCGCGCGGAATGACCCAGATCGAATAGTCTCCGGCAGCAAGTGCACGTCCATTGACCCGCACGTCGTGCTCGAACCCGACGCGCGTGGCGGAGTCGGCGCCCGGATTCCAGACGCGTCCCCATGCCACCACGCCAGGAAAAATCGTACGTCCTCGCGCGGTAGGCCGCCCATAGTCTACGGCGATTTGGGTGAAGCCGACGGACTGCGAAACTGTCGCGCGCTGGCTGAACGGGATTGTCTGCGCGGCCGCACTGGGAACGAGCCCTAACGCGCCGATTGTCATACACGTCGCTACGAGCTTCACGTGTGCCTCCGTCTGACGATCCAATAGAATGCTGCCGGCATCCAGAAAGTTTCTGTCGGCGCAGAGCGTGCGCAATCGAGTGCCCCGAACTTGCCTGCGATGGCGTCCGCGACGGAGGTCCCACCTCCGCTGCGTCGCAACGCGACGACTAGTTCAGGCACTTCATGGCGCTTGACCAAGACCTGTGGTACTCCTGTCCGACGCGCCTTGTCGCCATCATTCCGGCGGAACAGGCCATTTTGTCGTCCGCCGGACTGGCGACGGCGAGGTCGGTGGTGGCAAAATCTTCGTGCTTCCACTGGATGAATCCTTGCGCATCCGGACGGGGGTACGCGAAGGCGCGGCGATCGAACGTCGCTGGCTGGACTCACCACGAACAAGGAGCGCTCATGTCGCGGTACACCCGGAAGGAATTCCTCGGACTGGGCGCGATGCTCGCCGGCGCATTTGCCCTGCCGAAGCTTCCGACACTGCGCAAGACGGTGCCAGAAGTGCCGCCGCTGCCGCAGAACCGTGGGGCGGGCATCCAGGCGGATATGATCGTGACGAATGCCCGCGCCATCACCATGGACGACGTCACGCCGCGCGCCGAAGCGTTTGCGGTGAAGGACGGAAGGTTTCTCGCCGTCGGCTCCAACACGGACATCCGCAATCTGGCGAGCGCTCGCACCACCGTGGTCGACGCGCAGCGAATGACGGTGCTGCCGGGTTTTGCCGACTGTCACTGTCATCCGGATGGCGTCGAGGAGTTGTACGAACCCAACGCCAATGTTCGGACGCTGGCCGAACTGCAGGCAAACCTTCGGAAGCGGGTGGCCACATCGCCGCCGGGGCAGTGGGTGAACGGGTTCATGTTCGACGACACGAAGTTCGACAAGGTGCTGAACCGACACGACCTGGACGCGGTATCCACGCAGCATCCGATCGGTGTGCATCATCGGGGAGGCCACACGTCGTGGTACAATTCCAAGGCGTTGGAGCTGGCCGGTATCACCATGAACACGCCGGACCCCGATAACGGCCGTTTCTTTCGTGAAGGGGGCGAGCTGACCGGCCGGGTCGCGGAACGCGCACGTGAAGTGTTCGACAAGGTAGGGACCAACCCCTCGTACACCGCCGACCAAGCGCGCGAACGCGCGCGCAGCGGCATGCGCTATATGTCCGAGTGGTTTGCCTCGGTGGGGCTGACGACCGTGCACGACGCCGGTGCGAGTCCGGATAAGGTCCGGGCATACGAAGACGTCTATCGCAACGGCGAATTGCGCCACCGCGCCTATCTCATGATTCGTGGCGCCTACGAGCAGCTGCGCGACGCCGGCGTCTACTCCGGTTTTGGCGACGAGTGGCTGCGCGTCGGGGGCGTGAAGTTTGCCGCCGATGGATCCGCGTCAGAACGCACCATGCGTATGAGCACCCCGTACGTCGGCACGAACGACTACGGCATCCTCACCATGACGCAGCAGGATATTTACGAAGCTGTGGATGATGCCCACCGGCACAACTGGCAGGTCGGTATTCACGCCAACGGCGACGTGACCATCGACATGGTGCTCAAGGCATATGAACGGGCGCTCAAGCAGTGGCCGCATCCCGACCGACGACATCGCATTGAACACTGCACGCTCGTGAATCCCGACCTGTTGGCACGTATCAAGGCGACCGGTTCAATTCCGACGCCGTTCTGGACCTACGTCTACTTTCATGGCGAGAAGTGGTCGCAGTACGGGGACGACAAGCTGAAGTGGATGTTTGCCCACCGTTCGTTCCTGGACTATGGCATTCGCGTCCCAGGCGCGTCCGACTACGGGCCAGGTCCCTTTGAGCCACTGATGGCGATTCAATCGATGGTGACGCGAAAGGACTACAAGGGTCGCGAATGGGGTCCAAACCAGAAGGTCACCGTGGACGAGGCACTACGCATTGCCACGCTTCACGGGGCGTATCCGTCGTACGAAGAAAAAACAAAGGGCTCCATCTCGGCTGGGAAATGGGCGGATTTCGTGATCCTGGAAAAGGACCCGCATGATGTGGATCCGAACACGATCAAGGACATCAAGGTGGTTCGGACCGTTGCCGGCGGGCGCACCGTCCATCCCAAGAGCGCCTAACGTGCGTATCCGAGGCATGTCCCGTCAGGTTGGCGTGCGGTGGCTCGGCGTCGGCGTGGCGGCCTTCCTCACTGCGTTCGCACCCTTGCATGGGCAGCGAACGTTAGGCGGTGGGGCGTGGAACGGTTCAGGCGACAGTACGACGGTGATCATGCTCGGTACTGGCATGCCGGCCCCCAATCCCGAGCGGTCAGGGCCGTCCACGGCCATCGTCGTGGGCCGGCGAGTGTTCATTTTCGACGCCGGCCCGGGGGTCGAGCGCCGGGTGGCGGCGGCGGGCCTGCCAATCGACGGGCCCACGGCACTCTTCCTTACCCACCTGCACAGCGACCACACGTTAGGCCTGCCCGACCTCATCTTCACGTCGTGGGTCATGGGTCGGTCCACCCCGCTGCGTGTGTTGGGACCGCCCGGCACCAAGGCAATGATCGATCACCTAAGCGCGGCGTGGGCCGAAGATATCGACATCCGCACGAACGGCCTCGAACATGGCCGCCCGGGCGGCCACCGCGTGGATGCACGGGAGATCTCGGCTGGCGTGGTCTACGACAGCGCGGGGGTGAAGATCACCGCTATTCCCGTCCCTCATGGGAGCTGGAAATACGCATTCGGTTATCGAATCGACACGCCACGAAAGTCGGTGGTGATCTCCGGCGACACGCGATACAGTCCCGAGCTTGCCAACGCCGCCGCACAGGCCGATGTGCTGATTCATGAGGTCTACGCGTCTGCGCGGTTGGAGGCGGAGCAACGCCCCGGTGGCAGTACTTGGCCACAGTACATGAAGTCCTTCCACGCGTCGGACATCGAGGTGGGCCGCGTGGCGGCAAAGGCCAAGGTGAAACTGCTGGTGTTGTATCACATCGTCGGGGCGTTTACTCCAGAGGAACTCACAAACGGCGTGCGACGAGGCGGCTATCGCGGCCGCGTGGTGATCGCCAACGATCTGGACCACTACTGATCCGGTCGCACGACACGCAAGTGACACGATGTGGCCCGCTTATGTCCTGAGCTGGCCCTTGACCGCCCCCGCGCGACCTCGCCTCTTTTCTCGTCCCTGCACGCATCACCTCAGCAGTCACCGAGTGCCGATGGCCGGATCAATTCACCGCTGCCACGTTCTGGCAGCCATGCTCATGCTCCTGCCCGTGGCAGGACGCGCCCAAGACTCCACGGCCGCCGCGCCGACGGCGCCGATCCTCAAGGGCGTTTACACGGACGATCAAGCAAAGAAGGGCGAGAGCACCTATGGCAAGTTCTGCGTCGCGTGCCACGAGGCCACTGAGCACGCCGGCGATGTGTTCGAACAGGCGTGGGTCGGCCATCCGCTCTATGACTTCTTCATGAAGATCAAGACCACCATGCCGGACGATGAACCCGGGAAATTGAACGACCAACAGTACACGGACATCGTCGCGTACATGTTGAAGCTGTCGGGATATCCCGCCGGTCAAACCGTGCTGGCGAATGACCCCGACCAGATGAAAGCGATCATGGTCGAAGCACGACCCAAGCCACCATCGCCTGCATCCCTCGGCCAGACCGCCAGCTCCACCAGGTACCTGCCTCACTCGGCTCCGCTCCGAACGACCCCATGACACTCAAGCGCCGCGATTTCGTCAAATTTGCTGGTCTGCAGGTTGGACTTCTGGCCGGTTGCCGAAGTGCCGGACCACTGCCTTACGTCCCGCCAGGTCCAATGCCGCCCATGCCGGACCCTCGGCCAACGAAAACCGGTGGCACCGCCGACGTCATTGTCCTGGGCGCTGGAGCCTTCGGGGGCTGGACCGCCTTCCACCTGCAACAGTTGGGCATGAAGGTCCTGCTGATCGATGCCTACGGGCCGGGCAACTCCCGCGCCACATCCGGCGATGAAACACGCGGCGTGCGAAGCTCATACGGCGATCGTACCGGCGAACAGGCCGAGCAATGGATGCGCTGGGCACGCGTCGCCATGAGTCGATGGCGCGAATGGGACGCTGAGTGGCAGAAGCAGCTCAAGACACAGCTGTTCTACGAGACCGGCGACATCATCATGCGCAAGGCGGAAGAGAACTTCACCAAGCGCACCAAGGAGCTTTGGACCAAGCTTGGCGTGAAACATGAGGTCTTCAACGGCGACGAAGTCCAGAAGCGCTGGAAGATCTTCAACACGAATGAAATCCAGGAAGTGATCTACGAGCCGGACGCGGGTGTCGTCCGTGCGCGCCGTGCCTGCGAAGCTGTGGCCGAGGTGTTCAAGTCACGCGGTGGCGAAGTGAAGATTGCGCATGCCTGGTTGGGCACGCAGACCGGCGGCAAGTTGGATCACCTGGTGCTCTCAACTAACGAAACGGTCAGCGCCGGAACCTACGTCTTTGCCTGCGGACCCTGGCTGCCAAAGATCTTCCCTGAATTGTTAGGCAAGGTGATCCGCACGCCGATGGGAAGCGTGTTCTACTACGCCACGCCGCCGGCCGATGATCGATTCACGTACCCGAATTGTCCTAGTTGGAACTATCCCGGTGTCACAGGCTGGCCGTCGCTCCTTCCGGACAATCGCGGCTTTCGTGTGCGGACCGGCGGCGAGCGATTGTACGATCCCGACTATAGCAGCCGGTGGATTCCAGAGAAGGCGATGAAGGCGTCACGCGTGTTCGTGAAAGAACACTTTCCGTTGCTGGCGACATCGCCCATCAACGAGACGCGAAGCTGCCACTACGAGCTGAGCACCACGCGGAACTTCCTGATCGATAAACACCCCGGGTTGGGGAACGTGTGGATAACCGGCGGCGGGAACGCTGAAGCGTTCAAGTTCGGCCCTGTCCTAGGCGACTACATCGCCAAACGGGTCCACGGCGAGCCTGGCGATCCCAAGCTCGCAACCGCGTTCAAGCTGCCGAAGGAACAGCCGAAGGCGTGATGACCGTCGGGTCAGCGGCGCGCGCGGCCCGATTTGCGCCGTGCGGGCCGCTCCAGGTCGTTCGCCAGCGCCAACAGCACCCGCTGCGTGGCTCGCAGCGACTCGGTGCTTTCGCTTCCGACCACCGACTTCACCACGCTCTCCACGGTACCTTCGGTGACGTCGTCGATACGCTTCCCACGAGCGGTCAGGTGGATGGCCACACGGCGCCGATCCGTCGCGTCCACCGTCCGCTTCAGCAATCCGTCAGCTTCAAGCCGACGCAAGGCGCTCGACAGGGTGCCTCGGTCCACGTGCAACAACTCCGCGAGGTCTCCTGCATAGATGCCGGGAAACCGACCGACCATGCGAATGACCATTCGCTGGGGAGCAGTGACTCCGTGGGTCGTCTGCATGCGTTTGGATCGCTTCTCCATGCCATGATTCACGCGCCACAAGACGCGCAGAAACTCCAGCACGGGGCCAACATCACGACGAGTCCAGTCACTCACGGGAAGTCCGGGGTCTGGGTGTCGAACTCACTGCCGAGACACGTGGTCGGGGGGCAGCAGTGTGTGTCTAAGCTATCGAAGTTTCCCGCGAGGTAAAACAGCTTCTCTCGGCAGCTTCTCTTATAAGGTGATCCCGACCGTTCCGCCAGTTTGAACGGTTGCAATTCTGCATTCTGACGGAAGTATTCCTAATCACCGATATGAAAGGCGACTTTCCAGCACTCCCGTGCTATCCGTGCCCGCACTCGTCAGCGTGCTGCGCCTATGGGGTCACGTTGAGCGACGTTGAGGCGGCGGCAATCACGCGCCGGTTCGGTGCAGCTCCCATCTACAAGACGCGGTGGGGTGAATGGCGCACTCGAGTCAAGAACGGGCGCTGCGTCTTCCTTGCCGCCAACAGCTGTTCGATCTACAGAGAACCGTTTTACCCGGCGGTGTGTCGAGGTTTTCCCTGGACGGATGCCGAAACTGGGGGTCCGTACGAATTCGACAGGACCATCTGTCCGGAATTCGTGCGAAACCCCCAGTTGTTGCAACTGAATCGTGCAATCAAGGGCAAGCCGGATGACTCATAATGACGTCATCGGACGCTCGCCGGCGAGTCTATCGGTCAGGCAACGTGGGATGTGCGGTAGAGTCTGGCGGGAGACTATCGCTTGTATCGGGTCGCCGGTGACGTGTCCCCGGTGCGCGATCGCCGCGCCCATCCCTCGGCGCCATGCCCGGGCCAAACCCCTCCTGCATCCGACGAGGTCCGTAGCCCGCTCCATCAGGCGCCATGTCGTCATCTCGCTCAAACCCGCGTGGCCTGAACCCTCGTGGGCCAAACTCCGGCGGGCCAAATCCGCGCCCACGCGTCTCCCGCATCATCCGACGCGCCCCACGTCCCGGCCCAAGCAACTCGCGACGGTACTCGAGCCGATCCGCCAGTCGACGCTGCGTGGTATCCAACATCCCGAAGATCCTGGTACGCGCGGCTGAATCTGCGCGCAATCGCATGGACATTTCACCGACGGCACGGCTCCGCATTTGCTGCATTTCCTCACGCGTCGGTTCGCACGGATCACGCTTGGCGCACATGGAGTCTCGACGCGCGCGCATGGCGTCCCTGTCTTGGCGACTTCGCGAATACTCGGCGCGTTCCACTGAGTCGAGGGCAACGAGTTGCTTTGGCGTGAGGTTCAGCTCTCGGCGAGCGTCGATCAACATTGTCGCCAGCCCATCGCGGCCGCCGGGTGGTCCAAACTCCGGCCGGTCCACTGGGGGTCCGCCGCGGCGTGCGGATTGCGCCCCAGCCACACTGGAAAGCAGAACGGTGGCGACGGCAAGAAAGCGCGTCTTCATAAGAACATCCCTGTCAACGAGAAGAGGTGGAAAACCATCGCTCGATTGGACGCTGAGTCCGCCGCGCCGTTAAGCCGTTCCGGCATTCGCCAAAGGCTGGTAGAGCTGATACCCTTTTGGAAACCTCAACCGCTCAGGCACCGCACGAATGACCAGCAAGCGACTCGGCATCGGATTCATTGGCTCTGGATTCAACACGCGATTTCACATCATGGGCTGGGGCGGGGTCCGCGACGCCGACGTGCTCGGCGTCTGGAGTCCCAACCGGAAGAATGCCGCCTCCGCGGCGGCATTGGCGCGTGACCTGGACGTCGGAGCTGCCAAGCCGTATTCGAGCATTGCCGAGATGGTGGCCGACCCGGCGATCGATGCGATCTGGGTGTGCGGGGCGAACCATGCGCGCGTCGAAAATATCGAAGCCATTGTCGACGCTATAGCGCGTGGACGGGGCACGTTGGTGGGCCTGGCCTGCGAGAAACCGCTGGCGCGCAACGTGGCTGAGGCTCGTCAGGTACAACGTTTGGCTGCGTCGGTCGGGCTTAAGACGGCCTATCTGGAAAACCAGCTGTTCTCACCGCATGTCGAAGCGGGAAAGGCCTTGCTCTGGGCGCGCGGCGCGGCCACCACGGGTCGCCCGTATCTTGCCCGCGCCGCCGAGGAACACAGTGGTCCCCATTCGCCGTGGTTCTGGCGCGGGCCGCTACAAGGGGGCGGCGTCTTGAATGACATGATGTGTCACTCGGCGTTGGTGGTCCGCCATCTGCTGACGCGGCCTGGCGACCCATTGTCCACGGTGCGCCCCGTCCGCATCACGGGTCACATCGCATCCCTGAAGTGGTCCCGCCCTGAATACGTCGCCAAGCTCAGAAAGACGATGGGGAAGGAGGTGGACTACGCCAAGGCACCGTCGGAAGACTTCGCCAGTGTGTCCATCGAGTTCGAGACCGCCGACGGTACGCGGGCGATCGGTGAGGCAACGACGTCCTGGAGCTATGTCGGCGCCGGGTTGCGGCTGTCGGCAGAATTGCTGGGCCCAGAGTATTCGCTCAAGTGGAATTCCCTGGATAGCGGATTGAACCTCTTCTTCTCGCGCGAAGTGAAGGGGCGATCGGGAGAGGACCTGGTGGAGAAGCAGAACGCGGAAATGGGGGTCATGCCGGTGGTCCCCGAGGAATACGTGGCCTACGGATACACCGGCGAAGATCGTCACTTCGTGCGCGCCTTTCTCGGCAAGGAGGCGCCGCGCCTGACGTTCGAGGACGGAGTCGAGGTCGTGAAAGTGCTCATGACTGCGTATCGCAGCGCCGAACAAGGGCGCACCCTCGACTTCCCACCCAAAGGCATCGACAAGTTCCAACCGGCGGTGGCGTTAGGCACGTGGCGCGGGGAGTGACCCACCGGCGGGATCCACGCGCCGACGGAGCGGAGTTGTCCCGTGGCCAAGAACTGACGCCGGGCAGTGACCGACGGACCTTTCTGCAGGCGCTCGCAGCCTCTGCGTTAGGCGCGACCCCCATCGGACGCGTACTTGGTCATTCGGTCCTCTACAAGACGGACCGTCCGGTCCCTTCGCCGGCGCAGCTCGCGTGGCAGCGTGATGAACTGGCGTTGTTCCTGCACCTTGGTGTCAACACGTTCACCGATCGGGAATGGGGTGACGGCACCGAGTCCCCGACGATCTTCAATCCCTCACGGCTCGACGCACGAGCCTGGGCACGAATCGCTCGGCAGGCAGGATTCAGGTCGCTGATCATCACCGCGAAGCATCACGACGGATTCTGCCTGTGGCCGAGTGCGGTAACACGTCATTCCGTTCAGTCGAGTCCGTGGCGCGATGGCAACGGCGACGTCGTACGCGACGTGGCCGACGCCTGTCGTGCGGAAGGCCTAGGTCTTGGTGTGTATCTGTCGCCCTGGGACCGGCATGAGCCCAGCTACGGCGATTCCCCGAGGTACATGGATCACTACATCGCGCAGCTGGAAGAGTTGCTGACGAGATATGGTCCGGTGGCCGAGGTGTGGTTCGATGGCGCGAACGGGGAAGGGCCGAACGGCAAGCATCAGGTCTATGATTGGGACCGCATGCATGGCACCGTCCGTCGGCTACAACCTGGGGCGGTGATGTTCAGCGATGCCGGTCCCGACGTGCGGTGGATTGGCAACGAGCGCGGCGTGGCGGGTGAGACGTGCTGGAGCACCATCGATCCCGACGCCGTGCCGTACGCCGGCTATGACGCTCCTGGCGTGGGCGAAACACTTCAGCGCGGGCATCCGAATGGGGCCGTCTGGCGGCCAGGCGAGACCGACGTCTCCATCCGGCCCGGCTGGTTCTGGCACGCCTCCGAGGACGACAAAGCCCGTAGCGCCACGGACCTGATGGCACTCTACTTCACGTCGGTGGGGCGGAACAGCAAACTGCTCCTGAATGTCCCTCCGACTCGCGACGGCGAGTTGCATCCTCGGGACACGGAGCAATTGCTCGCTTTCGGTCGCGCGCGCCAACAGTTGTTGGCACAGGACCTCATCAGTAGTGCGCGCCTGCGTGGCGATGCAAGGCACGTGATGGACCGGGACCCAAGCACGCACTGGAGTGCGGGCGCCGGCGTGAACTCCGCAACATTGGATATCCCGCTTCGGCGTCCTGCCCGATGCACGGTCCTTCGGCTACAGGAGCCGATCGCATTCGGTCAGACCATTGAACGATTCCGTGTCGACGCGATCACGACCGATGGAGACCGGACGCTCGCGGAAGGAACGACGATCGGCTATTGTCGTCTCTCGCGATTTCCCGTGACGACCATCGAGCGACTTCGCGTGACGCTCGAGTCGACACTCGGTGAGATCCGGTTGGCCACGGTATCCCTGCACGTGGACTGACGCATCCGTATCGCTCGTTACTCATCAGGAGGAAACGCCGCGTGAAGGTCGCCCTGTGTGGTGTGCTCATGGTTTCCATCGCGACCAGCGCGATGGGCCAACGTCCGGCGCTTTCACCGAACGTTAGGCAGTTTGTGGCGGTCGACGATTCGGTCGTTGCCTTGCGTGGTGTGCGCGTGATCGACGGAACGGGCGCCGCGGCCCGCGAGGGCCAGACGGTGCTGGTGTCAGGTGGGAGGATCGTGGCTGTCGGCGCCGAGGCGAGTGTGACCGTTCCGCAGGGGGCACGCGTGATCGACGGGACCGGCCAAAGCGTGATGCCGGGACTGGCCATGGTGCACGAGCATCTGTTTTACCCGACGGGGCCCGGTGTCTACGGCAACCTCGCCGAATCGTTCACGCGGTTGTACCTGGCCGGCGGGGTGACGTCCATGCGCACCGGCGGCAACATGAACGGCTTTGGCGAAATCAACATCAAGCAGGCGATTGACCGCGGGCAAAAGGCGGGCCCCTGGATCGACGCCACAGCCCCCTATCTGCAAGGAGCCGCCGGATCGTTCGGCCAGATGAAGGGGCTGACGGGGCCGGACGATGCGCGTGCCCTGGTGAACTATTGGGCGGACCATGGCGCCACGTCGTACAAGGCGTACATGCACATCAGTCGCGACGAACTCAAGGCTGCCATCGAGGCCGCACACAAGCGTGGGTTGAAGGTGACGGGCCACCTTTGTTCGGTCACCTACGCCGAGGCGGCACAGTTAGGCATCGACAACCTGGAACATGGATTTCTTGCATCCACGGACTTTGTCGCCGACAAGAAGCCTGACGAGTGTCCCGGACAAGGCAAGGGACAGCAGAGCGTCAACGCCATCGATCCGGCGGCTCCGGAATTGCGACGGCTGATGGAGCTGCTGGTAAGTCGTCACGTGGCGGTGACATCCACACTCACGGTCTTCGAGACCTTCACGCCTGGCCGCCCCCTACCGCCCGGCTTGGACGTTCTCACGCCCCAGCTCAAGGAACAGTTCGAGAAGTTCTTTGCCACCGCATCCACGTCGACGCAGTCGATCTACCGCACGTTGTTTCCCAAGGACATGGCCATGGAATTGGCATTCGTGCGTGCCGGCGGGATGCTGGTTGCCGGCACGGATCCCACCGGCGCCGGTGGCGTGATTCCCGGATTCTCGAACCAACGACAGCTCGAACTACTCGTCGAAGCCGGGTTCACTCCGCTTGAAGCGATTCGCATCGGTACGCTGAACGGAGCCACGTATCTCGGGCGCGGTGAGCAAGTCGGTTCCATCGCCGTGGGCAAACGCGCGGATTTGGTTCTCGTCGACGGCGATCCATCGCAGCGTATCGCGGACGTTCGGAAGGTGAAGATCGTGTTCAAGGATGGCGTGGGCTACGACCCGGCCAAATTGATCGCCTCGGTGAAGGGGTGGGTCGGGATCTGGTAGGCCGCGCGAGGAGTCACCGCCCTTGGTTCCTGAGCACTGCGAACAAACGAACACGGCCGCCTTCTATCAGAACGTGTGCTTCCGGTGCAGCTGGGGGATGTCACAAGGTCGTGTTGAGGAAAAAGCGGATGCCAGGTCATGTGCCTGGCATCCGCTTCCAACAGGAACGCGGCGTTGGTGATCACCACCTATCGACGCAACGCGCTCAAGATGAGCCGTTGCGTGCAACCGAGTTCGCCGACTTGTCGTCCGCTACAGGCTCCACCCGCTGCGATACGATGGCGTGATCCACTCACTCGGGATCCCTGATGTCTTGATCGCTCCGGTGTCGGGATCCAGCTCCACCGTTCGGCCGGCGCGCACCGCCAGATTGCCTAACGTGATCATTTCCGTCAGCGGTCCGGCATGAGCCGAGAAGTTGGAACCGGGTTGGCCACCGGACTTGATGGCCGCAATCCACTCCTTGTAAACCCCCTCGGTCCGGGGATACTTCACCGCGGGTGGATTCGCGATCAGGGCCGCGTGCTTGGCTTCGTCGCATAGCTTGGGGTCGGCGCCGTAGGTGCCCGCGATCAAAGAGCCCTTGTCACCAATCCATAGCTGGCCGCCTTCGTTGTCCGGCACCCATGCGCGCTCCAGACCATACTCCTCGGGCCGTGGCGGGTAGATCCCGCCGTCACGCCAAACCACGGTGACCGCCGGACGACCGCCACGCGCGGGGAATTCGTACGTAATGCGCGAGGACTTCGGCGCCGTCTCCGCAAACAGTGGCGACGACTCTGGAATCACGCGGGAGGGATACTTGAGTCCCAGGATCCAGAAGGACGCGTCCATGATGTGACAGGCCATGTCACCCATCGCGCCGGTGCCAAAGTCCCACCATCCACGCCAATTGAACGGCGCGTACCCTGGATGAAACGGCCGCTCCGCTGCGGGGCCTAACCACAGGTTCCAGTCGAGCGTGGGAGGCACATTGTGCGCCTCGGTCGGCCGGTTGATGCCTTGCGGCCAGATCGGTCGGTTGGTCCAGAGCTCCACGCGCTGCACGGTCCCGATAGCGCCAGCTTCAACCCACTCGCGCAACAAGCGCACGCCCTCTCCGGCGTGACCCTGATTGCCCATCTGTGTCGCTTGCTTTGGACGACGTGCGGCCTCCGCCTTGAGCGCGCGAACCTCACCAACCGTGCGCGCCAACGGCTTCTGACAATAGACATGCTTACCGGCTTTCAATGCCATCATGGCCGCGGCTGCGTGCACGTGGTCGGGCGTCGTAACAGTCACGGCATCGATCGACTTCTCTTTGTCGAGCAACTCGCGGAAGTCACGGTATCGCTTGGCGCGCGGCCATTCGCGATAGGCTCGCTCCGCGCTGCGATCGTCCACGTCGCACAGAGCATAGATGTTCTCGATGGACATGCCCTTCACGTCGTTGTACCCCATGCCACCCACCCCAATGCACGCGACATTGAGCGTGTCGGAGGGAGCGCGATATCCCCTGCCTAACACGTGCCGCGGAACGATCGTAAACGCCGCGGCGGCGAGGGAAGATTCGGCGACAAAGTCGCGACGGGAGATTGGGTCAGCCATGGCGTGAGTTGTTGAGGAGCGAGGGGTAGGGCGGTCAGGAATTGCGCGCCGATGGATGAGCCAACCGACGTCGCGAGAGCATTCAGGTAGGCAAGACCGGGTTCGGCGTGGACTCGCGTATCTCCGGACGTTCTGTTGGCGACTTCGCTCCGGGCCCGGGCAGTGGCGGCCACTCGCCGCCGCGCGCCTCGGCAGCACGCAAAGCGTCGACTGACGGATATCGGTAGATCGTCGGGGCCGCGTTCACGAACAGTCCACCGGTGTCAGCCGTTGGGCCATACGTCGAATACATCGGTGCGCCCAGCAGGCGAAGGATCGTGGTGAATTGCCCCCGGTGATGCGCGGAGTGCGTTAGGCGACGTAGCATGATCCACGCGCGTGTCCGATCGACGTCGAAAAAGCGCGCCGTTCCATTCCACCAGGTGGTATCGCGCTGACGGAGCTGACGGAGCCGTTCTGCTGACGTGTCGGCGTAGTGCGAGAGGAACGCCAAGCGGTCTTCGCTGGGTGGAAGCGCCGGATGCGTCGGTTGCACGTCGAGCATCGCGCGCATCCACGTATCCTCCGACACGCATTGGTGCACCATGTGCTCATGTGGCGTCCGAGCTCGCGGCGCCGCGCGGAACTCCATCTGGTCGTCCGTCACGAGCGACCAGACACTCAACGTCTTGAGCCGCTCCGAGTCGTACGCATCCGTCAGGAATTCCACCCGGGCCTCGCCGATCAGGCGGCCGTCTGAGACGCCGGGCGGAAGGCGAGCAGGAACAGGACGAGCACCACCGCGGCCATCATGGATGGCACCAGCCAGATGCCGTGCCAATCATGCGTGACTCCGCCTGCCGACTGCGTGGCATAACGACTCACCACGGCGCCCGAGACAAACGCGCCAATGAAGTAGCCAACGCCGTTAGTGACGAAGTTGATGAACCCTTGTGCGGCCGCGCGGATCTTTGGCCCCGCCTTTTCGTCCGTGTAAATCTGGCCGGCCACGAAGAAGAAGTCGTAACAGACGCCATGCAAAAGGATCCCGGCGTACACCAACCACATGCCGGCGTCTGCGTTGCCGTTGCTGAACGCGAGGTAGCGGAGGGCCCAAGCCGCCATACCGCCCACCATGATCGTCTTGATGCCGAAGCGCTTGAGGGCCAGTGGAAGAAGGAGCATGAAGCCGATTTCCGACATCTGCCCGAACGTCTGGATGAACGCTGGCTCCGGCGCCTTGATCTCGTTCAGGAAGGGATTGGCGAACGTGTAGTAGAACTGCAGAGGAATGCAGAGGAGGAAAGAACCGAGCACAAAGATCAGAAAGTCACGATCCTTCAGGAGTTGCAGCGAATCCAACCCCAAAGCGTCGCGTACATTGAACGGGGCGCCCGCCGCCTTTGGCGGAGTGTGGGGCAGCGTCAATGAGTAAATCCCCAGCAGGAACGAACCGATCGACGCCACACGCATTGGCGTGTTGAGTGCGTCAGCCTTCAGGACCTTCCCGACGATGATTCCGGCAACAATCCAGCCAATCGTGCCCAGGACGCGAATCAGCGGGAAGTCGCGCGCCGGATCCTTCACGTTATGGAAGGAGATCGAGTTCGTCAGGCTCAACGTCGGCATATAACAGAGCGCGTACAGAATCAGGATGGGATAAAACGCGCTGAACGTCTGCTGCGACGAAACCACCCACATCAACACCCCGCCCAGGATGTGTAGGCCGGCCAGCAGCTTCTCCGTGGCAAAGAAGCGGTCGGCGATCATTCCCATGAAGAAGGGCGATACCAAGGCCGCGATCGCTGTGGCGCCGTAGGCCAAGCCGATCTGTGAATCCGTGAAGTGCAACGTCTGGCCAAGGTACGTACCCATGGTCACGAACCAACTCCCCCAGATGAAATACTGGAGGAACATCATGGTCGACAGCTTCACGCGTGCGGACATGTGGGCGGGGAGTGGGGGTCAGTCAGGAGGAACCGGGGAACGCCGCGCTACTTCAGCTCGCGAATGCGGATGTTACGGAAGGCCAGCTCGCCGTCGTGATCGCCCTGGAAGGCAATGTGCCCCACCTTCGCCAATCCATACTCGGTGAATTCGTTGAACTTGCTGGCCTTGACCTTGGCCTTCCAATCGGCGCTCCAGAGCTCGTATTCCAGCAACTTCTTGCCATTCAACCAATGCTCCACATGCGCACCGCGGCAGATGATCCGCGTGGTATTCCATTCTCCGGCAGGTTTCACGTTGCCAGCAGGCGACGGATAGATCGCGTATGCGGCGCCAGCCGACGTTAGGCGGTTCTTGGCGTCCGGTGCCGCGGCGTCATCCAACAGCTGGAACTCAGGGGCGCTCCAGTACACGTGGCTGTAGCGCTCGGTCCCGCGGTAGAAGATCCCACTATTGCCACCCTTCGAGATGCGCCACTCCAGCTCGAGCTCGAAGTCGCCGTAGACTCCGTCGGTGATCAAGTCCTCCGTGGGGAAGCGCTTGCTCAGCACGCCGTTAGACGCCTCCCAACCGACCGGGGCCCGGAACATCTGATAGCCGCGCCACCCGTCGAGCGTCTTGCCGTCAAAAAGCGCGTGCCACTCACCCGTCGCGGCCTGAGCCGCTAGCGACGAGCCACGAACAAAAGGCGATGCAAGGGCCGCGAACACAGCTCCCGCGAGTAGCAGCAAATATGCCTTCTTCACCGTGCACATCCGTCTGTTAAGGGACGGCCGAACGTATGGCCGAAACGCCTTTGCCGAAAGAGCCGAACCCCGGGGAAACCCTTTCCAAAGGTCCCCGCGCCAAGCAACGTTCGGCACGCGCGACCCCTCTTCGCAGAGCCGGCTTCAGCGGTATGAGCTGTCGGCGCACCTGCGCCGCCCGTCCACGCAGGATTCCCCAGCACCACCACCATGCTCAGAAATCGATTGCGCTTCACGTACGCGCTCCTGATCACCGCGTGTGCCACCAACCCCGCGACCGGCAAACGTGAGTTTACTCTGGTCTCGGAAAGTCAGGAGATCGCCATGGGGCAGGATGGCAAGCAGAGCGTCCTGAAAGAATCCGCGGTCGTTGGCGATTCCGCGCTTCAGCGGTACGTCTCGGGCGTCGGCATGGCGATGGCCAAGACGACCGAACGGCCATCGGTCCCTTGGTCTTTCATCGTACTGGATGATCCGGCGGTGAACGCTTTCGCCCTCCCAGGCGGCCCGATCTTCATCACCCGTGGTATTCTCACCCACATGATGTCCGAAGCGGAGATGGCCTCCGTGCTGGGTCACGAAATGGGTCACGTGACCGCGAGGCACTCCGTCCGCCAGATGACGAATGCCGAACTCGCACAAGTCGGACTGGTCGCTGGCTCCATTCTTTCACCACGCATCGCGCAGCTCGGCGACATTGCCCAGACCGGTCTAGGTCTTCTCTTCCTTAAGTTCGGCCGAGGAGACGAACTGCAAGCTGATGAGCTGGGATTCAAGTACTCGCTGAACAACGGGTACGACGTGCGGGAGATGGCCAACATGTTCCGCGTGCTCGACAAAATTTCCGGCGGTCCCGAAGGGCGCATTCCTGAGTGGCAGTCCACTCACCCGAACCCGGACAACCGCGTTGCCAACACCGAAGCGCGCATCACAGCATTGAACCGCTCGCTCTCCGGTACCAAGGTCGGCCGAGACGAGTTTCTAGCGCGCATCGACGGCTTAGTGTTTGGCGAGAACCCGCGCGACGGCTTCTTTGAATCCAACGTGTACCATCATCCCGATCTTCGATTCCGTGTGGACTTCCCCGCGGGATGGCAGACGCAAAACCAAAGCACACAGGTCGTCGGTGTGAGCGGTGCCAAGGATGCGATGATGGTTGTGAGCGCCGCGGCCGCCGGTACGCCATCGCAGTTGCTCTCGGCGTTCCTTGGACAACAAGGCATTCAAGCAGGACGCACCTCCTCACAGTCCATCAACGCCCTGCCCGCCGCTTGGGGAGAGTTTGCCGCGCAGCCCGACGCCAATACCACGATTGCCGGTACCGTGGCCTTCGTCAGCCACAACGGTTCCAACTATCGATTGCTCACCTACGCGCCGACGGCGCGAGCGGCATCGTATGCGGGAGTGTTTCAGCAGGCCATCGGCTCCTTCCGCCCAGAGACCGATCCGAAGGTCCTAGCCGTGAAGCCCAATCGCGTGCGTCTGGTCAAACTCAGTCGAGCCATGACCATCACTGAGTTCAATGCGGCGAATCCGTCGTCCATCCCAATCGCGCTGCTGGCCATCATCAATGGGGTCGAGCCAACGCAGACGATCCCGGCGGGGAGTTTTGTAAAGCGCGTGATCGTGGAGTAGTGACCAACGAAGGGTGCGCAGGCAGCGATGCCGTTCTTCCTGCCTGCGCGGTGGTTCATTCGTCGGCGAGCCTCGTGCGGATCGGCCGCCTCAATCGGTCCCATTTAGTCGCCGCACTGCCGGGGACGGGGGCCGACTTGACGGCCGCAGGTCGACCGGGTTACCCTGAACACTTGAGGGTACTCCCAAGCTGAGACTGAAACCATCACGTCTCAGCCCTCGTACCCTCAACATCTAAGGGTCACCTCCGCGAGAATCGGCCAGATGGCGACTGCGACAAACAATCTCGAGCTGCTCCAAGGCACGCTGGATGTGCTCGTACTCAAATCCCTGATCTGGGGACCACGGCACGGATACGCCGTTGCGAGGTGGATTCGCGAGACCACGAATCAGGAGCTCTCCATCGACGACGGAGCGCTGTACACGGCGCTTCATCGCATGGAGCATCGCGGTTGGTTGTCGTCGGAATGGGGGGTGAACGATGAGAACCGTCGGGTGAAGCTGTACGCGATGACGGCAGGTGGTCGTGCGGAATTGCGGCGCCGAACGGAGCAGTGGACCCGTTATGCGGCAGCCGTAGCGCGGGTCCTTCAAGCGGTATGAGGTCGCCATGAGTGCTTCGCCACTGCACCGACTCTTTCGACTGGCCAAGCGACGGCCGGCGGTCGAGCGCGAAGTCGATGATGAGATCGACTATCACCTGGACGCCACGACACGAGAGCTGATCGCGTCCGGACTCGATCCGACCGCTGCTCGTGCGGAGGCCAGACGGCGCTTTGGCGACGTCGAGCGCGTGCGCGCGACCCTTGGCGCCATTGACCGCGATCGCGTTGACCATGAGGTACGCGCGGAGCGATGGCGAGATGTAAGCACGGACTTGTGGCAAGCGGTGCGCGGTCTCTTCCGCGAGCCTGCCTTCACGGCGACGGTCGCGCTCACGCTCGCGCTAGGCATCGGGGCCAATGCCACCATGTTCGGCGTTGTGGATCGTCTGTTGTTGCGTCCCCCGCCGTTCGTCAAAGACGACGGCCGGCTCTCACTGATCTACTTCCAGCGACAAACGCCGGAGTTCGGATTGGTGACGTACAGGAGCGCGTCATACCCAGCGTTTGAGAATCTCCGCGCGCGCCACGACATCTTCGACGATGTTGCGGCGTGGTGGCGCACAGAGTTCTCCCTTGGACGTGGCACCGAGGCGCGCAAGGTGGCGGGAATGATCGTGACGCCGAATCTCTTTCCGTTGCTCGGCGTCCATCCCGTCGCGGGACGCTTCCTTACGTCCGACGAATGGAATGAGCCGGCAGTGAACCCCGTGATTCTCTCCGGTGGATTCGCCGAGCGCGAGTTTGGCAGCGCGCAAGCCGCGTTAGGCCATTCAATCGAACTGAACATGATCTCCTACGTCGTCACGGGTGTTGCGCCACGGGGCTTTACCGGCCCGCGCAACCTACCGGTCGACGTGTTTGTGCCGTTTTCTGTTGCAGCCGCCAGCCAGGCGAGTCCACGCTGGCGGACCACGAACGACATGCGGTGGCTGGAGATGGTGGCCCACCTTCGTTCGGGGAACAGCGCTGCGTCTGCGGGGGCCGCTGCCACAGTCGCCCATCAACAGTTTGGACGCGCCGCAAAGAAGGGTGACTCAACGGTCGCGGTCGTCGCGGGTCCTATGATCCAATCGCGCGGCCCCGAAGGGTCAACACAAGCCAAGGTAGCGTTGTGGCTGTCGGCGGTGTCTGGGATCGTTCTGTTGATTGCCTGCGCCAACGTCGCGAACCTGCTTCTGGCCCGCGCCACGCGCCGGCGTAGGGAATTGGCGGTGCGGTTGGCGCTTGGCGTCGCGCGCCGTCGCCTAGTGCTGCAACTTCTGGCGGAATCACTCACACTCGCCGTCCTCGGCGGCCTTGCGGCGCTTCTGATCGCGTATTGGGGATCGGTCGGCTTGCGCGCGACGCTCCTGCGCGACATCGCGTGGGAGGACGCACCCATCGATGGTCGGGTCGCGCTATTCACCACCATCGTCATTGTCGTCACGGGCGTGCTGGCCGGTCTCGCGCCGGCGCTGACCTCGAGTCGATCGGACCTCACGGAGTCGTTGAAGGCAGGTACACGCGAGGGAGGAGGCCGACGATCACGATTGCGCTCGGCGCTCATCATGACGCAGGCTGCCCTCTCCGTGGCGCTCCTTGTTGGTGCTGGACTGTTTGCGATGTCATTCCGGCGCGCGACCACCTTGGACCTCGGCTTCGTGCCAGATCACTTGGTCTTCGCTCGCCCGGAACTTTCCACCATTGCCAAGACCCCCGAGGAGTATGAGGAACGCTGGCGCGCGGCCGTCGAGCGCGTGCGAAGCCTGCCGGGCGTCGTCAATGTCAGTCAGAGTGTGACCACCCCCTTCGAGTCGCAGTGGCAGGAAGATCTCTATCTGCCAGAGAGCGGCAAGGTACCGCCCTTGAAGGGCGGCGGGCCGTATCAAAACGGTGTGAGTCCGGAGTTCTTCCCCACGTTGGGCGCCAGACTCCTTCGTGGGCGCACCTTTTCACCGACGGACGACGTGAAGGGGGCGGCGCCGGTGGTGCTGATCAACAACGCTATGGCGCGCGCGGTCTGGCCGAATCAGGACCCGTTAGGCAGGTGCTTTCGTGTGGCGGCCGATACGGCGCCATGTACCACCATTGTCGGCGTCGTAGCCGACGCTCGCGTCACCACCCTCAGTCAACCCGCGGCACCGCAATACTTCCTGCCGCTGGGGCAATGGGCGCCTGACATGCGCGTGATGTTTGTACGGGTCTCCGGCGTCGCCAACGATGCCGTCACGCCGATCCGTCGCACGCTGTCGGCAATGTCCTCGGCCCTTCCGTACACCGATGTCCGGGCCATGAGCGAGATCATGGAGCCGGAGCTGCGATCCTGGAGACTGGGAGCGACCATGTTCAGCATCTTCGGACTGTTGGCATTCATCGTGGCCATCGTCGGGACATACAGCGTGGTCGCGTACGATGTCACGCAGCGACGAAGAGAAATTGGGGTGCGCATGGCATTAGGCGCCCGGCGTTCGCACGTGCTGCGGGACGTCGTCGGTCACGGGCTGCGCACAACGGGTTGGGGCGTGGGTGTCGGACTGCTCCTGGCGTTCGTGAGCACTCCCTTGCTGGCCACCTTGCTCTTTGAGACGTCACCGCGCGATCCGGCGATTTTCCTGAGCGTGGCAGGGGTGTTGATCTTGGCGGCTGCGGCCGCGAGCCTCCTCCCTGCTCGCCAAGCCGCGCGCACCGATCCCGCTCGTGTGCTCCGCAGCGAGTAACCGTCACCTGCAACAGGGCCTCGGCGCCGACCACGTCTCCAAATCAACGAGGGGCCGCAGGCGCGGCCCCTCGACTGTCTTCATGCTCGTCGGCTCAGTAGGCCAGGGCGTAGCTCGTGAAGCCAAGTACGTCGGACTCCACCTCATGCAACGACTGGTCGTTGAGTCCTACCAGGCGTGACCACGGCGTTCCCGGATCCTTCTTCCAGATGCGGATCTTCGCCTGCAGGGACAGGTCCGTCGCGTCGACATCTCCATCTTGATCGATGTCGGGATCACTCTCGAAGTACGACAGCTTCAACTTTGCCGGACTCGCTGGGTCAAACAGCAGGCCGGACGGCTGGCAATCCACCGCAAGGTGCACGGCGTCGATCAACGTGATGGTGATCAGAACAGAATCGCCCTGTTGGAACGGCTGTCCGTTCGGATACCGGAGCAGGGCTTTCTTTGGTACGCGAAATCGCATGAACACCGAAGAATCCGTCAGGCCGGGGCGCGAAGCGTAGTACATGAACACCTCGCTGAGCGTCCCCTTCTTAGCCCAGAACGAAACGACGGGATTGGCGATGACCGGGACACCCGGTCCCTGAAGAATAGGCCCGTGGCCGGCGGCGATTGCGGATGGCGATGCATCGGCGGGAAGTGCGGATGCGGTACCCGGCGCAGAGGGACCATCCGCCTGACATCCCACGGCAAAAACCACTATCGCCGCTACAGCTATTGATCGAACGTGCAGCATTGGTTCTCCTTGCTGTTCAACAGAATCAATCGGCTACAACCAGATTCGCGAGGCGCACACCGGTCGGCATGCAGTCGAGCGTGGCGTACAAGCGAATCACGCAGGACGCAGGCCAATAAGCGGCCGTGCGGCCTGACGGACAACGCATTATCGGTGAATGGCTTAAGAAGGCAGGTGGAAGTCGTGACTGCTGTCACGTTCGACCACCGTGTTCCACCCGTTGCATTGCGACGATACACATCGGTCGCCAACGGAGGCGCCTATTGTTGCTCGTTGCGACGTAGATTCTTGGTCTCGCTGAATCACCACCGCACGCCCGACACCCATGGCCGAAGTAAATAGTCGCGGCATCAGAGCCGCTCAAGTCGGGTTTCTCGCTAATACGCTGCTCGCCGCTATCAAGCTGGTGGCGGGGGTTCTGGGTAATTCCTATGCGTTGATCGCCGATGCCGTGGAGTCGACGGCTGACATCTTCTCCTCGGCCATCGTCTGGGGCGGTTTGCGCATCGCGTCACGTGAAGCTGACGACGAGTACCCGTGGGGATATGGGAAAGCGGAATCCGTGGCGGCGGCGATGGTCGCGTTGCTCCTGTGCGGTGCTGCGATCGGCATTGTGATCGAGGCCGTGCGGGAGATTCGAACACCGCATCACGCGCCCGCGCCCTTCACGCTCGTAGTCTTGGTCGGTGTGGTGGTGGTCAAAGAGACGATGTTCCGGAAGATCTTCAACGTGGCCGACCAGACGGGCAGTACGGCCGTTCGCGCGGACGCGTGGCATCATCGCAGCGATGCGATTACGTCACTCGCGGCATTCATCGGCATCAGCGTGGCGTTGTGGAAGGGCCCGGGATGGGAGGCGGCGGATGACTGGGCGGCCCTTGTGGCGGCGGCCGTGATCGCCTTCAACGGAATTCAGTTGTTGCGGCCGGCGATCGGAGACCTCATGGATCGGGCCCCCGACGCCGAGGTGTTCTCGCGCATTGAAATAGCGGCACTGGCCGTTCCAGACGTCCGCTCAGTGGAGAAGCTCCGCGTCCGGCGTCACGGCACACAGCTCTATGTTGACCTGCACGTCCAGGCGGATGCTGACATGTCGCTGCACGATGCACACATTGTGAGCGGCAAGGTGAAGTCGAGCATTCGCGCCGCTGTTCCCTCCGTGGCCGGTGTGCTGGTACACATGGAACCTTTTGCGTCGGCGACGGCGGAGGCATCGGCATGAGATCCCGAGCTGTGCGGACGTCATGGCCATGGTTCTCTGCGGCTCTCCTGATGTTGACGTCCGGCTGCCTCACGTACGTGAAGAGTACATCGGGCGGCCGGAAGGAAGCGCGACGTGAGTGCCTCGCCGATGCCCGGGCGGCCGGCCTGACGGTGTTGCAGATCGGTGAAGCGGTCTTTCAGGGCGCCGGCCGGTACGAGGTCCCTCTCACGGTGGAGAAGGAGGGGACGCCGGCGCACGCCGTGGCCTGTGTCTACGACTTTCGCGAGGCCAAGACCGACTTCCACAACGTCCCGGCGCCGAAGTCGCCCTGACGGAGGAGCCTAACGCTTCCGGTTAGGCATCCGTTCGGTTCGCGTGCGGGACCAGATCACGACCGCCGCGCAAGAACTCTGGCCGGCCATCTGGAATTGTGCTGGCACGCTCGACCCGCCTTGGTAGACCTCGATCCCGGCGATTTCCTGCGGCGGATAGAGTCGGTCCACGTCGCCGGGATACAGTGCTTCCCACGGCGCGCCATCCACCCAGTATTTCACGCAGCCGCCGATCACATTGCGCGAACTTTCGATCTGGTAGTCGTTCCCGACCGGAACGACGCGCAAGCCCGGGACTGTTCGGAAGACGTCGGAGAGCATGTTGGGGGCGCGCTTCATGACATCGTCGCCCGTGATGAACGTGCCGCCCGTTGACTTCTTTCGCTGCGAGAATCCCACTCGGTCCAACCCCGCCTCGGCCTCGGCCGTCACGACCACCGGTGCCAGGACCTGGGCTGGTTTCGTCATGACCACCGTCACCTTGGCCGGCGCGCGCGTCGACAGCTCAATCGCCTGCTCCACCGGTTCGTAGCCGAGCTGCCGGACCACCAGGGATTGCGTGCCAGAGGGAAGACCAGCTAGGGAGAACTCACCATTGGTGCGAGTGAGTGTTGCACCTGGGGTTCCCACGACGTCGACGCGGGCACCGACGACGGGGTTGCCATTCGCATTCAAGACCCGGCCCGTCAGCTCAGCGTTGCCGCGCTGGACCGTGACGGCACTGAAGGTCGGGCCCGTGGTCGCCTCGCGAGCTCGTTTGGCCGCGCTATCCGACTCCGCTTTCGTGACCGTACTCGTGTTCCCGATGCGCAGGCCCTGGATCACCAAGGCCTGTGACTGGATGTTCACGCGCACTTCGGAGGTCAGCACGCCGCTCTTTGACGCCTGCAGCGTGCCACCCTCCAGCTCACTGGGCAGTCCGCAGATGCGGAACACGCCGTCTTTTCCGGTTTGCGCATCGCGGACGCGAGGCACGCGACGCAGGGACTGCAACGAGAGCTCAGACCAGGCGAATGATACGCGGGCACTGTCCACCGGGCTGTCGGTATCCGCGTCCAGGAGCCGGCCAACGATGGCCGACGGGCCCAAGGCGCGTCGTGCCGGCGTGCAGGACAGGGAGACGAGTGTTTCGCCTGACGGGACGGCCAGCGAGACCTCCCTGTTGTCCTTGTCCGCGAGCGTGAGCGGCGCGCTCAGCATCTGCAGTCCTAACGAGTCGAGCAACTCGTGATCCACGCGCACCTGATACGAACCCGGTGGGACGGAATCGATCACAAAGCGCCCCTGCTCATTCGTGAGTTGCATCATCGTCGTTCCTTCCAGCGACACCGACGCACCGCGAAGGAAGGTGGCGTGCACGCTGTCGATCACCACCCCACTAATGCGTGCCATGGGGACGGCCGGCGCCGGAGGCGGCGCCACGGGCTCGGCGACCTTCTTTGCGGTATCGGCGGCGGCCGTCTTGGCCGGTTTCGCCGCAGGCTTGACTGGCGCTCGGCGCGGCTTGGCTTGGGCGCCCGCCGCAAGGGGAAGGGTGACCAGCAACAGCAGGGCCAGTCCGCGCACTCCCCGACGAATCGCGGAAGTGCTTATTGGACTTGGGGTTTGAAAGTCGCGTAGGGCAGGCATAGCGGGCATCGGCAAGTCAACAGCGCAGAGAGCGCTGGGCACATGAAGATGGCTTGAGGCGGGGGGGTGGGGTAGTGGCGATGAGGATAGCGGGACGAACCGACACATGGTGAGTGCGGCGGGGACTTCTTGTAGGCGGACGGCACAGGAGAGTTCCACGGTCGCACAGAGACGCATCCACTGATCGGAGGATCACCCGGCCGCACCGTCAGCCACAACCTTCGACGCCATGCTCCAAGGCCAGAAGGGAACATTGATGAAACGCATGACGAACGGTCAGCAACGTGAGGCGTGGACGCGGGCGAGCACACCCAAACAGGCTCAAGTCCAGTGTCACACCTGCGCATCCAACCTCAATGGCAGATAAACGCGTACTGCGATCCTAACGAACAACAAGACCGCGCGTCGAACGGGCGAAGTGACGCGCGAGGGCACGTGCGATCACCACCTCCCGAGTGGTCGCTTGCGTGTGAGGACTGCGCGCCGCTTCGATGGCCATGCCGACGTGCTCACAGCACGCGGCCGACTCGCCCGCGATCGGGCGAACATCGCACACGACGCCTGCGCGTCGACACAAGGGAGCGCACCATGAGCAGTATCCTGGCACTCATCGCCCTGCCATTGCTGGCGGGGGCACCACGCCATCACCACACGCCGGCCGCTGCGCCGGATTCCTCCTCCATGACGGTCGTGCTCGTTCAAAACGACCGATCGCAGCCGATCACGGTCTACGCTCAGGATGACATCGGCGAATTCAAACTCGGTGTTGTTCCGCCAGACAGCGTACTGACACTTCGCGTCCCCGACCTCATGGTCGGCGGGAGCGCGACCATCGACTTCTTCATTCATCCGAAAGGCGGCAATGAACAGGAGAGCGGGTTCATTGAAGTGCGTGAAGGGGATCGCGTGGGTTTGGTGGTTCCGCAATAGTCTCTCGAGAGCTTGATGAGGGCGTCGATGTGGTGGCGCCCTCATCCGCCGTTAGAGGGAAGAGCCACGGTCCACGTGTTCCCTTCATATCGCAGGTCCAAACCTCATCATCGCGCCTCGCCGAACCAGCTTCTTCCATCATGATGCTCAATCTGACACGCGCCCATTGCACCAGACTCGGCGTGATCCTCATTCCGCTGGCGGTGGGATGTTGGAGTAATGATACCAGCACCAATCCGCCGGTGTCGCTCACTAAGAATCCGTGTACGGGAGCCGAGTCGGTAACGATTCCGGCGCTGCAGTCCACACGATTGGACTGCGGAAACGGTGGAACGACGGTCACGCTGTCGGGCAACGGCGCGAGTTACATCGTCGTGCCGGAGTTTGCGACAGGCACTGGCGCCGACCAGCTGATCACCTACCGCATGTTTGCAGGGAGCGGCAGCGCCGCGTCGATCGCGGTCACTGGCAGTCGCCTCGTCAGCAGCAACCCCACCACAGGCGCGGCCCAGATGATCGGCGCTGCCGGCGCGCTCCCTGCCTACCGACCGAACCGCGCGCAACTGGCTATGGATCGCGCGCTACAACAGCGAGCTCGCGCACACCTGACCCAGCGTGGGCACGGGAACATCCTTCGCCCGTCGCTGGACGTTGTCCCGTCTGCCGCCGTTGTGCCCGCTGTGGGGTCAGTCCGGCCATTTCACGTCCTGTCCAACCTGAGCACCGGAGCGTTTTCGCTGGTCGGCGCACGCTTGGCATACGCGGGGGCCAATGTTCTGGTCTACGTGGACACATTGTCGCCCGCGAATGGATTCACCAGCGATCAGCTCCAACGCTTTGGTGACTATTTCGACCAGACGTTGTATTCGCTCGCCGTCAACGCCTTCGGCGGTCCATCCGACGTGGATGCCAATGGCCACGTGATCATGCTCATGTCTCCGGTGGTCAACGCAGATACCCCGGCCTCCACGTGCGCCACTCAGGGATTTGTTGGCGGCTTCTTCATGTCCGACGACTTCAACGGCGCATCTGACCCCAATTCCAATCGCGGGGAAATCTTCTACTCTATCGTCCCCGACCCTGCCGCCACGGTCAGTTGCGCGCACACGGTCGATGGCCTAGGGCAGGACATTCCCGCCACGTTCCTTCACGAGCTGCAACACCTCATCAACTACTCACAACACGTCGTCATCAACGGCGGGAGTGACGGCGCCTCGTGGATTGACGAAGGGATGAGCATTGTCGCCGAGGAGATGGGCTCACTCTATTGGGAGAACAAGTGTCCACCACCGGCGTGTCGCACGAACGCCGCGCAAATCTTCCCTGATTCGGCGCAAGGGTTTGTGCAGAGCTTCCTGTACGACTCGTATCAGTACGCACTGCTCCCCGACACGGCCAGTGTGACCCTTCATGTGGACTCGGATGACGGTTTCGCCTGGCGGGGTGGCGACTGGCTCTTGATGCGCTGGCTTGGTGATCAGCTCGGAGGGAATGTGTACAAGCAGCTCGAACATGGCCCAGCGGACGGTGTGACGGCCATCGAGCAGGCGACAGGTCGAACGTTTCCATCGCTCTTTGCTGACTTTGGCCTCTCGCTATACACTGACTCGCTACCGGGCCTGCCACGGAACAGCGCGCCGGCGACCAACCGATTCACGACGCGCAATGTGAAGCAACTGTGGGCGCGTCTGTACGCGACGTCTGCGGGGACTGACGTCCCCCGACCGGATCCGCTGCAGGTGTTTCCCATCACCACCGATTCTTCCTTGTCGGTGATGGTTCCTGGTACCACGACGTTCTTCCAGATCGACACGCCAGCAAGTGCCAGCGAGGTCACGATCCAATTCTCCGGGGCCGCCGGTGCTCCCTTTGCCGCCGCGCTGCACCCGCAGATCGCAGTGTTTCGCGTGAAGTAATCGAAGTGGCCATGGCAGCCACCACCGGATTCGGCATATAGCCGATCGCGCAGGAGCAAGGAGGCGGACGGACTACGGGGGACGCGGCATCATACGCCGCGCCCCCCGTGGCCTATCCGTTCGCGCTGCGCCAGCAAGCGCACGATCAGTTCATGCTTCACGCTCCCCGGTCCTGTATCTGCTCAGCTTCATGCGCCGGGGTCTATGCTTTGGTACAAGCGACGAGCGGTTGCGCCAAGCGCGATCTCAGTTAGTCGTGCTCCTCAAAGAATGCACTGACAGTGCCTGTTCCACTCGCCCGCTCGACCTTGAGCACCTGACGGAAAGACTTTCCGTTCAACGTCACCGAGATGAGGTACTCGCCAGGTCCAACGAGGTTGCCGCCACCACCGCCGCCACCACCACCGAATCCTCCGCCGCCGATCCCAAGGAGCGACATAAAGCCAAAGCCGCCAAACCCGCCACCTGAGACGGCCGGACGTCCCGGGATGGTGAACAGGTCGGTGATCTCCTGCAGCGCGTTGAAATCGATGTTGTCAAACGCACCTGCCCCACCTCCACCTGTCGCCGCACCCATCAGCTGCATCAACGCTCCCAAGCCACCACCACCGCCACCACCGCCGCCACCACCGGGTCCGGGACCCTGTTCTCCTGGGCGCGCGTTGAAGCGATTGACAGCCGCCAGACCGCCGAATCCGCCGCCGCCACCACCACCACCCCCGGCGCCACCACCTCCACCACCGCCGCCGCCACCAAGACTACCGGCGTTCGGGTTGGTGAGCGCCTGACGAAGGCGCTGGATCATCTGGGCATTCGACCCGGCTTTCTCCAAGGAATCCAGGACAAAGAGGATCCGGTTCATCTGCAGCGTTGAGTCGCGCTTCTGGGACACGGACAGAACGCGCCGGGGGGGCTGCTTTCCTTGGAAGCCCCATGTGACCCGATTCAACCCGGCGTTGGAACTGCCGGTGAGCGTCCGCAGGGTATCGCCGCGCACGTCAAGGACAGCGATGCGAACGGGACCTTCGCTCCGTTGCCCAAGCTTGTAATAGATGGCCGCCCCATATGGCGTCTGGCCCGTCTGGAAGTAGCGGTTCCCCGTCGACTGGCCCTCCATGGGCGGTTCACCCCACTGGCTCGCCGGCGTCGGCGCATACAAGTGAGCATCAGCGGCGGCCACAGTCGAGCTGTACTGCTGAAGTGGCGCGATGTCGACGATCCACAGCGATCGGCCGTGCGTGGCGGCGATCAGCTCATGATCACGAGGGTGAATACGCAGATCATGCACGGGCACTGTTGGGAGTCCGGTCATAAACCGTTGCCAGCTGCGGCCCATGTTTATGGAGACATAGGCGCCCACGTCAGTGCCAACAAAGAGCAGGTTCTTGTTTACGGGGTCCTGCCGAATGACGTCCACGAAGTCGGCACTTCCCGTCGGCAAGTTCGCCGCGATCGACGTGAAAGTCTTTCCCCAGTCCGTGCTCATATACACATACGGCATGTAGTCGCCGTTTCGGTGGTTGTCGAACGACACGAACACGGTCATGGAGTCGTGCGGCGACGGTTCGATGCGACTGACGTACGTGCCAGCGGGCACGCCCGGGAAGCGTCCCGTCAGCTCCTCCCATGCGCCCCCGTCGTTCTTCGTTAGCCAAACGCGGCCATCGTCCGTCCCGGCGTACAGTATGCCTGGCCGGGTCGTCGACTCGTTCAACGACACAATCGTCCCGTAGGTCTCGGCGCCGGTGACGTCCGGAGTAATTCCACCCGTGGTGCGACGTGAAACGTTGATCTTCACGGTATCCTGTGCCGACAGGTCCGGTGAGATCGGGTACATCTCGTCGCCGCGCTTCGTGGACTTGAGCACCCGATTGGCACCGAAGTACAGCGTCGACGGATTGTGCGCGGAAATGAAGTACGGTGTGTTCCAGTTCCAACGTAGGTCATTCATCGCGCTGTCCGACTTCTGTCGCGACCGGAAGTCGGCGATGCGCTTCTTCATGACGGACGTTTCCGGCGTCGTGGTATCGCCGCGTTCGATCAGGACCGAGTCTTCCAACTGGTCGTACCGCGTTCGCCACTGCGGCTTCACCAGGCTCGTGCGCTCACCCGTAGCGACGTTGAGCCTGCCGATGCTGCCGCCCTGCGATTCGCTATAGACAGTATTCGGGTCCGTTGGGTCTTGGGCGGTAACGAACCCATCGCCCCCTCCAACGGTGCGCCACATGGCGTTTGTGAGGCCGCCCTGCTTGCGACGCGACGGGCCGCACCACGATCCATTGTCCTGCGCACCCGCGCACACGTTGTACGGAACCGCGAAGTCATAGCTCAGGTTGTAAAACTGACCAATGGCGAGATTCGCCGGCGAGTCGTAGTTGCCACCTTGATCGAATGAGATGGCGATGCCGCCGTCGTTGCCCACGATCATCCGATCGGGGTCCACCGGATCGATCCACATCGCGTGGTGATCGACGTGGATGCCGACAGTCGCGTTCATGGCCGTCTTGCCACCGTCGTTCGAGACCTTGACCGGTGTCGACGACCAGTAGACCCGATTCGGGTTCTTCGGGTGCACGCGGACTTGCGAGTAATAGAACGGCCGAGTGTTCTCGCTGTTGGTTTTGGTCCACGTCGCGCCACCATCCTCGGAGCGATACAGGCCAGACGGCCGCTTTTGCGCTGGCTGCTTGGGCGGCGCGGGCTTTCCCTTTTGCGCCTTTGGGGCGGGATTGGGAAGCGTATCAGCTTCAACCATCGTGTACATCACTTTCGGATTCGACAAGGAGACGGCAATGGAGATGCGCCCCTTGGTCGTCTCTGGGAATCCGTTGCCTTTCACCTCGCTCCAGGTCTTGCCGGCATCCGTGCTTTTCCATAGCGCGGAACCAGGACCGCCGGAGTACAGTGAGTATGGAGTGCGAACGCGCTCCCAGCTGGCAGCCCACACCACATCTGGGTTGGATGGATCGAGCGCCACGTCCACCATGCCCGCTCGCTCAGAGACGAACTTCACCAGCTCCCATGACGTGCCGCCATCGGTCGTCTTGTATAAGCCGCGTTCCTTGTTGGTGCTCCATGGCGCGCCTAACGCGGCGACGTAAACAATGTTCGGGTTCGTCGGGTGCACCACGATGCGGCCAATCGCCTGCGTGCGCTCGAGCCCCATCGATTTCCACGTG
>JAXLXV010000017.1:0-152071 GCA_046327745.1 Gemmatimonadaceae bacterium | reverse complement strand
CCAGGCTTTCTCGTGAACGCCGCCATGGTGGAACCACACCCCGCGTTGCGCGCCATGAGTCCCCAGGCGCCGATGGTCGACACGTGGATGGGCGACGATTTCTTCCATCAAGGAGCGTTTCGGCAGTCGTACGGCATTGAGTGGGTGTCTGGCCGCGAGTCGCGTCAGGCCGGCACCGGTCCACTGCGCATCACGCGCTGGGACACGTACGACTGGTATCGAAGCTTTCCCAGCTTGGACTCGCTGGGGCGCGCCACCGGCGCGAACAAGTGGCCCACCTGGCAACGATTCATTGCCCATCCCGCATATGACAGCGTGTGGCAGGGGCGCGCCGTGCAGCGCTACCTGAAGCACACGGACATTCCGACGCTGACCGTCGGTGGGTGGTGGGATCAGGAGGATGGCTTTGGTCCGCAGGCGTCGTACAAGTCGCTGGAGGCGACGGACGCCGCGCACAAGAATTTTCTGGTGATTGGTCCGTGGTTCCACGGCCAGTGGTATGACGAGCTTGGCGACTCCCTTGGATCGATCCACTTTGAGCGCAAGACGGGCGACGACTTCCGCCAGCTGCAAGCTCGTTTCTTTGCGCACTACCTGAAGGATCGCGCGGGTCCGCCGGTGCCGGAGGCCACGGTGTTTGACGCCGGGGTCAATGCCTGGAAGACCTACGATACGTGGCCGCCATCGCAAGCGTCCAAGCGTGCCTTGTACGTGCGCGAACAGGGCCGCTTGTCATTCGCCCCACCGTCCTCGCCGACGGGGGCGGACGCCTTTGTGTCCGATCCCGCGCATCCCGTGCCGTATCGTCCGCGACCGATTCCCTCGTATGTGGAGTGGGAAACGTGGCTGGTGCGCGATCAGCGCTTCGTCACGGGGCGCCCTGACGTGTTGGTGTGGGAGACCGACCCACTGACCGAAGACCTTGTGGTGGCCGGCGACATCACGGCCCGGCTGTTTGCGTCGACCACCGGGACTGACGCCGACTGGGTGGTGAAGTTGATCGACGTCTACCCGGATTCCCTGAAGCGCGAAACGATGCGCGGTTATCAGCTCATGGTCGCGAGCGAGATCATGCGTGGCCGGTACTGGAAGGGATTCGACAAAGCGACCCCCATCCCAGCCAACACGCCCATTCCGATCACCGTGGACCTTCACCAGCAAGCCTACACCTTCCGGACCGGGCATCGCATCATGGTGCAGGTGCAGAGTACGTGGTTTCCGTTGTACGATCGCAATCCGCAGACGTTCGTTCCGAACATCTTTCTGGCCACGCCGTCCGACTATAAAGCCCAGACCCATCGCGTGTACCGTACCGTCACCCGGCCGTCACAGATCGAGATTTCGGTCGTACCACGTTAGGTCGTCACTTGACTCCCCGTCAGCTTCACCTGTCCACACCGAGTGCCTGTCATGAAGAAGTTTGAACGACTGCTGATCGCCCTGGCTTGCCTGGTGGGCCTGTCGCCCCTGCACCCTGCGGTGGCGCAGGGCAAGCGGTCCCTTCGTCTGGATGACCTGTACCGCGTGCGCACGGTGCGTGACGCGCAGGTGTCGCCAGATGGCGAGTGGGTGGCTTACGTCGTCTCGCAGCTGGATTCCGTGCGCGACAAGTCGAACAGTGACGTCTACATGACGCACTGGAGCGATGGCCGCACCGTGCAGCTCACCCACACGCCTGACGGCGAGTCGTCGCCGCGGTGGAGTCCGGATGGGCGTTACCTCTCTTTCGTGGCGTCGCGCGGGGATGCGAAGAATGGCGGACAGGTGTGGCTCCTGGACCGCGCGGGTGGTGAGGCGTTTAAGCTGACGGATCACAAAGGCGGCGTCGGATCTTATGCCTGGTCGCCGGACAGCAAGCGCCTGGTGTTTGTTTCCCAGGACCCCGAGCCCGAGGCGCCAAAAGACTCGGCGGCAGCCGCCAAGACGCCAAAGCCGATCGTGATTGATCGGTATGCCTTCAAGCGCGATGTGGAAGGGTACCTCGGCGACCGACGCAACCACCTCTGGGTGTTTGATCTGGACAGCAAGAAGGCAACTCAGCTCACCAGTGGGCCGTACGACGATGCCAACCCCGCCTGGTCGCCGGATGGCTCGCGGATCGCCTTTGTCAGTGAGCGATCTGGTGATCCCGACCGACTGAACAACGCAGATATCTTTGTCATCGAGGCGCGGGCCGGTGCGCAGGTCCGCCAGCTCACGACGTTCAACGGGCCGGATGGTGGTCGACCCGCTTGGTCGCCGGACGGCAAGTGGATCGCTTACCTGCAGGGGAGCGCGCCCGAGTTGTCGGCGTACTCGCTGAATCGATTGGCCATCGTTCCGGCACAGGGCGGCGAGGCGCGGGTCCTCACTGAACAGCTCGACCGGCCCGTGAGTGATGCGGAATTTGCGGCTGATGGAGCCTCCATCCTCGTCCTCATCTCCGATGACCGAGCCCAACATCTGGCGCGCGTCAACGTTGCCGACGGACGGGTGGAACGGCTGATCGAGGGCCGTCGGGTGGTGAGCGAGGTGGCCGTTGGTGGCAAGGAGCACATGGCGGTGGTTGCCGGCACTGCCGATAAGCCCAATGAGGTCCAAGCGGTGGAACACGGCGCGCTTCGCGCCCTGACGCACGAAAACGATGCGTGGCTATCCGAGTTGCAACTGGCGACCACCGAGGACTTCTCAGCCGAGGGCAAGGACGGCACAATCGTCAACGGCCTGCTGGTGAAGCCCGCCGGCTACCAGCCGGGCACGAAGATGCCCACCCTGCTGCGCATTCACGGTGGTCCCAATGGCCAGGATCAGCACAGTTTCTCGTTCGAGCGCGAGCTCTTCGCCGCCAACGGGTACGCCGTGATTGCTGCCAACTATCGGGGGTCGTCTGGCCGCGGGCAGGATTATCAGAAGGCCATCTTCGCAGATTGGGGAAACAAGGAGGTGCAGGACCTGCTGGCTGCCGTGGATCATGTCGTGGCGGCGGGAGTCGCGGACCCTGAACGGTTAGGCATCGGTGGTTGGAGTTACGGTGGCATTCTCACCGATTACACCATCGCCACCACCACGCGATTCAAGGCCGCAACGAGTGGCGCCGGTAGCGCGTTGCAGACGACGATGTACGGCACCGACCAGTACATCTATCAATACGCCAACGAACTCGGCGATCCGTGGAAGAACCCGAAGTTGTGGGAGAAGCTCTCGTATCCCTTCTGGCACGCAGACAAGATCAAGACACCCACGCTGTTCCTGGGGGGCGAGAAGGACTTCAATGTGCCTGTGACAGGCGGCGAACAGATGTACACGGCCCTGAAGAGCCAGGGCATTGATACGCAAATGATCGTGTATCCCAACCAATTCCATGGCATCACGGTGCCGAGCTATCAGCGGGACCGGCTGCAACGCTACTTGGCCTGGTACGACAAGTACCTCAAGCCCAAGATGTGACGTCAACCCGATGAACGCTTCGCCTGATGACGAAGGAGTGGCGGCGACAGGGTCCGGCGCTCCTCGCGAATTGGATAAGCTCTTTTCGACCGTGTACGCCGAGTTGCGCCGGTTGGCGCATCGGCGTCTGCGGTCGGAGGCGCCCGGCCATACGTTGAACACGACGGCGCTGGTGCATGAGACGTATTTGAAGCTGGCCTCGCAGCGGGGAGACGCATTCGGCAATCGTCAGCATTTCTTTGCCCTCGCCGCGCGCGCGATGCGGCGCATCCTGGTGGATTACGCCCGCCGCGCGCGTGCCCTGAAACGACCCACCGCGCAACAGCCGGTGTCGTTGTCCGCACTCGAGGCCTCGGGCGGAGGTGGCGCGCTTTCTTTCCCCTCGGCGGCGGGTGTCGCGGAGCGAGCGGACTTGCTGATGGCACTGGACGAGGCGCTCACCCAACTGGCGGCGATCGATGAACGTCTGGCCCGCGTGGTGGAGTATCGGTTCTTCGCTGGGATGACCGAGGCAGAAACCGCAGAACTGCTGGGTGTGACACCGCGCACGGTAGCTCGCGACTGGGTGCGCGCACGCGGATGGTTGCTCACGCACCTGGATGACACGGTGACTGGTGGCTGAGTGACGTCATGAGTGAGTCGCCGGGTCCCCCTCGGTCGGTCGAGGATGAGCGACGGCTGCTGGCGTTGGTGGATCACGCCTTGGAACTGTCAGCGAGTGACCGACGGGCGTTTCTGGACCAGTCCTGTGCGGGCGATGTGGCGTTGCGGCAGGCCGCGGATGCGATGGTTGCCGCGTGCCTTCGCCTGGAGGCGGACGGTGACTTCCTTGCCGCGCCAGCCGCCGCCTACGCCGAACCCGTGATCCGTCGTGTTGATGCTGACGACGCCGAGCATTCGCCGACGCCGGCTGAGGCCGTGGTGCAGGCCCTCGCCGGTCGATACGAGTTCGTGCGAGAAGTCGGTCGCGGCGGCAATGCCGTGGTGTACCTGGCCCACGATCTTCGTCACCAGCGGGACGTGGCGATCAAGGTGATTCGCGTCGGACTGGCGTCGGACGGTCATCGCGTGCGCTTTCAGCGGGAGATCACGATCGCCGCACAGCTTCAACATCCGTACATCGTCCCCCTGCTAGACTCGGGTGAAGCCGGCGGCGTTCCCTTCTACGTCATGCCGTACATCGACGGCGAGTCACTGCGACAGCACCTGGATCGCGAAGGGGCCTTGGCCATGGCGGACGTGGTGTCGCTCGCACGGGACATGTCCGAAGCCCTGGACGCCGCCCATGACGCGGGCATCGTGCATCGGGACGTCAAGCCGCAAAACGTACTGCTTCGTGGTGGTCACGCCCTGGTCGCCGACTTCGGGATCGCCCTGGCGCTCGAGGCGCCGGCGGACGCGCGAGTCACCGAAATCGGGACCGCCGTCGGCACGCCAATGTACATGAGTCCCGAGCAGGCTCTGGGAAACACGGACGTGGACCGCCGCAGTGATGTGTATTCGTTAGGCTGTGTGGTCTACGAGATGTTGGCTGGCGAGGCTCCGTATCCCAGTGTCACGCCCTATGCCGTGCGTTCGAAGCACCTGCACGCGCCGGTGCCGGATTTGTCGATCCTTCGGCCGGCGGTGCCGGCAGGCGTCTCAGAGGTCCTGGCAAAGGCCTTAGCCAAGCAGCCGGCCGATCGCTTTGCAACGGCCGGGGAATTTGCGCGTTCATTGGCCGATGCATCGGAGGGCCAGCGGCGACGGCAACGTACGTGGCGACCGTGGGCGTTTGCCGCTGTGGCGTTGATCGCTTTGAGCGGCGGCTGGTGGTTGTCGCGGCGGGCCGAGCCGTCGTCAGCGCAAACCGATGCGCGCCCCAGTGTACCCACTGCCGACCTGCGCCGGATTGCCGTGCTGTACTTCGACAATCTCTCAGGCGAGGAGGAAGTCGGGCGCATCGCCGACGGTCTCACAGAGGACTTGATCGACGCCTTAAGCCAGGTGCGTGGCCTGAGACTGATCTCGCCGAATGGCGTGCGTCCGCTGCGCGAACGTCCACCGCCGATCGACAGCATTGGACGCTTGCTGCAGGTCGGCACGGTGGTGGGTGGGAGTCTGAGTGCCTCTGCGCAGGTGGTGCGCGCGAGCGTGCGATTGATGGACCCGCGAACGGGCGTACAGATCGATACCCGGACGCTCGAGGTGCCGCGTTCGGATGTCCTGTCGTTACGGCGAGCGGTCGCCACGGAAGTCGCCGCGTTCCTCCGGCGCCGCTTGGGCGACGAGGTGAAGCTGACGGATGAGCGCCAACAGACACGATCGCTGGCAGCGTGGGAAGCGGTGCAGCGCGCGGAGGCGCTGGCCCGTGACGGTGCCGCGGCGTCTACGGCGTATCGTGACCGCGACGCTCGGGACTTGCTCCAACGCGCCGACTCACTGTATGCCGTGGCCCAACGCCTCGATCGGTCGTGGGCGGTGCCGACGATCGGACGCGGATGGGTAGCGTTGAAGCGCTCGGTGGTCGTGCCTGACGACGGCTCTGCTGATCCCAACACGTTGACGCAGCCTGGACTGCAAGCGATCCGGCAAGCGATCGCGTACGGAAACGAGGGTCTTCGCGTTCCGGGGGCCGCGGCGTCGGCGCTGGCTCTTCGCGGGTACGCCCGACAGTGGTTGGCCACGCTGGGTCCCGCGAACGGGGCCGACACCCTCCTTCGCCAGGCAGAGGCAGATTTGCGCGCTGCCCTAGATGAACGACCGGACGACGCGCGTTCCTGGTATGCCCTCGGCGAAGTGCAGAACGCGGAGGGCCGCTTCCCCGAAGCCTTGCAGTCCCTGCGCAACGCGTACGATGGCGACGCCTACCTCACCGAGGTCCAGGACGTCGTCGAGTTGCTGTTCTTCGTCTCGCTCTACTCGGAGCGCTACGACGATGCGGCAACCTGGTGCACGCTCGGGCAGACTCGTTATGCCGAAGGACCCCGCTTTGCACTGTGTTCGCTCACGCTACTAGGATGGCGGGGAAAAACCTCAGCAGATGTCGCCGAGGGCTGGCGGCAAGTGGCGCAGCTAGAACGCGGTTCCTTGTCCGAGGTTCTTGCACCTCGGTGGGCATTCATGCGCTACATGGTGGGCATGGTCGCGGCACGCGCGGGCATGGCAGATAGCGCCCGCGCGGTGTTGCGCTCAACGAAGCTCGGCCTCGCCGGATCACCGACGCGTGATCCGTCCTTGCAGGAGGAGGCCTACCTGCAGCTCTTGCTCGGTGACCACGCGACGGCGGCTCAGGTACTGGGTGAGCAGCTGCGGCAGGAGCCGCGATTGCGTGTACGTGTCGCGCAGTCGCCGTGGTTCAAGGCGTTGGTTGCCGAGCGACCAGCCGAGTTTCCACTGACCGGCCCCATGCAACACTAGTCCTTGCCTTGTGGCCCGGCGACGAACGATCGAACGGACTCGGTGCGCAGGGCGGCGGCGGCGGCGACGCCAATGACTCTCGTGTAATAGGGCACCACGAACTTGTCGATGGCGGCTGGCGAGAGAAATAGTGCGTCAGCGTCGATGGGCACCTGAATCGAATCACGTGAACCGTCTTTCCGCGTGATCATCAGCGACATGGTGCGAATATCGTCGCGAGGCGTGAAGCGAGTCGGCGGGGCACAGCGACCGGTGTAGTATCGTGAGTCGGTCACGTGAATGCATGCGGCAACGCCGTCGCCCGGTTCAGGTGTCGTCTGATACGGTCCAAAGACGCGGGCCCCTCGTCCCAACGATTTTGCCACCGCCGTTGCCGCCGTCAACTCCGGGAAGACTCCGGCCGGAGGGTTCAACGGGTCACCGGTCAACACGACGTAAACCTCCTTGCCGCTGCGATTCCCGTCCACGGCCTCCGCAATGCGCTTGAGCATGATGGTCGTGGGCGCGGCCTGCGCAGAAAGGCACGACGCAAATCCAACGCTCAACAAGAGCGCGAGCGGCGTTGGCCGCATGAGCGGTCGAAGAAATCGGGACTGCCCCGTGATATGAGCCGTACGCATGTGGTTCTCCGCGCGAGTGGAAGTCACCAGCTTATCTCCTATATCTCTTCAAGCGCAAACGCCTTCGATCGACCGACAAGGCGATGGCAGCAGGCGTGGCCATCCGTCCCCTGGAACGCCACGCGCCCTGGGTAGATTTGGTCCGCGGGCCGTACGGTAGGCAACCACGAAGACGATCATGCAAGAACCACTCGACGAACTCATCTCCCTGCTCGACCTCGAGCCGCTGGAAGTCAACATCTATCGCGGGACCAATCGTGATCTGGGCTCGGGGCGCGTCTTTGGCGGGCAGGTGTTTGCCCAGGCACTGGTTGCTGCCCGACGTACGGTGGACGGGGCGCGCGAGGCCCATTCTGTCCACGGGTACTTCATTCTGCCGGGAGATCTGGCGGCGCCCATCGTGTACTTCGTGGATCGCTTGCGCGACGGGAATAGCTTTACCACGCGTCGTGTCACGGCCATCCAGCACGGGCAGGCCATCTTCAATCTTTCTGCGTCGTTCCACGTCCAGGAAGATGGACTCACGCATCAGGCTGAGACTCCGTCAGCTCCACCTCCAGAGAGCCTGACGCCGGAGCTCGACCTCATCCGACAGATGGCGGACAAGATCCCCGCGCCGCTGCGCACGGTCCTGACGCAGGATCGCCCGCTCGATTTCCGACCGGTCGTTCCTTCGAATCCCCTGCGTCCCGTGCCAGAGGCGCCGGTCCGCCAGGTGTGGTTCAGGGCGATCGATCGGCTGCCGGATGACACGCTCACCCACCACGCGGTGCTGGCCTACGCCTCCGACTACCGATTGCTCACGACCGCTCTGCAACCACATGGATTGTCCTTCGGCTCGCCCAACCTGCAGCTAGCATCCCTTGACCATTCAGTCTGGCTGCATCGGCCGTTTCGAGCTGACGAATGGCTTTTGTACGCCATGGATAGTCCGATCGCGTGGGGCGCGCGCGGGTTTGCACGCGGTGCGATCTACACCCAAGAAGGCGTGCTCGTGGCCTCGGTGGCCCAGGAAGGGCTGATCCGCGTTCGTCGTTAGGCCTGCAGCGCTGAGCCGCTTCGGTCAGGAAAGGCCATGATCAACAGGGCGCCAAGCCCGAAAAAAGCGGAGGTCAGAGCGAGCGCCGACCCGATGCCCACTTTCGGAAGGGTAGCCAGGTACCCAATCGTATACGGGGCCAAGGCGCCCATCCCACGGCCAAGGTTATAGGTCAGCCCTTGGCCCGTGGCACGAATGGCTGTCGGGAAGAGCTCGGCCAAGAATGATCCAAACAGGCTGAAGTACCCGTAGCCAACAAAGCCCAGCAGGGGACCTAACGCGAGAAGTACCCCGGGACTTCGCGCCATCTGGCCGTAGATGGGAACCAGGACCGCCGCTGCGAGCACGTACATGATGAACGTGCGACGCCGGCCAAATCTGTCGGCGATAAAGCCAAACGACAGATAGCCCGCATACGCCCCGAGTTGCGTGGGAATGATCCACGCGGCCGACCGAACGATGGACATGCCGGCCCCGCCGCGCTCAATAGGCGTCGCCAGGAAGCTTGGCAACCAGAAGAAGAGACCCCAGTTGGCGAACTGCACGCAGGCGGACAACAGCGTCGCCAAGATGGTCCGGCGGCGCAACGACGGACTGAACAGCTCACGGAACGGATGCGATGCCGGACGCGCCGTCACATCGCGCGTTGTCCATGCCGCGGGTTCAGGAACCTGCCGTCGAATCCAGAGCGTCACCAGCGCGGGGAGGACGCCCAACACAAAGAGCCACCGCCACGAATCGGCGCCTAACGGTAGAACGTCCAGAACCAGAGCGGCCAGCGCCGCCGCGAGGATGTACCCGAGCGCCCAACCCGATTGCATGATCCCGATTGCCTTGGTGCGGTGCACCGCGGGCCACGTCTCGCTCACGAGAACCGCCCCCGACGCCCATTCGCCGCCCATGCCAATGCCGAGGACCACACGCCAGAACATCAGTTGCAGCACGCTCTGTGAGGTTGCGGCTCCCAGTGAACAGAGTGAGAAGATGAGGATCGTCGTCACTAAAGCGCGCGCCCGTCCCACGCGGTCCGCGACCACACCAAAGAGGATTCCGCCGGCCGCAGACGTCAGCAGGGTGACCGTGCCCAGTAAGCCCGCCGTGGCGTCGTCGAACCCGAACGCCGCCTTGAGGCGGCCGATCGCCATGACGTACAGCAAGAAATCCATCGCGTCGAGCATCCACCCGAGCTTGGCCGCAATCAGCACGCGCCACTGGTCGCGAGTGATATCGCGATACCACGGTGTCAATTCGCCGGTTGCACTCAATGCCAAGCTCCTGCGGTGAAGGCCGGGGCAGGACAGGACGGCGCGCCTAGTCGTCCTTGGTTCCGGACGTTTCCCAAGACGTGCCCTCCAGCCGCCAAGCAGCGGGGCGGATATCAAATGCGTGACGCTGCAAGGATGGTGCACCACCGGCCCGGAGTTCGCGAGGGGCACACTCCAGCCCGCGACAGCACCGTTGGAACCATTGGGGCGGCGAGGGTCTTCATTCACTGCAAGACTGTCGCGTTGTCCACATGGAGGAATTCGTGCTTACGACCTTTTCGAAGACCGCACTCGTTGGCGCCGGCATGGTCGCCGCGTGGGCCTTCGCCGTACGTGCCCCGTCGCCTACGCCACGGGCCGCGCTCCCTGCGCCTCTCACGGGCCACGGTGTTGCGGCTGTCGCCGGTGAGCGCGTCGCCTACTTTGCCGGCGGCTGCTTCTGGGGAGTGGAAGCGGTATTTGAGCACCTCAAGGGCGTGAAGGAAGCCGTCTCCGGCTACGCCGGGGGCAAGGCGAAGTCGCCGAGCTACGAGGAGGTGTCTTCGGGCGACACGGGACACGCGGAGTCCGTGCGTGTCGTGTACGATCCGTCCGTGATCAGCTACGAGCAGCTGCTACAAGTGTTCTTCTCGGTCGCCCACGACCCCACGCAGCTCAATCGTCAAGGGCCCGACGTCGGAACACAATATCGCTCGATTGCCTTCTATCAGACGGATGACGAGAAGAAGGCGATTGAGTCCTACATCTCGCAGCTGACGACTGCCAAGGCATTCAAGCAGCCGATCGTAACGCAGGTGCTTTCCCTCGGCGCTTTCTACCCCGCCGAAGCGTATCATCAGGACTACTTGGCACATCACCCGACGCAGCCGTACATCGTGTACAACGACGCGCCAAAGCTTGAACACCTGAAGCAGGCCTTTCCGGCGCTCTACAAGAGCTGAGGTGACAGCCATCCGGCCACCTAACGAGGCCGCGTCCCACACCGGGGAGTGAGCCCGGACGGGTTCGGTCAGTGAGCAGCAACGCGGAACACCTCCGGAGGGCGCGCGCCCCCGGAGGTGTTCTTTCTTAAGCCCCGTCCTCGTCTCTTGGGCGCCTAACGGGTGAGTGTCTGGATTACGAACGCCGCGGTGAGCGTGAGGGGAATCGTCAGCATGCCACTAAAACCACTCACCGCCGCGACCTCCAGCTGCGACTTCTCGCGCCAAGCGCCGGTCAACATGATCCCCGCGCTTCGTCCCAGCAGCCAGGCAGGGACAATCGCCAGCAGGTACGTCCATGAGCGCGTGAGCATCGCTCCCGGTACGAACATCACCAGAGCTAACAGCACCATTGCGCCGTACAGCGTGGCGGCGCGTTCGCGACCAAGAATCACGGCGAGCCCGCGCTTTCCTGTCGACTCATCGGCCGAGTAGTCAGGAAATTCGCGCAGCAGCTTCAGGGCGGGCAAGGCGACGAACCACGGCAAGGACACCAAGAGCGGCATCCAACTGAATCCCTGTTGGATGTAGTACGCCGCAAAGATCACCAAGCCCTGCCCGATCGCTATGAACAGCTCGCCCAAGCCGCGGTAGGCCGCACGCACGGGAGGAGCCGTGTAAAACCACCCGATCAGTATGCCGAGCGCACCGAGGGGAATGGTCAGGGCGCCAGTATGCTTGCCCAGCTGCAACCACAGGCCAAAGGGGATCGCCGCCAGAAAGCAGCCGACAGACGCGATCAACGCATGGCGACGAGGAATGAGGCCCTTGACCAGCACGCGAGTCCCACCGGTGGTTGTGACGCCAACTTTGTCGTCACCGCCAATGCGATCGAAGTTCGCCTTGTCGTTTTCGTAGTCGAAATACTCGTTCGAGATGTAGGTCCCGTCCGTCAGGAAAAAGAGCCCGACGATCGAAATGGCAAAAATGCTCCAGTCGATGGCGCCGGCCTTCCACCAGGCGAGCACCGTGCCCAGGGCGAAGGGAAGCAGGTTCGCGAGATGCTTGGGAAGTTCCTGCAGAGCGATCCACGACTGGATGCGCGACGGCCTAACCGCCGTCGATGCGTACGGGAGGTTGAGCGTGCGTTGCATGGTTGTCCGCCTTGCCGGCATGCCGGCGTCTTGGCCGACGACGTACCGCCAAAGCTGGGGACGTCGCCAATATCAACCTGCCGGCGACCACACGGTCCATGCGAGAGGCAAGCGAGCCACCCCTGTCGGGGAAAACACGACGTGCGGGGCTGAGCTCTCTCGAGCCGCCCCGCACGTCCCCCAAGACTGACTAGCGCACCACCATGATCCCCCACACCGCGCTAGCAGCCTACTTGCCCCCTCCCAAGCCGAACATCAGGCCAGCGCTGAGCGTCGCCGCGCCAGCACCGACATCGCCGTAAAACGCCATCTTGGGCTTGTAGAAGTACCGCAGGCCCGCGCGGCCAATGAAGTAGGTGGAGCTGGCATCGTAGTTACCGCCGTACTTCGTGCTCACCGACAAGTAGCCCAGCCCTAACCCAACAAACGGATCCAGCTTCGGGTTGCTGCTGACCTTGAAGTGGTAGTTCGCCGTGACGCCAAACGGGATGTAGCTGAAGCCGTAATCCGTGCCAGCGTAGGAGTTGGACCAGTGGTAGTAGTCCGCTGATACCTCGATGGCCAGCACACCGTCGCCGAGGTCGGGGAGCGACTTGATCCCGTGCTCAAAACGCCCGCCAATTGCCAAGTTGGCACTTCCAAGGTTTCCGAAACCGACCACCGGGCCGATGTCGGTGTATCCCGGCGCGTACGCGGCGGACCCTCCACTCTTCTGCGCCGCGGCCGGCGCAGCAAAGAGCACGAGTGCAGCGACGAATGCCGACGCATTGAATCCCCGGACCATGTTCCCTCCCGCTGACGGTGAAGACGCCCGGACTGGGCGGACTTGAGGACCGAAGCAGTTCGGCCCCCGCTTTCGTATAGCGCAAATCTCCGGCCAAAAGTGTCATTCTCTTAGAAATGAGCTCCTTCGGCGCGCGGCAGGGTACTTCTCGGCCCGTTCCTTGGGGCCACGTCGCATTCCGGGACGGCGTTCGCCGACGTTCAAGTCGGCGCCCGATGGCGTTGCCGGTCTGTCAGACGACCGGCGTATGCGAGGCCACCATCACCTGCCCCAGCGCAATGCCGCCGTCGTTAGGGGGAATCCTGTGGTGGGACAACACCCGATAGCCCCCGCGTTCCAACCGCCGGCGCGTCAGGGACAGGAGCAGAGCATTCTGAAACACACCGCCCGTTAGTCCGATCGCGAGTGGGCCATGTCGCTGGGAGACATCGTGCGCCACCCTTTCTACCAACGCGGCAATGGCCTCATGGACTCCGCGAGCGATCTGCGAGTGTGCGGTGCCACGCTGAACGTCGGCGGCGACTTCCCTCAACACGGATCCCCCGTCGAACACCAGCGAGCCGTCCGCCTCGTTCGTTAGGGCAAATGCATACGTCGCGGCGCTGACCGCGCCTCGCGCCATGGATTCGAACTCAATCGCGGCCTGACCCTCATAGGTCACTTCATGACGCACGCCTACCAGTGAAGACGCCGCATCCAGAAAGCGTCCCATGGAGGACGTGTCCACGCAGTTCAGGCGTCGTTCCAACTGCACGTGCAGCACGCGTCGGTGATCCGGCGGAATGGCGCTCACGCACGGCAAGGCTTCCGTCCATTCGACTCCAGCGGCACGCAGTTGCGCGAGGGCCACGCGCGCGGGATGTCGCACACCGGCGTCACCGCCGGGCAGCGGCGTCTCTCGCAGGTGTGCAACGCGCTTGAACGATCGATAATCACCCAGCAGGACCTCACCGCCCCAAATGGTGCCGTCAGTCCCGTAGCCAGTGCCGTCGAAGGTGAACGCGAGGATCGGTCGATCTCCCACTTCGCCGTGCTCCGCCATCAGCGCTGCCAGATGCGCGTGGTGATGCTGCACGCGGACCACTGGTACGGAATGGGCGCCCGCCCAACGCTCGGCCCAGCGAGTGGACTCGTAGCCGGGGTGCAAGTCGCAGGCGACGCGGTCCGGCGTGACTCGAAAGAGCCGGAGCAGGTGGTTACAGGCGTGTTCCATGGCCTGCAGCGTTTCCAGGTTCCCGAGGTCGCCAATGTGCTGGGAAAGGATCGCATAGTGATCGCGCGACACACAGGCGGTGGCCTTCAGTTCAGCTCCAACGCCCAGCACCATGGGCGTCGGTGTCGGCAGCAGCACTGGAAATGGCGCGTATCCGCGTGAGCGACGGATCGGTTGTTCACGGTCGTCGATCACGCGCACCACGGAATCGTCACACACCACATGGATGTCCCGGTCGTGCGTGAGGAACGCGTCGGCCAGGGCACGAAGCCTGGTCCAGGCCTCGTCATTGTCTCGCGCGATGGGCTCCTCGGATCGGTTGCCGGACGTCATCACCAACGGTCCAGCGGCAAGGAGCAGGGTGTGCAGCGGCGTGTACGGAAGCATCACGCCTAGCGTCGTCTGTCCCGGTGCCACGTCACGCACGATCTCCGTCGTGGGGTTCTGCGCCCGTTCCAGCAAGACAATGGGCCGCTGACTACTGCCTAACAGCGCTTCCTCGGCGACAGAGACCGTCGAGAATTGTCGGACCGCGGAGAGGTCGGCGGCCATGACAGCAAACGGCTTGTCGCGTCGGCCCTTGCGCTCCCGCAAAGTGGCGACGGCGGCGGCCGACGTCGCACAACAGGCCAGATGAAAGCCACCGATACCCTTCACCGCAAGGATGCCACCCGCCGATAGCACGCCTAACGCGGCCTGAAGCGCTGCCTCACCGATCTGCGTCTCTTCTGGTGCGGGTGTCCGCGCGAATGACATTCGCGGGCCGCAAGCCGGACAAGCGTTCGGCTGGGCATGAAAGCGCCGCGAGCGGGGATCGTGGTATTCGGCGTCGCAGGCCGCGCACATGGCGAATGCGGCCATGGTCGTCAATGGACGATCGTACGGTAGGTCCTTGATGATCGTGAAGCGCGGCCCGCAATTCGTGCAGTTGATGAATGGATATCGATACCGGCGGTCCGCGGGATCATTGAACTCGCGCAGGCACGCGTCGCAGGTGGCGACGTCTGGCGAGACCGCGGTGATCTGTGTGCCGGCGGCCCCGCTCTCCACAATGCGAAAGCCAGCCTCGCCGGTGGTCGGAATGGTCCGATGACGTACCGATTCTACCACGGCCAACGGCGGCGCATCCTGTTGCACGGCCTTCAGGAAGGCGTCGCAGGTCGGCGCTGGACCCTCGACTTCCACAAAGACGCCGGCACCATCGTTCCCCACAAAACCGACCAGCCGCAGGCGCTCGGCCAGCGTGAATACGAAGGGCCGAAATCCTACTCCCTGCACGATACCCGACACGCGTACCGCGTACCTAACGAGAGGCATCATCAGGGACGATGGTGCCGACCGGGACTGCCGTGCGCAAAGTCTAGAGGATTCCAAGACATAGAGTTCACACCACAAGATGCGTTGGAGACCGGCCGCCGGCATCCGGACTCTGGGGGGAGCCGCCGTCGAACCGTCATTCGTCAGGGAGTTCCCACTGGATTTCCCAACGTCCTTCATCAAGGCTTAGGCGCGGCACACCGTGAGCAAGCATGCACGAGCTTTCGATTGCAACCAGTATCGTAGATGTGGCCCTGGAAACCGCGGCTCGCTTGGACTCGTCGCGTGTGTCAGCGGTGAACGTCCGCATTGGCCGTCTGGCCGGCGTGGATGCCGACGCGCTGCGCTTCTCGTTCGACGTGGTGACACAGGGGACGGCGCTCGAGGGGGCCCGTCTTGCCATTGAAGAACTCCCCGTCATCGTCTGGTGCGACCGCTGCGCGCGAGATGTGGAACTCCCCGCCGCGAATTTCCTGCACTGTCCCGTGTGCGACGAGATCACGGGGATCATCCGGCAGGGCAAGGAGCTCGAAGTCACTTCGCTGGAGATTGAAGAATGACCACGCGAATCGTGGAGGTGCGCGCCGGCATCCTCAAGAAGAATGACGAACTGGCCCGTGGGTTGCGAAGCACGTTCGAACAGCGTGGCGTGTTCGTCGTGAACCTTGTCTCCAGCCCTGGCACGGGGAAGACGGCATTTCTCGAGCGCACGCTCACGCACCTGATGCAACACGGGGGGCGCGTGGCGGCCATCGTCGGCGATCTGGAGACGGACAACGACGCCAAACGGCTGGCCCGCAGTGGAGCTCCCGTTCGCCAGGTGAACACGCACGGCCGGTGCCATCTGGAGGCCGAGAACATCGGTACCGAGTTGGCAATGTTCGAGCTGTCGGATCTGGACTACTTGTTCATCGAGAATGTCGGCAACCTCGTGTGCCCATCGTCGTATGACCTGGGCGAGGCACTGCGCGTGGTACTTCTTTCTGTCACAGAGGGGGAAGACAAGCCACTCAAGTATCCCACGATGTTCAACTCGGCGGACGTTGCCGTGATCACAAAGATCGACCTGGCGGGGCCGTGTGAGTTTGATCGCGGGGCTGCCCATCGGGCCATTCACGACGTTCGCCCCGGCATGGAAATCCTCGAGGTATCGGCAAAGACTGGGGAAGGGATGGACGCGTGGTACGCCCTCTTGGACCGGCGTCGGCTCGCGATACTGGGCTGACCGGTTCCTGACCACAGCCAAGGCCACTGCGGGACGCGATCTCTCACGGAAGATCCTGTTTGGCTGAGTAAGAGCCAATCGGCACCGGCCTTGGGTCCGGGAATGTCAGCATTCCCCCTATGAGCCACCGGGTTCTCTCGTACTCCACTGCATCCCGCGCCACGGCATTCTGAAATCGTCCGTCTCGCCTACACCTATTACCGGTGCGCGCCCATGTGCCTTGCCGTGCCAGGACGAATCGTCGACATCCATGATGCGGGCGGCATCAAGATGGGTCGACTGGACTTTGGCGGCATCCAGAAGGAGGCCTGCCTCGCCTACGTGCCGGATGCAGCTGTCGGTGACTACGCCATTGTCCACGTCGGGTTTGCGATCAGCCTGATCGACGAAGCCTCGGCGCAGGAATCGCTACGCCATTTTCGCGAACTCGGTGTGCTGGAGGAGGAGCTTGGCGAAGCGCCTCCTGAGCAGTATCGGGGCCCAGAAAGCTGTCCCGTCGTGTCGTGAAGTACCTCACGGAGTTCAGGAATGGCGCCATCGCGCAGCGCATCGCGGCGGAAATCCGTCAGGTGACCACGCGGCCATGGGCTTTGATGGAGGTGTGCGGGGGACAAACGCACAGCATACTCCGCAACGGCATCGATCAGCTCCTTCCCCCGGAGATTGAGCTGATTCACGGACCGGGCTGTCCGGTGTGCGTAACTCCGCTGGAAGTGATCGACAAGGCCCTAGCGATTGCCGCGCGGCCCGGCGTGATCTTCACGTCGTTCGGCGACATGTTGCGGGTGCCGGGCTCGGAACGCGACTTGTTTCGCGTGAAGAGCGATGGCGGGGATGTGCGCATCGTGTACTCCCCACTCGACGCCGTGAAGATCGCCCGCGAGAATCCGCAGCGAGAGGTTGTCTTCTTCGGCATTGGGTTTGAGACGACGGCACCCGCCAATGCCATGGCGGTCCACATCGCCAAGCGCGAGGGTTTGAAGAACTTCTCGATGCTGGTCTCTCACGTTCTGGTGCCGCCCGCGATCAGTGCCATCATGGAGGCGCCGTCCAACCGCGTGCAGGCCTTCCTGGCGGCGGGTCACGTGTGCAGCGTCATGGGGTTCTGGCAGTACCCGCCGCTGGCATCGCGGTACCATGTGCCGATCGTCGTCACCGGCTTTGAACCTCTCGACGTGCTGGAAGGCATTCGCCTGGCCATCCATCAGCTCGAACGCGGCGAAGCGCGCGTGGAGAACGCGTACGCACGGGTGGTGACCTTCGACGGCAACAAGCCGGCGCAGGCCCTGCTGGAAGAGGTCTTCACCACGACCGACCGCGCTTGGCGAGGCATTGGCGTGATCCCGGCCAGTGGCTGGCGGCTCTCCGACGCCTTCCGGGACTTCGACGCCGAGTCGCGCTTTGACGTCGGCGACATCCGCACCGTGGAGTCGCCCCTGTGTCACAGCGGCGAGGTGCTGCAGGGTGCCATCAAACCCAGTGCCTGTCCGGCGTTCGGGACGGCGTGCACGCCACGCACGCCGTTAGGCGCTACGATGGTATCCAGTGAAGGCGCATGCGCGGCGTACTACAACTACGGACGTCTGGTCACCTTGGAAAGGGCACCTGCCTGATGTCCGCCGCTCCTGTCACGATCGACGCCGATGCTTGGGCTTGTCAGCTGCCGCTGCGCGACTACCCGAACATCGTGATGGGGCACGGAGGCGGCGGAACGCTGAGTGCGGATCTGGTGGAGCACATCTTTCGGCCAGCGTTTGCCAATGCGGTGCTCGATCGACTGACCGATTCGGCCGTCCTCACGGTCCCCGCCGGCCGGTTGGCATACTCGACCGATTCCTTTGTCGTGCGGCCGCACTTCTTCCCCGGTGGCAGCATTGGATCGCTCGCGGTCAATGGGACGGTGAACGATCTTGCCATGAGTGGTGCGCGTCCCCTGTTCCTCAGCGCGGGTTTCATCCTGGAAGAGGGGTTTCCCATGGCGTCCCTGGCGCGCGTCGCGAGCGACATGGCTCACGCGGCGCAGCTGGCGGGAGTGTCCATTGTCACCGGCGACACGAAGGTGGTGGAGCGTGGGCGTGGAGATGGGATCTACATCAACACGGCCGGGATCGGCGTGGTGCGCGAAGGAACCGAAGTGAACCCGCGCCGAGCGTGTCCCGGCGACGTGGTGTTGTGCAGCGGAACCCTCGGCGATCATGGGATGGCCATCATGAGCGTGCGCGAGGGGCTGTCGTTCGACACGGCCATTTCCTCGGACTGCGCCGCCCTCAACGGGTTGGTGGATGCGATGCTGGATGCCGCCCCCGATAGCATCCACGCCATGCGTGACCCCACCCGTGGAGGGTTGGCGTCATCCTTGAACGAGATCGCGGCCCAGGCCAAGGTCGGCATCGCGATCAACGAAGAAGACGTGCCGGTTCGTGCGGAGGTACGTGCCGCCTGCGAGCTCCTTGGCCTGGATCCCTTCTTTGTCGCGAACGAGGGCAAGTTGTTGGCGATCGTCGCCCCCGAAGTAGCGGACCACGTCCTAGCCGTGATGCGGGCGCACGTGCTGGGGCGCGACGCCGCGAGGATTGGCGTCGTGACCAGTGCCCACCCCGGGCTGCTGGTGGCTCGCACCGGAATCGGTGCAACGCGCGTGGTCACGATGCAGATTGGTGAGCAGCTGCCGCGTATCTGTTAGCACCGCCGAGCCGCACGACACCCGTTCGATCAACGCGCGGCCGCGTGAAGACCGAACACTCACCCCCTTGCCACCGTGAAGCGTCGCGAATTCCTGCACAGTGTTGGAGCTGGCAGCGCCCTGTCGTTGTGGCCGCGGCAGCTCACGTGGCCCGCAGCGATCGATGCGGATCGGATGAGCTGGTGGCGCGAGGCCCGCTTTGGCATGTTCGTCCACTTCGGCCTCTACTCCACGTTAGGTGGTGAGTGGAAGGGGAAGGAAACGGGGTCGCATGAGTGGATACGCAACAACGCCCGCATTCCCCATGACGAGTACATCCCGCTGATCCACTCGTTTAATCCGACTCGTTTGGACGTGGATGCGCTCGTGCGAATGGCCAAGGACGCCGGGCAGAAGTACATCGTGGTCACGACCAAGCACCACGAGGGCTTTTCGCTCTTCGATTCGGCGGTGACCACCTATGACGTGATGGGGACGCCCTATCACCGGGACATCATGCGCGACTTTGCGCGCGCCTGTCGCCGGCATGGACTGCGCCTGGGGTGGTACTACTCGATCATGGACTGGTATCACCCGGACTACCTGCCGCGACGGGATTGGGAACTCCGTTCGTCAACAGGTGCGGACTTCACGCGCTATCTCACCTTCATGCGCGCACAGCTGCACGAGTTGCTCACCCGGTATGGCGACATCGCGGTGATGTGGTTTGACGGCCAATGGGAGCCGACGTGGAACCACGCGCTCGGTCAATCGACGTACGACTACTGCCGCACGTTGCAGCCGCAGGTGATCGTGAACAATCGCGTCGACGTCAAGGTCGAGGGCGGCACGGACACCTTTCAGGGCAGCGGACGCGCTGGCGACTTCAGCACGCCAGAGCTGGAGGTCCCAGCGACGGGGCTCCCCGGTGTGGATTGGGAGTCCTGCATGACCATGAACCACAACTGGGGCTACTCCAAGTTCGATCACGACTTCAAGAGTGTAAGACAGCTCGTGGGACTGTTGGTGGAGACCGCCTCGAAGGGTGGTAACCTCCTGCTGAACGTGGGACCGATGGGCGACGGGGCCATTCCCGCCGAGAGTGTGAACGGGCTCCGAGGCGTCGGTGACTGGATGCGGGTCAATTCCAGTTCGATCTATGGGACGACGGTCACCCCATTCTCGCACGCCTCCTTTCGGGTGACGCAAAAGGGCAACCGGCTGCACGTGTTTGCGGAGCCGTGGCCCGGCGGAGAGTTTGAGCTGAAAGGACTGCGCGATCTTCCGCGATCCGTCACCCTGCTCGCTGACCCAACCGCGGGCTCATGGCCCGCGCGGCGCACCGCCGATGGAGTGGCGATCACACTCCCCGATCGTGCGCCGGGCGACACCTATCCGGTGGTCGTCCTGGACTTCGATACCCCGCCGGCGGTCGCTCCCTAGGTCAGAGCGGTTCAAACCTCGCTTGGAAGAAGCGCAAGTACTTCGGCTCGTACACAAACCGAAGCCCCTTGGCTCGCTCGCGTTGGTCGAACACCGACTTGACCGATTCGGCCACCACGTCCATGTGAGCCTGCGTGTACACTCGTCGCGGAATGGTCAGACGCGTCAGCTCCAACTTTGGACGGTGGTGGTCGCCGGTTGCGGCATCACGCCCCGCGCTGACAATTCCGCGCTCCATCGACCGCACCCCCGAGTCTAGGTACAACTCGGCGGCCAGCGTCTGCGCTGGGAGCAAGTCCTGGGACAGGTGTGGATAGAAGCGCTTGGCGTCCAGGAAGATTGCGTGGCCGCCGATCGGCTGCATCATCGGCACCCCCCAATCGTCCAGCAATTCGCCGAGGTACCGGACTTGGCCAATGCGCGCGCGAATGTGCGCGTCTTCCACCGACTCTTCGATCCCGATGGCCATCGCTTCCATGTCGCGACCCGCCAGGCCGCCGTACGTGTGCAGTCCCTCGTACAGTACCACGAGGTTGCGGAGTTCCTCGAACATCGGAAAGTCGTTCAGCGCCAACCACCCGCCAATGTTGACCAGCGAGTCCTTCTTGGCGCTCATCCACGCGCCGTCGGTGTAGTCGCAGAATTCGCGGAGGATGGCGGCAATGCTCTTGGATGCGTAGCCGGATTCGCGCTCCTGAATGAAGAAGGCGTTTTCTGCCATACGAGTGGCATCCAGAAAGATCTTGATGCCGTGACGCTGGCAAAGGGCGTGCAGCTCCCTCACGTTCTGCATGGACACCGGTTGACCGCCCGCCATGTTCACCGTTCCGGCGAGACTGACGTACGCGATATTCGGTGCGCCGACCCGATCGATGAGCGCTTGCAGTTTCCCCAGGTCCACATTGCCCTTGAACGGATGGGGAGCCACCGGATCGTGCGCCTCGTCGATCACGATATCCACAAACGTGGCGCCGGCGAGTTCCTGGTGTGCGCGCGTGGTCGTGAAGTACATGTTGCCGGGCACGAACTGCCCGGCGCGGATCGCCACCTTGCTGAGCAGATGCTCGGCCCCGCGCCCCTGGTGGGTGGGCACGAAGTACTTGTAGCCGTAGTACGTCTGGACCGCTGCTTCCAGACGATAAAAGTTGCGGCTGCCGGCGTAGGCTTCATCACCCGTCATGATCCCGGCCCACTGCCGGTCACTCATGGCGCTCGTCCCGCTGTCCGTCAGCAAGTCGATGTAGACGTCAGCGGAGCGCAGCAGGAACGTGTTGTAGCCGGACTCGGTCAGTGCACGCTCGCGTTGGGGGCGATCCACCACGGAGAGTGGCTCGACCATCTTGATCTTCCATGGTTCGGCCCACGAGCGTCGGCCGAACTGTTGCCCCATGGTCTGTGGAATGCGGTCTGTCATGGCAGGGAATGTGCCCGCAGACCGTCAGGGCGTCCGTCCGGTGTTTCCCGACGTGGCGACAGTGATTTCGGAGGCCGCGGTGAGAAGTGGCCGAAGCCGGGGGTGCTCAGCGCTGCACGTGCCAGTTGAAGTTGGCATGTCCCAACGTTTGCATGATGCGCACCCAGGGGATCACCAACATTTCCATGCCGCGGGCGGCGGTGATGTCTCCCAGGTCCAGGATGTCGCCCCACCGAAACCAGGTCTTGAGGTAGTCCGTCACGCGCGCCTTGGCCGGCGCATCGTTTCCGCACAGGAACATGGTGTGCGGGCCGGTCACCTTCGATGGTTGGACCATCACCTCGCAGTTCACGGTGTTGAGCGTTTTCACAACGCGCACGTCAGGAAAGGCGCGCTGGATCGATTCACCCACGGAATCGGTGTTGCACACCGTCAGCGTGGGAGGCATCCCCTTCGAAAAATCGAGCGGATTGGAGATGTCCATGAGGATCTTGCCGCGCAGGGTCGTACCGGCCTCCGCCAGATACAACGCATCGATCGACTGGGCACCGGCCGTGCAGTTGAAGACAACGTCGCCAAAGGTTGCGGCTTCAGCAAACGTGCCGTGTGCCGCATGCCCTCGATGCGATGCCGCCCACGTGGACGCTGCGGCGTTCGATGCTGACCGGGAGCCAAGCATCACGTCGTGCGTGAGGTGCACCAGGCGGTTGGCGATGGTTTGACCGACGATGCCAGTGCCAAGAATGCCGATCTTCATGGGAGTTCTCCGTCAGGGTGTTGCGGCTGTCAGTCGCAAACGGCCGGCTGTGCGCCGACGCGAGTCAAATGGTTTGCGTGGAGGCGCCTCACCCTACGCCTGACCAACCGGTTGCACCGTGCGGCATCGCACAAGCCCACGGCGCGCGGTGACACGCGCCGTGGCTTGTTCACGCAGCGTTCACGCGCAGACGCAACAACGCGCGCCGGCGCCTGTCGAGCCGCTCATCGCCTACGGCTTCGCGCGGTCCTCGCGAACATCGGCGTTTCGCGAATCCCCGAGTAAGCGCTCGACGTGAACCGCCTTGGCGATGCCCGCGACACTGGCGCTGATCGTGTTGGCCCCCGTCGTGTCTCCCTGCGCCAGCAGCACCTGCGACAGGACACTCCCGGACACGAGGTAGCTAAACGGCACACTCACCGAAGGACGGTCCACCCAGTCGTTGTGCGCGATGATGGCTGCAGGCCCACGATACACATCCTGCCACAGCGCTCGGCTCCGCGGAACGTCCATCCACCCGTCACCTTCAACCTTCACGTATCCAGCGGTGCCGGTGATTGGCGCTGGAACCACCGCTTGCGCGAGCCCCCGCGAGACCACGTTGTCCGCGAGCCCCATCTGCTGGGCGTAGTTGCCCGTGGTGCGGCTGATGTAGAGCGGTCGGTCGGGCCACGAGTCCAGCAGCATGCGCAGCACCAACAGGTCGGACTTCTCCAGAATCCCGCCGCCGCTACCGTCCGGTGTCAGGCGGTTCGGCTCGATCACCGCGCGCACACCTGGTCGTTCGAAAACGACCGGTTCACGTACCACGACGTAGGGGGGGAGTGAATCCGCCTGCGCCATCGTCAGGCGCAACGGCGGGGTAGTCGGCTTCGGCCACGCGCGGTCGCGAAAGATCGCGGGTCCCTTGGCCACATCGTACTCGTAGATGGGACGTCGGATCATGGCCCGGGCGTACCAGTCCGTATTCATGAGCGACAGCACGCCGACCGTCACGTCGCGGCGAATGCCCTCGACTTCCTGTGCATACCACAGCGGGAACGTGTCATTGTCACCACCGGTGATGAGCACCGCATACGGCTCCACGGAGTTCAGCAGATCGTGCGCAAAGGCCAGTGTGGTTTCGTCGCCGCGCCGCGAGGCAGCGGACCAATTCGCCACCAATGGCACCACCGCCAGCAGCAATGTCGGCGAGGCCAGGCGATGCGCGCCCAGTGCCTCCAGGCGCCGCGATCGGGACAACTCAACCGCCACCAAGTCCCACAGATAGGCCAGCCCCAGGCCGATCCACACCGACAGGGCGGAGAAACTCCAGATGAAGAAGTAGTCCCGGTCGCGGACTTCGCGTGGGACGGAGAGTTCCAAGTCCTGCGACGCACCGTAGCGAAAGTTCAGGTAGAAAATGAGGGCCAATGTCATGAGGAAGACCAGCGGGCCGAAGTACCAGAACGACGCACGATGCCGAACGTAGTGAACCCATCCGCCAATGGCCGCCAACAGCAGGAACCCCACGGCCAGTGCATGCTGTGCCATGGGATGCTCGTTCTGCGCGTCCCGCCACCACTGCCAGCGGAAGTACAGCCACCACATGCCCACCTGCGCCGTAAAGGGCGCCTGCCGCACCGAAAGGTCCGGTTTGCCGTACTGTCGTCGGTTAAAGTTGTAGCTGAAGGCGTCCCACGTTCCCTTCGAGAACGTACAGGACACCTTGAGTCCATCCCGGCAGGCTGTGGGCTCACCCTCGTTGATTGCCGGTTGGTAAGCCGCCCGGATGGGTTGCGTGGCAAAGGGCGTGAGTCCGAGTACCACCAGGCCAGCACCGCCCATCAGCAATCGCCAACGCCACAGCGTCTTGGGGCGCCGGAGCAGTACGACCAGGGCCACCGCCGGCGCCGGCAGCATGCCCGCCATATGGTTGGAGTAGCCGAGCCCGAGGAGGTAGGCGACCAGCAGCAGGAGCGCGTCGGCCGGCCGGCCGTCAGGTGCATCGATCCATCGGAACATGAGCCAGCTGATGGCGGCCATCATAGCTAACGACACGGTGTACACCTTCTCGTTCACGACCGACTGGTTCCACACAGTGAAGGCGGTGGCGCCGACCAGCGCGGCAATCGCCGCGGCAATCAGCCGCTGTCGCCGCGGCAGCCAACCACGTGCCACGCGCTCAACGGCCAAGAACCAGAACGCAGCAGCCGCGGCACTGCAGAGTGCCGCCAGGACATTCAGTCGAACCGCCACCGAACTCGCGATGGGCAACAGCGCGAACACACGACCGATCAGGACGAAGAGCGGATTGCCCGGCGGGTGAGGCAATCCCACGGTGTACGCGGCCGCGATGTACTCGCTGGTATCCCACATGGCCGTGGATGGCGCCAATGTCGCCAGATACAACGCCAGCACAGCGAGGGCCGTGAGGAGCGCGGCCCGGTATGGCGGTCCCTCGTCGGATGGCAAGCGGCGACCAAACCCGCCACCGCCCCGCCACAGCGCCGCCGGTATCAACACGGCGTAGGCCAGCACCAGCAGGACCGGGCCTACGGTGATGCCACCGCGGACGAGGTCCGTAAACCCTGCCAGCAGAGACCCAGCAGCACCTGCCGTCAGCATCAACAACAGGGGATCACGATCAGATCGAGCGAAGGAGAGAGTCATGCGTCATCCAAATGACAAAATTTTATCACGTCGGTATACGCCGGCGCGCAATGGTGGGACGTGCAGGATCAGGGTTGGTCGGCGATCAGGGTCGGGAGGTCGCGACCCATGGGCTGCGCCAGCGCGAAGCGCGCCACAGCGCGCACGCGCGGACTGGGGTCCAGCTGCGCCGTGGCGCGCGCGACTTCCAATGAGTCGCGGCGTTGCGCCAGCCCCGCCGCCGCATACGCGCGCGATTCCCAGCGTGGGTCGCGCAACAGCGTGGTCAAGGCATCGCGCGACGGCGACATGCGCACCGTGGCGACTGGTAACGTCACGGCCATGGTCACGGCGGCGGCGAGCGCCGCCTGACGCCAGGTGGCCACACGTGCGCGTGGGCGTGGCTCGATGATCGCCGCCAGACGTGCACGAAGCCCGCGGCGTGCACCCCCTAACGCCGTTGATGCCACCGGCTCTAACCCGTTGCTGGCCATGAGCAGGAGTTGAGCGTAGTCACTGGCCCGCACTCCAGTGGCCAGCACCCGATCGTCGCAGGCCAGCTCCATCTCCACGCGCAGTCGGGCGGCCGTCCACCAGCTTACGGGGTGGAACCAGTACAGCGCACACGCGACGCGTGAGGCCAGCACGGCCAGCACGTCAAGGCGCTGGATATGCGCCAGTTCGTGCAGGAACGTCGCATGTAGGTCCCCGTCACTCCACTCCAACGCCGCGAGCGGAAGCAGGATCACGGGTCGAAGGAACCCCAGCGTCTGCGGGACGACCTGCGCATCCGCCACACGAATCGTCACAGCTCGTTGCATGCCTATCCGCTGCTGCGCGCCTTGCAACAGTCCTTCCACCCGACGATCCCTGACGGTGGTGGCTGTTTCCGCGAGTCGCCAACCGGCCAAGAGGGAACGGAACACAGGAAGCATGGCGAGCACCGCGCCGCTCACGTACACGAACCACAGCGCCTGTACCACCCGCTCGGCGAGCGGTGACGTTTCAGCCGCATTGGGAGCCAATGATGCTCCCGAGAGCTGCAACCGACCCAAGGCGATCAACGGCGCAGCGAGGTCGTCGGGAACGCTCCATGCCAACCAGCTGAACGGCAACAACCGCCCCACGTAAATGAAGAGTAGAGCCGCGGCAGCCCCCTTCCAGATGAGCGCCCGTACCGCTGATGGCGCGTGTCGCCCGAAAAACACCCCCAGCCCCGCCGCAAGCAAGGGTCCGCAGGCCAGCAACGACAGCGAGTACACGTGGGCCACGGCCCGTGCACTGTCGGCCGGAGTGGCAAACGGTGGCGCCCACATACGCCTAACGACCCTCCGAACGCAACCGCTGAATCACCGACTGCAACTCGGCGCGCTCATCGGCCGACAGCGGACGCTCCGTGTCGTCGAACAGCGCGGCCAACGTCGCCGCCCGCGACCCGTGAAAGAACGTACCGACCAGGTGACGGAGGGCCGAACGCTGCGCCACGGTATGCGGCGTGGTCGGTAAATACACATGCCGGGGACCATCCTTCACGTGCCGAAGGTGCCCCTTGTCCTCCAAGATGCGCACGAGCGTGCGAACGGCCGCCAAGTGCGGCGGATCTGGCAGCGCCCCCCGAATCTCAGCCGCCGTCGCACGGCCCATCCGGTACACGGCGTCCATGATCTGACGCTCGCGACGGCTCAGGGCGTTCGAAGCGGAAGAGGTTGGCACAGGCGAGAGTCGGGAGTGGGTGAACAAGCACACGACTTGTGAGACAAAATTTTGTCACATGTGGCCTGTGCTGTCAAGCAGACGGTTGGTCAATCACCGCGGCTGAATAGGTTGCTTGCCCGCGCCGTGCACGGGGTCGTCCGTTCCATACCAGCCTGACGCGTCGCTCACCTGCGCCAAGCTCCTCACGTCACAGCGAGGCGAGCAATCCGTTCATCAGCTGCGACACGATCGCGCCCACAATGCTCATGGACAGCCCCCAGATGATCAGTTGCTTGAAGAGCTGGCGGGATTCGGTGCTGTCGCTGACGGTGGCAAGGCAGAGTGCGCCGAGTGTGGAGAGCGGGGAGACGTCGACCAAGGCTGATCCGACGTTGATGCTGAGCGCCACCGCCAAGGGATCACCACCACCGACCTTGGAGACCAGCGAGGGGACGGTGGGAAGGAAGGCGGGAAGCACGACGCCCGACGTACTACTCCAGGTCGAAATGAGCCCCGTAATAAAGGCGATGGCGCCGTTGAGCGTCGCGGGGGACGCGACTCGGGCCAGCATGGAGGAGAACAGTTCCATGCCGCCCGTCTTCTCCAGGACGGCGATGAGCACGGACACGCCACTGACCATGACGATCACGCCCCACGGGATCTTCTTCATGGCCGTCGATTCGTCGCCCGCGTTTGCCACCACCAGCAAGGCCGCGGCCCCGAAGGCCGCCATTCCCACATTCAGCTTCAACAGCATGACCCCAAGGATCCACGCGACAATGACACCGATGGTGAGCCAGTGTCGCTGCTCGAAATCGGCGATCTCCATGTCCATGGACGTCTCGCCGGCGGTCGCGGTGGAATGGCGCCGGATCAGCACCACATACGCCACCAGCGACACGACGGCGTGTGCCAGCAGGTTCGCGAACCAGACCTTGCCACCGTGTCCGCCGATTCCCGCCTCGGCCATCTTGGTGTTGGCGATGATGCCGACGGAGCTGATCGGCGAGAGATTCCCGGCATTGGCGCCATTGGCGACCATCAAGGAGGTGAGGAATCGGGAAATGCCGGCGCGCGTGCAGATGGGCATGGCCAGCGGGATCACCAGCGCGACGCTGGAGATCGCTCCGGGCCCGACAGACGAGATCGTAAATGCGATGATGAAGAAGATGATCGGGAGCAGCCGCGCATTGCCACTCGCCAGCTTCACCGACCGCTGGGTGAGGCGTTCCAACGTGCCGTTGGCGTCCGCCAGGGAAAACAGCAGGGCCACGCCGGCCAGCGTGACAAAGAGGGACGTCGGAAAGCCCGCCGTCACCTGATCCGGCTTCCAACCCGCCAGATACACGCCGATCAGCCAGGCAAAGGCGATCGACAGCACCCCGACGTTCAACCGCGACACCATGCTCAGGACGATGGCGACGAGGAGGGCGAGCAGCGACGCAACGGCTGGCGTCATGTGGAACTCCACGGGGGAAGAAGGTGTTTCTGGATTTTGCCTAACGCCGTACGTGGCAAGGTGTCCACGCGAATGAAGGCGCGTGGAATCTTGAATGACGCAAAGGAACGCACGCAGACGTCCCGGAGCTGTGCCGTCTCGATGTCGTCCGTGACCAGGTATGCCACGGGTACCTCGCCCCGACGCTCGTCAGGGACGCCGACCACCACCACCTCACGGACGCCGGGCTGTTCGAGCAATACCTCCTCGATTTCCCTGGGGTAAATGTTGAAGCCGCCGGAGATGATCAGGTCGGAGCCGCGGCCCCGCAGGGTGTAGTATCCGTCCGCCGAGCACTCGGCCAGATCGCCGGTGCGAAACCAGCCATCGCGAAAGGCGTTGGTCGTGGCGGTGGGGTTATTCCAGTAGCCCGCCATCACGTTGGGGCCGCGGACCTCGAGTTCCCCGACGATGCCCGTCGGGACTGGCGCCGCATTGGCATCCACGATCCGCACGCTGACGCCCGGAAAGGGCACACCCACGGTGCCGGCGCGACGTTCACCGGCGTAGGGATTGCCCAAGTTCATGAGCGTCTCGCTCATCCCGTACCGCTCGAGGATGGTGTGTCCGAACTGCCGTTCGAATGCCTGCAGGACGTTGGCCGGGAGTGGTGCGGATCCGCAGACAAAGAGCCGCATGGACTGGCCTATACCAGCCGCCACGTCGTCGGCGAGTTCGAGCAGGCGCACATACATCGTTGGCACGCCAAAGAACAGCGTGGGGCAAAACGACGTAAAGGCCGATACGGCGCGTTGCAGCTCAAACCGTTCGAGCAGACGCATGCGACAGCCACTGGCTAGCCAGCTCAGGACGCCGTTCCCCAACCCATGGACGTGAAAGAGTGGAAGGGCCGCGAGGTACCGGTCTGCCTCGGTAATGCACCAACAGGCCATGATGCTCGCGGTGTTGGCCAGGCAATTGTTGTGCGTCAGCACGGCTCCCTTCGACCGCCCGGTGGTACCCGACGTATACACGATCAGCGCTGGCGCATCACCGTCGAGTACAACACGGATTGGGTCCGGCGACGCGGGTTGTCGGTCGACCTCACGACGCAAGGCATCGATGGTGATCGTGGAGGTCGCCGCCAGGAAGTACTCGAGGTGGTCCTCTGTGGTGATGGCCAAAGCCGGCTCCGCGTCTTCCACGATGTGCGAGACTTCGCGGGCGCGGTACATGACGTTGATCGGCACAAAGACCACGCCCAGCTTCATGCAGGCCAGGAAGATCTCGAGAAACTCGATCGAGTTCGCGAGCTGCACGGCGACCCGGTCACCGCGGCGTACGCTGCGGGCCATCAATGCCAGCGCCATGCGCCGGGCCCGGCGATCCAGTTCGCCGAACGTCAGCGTCTCCACGCCGCCCTCAGGCCGATCAAGATCCAGGGCCGGCCGGTCGTGTCGTCCGATCAAGGACAGGTCGAAGAGATCGGCGAGTTGCATGCGAGCGCAATAATGCGGCGTCCGTCGCGTCGCTCGCTAGGCGCGTGCGCGGTAGATTGTTGGCCGAATGACGGGCATCGCGAAGGGCATTCTTGGCCTCGTCCTGACTCTTGCGCCGTTCCTGGTCAGACCGGCGTCTGCGCAGGTGTCGAAGGGTTTGGCGATCACCGCGCCGGCGGCGCCCGGTGGCGGCTGGGACCAGCTTGCCCGCACGTTGCAGCGCGTGCTGGATTCCACGTCCCTGGCTCCCGGTACGCATGTGGAGAACGTCCCGGGGGCGGCAGGCACCATCGGTCTGGCCCGTTTTGTCTCCAGCAAGCACGGTGATTCTCGCTCGTTGCTCGTCACGGGTCTGGTGATGCTGGGTGGGATTGCCAGCAATCACTCGCCGGTCACTCTGGAACAGACGACGCCGATCGCGCGCCTAACGGGGGAGTGGGAGGTCCTCGCCGTCCCCACCTCGTCGCCGTACACATCGCTCGGGTCCCTCATGACGGCGCTGCGTCGCGCGCCAGGGAGCGTGTCGTGGGGTGGCGGCTCGGCGGGCGGCACAGATCAAATCCTGGTGGACCTCATTGCCGAAGGGGTCGGCGTACTGCCATCACGCACGAACTACGTCGCGTTCTCGGGCGGGGGCGAGGCCGTCACCGCATTGCTCGGGGGGCAGGTCAGTGTCGGGGTGAGTGGCTGGAGTGAATTCGCACCGCATTTAACCAGTGGTCGGCTGCGTGCGTTAGCGATCTCATCGCCCCAACGCCTTCCGGGAATCGACGTGCCCACCTTGCGAGAACTGGGTATTCCCGTGGATCTCGCCAACTGGCGGGGGGTCGTGGCGCCGGCCGGGTTATCTCCCGCGGACCGCGTGCAGTTGATCGCAACACTCGAGCAGCTCGTGCGGACTCCTGCGTGGCACGCGGAGCTTCAACGGCGTGGATGGTCGGATCTGTGGCTGCCCGGTGATGCCTTTGCGCGATTCCTGCGCGCCGAGGGCAGCCGCGTGAATGCCATCGCCGCACGACGACGGGGAGCCGGCGCCCCGGTGCGCGACGAGGCGCCCCGGGTGTCACTGGCGAGCGTGGGAGTGTGGGGCACCATCCTCACGTTACTGCTGTTAGGCATTCGCCGGCTGCGGTCGCGGCAGTCGCCTTCTCTGGTGCAGCCTCCACCGGGGAGTCGCCGGCCACTGCTGCACATCGCCGTAGGCATGGTGTTGAACCTGGTGTTGGCTCCGTGGACAGGGTTTGTCGTGGCCTCGACCGTCCTGTACTACCTGACGGCACGCGCCTTTGGCGACCCATACCGTGTGCGCAACCTGCTCAGCGCCGTGCTTTTTGCCACAGGTGTGTACGTCACGTTCACCTACCTGCTGGGGATGCCCCTTCCCGTTGGTCGCATGTGGGGGGGAGGATGAGCGCCTGGGAAGGCTTGCGGCATGGCTTTGGCATCGCGCTGACTTTGCCTCACCTGGCGTACGCCTTACTGGGAGCGGCGTTAGGCACTGCCGTAGGGGTACTGCCGGGCATCGGGCCGGCGATGACGATTTCCCTGCTGCTGCCAGTGACTTTTGGGGTAGAACCCACGGGGGCGCTCATCCTTTTTGCCGGCATCTACTACGGTGCCATGTACGGCGGCTCGACCACCTCGATCCTCCTCAACGCCCCAGGCGAGAGCGCAACGGTCGTCACGGCGGTGGAAGGATACCAGATGGCTCGGCGCGGACGAGGCGGGGCTGCACTGGCCACGGCCGCCATCGGGTCCTTCGTCGCCGGCAATATCGGGACGTTGCTTCTGGCGGTGGCCGGTCCTCGGCTGGCCCAAGGGGCGCTATGGCTTGGTCCCGCTGAGTACTTCGGATTGATCGTCGTGGCGTTCGTCGCGGTCGCTGCCTCCACGTCAAACGTGCCAGCGAAGAGTGGACTCGCGCTGTGCATCGGCCTGACGATCGGCGCGATCGGCATCGATGCGCAGACGGGTCGGTCGCGACTGACCTTCGGCATCCCGCAGCTGCTTGATGGCATCGACATCGTGGTGGTAGCCGTCGGGCTCTTTGCGATCGGAGAAATCCTCTACGCCGCATGGAGTGGTGCAGAGATGGTGGATGCCGTGGTGGTGGAGCGAGGTCGGCTGGGGCTAAGTCGCGCAGACTGGCGGCGTTCATGGCCTGCCTGGCTGCGTGGGACGGCGATCGGCTTTCCAATCGGCGCCATTCCGGCAGGCGGGGCGGAGATTCCCACCCTACTGTCGTACGCGCTCGAACGCCGCCTAACGAAATATCCCGAGGAGTTTGGGCAAGGCGCGATCGAAGGCGTCGCCGGCCCCGAGGCCGCCAACAATGCATCGGCCGCCGGAACGCTCGTTCCGCTGCTCGCCTTGGGCCTTCCCACCACCGCCACGGCGGCAATGATCCTCGCGGCGTTTCAGCAATTCGGGTTGCAGCCAGGACCGCTCCTGTTCCGCGATGCGCCAGACCTGGTGTGGGGCCTGGTGGCTTCACTCCTGATTGGCAACGCGATGTTGGTGCTGTTGAACCTGCCGCTGGTCGGGATTTGGGTACGATTGCTCAAGGTGCCTGGCCCACTGCTCAACGCGGGTGTCCTGGTGCTATCGACGGTGGGCACGTTCGCCATGCATCGTTCGGTCGTGGACGTCGCCATCCTCTTTGCCATCGGGTGGCTCGGCTTCCTGCTGCGACGGTTCGCCGTACCGCTCGTGCCCGTGATCGTGGGGGCCATCCTTGGACCACTGGCCGAGCAGCACCTGGAACGGGCGCTGGCTGTGGCGGATGGTCATTGGATAGCACTGCTTCAACGCCCTGGCTCGGCGGCCTTGCTTGCCCTAGCCGCCGCGATCGCGCTATGGTCGATCCGGCGCACCCGTCGTGGAACTACCGTCAGCTCCTACGATCCCATCGGTCGCGCATAGGCAATCCCGTCGGACCACGTGCCCGTCGGGGCGGAGCGCACGATCGCGCCCCGTTCCAGGTCAATCCAGACCACGCGGTTGCGTCCCTGCAATGTCACGAAGGCCCAGCGGCTATCGTCGGAGAGCGAGATGCCTTCTGGCGATGGCGAACCCGGAACCTCCGCGGTAGCCACCAAGCTGTCCGATGGAACCGTGATCACGGTGCGACGCGCATTGGTCCGCGCGTCCAACACGTGGATCTCACCGCGCACCGGATCGGTCACAACCACCAGCCGACTGTCTGGCGTGACGGCGAGCCTATAGGGCATGCCAAAGCCGCGCACCGTGTCGGGCTTGGTCGCGCCGGTTGGATCCACGCTGACGACGATGCTGTCTGCGTTGCTGCCCACCCACACGCGTCGGCCGTCGGGCGCCACGGCAATCCCCTCGGTGGCGCGTGCGACGGCAATGGTGCGCGTGGAGTCACGCCCTGATGGGTCGATCACGGAAATGGATCCGTCCGTGATGTTCGCCGTGAAGAAGCGGTCGGCCCGCGCAGTGATTGCGACCATGTGCGACGTCCGTCCGTTGGTCGGCAGGGTTCGTACGACACGCCCGCTCGCGAAGTCGACGATCAGCACGGCCTGTTTGGTTTCGCACGTGACCACCAACAGGGAGTCCCCCGGCAGGAACTTCGCGCCGTGCGGTCGCCGATATTCCCCCAGGTCAATGGTGCGAGCCACGGTTGCGCGCGCGATGTCGATGACGGTGAGCGAGTTCCCGGGGCTGCCGCGCACACCGTAGTTCGACACCACGGCCCAGCGGCCATCGTGCGAGGCGGCGACTTCATGCGGGCCGCGGCCCGTCGGAACGGTCGCTCGCACCTGCCCACTGGCGGCGTCAACGATCGTGGCCGAGCTGTCATTCATGTTGCTTACCACGATGGTGCCTTTTGGCCACCGCTGCGCGGCGAGGGGCTGATGGCCAATGAGCACGAACGCCAGCAAGGCCATCGCAGGTGCAGGGAGGTGATTGCGCATGACGCAACTTCCGTTGAGGGGGGCCTTCGACACAAGGATGCGGACTGGCAGGGCGATCGTGGTTCTGGCCAGCCGCACATTTTCGTGATGGACGGTGCGGCGGCCGCCGTCGCTAGGCGTTGCTGGTGCGGTGCGCGAGTCGGTCGCCCAACACGTTGATGGAGAACACCGCAACAAAGATCATCACGCCGGGAAACAAGGCCAGCCACGGCTCGGTGGTCATCGTCGTCTGCGCCTGGTAGAGCATGTTCCCCCAACTGGCCGCCGGCGGCTGCACACCGACGCCGAAAAACGAGAGGGCAGACTCCAGCAGGATGCCGCGTCCGACGGCAAGGGTGGTGCTGACGGCCATCGCCGGCGCGGCGTTTGGCAGGATGTGGACGGGCACAATGCGCGCGTCGCGCGCGCCCGTGGCACGCGCCGCTTCTACGAATGGGCGTTGGGACAGCGACAGCACGTCGGCGCGCACCACCCGCGCGGTTTCCATCCAGCCCACCACGCCCACCAGGACGATCAGGAGTGGAATCGAGGGCTGCAAGATGGCGGCGGCGATCATCAGGAGCGGCAGTCGCGGAATGGCCAGCATCGCATCCGTCAGCCGCATCAATAGACCATCGACCCAGCCGCGGCGGTATCCACCGACACCGCCAATGAGCGCGCCTAACGCCGATGCCAGCAGGGCCGACAACACGCCCACCGCCAGGGACACTCGAGCGCCGTACCAGACGCGCGTCAGGACGTCACGCCCGAGCTCGTCGGTGCCGAACCAGTGCGCGCCAGTGGGTGGCAAGCGACGTTGCGCCAGGTTCACGGCGTCGGGTGCGTAGGGGGCGAGCAGCGGCGCCAGGACCGCCAGCGCGACGAGCGTGGTCACCAGCAGCAGGGGCCACGAACGCCACCAAGTGCGCGTCATGCCGACACCCGCGGATCCAGCCACCGGTAGGTGACGTCGGCCACCAGGTTCAACACAATCACCGCCACCGATGAGATCATCAGGAATGCCATGAGGACCGTGTAGTCGCGACGGGCCAGCGCTTCGGTGAACAGGCCTCCAAGCCCAGGCCACGCAAACACGCTCTCCGTGACCACGGCACCTGACACCATGATGGCCGCGTCCAGCAGGATCACGGTGACAAATGGAAGAAGCGCATTGCGCAGCGCATGCCGCGCCACCACCGTCCGCTCGGGCACGCCCTTGGCGCGCACCGCGACAATGAATCGCTGACCAAGGGCTTCCAGCATGCCGGCCCGAACATATCGCGACCATGCCGCGGCGTGGACGGCAGCCAGCATGACGGCCGGCAGGATGATGTGTCGCAGGTGGTCCAGTGGCCCCCCACTCAGGATGGATTGGCGCCCCGACGACGGGAGCCATCCCAGCGCCACCGCAAACACCAGCTGCAACACAAGGCCAAACCAGAAAATCGGGAGCGAGATCCCCGCCATCGACAACGTGCTCACGGCGCGGTCCGTAGCGCGGCCCCGCCGCACCGCACCGGCGATTCCCGCCGGAATGGCGGCGAGTCCCGCCAGCAACAGGGAAACGGACATCAGTTCCAAGGTGGCCGGAACTCGTTCGGCCAGTCGCTCGGTCACCGGCCGCCCGTCAGCAAAGGAATATCCCCACTCGCCGATCGCGAACCCCCGCAGCCACGCCACATACTGCGCCGTCAGCGACCGATCCAGGCCCAAGGCCTTCTTTAACCTGACGATGTCCTCTGGACGAACGTTCGGGTTCTCCAAGTACATCGTCAGCGGCCCGCCCGGCGCCGCATGAATCAGCGCAAAGATCAGGACGGAAATCACCAACAGCAGCGGCAAGGCAACCAGCAGGCGCCGGAGAACGTGAGCGAGCACGACCGGATTCTACCGCCTGTGCACCACCTTGGGAGGTGCGGGGACCTTCGACAACCTATGCCCGGGCGACTTCGAAGATGTGCACGTCTGGCTCGCCACTCGCCTGCCGACGCGTCCGGTGGAATCCGTTCGACTCCAAGTACTGGTAAAACTCTCGCTCATCGACCATGGACTCGTGGAACTCGCCGACGATCACCGACACATCCCGCAGCCGGCCGTTCATCCCTTGGAGCACATCCAGTTCGCTCCCTTCCACGTCGAGCTTCAGCACGTCAATTCGCCGCACGTCGTTCTGGTTCATATAGTCCGTCAGATTCACGACCTGCACATCCTCCATGTGGTCTCCAGACCCGTTCGACTTGAGCGAATGCATGGCGGCAATGCGGGACACATGTAGCGGGCGAGTGCCACTCTCGAACCCGAGCGCCGCGGCATTCAATTGAATGCCAGGCACCGTGCGAAGATTTTGGCGGAGGAGCTGAAAATTCGAGTTCTCAGGTTCGAAGCAATGCAGTTGGGCACCGGGATACGCACTGGCAAAAAAGAGCGACGCAATCCCGATATGCGCTCCGCCGTCAATGATGACTGGGTGATCGGGCACGGACGATACCAGCTGGTACTGCCGTTCACGCAGGATCTCAGCCAGCGTGAAGATGTCGCTCTTGCGCATCTGCAAAGCATGCTGCGACCCACCGAGTGAGAGATCGAGTGAAACCTCCGATCGGTCGTTGACGTCAGCGAGAAGCGCCGCATAGCACGCGAGCAGCGTACGCTTCGCGACGAGCGTGGGCGCGTATCGCTTGCTGAGCGTAAGGAACTCGATGGCGCGATCAGCCTTCTTTCGAAGTAGTGCCGGAATATGAACTGACAATGAAGAATACTCGCGGAAGGCGAAAAGAAATTGCCGGAACCACCTTTGGGCCTAGCGACGCCTAACTGCGTCAATGTCCGCCGACGATTTGCTGAATGCAGGTGCGTACATCACAATCTTGGCCGCCTAGTTGCAACTCCATGTAATGTGACGACGTCATGCATAACGACGCCGACGCGTTAGGCTGTGACGTTGTTGCCAACGGTCGAGGACAAGCGAAATCTCTTAGTTAGGCAGAGCGAGCTCATCGCCCCCGACCAGCCGCCACGGGGGCGGGTGGCGGCGGGACGTGAGCAACCCTCCGGTCAACCACCTTGGATGCGGCCAAGCAGCGAGTTCATGCTTGCCGCGGCCCGAGACGAGAGGCAGCTTGGGGGTGCCATCTTCCCTTGTCCCCAGGTTCCATGACCGAGTCTTCGTCTCGTCGGGATTTTGTACAGCGTCTTGGCGCCGTGGGCGCCCTGTGGATGCTCGGCGCTCGGGGGGAGGGTGTTCCCGCGGACAGCGACGCGGGGCCAGACCTCGAAGCCCCGCCCACCCTCCGCTTCTTCACACCGGCCGAAGGGCGCGTCGTCGAAGCTATTGCCGAGCGCATCATCCCCTCGGACGATGGTCCGGGAGCGAAAGAAGCCGGCGTCCTTTATTTCATAGATCGCGGACTGGTGACGTTCGCGCGTGACCTGCAGGGTCCGGTGCGAAACGGCCTCGCTGATCTTGCCAAGCGGGTGTCCACTCGGCATGCCGGCGTCACGAACTTTGCCCAGCTCTCGCCCGAACAGCGCGACGCGATCCTGCACGACATGGAGGGCACCGAGTTCTTTGGGACGGTGCGGTCGGCGACGATCGCCGGCATGTTCGCACTGCCGAGTTATGGAGGCAATCGGAATTACGTCGGTTGGCGGGCCATCGGTTTTGGGATGGCGATGGAGTACGCACCCCCGTTTGGGTATTACGATCGCCCCGAGATTCGCCAACAGCTGTTAGGCCGGGAGGGCGAGTGATGGATTCCTCACCAAGCGTGCGATTCCAGCCGAGCGACACCGTCGACTTTGTGGTGGTGGGGTCAGGTGCGGCCGGTGGTGTCGTGGCACGGGAGCTGTCGCGTGCCGGATTTCGCATCGTAGTCCTGGAGCAGGGCCCACGGTTCAGCCGCGCCGACTTTCATCATGACGAAATCGAAGTCGTGATGAATCACAAGTTGTCGGTGAACCAGAAGACCAAGCCCGTCACGCATCGAAAGACACCTAACGACGCAGCCAAGGCCCGCCCGTACCTGGTGTACGGCGTGGCGGTCGGCGGCGGAACGGTTCACTTCACCGCCAACTTCTGGCGCTTCCGTCCCATCGATTTTCGCGAGTTCTCGACGCATGGTGCCGTGCCGGGCGCCGACATGGATGACTGGCCGATCTCCTACGAGGAGTTGGAGCCGTACTACTCGAAGGTGGAATGGGACATCGGCGTCTCAGGTCAGGCAGGGGTGAATCCCAAGGATCCTCCCCGCAGCCGTCCATTTCCGCTGCCCCCCTTGCCGGTCAACAGCGCCGGCGTGCTGATGCAGCTGGGCGGAAAAAAACTCGGATGGAGTGTACAGCCTGCCCCCATGGCGATTCCTTCCCGCCCGTACCAGGGGCGTGAGGCATGTCATCAATGCGGATGGTGCTACTCCTTCGGATGTGAGTGGGGGGCCAAGTCCAGCACCCTGTTTACGATGATTCCGCAGGCCGAAGCCACGGGTCGATGCGAAGTGCGGCCATTGTCGTATGTGCGGAAAGTCGAGACGAATGATCGGGGACGCGTCACGGGCGTCACCTACTTCGATGCCTCACGCAGGGAAGTGTTTCAAAAGGCGCGGGCCGTTATTCTCTGTGCGAACGGCGCCGAGACCCCGCGGTTGCTGCTGATGTCCGCGTCCAAGGCTTTCCCCAATGGCTTGGCAAATTCCAGCGGGTATGTGGGCAAGCGACTGATGTTCAATGGCGGGGCGAACGTGATCGCGGAGTTCGAGCATCCCTTGAACGGATTCAAGGGAGCACCGGTCACCATGATTTCGCACGAGCACTACGAATTGGATCCCTCGTTAGGTCTCGCCGGTGGCGGGGGCATCGACTTCCGCTTCGCGGTGTCACCGATCGAGTTCGCCAACATGTCCCTTCCGGACCGGCCCTCTTGGGGACGAGAATACTGGGCCGCCCTGAAGGAACGTTTCACACGAACGGTGGCGGGATTTGGACACACGTCGTCGCTCCCTGTGCTGGACAATGGCATCTCCCTAGACGAGAACGTCAAGGACGCGTGGGGGCTGCCGGCGATTCGCGTGACCTATCGCGATCACGAGAACGACGTGCGGTTGGAGAAGTACATGGGTGATCGGACCAAGGAAATGCTGGACGCGGCCGGCGCCAAGTCGTCGGTGCTGCTGCCGATCTCCGATGATCCAGGCGCGGGATTTCACCTGCTTGGGACGTGCCGCATGGGCAACGACCCGCGACGTTCCGTGGTGAATGCCGGCCACCGAGCCCACGATGTTCCAAACCTGTTCATCGTGGACGGTTCGAGCTTCGTGACGTCGGGGCGCGGCCAGCCCACCATGACGATTCAGGCACTGGCCTTCCGCGCCGCAGACCAGATCGCAGCAGCGGTGAAGCGCGGGGAGCTGGGCGCCTAACGCCCGCTCCCCGCCGTCGGCTACCGGTCGTCCGTGTCGTTGTCGCCACCCCGCGCTCCCCGCTCCGCTCCTTCCTTGATTTGCGGCGTTGCGTCTGGCGTTGCGGCGTTGCGGTCCGTCTCAGGGGTATCCACCATGCCGGCCGCGGGGTTGGCATCGGCGTAGGCGGCACCAGCACCATACTTGTAGACGAGCTGACCACCGGAGTGACCGACTTTTACCCCAGCTGCAACCACCGCAAAGGTTCCAATCGTCGCGGCCAGCCGCGCGCCGGCCCCCAACTTTCCGTTGGCCAGACCTGCCACGGTGAGCAAGAGGACACCACCAGCCACCGTCGTGAAGAATTGAGCGGCTTCCTCATGGCCGCCGATGACGCGCTCTGAAACAACGTCCTCCACGGTTTCTTCTTCAGCTTCCCCTGTCTCTAGCGCCGCCCAGGAGGAGAGCAGCAGCGCGGTAGCGACCATTGAGGTCAGGCCCCAGGCGGTGAACGGCCTGCTGCCGCGCCGGATGGCGATCAGCGCGCCGACGGCCACCAACGGTAGGAGGACCGCCAACACCACAGGGAAGTGGACAATGGCTGCATGTAGTGGATTCGGAAGCATAGGTATCTCCAGCAGGTGAAGGTTCACTGCCAGAATCGCCGCCCACCGGACCGTATTCCATCCGACAATGGTCGCGGTTAGGCTCTACAAGTGTTCTACGGCATTTGTCGGATGCCATTTGAGGTGCAACTCTCACCAGATTGCGGCATGGAAACGGAGCATCCGAAGCTGCAAGCGGGGTTGGTGATTTTCTTCCTGTTGGTCGTCGCGGGAGGCGCAACCGATCTCGCCTTCGACCGACCGACCACGTGGTGGTCCCTGCACGTTGGATTTGAGGTCGGGCTGATGCTGATCAGCATCGTGTTCGCGGTCCTGATGTTCCGCGGCTGGCGGGACACGACGAACCGGTTGCATGAGGCGGAAGCCGTGCTCACGGTGCGCTCTCGCGAACGCGATGAATGGCGTGCAAGCGCCCAAAAGGCCTTGGAAGGGATGGGGCGCGCTATTGACCAGCAATTCCATAGCTGGGAGCTCACGCCATCGGAGCGCGAGATCGCCCTTATGCTCCTTCAGGGGCTGGGCCACAAGGAAATCGCTGCGCGAACCGGGCGCAGCGAGCGCACCGTGCGGCAGCACGCAGCCACCGCCTACCAGAAGGCCGGGCTGGCCGGACGAGCGGAGCTGGCGGCCTTCTTCCTTCAGGACCTGGTACTGCCGAATCCAGGGAAAAACGCCGCCACAACCTAGGCCAGACGCCCTACTTCACCTCCCACTCATACACATTCCAGAAAATCCCCGTGTTCGTGGGGTTCCCCTTGAAGTTCTGGAGTGTGGTGGGAACAGCGTCTAGCCGAGTCACGTTGTACAGGGGCAACTCCGGCACCAGCTCGGCCAGTCGCTGCTGCGCCGCGACCAGGAGCTTCTTTCGTTTATCCTGATCGACCGTGCGATCCGCCGCGTACGCAAGGTTCGTCAGCGAGTCGTCTTGGAGGTAGTTGATGTTGCGCCCGGCGGGAGGTGTTTTGTCCTTCGCGAAGAACGTGACCAGCTCGGGGTCTGAAGGCATATGCCACCAGTGCAGCATGGCGTCGAACTTTCCCTCAAACCACAGGTTGCTGATCGCCGTGCCGTCCACCAGCTGAATGCGGGCGTCAACGCCCACGTCGCGCCACTGCCGCTGCAGCGCCTGTGACACATTCTCACGCACGGCAAATCCCGCCTGTGTCATGAGTGTGAACGCCAGTGGCTTGCCGCCTTTCTCGCGGATACCATCTCCGTTCGTATCGATCCACCCTGCGGAATCGAGCATGGCCTTGGCACTGGCGACGTCGTACGGGTAGGAACGCACTTGATCGGTATAGGCCCACGACAGTGGCTGGATGGCACCGTTGGCGACCGGGGCGAGTCCATCGAGAATCGTCTTGGCGATCAATGCGCGATCCGTGGCCATGAGCAACGCACGACGGACACGAACGTCCTTGAAGGCCTCCACCTGCCGTTCGTTCAGCGTGACATGCTCGTAGGAATTTCCCATCACCCGGTGGATGGTGAGGCCGGACACGCCGGCCAGTTCCCGGTACTTGTCCCAGGGTACCAGGGCAACCACATGCACCTCCCCGGCCTTCAACTGGTTGATCCGCGTGTTGGTGTTGCTGACAAACTTGAACAGGATGTTCCGGATCTTCGGATACTCTGCACCGCGCCAGTAGTTCGGCACTTTCTCCAGCAGGATGTATTCGCCGGTCTTCCATTCCTTCACGTGATACGGGCCAGTGCCTAACGGGTTGCGATTGTAGTCACTGGCGCGATCGATGTCCCGCCCTTCCAGCACATGCTTCGGCAGGGCGCCGCGGATGAACTGGATCGCGTACGGGGCGTAGACTTCCTTATAGTGCACGATCGCGGTGAGCGAGTCCGGCGTATCCACCGACGTGATGCGGTCGAAGCCATCGGTGCTCTCCGGGTTGTAGCTCGGGCTGTTGATGGCATCCACGGTGAATTTCACGTCGGCCGCGGTGAAGGGCACGCCGTCGTGCCAGCGGATGCCAGGGCGCAGGCGCCAGGTGACGTCCATGCCGCCGTCGGCGCGCACCTTCACGCCCCCGTTCTCAGGCGAGGGCACCTCCTGCGCCAGCCACGGGATGACGTTCATCTTCTCGTCCGTCGTGGTTAGTCCTTCCACCACGCAGGTCTGGACGTCCTCAAGGATGTGTGTGGAAAAGCGGTTCAGCGTGTCCGGCTCGCGGTCGTAACCGACGACCAACAGTTCGTTGGATGGGGCATTGCCGGTGGTGCCGCCGCCACGGCAGGACACCGCGATGCCTAACGCGAGTGCGTGCACCGCGCGTCGGCGCAGCGTGCGCCAGCTTAGGGACATGGATCGACCGACACGACGCGTCATGACAGGCCCTGACGTAGGAGGAGTTCGGCGGATACGGCGACCGGAATCGAGCCCATGGACAGGAGCGCGTCGTGGAAGCCACGGAGCGAGAACTTCTCAGCGCCCACCTGGCGAGCGATGGCACCCCGCAGATCGTGAATGCCTTGCGTGCCCAGCCAGTACATGGACGCCGTTCCCGGAAACATGCTGTTCTTGACCGCCTCGCCGCGGGCGACCTCTGCCGGCATGCCGACTTCGGCGCCATAAAATGCCTCAGCGTCGGCGAGCGACATCTGTCCGCCGTGAAGCTCGAGGTCCACGATGGCGCGGGCCAACATGCGAACGCGCGTATGTTGCTCGGCTACGGACTCGTACGGCGTGAGGAATCCGATTTCGTCCATCAGGTCCGTCGCATAGCAGGCCCACCCCTCGGCCATGGTCCCGCCACAAAACATCCCGATGCGGGCGGCGCAGTCGATGGCGGCCACCTGGCCGATGCGCGAGGGCGCGCGATACGCGTACCAATTCTGCACGTGATGCCCAATGGCGCCGTGGTGCACGACATGATTGAGCTTGATCACCGAGTCGTTCCAGGAGCGCAGGTGCCGGAGCTTGGCGTCGTCCGTGTGTATTGACTCGATCGGGGTGACCACGTACTCCACGGGTTGCACCTGGTCGAAGGCGGCCGGCGAGCGATAGTACAGGTAGTAGAGAAAGGGGGCCGCCTCGCGCGTCCACTCGGGGATTGGCACGTAACGAATCGGGTAGTCGGGCCAACTGACCACGTCGCGTGCTGCCGCCAGTGCATGACAGTCCTGCCACGTGCGAGCGAAGGCGTCGTAGTAGCTGTCGGGACCCGGGTGGCGCTGGGCGAGTTCGGCCTGGACACCCGCCCATCCATCGGCATGCTCGTGGTGTGCGCGGTCTGCCAGGCGGCCCTGTTCTTCCGCAAGCTGCGCTCGTAGTGCCAAGCGCCAGGCATCCAGGTCGCCGCGATACCAGTGTCCACGGCTCAACAGCAGGGACAGCATTTCGCGACCGCATCCGTAATTTGCCGAGGTGTCTCTCGGCGCTTGGGCCAGCCACAACGCAAATCGGTCAACCGCCGCGGTCGCGGGTTCGGTGGCACCCAGGATGCGGTTCGCCGCTTGCCCGTCAGGCAAGTGGATGGCAACCCAGCGACGCAGGCCACCAGCCAGCAGCAGACGCAGGCCCTCGAGTTCGCGCTGGGCCTTGTCACACCACGCTGGTCGAAGCGGTGTCGAGGACAGGGAGGCCTGCGCCCCTTCAAGAAAAAGTGGTAACGCGCGCAGTCGAGCGGCTAAGGACTCCGCGCGCTCAACGGCCGGAGCGTATGGTCGAATGATCAGGCTGATCAGCCCAAAGGCCGCTTCGCCGATGGCAAGGGATGGGTTGCCGCGCTGCATGTGAAATCCGCCGAGTTCGCGCAGCTGGATTTCCAGGAAGGCGTCGGCGAGCGTCGCGTCAATAAGCGGCCACTCGGGGGTCGAGCCAGAGCCAAGAGTGCCTAACGCTGGCCCCGCGGCTTGTGCCAGCCGGTCGCGCAGTCCGCGCATCTCGCCGCGGGCTTGTTCCACGCCCGCCGGGGACCAGTCGGGATACGCACCATCGTGCGTGTGGATGCCCGTGAAGGTCGCATTGACTGGCCGAAGGCGGTAGTACGACGCAAAGAACGCGTCCATCGCACGGCGCAGCGCGTCGTCCGGCGTCGACTGTCCCGCCGGGGCACTCATGCGCGTGCGGTCGGGGCGGCGGTGTCCAGCGGCAGTGACACCCAGCGCCGCTCGCGGAACGACTGTTCGACAGCGTTGATGACTTCCTGCACGCGCGCTCCGTCGAGAAAGTCGCCTTGCGCGTTGTCCTGGTCGCTGAGCACCTCGCCGACAAAGGACGACACCAGGTTCGCGTAGAACAGTGTTCGCCAGCTCTCACGGGGGCTGCCACCGGGGGGATAAAACTCCGCCGGGACCTCGATCGGGACGAACTCGACAGCGTCTGGCTTGGCACCGCGCAACACCTCGCAGATGCCGAACTCTTCGACCAGCCGGCAAATCAAGGCGCCCTCTCGTCCGTAGACGCGGGCCTCGATTCCCGGATAATTCCCGACGGTCACAAAGCTCGTCTGCACACTGCCTAACGCGCCGTTGGCGAATTCGCCGATGAAAATGTCGCCGTCATCGATATTCATCCGCATGGGCGCCGGGAAACCGCGCACCATGCGCTCGGGAATGAAGTTGCGCATGGTGCCCACGACTTCCTTGTACTGGCTGCCCACCATCCACATGCCGATGTCGATGATCGGCGCGCCGTACCCCTCCAACGACGACACCTGCAACACCGAATGGTCCGCATTCACGTCCACCTGGCGTAGCGGGTTGGAGGGATCCAGCCACTGCGAGTTCTGTTCGTAGCCGTTGAAGATGTATGGCTCCCCGATGTATCCCTGGTCGATCAGGTGCTTCATGTAGCGCATCGCCGGTGCATAACGAAACGTGAAGCCGAGTTTCGTCTTGAGGCGGCGCGACTTGGCGAGGGCGTGGGCGCGCAGCGTTTCGCGATAGTCGAAGGCAACCGGCTTTTCGCAGAGCACGTGCTTGCCGGCGCTGAGTGCCTGCCAGGCTAAATCAAAGTGCGTGGCCGACGGCGTGCAGACATCGACTAAATCGATGTCTGCTCGCCCGATCAACTCCTCGTGGGTGTAGTAGACCGACGGGATGCCGAAGCGCTTCGCGGCCTCATCCGCCAGGGCGCGTTGAGGGTCGGCGATGGCCACCACCTCGCATCGGGAATCGCGCTGAAAGCCGGGGATGTGCGCAAAGTTGGCCCATGCGCCTGCGCCAAGGACGCCAACGCGGATCTTCTTGGAGGATGTGGTCACGGTGAGCTCAGAGGGGTGTCCGCCCGCTGCTGGTGGGGTGCACGACGGCGAAGGGCGGTGGGGGGGCCAATCTACAGGCAAGGAAATAGAGACTCAATTCATTCCCCAGTCGTCGTAAGTGGGCAGAGGTTCGCATGTTGCGTGAAGGCCGGGCGGCGGTGTGGGATTGGTGCCGCGTCGACGCGACAGGGATGTGAAGGACCTCACCGAGGTACTAGCTTACGTAATTGCCAGCGGCTAGCGGGGTTGACGTTCATTTGAGGGCCCCCAGCCAGTGATCAAGTTGAGATCCTGAGGCACGTCATGACGGCACGTCAGTCGCAAAGTGAGGTTTCGAGAGCGCTCCGCGAGGGCGGGTTGTGGCGCTTGGGCTATGTGGCGGCGGCGGTGACGTTTGTGTCGGCCTGCGGCATTGGTCGACTGGACAAGGGGGATCGAAAGGAGAAGCAGGCGTCGGCTCAGATTCAGGCAGTGACGGAGGCCTATTCAAGCAAGAACAAGGGGGTCTCGCTTCCCAAGGGTGGGCCAGGCAAGGGTACCACGAACAACACTCCGCTATCGCGTCGCTCAGACACTGGACCGGGCGGCGAGAAAGAGGAAAAGTCGTTTCGCCGTCGTGTGGGTGAATTTTTCAAACTCGTATCGCCGCGCCGACATGTGGCGCTCACAGAAGAAGAGCCTCCCAAGCGATTGCGCGGGTTGTACGCCCTGAGCGATTCCGGCGACTTCTTTGTGCCGTGCGGCGACAGCACGCAGTACCACGTGGAAGCCACAACAGAAGCGCGCTACCTGATGATTGAGCGCATGCGATTCATCGTGCGCGGCGTGAATACGCCGGTGTACGCGGTGTTTACCGCCTCGGTGGTTAAGCCGGCGGATCCGGCAGTTGCGACGCAGGCGAAGCCTGGCAAGAAGCCGGTGGCTGCGGCGAAACCACGGAAGTACCTGAAGACGATTTACGTCACCAAGGTGGACACGCTCACGAACGTCATCCCGTCCACGTGCCGCGTGAGGTCCTCTAGCTCGCGCGCCGCAAACCCGAGTGCGTACGAAGGCAGAGTCAACCCGGGGCCCGGTCCTGAGCGAGCGGTCTCTGCCCTAGAGTTCAGTGGGCGCGGAATCCTGCTCTCGCGGTTCCTCTAGAAGCGCCACGACGTAGTCGCGCTGCAGTCGGTACAGCCAGCCGCCGTACAGTCCCGACAGCACCAACAAGCTCCACTGCGCGATGCTTGCCCCGCGGCCAGCGCGGTAGCCCATGGCGCATTCGATGCAGGTGGCGGTCGCCAAGGTCCAGTGGAGCATGCGAGGCAGGGCGTCCTTCAGCTGCTTTTCTTCACGTCCACGATACTCCGCGACCATGTATCCCAGCAGCGTCATCCCGGCGACGCGCAACAGGAAGCGAAGTATTTCCGCTTTGTCCCACACGCCAGCCGTGCCGGTAAAGCCGACACCTAACGAGAAGGGCGCCACCCCATTCAGCAGTGGCAGCAGGATGAGCAGGCCGATGAAGATGGCGTAGAACGGCGCCGCGGAGCGCAGGACCGGAACCTCAAAGCGGCGATTCCATGCCGGCCGTCGCGCACTCGGTGCCGCGGCCAGCCGTGTGACGACGAATGCCATCACCGCGCCGGTCCCAATGGCCAGTGGGGCGCGCGTCGCGGCCGGGAACATCCCAACACACACCCCCGCCGCCGCATAGACTCCCATTCGCTCCGCGCTGATCGGCGACCCTCGGTACACGTTCATGTGACGCAACGTGCCGCCCAGCAACATGCCGCCAAACGCCGCCAGGGGCAACGCGATCCATGCCCAATCCGGTGTCACCGTGGCGACCAACGCAGAGAGCCACAGTAAGGGAATCGTGAGATAGATCAGCCCCATCAAGGGCAGTTCGAGAAACAACCGCCCGATCCATCGCACGTCGAGCGCGCGCTGTTGTGCCAGACGGTCAAAGACCACGGCACCGACAATTGCGCCCAGGCCGTTCGTTGCGACGTCCAGGACGGACGTGTACCGCTCCACTTCAAACAGCTGCAACGCCTCGATGCCCATGCTGACCAGGAGCCCAGCGGCGAGGGCGCGCATGACCGCGTGTCGCGTCGACAAGTGCGTCGCAATGCGGTACAGCAGGCCAAGCGGTACGAAAAGCAGCACGTTGGCGATCACGTCCATCGCATCGCCCGTCCACATCACCCGCAAATGGCTTGGCCAGGTAAACTGGAAGGGCAACAGGGTGATGATGAGCGTCACCCCAAGCATGTAGACCAGCAGCGCCGTCCCCAGACGCGAGGCGCTCCGCTGCGCGGGTCTTACGGACGACGGGCCGGAAGCACCAATCCCGACCACCGGCGTATCGCCAGTGGTCGTTCGTTGCACCGCGTCGGGCGCGGCCGGGCTTGTTGTCGACTCCCTCTGCGGGGCGGTTGAGGTCCGCAGGTTCAGCATGTAATTCAGGGGCAGCCAGGACGAAGCGTCGACGGAGTGTCCGTCGCGCAATTGCGAGTATCGACCGGTGCCCGTCCAAATCCGAAGCGTTCATTTTTGTCGACCTGTCGTGCTTTCCCCTCGCCACGTGCCGTGGGCAACCCAGATTACAACCTTCGAATGTTCAAGGCGTCCTGCGTTCCCACCGTTCGTCTCCGGGCGAAACGAGGGTGACTAAGTCCGCGTCGTGGCGTTCGACGACCGCCGACCCTGTGACCTTGTCCGCCGGCCTGCTCACGGCCGCGCTGTTCGCGCTGCTCTTTGTCGAGCCAGCTGGGAATGTGGCGCGCGCGTGGTGGACTGACCCCGAAGCGGGTCACGGGCTGCTGCTTGCGCCGCTGGGCGTGTGGCTGGCGTGGCGGCGAGGGCTGGTGACCAATCCGCGCCCCCAACCGGCGCTCGGCCTGGCAACGTTAGGCGTTGCCGTGGCGCTCCGCTTGTTGGGCGCCTTGGCTGCCGAAGCGTTCGCCGGACGGCTGGCATTGCTGGCCGGTCTGGCGGGGCTGGTCATCTACCTGTGGGGGGCGCGACAGCTGTGGGCCTGGTGGCTGCCAGCGACCCTACTGGCCCTGTCCGTGCCACTTCCCGAGATCCTCACCGGATCGCTGGCCTTGCCACTCCAGCTGCGAGCGTCGCGATTGGGAGCGGCACTGTTGCAGCTGCGAGGGATTCCCGTACGGCTGGACGGCAACGTCATCCGCCTGCCCGGTCGCGAGCTATTCGTCACCGAAGCCTGTTCAGGGCTCCGGTCCCTCACGGCTCTCTTGAGCTTGGCGGTGTTACTCGGCGGACTTCGACTCACCCGAACGCCCACCCGCGTCACACTGCTGCTACTGTCCATTCCCATCGCCGTGTTGTTGAACGGCCTGCGCGTGTTCCTCACGGGTTTCCTGGTCGTATTCGCGGATCCGCGCCTGGCCGAGGGGTTCATGCACCTGACGGAAGGATGGCTGATGTTCCTTGTGGCTTTCGCAGCACTCGCCGGCGTGGCCTGGGTACTGGCGCGGGCGGAGCATCGGTTGAATCGGGGGGTGCATGCCTAGCGTCGGGCGCTTTGCTCCTGCCGTCGTTCTGTTTGCAGGCGTCGTCGGACTACAGGGCGCCAAGCGTCAGGCGTCCACGCCGTTGGTGCATCCCTTGTCCGGCCTGCCCGTGGTCGTCGCCGGGTACCGCGGCACTGACCGAGCCGTGGACAGTGGATCGGTGCGCGTCGCCGGCATGACGAACTATCTCTTTCGTGTGTACGCGAGCGATACCACGCCGGCTTTCTCCTTGTACGTGGGCTACTACGACAATCAAACAACGGGGCGCACGATTCATTCGCCGCGGAACTGCCTTCCCGGCGCCGGATGGCAAGTCCTATCCAGCGGCCCGGTGGACGTGGACTCCACCACCGTGAATCGCTACGTGTTGGCCAACGGTGACGCGCAGGCCGTCGTCTACTATTGGTATCAGGGGCGTGGACGTGTCGCGTGGAACGAATACCGCGTGAAGTGGGATCTGCTCCGCGATGCAGCGGCCCGCCGTCGATCAGAGGAGGCCTTGGTGCGTATTGTCGTTCCCATACGTGGCGTCCGCACCGCTTCTAACGATTGGGCGTCACGCCTGGCGCGGGCAGACGCGCTGGCGCAGCAGGTCGCGCGCGAAATGCTGCCGGCGGTCGATCGCGTTCTTCCACCGTGGGAACGCCGAGCGTGAGGGCCTCGATTAGGGCATGCGCATGGCTCGTTTTCCTTTTCCCGCCGGGATCCCTCCCTGCGCAGACCAAACGCGAGCAGATTCGCGTCGACGATCGCCCCCGCGAGTACTGGCTGCACGTGCCGACGGCGGCAGCGCCCCCAACTGGCTACCCCGTCGTCCTGGTCTTTCACGGCGGCGGCGGGAATGCCCGTCAGATCGAACGCGAGACCGGATTCAGCACCCTTGCCGATCGCGATACGTTCGTGGTCGTGTATCCGCAGGGCATTGGCAATCAATGGAACGATGGTCGGGTGGTGCGGAACTCCCGCGCGCATGAAGAGCACGTGGACGAAGTCGCGTTTGTGCGCAGTGTGCTGGACACGATCGCGCGTCACACGAGGATCGACGCCAGCCGAGTATTCGCGACGGGAATTTCCAATGGCGGGTTTCTCGCGAATGTGCTCGGCGCGCACCTTGGCGATCGGCTCGCCGCCATCGCCCCCGTGGCCGGGGGAATCGGTCAGGAGGTAGTGCCGACCTTCCGTCCCACGCACCCGGTGAACGTGTTGATCGTGCAAGGTACCGAGGATCCACTGGTGCCGTACGCCGGTGGGGGCGTATTTCGCGGTCGCCGCGGCACGACCATCTCGTCGGATTCCGTGGTGGCGATCTGGAGACGCGTCGACGGCCTAACGATTGAGGCGCACCGGGAATGGCTCCCGGATCGAGACACGAAGGACGGCTGCCGCGTCGAGGTTGAACGATGGACGGATCCAGCGGCGCCGACCTCGGTGATTCGTTATCGCATGGTTGGCGCCGGCCATACGTGGCCGAGCGGCTCGCAATATCTACCGCGCGCCCTCATCGGCCGAGTATGCAAAGACGTCGATGGCTCGCGCGCGATCTGGGATTTCTTTCGCGGCCTCCGCCGCGCTGACGCGAGAAATCCTTCCTAACGATCGCGGTGATCTAGGGCGCACCGTTGCTTGTGTTGTGCGGCTGGAACAACCAAGTTGGCGACCATTCCGAACGCCCCTCAGCCAACAGGGAGACTCGTTATGGCGCTCCGGTCCGGTGTGTACATCGTCCCGACCAATCGGTGGTACATCGAACGAACCGTGTGGCTCATTGCCGGTGTGGTGCTGCTGATCTCGACTACGCTCGCCGCCCGCGTGAATCCGTATTGGGTGTTCGGCGTGATCGTGACCGCGCTGGCTTCGATCGCCGTTTCGCTCACAGGTTTTTGCGTGGTGGGCAACATCCTGGCGCGTCTTGGATTCACGCCAAACCTTGCGCGCCCAGATTGGCGCCCGGGCCAGCTGTATTTCATGATGACCGACAGCTGGTATCTCGAACGGCGGATTTATCTGGCCGTGGGCATCAACCTGACGGTGGCGTCCACGCTGTCGCTGCTTCACAGCTCTTGGTGGCTGTTGTTCACCGGCTTTGTAGGGCTGGCGATGGTCTGGTTCGCCGCGACGGGCTACTGCATCATGGCGAACGGTCTGTACTGGCTTGGCGCCGAGCCCCGCCTGGCCCCGCTGTGCGACCGTGGAAGCGAGGGGCACGGGGCGCGAGAGGGCGTCCTCGGGACCTGAGGTGAAGGGTCCGGCGCGGGCTGCCGATACTCCACAGGGACGCAGGGTTAGGGCGCGGGGTTTCCCCCGGCCCGTTCCCTCCTGCGCGACTGTGTCTCATCGGGTCCCGCCATGCCTCAAACGTCACGTCTATTTCGTCGTCTTGCACAGAATGCCGGCCGAGTCACGCTCCTGGCGGGCGTCCTCGGCGCGACCGGTTGCGGCAAGGCGGCAACCAGTGCATCGGCGCCGGGCACAGTCTCCTTGGTGCAGGGTGACCAGCAGTCGGCACAGGGCGGAGCGGAGCTTCCCAATCCCATCGTGGTCCGCGTGTTGGGCACGGATGGCGCGCCGTTGGCGAAGTACCAGGTGGGGTTCATCGTGGCGCGCGGTGGAGGCGCCGTGTCGCCGGCTAGCGCCCTCACAGACGAGAATGGCGAGGTCAAGACCAAGTGGACGCTGGGCCCGACCGATGTCCAGCAGACGCTGAAAGCCAACGTCGGCGCGTTGGAACCCTTGTTGATCACCGGCTTCGCCATCATTCCGTCGGAGCTGATCGTCGCACAGGGGAACAACCAGGTCGCCAAGGCGGGGGCCGCGCTGCCTAACCAGATCGTGATCCGCGTCGTGGGAGACAACAACACGCCCATGAAGGGGATCGCCGTGGCCTTTCAGGTGAGCGTGGGAGGAGGACTGATCTCGCCAGCGTCTGGACTCACCAACGCGCTTGGCGAAGTGCAAGCGCGGTGGACCCTTGGTCCGCAGGTTGGGATCAACACCATCGTCGTCTCGTCAGGCAAGCTCCAGTCCGTCGCCCTGAACGCCGTCGGACAATAGCGCTACTGCGCGGCGGCCCGGATCATAGCACCCGGGTCGTTTGTCAGAATGCCGCGCACGCCCTTGGCCCACAGTCGCTGCGCTTCCTGAGGGTCGTCGATCGTCCATACGTGCACCGGCACGCCTAACGGCGCCAGGATGTGAGCGAATCCTCCGACCGGAAGCGGCAGACCCTTGTGGACGGTCGGCATGCTCACCAGCTGGAACGGGACCGTTGCCACGCGGCGGCGGAGCAGGCCGGGCCAGAACAAGTCGCGCATGTGTTGAGGCGACGCGCCGATCGGAATTCCTGTCCCCTGAAAGACGTCCAACGCGTGGTCGACGAACGACGACGGCACGCATCGCGACTCGGCGCCGTGGGCTCGGATGACGCGGAGGACCTCGCTGGAGACGGTCGGCGTCTTGATCTCGATGATTAACGGCAGGGAAGGGAATTCGGTCAGCACTTCTTCCAGCGTGGGGGCCACAATCCCTTGGCCCGCGTAAGGAAACGTCCTTCCTTCGTCCGTGCTGAAGCGGGCGCCGGCATCCACACGACGGATTGCGTCGAGTGTCAGGTCAGCCACGCGACCCGTTCCGGATGTGGTGCGATCGAGCGTTGGGTCATGCATGACGACCGCCTGCCCGTCGCGAGTCAGGTGGACGTCGAACTCCAGTGCATCAATGCCTAACGAAACTGCCTGCCGGAACGACTCCATCGTGTTTTCCGGCGCATGCCGGGAATTGCCACGATGTCCAATGACGAGGCGACGGGGCGGTAGGACGGTGAGCAGCGGATTCACGAGGGTGGCGCTGAAGGATGTCGAAATGGACGTGGCGCCTGGCAAAACGTCAACGGCCAGGCAACCGCCTGGCCGTTGACTCCTGTGGGGCTCGCCGTCAGTCGGCGAAGTCGTTGCTCAGAATGAGTACTGCAATCGGGTCATGACCATGCGGCCAATGAGTGGCGCGCCGGGCAGCGTGCGGTAGCCGTGATTGAGCACGTTGTCGGCGTTGATCGACCACATGAATTCCTTCGCGCCGGCGAACGGCAGCCGCCAGTTGAGGCCGAGGTCGACCAGGGCAGACGTCTTGATCGGCTCGTACATGTACGTCTTGTTCGCCACCGAAGGATCGGGGAACGCAAAGTTCGTCGCGTACACCCCGGAGTTGACCGGATAGCCGTTGAAGTAGCGGCCACGAATGTCCCAACCCCATCCCTTGGCTTCGTCGCGATAGCGAACGGCCAAGGATCCCTTGTTGTCGGGCGCGTTCAACATCAGGGCTAGCCCGTTGCTGCTGGAGACGCCCGGGAAGATCAGGTCACTCACCCAGCTATACGTCCCAGAGATCGACAGCTTGTTAGTGGCCACGTAGTCGAGGGCCAAGTCAACGCCCGTGACCGTGATCTCCTTGTTATAGGAGGTATACGTGGCGTACACGTCGGTGGCGCTGGCGAAGGCGTCGCTGTTGAACGAGACGATGCCAAGTGGGACCGACTTGGCGGTATTAGCGACCGTGCGGCCAATGCCAGCTGCAACAATCGGCAGCAACTGCGCGGGCACGCCGGCCTGTCCAAGGACGGGCCCAAGCTTCGTGGTGAGGTAGTTCGCCAACGTGGTGCTGTCAGCATATACCGTCGGCGTTGCCAAGCCTGCCGGATTGCCAACGTCACCGCGCTTTTCTGACCAGAAGTCCACGGCCAGGCGCAACTTGTTGGCGATGATGCCCTTGTAGCCGAGTTCGATCGTGTTGTTATAGGACGCTTTCAGGGGGCCGATGTCGCCGATCGAGGCCGGCGCCAAGTTAGCGCTGAGCGGGTCCGTGAGATAAGCCAAACGCGTCGAGACGTCGGTCGGCGTCGGCGCGAGCGTCTTCATGTAGTTCGTCGCCGCCGCGGCGATCCCTGCCGCCTGCGCCGCCGAAAGACCTGCTCCCTGTAACGCCGCGGTGATACCGGCCTGCAACGCCGCGGCCTGTGAATTCACCAGACCGGGCAAGGCCACCGTGGACGATGCCGGTAACCAGGTGGTGGCATTCTGGGCGCCCGCGAAGATCGTGCGCATGCACAACCCACCGCTGACGGCCGCATTGCAGCTGCGATTGAACGACCACCCCGTCTTCGGTGGATTGCCTAACGCCCGGACATTGTACGGCGAGCCGCCCACGTTGGCGGCTTGGATCAAGTCCAGGAACCAGGTGAAATTCGCCGGTGTCGAGAACGCGCGATTGAACGTCACGCGGAAGTTGTTCGTCGAATTCGGCTTGAAAATCAGGGCGACACGCGGCGAGAACTGGTTGCCTTCGATCTGGTCGTTGTTGTCTACGCGAGCCGCGGCCACAAAGTCCCACATCGAACTGAGTTTCGACGTCGACTGGATGTAGCCACCCACCTCGCGAACCTTGTCGATGTCCTCATTGCGGCCGTTGATGGTGTTGCCGGTCCGCGGGTCCGTGCTGATGTAGTCGACCCCGTAAACAAAGTCTTGCCGCCCCTTGGCCAGCGAGAAGCCGTGTTGAACCTGCGCGGCGTACACGCGCGACTGGTCCACGATCGGCTGGCCACTGCGTAGCAAGTACGTGCCACCCAGGTCCGTGCCGTTGTCGTTCCCGGCGTTGCTGAGGTTTGCGAACACTTGCGCGAACAACCGGCCCATGCGCATCCGCTGCTGCAAGCTTGTGTACGTCCAGTTCTTGATCTGCGCCGTCCCGTTGGCACCGGTAAACTCCATGCCGCTGCCCAAGTGCGTCATGCCGATCGTGGACACGAACTCGGAGTTGTCATTCGGACGAATGTCGAGCCGGGCCTCACCCGCGGCGCGCTCCAGACCATAGTCTCGCACATTCGGCAGACCAGCTCGTCCCGCGGGAGCAGAGGCCGGGAAGGTCGCCGGCTCGGCTGGGTCCTTGTATTCCCAGTCATTGGCCCTGAAGTACTCGCCCGAGAGCTTGTACCCGACCTTCTCACTCATCAGACCCGCATGACGCAGCGAACCGCGAAACATGGACCGCGTGCCACCGTCAACGGTGAGGGTCGTTCCCTGCGACGTGAACGGGGACTTCGTGATCACGTGCAGCACGCCATGTGAGGAATTCGGTCCGTACAGCGCCGATGCAGGACCGAGCAACACTTCGACGCGCTCGATGTCTTCATTCGTCGCTGTGGCCAGGAAGGGGACGTTGACGCGCAGTGACGGGACCCCGGCAAAACGATAGTCCTGCAATTGCAGGATGGATCCGGAGAAGGCGTTGTTGAAGCCGCGAGCCACGATGTTCGAGGCGGCGATACCGTTGCGGCTGACGTCAACACCGGCCATCCCCTGTACGTGATCAGCCACCGTCGCCGAGGTGCGCTCCTGAATTTCGCGCACATCAATCACGGATACCGACGCTGGCGCATCGAGTGCCTTTTCCTCCTTTCGGGAGGCCGAGGTCACGACCGGGTTCAGCTCGGTCACGATTTCGGTCATCTGCACGTTGATCGTGGCGGTTCCGCCAGCGGTCACCTGCACCCCTTCTGTTCGCTTCAGGGAAAATCCAATACGCGTCACGACCACGGCGTAGGTGCCCGCATTCAAGTTCGCTATACGGAACGAACCATCCTCACGCGAGGTCGAGACCCCAACGACCCGGTCTCCGGCCTGAGCCGTAACTCGCGCGGCGAGAATCGGGGCGCCAGTTCCAGTATCCGTGACCTTGCCCGCAATGGCGCCGGTCTGCGCCAGCGCGGGGCGCGACACCAGGGCCACGACCAGCGCAAAGGCGAATCGGCGGAGGCGAGAATCGAACATCAGAACCTCGAACGAAGGAGGAGGAGAAATGGTGGTACGACGAGGGGAAAATTGCGCCCGGCCCAGCAGTTACGCCATATCTTGTTGACGAAAGAATCCTGCTTTGGAGGGTGACCCATCCGCTACACGCGTCACTGCTTCGCCGTCCTGCGCCAATCCGCCGGCGTGCTCGCATGCTTCGCCTTGGCGCCTACGGCGAGTCATGCCCAAACTACGTCGACTGCCTCGCGCCTCTTGGTCGGTGATTGGGCGATAGAAATCGCAGCTGCCGACTCGTCGCAGGTGCGTATGGCCATGGCGGACGCGCAGCGGACGGTGGTCCTCGTGGTATTGGCGAAGGATGCCAGGCATTTCGCCGACTCCATCTTCGCCGTGACGCGCGCTCGGCGGCGTTCGCGTCGCGTACCGCAGGAGTGGCGGGTGACGTTGGACGAGCCCGGGGTGACCGCTGGCGCGCTGACGTTCACTCGCCGCGACGGGGAGGCTGGCACCACGTGGAGCCTCTTTGCAGCCGACAAGGATTTTGAGGAGGTGCGGACGACCGCGGAGGCCGGTGACGTGACGGCGGTGGCGGGCGCCCTTCGCCGTCAAGCGTTGGCGCTGCTTCCTCCGCCAGCTGCAAAGCCTCGCCGGCCGCGTCAGCGACCGGTGCCCGACTCCACCATCCGGCGCAACTGATCGCGGGCTCGAAGTCCCTCGTCGTTCGATGGATCAAACTCGAGGCCCAGTTCGACCTGTCGGAGCGATTCCCGGGCGTCGCCCAGTCGCAGCCGGGCCCGCGCCAGATAGAAGTGGGCGACGGCGATGGACGGATCGGCGGCCACCGTCTTCTCGTACTGCGCGGCTGCTTGCGCCCAGTCCCCGGCCTTGAGCGCGATGTTGCCAAGGTTGAAGTTCGCCATGGGATCGCGCGGGTTCAGCGCGAGCGCCTTGCGGTAGGTCGCTGCTGCCTCCGCCGGATTCCCCTGTTCGTCGAGGGCGATCCCCAGGTTGATGAGCGCCAGCGCCTGACGAGGGTCGAGCTCGAGCGACCGTCGATATTGCGCAATACCGTTCACCAGGTCGCGTGCCTGCGTGTAGGCGAGCCCGAGGTTGAGGTAGAGTTTGGGATTGCTCGGCGTGACCTCGATTGCCTTGCGATACGTCGCGATCGCTGCAGGGGACTGACCATTGTTCCGGAGCTTGTCTGCGAGGTACCCGAGGATCACCCCCCACCGGGCACGCAGGTTGACTTCGTCTCGCCCGGCCTGATCGAGCGCCGAAACCAGGGTCGAATGCACCGCGCCATCGTTCCCGGCCGCGAAATGCAGTGAGGCCAGGGCCAACGCGCGGACGTCTAAGTCGGTGTGCTTCGCCAGCTGCGTCAGTCGAGAGACGATGTCGCGCTCCAAGCCATCCATGTCGGCGTCGAGGTGATGGTCCAGGAAGTAGGCCATCCCATCGAACAACACCGCGGTCAAGCGCTCATCAGGCACCAGCAGCAACTTGGCCACCTGTCCCCGATCCGAGATTGTGCGGGCGCGGACCAGCGCGTCGATGGCCCGGGGATGCGGCTTGATCTCACCGTACCATGCGACCATCTGGGCATTCAGGGTCGACTCGCTCTTGTCCTGATGGCAGGTGCGGCAGGCACTGACCACGCCCTGGGACGAGTCGAACGCGGGACGCGGAATGGGAATGGCGTGGTCCGACCTCGAGTAGCGGATCGCCGTTCCGATCTCTGGTTCCTGCAGGTACGGCATGTGGCATGAGGTGCAACGGCTGCCCGCCGACGAGGCGGCGTGTTTGGTATGTAGCGTCGGGTTCGCCGCCTTGCTGGCGTGGCAGCTGGTACATTGCCGATCGTCAAAACGGCCGGGCAGGGGATTCCCGACCACGTCACGATACTGCTGCGAGTGCGGATCGTGGCATGAGGTGCACGTCATGCCACCATTCACGTAGCAGTCGCTGTACAAGTGCCCCTGCTGGTAGGCGAACGTGCGTACGCGACCGTCGGGCAGGTAGGCTTCATCGCCCAACTGCGGGGTGCGAGTGGAATAGTACGCCTCCAGCGGCTTTCCGGACACAAAATTCGGTCGTAGCTGGTCCTTGAGCGCATGACACTGCCAGCAGACACCTAACGAAGAATCCTTCGGGTAGGTCGCCAGAGCGGCCATGCCGAGCTTGCCCGAGGCGATAGCCGCGGAGTCACGCGCCAGGGCGATATGGTGACGTCCGGGGCCGTGGCACGATTCGCAATTGATGTTGAGCGCCGTGAAATGCGTCCGATAACCTTGAGCGGCGCTGTCCGCCTGTGTCGTGATCTGACTGCCATGGCATGAGGCGCAGTTGCTGAAGCGGGTGTCGTCGCCTAACGCCCGCGACGGGGGCCAGTCGATGCAGGCGGCAATGGAGAGATCCGGGGTGACCGGCACCCAGCCGTGGTTCCCGCGCCCAATGGTGTTGCAGAACCAGGTGTTCGAGTGGCGCGAGAAGTCAAAGGGGACGAATCGGTAGGTGCCATCGTCAATCCGTGTCACGAACCCCTGGGTGCCACCACCGGCCATGTGGCCGCCGCCGATGACCCCGTCCACCCGAACGACGCGGTCCGGCCGGGCGTTCTGTCGGATGGTGAAGGTTGGCCGGCCTTCCCGCATTGATGGCGTGACCACCGCATCCTTGAACCGGATTGGCGTCCCGTTGAAGCTGCCGACCAGGCGCACGGTGCCCGGAAGGCCTCCGGCGTTGCCGTGCGTGGACCGTGTCCACGCCGCGTACTGGCCGGCGTGGCATGACGCGCAAGCGGCCGATCCGACAAAATCGCTGTCGGCGATCGTCGAGTCCGTGAACGTCATTCGCGGGGCCGGCAGCGACGCCCCGTGAGCGCCGCCAGTGTTCCGCGGCGGCGGCCACACGGTCAAGACGCCAGCCGTAGCCAGTCCGACGACCGCCAGGAGCAACCAGGCCAATCGAGTGCGGGTGAGCCGCGGGCCGGCGTTAGGTGGACCGATGCGCGGAGTGCCTTCGGCGCCCGATTTGCGCGCCGGACGCTGGGCGCCGCTCCCTTTCTTCCCGCTTTTGCGCGTCACGGCTTGGGTGTCGCGCCATCGCGCGACCACGCTGGCCCCTGACATCCGCACAGTGACCGGATGTACGCGACCAAGGTTCGAATCTGCGCGTCGGACAGCGTCGCCCCAAAGGCCGGCATGCGCGCGCTCCGATTCATGATCAGCCCACCGCCGGCGATCGTATCGTACAGCGCGTCGTCAGAACGAAGAGACATGGCGTCCCGCGAGGCATGCACCGCGGGACGCACTGGAAGGTGTGAGGCATTTGGCCCGTCACCGCGCCCGGACGCCCCGTGACACGACGCGCACCACCGTTGGTACAGTCCTGCGCCATCGGCAGGAGAGGCCACCGCGTTAGGCGTCGGCGGTGCCGCATCAGGCGCGGGCCGTCCGGTTGGCAGCGACGTCAGGTAAGACACGATGAGGTCACGAAGGGCCGGCGTCATGGCGGTCCGTGGCATCGCCGACCCCGGAACCACGCGCTGCGGATCGTTCACCATGGCGCCGATGTACGCCGACGATCTACGCTCGCGCACGGTGGTCAAATCCGGGCCGATGACGCCCCCATCCCCGGCCAGCGTGTGGCATCCGAGACAGGGCAGCTGCGTTCGCAGCATGGCCTCAGCCTTTCGCGACAGGAAAGGCGTTACGGTCGCTCCCTGCGCTGCGACGCATCCCGGATGCGCCAACATTATCGTCAGGCAGGTCAACGCGACGCGACGGAAGCCACGTCGACGTGCGCCCGGAGCGTAGGCAGGCAGGAAGCAATTCACGCGCACAGAATACAGGGCCGACAACCGGGCGACAACGGGATCGCACGCGATAACTCGCCCCCGATCCCAGGCGAACCGCCTCGAGCGTGCAGATGCCAATACGACCACGGTTCCGCGTCATGCGCCAGCGAACCTGCCAGCCAGGGAGTGCCGCCCCGCACGCGGCGGCTATGCCTCCCGGCGATTCGCGCCAGCTTCGAGAATCGAGATCTTCTGCCAGATCTTTCGTGAAAGACCGTTCGTGAGTGACTCCACCTCATTCACCGCCTGCAGAACGACAGTGTCGTCGAAGCGCTGCACGTACAACGCGGCCAGCTTGCTGGTTAGGCTCAACATCTCACTGCAGTAGTCCAAGTACCGCCCCAACTGATCCGAGGTCATGGTGCGAGCCGGCGACGACGCGGTATTCGGCTGTGGTGACATCAACCGCTCTGGATCCTTGGTCAACTGATGCATGTCCACGATGTGAGCAACGCTTCGAAGCTGATGGATGGTCCGTAGCGCTACGCGACGCTTCAGTCGTCGTTCGAAGGTCAGGAAGAACCAGACCGCAATCCCGAGAAACACCGCGTCATTCACGGCCGAGTCAATCGCCTGAATGAGTTCGGCGATGGTATTGAACGACGAGCGTTCCGGCCACAACTGACTCACCGTGGCAATCACACCCGCCAGCATGACAAGCAGGAGCAACCCCGCGCCAACGCGGAGTGGCCAGTTGGGAACCCCGAGTTGCACAGATTCAACCGCGCAGTGCTCACCGAGTGCGCCAAGGTCGCGGGCGACGTTGACGAGACCAGCCGTCGGGAATCGCTCCTCGATGCGTTGCCTCAGTCGGCTCAGTGTCTCTTGGATCTTCGCTGGGTCGAGCGCGCGAAATGTCGGTGCAGTCATTCGGACTTCCCGGCCAGAGAGAAATGCTTCGCAGTTTCAACGCCGAGTCAGAAACTCCGTGCCAAGGGCGGGATGCGTTGAACCTCCCGTGGCTTGTTGTGAACCATATCACATTTTCGTCGCGCTGTCCCGACCAGATTGGCGCTCCCCTCAAACGCCACGTGCATGCGGCGTTGCATTCCTCATTGCCACGCTGGAGAACGCTCGTGATTCGTACGCGCCGTCGTTCCGTGGTTGCCACAGTCGCCATCGTCCTGTTCAGTGCCTGCTCGAGTGAGAGCCCCTCGCCATCGCTGGCGCCGACTGCCGCCAGCTCGGAATTCGATCTCTCGGTGACCAGCGGCTCAATCCAGGCAAGCAATCAATGGACGACGATTGCTCCTATGCCCGTGGCGCGTTCGTACACGGTCACCGCGTCGGCGAATGGGCGGCTATATGTCATCGGAGGCTCGGATGCTACGTCGATCTACAACCTCGTGACCGAATGGACGCCAAGCACCAACAGCTGGGCCACGAAGGCGCCGCTGCCTACCAAACTTAATTCGCAGCTCGGAGCGACGACGTTAGGCTCCCTGGTGTACGTACCGGGCGGCTGGAACGGCACGGCGTATCAGTCAGTGCTTAATGTGTACGATCCGGTGGCCAACGTATGGACCACGCGCACTGCCATGCCCATTCCCGGCGCGTGCGGCGGATCAACGGCGCTGGGCAACATCATGTACGTAGGGATCGGCTGCGATTTTAGCGGAGAAACGGGAAAGCTCCTGCGGTACGACCCGGTCACCAACGGATGGGCGCAACTCCCGAACGCTCCGGGGACGCATTCTGGCGGCACCGTGTACGCGGTGAACGGCAAGGTGTACTGGGACAATGGAACGGTTGGCAGCGGCGTGGATGTGTACGATCCGGCAACGAATGCATGGACCCCCGGTCCGGGGCATCTGACGCAACGCGTATCACACGTGACGGGCGTGATCAACAACGTCGCCGTCTCGGCTGCAGGTTACACCACGGCCGGCGCCCTGAACACGAGCGAATACTTGGATGCGAAGGGCGGGACTTGGGTGGCACGCGCCAACATGCCGATCGCGGTCGGCTCAGCGTCGGGCAATGTCCTGAATGGTGAACTCTACGTCGTCGGTGGTAACACAGCCAATGCCATCGAGGCCAGCGTGCAGAAGTACACCCCTGGTGACTGGTGGGTGACGCAGACCGCCATGCCGACGGCCCGCGCCTACCTGTCGTCCGCCAGCGTCAACGGTGATGTCTATGTCATGGGTGGCCGCGCGAATGCCGGCATTACGCCGTTGAATAGCGTCGAGCGCTACAACAGCGTCACCGACAGCTGGAGCACGGTGGCGCCGCTTCCCGCCGGCCGCTGGGCCGCAGCCGGCGCTGCCGTGAATGGCAAAGTGTACTTGATCGGTGGATTCGCTGGCGACACGGCCAGCAGCGCCACCAATACCGTGTTCGAGTACGACCCCGCGACAAACATTTGGACCAGCCGCGCCACGGCGCCCACACCCATCGGCTTTGCCTCCGCGGGCGTGGTGGCCGGCAAGATCTACGTGGCCGTTGGTGCTGACGGATCAACCTTCGATGGCAAGAAGGTCTATGTGTACACGCCAGCCACCAACAGCTGGACGACGATTGCCAATGCGACCAACTCCCACAGCGAAGGTATGGCGGTCGGCGTTGCCAATTATTTTGTGGTGGTCGGCGGCCGGGGTTCGGGTGGACTGAACAACTCCATCGACGGCTTCAATACCACGACGCAGGGATGGGTGAGCGGCCCAAGCTCGCCGGCGACGGTGGTTGGGTCGTCGGGTGGCGCAGTCGGTACGGCCGTGTACCAGTTCTTCGGTGTGAACAACGCCGGTGTGAATCAGAACACGGTGAGCCGCTTTGACGGTGGTACCAAGACATGGTCCTCGCGGTCGATCGCTCCTGAGGCTTTGGGATTTACGACCAGCGCCGTCGTGTCCGGCCAGATCTACACGTTCGGAGGGTTCCGGCAGAACGGCACCACCACCACCGCGACACGGAAGTACACGCCGTAAGCGTACGTTAGCGCATCGTAGTTCATCGCGCCCTCGCAAGTCGACCTGCGAGGGCGCGATGGCTTTCCCGGCGATATTTTTCGCCACGTGACCACCGCCCCCTCCTCCGACGTACACGAACCGTACGCCGCCCTGCGCATCGGGAACTTCCGGTGGTTCGTCGCCTCTCTGCTGACCATGACCATGGCCTCCCAGGTACAGGCGGTGGTGGTGTCGTGGCAGGTCTATCAGATCACCCGTGACCCGCTATCGTTAGGCCTTATCGGGCTGGCGGAGGTGATTCCGTATGTCCTGGTGGCGCTCCTCGCCGGACACATCGTGGATCGAGGGGACCGGCGGGGTATCTCGCTGCGCGCGCTGGCGGTGCTCGTGGTGGCGGCGATCGCCCTCATGAGCTTTGCCGCCGGGTCGTCACTACCTGCGTCCGTCTGGCCGTACTACGTGGTCATCGGCATGTGCGGCATCGCCCGTTCCTTCCTGCAGTCGTCACGCTCCGCGTTGGTGGCGGAAATCGTGCCGCGGGAGACGTTCGTGAACGCCGCTACTTGGCGGAGTTCCACCTGGCAGCTGGGCAGTGTGCTGGGCCCGGCCCTCGGCGGCCTGCTGCTCGGCAAGTTGGGCGCGCGAACGGCGTACACCGTGAACCTGGGGTTTGCAGCGATCGCCCTCTTGGCGATGGCCGCTATTCGGTACGTGCCAATGCCGCGGGCCAACGTCAGTACGTCGATTCGTGAAAGCTTGGCCGAAGGCATTGCCTTCGTGCGCAAAGAACGCGTACTGCTCGGGGCGCTCACGCTGGATCTCTTTGCCGTGCTGTTTGGTGGTGCGGTGGCACTCATGCCGGTCTTTGCCACGGAGATCCTGCATGTGGGTGCTCAGGGACTTGGGTTGTTGCAGGCCGGGCCAGGCATCGGCGCCGTGTGCATGGCGATCGTGGTCGCGCATCGCGGCCCCTTTCAACAGGCCGGTCGAACGCTGGTGACCGTGGTGGCCATCTTCGGCTGTTGCATGATCGGGTTTGCCCTGTCGCGCGAGTTTTGGCTGTCGATGGCGTTGCTGGTCGTCAGTGGCGCCGCCGACAACATCTCCGCTGTCATACGCTCCACGCTCATTCAGGTTATGACGCCGACCGAGCTGATGGGACGCGTCTCCGCCGTGAACGCCATTTTCATCGGCAGCTCGAACGAGCTGGGGGCCTTTGAGTCAGGGGCGGCAGCCCGGCTCATAGGCACGGTGCCGTCCGTCATCTTTGGTGGCTCCATGACGCTGGCCGTGGTGAGCATCACTGCCTGGCGCGTTCCCGCACTCCGTCAGCTCAAGCGGATCGAACGCCGCGTGAGCTGAGGCGCACGGTCAAGACAACGTCCAGAATGGTCCGCGCAACCCCACCGCGGTGAATAGCGCCTGACTCTCTGCGGCCGTGCGTCGGTGCCAGCCGGGTGACAAGCGATCCGCATACCATACCTTTGCCAGCTCCCACAATTGCGGGAGCGGTATCACGCTTCCTGGCTGACGACCAGCGCCATGAGCCCATGCTTGTACATGTTCTTCCGACCGGAAGAGACGTATGGTCGCTCAAGTGAACCCGATGTCCTTCCACCAATCCGCGGCAGGCACGGCGAAGTGTGCGATCCCCGTCGCCGGCGCGAGGTCGCCATGCGTCACCGTTAACACCATCGGGTCACGGCAATCGGCGCACGTCGTCTCGACCCGCACATCGCGGTGCAGGGCAGCGGCGATGCCCAAGGCGTCCCACGCGCAGTTCGCCCACCAGGCTGCATCGCCAGCTACAACGCGAAAGGCCGTGGGGACCGCCGAGAAGGGCATGGCCATCCACACCTCGCGCGTCAGCGGGTCCAGGACCAGCACATGCGCGTCCGCCAATCGTTCGTAGCTGGCTGCCACGTCGCCTTCGGTGAGTGCCACGCGTCGGGCCACCTCCGAACGCGTGGGCACCTCGCCGGTGGCGAATAGCTCGTACACGGTCAGGCGCACCTGTGCGTCGACCTGGGGCATGTCGTTAGGAACAATCATGGGAAAGGGCCTGCGACGAAGCACCGCATCAAGGAATCATCAGGATTTCTGCGGGGGCGCGGCGCTATCCAGACGACGCGCTCCGCCGAGATTCTGACCACAATATTCGATGACGCATCGATGGATGACAGGCCACGCCGAAGCCAACTTCGAGGGCGAGGCCATCACACGGCGGCGGACATTAGACCGCTAGATCACGACACCGCGGCGGAGATTCGACCGCTTAGATCAGGACACCGCGGCGAAATCCGACAGTCAGACGGTCCCACCGCAGCAGAAATCAGACGGCGAGGCCATATTGTCGCGGTTCGCCCTCTCACCCCATCGACCGTTCTCATGACTGCCTTTCAGCCTTTCGAGCTCGAGCACTACCAATCGATGTGGGAGCACACGGTCGAGATGAACCTCGCAGATAGCAGTGTGAAGTGCCTGCGCACAGACGAGTGGCTCGATCCCGAAGAAAGGGAACAGCTGCTTCGCACTGGCCTGTTCTATCCTGAAGTGAACGGCACGCGGGCCCTGCGCGACCGCATTGCGTCGCTCTATCCTGCTGCGAATGCCGAGAACGTGCTGGTGACGGTGGGCGCGGCACAGGCCAACAGCATGGTCTGCTCGACGCTGCTCGATCCCGGTGACGAGGTGGTGGTCGTCACCCCTGGCTATCGTCAGGTGTGGGGACTGGCACGAATGGCGGGATGCAAGGTTCGCGAGGTGCCCCTACGCGAGGATCGCGGGTGGCGGTTGGATCTAGACGCACTCGACGCCTCTATGACGCCGCGGACAAAGTTGCTTTCTATCGTGAACCCCAACAATCCGACGGGTTCAATTCTCACCGCGCACGAGATGAAACGGGTGGTCGCGGCGTGTGAGCGGGTGGGAGCCTGGCTGCATGCGGACGAGGTGTACGTTGGCACAGAGCACGGTGGCATCGACGAAACGCCGACGTTCTGGGGGCAGTATGGCCGAGTGATCTGCACCAACTCACTCTCCAAGGCGTACGGGCTCGCCGGCCTGCGTATTGGCTGGGCCGTCGCCGATGCGGCGACCATTCAGCAGTTGTGGCGACGACACGAGTACGCCACGATCGCAGCGGCCGCGCCAAGCATGACGATGGCCGAGTTCGCGTTGACGCCGCAAAAGCGACCGACGCTCATTCAGCGCCAGAAGCGTTTGACGTCCAGCGGGTGGGAGGTCATGCGCGACTGGATCGCCACGCAAGCCGGGCGTTTCGACGTCGGCCCGTCAGAAGCAACCGCGATTGCGTTTGTGCGGTATGAGTTGCCCATGGCCTCGTACGAACTGGCGGAGCACATCCGCCGGTCGGGGAGCGTTCTCGTCGCCCCAGGATCGCTATTGGGTGCGGAAAACCACTTACGGATCACGGTGGGATACGAGCCCGAGAAGATCCGCGCCGCGTTGACCCGTATTGGCACCAGCGCGAGTCAGCTCGCGTAGTGCCTGCGTCAGGCGTTTACCAGTGGTCTTTGGGTGCGTGAATGCGCAGCTTGAAAGACCGAACAGCCTCCTCTTTCTCGAGTACGTCGTATGAATTCACGTGACGCCCAAACGATCATCGCCATTGCGGCGCTGGCCGCGGCCGCCGACGGAAACCAATCGGATGCCGAGCGGGATAACATTGCCGCCGCAGCGGCTCGGCTCGGGTTGTCCGCGGACGACCCGTTGTTGCAGCAAGCGGTGCGTGGGACAGCGGATCTGACTGACCTCGCGGCGAACCTGTCAAACGATGAGGCACGCGTAGCAGCGTACGACACGGCGGCAGCGGTGTGTCACGCCGACGGCGAACCTAACGAAAAGGAGGCGGCCTTTCTGGCGGCCTTGTCGCGATCGCTGGGCGCCGTGGCGGGTTCGGCCGATGCCTCTTCCACTTACGCGGCGGCTGCCGGCGCCATGAAGTCGGGCCCGACGAACGCGCCCAAGGGCGACTTGGATACGTTCATTCTGGACCAAGCGATGCTCACTGGAGCTTGTGAACTCCTGCCACATCGCTTGGCCGGCATGGCGATCCTGCCGTTGCAGCTGAGGCTCGTCTATACCATTGGCCAGCGGCATGGCCAGCAGTTCGACATGGCCCAGGCCAAGGATCTGGCCGCCGTGCTGGGCATCGGCGCGGCAGGGCACATGATGGAAGGCATCGTCCGCGGCGTCTTGGGAGGCATCGGCCGCGGGATCTTTGGCGGGCTGCTGGGCGGAGCCGCCGGAATGGCCGCCGGCACCGCCGTCACCTTCGCCACGACCTATGCGCTGGGCCATGCCGCCGAACAGTACTACGCCCAAGGGCGCAAGCTGAGCACCGCCGACTTGAAGGCGTTGTTTACTCGGTTCCAAGGCGAGGCAAATACCGTTTTCCCGCGGGTCGAGAACCGCATCAGGGATCTCGCCGGCAGCACCAACCTCAATTCGATCCTGGCAGGACTGCGGGCCTAACAGCTCCGTCACGCTCGCAGTCACTCCGCCGCATGGCTATGCGGTGCCAGAACGCTCCGGCTTGGCGGTGCCTAACGTGGCGTCTCGGCGCATGACCCAATATCGCCGATTCAGGGTTGGCTCCACCGTGTCACCGATCGATCGGTAGCCCAACCGCTCGTACCACCGCACCGCCTCGGTCGTGAACGTTTCCAGGAAACTGGGCACGCCCAACCCATCGAGTTCGTCGAGCATCTGCCGCACCAATTGCGTGCCGACGCCCGAGCCTTGCCGCGCTGGATTTACGCCGAGGATCGAGAGGTACCAGGTATTTGGGGCGATCAGGTCGCTCGTAAAGGCGGCCATGGACGCCCCAATCGCGCAGTAACTATCGTAGCCCCGTGCGGGCAACGCCGCAGCCAACCGGGCGTGCTTGGTTGCTGTTGCTGCTGGCGGCGCGGGCAGCGGGGCATGCCAGATGGCCGCGCCGCCGTCCGGCGGATCCGTCACATGCACGCGACCATGGGCCTCCCCTTCATCCATCGACGCCAGAAAGTATTCGACCAGCCGCCCTTCTCGATCCTGCTCAGCGCAGCCCGCCACCAGCGCCTCATAAAACGGGTTTCCAACGAACGATGCCGCCAACGCCCGCGCGGCAATGGGCCAGTCGGCTGAACGCCGCGCGGGATCGCTCATGGTGTGAACCCTCGCCTGACGTGCGTTAGGCGAGCGATGCCGACACGGTCATGGGGACGGCCGCCAAGGCGCGCGAAATGATGCACCCCTTCTTGGCGTCCTCAGCGAATCGCGTGAACTCCTCCGCTGTCAGCCCAGGGATCACACCGCGGGTGACCAGGTCGATGCCGGTCACGGAGAACCCGTCATTCACCTTGTCGAGGTGCACGGACGCCGTCGTATCCACGCTGGTCGGCACGTGGCCGGCCCGTGCCAACGCGGCGGACAACGCCATGGTGAAGCACGCCGCGTGAGCCGCGCCAAGTAGCTCTTCCGGATTCGTTCCGGGGCTGCCCTCGAACCGCGTACCGAAGGAGTATTTGCCTTCAAAGGCGCCACTGCCGAGTCGGATGTTGCCCTTCCCAGCCTTCAAGTCGCCTTCCCAACGGGCGTCTGCCTTACGAGTAATCATGGATGGTATCCTCGTGGGTGATCAACGGGCGCCAAGTGCAGAAGGCGCCTAACCATGTGCCTGCGCGAGTTCGTGCCATCACTCGGTGCGTGCGAGTTCGGGCCACGACGCCCGCAGAACGCTAGCGGGGGGCCTCGGCGTCGGCCACCCCTTGTCCCACACGGCGCTCGCGCTCTCCACGACGCCTCTCAGGACGCGCGCTGACGGCCAAAGCCCGCCACGACTTTCGAATTCTTGCTGGATTGAACTCCGTGACTAGCACGGGTTACTTCCACGCGTGAACTGCGTGAACATTCTCCTGCAAACAGATCGGGCGACGCTGAGTGAATTCCATCACCCGGTGGCGCATGAACATGCCGATCCGGACGTCGAGGTCGCCTCGTGTGACTCGGTGAACTTTGTAGATGGCGGGACGTTCGACGTCACCATGTCCGGTGAGTCTCGTCGAATTGACCCCGGCATGGTGTTTTTGGCAGTAGGTGGAATGTCCTTTTCCTGCCGGCATCAGGATGCCATCCCCACCGACCGTTGCTTGACGGTGGCCTACGCAGACGATGCGGTAGAAGAGCTTCGCCGAGCCGATCTGCCTGGGCTGGCGCCCCCGGCCATTCCACTCTCCGCTCGCCTGACCTTTCTTCGCCATCGGCTGCGCGGCTGCGCGCCAATGGACGACATACGATTTGACCTTCTTGCGGGCTCCCTGTTCGAGGCGGCAGGCGGCCGACGACCTGCACCGCGCACCCGCAGGCCGGGAGAGATGACGGACCTCATGCGCCGCATCGATCGCGCCGTCGGACTCATCGAGCACGATTTCGCGAGTGCTCTCACGTTACGTCAGCTCGCCAATGCGGCGGGGCTCAGCCCTTATCACTTCGCGCGGGAATTCAAGGCGCTGGCCGGAATGCCGCCGCATCGGTACCTGACGGCGGTGCGCTTGCGCCATGCCGCTCGAATGCTCTTGGGCGGAGCCAGCGTGAGCCTGACGTGCTACGACGTCGGCTTTTGCTCGCTTAGCCACTTCGTCACCGCATTTCGGCGGCGTTATGGCATCGTGCCATCGGCGGTCCGACGAGGGGCTCCACTTCCCGTGTTGCGCGCCTCACTAAGTACTCCCGTCTGGGCCGGCGTGTCCCGCTAGCTACAACTCCGCAAGAATCCGAAAGCCGCCGCTCAAATCGTCCCGTAGCTTGCTCGCATGTTCCGGTCCGCTAGTGGACCGGTACCACCTATACGCTATGGGAGTGAACATGCAAAGCATGTTGTTGACTCGCTGGTCCGAGACCGGCGAGAAGATTGTTCAACTGGCTCAGGCGGTCCCCGCCGAGCAGTATGAATATCGGGCGACACCCGAGGTGAGGTCCGTCGCTGAACAGTTGCGGCACGTGGCCTTCTGGAATACCTACGTCGCGGGCACGCTGGATGGAAAGCCCGTCGACGGCGAGGCCAACGAGTTACCACGGGCGCAGTTTTCGACCAAGGCGAAAATCGTGGCGGCACTGGAGCGGAGCTTCAACGATGCTGCCATGGCGTTCAAGCGTCGCAAGGAGGCCGTGGATGAAGAGAGCGCGAATACGATGGTCTCGTTCATTGCACACAACGCCGAGCACTACGGCCAACTGACAGTATACGCTCGGCTGAATGGCCTCGTGCCGCCCGCGTCACGTTAGGCGTCTTCGCGTCCGTTCGGCAAGATAGACAGCTAAGCCTGGCGGCGGTTTGCTGAGGGTCCGCCGCTAGGTCAGCGGCGGACCCGCAGGGTGGCCACGGCGCCACTGTGCTCGCGTCGAGACTCGAGTTGTACCTGACCGCCATGCGCCTCGGCGATCTGTCGCGAGAGGACTAGGCCGATGCCAGTACCTTCTGGCTTAGTCGTGTAGAACGGGACAAAGAGATTCGCCGCCCCACCCAGTCCCGGGCCATCGTCGGTGACCGCCACGTCCACAAATTCGGGACCCACGGACCAGCCGACACGCACGGCACCGTGGGTCTCCACGGACGCGTCGACGGCGTTCCGCACCAGGTTGATCAACGCTTGTTCGAGCTGATCGGGGTCCGCGTTGATCGTGACATCGCTTCCCGGCACGACCGAGACAGCCAGACGTGTTTCGAGCGCTGCCACGCGTCGTACCCAGGCCCCAACATCCACTGGGCGCCGTCGCGGTGCGGGCAAACGCGCAACCCTGGCATATGCGGACATGAAGCGCGAAAGGGCGTCGGCGCGCCCCCCGATGACGGTGAGCCCGCGGCGCAAATCGTCGGCGTCCGATCCATCGCGCGGCGTGCCGTTCCGCTCAACAATACCGGAGAGACTCCCCGCCAGCGATTTGATGGGCGCTAGCGAGTTATTGATTTCGTGAGAGAGCACGCGAACAAGTCGCTGCCACGCTTGCAGCTCCTCCTCGCGAAGAGCGCGGGTCACGTCGGTGATCACCAGCAGGGTGTGCGGTCGTCCGTCCTGCCGAAACGTGGTCCGCCGAATCTCCCAGCGTCCGCTGCGCTCAGGAAACGTGCGGTCCGACACTCGCGGCACGCTTCCCTCCAAGTATTCGGCGATGCCTAACGCTTCGGCGCTTCGGCCGGTGAGGCGTTCGGAAGGCAAGGCAAGTAGTCGTTCGCCGGCCCGGTTGGCCAGGCGCAACGTGCCGTCCCCGTCGAAGGCGAAGATCGCCACGTCGATCTCCTGCATGACCGCACGAAGTAGCGCGGTGGCCTCCATGGCGCCAAGCCGCTGATGCCGCAGGGTATCACCGAGCAGGTTGATCTCCATCAACGCCAGTCCCAGCGCATCGTCGGACTGCCCCAGCCGCGCGCGTAGGGAAAAGTCCCCCTCGCGAAGCGCGGCCAGCATGTTGGAGAGCGTCTGCAGCGGTCGAACCACGCGTTCCCGCAAGGCAATCGCGATAATCAGCCAGATTCCCGCTACCAGTGTCCCGAAGGTCCACACGACTTTTGTGGAATACCCCCCGATCCACAGCAGCACCAGCGTGGCGACCACCCCAGGGAGCCCCGCCGACAGCGCCAACAAGAACACCCGCCGTTCGTGCGGGAAGGAGAATCGGCGCCGCGGCGCTGGTTCCATCAATGCCTGACGTCCAGGCCAATGGCCGGCCTCATGCTAGCCGGTGTTGTTCGAGCCGGCGGTAAAGCGCGCTGCGCGAAACGCCGAGCATCTTGGCGGCCTGCGCCACCTTGCCACCTGAGCGCTCCAACGCGCGCTGAATCAGAAGCTTCTCTGCCTCGTCCAGCGTCAGGTCCTCAAATCGCAGCGCGGCGGAGGCGACACCGGCCCGCAGCGCCAGATCATGACTGCGGACCTGTTCGCCGCTGGCCATCAGGACAGCCCGCTCCACTGAGTGCGAAAGCTCGCGAATGTTGCCCGGCCAACTGTGCTCCAGCAACGCCTGCATCGCCGCCGATTCGAAGCCAGCAATGCGCTTTCGATAGCGATCAGCAAATCGGCGGAGGTACTCCTGGGCAAGGACCGGGATGTCTTCGCGTCGCTCACGCAGCGGTGGCAGGTGAATCTCGATCGTATTCAACCGAAAGAGGAGATCCTCCCGAAACCGTCCCTGCACCACCTCTTCTCGCACGTCGGCGTTGGTGGCTGACAGCACCCGCACATCCACCGTCTTCACCCGTGACGACCCGACACGCTCGAACTCTCCACTCTGCAGCACACGCAGCAGCTTGGCCTGTTGCGTTGGGCTGGTGTTGGCGATCTCGTCGAGAAAGAGCGTCCCGCGATCGGCCAGCTCAAAGCGCCCGATCCGGTCGGACTTGGCATCCGTGAATGCCCCCTTCACGTGGCCAAACAACTCGCTCTCGAACACTCCATCGGACAGGCCGCCCATGTTCACGGCGACGAATCCCTGCGCCGCGCGCGGTGACGAGACGTGTAGCCAGTTGGCCACAAGCTCCTTTCCCGTGCCGTGTTCTCCCGTGATCAACACATTTGCATCTGACGGGCCGATGCGCTCCATCAGCTGCAGGATGGTTCGCATCTTGGGTGAGGTAGCGACCATCTTCGGCAGGGCGCCGCGCAGGGTTCGGTTCTCACTCTCCAGACGCTGGGCGCGTCGCTGCGCCCGTCCGAGCTCGATGGCATTGCGCAGGATCGCCAGCAGACGCGCGTTGTCCCATGGCTTCTCCACGTAGTCATGCGCGCCGCGACGCATGGCCTCCACCGCGGTGTCGATGCTGGCCCATGCCGTCATGACCACGATCGGCAGCGTGGCGTCGAGCACGGGGATCCGCTCCAACAGGTCCAACCCCTCGCGACCTGAGGTCGTGTCCCGCGCGTAGTTCAGGTCCATGAGCACGGCGTCGTAGTCGCGTGCCTGCAGGGACATGAGGATTTCATTGGGCGACTTGGCCGCGTCGCTGACATACCCTTCCGACTTCAAGAGCAAGCGAAGGGCCTCGATGACGTCCGGCTGGTCGTCCGCGATCAGGACGCGCGCAGTGGCAGTTGGTTCAGGCACGGATCACCGGGAGATATCAGGCCGCGCCTATCGCGTGGCCTTGTCCTCCACAATCCAGCCATCACGGAGTGTGACAATCCGCGACCCCACCGCAGCGTTCTCCTCGGAGTGCGTCACCTGGACGATCGTGGTGCCACCCGCATTCAATTGCGAAAACAACTCCATGATCTCGCGGGCTTGCGACGAATGCAGGTTGCCCGTTGGTTCGTCCGCCAGCAACAACGCCGGTCGGGCGATCACGGCCCGCGCCACGCCGACCAGCTGCTGCTGTCCCCCAGACAGCTGACGAGGATACAGATCCTTCTTGCCCACGATCTGGAACCGATCCAGGGTGTCGGCGACGATGGCGGCCCGCTCTTCCTTCGGCACGTCCCGGTACGACAAGGGAAGGTCGAGATTCTCGGCGACGGTCAGGTCATCGAGCAAGTGGTACTGCTGAAAGACGAAGCCGATGTGCCGCCGGTTCAGGGCCAGTCGGTCCTTGGGCTTCATGGCATGGACCGCTCGGCCCAACAGGAAGTACTCACCCGTCCACGCCGCGTCGAACATCCCGAGGATGGAAAGGAGCGTGGACTTTCCCGCACCCGACGGCCCCATGATCGTCACGAACTCGCCAGGCGCAATATCAAACGTGATGCGACGCAGCACGTAGGAACGTCCGGCGGCAATCTCATAAAATTTCTCAACCGACCGGAGCGAAGTCACCGGCCCGGAAAACGCCTCATCGGCAGCAGCAGCCGGGGCGGCAGACGAACGAAGGGGCCACATGGGCATCACGGAGTGCGAGTCAACAGCAGGAGCGACAAGACGCCAAATCATCGGCGCCGCAAACCACCTTCAACGCTAACAGCATGCGCACAGGGCCCACCACCCGTCGGCGACCAGCATAGTTTTGGCCCGGTCGCCTTGACGGGGTTCGCTCAGTCGTTGCGTAGCGCTACCGACGGGTCCACGCGCGACGCGCGGCGCGCCGGAATGAACGAGGCAAGCAACGCGATGAGGACCAGAAAGATCGGGATCCCGACAAAGGTGAGCGGGTCCGTCGACTGCACGCCGTAGAGCGCGCCGCGGAGCAATTGCGCGAGCCCCAAAGCGGATGGAACGCCCAGCAAGACGCCGATCGCGACAAGGCGGGCACTGCCGCTCAGCACGAGCCGGACGATCGCGCGTCGACTGGCTCCCAACGCCATGCGAATCCCCATCTCGTGGGTCCGTTGGGCGACCGCGTACGAGATGACGCCATAAAGGCCGATCCCCGCCAGCACCAACGCCGCGATTCCAAAGGCGGCAAACATGATCCCGTAGACGCGAGACTCGAACATCCGGTTCCACGTCGTCTTGGCCATTGGCTCGACGGAGGAAACGGGGAGGTCCGGGTCGGTGCGACGCATCGCCGCCTGCATGGGTTGCACCAGCGCCGATGGAGACTGCGATGACCGAATCGCCGCGGTCAGGTTTCGTACCCGCTGTTGGGCGAGTGGCAGGAACATCTCCGGCGTGTGGCGGTCATCGGTCACCTTGCGAGGGACGACGTGACGGACCACGCCCACCACAGTTGTCCAGGAACTGTCATTCGGGTGTTGCTTGAACCGACGACCTATTGCGGACACACCAGGCCATTCGCGCTGCGCGAATACGTCATCGATCACGGCCACGCGTTCCGCCCTCGCGACATCTGAGGTCAGGATGGCGCGTCCGTCGAGCAAGGTGAGGCCCGCGGCAGCGAAGAATTCCGGCGTGACCTCGCTGACCCAAGCTTCCGGACCATCACTCTCCGGATACGTCTTCCCCTCTGGGAAATAGCTATCGGACGAGCAGCAGTGCTTGATCGGCATTTGCGACGTGAACCCAACGTCGGTCACCCCCGGCGTCGCCAGGATCTCGCGCTGAAGGGTGGCGAGCAATGCGTCAAAGGCCGTGTCACTTGCGTACCGCGGACCGGCCACCGCCAGGTCCATCGTCAACAAACCCTGCGGCCGAATGCCGAGTTCTGCCTGCTGGGTAGCGAGGAACGAACGCGTCATCAGGGCGGCGCCAACGAGCAACACCAGTGACAACGACAGCTGCACCACCACCAGCGATGATCGCAGTTGACCGGCCCATCCCGACGCGCTTCCCGACCGTCCGCCCGCCTGCTTCAACGCCTCGCTCACCGAGGTGGCCGACAGTCGCACAGCAGGCGCCAAGCCGAACAGCAGCCCCGTGAGGGCCGTCAGCCCCGCGCTGACCAGCAGCACCGTCCGATCCACATCAAACTGCATCCAGAATGGCATCGTATCCGGCGCGTTGGTGACGGTGAACACTTCAATCGCCCACGATCCGATGAGAGTGCCCAACAGACCGCCCGCCAGGGCCAACAGCAGACTCTCTGTGAGCAGCTGCCGAATGACGCGCCCACGCGAGGCGCCAATGGCCGATCGAACGGCGACCTCACGCTGGCGGGCCGACCCACGCGCGAGCAACAGGTTGGCCACATTCGCGCAGGCGATCAGCAGCACAAACCCCACGGCGCCGAGCATGATCTGGAAAATGCCGCGCACCTCACCCGCCACCTCTTCCTGGAGCGGTTGCGTCCAGGCCGTGAATCCGCGATTGCTGGCAGGGAAGCGGGTCTCCAGCGGGCGCATGACGTCGCGAAGCCACGCGTTCGCCCCGTCCGTTGTAGCTCCCGGAGCCAGCCGGCCGGTGACTTGCAAGTATCGCCACTCACGGTGTTCGCGCATGGTTCCCGGTTCGAGCGGCAGCCACACGTCCTCGCGCTCTGGGAACTGGATGCCCTGCTGCATGATCCCGATCACCACGTACGGTTCACCGTTGACCAGCAGCGAGCGGCCGATGACGGCCGAATCACCGCCAAACTTGCGTTGCCACAGTCCGTAACCCAGCACCATGACCTTGCCGGCCAGGTCCTCGTCGGGGGTGAAGAATCGACCGAGCGCCGGATGCAGCCCGATCAGCGGGAAGAGCGACGCGGTGACACGAGCACCGGCCAAACGCTCCGATTCGGCCATGCCGCCGACATTCCAATCACGCGCCGTAAAGGCCCCGAGCGCCTGAAATGGCGTGCGCGTCCCACTGATCGTGCGGGCAAGCTCCTCGTAGTCAGGATATGAGAATGACATCCCACTACGTCGCTGCTCATTCAGCTTCCACATGTTCAGCTGCATGATGCGATTGCCGTCTGGGTACGGCATGGGGCGCACGACCAAGGCGTTGTATGGGCTCCAGACGAAGACGTTCGCCGCGATGCCTAACGCCACACATAGGATGCTGGCCGTGGCGAAGCCCGGGTTGCGTCGCAGGGAGCGTACGGCCAAGCGGAGGTCCTGTCGCAGTATATCCATGTGTCACCCTCGCCCAGCGCGCAAAGGCGCTGCCCCGGCTGCCACCCGGTGGGGCGCAGCCAGAAAAAAGTGGACTACGAGATGTCCAGGAGTCCGGCGCGCCGATCGCGACGCGCCGGATGCTCGCGTTAGATCTCGGCGCCGCCGGCCGTTTCTTCGACGACGCGACCGTCGAACAAGTGGACCGATCGGTCCGCGTGCCGCGCATACCGCGGATCGTGCGTCACCATGCAAATTGTGGCGCCACCGCGGTGCAACTCGCGCAGCAGTTCCATAACGGCCTCGCCATTTGTCGAGTCCAGGTTCCCCGTCGGTTCGTCCGCCAGCAGGATCGCCGGGTCACCCGCGACGGCGCGAGCGACGGCTACACGCTGCTGCTGACCGCCCGACAGCTGCGACGGGTAATGCTTCATGCGATGCGACATCCCGACGCGCTCCAGCGCCTCTTGCACGCGCTTCCGCCGGTCCGACGACGACATTCCCCGGTACGTCAGCGGCAACTCCACGTTCTCGTACACCGTCAGGTCACCGATCAGGTTGAACGCCTGAAAGATGAAACCGATCTGGCGATTGCGAATTCGTGCGCGATCCCCGGGCGACAAGTTCGAGACATCCTCGCCGCTCAACACGTACTTGCCATCCGTCGGCGTATCCAACAGGCCAAGGATCGAGAGCAATGTGGTCTTGCCGCAGCCGGAAGGACCGGCAATGGCGATGTACTCCCCGGGCTTGATGTCAAAGTGCACATCCGCGAGGGCGTGAGTCTCCACCTCATCCGTGTAGAAGATCTTCTTGATCCCTTGCATCTGGATGAGTGGTTCGGCGAGGGCCGTGCCGGAGCTGCTGGAGGAGAAGTTCGGGCTGGTCACTTGAGTCTCACCTTGTTGACGGTGTCGTAGCGCGACATGTCGGAGACAATCACCTTGTCGCCGGGCTGTAGTCCTGAGACAACCTCAATGGTCGTAACGGATGCACGTCCGAGCTTTACGTTGATCCGTGAGGCCGTGTTTCCATCTGGGTCCACTTTGAACAGACCCACCGTGCTCTCCGGCTGGCCGTACGCCGGACGCGTGACATAAAGGACGTCACTCAGCCGCTCCAGCTCGATCGTCCCGTCTACGCTCAGGTCGGGTCGAGCCCCCTTCGGCAACTCGCCATCCAAGGCAATGTCCACCGTCACCGTGCCATTGATGGCCGCCGGGTCCGTGCGGATCACCCGCCCAGAAACGAATCCGTTCCTGGTGTCGATGGAGGTTTTCTGGCCAATGGCGACGTCCTTGGCTTGAGTCTCAGGCACCCGCAATACGGCCTTCAAACGTCCCGGCTGGGCCACGGTCGCCAAGGTCTGCCCCGGCACCACCCACTGCCCAAGTTCCAACGTGAGGGCCTGAAGTACGCCATCCAGACCGGCGGTCACCTTCATGGAATTGACACGCTCTTCCTGAAAGCGGGCGATGGCGACCAGCCGATCCAGATTCGCCTTCGCCTTACCGATCTGCTCGTCCATCGCACTGCTCATTAGGTCCAGCCGCTTCTGCTCAAGGTCCAGTCGGACCTGCAGCTCGGTCGCAGATTCTCGGGCGCGCTTGATCTCGTTGACCGATCCGAGCCCACGTTTCTCCAAAGCGTCTTGCGTCTCGGCATCTCGCAGCGCGGCGTTCCGCTGTGACGTTAGTGTCGCTATAAGGGCGCTTTGCGTCAGCCTATTTCCCTCGAGATTCGTTCGAAGGGTCACGAGCTCCTGCTCGGCCTGAGTCACCTGGCGCTGCGCCTCGAGCGCCTGCAACTGGACCTCCGGATTGCTCAGCTCCAGAATCACGGTCCCCTTCGTCACCGTGGCACCTGGTCGCAGGGGTCTCGCCTCCACTCGTCCGGCCGTCACGGCCGCGACATACCGAATGTTCTCGGGAATGAGGGTCCCGGGCGCCCGGACCTGTCGAGTGAACGTCCCGCGAACGACCGAATCAATGACCGCCTCGTTCTCTTGGATCGAGGGGGGCCGCGCCTCCAGTCTCGACAACGAAAACGTCAGGATGGCGACTGCCGCGATCGAGACTCCGATGATGACGTTGCGGCGGGTCTTCTTGGGTGGGTCTCGCTTTATATCCACTGTTGGTGCTGGTTGTCAGTCAAAGTTCAGCCTCAGGAATACTCAACGCGCTATACGGAAGGGCCGTGCCTGTGGGATTCAGTTCTGCAAGAAGCTGTCAGTCAATGGGATAGCTCAGACCGTCTGCCCTCGCGAACAGCATCGGAGCCCCCGAGAGTGGGAAACGCAGTCCCAAAATCGGACACCAACCGCGACGTGACGGTTTGAAGCGAACAGATTTTGGAAGTGGAGCTGCGATTGCGCGAGGCCGACGCCCGCGCAGTGTCAGCGAACGATCGTCGAGTCCGAGCCGACTTCTTCGACGGCGAGCAGGCGACGAGCACCCATCCAGCGGCGTTGGAACCAGCTGGTTTCGCTTTCCATTGAGGACTCGACCACACGCCGCTTGCTGGTTGAGGCGTGCACCACGCGGCCATCCCCGACGTAGATGCCAATGTGCGTCACTCGCCGACCACTGCCCCACGCGATAAGGTCGCCGGGACGCAACGCCGCGGTGTCGCGTTCCACGAGTTGCCCAACCTGCGACTGCTCGTGCGCTGTTCGGGGCAGTGTCAGGTGCAGTGCGGCAAGTACGTAACGCACGAAGCCGCTGCAGTCGAACGCCTTGCCTGGTAGCTCAGCCCCCAGACGATATGGCGTGCCAATCTGTGAGCGGGCCACCGCGACAATCGAATCGCGGAGCGCTGTTTCGCGGTCCACCGACGGGGCAATGAGCGGAGCCCGCGTCATCGCTTCCACTCTGGACGACAGGCTGTCCTTCAGTCGTTCGGCGGATTCGGAGAATGCGGCGAAGGGCTTCTTTCTCACTCGCGTCGACCGCTGAGCCTCTGCCGTGAGCGGCAGAAGGAAAAGGGCAAGCGCGGCGAGCAAGAGGGAGCGACGCATTCCGACGGGCAAAAGTGAACGAATACTGCTCCGTGAAGCTACCCGAGATTGGGCACCGCGGAAGTGGGTCTGGATCACATATCCACGCCATTCGCGAGAACGGTGCGTCGATCAGCCCTCGCCTCGATACACACAGCCGGACGTGCAGGTTTCATGCAGTTCAATCGCCGACAACGCGCCCAACGAAGGCTGCAGCCGCTGCCAGATCCAGCGGGCGAGCATCTCGCTGGTGGGGTTCTCCAACCCGGGAATCTCGTTCAGGTAGCGGTGATCCAGTTGTTCGCGGACGGGCGCGATGGCCGCCGAGATGTCGCCGAAGTCCATGACCCATCCGGTATGCAGACCGACCTCGCCACGCACAAAGACACGCACGCGAAACGAGTGGCCGTGCAGCCGCGCGCATTTATGGTCGGCGGGCACATTGGGAAGGCGGTGCGCGGACTCGAAGGTGAATTCCTTGAAGATTTCCATGAGCTAACGAATGCCGAGCAGCTTGTGAGTTTGCAGGGACAACTTCCAGCGCGGGTGCTCCAGGCAGTACGCGACGGCGAGTGACGTATTGGCTGCGACGTCCGGTCCGTCCATGGGCTGCAGGTAGAACTCACCGAAGTCGAAATCTGCAAAGCGAGATGGGGGCGCGTCCGCCTGAGGGAACACCAGCTTCAACTCCTGTCCCGACCTCTGCACTATTGCAGCCGACGATTTCGGGCTGACGCAGATCCAGTCAACACCGGCTGGTGCGGGCAAGGTGCCATTGGTTTCGATGGCGACCTCAAAGCCATGGTCATGCAGGGCGTCGACCAAGGCGGTGTCCAGCTGCAGGAGTGGTTCGCCGCCGGTACACACGACGTATCGACCCGTGGTTAGCTGCGGCGGCCAACAGGCCGCGACGGCATTTGCCAGTGACCCCGCGTCGGCAAAGCGTCCACCGTCAGGGCCAACGCCGACAAAGTCGGTATCGCAAAACTGGCAGATGGCGGTAGCCCGGTCCGACGCTCGCCCCGACCACAGGTTGCAACCGCTGAAGCGAAGGAACACGGCGGCGCGACCTGTGCGTGCCCCTTCGCCCTGGAGCGTATAGAAGATCTCCTTGACGGTGTACATCAGGACCGACGCTCCGCGTACGCCACGGGGTCGGCCAGGCCGGCCTCGGCGAACCCCTTCAGTCGGAGCTGGCAGGCGTCGCAACGTCCGCAGGCCTCTCCCGTGGGTTGAGGGTCGTAGCAGCTGGTGGTCATGCCGTAGTCGACCCCGAGCGTCGTGCCAAGGCGAATGATGTCGGCCTTCGTCAGCTCGATCAGTGGCGTGCGAATGCGCATCCGCTGCCCTTCGATCGCCGCCTTCGTCGCCAGGTTCGCCATCTGTTCGAATGCCGAGATGAAGGCCGGTCGGCAGTCGGGGTAGCCCGAGTAGTCCAGCGCGTTCACGCCGATGTAGATGTCCGCGGCGCCCAAGACTTCTGCCCAGGCCAGCGCGAATGACAGGAAGATGGTGTTGCGTGCCGGCACGTACGTCACCGGAATCTCCGCTGCCGCAGACACATCACGGTCCTTCGGGACGTCGACTTCTGATGTGAGCGCGGATCCGCCGAACGTACGCAGGTCGATGTCTGCCACGACGTGCTGCGTCACACCGCCTGCTTGGGCAACCCGTCGAGCGGCGTCGACCTCATGCTGATGGCGCTGACCATAGCGAAAGGTGAGTGCGTGCACGGCAAACCCGTCCCGCTTGGCGACAGCCAGCAGGGTCGTGGAATCGAGGCCGCCACTGAGGAGTAGGACGGCCGGGCGGGCGGGGACGGGCATAGGCACGGCTGCGGCGGGATGTTATCGTCGGGAAGCTAGCCGACCCTCAGGGTCGGCGGTATCGCGCCTTGCACGCCTGCCACGCATTCAATGAAACACTCCCGCCTTCTTGCGATCACCGGCGCCGCGGCGCTGACGGCGTGCCACCAGCCGGCGGTGGTGGTCACGACGGGTGCGCCGCCAGCGCCACCGCCGATTGTGGACGGCCGAGGGGTGCTGCGCGCCATGAACAACCGGTATGCGGGCAAATGGTTCTCGACGCTTTCCTTCTCACAGCGCACGGTGACGTATTCTGCGTCGGGCCGCGAGACCCGAGGTGTGTGGCACGAGTACTTGGCGGTTCCCGGTCGTTTGCGGATCGATTACACGCCGTTGTCGGATCACAGCGGAGTGGTGTACGCGGCGAATCGCGTCACGTCATTCCTGAACGGCAAGGCGGCGGCTTCACAGGGTGGATGGAATCCCGCCTTGATCCTGATTGCCGATGTGTACGTGCAGCCGGTGGACACCAGTGCGTACCAGTTGGACTCCCTCGGCTTCAAGACGTCGATCGTTAGGCGCGACTCGGCGGGTGGGCAGGCCATGTGGGTGGTGGGTGCACCCGCCGGTGATACGACGTCTTCGCAATTCTGGGTGGACGCCGATTCGTTGCTCGTCCGCCGCATCATTCAGAAGCAGGTGACTCCCCAACGGACGACCGTGACGGACATTCGGCTGGGAGCGTATCAGTCCGTTGGCGGGTATCCGGTGGCCTTCCAGATCCAGTTCTATCGCGACGGCCGCCTGTTCTTCCGGGAGGACTACTACGACGCCACGGTGAACGATGTGCTGTCGCCGGATGTCTTTGATCCAGCCAAGTGGGTCGCTAGCCAGCCCAAGCGAGGAACCCCGGGGCGGTAAGAGGCACGCCCCGTCGAGTCGTTAGGCTACGGCCTGCAGCCCGCCCACCAGCTCGCGGAGTTGCTCGGATCCCTGAAGTAGTTGCGTGGAGGCGGACGACATCTGCTCGCAGGCAGCACTCTGTTCCTGCGTGGAGGCACTAACCTGCTGGGCTGCTGCCGCGTGCCCCTCGGCGGTCTTGGCGATCGACTGGACCCCCTTCGCCGCGCTGCCCACGATCTGCACGTTGCGATCGGCTTGCGCCGCAACGGATCCAGCCGCCTCGCGCGTGCGCTTGGCGGCGCCCCCGATCGCGGTGAGCGCGCTGTCGATGTCATGCGAGACCTGTTCGATTTCCGCCACCTGCGTCACGCCACTTTCCATGGCGCGGGTGGTGCTGGCGACGCGGGTCGTGACCACCTTCGTCAGCTGCACCACGTCCTCCGCGGCCGCCTGGGCTTGCTCGGCTAACTTACGCACCTCGTCGGCGACCACGGCAAAGCCGCGACCCGCCGCGCCGGCCCGTGCCGCTTCGATGGCTGCGTTCAAGGCCAGCAAGTCCGTCTGCTCGGCGATGCGGCTGACGGTGGCGACGAACTTATCGATGTCCGCGGCCGTCGAATCCAGGGCTTCGACCTCCGTCGCGGCCTCACCGACGGTGCGACGCACCGTCGTCAGGATCTCCAGCGCACGTTCGATTTCCGTTCGCTTGGACTGCGCGGTCTCCTCGATGCCCGCGGCCAACGCGGTCACTTCACCAGCGCCCTGCAACACATCTTCGGCAGACGATCGGATGGCGCGCAGCCCGTCGTCGACCGATCGGAGCTGACGGACCTGGCTCTCGGCACCCGACGAGATCTCGGTCATCGAAGACGCCATCTGGCTGGCAGACGCTGAGATTTGCTCTGAGACGTTCGCCAGTTCCCGCGCCGAGTTGGCGACGTCGTCGGCCGTGCTGGACGTGACGGACACCACGCGGGCCAGCGATTCACCCGCGGTGTTCATGGCGTCGGCCAGCTCCTGGAATTCACCGGGCAGATCCCCCGTGGTGCGCACGCCGAAGTTTCCGTCGGACAGGGCGCGGGCCTGCGCGACGAGCTGCCGCAACGGCCGTGAGATCCAGGTCACGGTGCCATACACCACGAACAGGCCGAGGAGCACGGCGGCAAAAATCGCGATGAGCATCCAAGCACCGCGTCGGTCCACATCGCGACGCAAGCGACCAGAAGCCGCCGTCACCTCACGGGCCTTGAGCTGGGCGAGTGACTGCAGGTCCGTCTGGAGGGCGTCCATCTCCGGACGAACGGCGCTGGCTACGGCGTCCGCTTCGCCATGCCGACCAAGGTCGGCCAGACGATGCGCGAGCGAGAAGCGGATTTCCACGTGCGAAAGCCGATCGTCGATGCGCGCGATGAGTGCCACGCCTTGGGTGGTTGCGCCACCTTGCAGGTTCATCGTACGAAGCGCTGCGTGAGCGTCCGAGCCGTACTCTTGTACCTCACGGTGCGAAAGCGAGTCACGGAGTTCGACGTACCGTTGGGCCGCGCCGAGTTCGCGCGACACACTCGCCGACAACCGGGCCGACAACTGGGCGTTGTCCTGGACGTCGCCTAACGTTTCGCCGATCACGGCCGACATCGTGCCGATCGTCGCACGCCCAACGAGCCCGGCGGCCACGAACAGCGCCACCAGCATCCCAAAGCCGTAGAAGAGGCGCTGACGGATCGAGCGCAGCGACATCAGGGTGGACCGTGCGCTCATGAGCGCCCATCCCCGGTCAGGGGGATCAACACGCCATCGCGCACCTGCGTGACAACGATGCCCTTGCCGGCGACATCACCGGTGGGAAGGAAGCGCAGTGGTCCGGTCACACCGGGATACGCTGTTTCCGGCCCAAGGGCGGCTAGCCAATCGCGGATGGCCTGCCGATCGGCCCCCGCCTTGCTGATGGCCGTGATCAACAGCATGGTGGCATCGTACGCGAGCGCGGCGTGGCCATCGGGGTCCATGTGATAGCGTTGCCGAAACGCCTGCACGAACCGTTGGGCATCGGGGCGATCGTCCTTCGCCGTGAAGGGAGTGCCGACATATGCCCCGTCGGCGGCACCGTCAGCTACCACACCGGCCCAGCCGTCGCCGCCGATAAAGGCACTCTTGAGGGCGTGGTGTCGCGCCTCGCGCAAGACCGCCTTGCCAGAACCCTCGGTGCCAGCCACAAACACCACATCCGGCTTTCGCGTGGCCAAGTACGCCACGTACGGCTCAAACACGGCCGAATCAGTGCTCGGGATCGGGTCGGAAGAGAGGATGACGCCGTCGAATCCGCGGGCGAACGCCGCCGCCAGCCCACGACCGTACGCGTTGTTTTCGTACAGGATAGACGCCGTGTGAAATCCGCGCCGCTTGGCAAAATGCGCCAGGTCCGCGCCATTTACCGAGTCGCTGGAGATCACGCGGAAGACAAACGTCGACATGCCGCTCAGGTCGGGCGTGGAGACGGTTGTTGCAACTGCCGGAAGACCTTGGTCGTAAATGCGCGCCGCGGCGACCATGGCGCCTGACGTCACGTGCCCCACCACCCCGACGACGTCTGAGTTTTCGAAGAATTCGGAGGCGATCGAGGTGGCACGAACGCCGTCGGCCTCGTCATTGCGAGCCAGCAGCCGAAGGGGCCGGCCACGGACGCCTCCCTTGCCATTCACTTCTTCAATCGCCAGGTCGATGCCGCGCTTGTTCATCTGGCCGTACCCTTCATCCCACGGACCAGCGGTCCCGATCCAGACCGGAGATGACTCCCTGGCACAACCAAGGAGGGCACATAAGGCGAACGTGATGACAACAGGTCGCAAGACGGCTCCGGGACGGCGTTCTTCGGCTCGTTCATAGACGGCCAAAGAAGGCACCGAGCAACGTGACTAGCGAAGGGTACAAAATGCCCGAAACCCCAGCGTACTCGCCGGGGTTTCGGGGATCACACCGCGCTACGGCTTAGCCGGAAGACCCACCTTGTCGCGATCGATCCGCTGTCCGGCTGGCACGCTCCACTTGGGGATCGTTGCCCACCAGGCATCTCCCCTCAATGAGGGAACGTCAATGCGCTTCTGCACAGCGGCGTTGCCGGTCAGCTCCCAGAGGAAGACGGCGGGGACATCGGCCACGATCGTCCGGTAAATCTCGGCGTAGAGGGCCCGCGCCTTGGCTGGATTCGGCTCTTCGACCACCAGTTTCATCAACGAGTCCGCGTGAGCGTTCTTGTAGCGACCGATGTTCGAATTGGTGTTGAGGTCATTGGCGCCCCAACTCTGGCTGACCGAAGCCGGACTCGGATCGAAGTGCCAGCCATTGATCACGACATCGAAGGCTCCCTCGTTCATCATCTTCGACATCGCGGCAGGCTCAACTTCGCGCACGGTGATGTCGATACCCACCTTCTTGCACTGCTCCTGCATGATCGCCGCCATTCGGCGGCGCGCCAAACTGGTGGACGGAACCACCACGTCCAGCCGCAACGGTTTGCCGCCGCGATCTCGGATGCCGTCGCCGTTCGTGTCCTTCCACCCCAGGGAATCCAGGACATGCATGGCCCGCACCGAGTCATGCGGCAGCTGGTGCAAGGAGGTGTCGGCCGAGAAGTGAGCGCGCACGAAGGGGCCTTCCATCAGCGTCGCGAGCGTGTCGAACACGTTGCGCACTGCAGCCGGCCGATCAATCGCCATCGCGATGGCCTCACGAACCCCCCGGTCAGCCAGAATGGGATGTGGGGCATTGCGGTTGGCTGGGTTCCTCAGGTTGAACGCCAGGTAAAACGCATCCCAGCCGCCGTATCTCAGGAAGCGAACCTTGCCACTCTTCGCCAGGACGTCCTGCGTCTCCGGTCGGATCATCTCCACAACGTCGGCCTCGCCAGCCGCAACACGATTGGCCGCCGTGCCCAAGTCGCCGGAAATAGCGAACACCACGCGATCCAGGTGCGGGCGACCGAGGGCATACTCGGTGTTGGCGTCGACCTCAATGGCGCTGCGCGCATCCCATCGCGCAAACTTGAAGGGTCCCGAACCCACCGGATTCCGGGCGAATGCCGACGAGGCGAGTTGCTTGCGATCCAGGGTGTCCAGCAGATGCTTCGGCAGGATCCACAGGTTGTACACGAGCTGGTAGAACCGCTCGGGCGTCTTCTTCTTGTAGTAGAAGGTGACGGACAGGGAATCCGGCGTCCGCACAGAGTCCATCGCCGGCAAGTTCGTTCGGATGTATGACTCAACCACCGGATCGGCCGACAGGTCATAACTGAAAGCCACGTCGGCGCCCGTGACCGGCCGGCCATCGTGCCAACGCGCCTTCGGATTCACGTGAAAGGTGATGGCGCTGGAATCAGCGGACCAATCCCAAGAAGACGCCAACCGAGGCGTGAACCCCGCGTCGCCCACCGTATTCAGGTTCGGACCGATGTCGGCGAGAAAATCGAAGACCAGGTCGACGATCTGCTTCGCGGCCGTCGTCTGCACCAATGGGGGCAGCAGGGTCTCAGCCTCCGCGGCAGCAGCGACAATCACCGTGCCCCCATCCGGTCCTGCGGCTCCAGCGCCCGGCTCGCCTGATTTCTGGCAACCGCCCATCCCGAAAAACGCCGTGCCTAGCGCAACGGCCGCCGCCCACGTCCGAAAGCGAATCACGTGCATGTGTTCCTCGTGAAGTGACCATGAAGCCGACTGTCGGCGCCCGGCAGAGCGTCCGAAACTGATATATGACGATGTGAGACTGCTCACGCCACGCGCCAACCGGGCTAAAGTGTGTCCTGCCACCACGGAGCATCGTCATCCAATGGGTAGCGATCCCGCGTGCGACGGCACCCGGGGTGCCCGGCCTTTCATCCATTTCACGGACGACATGCAGCTTCGTCAACTGAGCGCTCGGCGCTGCCGTCGACGGTCTTGGACCCTTGGCGGCAGATCGGGTCGTGACTGTGGATAGCACCGTCATTTCTGGCGACGCATCCGCCACGAAGAGCGCGTCGGTGTTGGTCGAACAGGCGCATGAAATGGAGCGAGAAGGGCGGCGCGCCGAGGCGCGAGCCTTGTTTGAGCAGGCGCTCCGCACGCCGAGCCCCGACTCGTCCACGTCACATGCGTCGAACATCCTTCGGTGGATCGCCCGGACGTACCAGGCCGACGCGATGTTCGACGAGGCCACCGACGTATTGGAGGCTGCCACCGCGGCCGCCGAGCTGGATGATGACCATGTCGCGCTTGGCCATGCGTTGAACCTGCACGCCATCGTGCACTGGCGTCGTGGCGACCTCGATGAAGCGCGTCGGTTGTACCTGTTGGCCCGTGACCAGGCTACGCTCGTCGGAGACACCCGTCTGGCGGCTATGACCGCCCAGAACCTCGGCGTCATCGCCAGCGTGCGAGGCGACCTTGAGCAAGCGCTGTTGTACTACGGGGGCGCGCTGCGGGATTATCGGGCACTCAGCCTGCAACGGGATTCCTGCATCGCGCTGAACAACCTCGGCATGCTGTACACCCGCATGGAGAAGTGGCCCGAGGCCGAAGCGGCGTATCGCGAAGCGCTGCAGATCGCGGCTAGCGAGAATCACCACGACATCGAGACACAAATCGAGGTGAACCTGACGGCCGTCCACGTCGGTCGTGAGGACTACGGCCGTGCGCGCAGCGAGTGCGCGCGAGTGATCGAGTTGGCGCAGGCGCGCGGTGACTCGAATGCGGAATCGGAAGCCCTGAAGTTGGCCGGCGTGGTGGCTCGCGATACCAATGCGCTGGAAGATGCCGAGGCTTTCTTTGTGCACGCCGCCGACATCGCGGCCCGGCGACACAACGTCCTGCTCATCGCCGAAGTAGCGCGCGAATCGGCCCTGCTGTACCGTCGTCAGGGACGCAATCGCGACACCCTGCAGCAGCTCAATCGCGCCCACCGACTGTTCTCCCAGCTCCGGGCGAATCGCGACGTTGCGGACATCATGAGCCGCACCCGGCAGCTCGAAGCCGATTTCCTGGAAGTTGCCCGCCGCTGGGGAGAATCGACCGAATCCAAGGATCGCTACACGCAAGGTCACTGCGAGCGCGTGGCCGACGTCGCCGGGCGGCTCGCCCAGCGGGCGGGCCTGGATGACGTCGCCTTGTTTTGGTTCCGCATCGGCGCGCTGCTGCACGACGTGGGGAAGCTGATCATCCCGCCAGAAGTTTTGAACAAGCCAGGCCGCCTCACGCCAGAGGAGTGGACGTTGGTCAAGCAGCATCCACTGGCGGGTGTGCAACTGCTCTCCGATGTCGAGTTTCCCTGGGACGTCATCCCGATCGTGCGATCGCACCATGAGTGCTGGGACGGATCAGGATATCCCGATGGCTTGGCCGGCGAAGACATCCCGCTGACGGCACGCGTGGTGTGCATCGCCGACGTGTACGACGCCCTGACGACGGAGCGCAGCTACAAGCGGGCGCTGTTGCACGAGGAAGCGATGGAGCTGATGGCCCGGGACGCCGGCCGCCAGTTCGACCCGCGATTGTTCGCGCTGTTCGAGGACGTGATGCGCGAGGACGTGACCGCGCGCGCCGTACCGACGGTCCGGCGCCCCAGCCCCGAGAGTCAGCCAGCTGACGCGGCGTCCGCCTCCCCGGCACGTGACGAACTCACGGGCTTGTGGTTGCGTCGCACGTTCACGGATCGCGCCACGGCGGCTCTGCAGGCAGCGAATGCCTCGAGCGTCGCCCTGGCCGTGATCGACGTCGACCACTTCAAGAACGTCAACGACACGTTTGGCCACCTGCAGGGCGACGACGTCTTGCGGAGTGTCGCCGACGAGCTGGCGAAGGTGAGTCGTGCCGACGATATCGTCGGCCGCTACGCTGGCGACGAGTTTGTCATGCTGCTGCCGGCCACGACCGCGGTCGAGGCCCAGGCCATCGGGGAAAGGTTGCGGCTGGCGGTAGACGGACTTCGGATTCCCTTGCGCGGAAGCGAAGAAGGAAGCGTCTCCGTCACGCTGTCGATTGGCATTGCCTTGGCACCCGAACACGGCAAGACGTTCGAGGCCTTGTTTGCGGTGGCCGACCGTGCGCTGTACGACTCCAAGCTCCGCGGGCGCAACGCCGTCTCACTCGCCGGCGAATCTACCGAGGGGAAGCCACGCCTCGACATCGAGCGCTTTGTCGGCCGCGAGTCGGAACTGCGGACCCTTCTGGATCACTTGGAATCGGCGCTGCGTGGTGACGCCCGAATCGTCTCCATTGTCGGTGAGGCCGGCATCGGTAAGACAACGCTGGTGAAGCGGCTCGCCCCCGAAGTGCGGCTGCGTACGGGTGTGATGGTGATCGGACGATCGCATGAGGCTGACGTCCGTCCACCCTATGGCCCTTGGGCTGACGTCATCGCCGGCATCCATGGACTGGGTATTGTCCCCGCCCGGCGGTGGGAAGAACTGGGACGCCTGGTTCCCGAGCTGCAAGATCCCAGCGTGCCATCGCCGTCAGGGATCGGCAACAAGTACGCGTTGCTCGACGAGATTGCCGACTACGTCCGTGCCGCGGCGACGCGGCGGCCACTCGTGCTTGTGCTGGACGACATGCAGTGGGGTGACGCCGCGTCGTGGGACGCCCTCGAACACGTCGTGGCCCAACTGGACGATGCCCGGCTCCTGGTCTGCCTAACGCTGCGCGAAGAAGACGCCATGCAGATCACGCAGCAGCGCCGGCGGCTATCCCGTTCCGAGCGCTACGCCGAACTGCGCCTAGCCCGCCTCCTGCCGGCGGAAGTCACCCGGTGGATCGCCGACGTCCTCCATCAGGCAGACATCGATTCCGACGTCTCCCAATTCCTCTATCGTTATACGGAGGGGAATCCGCTCTTCGTCAAGCAGGTGATGCGCTCCCTTTTTGAAGACGGGGCCATCTGGTACGGCGGCAAGCGGTGGGAATGGAACTCGGTCGACGAGTTTCAGCTGCCGGTCGCGGTGGAAGACCTGCTCGCCCGACGACTCGGTCGCCTGTCCCCCACAGCGGCCAAGCTGCTTACTCTCGCCGCCGCCGCCGGCCGCACGTTCGACGCGGCGATCGTGCGTGAGGCTGCCGAGGTCGCGGAAGTCCAGATGCTGGACGCCATCGACGAGGGTGTGGCGGTGGGCGTGATCGAACCGGCGTCGCCCGAGGAGCCGAACGAGTTCACCTTTGTTCACGGTCTGCTGGCGGACGCGCTACGCAAGACCTCCAACCCTCGGCGGTTGCAGCTGGCGCATCGCCGGCTCGCCGAAGTCTTCGAGCGCCGTCGTCCGGACTCGGTCGTCACCATCGCTGTCCTGTACGAGCGCGGCGGCGATAGTCCCAACGCCTACCGCTTCGCCCTGCTGGCCGGCGAGCGGGCCGCCAGCGTCTACGCACTGGAAGACGCCGTGGCGTCTTTTCGGATCGCCGTGAGGCACGCGTCCACGCCAGAACAGCGTGTCGCTGCCAGCTTGCAGCTCATCACCGTGGCACGCATTGGCGGGCAGTATCAGGAAGCGGAGCGAACCTGCGATCAGGTGCTGGCCGACGACAACGTCGCGCTCACCCTGGAAAAGCGTATCAGTGTCGCGCGAACACGATTGGAGCTTCGCGCGCTGCAAGGCGAGCCGATCGCCAAGACGCTGGAAGGTGCACAGCAACTCCTGGCGGAAGCGCGCACGGCCGGCGACATGCGCAATAGCGTATCGCTTCTCACCATCGTGTCCGATGCCCATTCACGCCTGAACGACTGGCGCGAAGCCCATCGCCTTGCCCGGGACGCACATGTGCTGGCCGAGACGCTCGATGACCTGGAACTGCGGGCCGAGACCCAGATGCGACTCGGCACCACGCTCTGGGAGCAGGTGCCTAACGAAGCGCTGTCCCACTTTGTCACGGCGCAGCGACTCTACGAAACGATCGGCAACAAGTTTGGCCAGCTTCGCTGCATGGTCAACGCCGGCATCGCGTACGCGCGGCTTGGCGATACGTCCGATGCGGAACTCTCGTACCGCGAAGCGGCGGACTTGGCTGAAGCGTCTCACATTGCCGAAGTCGCCGGACTTGCCGCGTTGAACCTTGGCGTCCTCCGGCTCAAGCACGGCGAGTACGATGCGGCGGCCGAACAATTCCAGCGCGCCTTACGACAGTTCACCAAGGTGAAGAGTGAACCGCGCCGCCTGGCTGCCATGTACAACCTCGCCAACCTGGTGCACGAGCAGGGCGATCCGGCCGCGGCCCTGGAACGCTACCGAGATGTTGTGAAGCTCGCGTCGGAACTCGGCATGCCCGACGTTCGAATTGGTGCGCTGGCGGGCGCCGGGCTCTCTTCGCTCGCCATGGGCGACAATGCCGAAGCAACGTCGGTGTATGAGCAGCTGCTGGCCGAACGCGATACCCACGGCGCGGGCTGGTTCCAAGGACGCGAACTCGTCGAGGCGTTCTTTGTTCGTTTCCTGCTATCACGCGGCGACGCTGCGGCGGCGATCGCATCGTTGAATCGCGCGCTACGTGCAGCAGCGGACGATCAGTACGGCTCACTATGGTTGTCGGCGGACGCTGTGCCGGCCCTGGCCCACGCCGGATGCGCGATTCCCTACGACCTAGTCGCCGAGTCTCGGCGCGCCGCCGAACTCGCCGGATTCCGGCCACTGGCTAAGCGGCTGGTTGCAGTCGCCGGATCGTCGCGCGGCGGGGGCACAGGCCGCGGGTCGGCGTCGCTGGTCACGCCGTAAGGATCGCGAAGGGCACCAGCATGTTCACGCGCTCCTCCATGCGAGCGCCGGAATCAGCGAACGCGCCGCCGAAAGTCCGCCAGCCACTGAGCAGAGAAGCCGCGAGCGCAGAGTCACCGCGAGTTGCCAGAATCCTTGCGCATTGCACGGTATTTTCTCAAAGCCCCCGTGCAACGTTTTCATTGACTGGCCTAACTCGCTGAGGAGCCAACGGTTTAGTCGGTCAGGCTGTCCGATGGGGTCGAGAAATCCGGTCATGGACGCCGATGTATTCGGGCGCTTCGACTCACGGCAGTTCGCGATTTAGTGAGTAATGCCGCAAAGCAGCTCGGGCATTTGTGTTGCCTAAGGAAGGGGTGTCCATCGTCGCACCTGTCCTCAGCACCCCTTTCTTATGAATCGATTCTCCCGAAAGATCTCGGCGCTGATCGCTGCTGCCGTTGCGGTAGCGACTGCATGCACCGATGCCGGCCGAGCGACGGCGCCGGATCTGTCACAAAACGCGGTGAGTGCCCAGGGGGCCGCGACCACACCGAGCAATGGACTCTTGGGCACCGTCACCGGCAGTCTGCCGCTTGGAAACGTCATCAGCATTCTGGGCAAGCTGCCGCAGCTGACCGACATCCACGCGTCGGCCGTCATTGGCCCCGCGGGCGGCGAACTGGCCATACCGCAGACTGGCCTGACGCTGGTGGTACCGCGTGGTGCGGTGAGCACGAACGTGAAATTCGAGGTGACGGCGCTGAAGGGGCTGTCCGTGGCCTACGAGTTTGAGCCGCATGGCATGAAGTTCAACCAGCCGCTCACGCTGCGGCAGGACCTTCGAAAGACCCTGTTCCTTCCGGGATTTCGCTTGAACGGGGGGTACTTCAAGAACAGCGACCAGCTGGATCTCTTGAGGCGACAGGGGACGGTTGACGAATCGATCCGCAGCCTGCTGAACCTGAACGACTGGACCGTGGAATTCCCGGTATGGCACTTCTCCGGGTACCTGGTGTCCTGCGGCTAGCAGAACGCTGGCGGAAGCATGAGAACGGCGGCCAATCTTGGCCGCCGTTCCTGCGTTGAGGGCGTTAGGGTGCTCGCGCGGGTTGCTGCTGCGACAGGCAATGCAGCGTCCCGAGTCCCCACACCAGGTCCACGGCGTGAATGCCGACGACGGATCGGTCCGGGAAACACACGGCAATGGTGTTCAGGGCCACGCGGTCGTTTGGATCGTTGAACGTGGGCACGACCACGCAGCCGTTCGCGATGTAGAAGTTGGCGTACGACGCCGGCAGCCTCACGCCGTCCATCATTACCGGACGGGGATACGGCAGCTTCACCACACGCAGAGGATCGCCTGACGACAACACCAAGCGACTCAGGTTGTCCTCAGAGCGCGCGTGATTCTCATCGGCGGGGTCTTCTTCAAAGGCGAGCAGCACCGTATCGGCGTCGGAAAATCGCGCGATGTCGTCCACGTGGCCGTGGGTGTCGTCCCCCACGCACCCTTCGCCCAGCCAGATGGTCTGCCGAATGCCTAACGCGTCGCGGAATACCTCTTCGTACCCGTCGCGCGTCAGCCCCGGATTCCGCGACTGCACATCGGAGAGCAAACATTCCTCGGTTACCATCATGCGGCCGGTTCCCGAGACTTCGATCGCTCCTCCCTCCAATACCACGCGCCCGTTCCCGTCGGGACGCTCCGGCGTCAGCCGTGGCAGTTCGGTGAGCCTGGCGACGGCCGTCCCAACCTCTGCGTCAAGCGCGAAGTTGTCGTACTTGGCCCAGGCGTTGAAGCTCCAGTGCACCAGCGCTACCTGGCCCTCGGCGTCGTGTACTGCGGTGGGACCGCTATCGCGCAGCCAGACGCGATCATTCGGCACGATATGGAGCCGGTAACGATCCGGGTTGCAACCGTGCGCGTCGAGTTTCCGACGGGCATCGTCCTTCACCGCTTCATCGTGACAGAGAATCTCGACGCGCTCGAAGGCGTGCAGGACGCGTACGATCTCTGCATAGACCCATGGAACGGTCTCGAACTTTCCGGGCCAATCGGGTTCATGGCGCGGCCAACCGATCCAGGTTGCGTCGTGCGGCTCCCATTCGGCGGGCATCCGATACGGCGGAGTAGTCACGTGAGGGTGCGTTCGAGGTGCGAAATGGCGCTCGCCGTTGGGTGCACGGCGTGCGATGCGACTGGTCGCGCGAGACTAGCCGAGGTAGCGAGCGAGGATGCCTTGATAGGCATCGACTCGCCGGTCACGAAGGAAGGGCCAGTTGCGTCGCGTGTCTTCAATGCGCGCGGGGTCGCAGCGAGCGATCACGACACCTGGTTCGGTGCCCGCTTCCGCGAGGATGCGCCCAAAGGGATCGAAGATCACCGACTGACCGAAGAACTCGAGTCCATCGGTGCCTGGCTCCGGCTCGAACCCGACGCGATTTGGCGAGGCGACGAACACGCCGTTGGCGATCGCATGTGCGCGCTGGATGGTTCGCCACGCGGTCACTTGATCGGCGCCGAAGGTCGCCTTTTCCGCGGGGTGCCAGCCGATGGCCGTCGGGTAGAACAGGATGTCGGCACCTAGCAAGGCGGTGATGCGGGCGCCCTCCGGGTACCACTGATCCCAGCAGATGAGCACTCCAATATCCGCATAACGAGTCTTGAAGACGCGAAACCCGTTGGAGGTGCGCGTCGCGCCAGCAACGGCCGGCGGCACGTCCGTGGTATCTCCCGGGGCGAAGTAGTACTTCTCCTCGAAGAGCGGGTCGTGCGGGATGTGCATCTTGCGGTAGGTGCCCAGTAGCGTTCCGTCGGCGTCCACCACAGCGGCGCTGTTTCGGTACAATCCCGCGGCTTGGCGCTCGTAGATGGGGATGATGAGCACGATTTCGAGTTCACGTGCCAGCGCCTGCAGGCGCTCCACCGTGGGCCCGGGAATCGGCTCCGCGATGTCGAACCACTCCATCTTCAAGGATTTGCAGAAGTACGGTGCATTGAAGAGTTCCTGAAGGCACACGATCTGGGCGCCCGCGGCGTGCGCTTCGCGGATGCGGGCGATGTGGCGCTCCACGTTGGCGGCGCGATCGCTTCCGGCCGTTTCCTGAATGACGCCTACGATGAAGGGTGGCTTCGGCATGTGCGAAACGTAGGGCTGACGAGGCGGCAAGGGAATGGGCGCCGCCACCGCCGGCCGAGTCAGACGGCCGTCACTCGCGTTAGGCAGTGGAGGCGGGCGACACGCACGCGATGACGACATCGTTGACGTTGGTGCCCGTTGGTCCGGTGCGGAGCAGCGCACCGGCGGCATCCAGGGCGGCGTACGCGTCGTGCGTTTGCAGGTCACGATCTGGCTGCCGGCCTGCGTTCCCGATCCGTGACCAGGTCGTGGCGTCCACAACAGCACCCGCGGCATCGGTCGGCCCATCTCTGCCGTCAGTCCCGGCGACCAACACGCGGATCGTCTCCGAACGGGGCCGCAGCCGATGCAACTCGCGGGCAAGGGCCAATGCCATCTCCTGGCAACGGCCACCACGCCCATGGGCGCCAGCGCCTAACGTGACTGTGGTTTCGCCGCCAGCCACCGTGCAGGCGATGGACTGCGGTGAGGTCCCGCCCGCAGCAAGTTGCTGGCGCCATGCCACCAAACGTGACCCGAGCTCCGTGCCAACGGCGCGAGCCTCACCCTTGAGCGGCTGGGCTATCACGCGGACGGGGTCGAATCCGGTACGCGACGCGGCGGCAGCTGCGGCCTCAACGGCCGTTCGATTGGAGACGAGGATGCGCGTCGTCACCGCTCGAAACACCGCCGAGCCGGGCTTGGGCGTCTCTGCGATTCGTTTGTGGTGCACGTCATCCAGGTAGTGTCGAACCGTCGGCGGAAGGGCCTCCGCCGCACCCACACGTTCGAGCATCCGAATGACCTTCCCCGCCGTCAGTGAGTCGGGCGTGCAAGGCCCCGAGCCGATGAACGCTGGATCGTCTCCCAAGACGTCGGATGCAATCAACAAGTCGATCCGTCGTGGGGCCAACGCTACCGTCAATCGCCCAGCCGCATGGCGCAGCACCCGCTTGCGCACCGCGTTCATGCTCATGATGTCGGCGCCCGACCGATGCAGCTGATCGAAGAGCGGTGGAATGTCCGCCGCGGGTATCTCGGGAACAGGTGCGGCGATGAGGCTCGTGGTTCCCCCCGACAGAAGTACCAGCACGCGCGCGTCCGTTGGAATCCCTTCGCGCCATCGGTCGATCGCCGCCGCGGCGGCCAACGAGCGCGCACCGGGGAGGGGATGGTCGCCGGTCAGCACCTCCGCGCCAGCAGGGCACGGACCCTCGTCCGTCGCTCCAACCGCCAGCATGGCCACCGGAGTGGCACCCACGTGCTCGAGTGCCTCCACACAGCCAACAAGCATGGCTCGGGCTGCCTTTCCTACCGCAAGGACGGCGATCGGCTCGTCGCTAAAGTTCAAGCTGGCGACAGCCGCGCGAGTCAGTGGCGCGGGCTCCACCGCGGCGAGCACGGAACGAAAAACCTCTTCTAGCGCGTCCAAGTTCATGGGGCGAGATACACGCGTGCCCCGGCGCCGAGCGTCCGGGGCACGACACTTTGGGTCACAGCGCGCCGCTTACGATGAGCCTTCCTTCGGGGCGGCGGGAGCAACCTTGTCGACGGCCGCATCCAATTCGGAATAGGCGTCCGCTGCCATCACGCGGAAGGCCGTCTTGTAGGTGATATGCCCGGTCTTATCGATCACGTACAAGTGGCGCGAATCCATCTTGTTCGTTTCGCTGTAAGCCTGGTACAACCGACTGACCTTGGCGTCGGCGTCCGAGAGAAACGCGATCGGGAACGACGCCTGCTTAGCCCAAGCGAGCAACGCGGTGTCCGGATCTACACTGATGCCAATGACAGTCACGTCGTGGCCGTTATTGAAGAGCGTGGCGTACTGATCACGGTACGCCTCCATTTGGATCGTTCAACCCTTGGTCCTGGCCTTCGGGAAGAACGCCAGCACCACGGCCTGTCCGTGCAAGTCGGAAAGCTTGATGCGCTCTTTTACCGCGCCCCAGCGTGTGAGCGGTTGGAACTCAAAATCGGGCGCCAGGTCGCCCACGGCCGGACCTACCGTAAGTTGGCCAGGCTGCTGCTGGGCAGAGAGAGAGGTTGCGGCGAGGGCAACGGCCAATGAGGTGACCCCATGCAACCAGGGACGACGCAAGTTCATGAGCACCGTTCGTGAAGTGATGAAAAAGAATGTCTTCGAACACGTCTTATCGCAACGCCTCATCGCGCGTCCAGTCTCACCCTATGGACAGTGCGCTGTCCACGAGAAGGACAGGAGATGAGCCAAGTGACGTAATACCAACGATTGGGCAGGGGCACAGACGGTGCATAAAAGGACCGCGCCGGAGCGCGTGGGTCGTATGCGGATCCCCTTCCTTCATGCGGCACGCGCGTCTCCGCGATCCCCCTCGCTTGGAGGCGTCATGCGATTCTCTCGTCTTGTTGCACTTCCCGTAGTCGCGCTCGCAATGGCCTGTGGTTCGAGTGAATCTCCCCGCGTCGACGATGGACTTCGACAGGATCTCTCGCTGGCCTCACAGGCCCAACCATACATGGCGCAGCCGTACGTTTCGCAGGTCGAGTTGGGATACGACGCGTATGGTCGCCCCGTGTACCAGCCCGCTCAATATCGAATGCCGGCTTATCCCGCGCCGGTGCCAGTGGCAACTCGTCAGGCGCCTCGGATCTATCGTGCGCCCAGCCAGTCGAGCGTCGGGAACGGTGGTTCGGTTGGGGCGGTCGAGCCGCAGCGGAACACGCAGCGTGATGCCATTCTCGGTGCAGCCGCTGGAGCCGCCATCGGGATGGCCTCGAGCCGCGATCGCCTCAAGGGTGCGGTGATCGGTGCTGCCGCGGGTGGAGTGCTCGGCGCGATCTACGGTCAGAAGGTCGACGTGAACAAGGTGCCGAGGCAATAACCGCAGATCGGCTGGGTCAAAGGGCGGAGCGCAAGCTCCGCCCTTTGTCATTTCATTGGTTCGTTGGTAGGGGCACTGCCAGGCGGAGGCGAGCGGGGAGGCAGTCGATCGCCAACTCCGGCGTTGACGATTGATGCAATTCCCCGTCGGCGTCGAACCAAGGTGCAACCGCGAAGCGCAGCCGCACCTTGGCACTCCGATAGACGCGGACCTCGGGTGCACGCACGTGGGTGCCCTTGGTGGCACCGGCAAACAACGCCATGCGGCGCACGGGCGATGCGTCGCGCACCACGACCACATCAAAGGCGCCGTCGTCCACCACGGCCTGCGGTGCAATGAGGAATCCACCGCCAAAGCGCGGACCGTTGGAGATCGTCAGCAACAACAGTCGCTCGGGTTCACCTGGTTCGGCGCCGTCCAGCGCGTGTGCCGCGTGTGTCCCACGATACGTGAAGAGCTTCTGCGCCGCCGTAATCAGGTAGCGCGGGTGTCCAGAGATCCACGTACGACTGTGGCTGGTTGCCAACACGGCGGAATCGAACCCGAATCCGCAGACGTTGAGGAAGATCGTTCCGTTGACTCGTCCAACGTCCACTCGGCGTTCGTGATCACCGACGGCGATGGCCGCGGCACGTTGGACTTCACGGGCCGGCACATTGGTCGCGAAGGCGAAGTCGTTCCCGGTGCCGGCGGCCACCATGGCCAGGCGGGCATCGCACCCCGATTCGAGGATGCCACCGGCCGCGTTCCCCCACGTGCCATCGCCGCCTAACGCGACGATGGTATCGATGCCCTCGGCTGCGGCAGTCCGGGCGAGGACACGTTCCTCACCGGGGCGGGTGGTGATTCGGATGTCCGTGACCCCCGCGGCCGCGAAGGCCTCGCGGACCGCGGGAATGAGCTTTCCTCCGCGCCCACCACCCGATGCGGGGTTGGCAATGACGCAGCATCGTCGTGCCACGCGGTGCCCTATTTGCGAGCGAGCTGCCGCAAGACGTACGGCAGGATGCCACCGTGGCGGAAGTAGTTCAGTTCCTCTGGCGTATCGATACGAGACCGTACCGTGAAGCGCTGCTCGCGACCGTCAGAGGACTTCGCGAGCACCGTGAGTTGCGCCCGGGGACTCATCCCATCTGACAGCCCGTCGATGGTGTAAGTCTCGAAGCCCGTCAGCCCCAACGTCTGTCGGGTCTGACCGTCCGTGAACTCAAGTGGCAGCACACCCATGCCGACCAAGTTGGACCGGTGGATGCGCTCGAACGACTCGGCGATCACCGCCCGCACGCCAAGGAGGGCCGTCCCTTTGGCCGCCCAGTCACGCGAGGATCCAGTGCCATATTCCTTGCCGGCAATGATCAATTGCGGCACACCATTCGCCTTCCGCTCCATGGCGACATCGAAAAGGGCCACCGGTTCCGACCCAGGGGCCGTCGCCGTCCACCAGCCTTCCTTGCCGCCGGCCAGCTCGTTGCGCAGCCGAATGTTGGCGAAGGTGCCGCGCATCATGACCTCATGATTGCCGCGGCGCGCGCCGTACGAGTTGAAGTCCTTCTTCGTGACGCCCTGCGCCACGAGCCATTGCCCCGCCGGACTCTTTTCGGCGATTGAACCTGCCGGCGAGATGTGATCTGTGGTGATGGAATCGCCAAACATTCCCAGTACACGCGCATTGGCAATTGGTGCGACGCCTGGAGCTTCCTTGGCCATACCCACGAAGTACGGCGGGTGCTTCACGTACGTGGACGTCTCGCTCCACGAGTATCGGTCGCCCGTAGGAACCTCGAGGGCCTGCCATGCCGTGTCACCCGCAAAGACGTCGGCGTACTGCTCTTGGAACATCTCGCGTTTTACTGACCGCAGCACCTCGTCCTCGACGTCCTTTGGCGACGGCCAGATGTCGCGCAGGAATACGGGGCCCTCACTCCCCACACCTAACGGCTCTGCGTTCAAGTCGATGTCCATGCGACCCGCCAGAGCGTAAGCGACCACCAATGGCGGCGAGGCGAGGTAGTTGAAGCGAGTCTGGGGATTGACGCGGCCTTCGAAGTTGCGATTTCCCGAGAGGACAGCGGCGACGACCAGCTTCCCATCGTCGATCGACTTGGATATGGAATCAGGAAGGGGGCCCGAGTTGCCAATGCATGTCGTGCAGCCATACCCGACCACGGCAAACCCGACTTTCTCCAGGTCGCCCATCACCCCGGCACGCTTGAAATACTCCGTGACGACTTTTGAGCCCGGTGCCAGCGACGTCTTCACCCAGGGCTTTGACGTCAGCCCCTTCTTCGCGGCGTTTCGCGCCAGCAGGCCGGCGGCCAGCATGACCGACGGGTTCGATGTGTTGGTGCAGCTGGTGATTGCGGCAATCACCACGGCCCCGTGTTTCAGCTGGAAGTTCTGCCCATTGAGTTCGGTGGGCACGGACGATGCCTCGATCGTTTCGGAGACACTGGCCACGGTGCTGGTTCCTCCCCCCGCTGCTGCAGCGCTGGCACCACTCTTGGCCGCCGCTTGGGCCAAGCGATCCAGCTCTGAGGTCAGCGCCTCCCGGAACATCCCCTTCGACGCGGCCAACGGTACACGATCCTGCGGCCGCTTGGGCCCAGCAAGGCTCGGCTCTACCGTGGAAAGGTCGAGTTCAATGGTGTCCGTGAAGTCAGGATCCGGCGTGGCATCGGTCCGGAAGAGTCCTTGCTCCCGGGCGTAGGCTTCCACCAGTTGCAGCTGCGCCTCGCTTCGACCACTCAATCGCAGGTAGTGCAGGGTCTCGGCATCCACCGGGAAGAAGCCCATCGTCGCGCCATACTCCGGCGCCATGTTGGCGATCGTCGCGCGATCGGCCAGCGACAGTGAGGACAGCCCGGCCCCGTAGAATTCCACGAACTTCCCGACGACCTTCTTCTTGCGAAGCATTTCGGTGACCGTGAGCACGAGGTCCGTCGCTGTTGCGCCTGCCGGCAGACGCCCGTGCAGCTTGAACCCTACCACCTCTGGAATGAGCATGGTCACCGGCTGGCCCAGCATGGCCGCCTCGGCCTCGATCCCGCCAACCCCCCAACCCATCACGCCCAGACCATTGATCATGGTGGTGTGGGAGTCTGTTCCCACCAGGGAGTCGGGGTAGGCGTGCAGTTCGCCGGCGATCGGGCTGGTGAACACCACCTGGCCGAGGTACTCAAGGTTCACCTGATGACAGATACCGGTCCCCGGGGGCACGACGCGGAAGTTGTCTAAGGCTGTCTGACCCCATCGCAGGAACACGTACCGCTCTGCGTTGCGCTCGAACTCGAGTTCGGTGTTGATCAGCAGCGACGCTTCGTTCCCGTACTGGTCTACTTGAACGGAATGGTCGATGACCAAATCCACGGGTTGCAGCGGATTGATGCGCTTGGCATCGCCGCCGAGAGCGACAATGGCATCCCGCATTGCCGCCAGATCAACGACGCAGGGAACGCCAGTGAAGTCCTGCAACAGGACGCGACTGGTCCGGAACGCGATTTCCTTCTCAACTTTCGCGCGCACATCCCACCGGGCCATCGCTTCCACATCCTCGCGCTTCACGAACGCACCATCCTCGCCGCGCAGGAGATTCTCCAGCAGGATCTTCAGCGAGAAGGGAAGGCGATCCACGCGATTCGCGTCGATCGCGGTGAGGGCGTTCAATCGAAAAATGGTGTAGCGCGTTCCGGCCACGTCGAGAGTCGAGCGCGCACCGAAAGAGTTCGGATGGGCCATGAGATGGAGACCTGGGGTACGAAGAGCGATGAAGGTCGAGAATCGCCCGGGCGCGGAGCTGCGACACCGAGCATTGCTCGCGACTGTCCAGCCAGCAGTGTAATCTAGCAGAACGCGTGAGCCGTGTTCACGCGCCTCTTTCCACGGTTCGAGGGCTCCCCGGCGGCATGAGCAGAGCGTTCGTTTCGGAAGACCGAGAAGACTCCTATGGCGGGCGGCGATTCGCGCTCCCTGCCCGGGACGATCCCGCATACGATGAGGCGGCCGCACGGGCACTGCTCGAAGCGGCGCGCGAGGGAATCACGGGCGCTGCCGAGAAGGCGACCGGGTACTACTGGGGTGAGGTGTCGCTGCGGCCGATCGTCGAACGCCTGCGCGCCGAAGCCGAGGCAGCGGGCGACGATCGTCTGGAGCAGCTCGCGCGGCGCTTCCTTCGGTAGGAACAGTCTGGTCCCGCGCGAGTGGGATTGTCGGCGACCCGCTGCCAGCACGCGCAGCGGGTGCCTCCAAGGTTCACCGGCGAGCTACTTCATTCCGGCCTGTGCTCGCACGTAGTCGGCTGCCTGTTGATGCGTGGCGAACCAGGCGCCCCCCTTCGCCTTGATGTGCTGAATGAGCAGTTCCAAGGCTACAACGCGCGAACGGTGACCAGAGATGTGTGGGTGGTTGGTCAGCACGAACATCGTGCCTTCCTCGAAGGCCTTGTCATACTCGTCCATCCAGACCTTCGCGACCTCGCGCGGCGATTCATACGCATTGCCCTGCGGACTGTAGAGGGGTGCGTCATCCATGATCCACTCGACCGGCAGTTCGACAATGCCCGTCGGTTGCCCATTCTCCAGCAGCTCATACGGGCTCTCATCCGACATCATCGAACTCTCGTACTGGAATCCCATTTCGCGAAGGATCCGCACTGTATTCGGAGAGAAGTTCCAGCTGGGCGCGCGGTAACCAACCGGACGATGGCCTAACGTCTTGGTCCAGTACTCCATGGCCCGTTCCAGGAGCGACTTCTCGACGTCATAGGGCAACGCGGAGTTCATCTCGTGGATGTAACCGTGGATCGCGATTTCATTGCGGCCTGATTTCTGGATGAGGGCGACTTCCTCTGGGTGGATCTTCGCGCTCATCGCTGGGATGAAGTACGAGACCGGGATTCGGTACTTGTCGAAGAGCCGGACGATGCGCGGCAGGCCGACGCGCGCGCCGTACTCCCCTTGTGACAAGGCGCCAATGGTCGGTTCGCCGAAGCGCAGTGAGACCGTCTCGTTGTCCACGTCGAACGAGAACAGGACGGCGACGCGCGCGCCGCCGGGCCACGTTTTCGGTTGAAGGGATCGGCCAGCTCGAACCGCGTTCACGACCTTGAACGCCGAGTCATCGGTCCACTCCCATCCCGGTTTGACGCCGGGGCGAACCTGAGCGGCCAATAACGAGGGTGTGGCCGCGATGAGCGCGAGGATCAGTCGACGTGAACGCATTGCAGGGGAGGGGAAGGGAAGGTTGTGGCTGTCGGCGGCGATGATGCACGCCGATGCGCTTGGCACCACAGGAGCCGGATGAGCTTCCATGATTGTGCCAGACAAACCTCGCCGCCGCGAGCCCCGCCGCTTAGCAGACTTTCTGGAGCGAGTCCCCCGCGCCAAACCAGTAGCCAACCACCTCGCCAAAGCCCCACGAGACCACAAACGCCGAAATGAGCGGGATCGACTTGAATAGCGTGCCGACGTGCCGCTTCTTGGCCAGGATGCGCGTCATGGTGCGATAGAGCAGCAGTGGCGGCAAGGCAAACGCTGTCAAGCCGAAGAGCATGCGACGGGGGAATGAGGCGCCAGCCACACGCGCCCCCGCATAGGATCGCGCGTAGAAATAGCGCTGCGTGAAGTACTCGCCGAAGGTGTAATGCTTCTTGTGGCCGACGACAATTTCTGGCCGGCAAAACAGCTCCACGCCCTCAGCCTTGAGCGTGTCATGCAGGTAATTCTCCCAGCGTCCCGCATCAACGACCTCGCGGTGTGCATCCAGCAGCGCGCGCCGATAAACGACGTTGTTGCCGGTGAGCCACGGAACGGACCCCGCCGCGATTGGGGGAATCAGGTGGCTGTATTCGCAAAGAAATGCCGCCCAGTCGATCAGTTTCTCTGTCGCCGCGTTTTCCACCGACCCCGCTACAACCTGTTTGCCTTCGGCCAGCGTGCCGAGCATTTGGCGAGCCCATCCCGGCGGCACAATGACGTGGTCCTCAATCACGGCAACGGCGTCCCCCGTGGCGGCATGGAAAGCTGTTGCGCGCATCTGGGGTATCGTCGTCTCTACTGAGACGGGAATCAATCGCACGTCGGGGAAGAGACGCGGGATGGCTTCCAGCACTTCCGCGCCATTCCGAACGATCACCAGTACCTCCATCGTCACGTCGGCCCGCTGTTTCTCGAGCGCATCAAGGCAGGTCACGAGATCCAGCAGCGTATTGACAGCGGGGACGACGACGGAAAGCTCGACGGGCATGTTCGCGATCTGTTAGGTTTGGAAAAACACCGCACAACAACTTACACGGATGATGAAATTTGCAGTGGTCGGCGCTGGCGTCATTGGGCGCCTACGCGCACAGACGGTCGTCGATCACCCGAACACGGAATTGGTGGGGATCGCCGACGTAGACCGCGTCGCCGTCACCAAGGTATCTCAGCAATATCGCGTGCCCGCCTACGCGGATTACCGACAACTGATAGACGAGTGCAAACCGGATGCCGTCATCATCTCGTCTCCGGTGACGCTGCACCGCGAAATGTGTGAATACGCCTTCTCGCGCGGGTGTCATGTGCTGGTGGAAAAGCCCATGTCCAACTCGATCGAGGGTTGCCAGGCCATCCTGCGGGCGGCGGCCGCGGCCAAGCGTACGCTTGCCGTCGGCTTCAATCATCGCTTTTACACCGCGGTCAAGTATCTGCGGCAGGTCTTGGACGAGGGTAAGATCGGAACGTTGGACCATGTGCGAATCTTTGGTGGCCACGACGGGCTGCACAACTTCCGCGCTGACTGGATGTTCAAGGGCGACCTGTCGGGCGGCGGGGCCATGATGGACGTCGGTATCCATCTCACGGACCTGGGCCGCTACCTCGCGGGCGAAGTCACCGAAGTGTACGGATTCGCCTCGGGCAAGATCTGGAATGTCCCAGGTTCTGAGGACAATGCCGTGGCGGTAATGCGAACATCCAACGGGATTCCCATCACCTACCAGACCACGTGGACGGAGTGGCGTGGTTACGGATGGTATGTGGATGTGTACGGGACTGGCGGCATGGTGCGCGCCTCGTACGCCCCGATGTTCAACCTGCTCATCACGCAGGACAAACCAGGTGGCAAGCGGACGAAGCTCGTCAAGCGATACCCCGAGATCATGGTGCGCGAAAAGGTGAAGGGGTGGCAAACGACCAGTAAGCTGTCGTTCGACGATGAGCTGATCGAGTTCTTACGCATGGTGCAGGGCGCCACGGATGCGCGCATGGCGGACGGATGGTCCGGCTTGCGAGCGAATGAAATCGCCCAGGCCGTGTACCGATCCACGAAGGACGGTGATCGGGTCGTGCTCTCCACGCGCGACGTCTAGGCATGCCAGCGCGCGTGACGATGGTCATGGGCCAGCGCGCGTGACGCTCTCCGTCGTCGTTACCGTCGTCGACGGCGGCGCGACGTTGGAGCGATGCCTGCAGGCGCTGGCGACGCAGGAGGGGGCGCCACCCCTTCAGGTGCTGGTTCCCTATGACGCGACCGTGACGGGCATGGAGGCGCTGGCTTCTCGGTTTCCCGCGTTCACGTTTCTGCCGATGGGCGTAGTGGCAACCGAGTTCGATCCGCTTGGCGCCCGGGGACAGCACGAACTCTTCGATCGCCGTCGGTCGCATGGGCTGGCAGCCGCAACTGGTGACGTCATCGGCATCGTGGAAGATCGCGGCGTGCCGACACCGGACTGGGCGGCGACGGTCATGCGCCTGCAGGCGAGCCTTCCGTACGCGGTGATTGGCGGCGCGGTCCAGAATGCGTCGGACCGACTGCTCAACTGGGCCGTGTATTTCTGCGACTTCGGACGGTATGCACGACCTTTTGTGGCCGGCGAACGGGATTGGGTCACGGACGTGAATGTGTCGTACAAGCGCCGCGCCATCGATGCGACCCGACAGCTGTGGCAGGGTCGCTACCACGAACCGGTCGTCCACCGGGCGATCCAGCAAGCGGGAGACGCGTTGTACCTGACGCCTGAGTTCGCGGTGTTCCAGATGCGCGAGCCACGTCCGCTGCGGGTGATGCTCGACGAGCGGCTGCAGTGGGGCCGCTTGTTTGCCTACACCCGCATTCGTACCGAGTCGGTTGGTCGCCGCTTCATGTACTTGGCGGCAGCGCCATTGATTCCCGTCGTCTTGTTCCTTCGGCAGGCGCGGTTGCAGCAGACGAAGGGGAATTTCGCGACCTTCATGAAGGCGTCGCCCCTGGTTGCATTGCTGCTGCTGACATGGAGCGTCGGCGAGGCCATAGGCTACTTCACGGGAAAGCCATGAGTACTGACCGTCATGGCTGTATCACAGCGATCTGTCTTCAGCGGAGCCAGCTGGTACGATGAACGTCGACCGCCCCGACGCCCTGGCGTTGCAGCTCATGCGCGTGGACTCCACCAGTGGCCAGGAGGCGGCCGTCGTGACCCTGATGGCCTCGCTGCTGCAGGAGCGAGCCTGGCAGGTGCAACGTATCCCCGTCACGGAGGGGCGCGACGCCTTGCTGGCGTCGTCGGGCGAGGGTATCGACGTCACGCTCTCCACGCATCTGGACACCGTGCCACCGTACATCGCGCCGTCGCTGGACGGCGATGTGCTCCGCGGGAGGGGCTCTTGCGACGCGAAAGGGATCGCAGCATCCATGATCTGCGCTGCCCATCGACTGCGCGAACGCGGCGTAAGGGTCGCCCTGCTTTTCGTGGTGGGCGAAGAAACAACGCATGATGGGGCGCACGCGGCGAATGCGCGCGCCACCACCAGCCGCGTCATCATCAACGGTGAGCCCACAGAGAACACCCTGGCCGTCGGCACGAAAGGGGCCATGCGGATCATCGTTCGTGCTCGCGGCACGGCGGCGCACTCGGCCTACCCGCACTTGGGTCGCTCGGCGACGGCAATCCTCGTTGAACGATTGGCGGCGATCCCGCAGCTGGTCCTGCCCTCAGATCCCGTGCTTGGTGACACGACCGTGAACATCGGAACGATCTCGGGGGGCGTGGCGGACAATGTTGTTGCGCCGTGGGCAGAAGCCAGACTCATGGCGCGCTTGGTCAGCGATGAGGATCAGGTGTTTGAGCTGTTCCGAGCCTGGGCGGGCGACGCAGTGACGATCGAGAAAGGCGTGTCGATTCCCGCGGTGCGTTTGGGCGTCGTACCGGGCTTTGCGACATCGGTGGCAGCGTATGCCACCGACATCCCCGCGCTCTCGCGCTGGGGTACGCCCTATTTGTACGGCCCCGGTTCAATCCACGTCGCGCATACGATGGATGAGTACGTTCGGGTCGCCGATCTCGAACGCGCCGTCGTGGACTACGAACAACTGGCCTTGGCCGCGTTGCAGCTGCATAGCTGACGCGGCGGCTCGCGCACTCTAAAACAGGTACGGAATCACCATCACTTCACGTGACACGATTAGCCGTTTGTCGTGCCCGGTGAGGTAGCCGACCTTGAAGCCACCCCATGCCAGGTATGGACCAACGCGGGCCGTCCCGCTCCACGGGTATTTGAGCGCCCCATTCGCTTCTGCGCCTACCAGAACGCCTAACGAAAACGAGCCGGGTTTGAGAGCGCGCGACAGCCAGCCAGCGTCTTCCACTCCCCAATCTTTTCCAAAGTTGTAGTGTCGCAGGCCAAACTCTGCCACACTCACGGCCTGGGGCCGGCGCTTGGTATCTGTGCTGCCAGTCTTCTCTACCGTGAGGTACGTGGTTCGATAGGCAGCGACGATTTCCCAGGGACGTGGTGAAAAGTCAGCGTTCACGCCGAACAATGGCGGCCAAGCGACAAACTGGGCGCCATAGTTGAGCAGGACCTCCAGTCCGTTCAACTTGACGCTGCCCGGACCAAACTTCTTCTCGAAGCGGCGCAGCTTCTCGGTCCCCTCGAACAGGCGTACGTCGCGCGCAATGCACATCATGGCGTCGACGGGCGCCAACGAGTCACGTATGCCCGCCGAGTCGATCGCTGCTTGCACGGTGCTCTGGAAGAGCCGGTTCAGGACGCGTTGGAAAACTCCATCGCGACCTGGCATGGCGTCGCGTAGCATCTTCCAGTTCTGGTCGCGCTTTGCCACGGTGCCCTGTGAGCCGCGACCGATGGTGTTGTACGAGTAGGCAAAGTCGTCGGAGAGCCTACTGCGAACGGAATCAAGGCGCGTGCGAACTTGTTCCGTGTCTGGAACGCCGATCGTGACCAGCGCGTGTTGAATGCTGCTGGCCACGCGCGCGAACGGGACGGACGTCGCTGGGCAGGTCGATTGGGCACGAGCGACCGTCGACAGCAACAACAGCATCCCGGCTGTGCGAAGTCTCAAGTGAGCCATGTGCGCAGGTCCGTCTGGTGTCGATCGATGTACGCCACCCAATCGTGCGGGTTCTGCAGCGTGATGTTGGGGCGCTCACGTGTTTGAAGCGACGCGCTCAGCGTGGCGATAAGCTCTTCGCGACTGGTGATGTTCGTTTCATGCTGGTCATCGATCAGCGAGTCTTGCCCGGGCACCGCCATGTAGGCCCAGTCCAACTTCTGACGGAACAGGTGCCCGCCAACGGGATCCAGGGCGCCAGTGATCGACACGAATTTTCCCAGCACGTACGGTTCTTCGACGCCGTTAAGGTCGGCCACGGGTTTGGACAGAGACCGGCTCAGGGCAAGCGTCGTGCGTTTGGGAATCACGACGCCGAGTTCCTTGACGGCGCTCTTGATCAGCTGGACGGGGGACGCCATGAAGATCACGTTCTGCAACCGCACGCCGGCCTGCGGTCCGATAAGGTTCGACATGTCGCCACACGCCGCGTGGATCGCTTCGTAGGTGTGGAAGCAGCCCATGCTGTGACAGACAATCGAAATTCGTTGGGTGGCGGCGTGAGGGCCGTCCTGGATCATCTTGTTGAGCTGGACAATGAACGCCTCGCGCAAGGCAGCGCGCGCCGACAGGCTCAACACGGGCCAGATCACGTCACCGGCAAACGCGGCCACGGTGTCACCGAGGTGGTCACCGCCGAACTTGCCCTTCAGAAACCCCAAGAGCTGTGGCACCAAGCCGGCCAGCTGCGTCTTCTCGGCAAACCAGTCGTTGATGCCGTCGTACCGAAGTTCATAGATGGCGAAAGAATCGGCGCGGTCACCGAGTGCGCTGCGGAGTGCCTCATTCGCTTCGCTGCGCGGCGCGGTGGGATCCTCACCGATGCCGTGAACCAACAACACGGCATCGTGGCCTGGCCATGCTTGCGACTGCGGTTTGAATGCCACGACGACCTCCCCCTCACGCGAGCGATGGAACGAACCTAGGCTCGCTGCGTGGCCCGTCAACCTGTGGCATCGGGTCACCACGTGGGCGACGGATCACAGGACAAGCACCGCCGCCGCGCCGCACCCGGTGGGGTTGGGTGACCGGCGGGCGCGGGGTGAATGCCTAACGTTACTGCGTCGGTTGGGCGAACACGACGAAGTGGCCGCCGGGCTCCTTCACTCCGATTTCGTGCATGCCATAGAAGGTCGTGCGTCGCGGCATGGTGAGGGGATATCCGGCGAGCGCCTGCTCGATGGCCGCGAGATCACCAACTTCGATGAACAGGGCGGCCGATTCTCCTCCGGCCGAACTTCCCAAGTCGGCCAGTACGCTGGCCGCCGACTGGAACATCAGTTCCACGCCGTCCTTCACCAGGATGACGAATCCAAGGGCATTCTCGTGCGGCACTTCGACGGTTCGGGAGAAACCAAGGCGCTTTTCCCAGAACTCGAGGCTGGGTTCAATCGCGGTAACGACCAGAACGGGGGTGAGCTTCGAGACGGAAGGCGTCGGCATGGGAGGGCTCGATTGGGCGCGTAAGGTGGGCCAGCAACGTGAAGGTGTGTTGGACACACCGATCTTAGCAGGCCGTGTTCGTCGTGTCTTGGAAAAATGGAATCCGTCAGCGCTCAGCCAGCCACTGCGAAGGCGTGACACCAGCGAGCGAAATGAAGTCCGCGATCAAGTGCGGCTGGTCAGTGTACCCCGCCTCCAGCGCCAGCGCACTCCACGACACGCGAGCGGCCTGTCCCGTCGCGCGGGCGGAGGCAACGCGCGCCGCTCGGGCGGCGAGGGTCATGACGTGTTGAAGCCGTAGGACACGCGCGACCAGTTTGGGCCGAAGGCCGATGTGCGTCTCGAACAGCCGAGCGAGGTGCTGTCGGGTCACTCCAACGGTCTGGGCCAACGACTCGACGGGCACCGCGCCGCGCGTCTGATGAACGACCTCGAGCGCATGCTGTATGGCCGTGGGCGGGAGCGCGTCGGGCACCGACCTGCCTAACGTTCGCTGCAGGCGATCGCCCACCGCACGCACGTCCAGGCCGCCGGGACCCTCGAGCCAGTGCTGCGCGCCGGGGAGTAGGGTGTCGAGGTCCACCCGCGCGTCGCGGAGTTCGCCGACCTCCTGTTGCAAGACGACCGCTGCATATCCCGGTTTGAACCGCACGCCGACGTATTGCGTGTCGTGGTCATCGGGAATCGTGAGCGGTCGCGACATAGGACCGATCACTGCCGCGTCGTGCAAGGTCCCGTCCTCGTCAAAGCGCCACAGCAGGTCCACGCTGTTGTCCGGAAGGACCGTCCGTGGCCCGGTGGATCCCGGTGCTTGGGTTCCACGCGTCCAGACGCACGTGACGGCGTGCGCCAGCACAGGCGGCGGGGCCCACTCACGGTACTCGGTCGGGAGCAAGGACGATTGTGCGTTAGGCATGCGTGCGTCGCGGGCAGGTGCTGCAATCTGCGCGGGCGGCCGGAAAGTGTCTACGCAGGCAAGGCCTCGACCGGCTGACGCGCGGAGCCGGGTGCCGCTCGGCCCGCATCACCCCGGTCACGTTGGCCATGGTGCACTGCGTTGGCCACCGGGGACGACACAGGCCGATGCGGTCGGCTACGCGGCGCAACGGCCGCGGACCGGTTACCTTGCGCAGTGCGCCGACCACCAGCGCGATCTCGCCGTCCCGCAGAGCGTCCCGACCTCGACGTCTGATCCCCGCCCGTGTCCGATACCCTCCTCTCGTTTCGTCCTGAGTTCCCGATTCTCGCGCACAGCACCTATCTCGTTTCCAATTCGTTAGGTGCCATGCCCAGGACCGTGCCCGACCGGCTCGCCGAATACGTCGATGCATGGGCGGAGCTGGGCGTGCGGGCGTGGGGCAAGGGCTGGTGGCAGATGCCGGTCGAGGTCGGCGACGAGATCGCTCCGCTGCTCGGAGCCGGCACGGGCGAAGTGGTCATGGTGCCGAACGTGTCGCTCGGGCAAGCGACGGTGTTCTCGGCGTTGGAGTATCGCGCGCCCCGCAACCGGATCGTGATGACCGATCAGGACTTTCCCTCGGTGCGCTACGTCTTCGACCGGCTAGCCACTCGGTTGGGCGCAGAGATTGTTGTGGTACCGAGCGAGGACGGTCTGTCGGTGAATGTCGAGCGATTGCTTGAGGCAATCGACGAACGAACGGCGCTCGTCGCGATCTCACATGTGCTGTTTAAGTCGGCGTACATCATGGATGTGGCGGCGATCTGCGCCCATGCCCATCGCATGGGAGCGCTCGTGTCTTTGGACGCCTTTCACTCCGTGGGCGTGATGCCCGTGGACGTGAAGGCGATCGGCGCCGACTTCCTCACTGGGGGCGTGCTGAAGTGGCTGTGCGGTGGGCCCGGTGGTTGCTTCCTGTATGCGTCGCCCGAAATGACGGAACGCTTCGCTCCCTCGCTGACGGGGTGGCAAGCGCATGCCCGTCCGTTTGGGTTCGAAGGCGAGATGGAGTATGCGCCGACGGCCTATCGCTGGTTAGGCGGGACGCCAGTGATTCCCGCACTGTACGCTGCGATTGAGGGTCCGCGGGTGTTGAAGCGGGCGGGCATCGATGCCATCCGGGCCAAGAGCATTCGCCAAACGACACGACTGATTGAGCTGGCCGATGAACGCGGCTTTCCTGTGCACGCGCCACGCGATCCAGCGCGCCGCGGCGGTACCGTGGCGTTCGATGTTCCCCATGGGTACGAAGTGGCGCAGTATCTTCTCGACCGGAATATCGTGATCGACTATCGGCCCGGTGCCGGGATTCGGGTTGCGCCCCACTTTTACACGCGCGATGACGAACTTGACGTCGCGGTCGCCGCTATCGACGAGGCGCTCGCTGACGACAAGTGGCGCGCGTTCAGTGGCCAACGCCAAGTCGTCACCTAACATCGCAGCCTTGTCCGATCCTCCCACCAAAGGACTGAAAGATGCCAGCGCACCCGCAGAAGCTTCGGAAGCAGTATCAGAATACACAGTACCCGAATGTCATTCTTCGATTCGAGGACGGTCACGAGATCGAAGTCGGCAAGGGAACGCGCAAGGGGTTTGACGCGTGGGCCGGAGAGCGCATCAAAATCCTCGCGGTGTGGGACCACACCTCCGGTGAGAGAGAGAAGGTCGACACGTGGCTTGCGGAGCAGTTCGAAAACGAAACGGCGTGACGCGGAACCTCGCGGTCGTGTTTCGGACGATCGGTGAGGTGCGGGTGTGCCGGTGATTCGACTGGTGCCGGAGATACAAGACGCCTTGGCCCATGGGCTCCCCATCGTGGCGCTGGAAACTTCGGTTCTGGCCCAAGGGCTTCCGATACCCGCGAATCAGGATGCAGCGCGCCGTATGCTCGGCGCCGTCGAATCCGTCGGTGCCAGACCGGCCTTCACGGCGGTCATCGCTGGAACACCTTCGTTGGGCCTAACGGGAGACGAGCTGGCCCGCTTTCTCGCGCGCCAAGGTGTCTCCAAGGTCTCGTCGAGGGACCTGGGTGTGGTCATGGCCCGCGGCGGTGATGGCGCCACCACCGTAGCGGCGGCGCTGACGCTCTGTCGACTCGCGGGCGTGCAGGTGTTTGCCACTGGCGGCATCGGTGGCGTGCATCGAGAACCGCCGTTCGATGAGTCGGCAGATCTGGTGGAGCTGTCACGTACCTCCGCCGTGGTCGTCTGCGCCGGGGCAAAGTCGATCTTGGACTTGCCGGCCACGGTTGAACGGCTCGAGTCGCTGGGAGTCGCGGTCGTCGGATTTCGCACCAGCGAGTGGCCCGGCTTTCACTACGCGGAAACCGGCATTTCACTGCCGAATCGCTGCGAGAGCGTCGGAGAAATTGTCGCGACGTTTCGGCGTCAGCGTGACGTGGGACACCCCGCGGCTCTTCTCGTGGTGCAGCCGCCACCCGCAACGACGGCCCTTGGTCGACGTGAGGTTGAACAGGCGATTGAGGTGGCGACTGAGCACGCGCGCCATGCAGGGATTCGGGGCGCGGCACTGACGCCGTTCCTGCTGGCGGCGGTCGAAACGTCCACTTCCGGACGCTCGCTCTCGGTCAATCTGTCGCTTCTGGAAGCGAACGCGCGGCTGGCCGGGGAAATCGCCACCGAGTTAGGCGGCACTCACCTTTGACATCGGGCGAGCGTTGTTCCTCTGGTCGGTCGTCAGGCGTCTGTATCGTTGAGAGTGCTGTGAGCCGACTGGAGTAACCGTCTTGTGGGTTGAACTTTCGCCGGGCGGGGACGTACTATTGGCAAGCACGCTCGAACTGGAGGAACTTCGAGAGATGCCGGCGCCCTTCATGAGCTCAGAAGAGTACGACGAACGCGCACATCAGCTCTACAACGAAGGGCAGTATGACGAAGCGCTGCAGATTTTGAATGAAGGGCTCGCCCTCTACCCGCACGCCGTCGAACTGCACATCGGAGTTGGTTACGCCCGCCTGGCGCGCGAAGAGTTCGCGTGGGCGCGGCGGAGCTTTGAGGAAGCCCTGATCCTCGATCATGAGCACGAAGATGCGCTCGCCGGACTCGGTGAAACGCTGCTCAAGTTCGGGATGGAGAAGGCCGCACTAAAGTCCTTTCGCAGGGTGCTGGAACTCGGCTACGAAGACGATGTCGAGTTGATGCTCCAGATCGGCCGCGCCCTGTTCCGCGATGGCCTCGTGAGTGACGCCAAGGAGTATTTCGACATCGCCGCTCGTCTTTCCCCAGACTCGGCGGAGGCGGTGTCACTGGTGGGCTACTCGCTCCATCGCCTGGGCGAGGATGACGCCGCGATCGCCACACTCCGGCGCGCACTGCAGTTGGACAGCGACCATGCCGAGGCGCGGATTTATCTCGGGAACATCCTGTACGATCGTGGAGAATACGAAGCCGCGCTGTATCATCTCGACCGCTCATCGCCCGAGGATCACTGGGACGAGTTGGGGATCTGGCGCTTGATGGAGCTGAAGAAGACCATCCACCGCCTCTCCGACGACTCACCGGAACTGAAGACGTGGGAGCGTCGCCTAGGCGAGCTTGCGGGTGAGCCTGACGACATTGACGAGATGCTCGCCGAGATTGAACAGCGGGCGGCCGAGGAAGCACAGAACGAAGCGCGGAACCAGTTGGAGCTCTTTGGCAGCATGCTCTCGGGGTTGGCCGATACGCGTCGCGACGCGCTCACGCACCGCGTGATGACCCGCGAGGGGCGGCCGTACGAGGGGACGTGGGGCGACATCGTCGAGAAGATGCGCGATGCGAACATGACGTTTGCTGGCCGGTCCGTGCAGGACTATATGCTGAATGAGGCGCGCCGAGGCTTTTCGCTGACTGGCATCCTCATCCCCACGAATGATGCCGAGAGCTTCATTCGGGGCAGCGCCGACGCTGGATTGCTCCGCATCCTGAAGTGATCGGTTCGGCCGGAGGGCAGCGTGTGGCACAATCCGCGCTGGATGCTGCCCGTCCAGCTATGGCGCGCCTGGACGAATCGCGCAGCGCCGATGACTTGGCGGCGGACCTCTTGGAGGCATGGGAAGGTGTCGAGCGCGCGTTGCGGGCGCTGGTGGGCGCTCCCATGCTGTCAGGCCAGTCGCTTATTCGCGAAGCGCGCCAGCGTGACCTGCTGACACTCGATCAGGCTCACGCCCTAATCGAGTTTTCTGCGTCGTGCGAGCGAGCGCGCGAAACCAGCTATGCGCCGGAGAGCGTGGACATCCAGAACGCGCGCGTCGGATTCCACCAAATGGAGTCGGTACTCACCCAATCGACGATTCACTCCGCTCCCATCCAGACGCCGACGCGCAATGAAGCGCAGTCTACGCCGGGGTCAACGCCCGCGTCGACGCGCGATGAGGTGGTGCCTCCTCCGAAACGGAACTTGCTCGGTCGGGTGCTGGTGTCGTTGCTGGCGGTGGTGTTGCTGGGGGTCGCCGGCTTTTATGGCTGGCAGTTCACCATGAGCGCCCAAGCCGCCGTTCGCAAAGGCGTGGAAGCCTACGCGGCGGGGCGGCGAACCGAGGCAAGCCACCAGTTTGATCTGGCGGTGGAACGCGACCCGCGCCTTGCCACGCCGCACGTGTATGCAGGCCGGATGTACCGGGAAGACGGCAACTTCGAGAGCGCCGCGATAGAGCTTAAGCGGGCCATCGAGCTCGAACCGAGCAACCCCCTGGCGCTCCGGGAGATGGGATCGTACCTGCTGGCGCGCGGCAACTTCGACCTGGCGCGGGCCTTTTACGTGCGTGCCCTGAGTGTGGACCCCGACGACAAGCTGGCTATGGGGTTCCTGGGGTGTGCCTTGGCGCGGTTGGGGCGTTTTGACGAGGCCCAGCGGTTCGCCCAACGCGCGGGTCCGGGGGCCTGGTCCAGCTGCCTGACACCACCACCGCAAGCCGTCTTGCCCGCGCCGCGTTAGGCGCACGTCCCGGTCCCTCGCCCTTCCACCCAACGTGTTCCGCGACGTTGTCCGCCATCGTCTGGCGAACGGACTGACCGTCCTGCTTCGACACGACCCGTCGGCTCCGGTCGCCGCCGTCGTCACGTACGTCAGGGCGGGATATTTCGACGAGACCGACGACATCGTCGGGATCGCCCATGTGCTGGAGCACATGTACTTCAAGGGCACGCCCTCACGTGCCGTCGGAGAGATTGCGCGCGAGACCAAGGCGCAGGGCGGGTACCTGAACGCCGGCACCATCTACGACCACACGTCGTACTACGCCGTTGTTCCGTCGGAAGGCTTTGCTCGTGCGTTGGAGGTGCAGGCGGACGCCTATGCCAACTCCAGCATCGACGCTGGCGAACTGGCACGCGAACTCGAGGTAATCATCGAGGAGGCCAAACGTAAGGCCGACACGCCAGAGGCGGTGACCACGGAGACGTTGTTTGAGCTGCTTCACGACGTGCACCGCATCCGGCGGTGGAGGATCGGGCGCGAGGACGGCCTGCGTCAGCTCACGCGCGACCACCTGCTGCACTTCTATCGAAATCTCTATCGCCCGTCCACGACGGTGCTTTCGATCGTCGGCGACCTGGACCTCGACGTCGTACTCAAGGACGTCGAGCGCCTGTACGGACAGCTACCGGCCGGCGAACCGCAACGTTCGGTGGGACCTCACGAGACATCGCCGCCTGGATTTCGATATCGCGAACTGGCCAGCGACATCGCCCAAGCCGAGATCGCCTTCGGGTGGAGAACGCCGGGCACGCGACACGCCGATACGCCGGCGCTCGACATGGCGGCACTGGTGTTGGGGACCGGTCGGGCCTCGCGACTGTACCGCGCGGTGCGCGAACGAGAACTCGCGGCCTCTGTCTCCGCCTACAACTACACGCCCACTGAACTCGGCGTCTTCGTGCTCCACGCCGAAGGCGATCCGGCGCGGACGGGACAGGCGGCCGCCGCCATGTGGAACGAAGTGACGCGACTGCAACAAGAGCCGATTCCCGCTGGGGAACTCGAACGCGCGCGTCGTGTGCACGAATCCCGCTGGTTGCGCCGCCTGGAAACCATGGATGGCCAGGCCAATGTACTGGCCGAATGGGAGAGTTTGGGTGGGTGGGAGCTGGCGGATGAGTATTTCGATCGATCCATGCGTGTGACCGCGACGGAGCTGCGGGAAGCCGTGCGGACGCACTTGGTTGCGGACGACGCCGGCATGTTGGTCCACCGGCCGCGGACCAGCGCGCCCGTCGCCTCCACCGCAGAAGAAGCGCGCTCCTTGCTGCCAACAACGACGGTCGCGCCCTCGGGTGCGTGGAGCCTGACGATTGACGCGCCAGCCGTCCAGGTGCGACCGACCCCACCCACGCAGGTGGTGGGCGCGGTGCGAGTCTATCGGCACGAGGGGACCGGACTCCCCATCCTGGTGCGGGTGAAGCCGGGCGCCGCCGTGTCGCACGTCGGCGTATTCGCGTTGGGTGGTGCAGCTGCCGAGCCGGCTCGCGTGGCCGGTGTGGCCACGCTGAGCGGTCGCGTGGCCCTGAAGGGGACCGAGCGTCGCTCAGCGGCCCAGGTCGCCGAGGCGTCGGAACTACTAGGGGGCAGCATTAGTCCCTCCGTCTCGAGTGATGGGTTGGGCTTCACGCTGTCCGTACCTACGCCCCGCATCGCCTTGGCGATTGAGCTGCTCGCGGACGTCGTGCAGGCGCCGCGTCTGGATGCTGCCGACATCGAGACGGAGCGAACGATCATGTTGTCGCAGCTGGCGCAGCTGCGCGACGACATGTTCCGCTATCCCGTGCGTTTGGCGACCCAGGCCGCCTTTGGTACGCATCCCTACGCGCGGGGGACGATAGGGTCCGAAGACAGCGTTCGAGCGATCAGTGCGTCGGACGTGGTGGCGTGGCTGCGCGAGCGACCTGCGGCGTGGGTGGTCGGCGTGGTGGCCGATGGCGACCCTGACGTGCTGGCCGCCGAAGCCGTGAGTCGTTTTGGAGCACTGCGCCTGACGGATCCACCGGAGATTCTGCGACCGGAGTGGCCCGACGAACCGCTCGTTCAGGTCGAGACGCGCGACAAGGCGCAGTCGGCGCTCGCCCTTCTGTTCCCCGGGCCTTCGCATCGAGACCCAACTCGCTTTGCCGCGCGTTTGATTGCGGCGGTGACGAGCGGCCTAGGGGGCCGGTTCTTCGATCAACTGCGAGATCGACAGTCGTTATGCTACACGGTGCACGCCTCGCCGACGGAGCGCGTCGCGGCCGGTCTCTTCTCCGCATACATCGCGACGTCGCCGGAGAAGGAGGACGTGGCACGCGAGGGATTGCTCCGCGAATTCGAAAAGCTCGTGGAGTCCCCCGTCACGGCCGAAGAACTGGATCGCGCGCAGCGCTATGTGAGCGGTACCCACGCCATTGCCCAGCAGCATGGTGGCACGCAGCTGGCCGAGATGGTGGATGCCTGGCTTTTTGGTGAGGGACTGGAGGAGCTGCAGCGGTACGACGATCGCGTCTGGGCCCAGACGCCGGAGGACCTACAACGGGTGGCGCAGCGCTACTTCCACCGTGAACGCCACGTCGAGGGCATTGTTCGCGGCACGGGCCGCAAGGTGTGACCTAACGCCGGGCCACCGGGGGATACCCGAGGGCTGTGTTCAGCCACCGCACAAAGGGGAGCATCAAGCGAAAGTCCTTCTCTATGCGCTCGGGGAGTTTCGCGTTCAGCACCTGGTCGTCGGTGAGCGGCGCGGACACCGTGAAGGACACGTAGCGCAGGTATGGCTCCGCTGGATGCCCGGGTGCGAAGCCACGCGGAAGTCGCTTCAGCATGCCTTCCGTGCTGAGTGAGCTGAACCGACGCTTGAACGATGGGTCGGCCAAAGTCGACGCAAATGCCTTCGGGTTCTCCGCGATTGCGTCGCGAATCGCGGCCAGTCGGTCCCGCGGCGGCATCCAGATGCCGCCAGCGACCATACTCGCACCAGGTTCAACGTGCACGTAGTACCCGGCGCCCGCCCCGTGCGTCTCACTACCCACGCCGTGTCCGGCCCGCACGTGGGTGAGCCAGAAAGAGACGTGGGTCTTGTAGGGCGACTTGTCCTTGGAGAAACGGACATCTCGGTGAATCCGGAAGATCGAGCGCTTCGGATTGCCGACGATTTCCGGCGCAAAGTCGGCGCAACGCACATCCAGTTCCTCGACCAGCAGCCGCAACGGATCCAGCAGTTCTTCATCATACGTCGCCCGATGGTCCATGAACCAGGTACGATCGTTGTGACGTTTGAGCTGTCGAAGGAACGTGAGGCCTTTTGGGCGAAACGACGTGAACGTGGACATGGGAGTGTTCAGAATCAGGGTCTGACGGCAGCGGCTTCAGCGAGCGAGCGTTGCGCGCGATCGAGTGTGGCAACGACCGAGCGCAAGCGGCCGTCGGGAGCGCGCAGACCGAAAATAGCATCATAGTCCGCGGCGCCGTCGATCACGACGCCTTCCAGGCGCGGCAAAGTAGTCGCCCAGCTGAGCACGCCCCACGCCGCTCGCCCCTGGTTGACTTCGCCGAACAATCGTGGGTTGGCGCCGGTGGCAAACACCCACATGGGGCGCTCAGCGCCGCGTCCCCACTGACCAGCCACGCGTAGCTGTGCGTCCAACGAGTGACCTCCGCCGTACGACGGCGTGATGGTGAAGCCCACCACGTCCAAGGGACTCTGCGCCGACTGCGCCCAACGAAACAGGACACTGTCGAATGCGGTGAATGCGGAGATGGAAACGCCGACGCGCGTGCGTGGGCGCAACTTGCGGGCGCGATCGGCGGCGTCGCCAAGGAAGTGCGTCCACCAACTGACCGGCAAATCGCCAAGCGCCAAGCGACCTAACGATGCCGGATCGCGAGCGGGAAGCAGGACGTCTGGTCGCAATCGCCGGACGGCGCGATCCACGGCCTCGAGCCTCGCGCGCGCATATGCGGACGGATCACGGGCCGTCAGGCGACCGTCAGCGGCGTCGTAGCCAAGGGCCAGCACAATGAGCGTGCTGTCGCGCCGTAAGTCGTCGAGCGCGCGGGACACGGAGTCGAGTGCGGTCCCCTGCGTTCCGGAGGGAGTGACGTACACCTCAACCGCGTCCAATCCCAGCGAGTCAATGAGCGTCAGGTCTCCGCGCAGGGCCCCGGGCGACGGCGCCCGGCCGATTTCCGGCAGGATCCTGAGGCCGAGCATGAAGTCACCCCCCGGTCGCTCCTGTAGCCGATCGCTGGAGAATTGACCGAAGCTCTGCAACGCCTCGATCGATCGAGGATATTCCGCGAGCACCAGGATGGTGATGGCGGCGGCCGTCAGCGCCAATCCAGCGACCCCGGCACGTCCGCGACGCGATCGGGCCGGGACGATCGGCGCCAGGATTGGTACCGCCAGCGCCCACGGCGACATGAGTGCGGTTCGACCAAAGATCATTCCCAGCATGCTGGCGCTGGCCAATCCGGCTGCGCCCACGCCACTCGGAAGGCTCCATCCGGCGGCGTTCGCGTATTGTGCCCACGCGCCGGCGCAGACCGTCAGGTTGAAACACGCGATCGGCAGGCCGATGGCCGGCCGAGTCAGGCGCTGGGCGATCGCCAATATGGCATGGACCACGAACAGGAGCGTCGTGAGCGGCCAAGCCCAGGCCACCACCGAGGTAGCACGGCCCGTGAGCGCATTCGCCGACGTCAGGGCAATCGCAAACGCCGGAATGGCCATGAGCCCGCAGAACCCCGTGACCCACCGCAACCATGCCGATCCACGTTGCAACTGGACGCCGCGGCCGGCATGGTGAACGTTCCAGACCAGTAGCGCCAAGACCACCGCGGCATAAGCGAGCACGGGCACGCGCAACGGCAGCGTGGTCATGTCAGCCCACGTGGTGTTGGTCGTACGTGGTCTTGCGGGGAGAAGCCGTCATGGGAGGCATGGCAAAGGTGGCGTCAGGCGCTGGTGTCGGCAACGGATCGTACTGATCGATCTGTCGCGCTGGCCGCCGATCTGTCCCGATTGTTACCTTGCGCAGATGGAACGTGGTACGCTCGTCAGTCTTCCCAATGCCATCTCGATGTCACGTTTGCTGCTCGCGGTGGCGTTTGTCGCGGCAGACGACGCGCGCGTGCGATTGGGGCTGATTGGGGCCGCTTCGCTCACCGATTACCTCGACGGTTGGCTCGCCCGGCGGCAGCATACCACCAGCGACTGGGGCGCGCTCATCGATCCGTTGGCAGATCGGATCTTCGTGTTTACGGCCGTGTCGGTGTATCTCGTGTCGCACGCGATCACCACGATCCAGTATTTCGTGCTGATCTCACGGGACTTGATGACGGCGATTGGGTTCTTGGTCGCGCGCAGCGTGCCAATGCTGCGGCCGGTGCATTTCCGGGCGCGGCCGTTAGGCAAGACCGTCACGGTGCTGCAACTCATCACCTTGGTAGCGGTCTTGGCGCTGCCCTCGGTCGTCGCCCGGCTCATTGTCCTGGTGGGTGTCGCGTCGGCCATTTCGATTACCGACTATACCTTGGCGTTATGGCACCAGCGCGCGCGATCCTGATCGCGTTAGGCGCTTGGTGGCTCGTGCCCGCAGGATCGGTGGCGGCCCAAGTTCAGCGCGCGGCCCGTCCGGAGTTCCGCGTCGACGCCTTGGCCTCGCACGCGCCGTCCCTCCAGGCCGGGCTTGGCGTGGCGTTTCCCGTGGCGACGTACGTCCGCCTGGCGGCGATAGCCGGTGCAGGTGTGGCGCGGTGGCGTGGCTCCACCGGTGGCGCTGGCCGCGCCGAGGTGGTCATGCGCTTTCTGCTGGACCCGTACGGCGAGGCGCGGCTTGGGTTCTATGGCGTGGGCGGGCTCATGGTGCGCTACGACGCATTCGACCGTTGGCGCCCGGACGCCGTGGTAGGGCTTGGGCTGGAGGGTCGATTCCGGGCGCCGCTGACGCCCGCCGTCGAGATTGGGTTGGGAGGAGGCGTTCGAGCTGGCGTCTCACTCCGCTGGACTCGAGGTGACGTCCGCTGAAATGCGGGCGTGTGCCCTCGCCATCCGCCAGACAAAACCGCCCCCCACTTCGTGTGAGGGGCGACGCATGGTGTCGCTTAGCCGACGCTGACGGCCGCTGCTGTCTGAACCTTTGGCGGCTGGACAAACCGTTCGCCGAGCACTCGCAACTCACCCAACTCACGATCCGTGAGTTCATGGTAACGCTCGGCTACGTACTTCATCGTGTCATCGAACCACTCGGTCTGGTGGTCCGGCTCGGAGCCAATGACACCGCAACGCATGATGTGTTGGAACAACTCGTCGCGTGCCTCATCGAAAGGCGATGGCACCGCGACCTCTTTGGTCGTCCTTCGAACTCGGTTTTTCCCCATGAAGTCTCAGGCAGGAGGGTGGATTTCAGTCCAACAATTTAACTCATCAGAGGCGAGCACAGAAGTTACGCATCTCAGCCAAAGAACGTTTGGGTGTCTGGCTGCAAGTCGCTACGGCCAAATCTGTTGCGCACACTCATCAGTTTGGCTGCCCGAGGACAGAATCGGAGCATCTCCCCGCCAAATCTCCCGAGAAAAATCGAGCTTTGCCTCTTAGGAAGTCTCGACCGCCCGGGGCCCGGCTTGGCGGAGAAGTTCATTGGGAGAAAGCAACCATCCAGCCAGCTCGGCGGGACTCTCTTCTGGGATTAGGCGGCCCACTCCCAAGACCTCGGCGAAGCTCCCTTGTGGCAGGGCCTTCGCCAACGATTCTGCTTGGGACCGGTCGCAGTGGCGGTCGCGTGTTCCGCGGAGGACAAGGGCGGGCTGGCCGATCTCCGCGGGATTCAGGTCATCCAGTTCATCGTCTTCCAAGGAGCGCACCAGCGTCTGCAGGTGGGCTAGACCCTCCCGGCCCAGGTAGGGTGCCAAGTACCGGCCGACCAACGTCTGAGGCATGTGCTCTTTCTCTCCGACCAGCGACTCCAAGTATTCCGAGAAGAGCGGCATGGCGCCGAGCAGGGAGCGATTGAGGCTCAGGGCGTAGCGACCCGAGGCGCGCTGCAGATCCCTGAGTTCTTTCGGAGGAAACTCTTCCAAAGCCGGTGGGCTGATGAGCACGAGTCGCTGCACACGTTCCGGGCGATCAAAAGCAAGGCGGAGGGCAATGATGGCACCTATGTCCACACCCACAATGGTGGCGGAGTTCACGCGCAGGGCGGTGAGGGCCAGGTCCAGGTACGCCGCCTGGGCGGCCACACCAAAGTCCGCTGGGAATGGGCGGTCCGACTCTCCATAACCCAGCAGGTCCACCGAAAAGGCCGTCGCTTGGCCCGTGGCCAAGCGAGGTGCAACGTGACGCCACAGGAACGACGAGGTGGCGAAGCCGTGGATCAGGAGGATGGGGGCGCCGCCGAAGCCATATCGCTCGACATGCAACGTTCCCGGTCCTACCGGTACACGAAAGAGATCACCATCGCTCATGACATGACGATACAGCCACGTCCCCGAATCGCGGAGGGGTGGTTAGGCGCGGCGGCCCCTTCTGAGCATTGACGCGGCATCCTAATTTGCGGGCGGCAGCCTGGTCGCCTTGATGCAGATCCACGACGTGTCAGGTTCAGGCCTCATTGGAGAAGAGTGGCATGGCAAAGGAACGAAAGGACGGCGGGCGTGCTCGACCGGCGAGTGCAAAGGGCGCGAAGAGCAGCGGGGCGACCAGCTCCAAACCCGGCGTCGTGCGCGCCAGCTCCAAGGGGAACGCGGGACGATTCTACGCGTTGTTGGTCCTGGTGGCGGCCGTTGGCGCCACGTTCATCGTCTATCAAATGACGCGACCGAAGAACGCCGTGACGACGGTGGATCCGAACACGCCGTTGCCGAAGGCGGAGGGCTACCTCATTGGCAAGGCAGATGCGCCGGTGCAGGTGATCGAGTTCGCCGACTTTGAGTGTCCCGCGTGCGCCAACTTTGCAACGATCACCGAGCCCGACGTTCGGAAGCGATTGGTGGAGACGGGTCAGGTTTCAGTGCGCTTCATCGACTTTCCGCTTCCGGGGCACCAGAACACCTGGGAAGCATCCAACGCGGCGGCGTGCGCGAATGAGCAGGGCAAATTCTGGGAGATGCATGACCAGATCTTTGCCAATCAGGATCGATGGGGCGGTGTGGCGACCAAGCGACCGAAGGGCGAGCTGAAGGCCATTGCGCAGTCGGTGGGGCTGGATGTTTCGAAGTGGGAGTCGTGCTACGATGACCGTCGGTACAACCTGAACATTGTGGCCAACCAGAAAGAGGGTGAGCGCCGCATGGTGGGGCAGACGCCGACGTTCATCATCGGGACGAAGCTCCTTCCTGGCAGTTTGTCATTCGACACGTTCAAGGCGTACGTCGACTCTGCGGCGGCGGCCGCGCCCAAGGCAGCAGACACCACGAAGCCGGCGGCGAGCAAGTGAGCCTGCCTAACGCCGCGGGGGTCGCGTGACCAAGCGAATGCTGTTGGCCTTGATGGCGATGGCGGGGGTTGCCATTGCGACATACCTGACGTTGTACAAGACGGGGGCGATCGGTCAGCTGGCCTGCAGTGTGGGGTCGTGCGAGACCGTGAATACCAGCCGATGGTCGGTCCTGGCCGGGATTCCGGTGGCGGCCTGGGGGCTTGGCTTTTACGTGTTGCTACTGGCGGTATGTCTGGCCGGGGTGCAGCCGCGCTGGAGTGAATCGATTGCGGTCTCGAAGGCCTTGGTGGGGCTGACGGGCTGGGGCGTGCTGTTTTCCGGGTGGCTCACCTATCTCGAACTCTTCCAGATCCACGCGATCTGCGTATGGTGTGTCACCAGCGCGGTGCTGGTCACCGTGATGTTCTTGGTGTCGCTCATGGAGTTCCGCGAGCAGACTCGCCAGGCGTCTTAGTTCAGAGGAGGTCGTGTGGCGGAACCATCGGGGTTGATGCTCGAGCAAGCCTTCGCGTTCTTTTTCGAGCACAGTGGTCATGCGTACTACATTTTCGACCCCGATTCGTTGCGCTTTCTGGCGGTGAATGAGGCGGCGGTGCGCCGCTATGGGTATTCGCGGGAGGAGTTTCGCGACATGACCCTGCGCGACATTCGGCCACCGGAGGACTTCCCCGCATTCTTCGCCGCGAATTATCAGCCTGGGCTCGGCGTGAAGCATGTGGGGCGCTTCCGCCACCGCGCGCGCGATGGGCGCACGATTCCCGTCGAGATCACGGCGTACGACCTGGTGTTCGAGGGACGCTACGTCCGGTTGGTAGAAGCGCTGGACATGTCCGATGGCGTGCAGGCCGGGCATGAGCTGCGCCAGTGGGAAGATCGGTTCCGGGCCGTCGCCGAAAGCTTGAGCGAAGCGCTGATCCTGATGGATCTGAAAGGGATCATTCAGTATGCGAACCCGATGGCCAGCCACTTCTTCGGTATGCCGCGCGAAGAGGTGATTGGTCGCGACGTGCGGCAATTCGTGCGTCCCGAGCGTCTGGCCCAAGCGGAGCGCAACCTGCAGGACCGGATGCGGGGCATTGGGGCCGTCACGGAGGACGCCATCGTTCGACCTGACGGATCGCTGCTGTGGGTGGAAGTGCACGCCACGCCGTTCCGCGGCCCCGACGGCACGATCACCGGGACCGTCAGCACGTTCGTGGACATCACGGGCCGTCGTCGGGCGCAACAGGATCTGGAGCACTCGCTCTCCCTGCTCAAGGCGACACTCGAGTCCACCGCCGACGGGATCTTGGTGGTGGATCGCACCGGCGTCGTGGCGAACTGGAATGAGAGCTTCCGGCTGATGTGGCGTATTCCCAGGGACATGCTCGATCGACGGGACGGCGCCCAGCTGCTACAACACGTCGCGGTGCAGCTGAAGGATCCCGAGGGATTCCTGGAGAGCGCCGCGCACATGGTGAACGTGGCGGCGAGCGACGAGTCCTTCGATATCCTGGACCTGCAGGACGGACGTGTGCTCGAGCGCTACTCGCTGCCGCAGCGGATTGGTGATCAGATCGTCGGCCGAGTGTGGTCGTTCCGAGACGTGACCGAGCGCCGTCGGGCCGAGGCTGCCCTGCAACGCACCCAGAAGGTCGAGGCGATCGGCTTGCTGGCGGGTGGCGTCGCCCACGATTTCAACAATGTGCTCACGGCGATTTTGGGATGCGCGGAACTGGCGCTCCTCGAGACGTGTGGCAACGAAAAGGTGATGGTGGAGCTGGAAGAGATCCGCCGGACTGCGATCAGCGCGAGTGCACTCACCCGCCAGCTGCTGTTGTTCAGCCGAAAGCGCGAGCGGATGGCGGAGCGACTCGGGTTCAACGACGCGGTGCGATCAGCGGAGCGCATGTTGCGGCGCCTCATTTTCGAGGACCTGCCCCTGCACTTCATCTACGACCAGACCGTCGGCGACGTGGTGGTTGATGCTGGCGAGATGGAGCAGGTGCTGATCAACCTGGCACTCAACGCGCGAGACGCCTGTGAGCGTGGCGGCGATATCACCATCGCGACTTCCCACCGACGCGTGGCCAAGCCGGGAAGTGCATCCGACGAGCCGATTTCGTATGCCGCGCTGACCGTGACCGACAGCGGCGAGGGGATGGATGCGGAAACCCGTCAACGGGTCTTTGAGCCGTTCTTCACCACCAAGCCACCCGGCAAAGGCACCGGGCTGGGGATGGCGGCCGTCTTGGCGATCGTCGAGCGCTCCGCGGGAATGATCGAGGTGGAGTCGACCAAGGGCGTCGGGACCGCGGTGACGGTCTTGCTGCCCGAGTTGGTTCGCAGCGCACCGGCCCAGGTCACGCCAGAGGAGGTGGTGTCTGTGCAACTGGCCACCGAGAAGATTCTCGTTGTCGAGGACGCACCGGCCTTGCGTCGCTCGACTCGCAAGATGCTGGAACAGCAGGGGTACACGGTGCGCGACGCGACGAACGGCGTGGAGGCGTTGGACCTGTTGGCCGCGGAAGGCGCCGCCGCGTTCGCGTTGGTCTTGACGGACGTCGTCATGCCGCGGATGGGAGGGCGCGAACTGGCCGGTCACATCCTGCGTCGCTGGCCAACCCTGCGGGTGATGCTGATGACCGGATACGACGATGGCGGTGTAGCTGACGACGTGACGCGACGGCTGCCGTTATTGGAGAAGCCGTTTGCGATGAAGGACCTGGTGCGCGCGGTGCGTCGGACGCTCGACGCCCCGGTCCCCGGCGCCTAGTCCGCCTCTCGAGGGGGAATGCGCACGACCGGGCGGTCTTCGGCGTCGGCCCCGCGATCGCGCTTTGGCATCAGGTCCTGTCCCAGCACCACCAACACCCGTGTGGCCACCGTGCTGGCCAGCGGTTCGGCGATGTTCATCACGCGCACATAGGCGTCGATGGCGCGGTCGAACGACAGCTCGTCGGCCAGCGCGTCGACAAAGAGCAGCGCGTTTTGGACATGCGTTTCGATCAGCGCTTCCTCGGCGCGTGCCTGGGCCAGTCGAAGGCGGCGCTCGGCCGCCTCGTCCAGCTTGCGCGGAAAGATCGACTCGGGAAAGAGCGAACGAAGCAGGGACACGCGACTAGCCTTCCTTGTCTTCGTACTGGGCCTTCAGGGACGCGACGACGCCGGGATCGGCGAGCGTCGTGGTGTCGCCTAACGCGCGTCCCTCGGCGATGTCGCGCAGCAAGCGGCGCATGATCTTGCCCGACCGCGTCTTGGGAAGATCGGCGGAGAACAGGATGTCATCCGGGCGCGCCAGTGCCCCAATCTTTTGGGCAACGAATTCGCGCAGTTCGTCGCGGAGTGCAGGTGACGGATGGTATCCCGTGCGCAGCGTGACAAAGGCGGCGAGGGCCTGACCCTTCAGCTCGTGCGCCTTCCCGACCACGGCTGCCTCTGCCACCGTGGGATGCTCTACCAGCGCGGATTCCACCTCCATGGTGCCAATGCGGTGTCCCGCCACGTTCAACACATCGTCGACGCGTCCGAGGATCCAGTAGTAGCCGTCGTCGTCGCGTTTGGCCCCGTCGCCCGGGAAGTAGAGGTCTGGGCGGTTGTCCCACTTGGTGAAGTACGTGTTGACGTAGCGCGCGTCGTCGCCCCAAATCGTCCGCAGCATGGACGGCCACGGGCGGGTGAGGGCAAGGAGACCACCGCCGACTGGGATCACCTGCGCCGTGGAGTCCAACAGTTCAGCGAAGTAGCCGGGCAGGGGTTTGGTTGCCGAGCCGGGCTTGGTCTCGGTGACACCGGGAAGGGGAGAGATGACGATTGCCCCGGTTTCCGTTTGCCACCACGTGTCGACGATTGGGCAGCGCTCGCCGCCGATGACCCGGTGATACCACACCCAGGCCTCTGGATTGATCGGTTCGCCGACACTGCCTAACAAGCGAAGACGGGACAGGTCGTGCTTGGCGGGCCACTCCAGGCCCCACTTCATGAAGGCGCGGATCGCGGTGGGCGCGGTGTAGAAGACGGTCACCCCGTGCCGCTCGCAGATCTCCCAGAAGCGGTTCTTTTCGGGCCAATCGGGAGCGCCTTCGTACATGACGCACGTGGCACCATTGGCGAGCGGACCATACACAAGGTACGAGTGACCGGTGATCCACCCGACATCGGCGGTGCACCAGAAGACGTCGTCGTCCTTCAGGTCAAACACGTGGCGGGTAGACGATGCCACTCCCGTCAGGTAGCCACCCGTCGTGTGCACGATGCCCTTGGGCTTTCCGGTGGTGCCCGACGTGTACAGGATGAACAGTACGTCCTCGGCGTCCATCGGCTCTGGCTCGCAGGCGTGGCTGGCGTGCGCCATCAATCGATGCCACCAGTGATCGCGCCCTTCCTTCATGTCGGCAAAGGACTCGTCGCCCATGCCACCGGGGCGTCGCTGTACGACCACGACATGCTTGACCGAGGGTGCCTCTTCCAGCGCTTTGTCGGTGTTCCGCTTGAGCGGTACCACTTGGCCGCGCCGATAGCCGCCATCCGCGGTGATCACCACCTTCGCCTGGGCGTCGTTCATGCGGTCACGCAGCGATTCTGGCGAGAAGCCGCCAAAAACCACCGAGTGGATGGCTCCAATGCGCGCGCACGCCAGCATGGCGATGGCCGCCTCGGGCACGAGCGGCAGGTAAATACCGACCCGATCGCCTTTCTGCACGCCTAACGACTTAAGCACGTTGGCGAACTTCCGGACCTCCACATACAGGTCCCAGTACGTCAGGGTGCGACGATCGCCGGGTTCTCCCTCAAAGATGATGGCCGCCTTGTTGCGTCTGGCGGACGCGACATGCCGGTCCACGCAGTTCGCGGCCACATTCAGCTTGCCGCCGACAAACCACTTCGCCCACGGGGCCTGCCAGTCGAGCACGCGGTCCCACGGGCGAATCCAGTCGAGCGCTTTGGCCTCGTTCGCCCAGTAGCCCTCGTAGTCCTTTGTGGCGCGTTCATGCGCCGACCAATCGGTGATGCCGGCCTGGGACCGGAAGGCCGCAGAAGGGGGGAATTTCCGGTTTTCCTGCAACAGCACCGAGATGTCGGACATGATGGATGACGTCGTGTAGGATGTGCGCGCACTTGGGCTTACGACGCGCCTATGGTCGTCAGAAGTCCCTGACGCAGATTCTGCCGATCGCACCGGGAAACTGCAACGGTCGGATCGCGCAGCCGAGACTCATCCACAGCGGTGGCCGTGGGGCAAACGTCCCCGGACGACGCATTTCGCGTCGGCCCGTTCCGTCGGGGTGGTGCCAGAGGGTGATCGGAACCGACCCCTTCACAATGAGTTGGCCCATTCCCGCACGCTTGGCACAGGCATCGCCTGTGATCCCTCGGACGGGGCATTCAACGGGAGAAGGTGCGGCAATGGCGGATCATCTGATGGTGGCGGCTCCGACGGCACTGACTGCGCAGACTCGCGTGGAATTCCGAAGCGCCGCGCTGGACTGCCTCGAGCGAGTCGGTGAAGAGTCGGGTGACGCGCTGACGATCGATATGTCGGCGACCCACGATATTGACGCCTGTGGGCTCGGGATTTTGGTCATGGTGACCAAGCGCGCCCGGGAGCGCGGGCTGGCGACGCGGCTGTTTCGACCCAGCGAAGACGTTCGCTCGCTTCTTCAAACCACCCGGCTGGAGCCGCTCTTCCAGGTGCGGAGCGAGTAGGCGAGCCGTCGCGATCCGATGTAAACTGCTCGTGGACGTCGTGCGCGAGCAGCGAACGTGTGACACTGTTGCGGCGTCCTTCCGTAGGGCAGAGCGCTCACCCCTCGTGTGGAGGCGCAACGATGGACCGATATACGGCAATGGTGGCGTTCGCGGGAATTGTGGTCGGTGGACTGATCATACTGACCATCCTCAGGGGCATTCTCCCGGGGGCCCATCGGCGGTTGCCCCCCTCGAGCGCTCCGGACGCGCTGACCGGCGTATCTGACCGCCTCGATCGGATGGAAGGGGCCATTGACGCCATTGCGGTGGAAGTTGAGCGCGTGGCTGAAGCCCAGCGTTTTGCCACGAAGTTGCTGGCGGAGCGGGCCGCGGAGCCTGTCGAGCGTCCGCGATGATCTTCGCCCTCATCGGGCTGATTGTCCTGGTCGTCGTCCCGACGGCCGTCTGGTGGAGCGTGACGAACGTCGTGCCGCGTGTGCTGGAGTCCATGGGCTTGTTAGGGAGGGAAGAACTGCAGGCCCAGGAGGCGCGGTTGGTGCGCATCGAGGAAGCCATCGATGCGCTGGCCCTTCAGGTCGATCGATTGTCGCGAGAGTTGCCAGCGAGATTACCGGCGAAGGTCGACAGCGTGGAACGGAGTCCTGAGTTACGTTAGGATGCGAACCACGCATCCCGACCACGCATGATCCATCCTTGGCACGACCTGCCCCCCGGGGCGCATCCGCCGGACGAAGTCACCGCGATCATCGAGATTCCTCGCGGTAGCCGGAACAAGTACGAGCTGGACAAGAAGTCCGGCTTGTTGAAGCTCGACCGCGTCCTGTACTCGGCCGTCCACTATCCTGGCGACTACGGGTTCATTCCCCGGACGCTGCACGAGGATGGGGATCCGCTCGACATTCTGGTGCGCATCAACGAGCCGACGTTCCCAGGGTGTCAGATCGACGCCCGGCCGATCGGCGTGTTGAAGATGCTGGACCGTGGTGAACCTGACGACAAGGTGCTTGCCGTCCCTTCACACGATCCGATCCAGCAAGAGTATTTCGACATCGCGGATATTCCGCGCCACTTCCTGAACGAGGTCGAGCACTTCTTCCTGATCTACAAGGATCTGGAGGGGAAGCGGATGCAGATTCTCGGCTGGGAAAAGAGCGAAGTGGCGATGCAGGTGATCCAGGAGTCGATCGCGCGGTACGAAGCGGAGTATCTGGCGTCAGGACCGTAGTCGCTGGTGTTAGGTGGCGGCGTGCTTATCGATGAGCACGTACTCCCACAGCAGCGCAGCTACGGCGGCACCGACAATCGGGCCGATCCAGTAGATCATATGGCCCTCCCAAACCCCGGAGACGAGCGCCGGCCCAAAGGACCGGGCGGGGTTCATGGATGCACCGGTGAGTGGGCCAATGGCCAGGATGTCCGCCGCAATCGTTAGGCCGATGGCCAGCCCTGCCAGACGTGGTGCCTTGCCAGTGACGGCAGTCCCGTAGATCACGAACATCAGGAAGAACGTGGCGATCGCCTCCAGAACAATCGCGTGGCCGGTCGTGACGTCCAGTGCCACGGCCTGTCCGCCGGCGTGTGAGGCCTGCACCAGCGCCGCGGGGAAGGTGGCCTTGAGTGTCCAGGCGGCCAGCGCGGCGCCGACCAACTGCGCGACGATGTGGATGGCGCCGAGGACTGGCGGCAGCCGTCGCGTCAGCATCAACCCGATGGAGATCGCCGGGTTGAGCTGCCCGCCAGATACCTGCATGGTGGCCGACACCATGAGGCCGAGCGCCAGTCCGTGGGCAATGGCCACGGAGAGTAGGCCGGCCGAGGAATTCGTGTGCTGTGCCATCATGATCGCACCGCCCCCAACAAACACGAGGGCGAACGTACCGACCAACTCGGCGAAGAAATTGCGGGCGGAACTGGGCATGATGGGCTCCATGCGGATGTGGACGTCTCGGCCGCTGCGGGCGCGAAGGTATCGGAGCGAAATGCGCGCAGCAAGGTTTGCGGAACGTTTCGTCCCGGTGGGTCGTCGTAGGACGCCACCTGTATTGACCACGCCGCAGGTTTCGGAAGATCAACGACGGCCGCACGTTGACCAGCCACACCGTGATGTGCGGCACCAACACGTTCGGTGCTGGGTGGGGTGCCCTTAACGTCGATAGCCGTCGAGCGTCATATTCGGGCGAGTGGCTGCAACGGATTCTCGCAGCTACAACGATGTTCTACTCCGGGAGGATGGACTCATGCATTTTCGGACGATAGCCACGTGGTGCGTGTTCGCGGCCGTCAGCGCGGTGGCGACGGTGCCAGCCGCTGCCCAGGTTGATACGCGCCGGGATACCGCGCAGTACCTCGCGGGCAAGGCACAGAAGCGACATGGCAAGCGATTGGAAGCGCGAGGCGAGCACAAGGAACGCGTTGGCGACAAGCTGGAAGCGAAGGGCGAGCGACTGGAACATCGCAGCGACAAGCTGGACGATGCCGGACACGAGAAGGCCGCCGAGCGCATGGAGAACAAGGGCGAGCGCATGGAAGCGCGCGGTGAGCACAAGGAGCGTGTGGGTGATCGCATGGAAAACCGCGGCGAGCGCCAACAGCGCAAAGGGCAACGAAAGATCGATCGAGCCAAGAAGCCGAGCTGACGTCTATCGGGAAAAAAGAACGGCCGGCCACGGATGGCCGGCCGTTGTGCGTTAGGGCTGTGCGTCAGTTCCCGCGTCGCATGACCAGCGCGGCGTTGATGCCGCCAAAGCCAAACGAGTTCGAAATCAGGTGCTCAACGCGAGCCGGCCGCCCCGTGTTCGGGACAAAATCCAGGTCGCACATCTGGTCGGGCACCGACAGGTTCACCGTTGGCGGCAGCCATTCACGATCCAGGGACAGCGCGCAAATCGCCGCCTCGATAGCTCCCGAGGCACCCAACGCGTGGCCGTAGTATCCCTTGGTGCCGCTGACGGGAATGCGATAGGCATGCTCGCCGAGCACTTGCTTGATGGCCACGGTTTCGGTGGGATCATTCAGCGGCGTGGAGCTGCCGTGGGCGTTGATGTAGCCGACCTCGCCGGGCTGCACGTTGGCATCGGACAGCGCCAGCCGCATGGCACGAGCCGCCTGTGAACCGTCAGGGCGCGGGGCGGTCATGTGGTGCGCGTCGTTGGTGCTGCCAAAGCCGAGCATTTCGGCGTAGATCCGCGCGCCGCGAGCGATAGCGCGCGAGCGCTCTTCGAGAATGAGCACCGATGCGCCTTCACCCATCACGAATCCGTCGCGATCCTTGTCGAACGGTCGTGACGCGCTGGCAGGGTCGTCGTTGCGCGTGGACATGGCCCGGATCAGGGCGAAGGCGCCAAAGCACAGGGGCGCTAACGGGGCTTCGGAACCCCCACAGATCATGACGTCGGCGTAGCCATCACGCACCTGACGAAAGCCATCGCCGATGGCGATCGTCCCCGAGGCACAACTCATGGCGTTGGTGGAATTGGGCCCGGTCACGCCGCACTCGATGGCGATGTTGCAACTGGCGGCCCCGCCGAATACGGCGAGGGCCAGCGTGGCGTCCACGGCGCGGATGCCGTCGCGGTAGAACAGGACGTTCTGGGCCTCACCATACGCGACGCCGCCGAGCGCCGTGCCCATCATCGCGCCGATGCGATCGCGGTCCTCGTGGTTCAGGTCAATCCCGGCGTCGGCGAGTGCCTGACGAGCGGCGACGACCGAGAACGCACCGAAGCGGTCCAGCCGCTTGGCGCGTTTTTCCTCGAGGTGATCCGCGACGACGAAATCCCGTACTTCGGCGGCGTTGCGTGAACGAAAGAGGGCCGGGTCGAAGCGTGTCACCTCTCCCACGGCTGAGCGGCCCTGTTGCAGGCCGGACCACAAGGCTTCCTTGCCGATGCCGATAGGCGTGATGACGCCCAGGCCGGTAACGACGACTCGACGACGCATCTGGTTCCTGGTTGCTCTAACGCCGGACGCTGCGACAGGTCGAATGGGGGCGTCCGGGCGCGCGCGGAGTGACACGGTTGAATCTATCGGGTGACATCGACGTGCGGTGAGGGGATGTCCAGATCAGCGCTCGACCGTACGGGCCAGCCCCTCGAGCGTTCGCGAGGCGATGCCGTGCACGAATACCGGACCAATGACCTCGGTGGCGGCAAACACCCCGATCACGGGCCACGCCGGTCCGTCCCAGACGTGGAGAAGCCTAACGTGAGTCCCACCTGCGGCGGGCGTAAAGCTCCACTCCACGTCCATCCCCGTAGTGATGCCGCCGATGTGCCGGAAGCGAACGGACGGCGCATTTCGGTCCACCTGCATCTGTGACAGCCACCACGTGGGCCAGTTGATGAGGCCGAAGGGTCGGTTGGCGGCCATTTCTACCACGCCGCCGCCATCTGAAGCACGTTCGCGAAAGCGCACATACCGGTAGTGCGCGAGGTAGGCGGGCCACTGTTCCACGGCGGCGACCACGCCAAAGATCTCGGTAACAGTGGCGCGCACCAACCGCTCATCCAGGGTGTGCATGGCCCGCCCCACGGGCATGGGCCCGAGGTCAAACGGAGGCTGCATATTCTCGCTGCGGGCCGTTCGGCAAACGCGGCCATCTGGCGGTCACGCGGAATCCGAGCCGGTGGTTGACGTTGGCATCTACGCCCGTGGCACGTCGCACGAGGTCGCGCAGCTCCTGTCTGGTGAAGCCACGAAGCACGGAGGTCATGCCGTCGTGCCGGCTGACGGGGTGAAAGCGCAGCGGGAAGGACACGCCCCACAATCCGGCCACGGCCAGCCAGCTCCGCCGCAAGTCGCTCACGATGACAAAGCGCCGGGCGACGCGGTGCATTTCCCGAAGCATGGTGAGGGCATCGGTGTCCTCAAAATGGTGAAGGACCTGCGAGCAACAGACGACATCCACACTCTCGCTGGCGAAGGGGAGTTCGAGGGCGTCGGCGCACACGCCAAGCGGAATACGATGCGTGGTGGTGGCGACGAGTTCCGGGATGCTGTCGACGCCTAACGCGGACAGTCGAATGCCGCGTGTGGCGGCCAGCGCCCGCGCTCGCTCGGGGATGTCGCCGACGCCAGTCCCCACATCGAGGAGCGTAGCATCTGACGGCAGCAACGGCATGATGCACTCGAGTTCGCGCATGACGGCGCGGATGGCGCCGAAGAGCCGGTTGGACAGCTGGATGTCGCGATGCGAGCGCCGCCGTAATGCGGGATCACACCCGTGATCGTCGAGGACCTCGTATCCGCGCTGCCGACGCGGCACCCACACGCTGCCCACCTAACGCTCGAGCTCCGCGTAGCCACCGCGATAGTAGAGCAGCGGGCGCAATTCCTGGGTCACCGCCGTGTCCACCTCGCCGACAAAAATGCCGTGGTCACCGCCGTCCAGCTGCCTGACGAGTCGACACTCGAGGTAGGCGAGCACGTCGTCGAGGATTGGTGCGCCCATCGGGCCACGAGTGAACCCAATGCCGTCGAATCGCTCCTGGGCGTCGAGGTCGGAGAACCGCCGCGACAGGGCCTCCTGCGCCGAGGCAAGGATGTTGACCGTGAAGTGATTGGTGCGCCCGAGCACTTCGTACATCGCGGCTTGGCGATCGATGCAGGCCAAGACGAGTGGAGGCGTGAGGCTGAGCGCACTGAACGCGCTCACCGTCATGCCGTAGTCGCGTCCCTGATCGTCGCGCGTCGTGACGACCGTGACTCCAGACGCAAATCGGCCAAGGACACTGCGAAAAGCGTCTGGGTCAATCGACATGATGGGTCATGAAGAGTGAGGAGTGACCGTCGCGGCTGGATGCTCTGACGGTGTCGCGCCTGGTGATGCGGTGCCGCGCCCACCCAGAAAGAGTCGCAGCAGGAACGGCAGCCGCAAGACTTGGCGTGGCGGGACGAAGTCGCCAGCTACGCCCACGAGAAGGTCAGCCATGTCGGGTTGGGCATGCAGGGAGCGCGCCACGCGGTTCAGCAGGGCGGGGTACTCGACCGCCAGGCCGATGAGGCGTTCCACGCGCCACTTTCCGCTGAATTCATGCTTTCGCGCGCGATCGTAGGCAGCCAAGGCGATGTCGGCGGAACGGGCGTTCGTAGCGCGTACGGCCTCCGTGGCATACAGGGACAGGAGTTCGCCGCCGCGGAGCGCGGCATAAATGCCCTCCCCGGTGAATGGATCGTAAAAGTCGGCGGCATCGCCGACGAGCGCGAGGCCGGGTTGCCAGGCGACGGAGGCACGCGAGTTGAATGGTCCCACGGCCAGGACGGAACCTTGGGGCCGCGCGTTCGCGAAGCGTGTCGCCAGGTGCGGTAGTGCGTCGATCCACACCTGGAGGAAACGCAGCGCATGACCGCGAATCTCGTCTTTTCGAGCTGTCGGAACGACCACGGCGACGTTGACCAACCCGCCACCCACGGGCGCCAGGCCCAGATACCCGCGTCCACGAGGCGCGACGTGCATTTCGCCATGCGTGGTCATCCCGTCGACCCCTTCGTAGTGCGTGACGAGCGCGACCCTATGCGGATGCCGTCCGACGCGAATGAGTCCGGCGCGCCGTCCGACGACGCTGCGTAGGCCGTCAGCTCCGACCACCAGGTCGGCGTGGTAGTCGACCGGGTGGCCGTCACGCGACAGGGCGGCCAGCCCAATGACGCGCCCGCGTCCGTCACGAAGGAGGTCCCGCACCTGCGTGCGCTCGAGCACCCGGGCGCCGGCGGCGCGTGCCGCCTCCAGGAGCGTGGCGTCGAGGATCGTCCGACGCAGGGCCAGGCCGCGATCGCGAAAGCCGCGGAAGCCGTGGCGGGCGACGAATTCCCCGCGAATGATAGAGCCGTTCGGGGCCCGGATGTCCATGCCCGTCAATTGGGCGCCACCCGACAGCTCCAACTTTTCGAGTACCCCCATCTGGTGCAGAATGCGAGCCGCCTGTGGACTGAGATACTCGGCGCAGGGTTTGTCGCGGGGAAACTGCGCCCGGTCCACGAGCAAGACATCGACGCCGGCGCGGGCCAGCAGGCAGGCCGTGGCGCTTCCAGCCGGCCCGCCACCCACGACGGCAACCTGGGCGCGCTGGGCGGCCGTCATGCGAAGACGTGACCCAAGGCGACGGCGGCCACGCCGCCTAACGCGCCGCTCGTCAGGTTGACCAGGTCGTTGCGCACGCCAGGCACGCCGCCGACGAGGATCGTCGGTGCCCCACAGGCGTGGTGCAGCCGCTCGGTGGGTTCGTCGCATCGCGGGCAGTGGCGGCGCTCCTGGACGGTGGCCCCTAGGAGTGAGTCGACAAGGGCGCCGATCAGGCCGCCGGCTGCCGCCGCGGCGGCCACCGCTGGAGGAAATCCGAGCCAGCGGGCCGCGCCGCCCATGAAGCAGGCGCCGGCGATAGACGCCACGGTCCCCGGAATGCTGACGGCACCCGATGTGCCAGCTGCAACAATCCGCCCCGTCAGGATGAATCGCGGGCGCCCGCTCACGGCAATGCCCACCTCCGTTCCCCAGGTGTCGCTGGCGGCAGTGGCCAAGGCGCCCACACTCAGGCATTGCACCGCGGTCGACGGGATCAGACTCCCAACCACAGCCGCGAAGGCAAACACGCCGCCGTTCGACAGGACCTGTACCGCATCGCGCGCGCCGCCCTTTTCGACGATGCCGCCGGCGCGTTGCGTCTTGGCACGCGCGCGCCAGCGCGTGAGCAGTGTGGACGAAAGAAAAAAGACCATCAGCAGCGCGGCCCACGCCCAACCCGCCGCGACACTGCAGGTCCCGACCACGACCGCGGCAGCGGCACCACGGCGGGAGAGCGAGCCGGCGCGCCACGCCATCCACGCGATGGCTGTCGCGAGCACCACCCCAGCCACGGATCGATGCAGCATGTCACGCACACTCCCCCGGAGGACGTCGATCGTCGCGCAGCGTCGAAGTTCACCCGGCGCCACGGCGACACGCAAGCGATTGTGCAGGAAGTCTCTGCTTGAACGTGATGGAGAGCACCGTTAGCTTCGCCTCGACAATGAGCTCAGCCACATCAGCATCCGTCGACTCCCTGCTGCCCCTGTCGTTGCTCGAAGCCGTTCGCGACGTCGACTCTCCAATCGAGGACTTCGAAGCCGAGCTGGTGGGTGACCTGCGCAATAAGCGGCTTGGGCTGAGTGACACCGTGTACATGCAGATCAAGCGGTACACGGAGGCGGTGAAGCGGAGCCAGCGCACTGCACACGATGAGACGGTGGCACTGGCCAAGCTCATCGGCCGGCGGTCGGACGCCGAAGCGGTCTTTCGTGCGGCGGGGAAATTTCTGGCGCGGGAATCGTATTCGACGATTTCGCCGCTGTCGCGCCGGCTGATGTTGACGCTGCCGTCACTCTTCACGCGACCGATGGCCCTGCGTCATACGCGCCGCCTGGCGCGACGGTATCTTGGGGGTCGCGTGTCGCGCGTAGGCACATCGATCTACCTGGAAGTTGCGCACTCGGTCACGCAGGAGGCGGCGGCGCGCTCCGTCGGGTGTTCCTATTACGAAGCAGGGTTGAAGGAGCTGTTGCGGTTGTTGGTGAATAGCGTCGGCGCGGTCGAACATCATCGCTGTGCAACACGTGGCGAAGGGACCTGTTCGTGGCGCGCTGAATGGCGAGTTTCGCACACGCCCTCGGAGTAACCGATGTTGACGCCCGAGTCACTGCCACGCTTCCAGGCGGCCATTGCCCAAGCCGGGCTGGATGGCTGGCTCCTCTACGATTTCCGCGGCTGCAACCCGATCGCCCAGGCGATGGCGAATATCGGGGGGCACATCACGCGCCGCATTCTGGTGTGGATCCCACGCCAGGGCGCGCCCGTGGCCATAACGCACGCCATCGAACAGACGATCTGGCACGCTTGGCCTAACGAGTTTGGCAAGGTGGTGTACTCGTCGTGGCGCGCGCTGGAAGCGGCGGTGGCCACGCTCGTGCGTGGGAAACGCATTGCCATGGAGTACTCGCCCGGCGACGCAGTGCCCGTGGTGGATCGCGTACCGGCAGGCGTGTTGGAAATGGTCCGCGCCGCCGGGGCCGAGGTGGTGTCATCCGGCGACCTGGTGACCACGTTCTACGCGATCTGGACGCCGGATCAGCTGGCCGCGCACCAACGGGCGGCCGAGCACGTCGCGCGCGTTGCTCGCGAAGCCATGCAGCTGGCCGGCGGACGCGCGCGTGGTGGACGGGCGATGGCCGAACACGAGTTGCAGCAGTGGATCATGGACGCGTTCGCCAAGGTCGGGCTGTCCGCGGATCACCCGGCCAACGTGTCCGTCGGCTCCAACGCGGCCAACCCGCACTACCAGCCGTCCGCGGATCACGTGGTGCCGATCGAGATCGGGAGCGTGATCCTCATTGACCTGTGGGCCACGGAACCGAATGGCGTATACGCCGACCAGACCTTCATGGGATCTATCGGAACGCCGTCGGATCGCGTGCAGGAGATCTGGCGGGCCGTGCGCGATGCCCGCGACGCCGCCATCCAGGCCACCCGGGCCCGCGCTGAGTCGCGCGCCGTAGCCCGAGGGGCGGAAATCGATGATGCCGCGCGCGGGGTGATCACGGCGCGAGGCTTTGGAGAATTCTTCACCCACCGCACCGGGCACTCGATCGATGCCCGTGAGCTGCATGGCGCCGGCCCCAATCTGGACAACCTGGAAACCCGCGAGGAGCGGCTGCTGCTCCCCGGGGTGGGATTCTCCATCGAGCCGGGTATCTACATCCGGGGCGAGATCGGTGTGCGTAGCGAAGTGAACGCCTACTACGGGGACGGATCGCTCATCATCACGCCGAGTGAGTACCAGCACGACATGTACGTGCTGTGACCGTTCCGGCGACGGGAGGAGCCCGCGGGACAGAACTTCGGCGTGAGCTGGGCGTCTTCTCGGCGTCGCTGATGGTCGTGGGCGGGATCATCGGTAGCGGCATTTTCTTCACTCCGGCCGAAGTCGCGAAGGCACTGCCGAGTGGGGAGTTGATCCTGACGGTGTGGGTCGTGGGCGGAGTTGTCGCCCTGGCCGGCGCCCTGTCGTATGCGGAGTTGGGGGCGATGTTTCCCGACGCCGGGGGTCCATACGTCTACATCCGGAAGGCCTTTGGCCCACTGGCATCGTTCCTGTGTGGCTGGATGACGATGCTCTCCATCGCTACCGGCGCCTTGGCGGCCGTAGCGATGGGGTTCGCGGGCTACGTCGAGCGCTTCGTGGCCATTGATGTGGTCGGGGGGCGCATTGGCATGGCGGCGTTGACGCTGACGGTGCTGGCGGTGACGAACTATGCGGGCATCCGGCCGGGGGCCGCGGTGCAGAATGTGCTCACGCTGGCCAAGATCCTGGCGTTGACCGCGCTCATCGTTGGAGGTCTGGTGCTCTGGTCGGCGCTGGGTACTCCCCCCGCCGTTGCCGACGCACCTGCGGCCAGGTCGTCGCTGGCGAGCGGGGCGGCCGCGGCCTTTGTTGCCGTCCTGTTCACCATCGGTGGCTGGCAGCAGATGAACATGGTGGCAGGCGAAGTGCGCGACCCCGAGCGCACCATTCCTCGCGCGTTAGGCATAGGGATCGCCATCGTCATTGCGATCTATCTTGGCGCCAATGCCGTGTATTTGCACACTCTGGGACGCGATGGACTGGCGGCGAGTGCGGCGGTCGCCGCCGATGTTGCCACGCGCATGGTCGGTCCGATCGGCGCCACCCTGATCACGGTCTCGGCCATGCTGTCCATCCTGGGATTCGTGAACGTGGCGATGCTGGGGAATTCGCGGATGCCCTATGCGATGGCGCGTGACGGCGAATTTGTGGCTGCCGCTGGTCGCGTGCACCCGCGGTTCGGCACGCCGCACATTGCCATCGTCATCATCTGGGCGTGGTCGCTGCTCTTGCTGTTCGCCTCGCGCGGTCGGATTGGCGACTTGCTGAGCGGCGTGGTGTTTGCTGATTGGATATTCTTTGGTCTGGGTGCGGCCAGTGTGTTCGTCTTGCGTCGCACCATGCCCGATGCACGCCGTCCGTATCGCGCGCTGGGATATCCTGTGGTGCCGGCGCTGTTTGTGGTGGCGGCGATGGTTGGTGTGATCAGCGCGATTGTCTCCGCGCCGATGACGTCTGGGCTGGGCGCTTTGTTGCTGGCCGCCGGCGTGGTCTGGTATCGCGTGTCGAAGGGAGCGGCCGGCCGCCAAGCGTCGAGCACCTGAGCCGTTTAGGGGGGCGCGGGCCGGGCGCCAAGCGTCGGGCACCTGAGCCGTTCAAGGGGACGCGGCCCGGGCATCAAGCATCAGGCACGAAAGCCACGCACTGGGCGTCGGCCGCATGACCCACTCGAGGAATTCGGGTGGCACGGAGTCGTGCATAAACATGACCCGATCGTAGGGCGAGGCGTCCTTGGAGTTGATGGTGACTGCGAGTATCCTTTTTGTTGGTCCCCGCCTCTGCATCGGTCGCAACATGCCTACCTATCTCTACGAAACCGTTCCATCCGAGCCGGCAGCACCAACGCGTCGCTTCGAGATGCGGCAAGGCTTCAATGATCCCGTGCTGACGAGCGATCCTGAGACCGGCGTGCCCGTGCGGCGCGTGATCAGCGGGGGGATGGCCGTGATGACCAAGGGTGAGGGGACGTTGCCGGAGCCGGGGCCGGGTTGCGGGCCTGGTTCATGTGGGTGCGGCCGCTTTTAGCGGCCACGCTCGAACGTTACCCCTCGAGCCACCGACGGATGTTGTACAGCTCCGTGCCTAACGATCGTCGATCGGCGTAGGCGGCTTCGATCGACTCCAGCAGCTCCGCGGCATCGATCTCGTAGTCGTCGCCTTCGCTGTTGAGCGACTCGGTTGTCCATTCGCGGACACGGACGCTCCCATCCTGGGGACGGCCCACGAGCAGCAGCCGCTCCGACGCCTGCGGGGTGCCGCCAATGCGGACGGTGAGGAATTCCTCGTCTCCCAGGGAGTGGTGATCGGGGTCGGTCACAGGGGTATCCTCCGGTCAACGACCATGGCGGCGAAGAGCAGCGCCAGGTACAACAGTGAATACTTGTAGGTGGCCCAGGCGGGGGCGGACCAGTTCGGCGATTGGCGCACTTTCCAGACCCCACGGAGCAACAGGCCCCCCAAGATCAGGGCGCTGACGAAGTAGATCGGCCCGAACGCGCCGAACGACACCGGAAGGATAGAGACGCCGATCAGGAGGAACGTGTACCACAGCATCTGGTCCATCGTTTCGCGCGCGCCCCAGACCAGTGGGGCCATCGGCACGCCGGCTCGGCCGTAGTCGGCCTGCTTCAGCAACGCCAGCGCCCAGAAGTGCGGCGGCGTCCAGTAAAAGACGATGAGGAACAGGTACAGGGCGGTCAGGTCCAATCGGCCCGTCATGGCGGTCCAGCCGACCAGCGGCGGGAAGGCGCCGGCCGCTCCGCCAATGACGATGTTCTGCGGCGTGGTTCGTTTGAGCCAGCGGGTATAGATAAAGACGTAGAAATAGAAGCCGCCTAACGCCAGCGCGGCGCTCAAGACATTGGCAAACTGCGCCAGCAGCCACGTGGCGGCGACGGCCAGCGCGACGCCGTAGGCCAGTACCGCCATGGCTCGCATCCGTCCGCTGGGGATCGGACGCAGGCGCGTGCGAGCCATCACATCGTCGATGTCGCGGTCCAGGTACATGTTGACCGCATTGGCTCCGCCAGCCATGAGGTAGCCGCCGACCGCCAGCGCCACCACCAGCCACCATGGGGGCGTACCAGCGACGTACATGGGCGCGATGGTGGTGACGAGCAACAAAGAAATGATGCGCGGCTTGGTGAGGGACACGAGGTCCCGCAGCAGCGACAGTGCGCCGGTCGATCGCACGGCCACGTCTGTCACGCGCGAACGCCCTCGCCTGGGATGGTCGTCGACGCCGTGCGCGGTGCACGCGATGGCGCGGCGGCGAGATGCGCAGCGTAGGTCAGGAAGCAAACGGCTACCCAGACGGCCGTCCCAATGGCTTCGTGCACGGACCGAAGTACGGCTGGTAGCTGCATGTCCACCATGGTCGCGGCGACGAGCACCTGAGCGACCGTAGCACCGAATGCCGTAAAGGCGAGGGTGGCAACCCCGCGTTCACCGCGTCGCAGCGCCGCGAAGGCGAGGCCCAACAGGTGGAAGAAGAGAACAAAGGCGAGAATGCGGTGCGTGAACTGCAGGTGCTGCGATGGCGCGGTTGGCAGGATTCCACCGTCACACAGCGGGAATCCGGTGCAGGCGGAGTTCGCACCGGGAATGTTGGCCGTGAGGGCGCCAAGAACGACGGTGATGAAAGCGAGAGCGGCCACGGCGTACGCTCCTCGGGCGGCCCCTCGAGTCGCCTTCCAGTCGTCGGCGTTGGAAGGGTACGTGTCGCGCTCAGAAGATGACGAAGGGGAAGAGGCGACGGCGTATTTTTGAAAGCGGGGGGGGCCCCCCGCGCGAACAACCGCGACAACCAACGTCGCCAGCAGCGACATCGCGATCGCCAGGTGCGTCACGATCACCGCCTTGTTTGCCAGCGCCAGCCACACCGTCACCGCGCCAAACAGGGCGGCCGTCACCACGAGAATCGCGGCAAGCAGCAGCGGACGCAGGACCCCATCCGGCCCACCGACCCCGCGTTCATCACGACGCTGCCAAGCCACCAATAGCGTGATCAGAATGGCGCCGGTCAACGTCGCCGCGAAGTATCGGTGCGACACCTCGATGATCAGGTCCGGGCGGGCCAAGGGCGGGAACCAGTAGCCTTGGCAGCGCGGCCAGTGCTCCCCGCACCCCATGCCGGATCCCGTGATACGCACGATCGCCCCAAACACGATATGTCCGTAGCCGAGTACCAAAGACACCCAGGCCAACCGTCGGAGCGCCGTCATTGGGTTGCCTCCACCACGGGAACACCGGTCACCGACTCGTTAGGCCCGTGACGCACGGCCCGCCAGCTGGCAAACAGGGTGTAGCCCAAGATCAGGGCCGGCAGGATGACCCACGCAACTTCCCGTGCGCGACCAGCCGTGGTCTTCGAAGCGCCCGGTGTTCGTCCGAGCAGGAGTGAGCGCAGCACCATCGCCTGCGCGACGACACACAGCAGAGCGGCAGGCCAGAACAGCGTGGACAAGATGTGTGGTCCGGGGTGTCAGGGAGTCGAGCGTCTTGCGGCGATCAAATCAATGCACCGGGGAGCAGCGGCGAAACCCTCGGCAAATTGCGCTTCCGACCCTCGGGAAGTGCCACCGGGCATGCCGGTCGGACATCTAGCCGGGCGCAAGTCCTTTCCCTACCATAGCGTATGAGCGATAACGCATCCGCATCTGCCGCCCACCAAGAGGGCGCAAATCTCCCCGGCGCGCTGCCGCGGCGCATCGGGCTCTGGAGTGCGATCGCCGTCGTGGTTGGCTCCACGATCGGCTCAGGGATTTTTCGAACCCCGGCCGGCATCGCCGATCGCGTTCCGGACCCAACGCCCCTGCTGGTCATTTGGGTGCTTGGGGGCGTGGTGGCACTGTGCGGCGCGTTGACGCTGGCGGAAGTCGCCGCGGAAATCCCCGCGACGGGCGGCTTTTACGCCTTTCTGCGCGACGGGTGGGGACGTCTGCCGGCGTTCCTCTTCGGCTGGTCCCAGCTCACCATTGTCCGCGCCGCGGCACTCGGCGCGATTGCCATCACGTTTGCTGAATACTTTCTTCGCGTGCTCGGCTTCGATCCGCGCGTGGCGCCGTTCGATCGCTACTCGCACTACCTCGCGGCGGTCGCGATCGCTGTGACGGCGTTGTACAACATTGTGGGCGTGCGGTCCGCCACAGTGGTCACCAACCTAACGACGCTGGCGAAGTTTGGCGGGTTGGCGTTTATCATCGTGCTGGCGCTGGCGGTGGGACTGCCGAGTACCGGCGGGCACTTCTCCACGCCAGTGCCGGCGACGCCGATTTCAGGCGGCGCCTATGGATTGGCGTTGGTTTCGGTGCTCTGGGCCTACGACGGCTGGGGAGATCTCAGTTACATCGGCGGGGAAGTGACGAACCCGGAGAAGAACTTGCCCCGCGCCTTGGTCGGCGGCACGCTCGCCGTGATCGCGATCTACTTGCTGACGAATGTCGCGTATCTCACGATGCTGTCGGTGGACCAGATGCGGACGTCCAAGCTGGTAGCCGCCGACGTGGCGGAACTGCTCATGGGGCGCCCGGGCGTTGTGTTCGTCTCCGCCACGGTGATGTTGTCGACCTTCGGGACGTTAGGCACGGTGCTCCTGACGTCGCCGCGGGTACTCTTTGCGATGGCCGGCGATGGATTGCTCTTCAACAAGGTCGCCGCCGTCCACCCCAAGTATCAGACCCCGTACGTCGCCATCATCCTGGTCGCCATCCTGGGGCTGGTGTTCGTCCTCATGAACACGTTCGAGAAACTGGCGGACACCTTCGTCATTGCCATGCTGCCGTTCTATGCTGGCGGCGTCGGCGCGATCTACCGATTGCGCGCTCGACCCGGGTACGTGCCGAAATTCCGGGCGTTAGGCTATCCCGTGGTCCCAGCTATCTTCCTGCTGTCGGTCGTGTACCTGCTCGTTAACCAGGTGATCGATCCGTCGACGCGAAACTGGGCGATCGGGATTTTTGCGGTGATCCTGGCCGGGATTCCGGTCTATCACCTGACCGTCGGCAAGCGTTCGCGTTAGGCATCATGTCGCTGCCGCGTCCCTGGATGTTGGGCGAATCCCGGTGGCCGACGGTGCGCGCCATCCGGTACGACACGGCCATCCTGCCGTGGGGAGCGACCGAAGCGCACAACACCCATCTCCCCTACGCGACCGATACGATAGAGTCCACCTGGATCGCCGAGGAAAGTGCGCGGCGAGCGTGGAACCTTGGTGCGCGTTGTGCCGTCCTCCCCACCATGCCGTTCGGCGTCCAGACGGGACAGCGCGACATCCCGTTCTGCATCAACATGAATCCGTCGACGCAGGCCGCCCTGCTGCGTGACGTGGCGCTGTCGCTCGAGCCGCACGACGTGCGCAGCTTGCTGATCCTGAACGGCCATGGCGGCAATGATTTCCGCCAGATGATCCGCGAACTCCAGCCGGCGACTTCGCTATTTCTCTGCGCCGTCAATTGGTACACCTGTGTACCAGCGGCCGAATACTTCCAGATCCCCGGCGATCACGCAGGGGAGCTGGAGACGAGCGTCGTGCAGCACATCGCCCCGCACCTTGTCGCTCCGTTAGCGGAGGCCGGCGACGGACAGGCGAAAGCGCCGCGGATTCAGGCGTTCCGGGAGGGCTGGGCGTGGGCGCCGCGTCCGTGGACGAAGGTCACCCAGGACACGGGGGTGGGTGACCCCAAGTTTGCATCGGCAGAGAAGGGGGCACGGTACCTTGAGGCCGTATGCGACCGTTTGGCGTCGCTGTTTGTCGAACTTTCGGCGATCGATCCCCGCGAGATGTTCGATTAGAGGCGAAGAACGCGCGAGGACGGGCGTCGTAGTCGTTCGGAGCGCGGCTCGCTGATTCCGCCGCGGCGACATCGGGCGAGGGAATGCGCAGCATTGCGTTGTGACGACAGCTTTACCGAAGCGGTGCATGCGCGCAATCGCGCATAGTTATCGATGGGGACGTGCCTGTCGCTGCGAGTGATGCACGGACGCGACGACCGCACGATGCACGGCGCCGTCAAGTCGCTTGACCCCTCTCCCCGATTCCGGCACCTTTTTCACGCGCCCGCGCGCCCGATTTTTCGTGCGCGGGATCACGCACTTTCCCCCTTCGGATTGGCCTATGAAACTTTCTCGTGTTGTACTTGGCGGCGCGGCGCTGGTTTGGGCCGTGGCCGCATTCCTTCCACGAGCGGTGACCGCGCAAGGCGTGACCACTGGCGCCGTGGGCGGTGTTGTAACTGGCGAGGATGGGCAACCGCTTGCCAACGTGCAGATTCGCGTGACCAACCGCGCCTCGGGTGCCTCTGCCGGCGCGCTCACGCGCGAGAACGGGCGGTACCTGGTACCCGGTCTGGAAGTCGGCGGGCCCTATGAGGTCTCGGCGCGGCGGATCGGTTTTGAGCCACAGACCCGCGCCAACCAGTATGTGCCGCTGAGCCAGGTGTTGAAGCTGGACTTCGTGATGTCGCAGCGCGCGGCGGAATTGCAGGGCGTGCAGATTACTGCGTCGACCACCAGTGGCGAGACGTTCACCGCGTCGAACACGAGTGTGAAGACGGTGGTGACCGATACGGCGATCCAGCGGATTCCCACGCTGTCTCGCAACCTGGTGGACTTCATCAAGCTGGTCCCGCAGGCGTCGGCGTCCGGCCCCGGGTATTCCGGCGGCGGCATGTCGAACCGTATGAACAACGTGCAGATCGACGGCGCTACGGAGCGCGACGTCTTTGGCCTGGGATCCACCGGCCAGCCGGGCGCGCAGGCGAACTCGAAGTCGGTCTCGCTCGAGGCGGTGAAGGAGTTTCAGGTGCTGCTGGCGCCGTTCGACGTGCGACAGGGCAACTTCGGCGGCCTCCTGTTGAACGCCGTCACCAAGAGCGGCACGAACCAGCTGCAGGGTTCCGCCTTCTACGCGTACCGCAACCAGGACTATGGTCGCGACGTGCCGGTGCTGCGGGCCACCTCGTTCGATCGCACGACCTACGGATTTTCGTTAGGCGGTCCGATTATCAAGGACAAGTTGCACTTCTTTGTGGTGCCGGAGTTCCAGCAAGAGCACTCGCCTTTGTCCGGACCCTTCCAGGGCCAGGCCTCGTCGGCGGCCATCGCGTTCCCGATTCGCGACGCCGACATCGCCCGCTTCAACCAGATCATGGGCACGCTGGGTGAGCAGGCGCTGGGCAGTGCCGGAGCGACCGAGATTCCAAATCCGCTGACGAACTTCTTCGGTCGCCTCGACTGGAAGTTGAGCGACCAAACGCGTGTCGTGCTGCGGTACAACTATGGCCACGCCGAGTTGCTGCGGGCCCAGAATGCGCGAAACTCGACGCGCGCTGTCTACACCGCGAACCTGCACGACTTCAGCTCCACCAAGCACGCGCCGGTGGTGCAGATCTACTCGAACTTCAAGAACGGCACGTTCAACGAGATGTTCCTGGGCTACAACCAGGTCGCCGATCGGCGGAATCCGAAGACGTCGTTCCCGCAGATCACCGTGTCGTCCCTGACGCAGGTGGACAAGAATGGCGCGGTCGTCGGCAACAACGCGACCATTCTCGGCGGGTCGGATCAGTTCTCACAAGGCAATGAGCTGGACACCAAGACGTACGAGCTGACGGATAACTTCACGATCCCACGCGGCAATCACTCGTTTGTGATCGGCACGCGGAACGAGGTGGTGAAGTTGCGGAACCTGTTCACGCAGTCCTCCTTTGGCGTCTGGTCGTTCCGCGGGCTGGACTCGCTGGCAGCCGGCAATGCCAACTCGTTCCGCAAGGCGCTGATCCTGAGCCAGGGGGGCAACGTGTATTTCGATGCCCTCCAGAGCGCGTGGTACGCGCAGGACCAGTGGCAGTACTCGCCACGCCTGGCCATCACCATGGGCGTCCGCCTCGACTACTCCAAGTTCCTCACCGACCTGCCGTACAACGCGGCGATCGACAGTGCCTATGGCCGCCGCACGGATGACATTCCGCGCAATTCGGTGCAGTTCTCGCCGCGTATCGGCTTCAACTGGGACATCACGGGTGACCAGAAGAACCAGCTGCGCGGTGGCGCGGGCCTGTTCGTCGGGACGCCGCCGTACGTGTGGTTGGAGAACGCCTACGTGAACTCCGGGAACATCATCACCTTCCTGAATTGCAACACGTCGGGCAGTACCTCTCCGGCGCCCGCGTTCACGTTGAACATCGCCAACATCAACGTCTGCCGGGACGGGAAAGGCACCGCGCCCATCGGCGACGTGAACTTCCTGGACAAGAGCCTCAAGTTCCCGCAGCCGATGCGCTTGGCGTTAGGCTACGACCGGCAGCTCAAGAATGACGTCGTCCTTTCCTTCGACGCGTTGTTCTCGAAGAACCTGAACCAGTTCTTCTTCGTGAACCGGAACCTGAAGGGCCCGCAAATGGTCGATCGCTATGGCCGCACGGTCTACGCCTCGAGCATCAGCCTGACGGGGTCACCGGTGACCGTGGTGCCAGACAAGGTGATTGCCAACGGCGGCACGGCGCGCTTCAGCACGGCGATCGACATCGAGAACCAGAACAAGGACTTCTCCTGGAGCTTCACGCCGCAGCTGCGCAAGCGCTTCTCGAATCACTGGGAAGGTGGCGTGGCGTACACGTACGCCCGTTCACGCGACGTGCAGAGCTTCACGTCGTCCACACACATTTCGAACTGGCAGTTCGGGCGCACGTTGTCCACCGCCCAAGAGGATCCACTCCTTGGCATTTCGCTGTTCGACCAGACCCACAAGTTGTCCGCCAACGGGACGTATACGTGGGAATGGAAGCGCGGCTGGGGGACGGACTTCTCGCTGTTCTACCAGGGATTCTCTGGTACGCCGCATGACTACGTCTACGCCGGCGCGTCCAGCACGTCGGGTGACTTGAACGGCGACGGCCGCAACGGAAATGACTTGTTGTACGTGCCGAGGAATGCCAACGACGGCAATGAAATCCAGTTCCGAACGATTGGAACCGGTGCAACGGCGGTCACCGCGCAGGCCCAAGCCGATGCGTTCGAGAAGTTCATCCAGAACTCCGACTGCCTCAGCCGCTATCGCGGGCAAATCCTGAAGCGCAACATCTGCAAGCAGCCGTTTACGAACCAGATGGATCTCGCGATTCGCCAGAGCATTCCAACACTCGCGGGTCAGCGTTTCTCGGTCCAGTTCGACGTCTTCAACTTCGGGAACCTGCTGAACAAGAACTGGGGCCAGCAGAAGGTCACGGAAGCCAACTCCGGTGCCAACAGCAACGTGCCGATCCTGACGCACGTCGGCCAGACGACCACCGATCCGCGCACGGCGGTGAACATCGTGCAGTTCAACACCAACCTGCACGAGTACAGCGTCGGTAACTTCGCCTCCAACTACTGGAGGACGCAGCTTTCCGTGCGGTACAGCTTCTAGTCCATCGCGACCAGAAGAGTCAAAGGGCCCCGGAGAAATCCGGGGCCCTTTGTATGTCCTGCGGTTCGGTTGCGGCTGCCTTCGTGCGCTGGTGACGAATGACTCCCGTACCGGCCCGTCAGTGGCTCTAGGCGTCAGCGGTAGATCGGACTCAGCTCGTTCGGCTATTCGTTCGCACGGCTACGCGGAAGACTAGTCGCCAGCCTCAACGGCATCCTGACGGCGGCCGAAGAAGCGTCCGACGCCCGAGCCGATGGTCTTGGCGGCTGCCACCACGGGCAGCACCTGTTGTTTCACGAAACTCAGGGGCAAATCCTCGGTCACGCCATACGCCTCCGGCATCGCCTTGGGGTCGTAATGGAAGGTGCCAAAGACATGATCCCACAGCATGAAGGTGTTGCCGAAGTTGGTGTCGTAATGGCGCGGATCTACGGAATGGTGGACGCGGTGCGCCTGCGGGGTGCAGAGCACGTACGTCAATCGGCCAAGGTCGATGCGGATGTTAGCGTGCGCCAGGAAATCGACGGCCATGAAGATCACGCCGAATGGTGCGACCAGGTCCGTTCCTAGGAACAGGACAGCCGTCAAGTGCAACGGCGTGTGCACGAAGTACTCCAGCACATGCATCTGGAACACAGAGCTAAAACTCAGATTCGTGGTCGCGTGGTGGACCTTGTGGAAGTTCCAGAGGATCGGAATACGATGCATGAGGCGATGCGACCAGTACGCCGTAAAGGTCGCCACCAGGATGGTGAGCGGCATGTACAACGCCAGCGGCATCGTCTGGTCTAGGTGGAGCGATGGGAGGCCGGCCACCAGCCAACCTTTCCGAATGAGCGGCGTCACCAACAGCGTGTAAACACCCATCTTTCCGGCCAGCAGCAGATACGTCGAACTCAGCAGGGTAGCGCGATTCCATGGTCGCTTCTGCGCCGGCAACAGGAACTCGGCCAAGGCGAAGCCGATCAGCAGAAATCCGTAGCCATATCCCGGCACGACCAGCCAGCGAAGGAACTGGAAGTCCTTCGGCGGCAGCCAACTGGGGCTGAAGATCCAGCCAATCGCCAGCTCGAAAGCGTTTGCTACGCTGTGCATCCAATCAGGCACGCCCTGCTCCTAGGCAAAAGGTGTTCGAAGGCCAATGCTGCATCCGCAGTGCCAGCGGGTCCGGCCGCTGATCACTGCGCGGAACCGATGGCGGGGTCCGTCGCTAGCCGCTGCTGGATTCCGACGACCACGGCAATGACTACCAACGCCAGCAGTGGCCACAGGCCCATCGCGGTCGAGGCGCACAGGAAACCCTTCCTGAGATTGGCGCTCGACAGCGCTGGCAAAGAGCCGGTCCCATCGAACGCGCAAGCGCTCGGCAACGAGCGGTATCCGTAACCGAACCACGCCAGCCCGGCCGCGCTCAGCAGCCACATGACGGTGCGAGCCCGTGTGGGACCCACCACCTGGCGCGCGACGTCGGTGACCCGGCGAACAATGCCCGTGCGACTATCGGGTTCGGGTGCCACCACCATGATCCACGCGAGCGCGGCTAAGGGAATGGCCAACGTGACCGGGATCAGGTCGATGTCCACGACGACGCGAGCGTACGATGGGAGCTGCTCGGAATAGGCCCATAAGTACCAGACGGCCAGCGGAGAGAGGAGGAGCGCGACGGCCGAACCGATGAGGCCGCGGCGCCACAGGTGATGGCAGGCGACGACGACGACCACATAGGTCAGCGAGAGGTACAGTCCAAGCACTCGATCAAGCGCGGGCAACGGCGACCTCAGAAAGGGGCGGACGGATACGCTTGCTCCATTGCCGTCGTGACGCAAGCGTCGGCGGGCGTTATGCACCTGTTCCCGCACGTGTTTGGCCTTGTCCCGCGTCGATGAGGCGTGCTATCCTGCCGCTCCCACTTCCCTAGGCGAACCCATGCGGGCCACCATGCGGGTGCTCGAAGCGCCCCTCCTTGAGCGAATCGTTGACGAGGCGATGACCCTCTTGGAGCGCACGGGTGTGTTGATCGAGGATCCGCATGCCCGACAGCGGCTCGAGTCCATCGGACTTTCGGCGGACCCCGAGACGCATCGCGTGAGGATGTCCAGGGACACTGTGCAACAGGCGCTCAACACATCGCCGTCGTCGGTGTCGCTGCACGACCGGGATGGCCAGCCCGTCGCCAGCGTCGGTGGCAATCGCGTGCATTTTGTTCCGGCGTCGTCGGCCTTACGCATTCTGGATCGACGCACGCAGCAGGTCCGCGACCCGAACTCGGCCGATTTTGTCGAGTATGTGAAGCTGGCGAACGGACTGAAGAACATCTCGTATCTCTCCACGGCGTTCATTCCCAAGGACATTCCCCAGGACGTCGCCGACGTATGGCGGTTGTACCTGGTGATGGCGCATTCCAAGCGACCGATCGTGTCCGGTGCCTTCACTGCGTGGGGCGTGCCGCGGATGGGCGAGGTGATGAGCATGTTCCGCCAGGGCAAGGACGACCTGGTGGCGCGGCCCATGTCGATCTTCACCGTGTGTCCAAACACCCCACTGCGCTGGGGTGAGGATCCGATCTGCAATCTCATGGACTGTGCGGATTGGGGCATTCCGATCGAGATCGTGCCCGTGTTGTTGCTGGGGATGATCTCACCGGCCACCACGGTCGGTGCGCTGGTCTTGCACACGGCGGAGGTGTTGTCTGGGCTGACGATCGCCCAGCGCGTGCGTCCAGGAACGCCCGTGCTGTTCGGCGGGGCACCGGCCTCGTTCCACATGCAGCTCATGAGTAATCCGATGACCGCGGTCGAGGCGTTGCAGCTGTACTGCGCCTACGCGGAGGTGGCCAAGTTCCTGAAGCTGCCGTGCCAGGCGTACATGGCGCTCTCGGATTCCAAGTTCAATGATCCGCAGGCTGGCATGGAAACCGGTGTGGGGGCTTTTCTGGCAGCGCTCGCCGGCATCAACTCGGTGTCGGGGCCGGGCATGCTCGATTACGTCAACTGCTTTTCGCTGGAGAAACTGGTCTTTGACGACGAAGTGGTGGCGCACGCGCAGCGCTTCATTCGCCCCGTGGAAGTCAAAGATGACCTGCCGGCCATGCCCTTGATGGACGAGTTGGTGCGGGACAAACACTTGCTGATGTCCGAACACACCTTGGCCCACTGGCCCGAAGAGTTGTACCTGCCGGGGCCGATG
>JAXLXV010000016.1:0-175510 GCA_046327745.1 Gemmatimonadaceae bacterium | reverse complement strand
TGCGCGATCCTCGACTCATCATCCCCGTTGGCACCTGCGAACAGCATGGTCCGCACCTGCCGCTGGGTTGTGACACGCTCATCGTGGAACACCTCGCCGACGATCTCTCGGCGGAGTTCGGCGTGCTGCGCGCGCCGACGATCGAATATGGCGTGAACACGGAGACCGAACATCGCGCCGTGGGCAACGCGACCCTGCGGCGCAAGACGCTGCTCCGGGCGCTGAACGACCTGACCGACTCGTGGGAGGCCGAAGGAGTGAGCGAGTTCATCCTGCTCACCGCACACGGGCACGTCGGACATCAAGAGGCGCTCGCGACCGTGGTAACGAAAGGCGCGCGCGTCCGCGTGGTCGACATCTTCAGCGTTCGAATTGACGATCTCCTGGAAAGCCAAAGCGAGGCGCTCCACGGTGACGAGGCCGATACCTCGCTCCTGTTGTTCATGGCCCCGCATCTCGTGCATATGGAGTTGGCGCAGGATTATACGATTGCGTCCGCAGCAGAGCGACGGTACCGCCGTAACACGCTGCGGATCCCGCGGACCAGTGCAGGGTCCGTCGGAAGCCCCTCGCTCGCAACCGCCGAAAAGGGCCGCGAGATCTACCAGCGAATTCGGTCGCAGGTCCGGGAACGGATCTTCCTGACCCCCATCGCGGACTGAGGTCAGCAACGGAGGAGCGAAGCGCCAGAAAATGAAGAGTCCGAGCTGAACGTGCGAGTCAAATTCGTGTACCTTATATACATGCGCACTCTTCAGATCGGCGGTACTGCCCTCCTCCTTTCGGCTTCCGCGTGGCTCCCCATGCGGGCCCAAAGCGCCAAGACGATCGATCAGGGCAGTTTCACCATCACCACCAACGGCCAGCGGACAGGTCGAGAGGACTTCAGTATTGCCGCGACGCCTACTGGCAAGGGGACGGAGTACATCGCCAAGGCGACTATCGTGCTCGGCGATCGACGCTTGGCGCCGGCGATGCAGGCCGACTCCAGCGGCGTTCCCATGACCTACCAGGTGCAGACGAAAAACTCGTCGGCGAGTCAGGAATGGTGGAGCGGGACCATCACGCGCGGCCGGGTGGACGCCCGTATGCGTACCGCACGTGGCGAGGCGCGGAAGGAGTACATCGTCGCGGATGGAGCGATCATTCTCGACGACGACGTCTTTCACCAGTACTACTTCGTTCCGCAACACAGCAAGCAGGCCAGTGTCGCCGTGGTGATTCCGCGTCGAAATGCCCAGCTGACGCTGAAGATCACGGCGGGCGGTCCAGACCGTGTCACGATCGCGGGCAAGGAACTGGAAGCGTCACACATCGTGCTGACCGAGCCGGGTGGCGACCAGCGCGATCTTTGGGTCGACGCAGCCGGCCGTGTGCTGAAGGTTGCGATCCCGTCTCGGGGGATCCTCGCCCTTCGCGACGACCCACCCGCCAGCTAACCCACGAGGTCGAGCGCTCCGCCCTACCAGCGGAGCGCTCTGTCACTATGGGGTGCTGAAACTCGCTGTCAGGGTGCCCCGTACGACACGCAGGTCACGACAACGCCGACCCATATACTCAATGCGCCTCCTCGCTAAGCTTTCGACTTTTGCCCTTTTGTCTGCCGTCGCGAACGCGCAAGCGCCGCAGACAACTGGCCCGGTGCTGACGCTCGACGAAGCAGTCACGCTGGCCATCAAGAACAATCCGACGCACCTGCAGAGCACCACCCAGCGCTCTCGCGCCGGCGCGGCCCTGCGAAGCGCGTACGGGCAGTGGCTCCCCTCTATCTCAACCGACTTCGGCACCGGCTACCGTGAAGGTCGCAAGCAGCTCTTTGCCGGCCAGGAATTCGGTGCCGAATCCGACATCTTGTCGTCGTCGGCGGGCATCAACCTGAACGCGCAGTTTAGCCTGAACAACTGCATGGGCCCGCGCCAACAGCGCGCCACCCTGGACGCCGCAGAAGCCGACGTCACCAGCTCCGCCTCAACGCTCCGCTCCAACGTGGCTCAACAGTACTTGAGTGCGTTACAGGCACAGGCGCGGGCGGCGCTTCAGGACACCTTGTTGGTCTCCACGCAGGCGCAGCTCGATCTGGCCCGCGCCCGACAGCAGGTTGGTGCCGCCACCACGCTGGACGTTAGGCGCGCCGAGGTGGCCGTGGGGCAACAGCAGGTGGCCGTCATTCGCGAGCGTAACAACGTTCAAATCGAAATGCTGCGGCTGTTCCAGCAAATCGGCGTCCAGCAGCCCTCGGGCGTACGGCTGGTCACGTCGTTCCCGGTGGAAGAGCCAAAGGTTCAGCTGGCCGAATTGCTCGACATGGCGCGATCACAAAATCCAGCGCTGCAGGCGTTGCGGGCGCGCGAACGCGCCGCGGACGTCGGTGTGGCACGCGCCAAGTCGCAGTGGACGCCCACGTTGTCGCTGTCGACTGGGATCGGCGGCTTCGCCCAGCAACTGACGAGCATCGGCAGCACGATCGACGGCGCCCGGTTGCAAACGCTCTCGTCGCAACGTTCCTGTCGGTCGACCGACTCCCTGCGCCTTGGCGCCGGCCTGTCCTCCATCGCCGCCCAGTGTAACGCGATCGTGTTCACACCGGCGCAGGAGTCGGCCATTCGCGACGCGAATGCCAAGTTCCCCTTCAGCATGAGCCGCAACCCGATCACGTTCAACGCGCAGGTCTCGTTTGACGTGTTCAACGGGTTCCAGCGAGAACAACGGATTCAGGAAGCCTCAGCGTCACGGAGCGACGCGCGGTACGGTGTGCGCGCGCAGGAGTTGCGACTGACGGCAGATGTCACCGCCGCGTACCTGAACCTGACGACGGCCTATCAGACAGTGAAATTGCAGGAGCAGAACCAGCAGGCCGCGCGCGAAGCGCTGGCCCTGGCGCAGGAACGGTTCCGAGTCGGCGCGAACACGTTTGTCGACGTCACACAGGCCCGCAGCGATTTCGAGCGCGCCGGGACCGACTTGATCAACGCGATTTACGACTTCCACAAGGCGTACGCTGTGCTGGAAAGCGCGGTCGGACGCACCCTCCGCTAGGCGAGGAAATACTCGATGAGCAAGCGCATGAGATGGTCATTGGTCGGCGTCGCAGTGATCGGCATTGCTGCGATCGTCGCCACGACTGCCGCCAAGAAAGGCAACAAGGCGACAGAAGTCCGGATGGAGGCCGTGCAGAGCCGCGATCTCGTGGCGTCCGTCACGGCCAGCGGACAGGTCGAACCGCGAACCAAGGTCGACGTCGCCGCCGATATCAGCGGCCGCATCGTTCGACTCGCCATCAAGGAAGGTCAGATGGTGAAGCGCGGTGACTTTCTCCTGCAGATCGACCCGGCGCAGTACGAGGCCGCCGTCCAACGGGCCGAAGCCGCGCTCTCGCAGGCCAAGGCACAGAGCGCGCAGAGCAAGGCCAACTTGATCCAGGCCCAGCGGAACTACGATCGCTCCCAGGAAATCCGGAAGACCAACGCGTCGCTGGTTTCTGAAGAGCAGATGGAACAGTTGAAGACGGCGGTGGAAGTGAATACCGCCCTGTTAGAAGCGGCAACGCACGGCGTGGACCAGGCCAGTGCGTCACTCCGCGATGCCCGCCAGGCGTTGGCCAAGACGACCATCCTGGCGCCGATGTCGGGGCGGGTCACGCGACTGGTGGTTGAACAGGGTGAGACCGCAGTGCCGGGTACCTTCAACAAGGACGCCGCAACGCTGCTGACCATTTCTGACATGAGCGTGCTGGAAACCAAGGTGAAGGTCGATGAGACCGATGTCGCTCGCCTTTCGTTAGGCGATTCGGCAGTCGTGCAGATCGATGCCTTCCCGGATACGACGTTCGTCGGCAAGGTGGTCGAGATCTCGCACAGCTCGGTCAAGGGCGCGACCGCGACCAGCGCCAACACCGAGCAGGCGATCGACTACGAGGTCAAGGTGCAGCTGTTGAACCCGCCGGCAGATACCCGCCCGGACTTCTCGGCCACCGCCAAGGTCATCACCGACACCCGTACCAAGGTGTTGTCGATTCCGATCATTGCCCTCACGGTGCGCGAGAACGAGGAACTGAACAACGCGGACTCGGCGGTCACCCTTGGACGCGCCCCGAAGAAGGAAGTCGGCAAGAAGGACGTCGAAGGGGTGTTCATCGTGGGCGCCGACCTGAAGGTGACGTTCCGTCCAGTGAAGGTCGGCATTGCCGGGGACAAGTACTTCGAGGTCCTCAGCGGTGTGAAGGAGAACGAGAAGATCGTGGCCGGAACGTATCAGGCCATTCGGGAACTCAAGGACGGCGCGCTGGTCAAGGAAGCGAAGAAGGATGACAAGAAACCGGAAGCCAAATCGTGAGCGACCCAACCGTCGGTGACCTCGGGGCCCTGAACATCACGGGCGAGCACGGCATCAGTTCAACGGCGGAGCGCAAGGCCGTCACCACGACGGCCGGTGCCACGCCGGGGAAGGAATGGGTGATCGTAACGCGCGGGCTCAAGCGCGAGTACGACATGGGCGGTGAAATCGTGCGCGCCTTGCGAGGTGTGGACCTGGCGATCCGCCGCAACGAATACGTCGCGATCATGGGTCCGTCGGGCTCGGGCAAGTCCACGCTCATGAACTTGGTGGGATGCCTGGACACGCCAACCGCCGGTGAGTACTGGCTGAACGGCGTGCTCGTCTCAAAGATGGACGACGACGAACTGGCGCGCGTGCGTAACAAGGAAATCGGGTTCGTGTTCCAGACGTTCAACCTGCTGCCGCGCGCCACGGCTCTACACAACGTGGAGTTGCCGCTCGTCTACGCCGGGATGTCCGCCGACGAGCGCAAGCGCCGCGCCAAGGAGGCCCTGGAATCGGTGCAGCTGGAGAATCGCATGCATCACAAGCCGAACGAGCTCTCGGGCGGCCAGCGGCAGCGTGTGGCGATCGCGAGAGCGCTCGTCAATCGTCCTTCGATTCTGTTAGCTGACGAGCCGACCGGTAATCTCGACTCGGCGACCTCAGAAGAAATCATGAAGGTCTTTGAGCAGTTAGCGCGGACCGGACAGACCGTCATCATGGTCACGCACGAAGCGGATATCGCTGCGCACGCGCGCCGAGTGGTGGTGCTCCGCGACGGTCTCATCGCCTCGGACGACCGGCGAGAGACGTTCAAGGCGCAGGTCGGGCTCGACTGAGTCGGCCGGGGCGATCGCGGCCGCGATCGCCCCGCCCTGCGCTCGCTACCTCTTCGCGCTGATGCCTTTTTTCGAAGCCGTCCGTCTGGCCCTTTCGCAGATTCGCGTGCAGAAGCTCAAGAGCTTCTTTACGCTGCTGGGCGTCATGATCGGCGTGATGTTCCTGATCGCCGTCGTGTCGATCGTCGAAGGCATGACGCGCTACATGACCGACGAATTCGCCGGGCGGATTCTCGGCGTGAACCAGTTCACGCTGCGACGTTTCCCAGGGGCGAACTTCGGAAACACAACCGAAGAACAGTGGCGCGAGTTTATGCGCCGGCCACGGGTGACTCCCGTTGAGGTCGAGCAGGTGCGAAGCGTTCTTCCGTCCGGAACGCATGCCGCCATTGAAAGCATCGACTTCCTGAACGCGTCGACGCCCTACGCTCGGCCGCGCCAGGTCATGGCCGTGGCCACGGAAGAAGACTACTTCACGATCAAGAAGTACCGGCTCACCTCGGGTCGGCCGTTCACTTCGCAAGAGGTCGAGCGGGGCGCGCAGGTGGCGGTGATCGGGGTCGACGTCGTCGATCACTTTTTCCCGAGTCTCGATCCGATCGGACGTGAGATTCGAGTGGCCGGCGTCACCTATCAGGTGATCGGCGTGCTGGAGAAGCAAGGCACGTTGTTTGGTTTTTCGCTTGATCGCTTTCTCATCGCGCCCTTTACGTCGCCTCTCTCGCGCACCACCAACCCGCGCGGTGATGTCGATGGATTTCTGGTCCAGGCGCCCAATGAAACGGTACTCGGCGACGCGATGGAGGAAGTCCGCGGGCTGATGCGAGGGATCCGTCGGCTCCAACCCGGCCAGCAGGACAATTTTGCGATGGAAACATCGGCCGGTGCATTGAGTTTCTTTGCCCAATTGAAGGGAAAGCTGGTGGCATTTGGGACTGCCCTCCCCGCCATCGGCCTTATCGTGGGCGCACTCGTCATCATGAATATCATGCTCGTGGCTGTCGCGGAGCGAACGCGGGAAATCGGGATTCGGAAGGCGCTGGGCGCGCGACGCCGAGACATCATGCGGCAGTTCTTGGTGGAGGCAGCCACGCTGTCCGTGCTGGGAGCGGCCATCGGGATTGTGTTAGGTGCACTGATGGCCAAGGGGATCGCCGCGGCTACCCCATTGCCCGCCGCCGTGGCTCTTTGGTCCGTGATCGCCGCCCTACTCGTTGGAGCTGGCGTGGGCATTGTGGCGGGAATCTATCCGGCGAGCCGAGCCGCGAAGATGGACCCCATCCTCGCCCTTCGGCAGGAGTAGGGATGCAACTCGGCAGTCGACTGCTCGCCACGGTGGAAGGCGTCGTCATCGCATTCGACGCCATTCGTTCGAATCGTATTCGTGCCGCCCTCACGATCATGGGCGTCGCGGTTGGCGTATTTGTCGTGGTGGCCATGGCGGCCACCATTCACGGCATCAGCGCCAGCTTCAAGAAGGACCTCGACGACTTTGGGGCGACTACGTTCAGTGTGCGGCGACGCGGCGTGGGCATGCAAGGCTGCGACGGATCGGATGAGTCATGCCCGGAACGAAAGTGGCCACCGATCACCCTCGATGAGGTGCGTGCAATCGGTGAGTTGCCTTCCGTTGAGGAAGCGGTGCCTTGGCTGTTTGGAGGCGCCAGCATCCGCTACAAGGACAAGTATCTCTCGAGCGTCAACTTCGAAGGGTACGGGCCACGCTGGCTGCACATTGATGGCGGGGCGGACATTGCCCCCGGCCGCGACTTCACGGACCAGGAGTATCAGTCCGCCGCCCCAGTGGTCATTGTCAACGACACGCTCTCCAAGCAGCTCTTTGGCCAAAGTGATCCCATCGGCAAGCAGGTACTCGTTAACGGGCGTCAGTTCACTGTGGTGGGCGTGTACCAGACCACCACTGGATTCCTGAAGTCGTTAGATGGTCGAGGCCCTGACACGCCGAAGATGATATTCACGGCCAACACGGCTCACCGTCAGCTCGACGCCGACCTGCGATGGTTGTTGCTGTGGGTAAAGCCCCGCGGTAGCGTCGAACGCAGCATCGCGGAAGACGAGGTGACGGCCACGCTGCGCGGCAAGCGAGGTCTGCACCCCTCACAGCCCAATAATTTTGCGATCGTTGGGGAAGAACGGATTCTCGAGCTGTTCAACCAGATCTTCGGGGCGATCTTCCTCGTTGGGTTGGCCCTGTCGGCGGTGGCCCTGTTGGTAGGCGGTGTGGGCGTCGTGGCGATCATGATGATCTCGGTGACGGAGCGCACTCGCGAAATTGGCATTCGCAAGGCCCTAGGTGCCTCCAAGGGGACGATCCTCTGGCAGTTCCTTGTGGAGGCAGCCACGCTCACGAGCATCGGCGCGGCCATTGGCCTTATCCTGGGTGGTCTATTGGCGTGGGGCATACGCGCCAACACGAACATCCCGGCTGCGGTGCCAGTGCCAGCGATTGTTGCCGCGTTGGTGACCAGTGCGTTGACTGGGATTCTGTTCGGGATGGCGCCCGCGGCGCGCGCCGCCAAGCTGGATCCCGTTGAGGCCCTGCGGTACGAGTAGTCGACCGCCGGTTGTCGGAGCTGTGTGACGACCGTCGTGTGCTGATCGACGCACCCTGGCTTTCGAGTCGCGCGCCGGTGCAGCGCGACTTGCCCGGGGCCGGTCCCGCTGAAATCGTTCGACGGTAGCTGCTCCGGTCCATACCGCCCCCTTCAGTGCGCTTTCTCGACGTTCTCGGCACCGCCCTCGGCCAGATCCGGACCAACAAGCTCCGGTCGTTCTTTACCCTGCTGGGCATCATCGTGTCCGTGGCGTTTCTGGTGGCCGTCGTTGCCATCATCCAGGGCATGAACGCGTATGTGAAGGAGAACGTCGCCGGCGCCATTATCGGCGCGAATTCCTTCCAGGTGCGACGAACACCGATCAACTTCGGTCGCATCGATGATGATGAGTGGCGTCGCATGCAACGCCGCCCGAAGGTGACCCCGCGAGACTACGACGCCGTGCGGGAGGCACTCCCCGACGTCGCGGCCATCTCCATTCAGTCGGGGTGGCCGACGCCTATGGCGGACATGGTGTGGCGCGATCGCACGCTGGGCGATGTGCCGATCTTTGGGGTCACCGCCTCATATCAGCTCGTTCAGGACTATCGCATTGCGCAGGGCGAGGCGCTGTCGGACGTGGACATTTCCGAGCGACGTCCGGTCCTGGTAGTTGGGGCGGACGTACAGGAGAAGTTGTTCGAGGGCGTTGACGCTGTCGGGCAGGAAGTGCGCATCATGGGAGAGCGCTTCACGATTGTTGGCGTGAACCAGAAGAAAGGCCGAGTGCTGGGGCAGTCGTTTGACGGTTTCGCCATCATGCCCATCACGCGTTTCGAGATGCTGTACGGTCGCCGGAACACGACGACGATTTCCGTCAAGGTGAGCGCGGCGGCGGAGGTCGCGCCGGCGATGGCCCGGGCGCAGGAGGCTCTGCGGGTGCAACGCGGGTTGCGTCCGACGGACGAGGACACGTTCACCATCGAGACGTCGGACGCGTTGGTCGATTTCTGGAAGACGCTGACGCGGGTGTTGTTCGCCGTGGTACCTGCCGTGGTGGCCATCGGCATCGTGGTCGGGGGCATCGTGATCATGAACATCATGCTCATGTCCGTAACCGAACGCACGCACGAAATCGGCGTACGCAAGGCGTTAGGCGCGCGCTCACGGGACATCGAACGGCAATTTCTGGCCGAAGCGATCATGATGGCGACGCTGGGTGGGCTGATCGGTGTTGCGTCCGGATGGCTATTTGCCACTCTGATCGCCACCGCGTCGCCCCTGCCCGCCCGTGTGACGGCTTGGTCGGTGGCCCTGGCGGTGACGTTAGGTGCCGGCGTGGGCATCATCTTCGGGGTGTATCCGGCGCGTCGTGCCTCACGGCTCGATCCGGTCGTCGCCCTGCGCGCGGAGTAGCCATGGCCGCCCGCGTTCACGACACCGTCAGCGAAAATGTCGGCATCGCGTTGGAGACCCTGCGCGCGAGCAAGCTTCGCTCGGCCCTCACGATCCTCGGCGTGGTGATTGGCATCAGCACCGTCATGGCCATGGCGACGATCGTGAACGGCATACAGGCCCAAATCGTCAACACCATCCAGTTGGCGGGCCCCACGACGTTCTACGTCATGAAGATCTTTTCGCAAACGCCGATCAATCCCGATGCGCCACCAAAGTACGTGCGCATTCGGCCGGACCTGAACAAGATCGAAGCGGATCACATCGCGGCGCTGCCGCAGATCGGCTATGCCGGCATCTGGGGGCAAGTCGGCGCACGGCTCGAGTATGAAGGTGCGCGAACGCAGGTCGTGCAGGTCATGGGTGCCGACGACCGGTTCACGGAGATTCAGGGCGGCGAGTTGGTCGATGGACGATGGTTTTCACGGAGCGAGCTGGCCTCGGGCAGCTCAGTGGTCGTGCTGGACGAGAAACATGCGCGCACCTTGTTCGGCCGTGTGAGTCCAATGGGCCGTACCATACGCGTCGGTGGACGGCCGGCGGAGGTGATTGGTCTGTACTCACCGGCGTCGAACATCTTTGCGCCACCTGGCACGGAGACCGGTGGCATTGTGCCGTTTCTGATGCTGGATCACCAGTTCGACATCGACAAGACCAACGCCCAGTTCATACCGGTGAAGCCGCGCGCCGGCGTTTCGGTTGCTGAGGCAGAGGAGGCGGTCATTGTCGAGCTGCGCACCATGCGTCGGTTGCGGCCGGCGGACAAGAACACGTTCGACCTGGTGACCCAGGAGCAGATCCTCGACATCTTCAACAAGCTCACGGGGGCCTTTTTCCTGGTCATGATTGCCCTGTCCTCCGTCGGATTGCTGGTGGGCGGCATTGGCGTGATGGCGATCATGATGGTGTCGGTCACCAGTCGCACGCGCGAGATCGGCGTCCGCAAGGCGTTAGGCGCTACGCGTCGCGACATCATGGTCCAGTTTCTCACCGAGGCCGCGACGCTCACAGGCATCGGCGGCATTTTTGGTGTGCTGGTCGGTCTGGGAATGGGCCAGCTGATCAATCTCGTGCTCGGCGCCTCAGCGCCCACCCCCGTCGCGCAGACGGTGGTCGCCGTACTCGTGTCGATTGGGATTGGCGTGGCATTCGGCTTGGTGCCGGCACGGCGCGCCGCCCGCTTGGATCCGGTGGACGCACTCCGCTACGAGTAGCGCGGCGATCAGGTCCACGTGCGCCCGCGCCAGACCGCACGAACGGTCTGGCCAACGGGTGACTGATCAAACGTCGCGACGATTGCCCTCGACCCCTACGGCTTGACCGTGGGATAGGTGATGCCCAGTTGCTCGAGGTACGTCCGGTACTTTGAGGGATCGTAGTAGTACTTCCGCATCTCCGGCCGGTAACGCTCAAGGATGCCGGCGTTCAGCTCAATCGCTGGTTGGTCGTTAGGCCCGATGAACGGCTTGTACGTCGTCACCTTGGTTTGCACCGAGTCGTAGTAAACGCGTGCGGCCCGCACGAGGTCAGGCGTCAGAAACAGGTCGAGCATGGTCATGGCCTGCACCTTCGCGCCGGCGGTTGCCCCTTTGTGAGCAATGGGCGTCGCCTCGGCAATCGCGTCGGACCAATGGTGTCCCGGCGTGTCCGGGATGTTCGACGGGTAATAAAGCTGCACGGTCGGCAGCGCCCAGGAGATGTCGCCGACGTCGTCGGAACCGCCGCCCATGCGCTGTTCCTCCGGCGTTGGGCCAGACAAGTGTGCGAGCGCTGTGTCCAGTCCCTTCTCTGGGCGATTGAGTGTCTTTTGGATTGCGCGCGCCATTTGCTGGTCTTTCTCGTCCCACTTGGGCAGGCCCACGTGCCTGATGTTGGCGTCCATGGCCTCAGCGACCGGCTTGTTCAGATGCGGCACCCACGCCGATCCCATGATGCGTACGCGATCGAGCGTTGTGCCGGTCATCTTCGCTGCACCCTCGGCGATGTCCTTCGCGATCGAGAACATGTCGACCACACCTTCGTAATCGGTCTCGCGGAAGTAGTACCAGACCGACGCCGTGCTCGGCACCACGTTAGGTTGGTCGCCGCCATCGCGAATGACGTAGTGCGAACGTTGCTGCGGGCGGAGATGTTCCCGCCGGAAGTTCCACCCCACATCCATCAGCTCCACCGCGTCTAAGGCGGAGCGGCCTCGCCACGGTGCACCTGCCCCGTGGGCCGCGGTCCCCTTGAACTCGAACATCGCCGAGAGCAATGCGTTGTAGTCACCCTGCAAACCCCACATCGTCTGCAAGTTGCTGGACACGTGCGTGAACATGGCCAGATCTACGTTGGAAAACACGCCGGCCCGCACGAGGTACGCCTTGGATCCGAGCTGCTCTTCTGCGACTCCCGGCCACAGCATGATCGTGCCGGGAATCTTCTCCCGCTCCATGATCTTCTTGAGGGCAATCGCGGCCGTCACGTTCACCGGTTGTCCTGTGTTGTGTCCTTCACCGTGTCCTGGGGCGCCGGGCACGATGGGATCGCGGTAGGCTACCCCTGGCTTCTGCGACGCCTGTGGAATGCCGTCGATGTCAGAGCCTAACGCCAACACGGGATGCCCACTCCCCCACGTGGCCGTCCACGCCGTGGGAATCCCCGCTACCCCTCGCTGAATTGTGAATCCGTTTCGCTCGAGAATGCCCGTTAGGTACCGCGACGTCTCCACTTCCTGAAATCCGAGTTCACCAAACGAGAAGATCATGTCGACCATCTGCTGTGTGAACGTGGCCATGCTGTCGATCGAGGCGGCCGCCTCCGTCTTGAGGCGATCCAGCCGCGCATCGGCCTTGGTCGCGGCCTTCTTTCCCTGTGCGCCCAGTGGCGCGCCGATGGCGGAAAGCAGCAGCAGGTGACAGACGGGCAGGAAGCGCAAACCGCGCATTCGTGAACTCCGGGAGAAAGGGGTTGCAACCGAGGTCGCCAAAAGTCCCGAGTGCGCGCGGTGGACGCAAGTCGGGCGTGCAGGCAGGATTTCACCCGCGTTACATTACGCGCATGCCGACATTGGACCTGCTGGCGATAGCCGCCCATCCGGACGATGTGGAACTCACCTGTGGCGGCACACTCATCGCCGCGGCGCGCCGCGGCGCACAGGTGGGTATTCTGGACCTGACGGCTGGTGAACTGGGTTCGCGCGGCACGGCGGCGATTCGAGCCGACGAGAGCGCGCGGTCCGCGAAGGTGATGGGGGTCGCGTGGCGCGAATGCCTGGCCCTTCCCGACTCCGGCATTCACAACGACGATGCGGCGCGCGCGGCGCTGGTGGATGTGCTTCGCACCGTGCGTCCCGCCGTAGTGATCGCACCGGCTCCGGCGCCGTATGGTCGACACCCCGACCATCGCAAAGCCGCCGAACTCATTCGCGACGCGTGCTTTCTGGCGGGGCTTCGGAACTACGCTCCGGGCAAGGAACCGCATCGCCCCCGGAAGGTCCTACACGCGATCGCATATCGCGAGGACAACCTCAAGCCCACGTTCGTCGTCGATATCTCGGAGGTATTCGAGGTCAAGTTGGATGCGATCCGCTGCTATGCATCCCAGTTTGAAGGCGCGACGCAAGCAGGCGAGGTCTATCCGACGGGAGAGCCATTGCTTGATGTCGTCCGCCACCAAGCCGCGCACGACGGCTCGCTCATCCGCGTGCGCTATGGCGAGCCTTTTTACACCACAGAGACGATGCGGGTGGACGATGTCGTCAGCCTCGCCGTCTCCACCTTCTGACCGACCGTGCATTCATCCAACGACGTCACCTACGGTGACTATCTGGCCGTAGCCGAACTGTTGCGGCTGCAGCGTCCGCGTTCGCAGCCGGAGCATTCTGACGAATTGTTGTTCATTGTGGTGCACCAGGCCAGTGAACTGTGGTTCAAGGTGCTGCTGCACGAGTTCGACCAGTTGGTCACGCGGCTGGAACATCGCGATGCCATGGGCGCGTTGGCCACCATGCGTCGCATCAACGCCCTCACGCGCATCGTCGCGGCGCAGCTGTCGGCGCTGGATACACTGCCACCGCAGCGCTTTGCCGAGTTTCGCGGATACCTGGGGTCGGCCAGCGGCGGTCAGAGCTTTCAGTTTCGCGCGATCGAGGCGGCAAGCGGATTGCGCGGTGATCACTTCATGGCGGTCCTGCGAGAACACGGGGAGATCCCGCCTGAGGTGCAACGGGTGTTGTCCCGGCCGACATTGCAGGCCTTGTTTCTCGCATTGCTGGAGGAACGCGGCGTCACGCTGGAGCAGGTCTATGGGGATCCCGCCGTCTCCGACGTGTTCCTGCTGGCGGAGAGCTTGATCGAGTACGAGCAGGGGTTTGGCTTGTGGCGCTTTTTGCACGTGCAAATGGTGGAGCGGATCATCGGCCCCCAAACAGGCGGTACCGGTGGCACGTTGGGTTCGAAGTACCTGCAGCGCACCCTGTCGCAACGCTTCTTCCCCGTTTTGTGGGAGGTTCGGGCGAAGTTCTTTGGCGCCGGTTCCGCGCCGTCAGGACCAGCGGGGACATGACCCGACGCTGTATCAGCATCACCCTGGCCGCGAATACGCCGGAATGGCCGGGCGACACGCCCTATAGTTGCACCTGGGCGTGGCGCATGGCGGACGGCGCGAGCGTCAATGTCTCGTCGCTGTCCGGCAGCCCGCATGTTGGCACGCACGCCGATGCGCCGCTGCATGTGCGCGATGGCGCACCATCGGCGGACGCCTTGCCTCTGGACGCATTCCTCGGACCAGCCACGGTCATCGACCTTCAGGATTGCCACGGCGAAATTCAAGCTGACGACCAGCGGCTGCAGAGGCCGATCGCCGGCGGTCGCCTGTTGCTGCGAACCGGCCGGACCATTGCCGATGGCGTTTTCCCCAATCGCTGGCCCGTGCTCTCGACGGAGGCGGTGCGGGCGCTCCTGCAACGGGGACTTCGGCTGCTGGGCGTCGACTGCCCGTCCGTCGACGACCGCGACAGCAAGACGCTCGCGGTGCATCACGCGATCTTCGACGGTGGCGCGTGCATCCTGGAGAACCTCGACTTGCGTGCCGTTGCAGCCGGCGACTATCGCCTGGTGGCCCTGCCGCTCAAGATCGCCGCAGTCGACGCCGCTCCGGTGCGTGCCGTGCTCGAAGATCTCGGCCCCGCATGACGACCCCCGCCATCCGGGCCATCGACGTCGTGCGCGACTTTGAGTCGGTGCGCGCGCTGGACCGGCTCAACCTGGAAGTACCCAGCGGTATCGTCTTCGGTTTTCTCGGCCCGAACGGCGCGGGAAAGACCACGGCCATTCGCACATTCCTGGGACTGGTCGAACCGACATCCGGTCGCGCCGAGGTTCTGGGACTGGACGCGTGGCGAGACGGGGCTGGCGTGCGCGCTCGATCGGGCGCACTGCTGGAGCACAACGGACTGTACGAGCGGTTGACCGCGGCGCAGAACCTTGAACTATTCGGGCGCGCGTGGCGCATGCCAAAGGTCGAACGCCGCGCGCGCGCGCGCGAACTGCTCGATCAGTTCGGTCTCTGGGATCGCCGGGACGACCTCGTGGGAACGTGGAGCCGCGGAATGAAACAGAAGTTGGCGGTCGCACGCGCGGTGTTGCACCGGCCGCCCCTCATCTTCCTTGACGAGCCGACGGCCGGATTGGACCCGGTGGCCAGCGCCGCGCTCCGCGACGATCTCGAAGCCCTCTCGGCCGGCCAGGGGACGACCATCTTCCTCACCACGCACAACCTCTCCGAGGCCGAGCGCTTGTGCGCGTTGATCGGCGTGATCCAGAAAGGGCGGCTGGTGGGCATTGGCAGCCCCGAGGAGCTCCGTCGTCGCCGCGACGGCAACGCGGTGCGGATCGTCGCCCGGGCGGCCCCCGAGGTGTTCGAGTCGTTAGGCCGCGAACCTCAGGTCAAGGGCGTGCGGCCGGACCATGGCGGCTGGATCGTATCCCTGGATGACGGCGCTACGGCGGCGCCCATCGTTCGCTGGCTGGTGGCACAAGGCGTCGACGTGGAAGAAGTGCGGCCCGAGCGCGCGTCGCTGGAAGATGCGTTCCTTCAGCTAGTCGGGGACGATGCGTCCCGAGAGGTGTCATGATCACCGACATCCTCACGATCGTCTGGAAGGAGTGGCGCGAGTTCAAGGATCAATTGTTCAAGCTGAAACGCGGCGGGCTGTCTGCCTTGATCGTCGTGCTGATGCTTGGCATCGTGACACCCCTGCAGATGGGACCCTCGTGGATCTCGTCGCCGTTGATGCTGGCGTACTGGCCGATTCTGGCCGGGAGCATGGTCTCGACGCTGATCGCCGACGCCATTGCTGGAGAACGCGAACGTCACACGCTGGAAACGTTGCTGGCCACCCGACTCCCAGACAGTGCCATCCTGATTGGTAAGGTCCTGGCCGCGGTGCTCTATGGGTATGTCTTTGCCCTCATGAACATCACCGTTGGGTGGATTGTGCTGAATGTGCGGTACCGCGAGAACGGGCTACTCTGGATTCCGGCGGCGCACTTTGGGGCGCTGCTGGTCCTGATCGGGCTGAATTGCCTGTTCCTGTCTGGGGTGGGAGTCTTTGTGTCGCTGCGCGCATCGAGTGTCCGTCAGGCGCAACAAGCCTTCGGGGTGATCATGCTGATCCTGTTTCTGGGACCGGCTCTGGCAATTCAGGCCATGCCGGGAGAGCGCCGCCTCGAATTGCTGACCCGCCTGACCATCATCGGCATCGACCCCATCGTGCGATGGGTGGTCATCGGGTTGGCCGTGGCGGCGGTCCTAGTGAACGCCGCGGCCCTCCTGCGCTTCCGGCGGGGGCGACTGGTACTGGACTGAGCCGCTGGAGCCCCGGGGAAGGTGTGCCGGGACCCCCACCCCCGGCTGTATATTCCTGTCCCATGCCACAGCCCATTTACCTCGACCACGCCGCCACCACCCCGGTTCGACCGGAGGTGTTCGAGGCCATGCAGCCGTTTTTTGGGCCTCGCTTCGGGAATCCCTCCAGCGTCCATCGCTGGGGCCGTGAGGCACGCGCGGCACTCGATGAGGCGCGAGAGCGCCTCGCCGTTTGCCTTGGCGCGTCGGCGGATGAACTCTGCTTCACGTCGGGAGGAACGGAATCGGACAACCTGGCCATTCTTGGCACGTGGCGAGCACGGCGCGGGACGCGCAACACCGTCGCGACCACGCCGATCGAGCACAAGGCCGTGCTGGCCGCCGTGCACCAGGTAGCGAAGGAAGGCGGCGACGAACGGATGATAGACGTCGACCGCGCGGGGCGCGTGTTGGCCGACAGCTTCAACGCGTGCGTGAACGACCAGACGGCCCTGTGTAGCATCATGTGGGTGAACAACGAGATCGGCGTGATGCAGGACATTCCCAGTCTGGCGTCGCTGGCCCACGACCGCGGCGTGTTCTTCCATACGGACGCCGTCCAGGCCTTTGGGAAGGTGGTCATTGACGCCCGCACCACGCCCTTCGACGCCCTGTCGATCAGTGGGCATAAGATCGGCGCACCGAAAGGCATCGGGGCCATGTTCATCCGCCGCGGTTCGGCTATTGAACCGCTCATGCACGGTGGAACGCAGGACCGCGGCCGGCGACCAGGGACCGAGAACGTGGCCATGTCGGTCGCGTTGGCGACCGCCGCCGAATTGACCTTGGCCGAGCACGACGCTGAGTGTGCGCGGCTGGCGGGGATGCGTGATCGACTGGAGGCCGCGCTGCTCGGACGCATACCCGACGCCGTCGTGCACGGCCGCGGGGCGCCGCGTGCGCCGCACATCCTCAATATCTCGGTGCCGGGCACGGATTCCGAGTCGCTGCTCATGGCGTTGGACCTGCAAGGCGTCGCGTGCTCCGCGGGGTCGGCGTGCCAGAGCGGCAGCGTGAGCCCGTCGCACGTCCTGTCCGCCATCGGGGTGCAGCGCGACCTGGCATCGGCGGCGATCCGGATGTCGTTCGGCAGCATGAACAGTGAGGCCGATGTGGAGCGCGTGGCCGTGGTCTTCCCCACCCTGATCGAGAAGGCCCGGCGACTCGCCGGCATGGGACGTTAGGCGGCTGACGGAGCACATGCCCATGTCCGGTCAGGCCCCCGCGTCCGGGGCACGCGTGCTGGTGGCCATGTCGGGGGGGGTGGACTCATCGGTGGCGGCCGCCTTGCTAAAGGCACAGGGCTACGACGTGGTAGGTGCCACCATGAAGCTGTACCGAGACGGCACCGACGTCCCGGACCGTCCCTGCTGCTCGCTCGACTCCGTGAACGATGCTCGGCGCGTGTGCGAGCGCCTTGGCGTCCCGCACTACGTCCTGAACCTGGAAGGGGCGTTCGGCCACGATGTCATCGACGACTTTGTGAATGAGTACGTGCAGGGGCGCACGCCGATCCCGTGTGTCAGGTGCAACACCTTCACAAAGTTCCGCGATCTGGTCCACAAGGCCGATCACGTCGATGCTAACTTTGTGGCCACCGGGCACTACGCGCGCGTCCTGGACGGATCCCTGCACCGCGGGCTTGACCCTTCCAAGGACCAGTCCTACTTCCTGTGGGGGATTGATCGGTCCGTGCTCCCGCGGTTGCTGCTGCCGGTTGGACACCAGACCAAGGCGGAGACACGAGCGGTGGCGCGGTCGTTGGGTTTGGAGGTGGTGGCGAACAAGCCAGAGAGCCAGGACATCTGCTTTGTCCCGGACGGCGATCACACGACGATCATTCGCCAGCGCCTGGGCGACCACTCACCGGCGTTGGCTCGGGGTCCCATTGTGCTTGTGGACGGACGGGTGGTTGGTGAGCACGCCGGCTACGCAGGATTCACGATTGGGCAACGCCGCGGACTGCCGGGTGGGTTCGCCGAACCGATGTTCGTGGTCGCCATCCGCCCGGCCGACCGTGCAGTGGTGATCGGCCCCCGCGATGCCCTGTTAGGACGCGGGGTGATCGCTCGCGAACTCAACTGGCTGACCACCGCGCCAACCGTCGGAGCCACCGTCGCCGTTCAGGTCCGCCATCGCGCGCCAACAGTGCCGGCTGAGGTGCTCCGCATTGACGCGGAGGAGATCGAAGTGGCGCTTCAGGAGCCTGTGGCTGCGATAACGCCGGGCCAGTCGATCGTGATGTACGAGGGCAGCCGCGTGTTAGGCGGCGGTGTGATCGAACGGGCGACCGGCCAGCGGATTGCCCTTCCCGTGCGCGCTGCCTAACGCGCCTTACCCCTTGGCGCGCTGGTGACGTCGCGCCGGGTGCTGCGCCGGCTTCTGGGCGGCAGGCCGCGAGGCCACCGACGCGGCGGATGGCGGCTCCACGGTGCGCTGGAATTGTGAGTATTCCCCCGTCATGGGGACGGCGTGCAAGCGCCAGTTGTCCGACGCCCGATTCCATGTCCCACCAGAAAACGCGCGCGCGGCGCGATAGCCGGCTGCACGAACGGCGGAATCCCCGGCCACCGCCAGCGCACCAAATGGGTACGAGAAGAAGTCCACTGGCGTTCCGAGGTGCTCACGCAAGACATCGCGGCTTCCCTTGATCTCCAACTGCCACGTGGCCGCATCGTGAATGCGATCGACGCGAACGTGCAGGTTGGAATGCGAGCCAATCGTCATACCGGCCTTCTGCATCTCGAGCAGCTGCGGCCACGTGAAGTATCGCGGATTCCGACCGATCGCATGCGTAAACGGGAAGAAGGTCGCGGTGTACCCAAATCGCTTCAACACGGGAAACGCGTGCTCATACTGGTTCACGCGTCCGTCGTCGAAGGTGATGACCACCGCCGGCTGAGGGATCGTGCCCTTGCCATTCAGCGCATCAACCAGCGCGCCCAGACTCACCACGGCAATGCCGTGGTCCTTGAGATACTGCATCTCCGACGCGAACACCTCGGGCGTCATCGTCAATTCGGCGTGACGAATTCGTGAGGCCTCGTCGGACGGCTGAATATTGTGGTAGACGAGGATGGGCACGCGCAGGGAATCCACACCTGGGTGCGGGGTACCGCCGGGCACGAGCGCGGCAAAGAGCAGGGATATCGCGGGAATCAGCATCGAGGGCAACAGTTCCATCATGTGATTGGGGCTCATTCCGCGCCCTAACGCGAAACGAGCCCCGGAAGTCTGAACCGCACGGCGCAGGAACGCCGGTCAGCCAAGCTTTGTCCTTAGCGCTTACCGGCGATCCGCGCTTCTCTAGGGTCAGTAGACAATGGATCACCTCCTCGCATTCAGGGTGGACGTGAGGGCTATACGTATCCGAATACTGACGAGATGCAGAGCGCGAGGCAACGGGGCGCGCGATTTCGTGTCGTCGTGCGCAATAGCCAAACGAAAAACACGCGTCAACGTGCAGTTGACGCGTGTTTCGTCGGCTGGTCCAACCAGGAGGCGGCCAGTGCGCGCTATCGCGACTCCTTCCGCAGCGCGCTCTTTGGGTCCGGGGTGAAAACCTCGACCGAAAGTGTGAACGTCCTCACATCATCGGGGTTGATCGCGCCGACACCCACGACTTGGCGTGTGATTTCTTCGCCTTTGCCGTTTCGGATCGCCACAACCAGCGAGTACTCCCAGGGGTCGCCCGTCGGTGGGTGAACGATCGATCCTTCGACGCGCAGCGGCGAGAAACTGGGTAGCGCACGCGACGCTGCGGTTGGATCAAACCGCAGGTGGTGATTGCAGGCGGGACAACGGACCGCGCTCTCGAGAATCGTGGCTCGGCAATGCGGACAAGTTCGCGTGGTGCCGGCGACGACCTCGCGCGTGGTGCTCATAGGGCGCTAGAGCCGTTCTCCAGCGCCATCACTGGGCGCTGTTGGACCTTCTCGTCCCACCCGAATTCCACACGACCTCGCATCCGAGAGCCCGCGGCCACCGTCAGGGAACCGGCCTTGAGGTCGCCGTTGAGAACTCCCGAGGCCAGCAACTCCACGCGACCGGCGTCTACGATGTTGCCGTCGAGCTCTCCACCGATGACCACGGCGTTGGCCCGCACACCGCCCGTCAGCTTCGCCCCAGCCTCAATCGTCAGGTTGCCTTCGACATTGACGTCGCCTTTGAAGCGTCCAGCGATCCGAATGTGGCCCGCACCATCAATCTTTCCCTCGATGGTGATGTCCGAACCGATCACAGACTCCTTTGCTTCACGGGACGGCGACGTGCGGCGTTGCGCGTCGTAGCTGTAGGTCGCCTCGGCTGGCGTCTCGGACTCCTTCTTGAGCCCGGGCTCGGCGCCGACGGGCGCCGTCTTGGGCGCGACTTGTTCCTTCCAGAGTGCCACGAGAGAGACTCCTGTTGGGGTCGCAGACGATTACGCGGAGTGAGCCATACGGCGCTGTCAGGTGCGTCACCAAATCGGACGCTCCACCAGCGCACGCCGTGTGATGTAGTCGATTTCCGTCGGTTTCAGCAAGTCATCCTTGGCGCACTGCTATATGTTCTACATTTTGGAGCTTATGCCAGGTGTCTCGTTAGGAACGTTCGAACTCGCCATCATGCTCAGCATTGGCGCCTTGGACCACGCGTACAGCGCATCGATTCGCCGTGAGGTGTCGCGCCGGCTAGAGCGTCAGGCGTCCGTCGGGGCCGTGCACACGACGCTGCAGCGACTCGAAGCGAAGCGTCTGGTGACATCGTGGGACGCGCCTCCCTTGCCGCGTCGGGGCGGCCGGGCCAGGCGTGTATATCGCCTGACCGCGCTCGGCGGTCGGTTGCTTCGCGCTTCGCGCGATCTTCACTTGCGCCTCTGGGACGGATGGGGCGACTCGGCCAACGGAGCCTAGAACGTAGCCGACCCGTAGCTCTCGCAAGGCGCGACAAATGACGCACGGATTTTGAGCCGCCGCTGGCAGAAAACCGCTCAGCGCCGGCGCATGGTTCGCAGGTAAATGGCTATTGACTTTAAGTGACTTCGGTTGAGCGACGCCGCGGCGCAGCACCCGAGAAAATCTGTTGTGGCATTGGTGCACGTCCTCGGATGGAAGGTGCTTTGCTGCAAGACTTTATGCCCTTCATCGAGAGACGTCGCACCACAGTCGAGCTCACTAATCGTTGCGCGGACTAAGGATAGGCGCAGTCGAAGGCCAGCGGCCAATCGGTCATGATGGCCGATTGGCGGGCTCGTCCTTTGGCAAGGGATCTGCAGTGAGGTGAGTCACGTTCGGGGGCTGCGATGGACGTCACCCGAACCCACGCCCCCCACGCGCATCTCAATCGCCATGACCTCGATTCCGGCCCAGATCGTCGCTTCTCAGAGGGCGAGCCGGTGAGTCTGCGTAGCCTGCTGCGACTGATTCCCGCCACCAAGCGGGAAGCGCTCAAAGAACAGCTACGTCGTGCGCGGTACGAGGCGGTGCAATTCGCGCTGTCCTACACGCCCGCCGATTTGGAAGCGTCGTTGCGGCGTCTGGGTATTCACGACGGCGACGCCGTGGTCATGCAGTCGGCGTTTAGCCCGATCAACGGGTTTGACGGAGAGCCGCAGCACGTGATCGACTGCGTACTGGACGTCATTGGTCCGCGGGGGCACCTGTTCATGGTCTCGATGCCGTACGACGGTTCGGCGCGTGAGTACCTCTCCTCCGGCGCCACGTTCGACGTACGACGGACGCCGTCGCAGATGGGAGTGATCTCCGAGTCATTCCGCCGTCGGAAAGGCGTGCTGCGTAGCGCGAATCCCCTGCACCCTGTGTTGGCGTGGGGGCCGCGGGCTGAGTGGGTGGTCGCCGGCCATGAACGGTTGTCGCACTCGTGCGGCCAGGGCTCGCCCTTCCATAAGATGTTGCAACTGCAGAGCAAGGCGCTGTTGTTCGACGTCGACCTGGATGTACTGACGTTCACGCACTACCTGGAGGACCTCTTACAAGAGAGCGCTCCGGTCCGCGTCTATGCTGACGAGCCCTTGCGCACGGAGGTCCGCGATCGCGATGGACTGCGCAGAGACATCGCCGTGTACCCGTTCTCTCCGGCGGCGATGTCCGTCCGGAATTTTGGCGTGCTCTACGACGCGCTGATCGAACGCGGATTGGTAAAGCGCGAACGAGCGGGCAACACTCGGTTGCAGCTGGTGGGGCTCGAGGCGGTGGTGGAGACGGCGACCGACCTGGTGGATGGCGGCCAGCACCTCTACGGGCAACCTGGTGAGGCGGTGCGCGTCCGTCCGACGCGCCATGGGACGGCGCGCCGAATTGGCTACATCCTTCGGCATGACCTGTTGAGTCGGCGCGGCCTCCGCGACGCACGCAAGATCGCCAACCGGCTCATGGCGCCGGTCACGACCGTCGTTCACGCCGCGCGCCTTCCGGTCACGGCCAAGCGCGAGGTCATGCATGATCACCGGGGGCTTCCTTCCCTGGATCCGGGCATCGATGCTTGCACGCCAGCGGCCATCGCCTGGCTCTGCGAGGCCCAGGATTCCTCGTCCAGCAGCGATGGTGGCGTGGCCCACGACTACTCGCTCGTCGACGGATGGTCGGCGTCGTATCCGGAAACGACGGGTTACGTCATTCCGACCATTCTCGATCACGCGAAGCGGACTGGGGATGAACGCATGCTGGATCGTGGCCGCCGCATGCTCGACTGGCTGGTCAGCATCCAGTTGCCCGACGGCGCCTTCCAGGGCGGCATTGTGGATGCCGTACCGGTCCGTCCCGTCACGTTCAACACCGGCCAGATCCTGATCGGTCTCGCCGCCGGTGCCGCGACCTTCGGCGACCCCGCTTACGTCGAGGCCATGCATGCGGCGGCCCGCTGGTTGGTGAAGACGCAGGATGCCGACGGATGCTGGCGTGCGTACCCGTCACCCTTCACGCCGGCTGGCGAGAAGACGTATGACACGCACGTGGCATGGGGCCTGTTCGAGGCCGCGCGCGTGGCACCGATGGCCGGGTACGACCAGGCAGCCATTCGCAACGTTCGGTGGGCGATCACGCACCAACGCAGCAACGGTTGGTTCGGGCGCAGTTGTGTGGATGAACCCACGCAACCGTTAACCCACGGGATCGGGTACGTGCTCCGCGGCATTCTCGAGGCGTACCGATTCACGGGAGAGGAATCGTTCTTGACAGCAGCGATGAAGACGGCCGATGCGCTGGCCAACGTCATCGATGCCAACGGATTCCTTCCGGGGCGGCTCCGTTCCGATTGGTCTCCGGCGGTCTCTTGGGCCTGCCTAACGGGCTCGTCGCAGCTGGCGCACTGCTGGCTCATGCTGTACGACTACGTGCACGCAGATCGCTACCTAGACGCCGCACGACGAGCCAATCGGTACGTGCGCCGAACGATCCATCTGGACGGGCCGGCGGCGATGCGTGGCGGCGTCAAGGGCTCGTTCCCGGTTGACGGTGGCTACTGCACGCTGCAATTCCCGAATTGGGCGGCGAAGTTCATGATTGACGCCAACGTGGCCGAACGGCAATGCCTGCGCGGTGCCATCGAGCCGCCCGTGGAACGGCAGACCGCCTAACGCTCTATCAGGCCAACCAGGAACTTCTTCAACTGGCGCCAGACGACCAGCGGAACTTCATGTCCCTGCTCGTGCGGCACCCACGTCACCGACGCGCCCGCGTCCCGGTAGAAGTCGCGTAGCCGTTCCCCGGCCTGGAACGCAAGGTCAGCATCCGCAACGCCGTGACTCACCAGCACCGGCAGACCGCGAACCTTCGCGGTATGCGCCGCCCACTCATCGGCGGACAGTCGCGAGGACGACAGCAGGGCCAAGCCGGCGACGTGAAGCTCTGTTCGCAGGATCAGGTCGGAGGCGAGCATCCCGCCCTGCGAGAACCCCACCAGTACGAAAGGACCGTCGCCCCATCGGTCGCGGAGATCTGCGAAGAACCGTAGCATCACCTCGCGCGCCGCTCGTGTGCCGGTTGGATGCTCGTTGAACAGGTCGCGCGGCCCATGTGCCAAGGCCTCGGTACGACGTTCCTGATCGATCGGCCACCATGCCCGGCCGGATGGAACCGCTGGCAGCGGGCCCTCAGGCGCTACGAAGCGCGCCGGAACACCGAGTGAACGCGCGAAGGGTGCCAAGTCCTCGGGCCGCATCGCGTATCCGTGCAGCAAGACAACCGTCAGCTCAGACCCGGCGAGCGTCTGTAACGTCCGCAAGCCCGCGATCTGGACTTCTGATACGTCGGGCGTTGTCACGACGCCAGCGGCCGGCTGGTCGCGACGGTAGCGGTGTCAGCGTTCAGCGGATGGAGCACGATACGCGGAGGGGCGACGGTCGATGCGCTTACCGGAACCAGGCGCACCTGTCGAGGATCGTTGGGCGCCAGATGAAAGTAGTTATCGTCCGGCTGCCAGCCGTCAGCTTCAATGCGGATGGCTTGCGCGAACCGACGCGTACCGAGGGTGAGCGTGTACGACCCGTCGGCGCCGGGAGATACTTCGGCGCTAAGACCCAGGTCGGCAACACGCGTGTGCGGAAGCCCGCCCACGCAGTAGAACGCCCGCGCGATCACGCCCTCGTCATCTGTCCACCGCACCGACACCCAATCGTGCGATGGTGGGCCAAAGCGGTACGCGTAGGATAGGTCCAGAAATCCTTCGAAAAATGACACGACGTTTCGCTCGATGGCGTCATGGGCTGGCACCGTGATGGTCCCCTTCCCCTCGCCTACCACGGTCGTCCCTTCGCGATACAGGGTCACATCCAGCACGCCGCGCACCTCGCGCGGGGTGTCATTCACCAGGTGCACCGCTAGCCCGTTGGTTCCCTCGTCCGTCAGAGCCAACGCACGAGGCGCCATGGCTCGGCGCAGAAAGTACCACGCCGGTTTGGGCTGGCCACGCGCATCGATCACGCCCCAGCCGGCCCCCTCCCACAGATCGCGAAGGAACCACACGAGCCCTCCGCGTGTGACGGAGCGACGACGTCGCCACTCACCCATGACCGTCGCCATCACTTCGCCCGTGGCCACACGACCCAGCGTCAGGTAGCGCTCGTGGTCGGCATACCGAAGGGCCACTGGATCTACGCGGAAGAGCTGGGCCAGGTAGTGATCGCGGACGTCGTCAAAATCCCATCCAGCTCCAACGTCGCGCGGCGTTCGGGCCTTCCAGGCCGCGTGATGCACTCGCGCGGTGCCCATCCCAGCCAGATCAGGCGACGGAAGATTCGCGAACGCCAAGCACTCCGAAGCAAATCGGACGTCCGCCCGCCGAGCGTCTTCCACAGGGCGTAGGTAAGCGCCGACACCGTAGTAGGAGGAGGCACCGGCATTCACCTGGTGTGGGAAGGCACCGCCATGCGCGGAGGACGGCACGTACGGGACGCCGCGAAGATATGTCGCCGCCAGCTCAGACAGGTCGCGGTGAAAGAGTTCGGCGTGCCAGCGATCGCGCGATGCCCCCCACATGGCCGCCTGCTGCTCCCCTTCACTGTTGCCGCAAAGCATGGCCAGCGCCGGGCGGCCCTGCCAGCGCAGCAATTCCTGGGTCACCTCGTCGCGGACGGTCGTAAGGAACGCGGGATCCTCTCCAGGAAAATCCATGTTGGCGAACATGAAGTCTTGCCACAGCAAAACGCCCTGGGCATCGCAGCGGTCCAGGAATGCGTCGCTCTCGTAGGTCATCGTTCCACTGACGCGCAGCATGTTCATGCCGGCGGCGACCACCTGCGACATCGCGCCGTCCAACGTCTGCGCATCGGCCTGCAGGGCGACGGGGTCCGGCGGTGTCCAGCACGCACCCCGGCAGAAGATCGGAACACCATTCACCCGAACGGAGAAGTCGTCTCCCTTCGTGGCGAGCGACACGGACCGGAAGCCGAGATGACCGAGCTCCGCGCGCACCTCGCCATGTGGGTGGTGGGCGACGAAGGTGGCAGCGTACAAGGGTGATGGTCCGTGCGTATGCGGCCACCATCGCTCGACGTCCGTCACCTGCAACCTTCCGGCCACCCGCCCATCTTCGCCAGTGGGGCTTAGCTGCGCGCGGTGCATACGTCCATCGCGCACGACCTGGAATTCCACGCCGGCGTGTGCCTCACCGTCGACCGATTCCACGCGGCATGAGGCATCCACCGCCCCGCCAGCATGCGCCGTAATGCGCACGTCCGTAAGGTGCAACAGGCGGCGCCGTTCCAACCGAACGCCCCGCCACGCCCCGACGGGGGCCGCCGGCGGCGACCATCCCGGTGTGCGCCCGAGCAGGCTGGTGCGAAACCATCGCAGTTGTTGGTGCTCCACCATCGGAGCGCGCCATCGCGGGCGCGGACGTTTGGCGGCGAGCGCCGCATCCAGGGAACGAAAGCAGATGTGGAGTTGATGCTCGGTGGCCGCCAGTGCATCCAACCGACATTCGCGCGCCGTGAACATCCCCACCGTGGACAGCAGGGGCGCTCCGTTCAGCCAGACGTCGGCGATGGTAGCCAGCCCGTCGAAGCACAACCAGAGCTGCTCACCGGGGGCCGCGGGCGCAGCCGTGAAGGTCGTCCGATACCACCAGTCATCGGCGTCAAATCGGCGAGGTGGTGCATCCAGGCTCCAAGTTCCTGCCGCACGCAGCGTGGACGCGACGGTGGACGGGACGCGAGCCGGCGTCCAATGGCCGGTACTGGCCGGCAGCTCCATCGGGTGTCGCGTGGCGCCCGCCTCTGTCGCCAGAATCTCCCACCCGTCCGCCAGCCACTCGATGTCGTGCGCGGTGACGGAGCGAATCCGTCCCCGCCCCACCGTCGTCATCCGCCGAGGAGCTGTTGCACCGCGGCTCGCATGGAGGCGATGCTCGAGAATACGGCCCGGGTGAGCATGTGGTCGGGGAACTCGATGTCAAATTCCCCTTCCAGGGCGAGCATGATGTTCACGCTCCCGTGCGACGTTAGGCCGGCCTGATAGAGGTCGGCGTCCAAGGCAAGCTGTTCGGCGTCACTGGACAGGCGTCCGTGCTCCTTGAGGATGCGACGGATGGAGTCAGTGATCTGGATAGCGCTAGGAGCGGTCATGAGGATGCAATTCCATTCAACGAGAGACGACTATTGCAGTGGCGTAGTCACCATCGTGGCTCAGGCTCACGGACAGCGACGGGCTTCCCCGATGTTTAGCCCATCGTGCGGCAGTGCCATGCAAGGCCAGCTCGCAGCTCCCCGACGGAGTGCGCTGCACTTCGATATCGCGCCAGGCAATCGGTGTGTTGGGCTCGACGCGCAGGGCCTTGATCGTTGCCTCTTTCGCAGCGAAGCGCGCGGCCAGGCGCGGCGCACACTGCGTCGGGGACGACGTGGCGTACGCGATCTCCGCCTCGGTGAAGACACGCCGCAGGAAGCGATCGCCGAACCGATGGACGGACTCGGCAATGCGGCTCACCTGCACCAGGTCGATGCCCACGCCGGTCATGCGACGGACGCCGCGGTGTCGGACGCCACCTGTGCCGTCAGCACTAACATTCCCTGGTCCCAGGCGTCGGCCATTTCCTGGCACAGGGTGGACGGTCCAAAGGCCTTGCCGGTATTGATCGACCGCGCGGCCTTGAGGATGAACGTTTTGGCGCCCTGACTGATCCGGTCAAAGTGCGCGGCGGCGTCTGACAGCTGCAACCCCACCGTAACGCCCTGCAACCAGCGCAGGTGCTCGGCCAGCAGCTCGGAGGTGGCGCCGATCTGACGTGCAGTGGCAAAGGCCCAAGCGTGATAGTAGGCCAAGCCCCGTGCCTGGAGACCGGGGAGGTCGCGTTCGAAACGGGCGGCGAACGCCTGCCACGGGTTTCGCTCCGGCCGGCGCGCCACGTGTTTTCTCAGGAGTGCCAGCGCCATGTGTCCTAACTCATGCGATGGGCGCGGCACCGCACGATCGATGCGGACGAGCTCAGCGAACAGCGGCAAGAAAGTCGGGTCCGGCTCCGCATCCAACCGGAACAGGTGCGTGAAATCGTCGCCAGACAGCGTGTGATAGCCGGCGTTGTGGAAGTATCCCAGCCGACGCGCCGACAGATCGATGTCGGCGGCGACGATAGTGGTTTTCACGTGGTTCCGACGGTAGTCCGTTCCCTCGGTGTCTGGCAGGTGATACGCGTCGGCCTCTGTGGAGAGCAGCTTGCCGGCGGCTAGATGCTCCTGGACGTGTTCAATCAGCGGCCGCCAAACATTCAGCTCCTGGATGTCCACGCCATACAGTTCGCGGATGTCGTCGTGCGACGGCTTGTAGAAGGTGACGTTGTCGCCTTCGAAGTCCACGGCGGCACACGAACCCAGCATCGCCAGGGGTTCCAGCTTCAACGCGTGCAGGAATTCGATGCACACATCGACGTAGCAGTTCTTTTCCACCCACAGGCGATGGTCGGCATGGAGCGTGTGCCGGAGGTATCCTTCGGACTCGAGTCCTTGAATTGCCTGCACCCGCGTCATGGCCACAGGACCTCACGCACGCCAGCTGGCCAGCGCGACGGCTCAAAACCGTGAGTCTTGAACAGGGCCATGGTGACGCGCTCCATACCGAAGCCCAGGCAGGCGGTGTGCGCCACGGCGCCGTCGCTAGTGTGAATGTCGAAGGCGCTCCCGAACTTGTCCTGGTGATAGTTGAAGGAGCAGCAGGCCGTGGGGTGCTCCTCCGAAATGACCGGGATGAGCACCTCAAACTTCAGTCGTTGTTCGATCTGCCCCGCGGCGAGCATCTTACCACCACGACCGAAGAAGGGATCTGCCGCGACGTCAGCCTTGGCCGGGAGCTGCAACGACTTCAGCATGGACACGCCACGCTCTAGCCACAGGTCACGCCAGGCGACCACGGTGTCTGGGTCACCCAGTCGCACAAACTCACGCACGCGGAAGGCCCGCATGCGGGTGGGTTCAAGGGAAGGTTCGTGCCGGTATACCCAGGCGAACATCGTCACCTGTCGCCCCCCGGCGGGAAGTGTGCCCGCGCAGGTGGGATACAGCGGGTAGCACGCCGCCGGGTTCAACACCACGTCCGTCATCTGCAAGGCGCCGCCCCACGGCTGGTCCGCGGCGATCTGCTGGCTCAACGTCCGCGCCTCGCGCTCATTGCCCGCAAACGCGTGCACCACTCCGCACAGCGTGGGAAACGAGTCCATGTACCCGGTGCGCTCGATGATCTTCCGGTCAATCACCGGCGGAAAGGTCATCGACTCGACGGCATCGTCCTTCGCACACCGGAGAATCAAGGCGTCGACGCGTTCCAGGACATCGTCGAACACCGCGTTGCGGCCAAAGGCACCCAGCACGCCGACCGGCGTGATCAGTCCATGCGCGACCAGCTCGTCGTGCAACGTTTGAGGATCGAAATCCGACACGGCGAGGCCTGCTCCTACTCGTCCTTCAGGACCAGCAACATGGCCGCACTCTTCGAGAGAATGCGATCGTTCCCGATCATTAACGACGCGGACAAGGCATCGCGGTACTGACGCGTGACACTAAAGGGCGAATCGTTCTTGTAGCCGAGGATGCCGATGATTTGCAGGGCCTTATGGACGATGGCCGGCGCCGCCTCGGACGAGGCCACTTTCAGGTTGTTCATCTTGAGCGCCCAAGTCATCGCAGAAAGCGGCTCAGTGGCTCCGCCTAACGCATCAAAGTCGGTGGCGGCCGCGATCACGTTGTGACGGAAGGACTGGAGCATTGCCGACGCCTCGGCCAGCCGTGAGGCATTGGGTGGCACCGTCCCCGGCTTCTTGCGGGCTTCGCCGCGGATATACGCGCTGGCACGGGCCACGGCGTCGGTGGCAATGCCCAGCCAGACCGCGCTCCACAAAATGTGAGAGTACGGCACCATGGACTGCGACGCGGAATCGGCGAACGACCCTGGGAGGATCTGCGCCTCTGGCCCTGACGACGTGAACTTGTACGGCGGACTACAGGTGCCGCGCATGCCCAACGTATCCCAATTTCCGGTACGCTCGAGCGTATACTGTCCCTGCCGCGCCAGCACCAACACCTGATCGCCCGCGGGCGACTCGGCGGCGCGGCGACAGGTGACCAGGATGTCCTCGGCCGCTTCACCGTAGGACACGGTGGTGGCATTTTTCTCCAACCGGTACTGACCATCGCGTCGCTCGACGGAGCAGATGGACGACCGGGTGTCACCGTTCGTGCCGACTTCCGAGGTGATCGACGCAAGTAGCAGCTGACGGTCGGCGATTTCCTGCAGGTACGACCGGAAGAAGGGCGACGCATGACCATGCCGAGCGACGCAGGCGACCTGAATGTGGTGCATGGCGAAGACCATCCCACTGGAGCCGCAGGATTCCGCCAAGGTCGAACACATGGCGACCAGGTCGCGCATCCCCGCACCACCGCCACCGAACTCCACTGGAACGGCTGCCGAAAGAACGTCCGCCTGTCGAAGCGCATCGAATGTTTCGGTCGGAAAGCGCGCTTCCGCATCGACGGAGGGAGCGTGCGCGACGGCGACACTGCGGGCGATTTCCTTCGTACGCGCGATAAGCTCGGCCGTCGAAATCGCGGCCTTGCTAAGAGACGCTTGAGGCATGCGCTTGTGAGTTTGAGGCTCCAGGGGAACCGCGCCTGGTTTGCGAGGGCCTAATGCCCCCGGCGCGCGGTGGGGAGAGATCCCCTTAAAGACGCCCTAAACCGTTCGCTGGCAACGAGTCCGACCTGCGCCTCACGCCGCCTTTTCAGTCGGCGCGGTCGTCGCGATCGGAGCCCCTTAAGCTGGCCGGTGCGGCTTAGAACTTCAGCCCGCCGGCCTCGGCGAATTCGCGGAGCAGTCGCTCTTGTTCTTCGGAGAGCTTCTCCGGCACGGTGACCGTGGTTTCGACGATTAAGTCGCCCTTCTTGTCCTCCCTTTCGATGCCGTGTCCACGGATTCGAAAGCGTTTTCCTGAGCCGGTTCCCGGGGGGATCTTGATGGACACACGCTTCGCGTCCAAGGTGCGGACGCTGATCTTTGTCCCCAGGGTTGCCTGCGCAATGTTGAGCGGAACGGTGGCCACCAGATCGAGACCTTCACGCGCGTAAAAGCGGTCCGCCTGCACCTGAAAGGTGATGAGGAGATCGCCGGCCGGGGCGCCGCCCGATCCGCTGCCGCCCTGCCCCTTGAGACGGATCTTTTGGCCGGCCTCGGTCCCCGGCGGCACGGTGATCACGACCTTTTTTCGCGTTCGGACCTCACCCGTACCGTTGCAGCTGGTGCAGCGTTCGCTGGGAACCTGGCCGCGGCCCATGCACATGGGGCATGGTCGATTCACTGCGAATCCCCCCTGACCGAACGAGATGACGCCTCGGCCGGAACACTCGGGACACACCTTGATGGTCGCGCCGGGTTTGGCGCCACTGCCGTGGCAGGTGGCGCACTCCTCGTTGACCTCGAGTTCGATCGGGACCTTGCCGCCTAACGCGGCAACCCGGAACGGCACCTCAAGTGTCGTCTCAACGGTCTGTCCCTGCTCAGCGGCTGGCGCGCGTCCCCCCTGACCCTTGCCGCCCCCGAACATCGAGTTGAACAGGTCACCGAGCCCACCCAGTCCCCCGATGTCAAAGTCCTGGAAGCGAGAGCCGGCCGTCGTAAACGGGTCGGGGCCCGCCCCACCAGCACCCGATGGCCGTGGGCCGCTAGGACGCTGCGAACGCGTGCCGCCCGGAGCGCCGGATCCGAAATTGCCGAACGCGCCGAGCCGCCGCATTTCATCGTACTGCTTTCGCTTTTCGGGATCGCCAATGACCTGATAGGCCTCGGAGATCTCCTTGAAGCGATCGGCCGCCTTGGGATCGTTGGCGTTGGCGTCTGGATGATATCGCTTGGCCAGCCGACGATATTGCTTCTTGATGTCGTCGGCCGGTGCACTCGATGAGACGCCTAAAACGGCGTAGTAGTCCTTGGGGTTCGCCATCGCCTAACGTGAGCTAACCAAGCCACTGCCGCACGACTACGCGTGCCGGTCGCAGCAATTGTCCGCGGAACACGTACCCGGGCTGGTAGACACGCGCGACCATGTGGTCGTCCTCTGCCGACAGCGCGGGCTCCGTGCTCACTGCCTCGTGGAGGTTCGGGTCGAACGTGTGATCCTGAGGATTCACAATCTCCAATCCGTGGCCGGCCAGGGCCTTGAAGATCTTCTTCTCCACCATGGCGACGCCCTGCACCACGGTGTGGGCATCTGTGGTAGCCGGGTCGACGTGCGCAAATCGCATGATGTCGTCGAGCACTTCCACCATCCCCTGCACCAGATCGCCCTGCGCTCGCCAGCCCGCCTCTTGGCGTTCCTTCGCGGCGCGCTTGCGGTAGTTGTCGTATTCCGCAGCGAGCCGAAGGTACTTGTCCCGTTGCTCGTCCAGCTGCCGCTGCCAGTCGTCACGACTGGACAAAGTCGCCGTGTCGTGCGCGTCCGACGTCGGATGCGACTCCGACGGCGATCCAGCACCGGCGTGCGCCTCGGTCACGTCGTCATCTCCCGCATCGCGGGAGTCTCGAGAATCGTTGAAATCATTCATATCTGGCACGTCCTACGTGTTGGCTTTCGGAAAGCTTCAGACGGGGCCCGCTGCGAGACTGCCGTGGTTGGAATCTCGATAGCATTGCGTGAACTGGCAATGTGTATGCCCTTGCCGCGCTGTCGTTTCGGCAGCGACAACTCCACCAATTTGGCGTCGGAGTGCCGGTGCTTCAGCGGATCGTTGCCATGGGGGCAGGGCCGCTATTCCTTCGGGAACAGGATGCGTCGACGGACCGCGTCGAGTGCGCTTTGCGTGGCCCGATAGCGAATCTCGTCGCGACTGATGAAGAACCGCCCGCTGTAGGATCGGGACCAATCTCCAAAGTCCACCGCGATCCAGACCAGCCCAACGGGCTTCTCGGCTGTTCCGCCACCAGGCCCGGCAACGCCGGTGATGCCGATCCCAATGCTCGCGCCTAGGCGCTCGCGCGCCCCACGAGCCATCGCCAGAGCCACCTCACCACTGACGGCACCATGCGACGCGATCACGTCGGACGGCACGTCCAACAAACGCACCTTGATCTCGTTCGCATAGGCCACCACGCCGCCAAGGAAGACGTCGCTGGACCCGGGAATCTCTGTCAGACGTTGGGCGAGCAGGCCACCCGTGCAGCTCTCGGCGACCGCCATCGTCAACGAGCGTTCGCGACAGAGATCGAGCACGATTTGCGTGAGTTCAGCATTCCCGACCCCGTAGGCAAAGCGACCGACGCTCTCACGCACAGCCGCCGAGCGCTGCTCTAGGACTTGGTCTGCGGCCTGCGACGCGAGCCCGCGAACCGTTAGGCGCAAATCAACGCCATCCACGCCTGGCAAGTAGGCGAGCGACGCGTCCGGAAAGCCGGGCGCCATGACGCCAAGCATGTCCGACAATGCGCTCTCGGCCACCCCCGTCGTGCGCACGGTGAGCGAGCGCACCACGCTTCCCTGGCCTAGTCGGCCGCTGCTCTGCAACAGGGGCACCACGCGATCGGTCAGCATGGCCCGCATCTCCCGAGGTACACCGGGGAGCATGGCGACCCAACGCTTGCGATCGTCCTCGAGGAAAATGCCTGGGGCGGTGCCGAGTGGGTTTTCCAGCACGTGGCTTCCCGTCGGCAGCATCACTTGCTGCTTGTTGGATTCCGGCGGTTCTCCCGGTCGTCCGCGCGACTTCCAGAGGTTGAGGATTCGCTCCCACTGGGTCGCGTCGAAGTAGAGCTCTCGCCCGAACAGTGCGCCGATCGCCGGTTTCGTCATGTCGTCCGCGGTGGGGCCCAAGCCACCGGTGGTGATCACGGCCCCCGTGCGATCCAGTGCTTCGCGTACCGCCGACTGTATGGCCGCGGGATCATCGCCCACGGAAGTTCGGCGCACGATCTCTCCCCCGAGTGCCGCCAGCTCGCGCGCGATGAAGGCGCCATTCGTGTCGATGGTGAAGCCGAGCAGAAGCTCGTCACCAATCGTGAGTAGTTCGAGCTTCACGTCAGCTGCTTCGAGGTATCAGGCCTGCGCACCCGCCCGGCTTCCTCGCAGCACCCACCCGTACTTCTGCACGTAGAGCACGAGCGAGTACAGGGTCAGAATGACCGCGCCGATCATGGATAGGCTGCCCACGATGCCGTTGAACATTGCGAACGCGCGCCATGCGCCCGTGGTCCAGCCGTGTTCAACCGCCGCCGAAGACGCAAAGAACCAGAAGAAGGCAGCACCAACCCAAATGCTCTGAAAGGTCGTCTTCCATTTGGCGGGCCCAATGGCGGCGATGATGATGCCGCGACGAGCCGCGTATTGGCGAAACGCGGTCATGGCCAGCTCACGACCGATGACGACGGCCACAATCCACAGCGGCAGGCCAATCAACCCAAGGGGAGTGACGAACGGGTAGGCAACGTGTGCCGCGTGGGTACTCACGGGTCCCAGCACGTTAGGCGTTGCCCACGACGCCACGGAGAGCCGCTCCCACAGCCCGGCATCCCGCGTGAGCCAGTACATCGGCATGAGCGTGGACACGAGCAACAGTTTGTCAGCGAGCGGGTCCAGGAGCTTGCCAAGGTTCGTGACCAGATTGCGGTCACGTGCCAACTTGCCGTCGAAATAATCCGTCACTGCTGCCGCGACGTACAGCACCCAAGCCGACAAGCGCGGTTGCCACCCGGCGCTCACGATGAGCATCGCGATCACGGGCGTCGCCGCGATACGACCCACTGTGATGGCGTTGGGCAGGTTGAGCGGCAGCACGCGAAGTGGCGATGGGTTACGACAAGGATTTCAGGACGATCTTTGACACTGCCTTCAAGGTATCGAACACACCCTCGCCAGTCACCGCCACCGCCTCGAAATGCGTGGCGCGTTCCACCCATTCACCCGTCGGCAGCTGTTCGACGAGGTTCTGTCCAGCGTGGTACGCATCGGGGGTGATGCGCTGACGAGCGGGTTCGGAAATCTCCCACCCGGGGTTCAACGCTGCCTGCAGGTCGCCAATGGGGGCAGCATTCGGCAGGTCGCGTTTGTTGTACTGCAGGACGAACGGCATCTTCGTCAGGTCGTACCCGTACTCAGCCATGTTGTCGTAAAGATTCTGCATCGACTCCTGGTTCGCCTCCATGCGTTCGACCTGCGAGTCGGCGACGAAGACGATGCCATCCACGCCCTTCAGGATGAGTTTGCGAGACGCGTTGTAGTACACCTGGCCAGGCACCGTGTAGAGATGGAATCGCGTCTTGAACCCGCGAATGGTACCCAGGTCAACGGGTAGGAAATCGAAGAACAGGGTGCGCTCTGTTTCCGTGGCAAGGGAAATGAGTTTCCCTCGCGTGTCCGGCGAGACCTTCTTGTAGATGTGTTCCAGGTTCGTGGTTTTGCCGCCCAACCCCGGACCGTAGTACACGATTTTGCAGTTGATCTCGCGGGACGCGTAGTTGATCATCGACATAGGTTCGTCCTCGCCTAACCGAACAACTTGTCGATTTCGTCTTCGGCGCCCTGCAGCAACGGCTTGCGCGGGGCAGCCGCGCGGGCGTCGCGCGCGAACATGTGGTCGAACAAGCGGCTCAATTCCTCCACGGTTCCCTTCATCTTGAGGCGGACCAGTCCCAGCGTGGTTCGAGTGTCAAAGAGGATGACGAGGATGACGCGCCGCGCCACATCGGCCAGCAGCATCGATTCCTTTTCACCCTGGTGGAACAGCGTGTTGAAGTCTTTCTCGCCAATCAGTCGCGCCAGCTGATCGTTGGCGCTGAAGTCGGCGGCCGTGAGCGTCGCGAAGGCGGTGGGATCGAAGTTCAGCCGTTCGCCAACGGTGGTCACGAGCTGGCCGCTCCGGTCGACAAGCAGTGCGCAACGAGCCTTGCTGTCAAAGAGGAAGCGTTGGAGGACCTGCGTGATCGCCGCAAAGTCCTCTTCCGTAAAACTCCAGCTTGTTGCGCCTACCGGCATAGGGTTCTGGTTGCTGGAAGTCGCCGCCGCCCCGCGTGATTCCGCGTGCCTTGCGTCAACTCGTTATGTCATGTCACGTCGCGCCGACAACGCCTGCGCGATGGTTACTCCGTCTGCGTATTCGAGATCGCCACCCACCGGCAGGCCCCGCGCAATTCGCGTCACGCGTACGCCTTTCGATGCTAGCAGGTGCTGGACATACAACGCTGTCGCCTCGCCTTCCACACTTGGATTGGTCGCAACGATCACCTCGCGAACCCCCTCCTGCGCGGCGCGACTTATCAGGTGGGCAATCGTAAGGTCATCTGGCGACACACCATCGAGCGGCGACAGGCGCCCCCCGAGGACGTGATAGACCCCGCGGAACTCTCCGGAACGCTCAATCGCTCCTATATCAGACGCTTGCTCTACGGCACAGATAACAGATGTGTCGCGGCGTGGATCACGACAAATGGCGCAGCGCTCGTCTTCTGTAGGGTTGTGGCACTGTGGGCACGGATGTACCCGCTCGGCAAGGACTTCCAGTGCCCGGGCGATCCGTAGACTCCGGTCTTTTGGCTGCCGGAGGAGGTGGTACGTCAGCCGAAGCGCCGTCTTCTTGCCAATCCCCGGCAATTTCGCGAGTTCGCCCGCCAGCTCATCAATCGCCGACATTACGCGAGGTGTTTGGGACGCGGCAGCGAGCAGACCGACCCCTGACGGCTGATCACGCGAAGGGGAGCTTGAATGGAAGGTTCAGTCCGCCCGTGAGCTTCGACATCTCCTCCTGTGCCAACGCCTGGGCCTTCTTCTGCGCTTCGGCCACGGCGATCACCACGAGATCCTCGAGCATCTCGAGATCGGCGGGGTTCACCGCGGCCGGATCCAGTTTCACGCGTCGCACGGTGCCGGAGCCATCGGCTTCAACGGTGACCATTCCGCCACCCGCTGAACCCGTGACGACCTTCTGGCGCAGCTCCTCCTGCATCTGCGCCAATTTCCCCTGCATGGCCTGCGCTTCCTGGAGAATCTTGAAGATGTCTCGCATGCGCTCACAAAGGTGGGATACTACGCCGCAAGCTAGAGACGGTACGGTGCATGCGGCAAGCGATCTATCCTAGTCCATCAATTCGAGATCGAGTTCGTCAATCGCCGCGCGCAGCACCGGATCGCGCTTGCGAAGTGAAGCCATGGTGTCCTGACGAATGGTCTCGTGCGACATGCGATTCGGAGATGCCTTGGGCCGCTCTGGAGTCTTGAGCGCAATCTTCTCCAGTCCCGGGATGCGCGTCCGCAGCGTGGCCACGATGTCGCTGGCTTTGGCGTTCAACGACTCGTACGCAGCGGCATCATCCACATGCAGCGTCAGCGTTCCGCCTGCGCTGACCGCCGTTGGTAAGCAGTGCTCGAGCATGGACCCGTACATGGGGCGCACGCGCTTGATCGCATCGACCATGTCATCCCAAGCGCCAACAATCGCGTTGATCTCCAGCAGCGTCTCGCGCGATGGCACGGCGACGTCTACCGGTGTGCTCCGACGCGGCGCGATGGAGGGCTCTGGCGCAGCCATCGCCACCGACGCTGAAGCCATCGGCGGCGTCGGCCGAGCCGCGGGACGTTCTTCCGCTTTGCGAGCAGAAGGCGCCACATCTTCGGCGACTCTGCTCGGCCGCGGAGGCGCCGCGGATTCTGCCCGGAACCCTTCGCGTGGCGGCGGACTGTTCCGCGCCGCGGGTGCCGTGGCGCGCTCACTGCTGCCACCACCGCCGCTTCCCACAGAACGCAGCAAATCTTCGATCGCGATAGTCCGGTCGAGCAATGCACAGCGCACCAGAAACAACTCGAGCAACAGCTGCTGCTGCGCCGAACGACGGAACTTTGGCTCGAGTTCCGCGAGCGACCCGAGAACGCGCACTAGGTCGCCAGCAGTCAGCTTACCGCGACGGGTGGTGAGTTCCTGACGGGCGCGTTCGGAGACCTCGTGCGGCGCGGCACCAAGTTCGACGGTCAACTGGGCGCGCAACATGTCGGCCAGCCCAACAATGAACTGGCCCAGGTCCACCCCCTGCTCCACCAATCGACTCACCGCGGGGAATACGTCGGCCGCCCGGTGGTCGGCGATGACATCCAGCATGGCCAGGTATTCGTCCTCAGCCACCAGACCCAGCGCGTCCCGCACGCGATCCACGGTAATTTCGCCATCGCCTAACGCCAGAACCTGATCCGTCAGGCTCAACGCATCGCGCATGGAGCCATCGGCGGCACGGGCAATGGTGGCCAACGCGTCGGGTTGAGCGGCCACGCCCTCCGTGGCGAGCACCTGCGACAGCCGCTCTCGCACTTCCGCCGGCCCAATACGCTTGAAATCAAAGCGCTGCAGCCGACTGAGCACCGGCGCCGCGGCCTGCGCGATCTTGTGCGCCTCGGTGGTGGCGAAGACAAAGACGACGCGAGGCGGCGGTTCTTCCAGGATCTTCAGCAGCGCGTTCCATGCCTCGCGGGTGAGCATGTGCGCCTCGTCCACGATGTAGACCTTCCATCGCTCATCCCCGGATGGTGCGTACATCGCGCGTTCGCGCAGGTCACGGGCGTCGTCGACTCCACGATTCGACGCGGCATCAATCTCCACCACGTCCAACGACGCAGCCCCACTCCAGATCCTCCGGCAGCTCTCACATTCGCCACAAGGCTCGCCATCTGGCCGCTTATTCTCACAATTCAGCGCCATGGCCAGCACGCGCGCCAACGTCGTCTTGCCCACGCCGCGCGGCCCGCACATCAAGTACCCATGGGCGACGCGACCGCGCGCGATCGCTCCCTTCAGCGTGTTGGACACGTGACTCTGCACGGCCACTTCGGCGAAGGACTTGGGACGGTACTTCCGGGCCAATGCTAAGGACACGTTCTCAGGGACGGTGGGTAAGCGAATTGGATGGAGGAGTGGCGCAGGAGCACGCGAGCGCACCCGTCGCCTCGGTTACGCGCCGACATCGCCGAGCCGGCAGGAAATTTACACTGCGAAGGGGCCCGGCAGAACGCGCCACGGGCGCGTCCGCTCGATTGAGCGAATCGCGCCCGTGGCCATACTCCAGGTCTGACGAAGCGACGCAGGATTCCACGTACCGCTGCTACCTTCGGGGTCCTGACGGAGTTGGCGGCTCTGTGACCTTCGGGACCTGGAGCGGAGAGAAGTCTAGCCGCCCGGCGCCGCCCCTGCTACTGCCAGTGATCGCAGCACACGCACCTCAAGGGAGCGGCGCCGCGCCGCGATGCGCGCGCTCTAGTCTGACCGACTTCCCGTCCCGCACGCCCATGTAGACGACGCCCCCAGGTCCGAACCCCGCGATCACTCGACCGGCCGGAAGTGCAACGCGGTCCACCAACTCGCCTTTGGCATCGATGACGTCATAGACCGGACCGCCGTTCATCGTGTTTGTCGTGCGAATCCACAGATTGTCATCCATGTCGGCGCGCGCAGCGCCGGCGGTGAATGGTGGGGCATAGTCCGGGAGTTCGTTCGGCGCGACGAACTGAAGTGGCGGCAGCGTGAACTCCGTCGGCGGTCCACCGGCCTCATTACGCGCCCGCGGTCCCTCACCACCGCGCCCTCCGACGCCTGCCTCGCCGCGGAAAATCATGATCTGGGGCGCGCCACCCATGGCGTTCAACCCGTCGCCGCCGAGTGGCGGAATGATCGGCCCGGTACCGCCATTGGCGGCGCGTTGTGCCTGAAACTGCGCGCGCACTTTCTCCATGGCCGTGCGCGTGGAGTCGATAAACGCGACCTTGTCGGAGTCACTGAGGTGGCGCCACTGGAACGGGATCTTTCCGGACGACGACTTGGTGCCGTCGGCTCGCACCCAGTCGACGTGGTAATCCAGCCCGCGGACGACGGCAATTGAGCCGTCGGTAAGCACCGCCCAATCATCGGTGATGGGCAGCGGATCGATGATAGAACTCATGCGCATGCGACCGCCGGAATCCTGCGCGACGGTCAACCGCGGCCGAGTGACCTTCACGTGGGCCACGGTATCCATGGCGCGTGTCGCCAGCTCAATCCGTACGATCGGGAGCGAGTCTGGGAATTGCGGCGGCTCAAATGGGGCGCCACCCGGCCCCTCGGTGCGTCCGCCCCCCTCGCGTGGCCGGTCAGCGGTTTCGCGACGCCGACCGTCCTCCCCTGCACCGCCTCGCTGCGCTGCGCCGGCGCCGGGGCGTCCGCCACCACCGAAGCGGAAGCCTGGGGAGGCGCGGTAGACCAGGCGCCCCTGACCATCGAACGATGGCGCGCCATTCGGCCCACCGATCAGCGACTGGGCGTCGTTAGGCCGGGGTATGGACATGACGCGCCCGACCTTTCCCGTGCCATCAATCACCAGCATGGAGAGTGAGGTCGGATCGACGAACAGCGTGGAGTCGCCCGTGAACGGGATCAAGCCCCCAAAGCGCGAGCTGTAGGCGTTGGCCGTCGCACTGGTGGTGTCGGCCACCACGGTGAACGTCGCCAGCGCCGAGTCCAGCAGCACCACGCGACGACCGATGATGTCGTTCACCAACACACGGCCATCGCGAAGCGCCCGGGTGGTGGACACGGAACCGAAGGGCTCGGCGGCCACGACATCCACTTTGCCTAACGCCCGAATCGGTGGCAGCTTCTGCTGCTGCGCCTGCGCGGCACGACCAGCGGTCGCCAGCAGGGCCAAGCAGGTCAACGTTCGAGTGGAATACGTCATGGGGACTCTCACAAGAAAAAGCTTGGGGTCATCGAATGATCGTAATGGCTTGGCCGCCGCCCCGCTCGCCAGGAATGGCGAGCGGTCCGCCTCCTCCCCCGGGAAAGAGACCGGCGCCACCGGCACCGGCGGTGCCTGAACGGATGGCCACGAGGTACCGGGGATCCAGATAGCTGGCCACCAGCGCCGGGAGCCGGCGTCGCTGCTCCTCGCTGAGCAGTCCGCGGACGGCCGGGGCCAGCGTGCGCAGCAGGTCCACGGTGGCACGTCGTCCATGCACATAGCGATCGTAGGCATCACCGGCGTCGTAGCTGTCGGGCAAGGCGGCCAGATACTTGGCAATCGGCGCCCAAATCGAATCGGTCCGAATCAGGTACCAGCGATTCAAGGTCGCCAGGGAGTCGGCCTGCTGAACGGTCAGCTTCAACGTGTCTGACTGGCGGAGCATGGTGGCCAGCGGGTTGATCAAGCCGCCCGTCCCATAAATGGCCTTGATGATGTTTTCAGGCAGCTTGTTGCCGTCCGTGCGACGCCCAAGGTTCAACTGCTGCGTGAGTGCCTGCCGTTCTCGCGTCGGGCCGACATCAAAGCGCAGCAAGGCGGTGATGGTCACTGGCGTGCGGAAGGCGCTGAACTGCGGGTTGGTCGCCCCAAACCGCTGATTCACGTCATACCGAAAGGTGTTGCTCGTGCGGTCGAACCCACGAACAAAGAGCAAGGTCTGGTCGGGGATCGGTGACTGCCCCCAGCCGCGCAGGTTGTCGCTCCCGTGCAGCATGAGGTCGGCAGCGCCAAGTGGATTGCTCACCGAGAAGGACAAGGTGGCGCGCTGCGGCATGCGAACCTTCAACGGGTTGAACGAGAGCGAGAGATTGGCCGACTGGGTCCACGGTCCGTTGCAGCTGTTGCGGGCAGCCAGATGACCGAGTTGGTCGCTCAAGCAGCGCTTCACATTCCCCGACGCGCCATCAAGCAGTGCCTGCATCGCCTGCGCCAGCAGCGGGTCGCCGCTGCTGGCCGGATCGAAGACGAAGGCCCGGTCGTTCGCATATCCATCGCCATTCACGTCGCCGGAAATCAGCGGCGTGAATGGCGTCCCCGAGCGAATATTGCCATTCCAGTTGACACGGATCAGGTCAAACAGGTTATAGAAAAGCGAGTACTGAATCTGGTGCCGCGAGTCGAACGACGACCGCGCCCACTCGAACCCGTACGGGTTGCCGACCGTGTTGGAGCTGAAACCCCGATTTCGGTCACGCACATTCGAGTACACATACGACACGCTCCACGAGCGCGTGGAGTTGAAGGTGGCGGGAGACAACGAGACCCGGACCTGCCGGCTCAGGGACCGCAAGTCGGAACGCTGCTCGGTCACCCGGTTGAAGTCCTGGGTCACGCGCGCGTCTCGGGCCGCCACCAAGCCGGTCGCAGGGTCGATGCTCGTGGGCTGGACGTACACGGCGCGCCCACCTTCGCTGCCCAGCGCAAACCGTTCCGTAGGCTGGAAGTTCAGGTCGACAAACCCCTGCTGCTGCTGGTTGACGGAGAGCGTCCCTTCCAGTTGCGCCGAGAAGCGGTTCGCGAGTATTGGACCGCTCCACTGCAGGTTGGAGCGAATGCTCCGCGGGGCGCGATAGCCGTCATCAAATAGCGTGACGTTCGGCACCGAGCTGGCAAAGACAGTCCCCAGCGTACCGTCGGCGCACTCCGCGGGAATGGACGACTGGTTAGCCAGGTACTGCGCCCACTCTGGCGATGGCACCGCGATCCCCGTGCAGTTCACCTGTTGGAGGCCGCCGGCAAGGCCAGTGTTGTCGATGGCAGCGCCCGTCAGCTGCGTTCCCGGCGTGGCCTGGAACACGCCGATGCCGCCTCGCACGATCGCCCGCGGTCCGCGGAAGGCCCCCTCGAAACCACCAATTTGTGAGGCCTGTCCGTACGTCCATGAGAAGCCGACCCTGGGGCTGACGTACACGCCGTTCGGGACCACGTCGTTCCGGACGCCGAACAGCTCGTCGACCTTGGAGTTTCGCGTCGGCGTCTTCGAGAAAAGATTCCCGTCCACCCGGACGCCGTACTGGAGTTGGAGATTGGAGACCGGTCGGTAGGAGTCGCCGAGCGCGATCCCTCCCACTACTTCGTCCCCTTGGCGTTGCCTGGGTTGTAGCTGTCGGGCGAAAGCCCCCGCGCGCCCGGCATCGAGATCGGCGAGGGAGTTGAACGTGAAGGATCCCAGCGTGTTCACCTGCTGATCGATCGAATACGCGTCACGACGCACCTCGGTCGACAACTTGATACGGTGCTTGTTGTTCTCCGAGAACCACGACAACTGATTGTTGAAGGCAACGTTCACCGTCGCATTGGTGCTGTTCAAAGACGGGCTGCCCCCAAACGTTACGGTCTTCACGGCACTGGTCCCGTCGTCGAACACGGAGTTGATGCGCACCGTCCCGCTGGGCATGGACAGGAAGGGATTCGAGTGACTGCGCGTCCCGCTGACGCTCAGCGCCGTCTCGCTCAACGCCCCGAATCCGAAGTACGTCGAATGTCTGGCTTGCAGGCCACCGTTGAAGTTCAACCGATCGCCGCTGTGAGCCGGAATCTCTGTGACCTGGCCAGTCACGGGGTTCAGTCGATTCCAGGAACCGTTCACCGTCAGGTTGTACGCCGATCCTGCGCGTGAAGACGGTGGTGCCAGATCGAAGCCGCCGATCAAGCTCCCCTGATCGGTCAACCGATCCGACGGCAATCCTCCCACCGTCGTCGGAATACCAAGGGTACCGAGGATGCTCAACAGGCGCTCAGCGGAATCAGGAGCAATGCCCGTCGTCTGCAACCCAACTGGGCTCGTATTCAGCAGCGTTTGCAGGTCGTTGGCGCGGCGCCCCAACTGGTAGGCCAAGGAGTAAAACGCCTGGTTGTACCTGATGGGCCCGGACATCATCCCGCCCAACGACAGGTTCGAGTACTGCTGACCCAGGGCCGCTGCCGCGGCGTCCGTCCATTGCAGGTGCGGCGAATCCACGTTCAGGCTGTTCGTACGCAGGATGAAGTTCGTGCCCGATCGTGTGCGGATGTTGAAGTTGCCGCCACTGAACCCGCCGCGTGACACGTCGTATGGCGACGTCACGAGGGATGCCGAGATCGCTGCGTCACGAGGAAGGTCGCTGCCGCTGAACTCCTGACCGTTGAGCGTCGTCGAGTTCTGGTCCGAACTCAAGCCAAAGACAGAGAAGCCCGAGGGGTCACCATCCTGACCCGGAACGAACAACACGCCCGGCACTGATGCGGCCATGGCGGCCAGGTCCCCGACCTGGTTCGCCGCTAGCGCCGATGGGTTCACCGTTCGCTCCGTTCCGCTCACGTCTTGGTTCGCATCGTTGCGATTCGGGCGGTCGCGCGGTGCCACCACCCGCACCTCACCGAGCTGGGCCGCCGCCCTCGTCAGGCGGGCATCGGCCACCAGAATGTCTTCGTCCGCGACGCGCTTGATCTCGTAGCGGCGCGGCGCGTAGCCGAGCGCCTGAAAACTCACGAAGTAGTCGCCATCCCCACCGGGAAACGTCACCATGAAGCGCCCGTTCCGGTCCGTCCTAGCCGATCGACTCACCGCGCCAGACAGCGTGGTGACGGTGACGTTCACCCCCTCAACCGGCTGGTTCTCGGGGCCCATCACGCGTCCACGAATCACATCGACGGTCTGCGCATGCGCATGGGCTGCCGTGACCACGACCAACACGAACGCGCATATCCACTTGAGCAGCGCGAGACGAGCGGAATTGAGCATCATGCTCATGGGAGGGCGTGGGGTCGCATGGACGACACGTGACAGGGTCACGCGGTTAGACCCAGAAAGATTAGGGAAGGATTCTTCGGCCTGATGTCGATTTCATCGCGACTTGGACGACTACTGCCTGCCGACGTTAATTCACACACCGGAGGAGACGATGAAATACCTATGCTTGATCTACGATGACGAGTCCATGTGGCCGCGCATGTCAAAGCCCGAGGTGGATGCCATCATGACGGAGTACTACACCTTCACGGAAGATATCCGGAAGAGTGGGCACTACATCAACGGCAATCCGCTGAAGCCGACCAACACGGCGACGACCGTGCGCGTGCGCAACGGCAAGCTGTCGACCACCGACGGACCCTTCGCCGAAACGCGCGAGCAATTGGGCGGTTACTACCTGGTCGAAGCCAAGGACCTGAACGACGCCATCCAGCTGGCTTCACGGATTCCTTCGGCCCGCATGGGGTGTGTCGAAGTCCGGCCCATTCAGGAGATGTAGCGCTGGGTAAGGAGCGCTTGTCGAAATGACGGTGGCAGATCCTAACGACTTCCGTCGATCCGTCGATGCGCTCTACCGTTCGGAGTCGCGTCGGGTACTGGCCACGCTCATCCGCCTCCTTGGCGACTTCGACGCCGCCGAGGAGGCATTGCACGACGCCTTTGTGACGGCGGTTGAGCGATGGCCCGCGGAGGGTCTACCAGCGAATCCGCGTGCCTGGCTTGTTTCCGTCGGTCGCTTCAAGGCGCTCGATCGGTCGCGCCAACGCCTGCGATTCGATCGAGCGGTAGCCACGGGCGCCATCACGTCCGCCAGAGATGTCCCCGCTCCAGACTCGGATGACGAAGCACTGCATGACGATCGCCTGCGACTGATCTTCACCTGCTGCCACCCGGCCCTGTCCCTCGACGCACAGATCGCCCTGACCCTGCGTACGGTCTGTGGCCTCACCACCGAGGAAATTGCCCGGGCGTTTCTGACGCCGGCGCCCACCTTGGCTCAGCGCATTGTGCGGGCGAAAGCCAAGATCCGCGACGCGGGCATTCCCTACCAGGTACCAGATCGCACGGAGTTGCCGGAGCGATTGGACGCCGTACTACGGGTCATCTACCTGGTCTTTAGTGAGGGGTATGCTCCATCGTTAGGTGACACGGTGGTACGCGAAGACCTCTCCCGCGAAGCTATTCGTCTGGCGCGTTTGCTCGTGGAATTGCTCCCCGAACCGGAGGCCATAGGGCTGCTCGCCCTCTTACTGCTGCACGACTCTCGGCGCGATGCACGGACGGACGGCGACGGCGATATCGTGCTGCTGGAGGCTCAGGATCGGACGCTGTGGCATCGGCCGCAGATCGCCGAGGGCGTCGCGTTGGTCGAGCGAGCCCTCGCCACTCGTCCGGTCGGGTCGTACGCCCTTCAGGCCGCAATTGCCGGCGTACACGCTGAGTCCTCAGACGCCGCATCCACGGACTGGCCGCAAATCGTGATGCTGTACGACCTGCTGCTTGAAGCCGAGCCGTCGCCGGTTGTGGCGTTGAATCGCGCGGTGGCCGTCGCCATGCGCGATGGGCCGGAGGCTGGCCTGCAGCTCATCGACACACTGCTCGCCGACGGACTGCTGCAAAGTTACCAGTTGGCGCACGCGGCGCGCGCTGACCTTCTCCGCCGCGCCGGTCGAACGGCCGACGCCCGGATCGCCTATCACCGGGCGTTGGAGCTCACGACACAGCCCGCCGAGCGGCGGCTGCTGGAACGAAGGATGGCTGCGCTGGCGCGCTGACTACGGTACCTGCGTCGGCCACTCGGACGTGTCGCCCATGGAACGCCACGCTTCGTCGAGCGCCATGCGCAACGCTTCGCCCGCTTTTCGAACTTCGTCCAGCGAAACATCAAGGTGCATGACGCAGCGAATGCGCGACGGCGTCCACAACGACACCAGGACGCCGGCCTCTTCAGCGCGCCTAACGATGTCGGCGGCGGCTAGCCCAGGAACCAGGTCCACCATCACAATGTTAGTCACCGGTGGTTCCACGGACGCAGCGATCGCCCGATCCACAATCTGCGCGAACTCGGCCGCCTTGTCGTGATCCTCGGCCAGACGTTCGATATTGTGCTCGAGACCATACAGCGCCGCGGCGGCGAGCACTCCGGATTGCCTCAGCCCTCCGCCAAAACGGGTGCGCGCCACGCGAACGCGCGACATGACCTCTTCCGGACCGGCCAAGGCGCCGCCAACTGGAGCGCCCAGACCCTTGGAGAACGAAACCATCACCGTGTCTGCCGTCGCCGAAAAACTCGCCAGCGACGTACCCGCGGCTACCGCCGCGTTCCAAAGACGCGCACCATCCAGGTGCACGTTGCATCCGTGACGACGGGCAACCTGACTCATCGCTTCAAGCCCCGGCAGCGGCGTGACGAGTCCACCAGCGCTGTTATGCGTGTTTTCCATGCATACCAACGAAGGCTTGGGCAGGAAGCGAGAGGGCGCGCGGAATGCGCGCTCCAACATGCCTGCATCCATCATCGGGCCCTCGCCGTTCACGACGCGAACCTGCACGCCCGACAGCGCCGCCGCGCCCGCCATTTCGCGGTCCACGATGTGCGAATTCGCGTCAGCGAGAATCTCGGTGCCCGGCTCACTCAGCGCCCAGATGGCTGATTGGTTGGCCATGGTCCCGCTGGGGAAAAAGAGCGCCTGCTCTTTCCCCAGAAGCTCCGCCACCCGCGCCTCCAGGCGGCGGGTCGTCGGGTCTCCATCGAGAACGTCGTCGCCAACTTCGGCCTCGGCGATGGCTCGTCGCATCCCAGGCGACGGCTTGGTGACAGTGTCCGACCGGATATCGATCTTCATGCGACAAATGTCGCGATGTCATCGCCCCCCGTCCACCGATTTTTTCGGAGCGATGGTATGCCGCCGCTGACTCAGGCCGGACGAGGCGTGGCTCTGGGGCGAGATGGCTGGTCGAACGTCTCACGCTGCACGCGCAGCTGCCGCCGTAGTTCGTTCACCTGAGCCACTTCACCACCGATGATGAAGACGAGTGCCGCGTAGTAGACCCAGAAAACGATGGAGATGACGGCGTACAGCGTGCCGGAATACAGGGATCCCGGGTCGAACCGCTGGGTGATGAGCGTATACACGTTACGCGCGATCTCGAAAAGCACGCCGGTGGACATGGCGCCTACCAACGCCTGCTGGACCCGGATCTTCCGGTTGGGCAAATAGCGATAGACCGCGTAAAACGCCGTCACGACGAACACAAAGGCGATGGCGCGACCCGACCAATACTCGAAGCGGCTCAGCACGTCTTGTTGCAGCCCGAACGCCTCCAGGAGTGCTGTGCCCCGGGTGCGCGCCAAGGCGAGGTAGACAGACACCACAAAGTAGGCGACCAGCAAGAAGGTGGCGACAATCGTGATGCGCAGGTCAAACAACTTGCCGAGCACAATGCCGCGTTCGTGTTCGATATCGAAGACTTCGGCGAGTACCGTGCGGAGCGATCCGAAGAGTCGGGTCGTGAACCAGATGAAGCCAATCGCCGACCAGAGTCCGATCGAGCCGCGCGTCTTGAGGATGGAGTCGAGCAAATCGTGCAATGACCGCGACGTCACGTCACTCATTGGCGGCAGCAATCGCTGCAGGAACGACCAGACTTCTGCTGACGCAAAGGCCACACGCCGATTGAGCACGGATGCGAGTCCGGTCACGATCAGCAGGACGAAGGGGACCGCGGCCAGCAGGATGTTGAAGGCGACACCGCCAGCCAGGAAGAAGACGTTGTCCTCGCTACTCTGCACCCAGACGCGCCGGATATAGTCGCCTAACGTCACGACAAAATCACGCGGGTGCAGCACATAGTGCCACACCCGCTCGCCGCGTTGAGGCGGAGCCGCCCGGTACTCGCCGGAGCGGACGCGAACCTCGCCCAGTTCGGTCACTGCCAGGTCAGTCGCTCAACGTCGCGTCGTCAGGCGCGGCGCTGATCGCCACGTGGCCGTCGGTGCCCGGCATCGGCCGGTGAATGATCATGGGATGGACTGTCTTTTTCACGATCGCCTTGGTGCCACCGATGGCCAGCTGGTTGAACAGGAAGGTGAACTTGGCATCGTAGGCGGCCGCCAGCTTCGACTTCACATCGGGCGCCAGATCCCAAAGCTGACGCTTGAACGGACCCAACGCCTTCTTCCGCGTCTTGTAGAAGAACTGCTCGTCCGAGTCGGTGGCCTTTCGTTCGTCTTTGGCGTTGTCGCGCAGCCACGCGTAAATCTCGTCGCGTAACGCAGGCGGCAGGTGATCGTACAGCATGTTCTGGAAATTCGTCGCGAGATGGATCTCGGACGTCTCGGTGCGCGGGAAATTGTGAAAGGCTTCGTCCGGTAGCGTGGACGCGCCGTGCTGCACAGCGCCCGACAGTCCATACTTATCTCGCGACACGCGAGAGAGATCTTCCAAGGTCTTGAAGTCGAGCTTCACGTCGGCGATTGAGCCGTCGGCGAGCACCACGCCGCCGTGCGAGGTTCCCGACTGCACGGAGATCTTCGAGAGGCCCGTCATGCCGGCCGCCCGCTTGGCCGTGGTCGCGTTGAATCCGTCCATGAACGCTTCGAGTTCGGCCACGGTGCTGTTCTCGGTGCCGACCTCGCCGATTTCGCCACCGACCGAGATGGTGATGCCCTTTGGCTCGAGGCTGCGGATGTACTGCGTGATTTCCACGCAGGTCTCGTAGTTCTTCCGTTGCTGTTCGACCAGCGTTCCGTGCGAGAGTTCGACCAGTGTGGAGGTATCCACGTCAATGTTGTAGAACCCGGCGTCGATCGCCTCGAGCGCCAGCTGGCGCACGTTGTTCACCTCGGCCACGGGATCGGCGGCGAACTTCTTGGCGTTCACCTGGAAATGATCGCCCTGAATGAAGATGGGGCCACGGAACCCTTCACGAAGCGCGGCGGCCAGCATCACCGTCACGTATTCAGAGGGTCGCTGCTCCGTATAGGCGATCTCCGAGCGGGCGATCTCCAACAGAAAGGCACCGGCTTGCAGCTGGTTGGCCACGCGAAAGATGGAGCGCGCCGTATCGTAGGACGCGCCGCGCACATTCATGGCGGGCACGGTGAACCCGTGGCACTCGCCACGCCCGCGGGCCATGTACAGGTCGTGAATGGACGAGGGGCGTACGCCGACCTGTTGGGCGATTTCCCAAATGAGCCAGCGCGCGTAATCACGCGTTGGCTGATCGCCAAACACGGCATCGCGCACCACCGCGTCCATTTTTTCCGTCGCCAGCACGGCCTCGTTGACCACGGTAATACTGCTGCTGCCGGAGCGAACCACACTCGGGCCAAACGCGCCATGCGCCGGAATCGCCGCTGTGTCCGTCATGCTGTCCTCGTTCGTGTGACCGTTACAATCGATAGCGGGGATCGCTCGCCGGGAGCGCATCCCACTCGGTTCTCGCACCTTCGTATCCCGGACGGCCCATGATGCCGTACGTAAAACGTTTGCCCAACTCCACGCCCGGTTGATCAAAGGCGTCTACTCCGTAGAGCTCACCGGCGTAGGCCGTGGCGACTTCCAGGAACATGATCAAACCGCCGACATGCCACGCGTCGACGCGATCAATCTCGAGCGTCATGTTGTAGCGACCCCTGGTGGCCAAGGCCCCGGCGGTCGCTCGCTGTTCCGCCGCCAGCAGCTCCCCAAGGGAGTGCCCCCCAAGATATGCGAGGTCGCTGACATCCGCGTGCAGGGCGGGAATAGCCAGATCGGTCGACGTATCCCGGACGGCCAGGAAGGTCACGGTCTTGTCCGCTGGCCCCTCCATGAACAATTGCACCTGGGCGTGCTGGTCGGTGGCGCCAAGCGCCGGCACCGGAGTCGGGCCTACATGCGCGCCGCCAGGTTGAACTTTCCCGAGGCTTTCGGCCCACAGTTGCACGAACCATGCAGCCATGTCGCGCAGTGGATCGGCGTATGGCATCAGGACGTGGATGTGGCGACCGTGGGTCAGGTCGGCCAACCACTGCAACGTGGCAAAGAGCCCCGCCGCATTCGACCGTAGGTCATCTCCCTGACAGCGGGCGCGCATCTGTTCAGCGCCATCAAGGAGTGCCTCTACATCAATGCCCATCAGGGCGGCCGGAAGCACCCCCACCGGCGAGAGCACGGAGAACCGACCGCCGACATTCGGTGGTATGTCGAGCGCCGGAATCCCCTCGCGCTGGGCGATGGGTCGAAGGGCCCCCTTGGCCGGATCTGTGATGAAGACGAGATGATTGTTGAGGGGCAGCCCCGCCGCTTGCAATCGTCCCCGGACAATCAAGTACTGCGCCATGGTCTCCGCCGTCCCGCCCGATTTCGACGTGATGAGAAACAGGGTGCGCGAGAGCGTTAGGCGCTCGAGCAATGCCGCCACCGTCACGGGATCGACGTTATCCAGGACATGCAGTCGTGGCGATCCGTGGCGGGCACCGGCGTCCAACTGGTTCCAGGCATACGGTCGCAGGGCGGTACGCAACGCAATGGGACCCAACGCGGACCCGCCGATGCCGAGTACCACCACGTCGTCATACTTCCCTGCGGCGGCCCGCGCGTACTCGAGGCTCTGGTTCAGCAGTGCCCGATCGCTCGGCAGGGCAAAGAACCCCAAGGTGCCCGCGCTTTCCTTGCGTCGCGTCTCCGCGTGCGCGAGAACGAAATGCTCGGTGGCGGAATCCCACTCGCGTTCCGAGATCCCACCGGCTACCGCGCCGGCCATCATGTAGGTGTAGTCAAGTCGGATCATGTCTCCCTCACGTGCCCTCGTCGTCACCCATCGATTTTCACCACTAGCCCGTCGAACGCTGGGAACACGCCACGCGGCAACTCGGCTTCCAGGTCCGCGTGAAAATTCTCGTGCGTGAGATGCGTGAGATAGGTGCGTTCGGCACCCACGCGTCTCGCCACGTCCAAGGCCTCGGGGATGGAGAGATGCGTGGGATGTTCAGTTCTGAACAAGGCGTTGATGACTAACACACGCGCGCCTTGCATGGCGTCGATCGCTTCGTCGGGCACCGTCTTGGCATCGGTGACGTAGGCCAGCGGGCCAATGCGGTATGCAAACACGGTCACACGACCATGCGGCAACGCCATCGCGCGGACATGTGCGTCGCCGATCTGCACGGTTTCGCCGTCGCGGATCGCCCGTGCCTGCCCTTCGGGTTTTGACGTGCCCGGCAGGGGGCGCATGCGATCGTCAAAGATGTAGGGGAAGCGTTGGGCGAGACGTTCGAGGGTATCGGCCGGACCGTACATGGGCAGCGGTGCGTCGCGGCGGACGGTGAACGCCCGGATGTCGTCGACACCATGGATGTGATCGGCATGATCGTGCGTGAAGAGCACGGCGTCCACGCGATCGATGCCGCAGGTTATCAGCTGCAACCGTAGTTCGGGCGGCGTATCCAGCAGCAGCCGGGTTCCGAGGTCGGTCTCCACCACCGCTCCCACACGCGTGCGGCGATCCCGCGGATCGGGGGAGCGGCAGACGGCGCAGTGACACCCGATCTGCGGTACGCCAAAACTGGTGCCTGTACCCAGGAACGTCAGCTTCACGACGAGCGCTTCGGTGTCGGGAACAGAGCGGCCGTCACACGGTCTCGACTTTCATCAGGTTGGTGGTGCCCGTCACGTCAAACGGAACGCCGGCCGTCACGATGAACTCGTCGCCGCGCTTTGCGAGACTCCGGCGCAGCAGGGCCGCGCGGCCGTGCTCGACCATCGCATCGTACGAGTCCGAGTGCGGCACCAGTTCGGGAATCACGCCCCATACCAGGGCCAACTGATTGAAGGTGCGTTCCTGGTCGGTGAGCGCGAGAATCGGCACGCTCGGACGTTGGGAGGACACGATACGGGCCGTGAAGCCGCTCTTCGTAAGGACGGCCACGGTGGGCGCCCCGAGCATCCGGACCGCCGTCACTGTGGCGGCGGCAATGGTCTCTTCCCGGCTGGCCGTTCCGATCCCCATGCGCCGGTCTTCGCGCTGGCGATAGAGCGGATGCTGTTCAACCTCTCGGATAATGCGTTGCATGGCCGCCACCGCCAGCTTGGGATACGCTCCCGATGCCGTCTCGGCGGATAGCATGACGGCATCCGTCCCATCGAGGATGGCGTTGGCGACGTCGCTGGCCTCGGCCCGCGTGGGTCGCGGGTTCTCGATCATCGACTCCAGCATCTGCGTGGCCGTGATGACGGGACGCCCTAACGAGTTCGCGAGCCGGATGATCCGCTTCTGGACCAGGGGCACCTCTTCGAATGGCAGCTCCACCCCAAGGTCCCCGCGGGCCACCATGACGCCGTCGGACGCCCGCATGATGCCTTCGATGTTCGACAGCGCACTGTCCTTCTCGATCTTGGCGACAATCAGCAGCCCCTTCGGGATCATGGCGCGCAGCGTCGCGATGTCTTCCGCCTTGCGCACGAACGAGAGGGCGAGATAATCGAGCCCCTGCTCCACGGCGAACGCGACATCGGCGCGATCCTTCTCCGTAATGGACGGCGCCGACACGTTCACGCCCGGCAGGTTCATGCCCTTGTGGCTACGGATGTCGCCCCCATACACGACACGGGCGTGCACCTTGCCGCCGATCACGTCGGTGGCCAGCAGCTCAATCAGTCCATCGTCGACGAGGATGCGATCACCGGCCCGGACGTCGTTGGCGATGTCATCGTACGTGACGGGAAGCTCACCTGGCCCGGCGGATCCTTCGTGGACCAGGATCAGGGAATCGCCAGGCGCAACGGGCACCGGCGCGGCCAAGTCGCCGATGCGTATGCGCGGACCCTGCAAGTCGCCGAGAATAGCAATCGGCCGCTGGCGCTCTCGTGCCATGGCGCGCACGGCAGCAATGGTACGTGCATGCTGTTCGTGGGTCCCGTGCGAGAAATTGATGCGGGCCACGCTGAGCCCGGCGTCCATAAGGGCGCCGATCGTCTCAGGCGTGGACGACGCCGGACCTAACGTGCAGACGATTTTGGTGCGCGGAACGAAGAGATCGGACATGCCTTACCGGTTGATGAGCGCCGCGGATTTGCGCTCAAGGCCCGCAATGAGCGACTCGAAGGATTTTTGGAACGAGGCCAAGCCATCGCGCAGCAGTTTTGCCGTCACGTCGTCGAAGTCGATCCCCACACTCCGCAGACCCGACATGACGCCGTCGGCCTCCGCGTCGTGCGCGTCCACCGTGCGCGCGACTACGCCGTGATCGCGAAACGCATCCACGGTCGCCGGGGGCATGGTGTTCACCGTGTGGGGCCCGATGAGTTCCTCCACATAGATGACGTCACGATACGCTGGGTTCTTGGTGGACGTGCTGGCCCATAAGGGGCGCTGCAACCGCGCACCCCGCTCCGCGAGCGCGGACCAACGCTGGCCGGAAAATTTTCGCGTGAACAAGCGATACGCCAGTCGGGCATTGGCCACGGCCGCCTGTCCGCGGAGGGCCAAGCAACGGGCCGCGTCGTTAGGTGAGGCGGCAGCGAGCGCCTCTAACCGCTTGTCGACTTCAGAATCCACGCGGGACACGAAGAACGAGGCGACCGATGCCAGATGGTCGATGCGGCCTCCTGCCGTCAGCCGCGCCTCGAGCCCATCGAGGTAGGCGTCGATGACGCTTTCATGGGCACGCACCGCAAACAGCAACGTAATATTTACGTTAATTCCTTGCGCAATCAGCGTGCGAACGGCCTTCGCCCCTTCGTCGGTTCCCGGCACCTTCACCATCACATTCGGCCGATCCACCGTACGCCAGAGACGCTGCGCTTCTTCCACTGTCGCACTCGCGTCGTTGGCGACGCCCGGCGACACCTCGATCGACACGTATCCGTCGGCCCCGTGCGTCGCACGGTAGACCTCAGCGAACTGGTCACAGGCCGCACGTACGTCGTCGGTCTCTACCAGCTCAAACAACTCCGACGGCGAGCGATCTCCGGCGTGCTGGTGCACCTGGTCGTCATAGAGCGTCCCTTCGGCCAGCGCCTTCTCGAAGATGGTCGGGTTCGACGTCATGCCCATGAGGGCATCGTCGCGGATCAGTCGCTGGAGGGAGCCGTCGCGCAGCATGGCGCGGTCGATGTAGTCCAGCCATACGGACTGACCCGCCTCATGCAGGAGGCGGAGGCGGTTGTCGGTCATCTCAGGAGGCCCAAAGCAAAGAGGGGTACGATGCCGACAGGCACCGCACCCCCAATCTACTCCCGAAAGGGTTCCTCCTAAAAGTGGATCGTCCCCATCTGGATCACTTCGAACGCCGAGGACGGCACATTGCGAAGCGTGGCCAGGTTAGAGTCGCTCCACCTTCCATCTGGTGCGCCGGACACGTACCACGACGATCCGTTGTCCGCCACCATCATCCCGTACTTCTTCATCGCCGTGAGAATCACTCGTACTTCCGCTGGAAATGGGGTGATGTCAAAGCTCGCCTTGAGCCTAACGCGCATGCCCATGGGAGGGAGTGACGCCGACACGTTGCTGCTCGCGTAATGGCGCGCGGGATCCACAAAGGCGCGCCGTGTCTGCGGGCAGGTAAACCTCAGCGCGTGTTCGATCTTCCCCAACTCCACCGCCTCGTCGTAGCGAACCAGCCCAGGGAAGATCGGCAGCCCGGCCGCGTCCGCCGATGTCCAGTACATCGGGCGAAGGGCATTGGACGTCATGTCGAATTTTGCACCGGACCCGGCGGTCCAACTGGCACCACCGTTCACGGGATGCGCGTCGAACAGCTCGTAGAGCAGCTTGTGATCGATGTCCAGCACCAGCACATGTCGGTCGCCCGTGCCGTTCGGTCCGCCCTCTATTGGAGCATTCTTTGGAATCGGATACGGGCCGGGGTCACTCTCCGACGCATACTGGAAGGTCACCGGAACGAGCTTTTGCGTCCCTCGCACCAGCACATAGGGAATCCCGTTCGGTGCGCCGGCCCAGACCGTGCCGAAATCGGGATGCAGACCCGTGAGTCCGCAGCTCGAGATCAGTGTCGAGGAGTTGGGATCCACCGGACTGGACGAAATGTCCGTATTCCACCAATTGTCGTCGGGAAATGGGCGCTGGCCATGCAGGCTCCCGTTAGGCACTCCCGCCACCACGCTTTCATCCGCGGAGAGCGGCGTACTGGCCAGATCGCCCCGTGAACACGCCACGATGGCACACAACGCAAGCAGACGACGTGTCATGCATCGACTCCCGATGGGAACGACGCAAGTTGGCCCTAAACCCTCGAATGCGCCGTGCGCGGCGTTACACCGCGCACGTGCCGCGCGCCGTCATCTCGCTACTTCACGCTCCACGGCACGGAGAATTCGCGCGTGCCCCAGCCAAAACGCAATTCCCCTTTCGGGGCCCCGTCGCCGGAAGGAATGAGCCAGATGCTCAGACTTTCGATAGGCGTCACGAGCGTGCGAGACGTGAGCGCGACGCGCCCAAGATCCGATTTCGCATCGTAATCGGTGCCCCACTCCTTCGTGCGCTTATTCACGATCAGCTTCCACTCCCCCGCCTTGGACGTCTCCACGAACAGCGTGTACTCGCCCTTGGGGATCGTCAGCGTCCCAACCGTGAGGTCGACGGGTGTTGTGAATGACGTCGCTTCATTCGCACCCAAGCGCCACACATTTCCCAAGTCACCGGCCAGCGCACCGGCCACAGCGCGTCCGCGCGCATGCGGCTGACCATACTCGATCCGGATCTTCAACGGGGTGGGCGCGGGCTGGCCCTGAACGCGCGCAGCACTGAGCGTGACTTCCGTGCTGGCACGACCACTCGGTGCAGCCTTGAGCGTCGATTGCGAGAGGGCGGCGCCAGAAAAGGTGGAGAGCAAACACAGGGAAAGCGTGAGTCGTCGCATAACGTCTACGTAAGAGAAGGTCCGCACGTCGTCGAGGGGCGTGCACGATATCCGGCTGACGTCGTTGAAGGCAAGCCGCGTGGTGGCTAGCGGGAAATGCGCGCCCCGATCGCCGTAAATCGCTCCTCGCGGGCGAGGGGAGCGAGCAGCGGATTCTGCAGGAGATCTCGCGTCAGCACGCCGGCCTTTTCTGCGCATTCCAGCTGGGCCAGCGCATCGCGAGTCTTTCCGCGCTGCGCTTCCACGCGTGCCAGGGCGAAACACACCGCGCCGTCCGTTGGAGCTGCCGCTTGGGCGACATGCAGCAGGGTGGATGCCCGCTCCCATTGTTGTCCAGCCAGATAGTCGCGGAACTCATAAAAGGTCGCGTAGACGAGCAGGCGGGCAATGCCGCGACGTCCGGCGATAGCACCTAACGAATCTTCGGTCTGGGCGGCCATCCGCACCATTTCGTCGACGCCCGCTCGACGCTTACCGTCCCCGACGCCCGGCGGGGGATCCGCTCGTTTGAGGTCGGTGAGAAACGAGAAATAGCCGCGCATCCACGCCAGGTCCTTCTCCTGCAACGCCTCTTCCCGTTGCAGGGTGCGCGTGACCGCCGGGTCGGCGTACAGGCGCGACACCTCAGCCGCCACCTGCGCCGAGTCGGGCGACCCACCGAAATCGGCGAGCCAAGCGCGGCGGGCGCGCCACGCCGCCACGGTGGCCGTCGGTCCCGCGGCAGGGAACTCCGACCGCCTCGCGCGTGCCAGCGAGTCGATCCACGGCGCGTCGACGGTCCGCAACCCCCGTCGCATGGCGCGAAGCTCCATCCACTCCAGCGCGCGCCGACAGAGTGCAGCTGGCGGCCACGTGTGGGGGCCCTCGAACCCTTCGATACGGAACGGAATCGCCGCGTCGGTCAGGTCGTGTTCGAGCTGCCGCATCTCGGCATAGTTCGGGTCCAGGTTGCCTACCGACCCGTAGTAGTCGAATGGTGCACCGCGGACGTGCTGTGCAAGCCAGCGTTTATCGCCCGGTGTCCCCGCCCCAAAACCCAGGATGCCGGCGAGCGCCCCGGGGAACTGCTCGCTGACATCCCAGGCAAACCGCGCCGTTCCTGAGAAACCCACCAGGTAGATCCGCTTCGTGTCGACTGCCAGATACCGCTGGGCATCCTCGAGCATGGCGTCGAGCGCCATATCGTTAGGCGCTCGGAGGCCGTCGCTCTGGGAGTCGAACGACGACAGCACGACATACCCGAGGCGTTCGGCCGGCTCGCGAAACAGCTCGAGGGGGATCGCGGCGCGACCGCGAGGGTCCAGCAGGATGAGCAATGGCCAGCGGCGGTCACTCGTGTACCGGGACGGCAGGTAGGCCGCATACGTCGCCTTGGGATTGGCCCGCGACCGCAGCCGCGCGATCACCTCGCCGTGCGGGGTGACGTCGGCCAGCGTGTGCAGCGAATCTTGGGCCGGCAGCGGTAGAGCGGCACCGGTCACTGCAAGGGCAACGAGTAGGAGCTGACGGCTAAACACGGGTCGGGGGCGAAGGACGGACGAATGACTGGAACTTACCCCGCTGCCCGGCGATCGTCGCCTTCCATGGGACGGCCCGCGACGATACGCCCTTGACCCGACGGCCGGGTTGGACTCGCGGCCTTGAATCCAACCGAGCACCCACGAAGGTTTCGCGCGACACGAACCGCGGAGCAATTTCTGGCCGGCCTCCTGTATGTCATGCTCGGAAGTGCACTCGGCGGCGGCGCGCGTTTCCTCGTGTCCGCCTGGGTGCAGGGACGCACGGGCCTTCCCTTTCCAGTCGGGACGCTGGTGGTGAACGTGACGGGCTCCTTCCTGCTGGGATTCCTTCTCGAGCTTCCCGTGGTCGGCAGTGCGATCGGCCCGCAATCGCAACGGTTCCTGACCACGGGCGTCTGTGGTGGCTACACCACCTTCTCGACGTTCAGCGCCGAGGGCGCCGCTATGATGCGCGGAAGCATGTGGGGTCGGGCCGGCGCGTACGTCACCCTTTCAGTCGTGTGCTCACTGGCCGCCGTGTTTGCTGGAGCCGCGGTGGCACGAGCGATCTTCTCGGCGCGCGTACGTCCCTAACGCTGCGGGGCGCACGCCGCGCGTATCACGCGCGGGTTATGGGAACGAGTGATCAGGGCGCGCGCCGCAGGTGATCTCGGAACGATGCCAGTGTGGACACGTGAGTCACGCCATAGCGTTCCAGTCGCGAGGCCACCGCGTTTGACGCGGAGCCACCCACAAACACGGTGACTTCTTGGCGCACCAAACCGCGTAGTTGGCGGATGCGGTCCTCAACCTCTCCCCCCGTGGTGGGAAGGACAAAGCTCAAGGCGATGGCCGCCGCGTCTGTGGAACGTGCGGCTTCCGCGATCTCCTCGACAGGCAGATCGGGGCCCAGATAGACGGCGTTCCAACCTTCCGCACTGGCGACGGCCGCCGCCATCATCGCTCCAAGCTCGTGACGTTGCCCCTGCGTTGTGGCCACGAGCAGCGTTCCCTGTCCCGCCTGCGGGCTCGACGCCCGACAGAGCCACGACAGCACGGAGCGAATGGTTGAGCTGGCGAGGTGCTCCTGGCCCACGCGCAACGTTCCGCGGTGCCAGAGTTCGCCCACCTGTACGACGAGCGGGCCCACCACGCGTTCGGCAAAGGCGACTGGACCGAGGGAAATGGCCGCGCGCCGCAGCGTGGCATCGAGCAGCAACGCATCCATGCGTTCGATGGCCTTCAGGCAGTTCGCTCGCAAGCCGTCGGGGGTCAGTTCGGCGTCGTCACGGCGTGGTCTCGCTTGGGACTCCGCGGGCGCGTGATCCGAGCCGGGAAGCAGGACGTCCAGCTGCGGGTCCGTGAGTCGCGCCACCTGCCCAATGGAATGACCAAGGATCGTTAGGCGGCGGAGCTTTTCCAGCCGCACGACATCAACCTCCCGATAGAGACGCTGGCCGCCGGCCGAGCGTTCAGGGTGCACGGCGCCATAGCGGCGCTCCCAAGCGCGGAGCACATCGGCGGAGAGACCGGTGCGCCGGAGGACCAATCGAACGGGGAGGACGCCGTCGGACTTTTTTGTGTCGGGCATGGGAAAGGGGGATTAACTGGACAACTCCAAGCTATTAGCCGGACATTATCCTGACAAGACTTGGACGAATTGACCGGGCCGGATGATATCTGATCTGCTCAGCGGCTGTCCCTCCTTCCGGCTGATCGTATCTTCGTCCGCGCATCCCTTGGCTCGCCATCACTTACGCAGCCCTGACGCGGCCCCGGACAAATGACGGCGCACGTCGACGTGCCGGTGGCTGCAAGGCGTTACAAAGCACTCTCCACCTACCACCAGAAATGGAGTTGTCCATGTCGTTGCGGAACGCAGTCGTCGCTTGCTCGCTGGTCCTGGCTGCCACGGGCCCGTGTCCGCTGTTGGCCCAGAAGGGTGCGAAGGCACCCGCGGTCGACCCGAAGCTGGAGAAGCTCAAGACCGAGGCGCTGCAGATGGTGGATGCCAAGGCCAAGATGATCCAGGAGATGATCGATACGCAGTTCTCGTTCGGGGAGCTTGGCTTTCAGGAGTTCGAGACGTCGAAGTACCTGATGAAGATCCTCCGCGACAATGGGTTCTCCGTGGACAGCGGCGTGGCAGGGATCCCAACGTCCTGGGTCGCGAGGTGGGGGTCTGGCAAGCCGGTGATCTCGTTAGGCTCCGACATCGACGGTATTCCCCAGTCGAACCAGAAGCCCGCTGTTGGGTATCGCGACTTCCTGATTCAGGGCGCGCCGGGGCACGGCGAAGGGCACAACTCGGGACAATCCGTGAACATTGCGGCGGCCCTGGTGGTGAAGGAGCTCATGACGCGGGAAAAGATTCCCGGCACCTTGGTGATCTGGCCGGGGGTCGCCGAGGAGCAGCTGGGGACCAAGGCGTATCTGGTGCGCGCCGGCGTGTTCAAGGACGTGGACGTCACCCTGTTCACGCATGTCGGTGACAACCTGGCCGTGGGCTATGGCCCGTCAGGTTCAAACGCCCTCGTGTCTGCCGAGTTCCGGTTTCGCGGTCAAACGGCGCACGCCGCGGGCGCACCATGGCGAGGGAAGTCCGCCCTCGACGCCGTCATGCTGATGGCCCAAGGCTGGGAGTACCATCGCGAGCACATGGAGGTAGCCCAGCGGTCGCACTACGTGATCAAGGACGGCGGCGACCAGCCCAACGTCGTGCCGCAAACCGCTTCCATCTGGTTCTACTTCCGGCACGTGGACTATCCCAAAACCAAGGAGATGTTCGAGTTTGCCAAGCGAGTGGCGCAGGGCGCCGCTCTCATGACAGACACCAAGCTCGATACGATCGTCGTCCTCGGATCGGCGTGGTCTGGGCACTTCAACAAGGCCATTGCCGAAGCCACGAACGAGAACATCAAGCGGGTGGGCAATCCAACATGGACCGAAGCAGATCAACTGCTCGCCAAGGGTCTTCAGCGCGAACTCGGCGTGCCGGATTCTGGGCTGGCGATGAAGCCCGCCGAAATGCGGGCCCCGCAACCGAACCGTCCGTCGCTTGGCGGTGGTTCGGACGACATCGGCGATGTGTCGTGGAATGTGCCGACCGTGACCCTGTCGTATCCCTCGAATATTCCGGGGGGACCGGGACACAACTGGGCGAACGCAATCGCCATGGCCACGCCCATCGCTCACAAGGGGGCGGTTGCCGGGGCGAAGGTCCAGGCGTTGACGCTCCTTGACCTATTATTGAAGCCGACGGTGGTGGCGGACGCGTGGGACTACTTCCGCAACGTCCAGACCAAGGAGGTGAAGTACACGCCGTTCATCGGGCCGAACGATCAGCCAGCGATCTGGCTGAACGCGGATATCATGGCGCGCTATCGGCCAGAGATGCGTAAGTACTACTACGACGCGACGAAGTACGGCTCGTACCTCGAGCAACTCGGGATCAAGTATCCGACGATTCGCTCGATTCAGTAGCGGCGTGGGCTGAAACACGTGGGCGGGACGCGAGTGATCTCGTGTCCCGCCCGTTGCTTTTCCCTAGAACTCTCGGCGTTTCATTTCCTTGAACATCCGCTGCGCCTCGAGCGCTGCGGTTTCATCCGAACTGCCTCGCGTCGCATCGAGCGTCGCATCGTAGGACGGCCGCGGTTTGTTCTGGTTCTTCACCGCTTTGGCGGCGTTCTTTCGGGCGAGGGCCTGGAGTTGCTTCTCGTTCATCGGGGTTCCTGCGGCAGGGCCATGACCGGGTGAAAGGCGATAGATAGAAAATTGGTCACTGGACGGCGCCGGATCAACGCAGCGGTCGTGCGAACCGATGCTTCGCCGGCGTCGGACGGGGCACCGGCAGCGGCCCCCTTCCATGAGCAAGGACGCTCCAGCCAAGCGACGGGTCATCGGGTAAGGAAGTGTTGGACATTCCTTATCTCTCGTTGCCAATCCCAACGGGTCTACGGCTCGCAACTCGATGATCGTTAGGGTGTTTGCCGTGCGCGATAGGCGCCTCGTGTCAGCGATTGCCCGGCAGCGGGTACCGGGAATTGCTCTAGTGGGGCAAACGGGGTGACGGCAGTTGTGGTGTCAGCAATTCGCGACGCCCTACCCTGCCAGGAGAGCCTATGCCCGCCACACTCAATCGTCTCGACGCCGACTTGGTGACCGCATTCCGCGGCGGAGACGAGCATGCCTTGGAACGCGTGTTTTACGCCAAGTTCCCCACCCTGCTTGAACTTGCACGCGCCGAGGTGCCGGAAGCAGCGCGGGCCAGCAAGGTCGTGGAGAGTGTGATCCTTCGTTCGTGGCAGGACCGGGCCCAAATGGAGACGCCGCTCGCGCTGGAAGCGTACATGGAACGGGTCACGCACGAGATCGCGATCCGCGAAAAGGGACGGCTGGCCGCCCTGCACCGCCACGACGCGCCTGGCGCAAAAAAGGCGCAGCATGCAGTGGCGGCACCAACTATCGATGACGTCTGGGGCCACATCAAGGCGGCGATTCACGCATCCTCAGATGTGCATGACAAGCTGCAACAGGAGCGGCAATCTCTTTCCAAGCACCATGCAGCCGAGCACATGGCGGCGATGGGGCAGAAGAAGCGCTTCCCGATTTTCGCGGTCGGTGGCATTGCCGCCGTGGCCCTGATCATCATGGCGGTGCTCTTCTGGATTCCCGCCTCCAAGGAAGAGGGCAAGATTTCGCGAGCCTTGGCGCATCAGGACACGCGTGAGATTTCCACGAAGAATGGACAGCGTGGAAACGTGAAGTTGGATGAGGGAACGGTGGTCACGTTAGGCGCGGATTCGCACCTTCGCATTCCGCCGGTGTTCCCAACCACGTTACGGGCGGTGGGACTGGACGGAACGGCCTCCTTCGTCGTGGCCGCTGGTCAGCCCCTGCCGTTCATCGTTCGGGCCGGACGCGCGACGATCAAGGCGACGGGTACCGCCTTCGACGTCTCCGCCTATCCGACGGACGGTCGCGTAACCGTACGGGTGCGCGAGGGCGAAGTGATCGTGACCCCGAAGGGCGGGAAGGACGAGGTCGTGAAGGCTGGTGACGCGGTGGCCGTGAAGTCCAGCGGCGTTGGCACACCGACCGACAAGGAACTGGCCGGCGCGCTCGGCTGGATCAACGGGCAGTTTGAAGTGACGGACCTGCCGATCAAGGACGTGCTCCCGTTGCTGAAGCGCTGGTACCAGCTGGATGTTGTGGCTGCCGACAAGGCGCTGCTCGACCGCAAGGTCTCCATGCAAGCGGGCCTGGACTCCGCCAAGGTGGCCATGAGCGCCATGGAAACCAACGGCTCCGTGCTCTTTGACTTCGACGGGAAGAAGTGGTTGCTGCGCGACGTCACGGCCAAAAAGTAGTGACGACGCAGTAACAACGCCGGTTCAACGCGCCTCCACGTTGAACCGGCGTTTTCTTTTGCGGTCCGTCAGTCGACGTGACGCCAGGAGCCGATCAGTCGTGGACTTTCGGTGGGCTGGGCAGATCCGCCCTCGGGTTCCATGGTCAGAGCACAGTCGTCGATATGTCCCGCGTCGATCACAGAAGACGCGACCTGAAGCAGCGCCGTCGCACGACCCGACGAGTCCGTCTTGAAGGTCCCCATGGAAATGGGAGCCTTGCCCTTCACCATGGCCCACAGCTGATAGGTCTTACCCTCAGGTGCCCTCGGCACGTTGAACGCCGTCACGATGAACAGGTTGCGCGTGTGATTCCAGTACACGCGCATCTTTGGCTTCTGCTCCGCCTCGCTCAGCGACACCACGTGAACTTCGGGCCCAAAGAACGCCGCGATGGTCGAGTCGCGTGACGCGAGGCCGGCCCGAGCCGCCGCGAGATCCAGACCAAGGAGCTCTGCATCGCTGCGTGCGCGACGCCATGCAACGCCGCTGAGTCCAGCTACCAGTAGGCACGCCGCGGCCGCCAGCCACGGGATGCTGGATCGACGTTGGCCCATAGCAGGCCGGCGCGACGCAGCGCTCGTGAGCGGACGAACGTTGGCGGCTTCCTGAATGACACGGCGACGGAGTGCCTCACCATCCGCGGGTCTGCCATTCGGGACCGCGTACGCCAACAGTCCCGCGACGTTCCGGTACTCTGCGACGGCCGAACGACATTCGGCGCATTCCGCCAGGTGGGCCTCAAAGGCTCCGCGGTCGCGTTCATCCAGCGCCCCCAGTGCGTAGGCCGCAGCCGACTCGAGATATGTCTCGTGTGTCATTAGCGACCTGCTGCCGCGTGGGAGTGAGCTTGCATAGCACTGGCGCGCTTAAGTGCGTCCATAGCCGAACGAAGATACGAAATCACAACCTGCTCCGGCTCACGTATTTCGGTCGCAATCTCCCGAATCGCAAGTCCCCGGAAGTACGCCAACTCGAGGGCACGCCGCTGCATGAGAGGAAGACCCTCTAGCACACCCACCACCACATCACGAGAAGAGCCCGGCGATGTGAACCGACCCGCAGTCCCCTGGGGACCACCACTGGACTGTTGCAGCTCGCCACGCACCGGATCCGATCGCCGCGTCCTTTGACTCCGCAACGCTCGTCGCCGAACGATCATTGAGATCGCGGCTTCGACCGTTCCGGCGTCCGCCGGCACACCATACGCGGCCTCTCGCCACAACTCGGCGAACGACTCGCTGACCACATGCTGCGCCTCAGTCTCGTCTCCCAGCATGGCGAGCGCGAGGCCGTACGACACACGACTATAGCGATCGAAGAGCAGTCCCGCGGCGCGCCCATCCCCCGCCATGGCGCGGTTCAAGAGCGCCGAATCCGACGCGCCAACGGCTGACCGATGTTTCGCTCCCATTCTCCTCACCGAATCAGGTGCATACCCAGCCGCCCAGGTTCCGGCCGTCTGATGCCCGTCACCGGGCCGGCGGTCGGTTCCCAATTGGTATTGCTGAAGTTGATACGTCGGCTAGGCGCGAGCGGATTGGTTTTCTGGCCGACCCCACGACGAAATCCGACGACCGCTCAGCCATGGCCTGTTTGGCGCAACTCCTGTAGAGTGACTGCCGCCAACCATTTGAGAGGAGTTTCCGTGCTGAGGACGTCACGAGTCGCGTGGGTGTTTGCCCTGCTGGTGCTTGGCCGAGGCCCCCTTGCCGGACAAGGAGCGCCCCGATCGCCAGTTCCTGGACTCGGCGCGCTCGCCGTGTCGCGGCTGGATGAACTCCCGCGCTTGCGACATTCCGTCACGGTGGGACTCGTCTCCAGTTACGACCGCACCGAGGGCAACGACGACGGGTTCTCCGGGAAGTACTCCTTCGTCCGGCAGGAGGCTCGTGGGCTGGTGCTGGCGGATCTCACGGGACCCGGCGTGCTCTATCGATTCCACACGCCGACACCGACGTCGGATACCCTGGAGTTCTACTTCGACGGTGAAACCCAGCCGCGGTTGGCGCTGGAAATGCGCGACCTGGTGCTCGGCCGTCACGCCCCGTTTCTCGCGCCACTCACGGATTTTGGTGGCGGCGGATACTGGACGTACACACCGATTCCTTACGAGAAGTCGCTCAAGGTTATTGCCCGAGCCGCGCGCGTGCAGTTCATCCAGTTCAACTACGCGCGGTATGGCGCCGATGCCGGTATTCGTTCGTGGCAGCTGGCGGACGCAAACGATCCCGTACTGGCCAAGGCGCGTGAGGTGGCCGGCCGCACGGGTACCGATCTCTCGAGCCTTGTGGCACCGCCAGGCGCAACCGTCACGCGCCACGAGGTGTCGCGCGTCCTTCAGCCGGGTGTGACCACCACGCTCTTCAGGGCCACGGCAGGGGGCCGGATCGTGGGCATTCGGCTGTGGCCGGCCAGCGCGTTTGCTGGCCGCGCGCGCAGCGCCGTCTTGCGCGGCTACTTCGATGGGGCGACGGCGCCGGCCATCGAGAGTCCCGTCGGTGACCTGTTCGGATTCGCCTTTGGCAGGCCAACCGCGCGCTCACTGCTACTGGGAACGACCAACGACACGGCGTACCTGTACTTCCCCATGCCGTACGACCGCACGGCGCGCCTTGACCTGACGCTCGACGGCGGGCAAGCGCCCATCGCAATGTCGATGAGTGTCGCGACGTCTCCCGTTAGGCGACAGTCGGATGAAGGGAGATTTTACGCCTTCTGGCGACGGGAGAACCCCACGCGCCGCGGCCAGCCCTTCACCTTTCTTCGCACCGCGGGTCAGGGACACGTGGTGGGATTGTCCCTCCAGGCCCAGGGGGTCGGCGTGGAGGGAACGGAATTCTTCGAAGGCGACGATCGTGCGGTCATCGATGGCGACACGCTCGTTCACGGCACAGGTTCGGAAGATTCGTTTAACGGAGGGTGGTACGGCGTTCCGGGTCGATGGGACCGAGCCATCTCCCTGCCATTCAGTGGATCGTTAGGGTATTCGATCTCTCTGGGACGGACAGGAGGGTTCCGCACGTACCTTGGTGACGCCTACGCCTACCAGCGCGACATCAACTTCACGATCGAGCACGGCACGGACACCGGCAACAGCACCATCACGGACTACGCGGCGGTCACGTACTTCTACTCGCGCCAGCCGCCAACCACGGGTGCCACCGACCTGTCCCCGGCGGCTCGCCGGGTGACTGACGTGAACCACATTGTCCTGGATCCCTCGTGGCTGGTGGCCATCGACGCGTTCTCGTTTCGGAACGCGACGCTGGCCAAGCGTTCAGAGAAAGGCTTTGGTCAGTTCCTCGCGCTTGTCGCCGACAGCGCCAACGATGTCTTTGGACCACACGGTGTTGATTTGGTCGCCACCACCACCGCGGCCGGCCGCTATCGCGTGTCCGTGCAGACGGTCCACGCTCCTGACGGCGGAATTGTGCGACTGTTCGACCGCGATCAGCCGGTGGGCACGGCCTTGGACACGTACAGCCCGCAGCGTGAGCGCGGCGAACTGACGTACGTCGCGACCCTGCCGTTGAGTGAGGGCGACAACGTGCTGCACTTTCGGGTCACGGGGACGAATCCCGCCATCACGGGCCCCCGTCACGCTATGTACCTGATGCGGGTAGAACTCGATCGTGACCCATAGCGCTACGGCCGCCTAACGATTATACGGATGGCCGGGAATCGTCCGGATGGCGCGGGTTGTGGCGGGCGACGCGCTGCGCGGCAAGCAGCTGCAACTGTGCATGCACTGCGGCGCCACCTTGCCCACCTGGGCCGATGTTAGGGCCTCGCTCAGCTGCGCAGGGCTTCGGCGGGCGGAACCGAAGCCGCCGAGCGCGCGGGCAGGTAGATCGCGAGCAGGGCAACCAGGAGAAGTGGGATCAACGCCAGCGCCAGGGTCAGCGGATCGCGTGGTGAAACGCCAACCACCAACGACTGCAAAAGCGATGCTGCCATCCAAGCCAAGGCGACACCGGCGGCCAATCCGATGCCCGTGGTCCGCAGTCCGTCGCCAAAGACCTCCCGCATGACGTCCGTGCGTCGCGCCCCAAGGGCAAAGCGAATGCCGATCTCTGGCCGCCGCGTCCGCACCGCAAAGGCCAGCGTTGCGTACAACCCGATCATCGTAATGGCTAGTGCCGCCAGCGCCAACAACGCCAGGCCGCTCGTCAGGAGCAACCGTGCCGCGCGCAGGGCGCGAAGCCGGTCGCCAAACGACGTATAGGCGTCCGGCCCACCCACGGGTAGGTCGGGCTCCACCGTCAGCAGCACCCGGCGCACTTGGACATCGGTCAACGCCGCATTCGGTGCCGTCCGCACCACCAGGGTGCCCCAGTTCCAGACGTTCCAGGTGAAGGGCACGTAGACCTCGTCTGGCGGATCCGTCTCCTGACCAAAGTGCCGGACATTGGCCACCACCCCGATCACCGTGCCTTGCAGGGGTGACCCGAAGTCGGGGAGCCAGCGCGCGCTCTTGAAGATGGTCAACGTCCGCCCAATGGGATCGGCGCCTGGCCACAGCCGCTTGGCCAGACGGTCGTTAATGACCACCGTGCCATTCGGCCCGCCAAGATCTGCATCGGTGAAGACGCGCCCACGCAGCACCGCGACGCCGACCGTCGTGAAGTAGTTCGGTGAAATCGTCTTGAAGTTCGCCTGATCCGGCGTTTGTTCGTTCGCCTCACGACCAGCGACCACCACTCGCGTCGGCATCGACGTGCCGCTCAAGGGGGCGTGGTTCGTGAAGGCGACGGCTTGTACGCCGGGCAACTGGCGGAGCTGACCCATCAGGGCCTCATACAGCAGGCGCAGGCGTTCGGGCGTGTCGTACCTGTCGGGGGGATTGATGCGTACGACGCTCAGTCCAGCGGGATCGAAGCCGACCGGCGTCTGCACCACCTCGCGCATGCTACGCAGGAGTACGCCGGCCCCGGCGAGCAACATGACGGCCAGCGCCACTTGCGAGGCAATCAAGACACGTTGCAGCCGCCCGCTCGCCCGTCCCTCTCCCACCTGGCCTCGCGTGCCACCCATCACCGGAATCGTTGCACCTGGCGTGGCCCGCACAGAGGGCACGACGCCGGCCAGCAGGCCAGTCAGGACGCTGAGCACCATCCCCAAACCGACGAACATGGAGTCGAAGCGTACTTCGCTCAGTCGTGGAAAAAGTTCGGGGTTCCCAATCTGCACGGCTCGCACCAAGCCCCAGCCAAGCAGCAACCCCGCGGCACCGCCGAGCACGGCCAACATCAGTGACTCGGTCAGCACGTATTGGAAGACCTGACGGCGGCTGGCACCCAAGGCGGCGCGCACTGCCAACTCCCGCGAACGCCCGACGTTGCGCACCAGTCCCAGCACGGCGACGTTGGCGCATCCCAGCAGCAGGATCAGCACGGCCGCTCCGACAAACAACGCAATGCGCGGCGTCAGATCCTGCCCCGCTCCACCCATGGTGAAGGCCAGCACGTATTCGCGCATTGGCGTGAGGTCGACCCGCGTCCAGTCGCGGCTGTCATCCGGATACGCCTGCGACAGCCGAGCCGCGATGGCGTTCAGCTGAGACGCCGCCTGTGTGAGGCTGGCGGAGGGCGCCAAGCGACCGATGGTTCGACTGTCCGCGTGATTGGCCCGCTGTTGCAGCGATCGCTGGACCCCGGCCGGTGCAGCGCGCGCCGGCAGCCAGCCCTGCGCCCACTCGGGAAATGCGAACCCCGATGGCATGATCCCAATGACGGTGGCGCCGCCATCACCCAACGGAATTCGTTGCCCAACAATGTCCGCACGCCCACCGAAAGCACTCTGCCATGTGGAATAGGCCAGTACCACCTCCGGCTCATTCGGTGCTTCGCCGTCGGCAAACGTTCGGCCCAGCAACGGACGCCCCTGCATCAACTCGAAGAACGGGCCCGTCGGATACGCGACAACCAGCTGCAGGGGACCAGAAGGCTGTCGAAGCAAAAGCTGTGTGCCGGTCACGTACGAGAAGGCTTCGAACTGCGTGGCCTGCGCCGCCCAATCCCTTACGGTGGGTTGGGAGGCCAGCCGCTGACCACCCGACGTGGTCGCTTCCGTCAGCACGACTAATCGATCGGGCTTCGCGTACGGCAGTGGGGCCAGCAGTGCCTGTTTCGCGATCGCAAGCGCAGCGACGCCTACACCGATTCCACAGCCGAGGACCAGAATCGTCGCGATGGAATATCCGGGTGCGCGGCCCAGCCTGCGGATGAGCTGGATGGCGCGAGTACCTAGTGCGTCCACGAATCCACTCCTCGAACGGAGTCAAACGCCCGGACGGAGTATGCTTGAGGGGACGTCGCGATGCCACGGATCGCCTCCCGCCCTGCACCGCTCGCCGCTCGCGATTCCGCACCCGTCGCGACACATTTGGCGTGAGTGACACGGGAAAGGCAGCGTGCCACAGAATCGTTAGGCCCCGACCGTTCAGGGAGACAACGTGCAGACGACATCTTACGACGCGATCGTGGTGGGTTCGGGGATTTCCGGCGGCTGGGCGGCCAAGGAATTGACCGAGAAGGGGCTGCGCGTACTGCTGCTCGAACGCGGCAAGAATATCGAACACATCAAGGACTACGTGAATGCCACCAAGGCGCCGTGGGAGTATCCGCACCGCGGCGGGCGAACGCAGGACATGATCCGGCGCTACCCAGTGCTTAAGCGCGACTTTCCGCTGAACGAGAAGAACCTCGACTGGTGGGCCTCGGACGAGGAGTCCCCGTACACGGAGGTCAAGCGGTTCGACTGGTATCGTGGATATCACGTCGGCGGCCGTTCGCTGATGTGGGGGCGTTGCAGCTTTCGGTGGAGCGACTTCGACTTCGAAGCCAACTTGAAGGACGGGATCGCAACGGACTGGCCGATTCGATATGCCGACGTGGCGCCCTGGTACTCGTACGTCGAGCGCTTTGCCGGGATTGCCGGCTCCAAGGAAGGACTGCCACAACTCCCTGACGGCGAGTTTCAGCCCGCGATGGCGCTGAACTGTGCCGAACAGATGATGGCGGACCGACTGCCCAAGTCCTTTGGCGGCAAGCGACGGATGATCTCGAGTCGCACCGCCAACCTCACGCAACCCATCGGCAATCGCAGCGCCTGTCAGTACCGAGACGCCTGCTGGTTAGGCTGTCCGTACGGCGCCTACTTCAGCACCCAATCGGCGACGCTCCCGGCCGCCGTGGCCACCGGACGCCTCACGCTCAAGCCGTTCGCCATCGCCACCGAAGTGCTCTACGACAAGGATCGCAAGCGAGCGACCGGCGTTCGCGTGCTGGATGCCGTGACCAACGAGACGACGGACTTCACGTCCAAGGTGGTGTTCCTGTGCGCATCCACGCTCAACTCGACGTGGCTGCTTCTGCGATCCGCCACCGATGTGTGGCCCGGTGGTTTGGGCAGCAGTTCCGGCGAGCTTGGCCATAACCTGATGGACCACCACTTCCGCATTGGTGCTCAAGGACGCGTCGAGGGGATGGACGACAAGTACTCGTTTGGCCGGCGTCCGAACCCGTCGTACATCCCGCGCTACCGAAACCTGTTCGGTGACAAGCGCCCCTACCTGCGCGGATTCGGTTACGAAGGTGGCGCCGGACGCGATGACTGGTCGCGCGCGGTGGCGGAGCTAGGTGTTGGTGGGGCGTTCAAAGATGCCGCCGCCGAGCCTGGGCAATGGAGCATTGGAGGCACCGCCTTCGGCGAAATGCTGCCGAATCACGAGAACAAAGTCACCTTGGACGAGACGAAGAAGGACAAATGGGGACTGCCGGTCCTGAAGATTGACTGCGGCATCGGAGAGAATGAGCACCTGATGCGCAAAGACATGATGAACGACATGGCGGAGATGCTTACGGCGTGTGGTGTGAAGGACGTGAAGACCTTCGATGGCACGTATTTCCCCGGTATGGGAATTCACGAAATGGGCACCGCGCGGATGGGTCGCGATCCGAAGTCATCCGTGTTGAATTCGCGGAACCAGGTATGGGACGCGCCAAACGTGTTCGTGACGGACGGCTCGTGCATGGTCTCCACGGCGTGCCAGAATCCGTCGCTCACGTACATGGCACTGACGGCGCGCGCCGTCGACTACGCCGTGCAGGAGTTGAACCGCAGGGCCCTGTAGATCTCTGGACGGCGGGCACGCCGCAATCGATTACGCGCGTCACCGTCGTAGTTTCCTCACCGCTGCTCATCGCGAGTTCAGACGCGGAATGCCATATTAGCGCCGAGCGTCCCCGCATGGTGGGGACGCATGGCCTTGCTTCGTTAGGTCTTCCCGCTGGCGTGCACAAAGGAGGGAGCGGTGCAAGCTCCGGAGTATGACGCGATCGTCGTTGGTTCTGGGATCTCGGGCGGCTGGGCGGCGAAAGAACTGACCGAAAAGGGACTGCGAGTGTTGCTGCTGGAACGCGGCCGCAACATCGAGCACATCAAGGACTACAAGAACGCCACCAAGGCGCCTTGGGAGTATCCCCATCGCGGTGGTCACACCAAGGACATGGAGAAACACTATCCCGTCCTGAAGCGCGACTATCCACTCAACGAGAAGAACCTCGACTACTGGGTGAAGGACGAGGAGTCGCCGTATACGGAAGCGAAGCGCTTCGACTGGTACCGCGGCTATCACGTGGGCGGCCGCTCCCTCATGTGGGGACGACAGAGCTATCGCTGGAGCGACTTCGATTTCTCAGCGAACGCCCGTGAAGGCGTCGCCATCGACTGGCCCATCCGGTACGCCGAAATCGCCCCGTGGTACGACCACGTCGAGAAGTTCGCGGGCATCTCCGGCTCCGTTGAAGGGCTTCCGCAGCTTCCGGACGGCCAGTTCCAACCGGCGATGCCGCTCAACTGCGGCGAAGTCATGGTCTCGGACAAGCTGAAGAAGCTGTTTGGCGGCCGGCGTCACCTGATCCCAGGTCGCACGGCGAACATCACCCAGCCCCTCCCGGGCCGCACCCAATGCCAGTCCCGGGATGCCTGCTGGCTCGGGTGCCCGTACGGCGCGTACTTCAGCACGCAGTCGTCCACGCTCCCCGCGGCGGTGGCCACCGGACGCCTAACGCTCAAGCCGTTCGCCATCGTCACCGAAGTCATTTACGACAAGGACGCCAAAAAGGCGAGTGGCGTTCGGGTGCTGGATGCCGTCTCGAACCAGACCACTGACTACAAGGCGAAGGTCGTCTTCCTGTGCGCCTCCACGTTGAACTCCACGTGGTTGCTGCTGCGTTCGGCGACGGACGTGTGGCCCGGCGGTTTGGGCTCTAGCTCCGGAGTGCTGGGCCACAACTTGATGGATCACCACTTCCGCTGTGGCGCCTCGGGCAAACTCGAAGGGATGGAAGACAAGTACGTGTACGGTCGCCGCCCCACCGGGTTCTACATCCCGCGCTATCGGAACCTCTTTGGTGACAAGCGCGACTACCTGCGTGGCTTCGGTTACCAGGGGAGCGCGAGCCGTGAAGGGTGGTCGCGCGCCGTGGCCGAGTTGGGGGTCGGCGGTGCGTTTAAGGACGCCATGGCCCAACCGGGCCAGTGGACGATTGGGGGGACCGCTTTTGGCGAGATGCTCCCGAACGACGCGAACCGCGTGTCCATGGACGAGACCAAGAAGGACAAGTGGGGTCTGCCGGTGTTGAAGATCGACTGCGCCACCGGCGAGAACGAAGCCCGCATGCGCAAGGACATGATCAACGACATGGCGGAGATGCTGACGGCCTGCGGCGCTAAGGACGTCGACACCTACGACAACGAGTACTTCCCGGGCATGGGGATCCACGAGATGGGCACGGCGCGCATGGGGAAGGATCCCAAGTCGTCCGTCCTCAACAAGTGGAACCAGGTCTGGGACGCGCCCAACGTGTTCGTCACCGACGGATCGTGCATGGCGTCGGCGGCCTGCCAGAATCCCTCGCTTACGTACATGGCGCTCACGGCGCGGGCCGTGGACCATGCGGTGGGTGAACTCAACCGGCACAACCTCTAAGCGCGTCGCCATTCGTCCATTTCACGCGACTCAATCCTTTGGGTACAGCAATGACTCCACCGACTGAACAGCTCTCCGGCATGGACCGTCGTGAAGCGATCCGCCGCGTCAGCGCCTTGTTAGGCAGTGCGGCCCTCATTGGCGGAACGGCGCTGGTGGAGGCGTGCCAGACGGAGCGGAAGGCCACCGTGAAGCCGGCCGGCACGTTCACCGACGCGGACGTCGGGTTCCTGGACGAGGTGGCCGACACGATCCTGCCAACGACCAAGACGCCAGGCGCTAAAGCGGCCAAGGTGGGCTCGTTCATGACCGTCATGGTCTCCGACTGCTACGATGAGAAAGACCAGAAGATTTTCCGCGACGGCATGAAAACGCTCGACGCTGCCTGTCAGACGGCCAACAAGACATCGTTCGTCAAGGCGACTCCGGAACAACGGCTCGCCCTGCTGGAGGCGCTCGACAAGGAACAGAAGACGTACCAGGACGCCAAGAAGGACGACGACCCCAATCACTACTTCCGCATGATGAAGGAGCTGACCCTCCTCGGCTACTTCACGTCGGAGATCGGCATGACGCAGGCGATGCGCTACCGGGAAACGCCTGGGCGCTTTGACCCCTGCGTCCCCTACACCAAGGGCGAGACCATTTGGGCAGGTCATGCCTGAGTAACATCGAACGCCAATGTCTTTTCGTACGACCGTAGGTTGCGCGTTGCTGCTGACGGGTGTCGCGGCCGGGACGTCCCGAGCCCAGGGGGTACCGATCGTCGCCCTCATCACCAAGACGGAGAGCAACCCTTACTTCGTGAAGATGCGCGAAGGGGCCGCGGCGGCGGCCAGATCCACCGGCGCCATGCTGGTGACCGCCGCCGGCAAGAGCGACGGCGACAACGCCGGGCAGGTGACGGCCATCGAGAACATGATTGCGGCGGGCGCCAAGGCCATCCTGATCACGCCCAGCAATGCCAAGGCGATCCTGCCGGCGATCAAGAAGGCGCGCGCCAAGGGCATCCTGGTCATTGCCTTGGACTCCCCTACCGACCCGCCAGACGCAACAGACGCCCTGTTTGCCACGGACAACTACCAAGCCGGTGTCCTGATCGGCCGCTATGCCAAGGCCGCGCTGGGAAGCAAGCCGGCCAAGATCGTCACCATCGACCTCATGCCGGGCCACCCCGTGGGCGCCCAGCGACACAACGGGTTCCTGAAAGGGTTTGGGCTGGCGGCGCCAGATGCCAAGACGAATACGCTGGGAAAGCCGACCGGCGTCGTGTGCATGGCCGACGGCTTTGGCGACCAGTCCAAGGGTCAGGCGGCGATGGAGAACTGTCTGCAGAAGAGCCCAGACGTCAACGTGGTCTATACGATCAATGAACCGACGGCGGCTGGGGCGTACAAGGCGATCAAGGCCGCCGGCAAGGAAAAGAACGTCATCCTGGTCTCCGTCGATGGCGGCTGTCAGGGGGTGCGAGATGTGGGTGCGGGCGCGATCGCGGCCACGGCCCAGCAGTACCCCGTGCACATGGCGGAGCTGGGCGTTGCAGCTGCCATGACTTTCATCAAGACGGGCAAGAAGCCCAGCGGGTTCACGGACACCGGTGTGGCGCTCGTGTCGGCCAAGCCGATCGCCGGGATCGAGAGCAAGGACGTCAAGGCCGGCCTCGAGTCCTGCTTCGGTAAGAAGTAGGTGAGCGCCGCCGGGCGTTCCTGGCGTGAACGCCTGCCATCGGCTGGGCAACTCGGCCCCGCCATTGCCCTGGTGGCGGCCGCCGCGTTCTTTGCCACCCGCTCCGATCGATTCCTGACCGGCGAGAACCTTTCGCTCGTGCTCCAGCAGGTAATGGTCGTGGGGGTGCTGGCGATTGGGGAAACGTTGATCATCCTGACGGCTGGCGTCGACCTGTCATGCGGCATGGTCATGGCGCTGGGGAGCATCGTCATGGCCAAGCTGGCCGCCACCGCCGGCGTTCCGGTGGGGCTGGCGGTGCTCGCGGGCGTTGGAATCACCGCCGGATTTGGTTTGGTGAATGGCCTGCTGGTGACGCGCCTCAAGCTCCCTCCGTTCATCGTCACGTTAGGCACGTTGAACATCGCGTTCGCGGTCACGCAGCTGGCCTCGGAGTCACAGACCATTACCGACCTGCCGGAATCGATGGCGGCGCTCGGCAACACCTTCCGGGTCGGCGCGACACCGGTGGTCTTCGGGGTCGTCGTCATGGTGGGGTTGTACCTGCTGGCGTGGTTCGTCCTTCGCGAGACGGCGGCCGGACGGCATGTGTACGCGATCGGCAACAACGCCGAAGCCACACGACTGACGGGGATTGCCACGGATCGGGTCTTGGTGGGCGTCTGGGTGTCGGCCGGCGTCTTGTATGGGGTCGCCGCGCTGCTAAGCATCGCCCGCACCGGTGTCGGTGATCCCAACGCCGGTCAAACCGAGAACCTGGACGCCATCACCGCCGTGGTCTTGGGCGGCACCAGCTTGTTCGGCGGACGAGGGACGGTCCTTGGCACGCTGGTAGGCGCCCTGATCGTCGGCGTGTTCCGCAATGGCCTCACCCTGATGGGTGTCACGTCCGTCTACCAGATTCTGGTCACGGGCGTTTTGGTGATCCTGGCGGTGGCTACCGATCAATGGTCCCGCCGTGCCATGCGTCTGGGGGCACGGTGACGGCGCGGCTGGTGTTGCAGGCGACGGGCCTGGTGAAGCGGTACGGGCATGTGACCGCCCTCGACGGCATGGATTTCGACCTGCACGCCAGTGAGATCCTGGCGGTCATCGGGGATAACGGCGCCGGCAAGTCGTCGCTCATCAAGGCCCTTTCTGGTGCCATGGTCCCGGATGCGGGCACGCTCTTGATCGATGGCCGTCAGGTGCATCTGCGGCGGCCACTGGACGCCCGTCGCCACGGTATTGAGACGGTTTATCAGGACCTGGCCGTGGCGCCTGCGTTGACGATCGCCGAGAACCTGTTTCTCGGGCGTGAGCTACGCCGACCCGGCGTGCTGGGATCTCTCTTCCGCATGCTGGACAAGACGCGCATGCGGCAGGAAAGCCAGCAATTCATGAACGAGCTGCAGATCGGCATCCGCTCCATGACGCAACCGGTGGAGACGCTCTCCGGCGGACAACGTCAGGGTGTGGCCGTGGCGCGCAGCGCCGCGTTCGCCCGACACGTGGTCATCATGGATGAGCCCACGGCCGCGCTGGGAGTCAAGGAAGGCGGCATGGTATTGGACTTGATTCGGCGGGTGCGCGACCGAGGCCTGTCGGTAGTCCTGATTTCACACAACATGCCGCATGTGTTTGAGCTTGCCGACCGCATTCACGTCGCGCGTTTGGGCCGACGCGTCGCGGTCCTGAACCCGAAGGTTGCCACGATGCGCGATGCGGTGGCCGTCATGACCGGCGCCGCCCGTGCTGAAGACCTCCCTCCCGATACCCTCGCCTGAGAGTTGCCGTATGTCCGTTCGCGCCCGCTGCTCACTGTTGCTCCTGACGGCGATTGTCTCCTCCGCAACACCGGCCACCGCCCAACCGCGACGCGACGTCTCGCGCGAGCAGGCGCGTACCACACCGGCGTGGGCGCGCGATGGCGTCGTCTACGAACTGAACACTCGCACGTTCTCGGCGACCGGAGATTTCAACGGCATCGTGGGCCGGCTCGCCGACCTGCGCGCCTTGGGCGTGACCGTTGTCTGGCTGATGCCCGTCAATCCGATCGGCGAAGTGAAGAAGAAGGGCACGATCGGCAGCCCCTACGCGGTGAAGGACTACTACGGCGTGAATCCCGCGTTCGGCACCAAGAGCGACCTCAAACGACTGGTGAGCGAGGCGCACCGGCAGGGGCTCCATGTCATCCTGGACGTGGTATTGAATCACACCTCCTGGGATAACGAGCTGTTGAAGACGCCTGCATTCTACCAACGGGATGCCAAGGGCCAAGTGCTATCGCCGTACGACTGGACGGACGTGGCGGCGCTGGACTACAAGAATCCCGCCGTGCGGAAATACATGCTGGACATGCTGGCGTACTGGGTCCGAGAGTTTGACGTGGATGGCTTCCGCGCCGACGTGGCCTTCAACGTCCCCACCGACTTCTGGGAGCAAGCCCGCACCACGCTGGAAGGGGTGAAGCCAGGATTGTTGATGCTGGCGGAAGCCTACGAACCGGAACTGGTGGCCAAGGCCTTTGACTTCGACTACTCATGGCCGCTGTACCACGCCATCGCCGACGCGGCGACAGGAAGCGCCAGCGCCCGCGGTATTCGTGCGGCATGGGAAGATGAGCGTCGCGCGTATCCGAGAGGCGCGTTGCACTTGCGATTCTCCGACGACCATGACGAAAAGCGCGCGATCGCCTACTTCGGCGAGCGCGGCGCGCTGGCCGCGTCGGCGCTGGTGTTCGCGATGGACGGCGTCCCATTGCTGTACAACGGGCAGGAAGTTGGTGACGTGACGGAGTCAGGCGCCCCCGCCCTTTTCGAGCGCCTGCCCGTCTTTTGGACTGGCAGCGAGCGAAGGCCGGAGTTCGCTCGCTTCTATCGCACCATGATTCCGCTACGCGCCGCGCACGCAGCCTTGCGCCAAGGCGAAACGACGTGGCTCTCCAACTCCGATGCCGATCGCGTCGTGACGTTCTTGCGCCGCGACGCGGGCGAAGAGTTCTTAGTGGCGATCAACATGTCCAACCGCCCCTTCGCGGGCACCGTGGAGGCCAATGGGACCTTTGAGGAGATCCCGCTGCTTGCCGCCCAAGGCGGCCCCATTGGACTTCCCGCGCTCGCGCTGGACGCCTGGGGTGTGAGACTCTTTCGCCGGAGTCGCTGAACCGCTCGCAACGTAGGCGTGTGAGGCCATCCAACCGGTTGCGAGATCGCGGCGATGTGCCAGCTTTCGGATGTCTCAGCCATGGCCACCATGACTCGGTCCACGCCGTTCATCGCACTCCTTCTGCTCGTCTGCAGTACCGTCTTGCCCGCGCAGCGCGGCAAGAAAACGCCCGCCGCCGCCGACATGAGTCCGCCAGGATGGGCGGAATTCACGCACTACATGGATTCGTCGCTCGCCGCAGGCCAAGTGGTGGGGGCCGGAGCCGTCATGGTGCGGGATGGACGTATCGTCGCTCGGCACGAGTTTGGGCTGGCTGACCGCGGGCGCAACGAACGCGTCACCGACCGCACGCTCTTTCACTACGGGTCCATCACCAAGACGCTCACCGCCCTTTCCATCCTGCAGTTGCGCGATCGGGGCAAGTTGTCACTCGATGACAAGATCACCCGCTACGTGCCGGAGCTGCGCCAAGTGCACGACCCGTACGGCATGATCGACAGCATTACGATCCGCATGCTGCTCTCGCATTCGGCGGGCTTCCAGAATCCAACGTGGCCGTACACCAACGGTCATCCATGGGAACCGTTTGAGCCGACGACGTGGAATCAGCTGGTTGCGATGATGCCGTATCAGGAGTTGCTGTTCAAGCCCGGCAGTCGCTTTGGTTATTCCAATCCCGGCTACATCTACCTGGCTCGCGTCATTGAACAGCTGACGGGCGACCCGTGGGAGACGTATGTCCAGAAGAACATCTTCGCGCCCCTGACGCTGGACCGCAGTTATTTTGGCGCTACCCCGTACTATCTGGCTGCCGACAGGTCGAACAACTACACCATCGTGCGCGACTCGGCGGCCAGCATCGAACAGGTCCGAGAGAACGGCCGAGACTTTGACCCGGGGATCACGATTCCCAACGGGGGCTGGAACGCACCGCTGAACGACTTGGTGACGTATGTGGCGTTCCTGGCGAATGCGTCGCACGGCGATAGCACCTTGCAACGCCGCTATGACACGGTCATGAGCCGCCGCACGCTCGAGGAAATGTGGCAGCCTGTGGTGAGCACCGGCTCGCGCGGTACGTCGACGAGCGGCGTCGGCCTGGGCTTCTTTGTGATGCGCGATGGCGCGACTACGATCATCGGGCATACCGGCAGCCAAGCGGGGTTTCTCTCGTTCCTTTGGTTGAACCCTGGCACGTCAACAGCAATCATCGCCGCGTTGAACACGGACAGCGACGTTCCCGGCAAGCCTTCACCGTTTGGTGGGGTCAACGAACGCGCGTTGAACCTGTTGCGAGGCACGGCCATCCCGTGATCCCGGAATACAGATCTCGCCGACCCTCCCCACACCTATAGAGCGCCGCATGAAAGGTGATCGTCGTCAATTCCTTGGTTTGATAGGCGGGGCTTCAGTGGGCGCCGCGGCCCTGCCCGTCCTACCCTCGATCGGCCATGCAGCTGTTCCTCGGTCGCATCCAGAACCCGTGGAATCGAAATGGGACGTGTCCTGGGCCGAACGTGTGACGGGCCAGCATCGTGCCGTGTTTGATTCTCCCGAGGCCTCGGAGGGCGCGGCGCTCTTCCGCGCCGTCGCCTGGTGCGACCACTACAAAGAAGTGTACGGCGTGGAACGGAAGGACATGTCGGCCGTCGTCGTCTTCCGGCACACCGCGATCGACCTGGTGATGGACGATGAACATTGGAAGCGATTCAAGGTCGGCAAGGCGCTCAAGATCCGGAACGAGAACGGGAAGTGGAGCGAGGTGAATCCTATCAGCAGCCGTTCGGTCGGGGACGATCCCAAGAAGACGAAGTACAAACTTGAACGCTTCATCGCCGATGGCGGAATTGTCCTTGGTTGCAGCTGGGCGTTTGGCGGGCTGGTGCAGCAATACCAGGAGAAGGACAAACTGGAGCATGAGGCGGCCGACGCCCAGGCGCGCGCCCACCTGCTGCCCGGCGTAATCCTCCAGCCCAATGGCATCTTTGCCGCCCTGCGGGCGCAGGAGGCCGGTTGCCAGTACATTCTGGCCAGTTGAACCGTGAGGCTCACGCGACGGCGTCACCAACAGGTGCACGTCCCCGTCGCGACCGAGTCCACCCACCAACCTGGAGTCCGCGTGAACAAGCGTGAGTTTCTTCGAACCGTCGGTAGCGTGTCGCTCGGCGCGATGTTTGGACCCGGGCTGCTGGAGCACTACCGCTCGCTGAGCCCTTCGGCGCTGGCAGAAGATGAGGTGTTCTGGACCACCATCCGCGGAAAGTTCAAGCTGACGAGCGAGTACATCAACCTGGAGAACGGCTTCTATTGTTTGCAACCGGAAGTCGTGCTCGATGCCTTTATTGCGCACGTCCGGTCCATCAACGTCCAGGCCTCACGTTACATGCGCACCCGGCAGGCAGACGACAAACTCCGCGTGCGCCAGCGTTTGGCCGCCATGGGCGGCGTGTCGCCAGAGGAGCTGGTTATCACCCGCAACACCACCGAGGCACTGGACACGGTAATCTCGGGCTACGACTGGAAAGCCGGCGACGAGGCCATCCAGGCCGTGCAGGACTACGGCGCCATGCTCGATCAGTTCAAGCTGCAGGCCCGGCGCTACGGCATGGTGAATCGGCTGGTCTCCCTGCCCAGCCATCCGCAGTCGGACGCTGAGCTGGTGCAGCTGTACGCCAACGCCATCACGCCGCGCACACGCCTGCTGCTGGTCTCGCACATGGTGAACATCTCGGGACAGGTGATGCCGGTACGCGCCATCGCCGACATGGCGCACGAGCGCGGGGTAGACGTGCTGGTGGATGGTGCCCACACCTTCGGCCATCTGCACTTCGCGATCCCCGACCTGCATGGCGACTACTACGGAGCCTCGCTGCACAAATGGCTGGGAACGCCGTTAGGCGCCGGCATCCTCTATGTGCGAAAGGAGAAGATCGCCACCCTGTGGCCAATCTTTGGCGATGAGGGGCCGGGTTCCAACGACATCCGGAAGCTGAATCACACGGGGACGCACCCGGTGCACACGGACCTCGCCATCGAAAACGCCCTGGATTTTCACGAGAGTATTGGCGGTGAGCGCAAGGAAGCGCGCCTGCGGTACCTGCAAGTCTACTGGACGCGCCAAGTACGCGACCTACCGCGTGTGGTCGTCAACACGCCAGCCGATCCGAAGCGAACCGGGGCCATTGCCAACGTCGGGGTACAGGGGATTGAACCTGGCGACCTGGCCAAGCGCCTCATGGAGACGTACCGCGTCTGGACCGTGGCCATCGACTCGCCGAATGTTCGCGGCGTTCGCGTGACACCTCACCTGTTCACGACCACCGAAGACTTGGATGCGCTGGTGAAGGCGATCAGGGAATTGTCGGCGGCGTAGGATGTCCGAGCCGGCCCCCCATTCGGCGCGCGGGCATGGACGTTCTTGAAGCCGTTGGTCCGCGCCGCGCCGTCGTCGTGGTCGCGCATGGGCTGAATGTGCGCCCCGACGCCATGCGGGAGTTGTACGAACCCCTTCGTTCATCAGGCGCAACGATCGTCCGCATCGCGCTTCGCGGCCACGCGGGAGCCGACGATCGCGACGTCTGGGGCACGCTCACCGCAGACGACTGGTATCGCGACTGGCAAGAAGCCGTGCGCACGGCGCGGGCGCTGGCGATCGACGTCCCGCTGACGTTCCTCGGATTCAGCCTGGGCTGCATCGTCCACTTGGCCGCGCTGGCTACGCGCGATCGAGGTGTATTGCCGTTCACGCGGCAGGTGCTGATCGCACCGCCGATCGAGGTGCACCGTGTCGTGCGATTGGTCCAAGCCTTTCGAATATTCGGAGGCCGCTTTCGCCTGCCGTCGTTCACGCCGAAGGCCATTCGCGCGCAGCAAGGGACCACGGTCGCCGCTTACGAGGCGCTCTTCGCGGTCCAGCGCCAACTCATCGGCGTCTCGGATACTACCTGTCTTCGGATTCCCACGCTGTTGGTGCTGGACCCACGCGACGAACTGGTGAGTTATGGCCGAGTGCTGCGATGGGCGGCACACCATCGGCTGACGCCGACGTGGGACGTGCTCACTCTCCGTGCGGGAAAGCCAGCACCTGCCGGGCTACACCACGATATGATCGATGAGCGCAGTCTGGGTCCGGTAGACTACGCGGCCATCAATGAGCGCATAGCTGCCACGATCTTTCACGACGGCACGAAATAGGGGCCTGCGAAAACGCCGGCCCCCAGCCCGTCACGCCTGTGGCGCTATGACCCGGGATGGTACTCCCGTTCCGTATGGCCCTTCAACTGCGCCGGATAGAAGTACACTTCGCGCAGGTCCCCTTTTGCATAACGTTCGGCCTGATCATTGAAGTGTTTGGACGCCGTGTCGCCGCTTTCGCCGCCAGCCGTCACGGCGCGCGCATGCACACTGTCGCCAAACTCCACGACGGCGACAAACGAGTTCCCGTAGCTGCCGTAGATCTTCTTGGTATGCGTGGCGGGGGCGACACCAAATGACGCCAGCGACCCCCAGCGCGACGAGGTGAAGCCGACGGGAAGGCTCGGGCGTGCATCGTCGAACGGATGCACAATGTCGTCCGTCAGTCGTTGAAATCGATTAATGTCGCCCCAGGGCGTCTTCCAGTTGCCGAAATCTGCGGTCAGTGTGTCCGCGGCAGCCGCCAAGGCCTGAAGCTTCATCTCGCCGGTCGTCCGCTTGGCCATGTAGTCGTATACCGACATGTCTTCGCTCTCCGCCTCGGCGCGCACGCGACGCCACAGCTCGTCGCCCCAGAAGACCGCCAACGACGTCGGCACGGACGACACACCCCACCGATAGTCCCAATCGCGAAGCGCAGCGATGGGATCCGCCAGCTGCTTCTTGAGGGGACTCGTGGTCGGCGTTTGATCGTAGGCCTTGAGCAGTGTGGGAATGAGGTCGGCGAATGCGGGAAGATAGGAGTCGTATGCGGCGTCGATGAGCTTGGCGATTGAGAAGTCCTTCTTTCCGTCGAGCACGCGGATGGCGTGAATGCCACGGGGATTTTCAATGGCGACGTCCATGTACTTCGGATAGTCCTTCTGCTTCGGGCTATTCGCGCCCGCAGCCGAATACGGCCAATTGTTGGAGTTGTACAGCCAGCCATTCGGCGGGTTCAACAGGTGCGGACTCTCTTCGACGCCGTACGCTGGTCCCCAATCAGTGCGAGGATCGCTCCCATCCACCGGCTTGGACCAATCCAGCTTCGGATCTCGCTTAGGTACAAAGTTGGCATGGAAGTAGGCGATGTCCCCATCCGCAGATGCGAAAATCGTATTGTTCGACGAGTTGGTGTGCAGGTCCATCGTCTGGCGAAAATCTTTGTAGCTGGCGGCCTTGGTACGCGTAAAGGACTGCGTAAGGGCCTTCACCGGATCGTGCATGAGCGACACGCTGATCCACCGGCCGTCAGCCTCGCGAACGACGGGGCCATGCCGCGTGAAGTACACCGTAAAGTCCTTGCTCGCCATGCCGCTCGACGTCTTGTACGGTATGGTGATTTTGCGGCTGATGATCGGATGCAGCTCCTTTCCATACGCGTAGAGCGTGCTGTCCCCCTGCTTGACGATGCGCTCGGCGAACTCGTCGACGACGTCCGCACCGCTCGAGGTGTGCATCCAGCCAACGCGGGAGTTGAATCCCTGGTACACAAAGAACTGTCCCCACGTGACCGCGCCGTACGCGTTCAATCCCTCGTCACTCGTCATCTGCAATTCCGAGCGGAAGAAGAAGGACGTGTGTGGATTGATCAGGAGAAGGGCGCGATGCGCCGACGTGTTGGACGGAGCGATCGCGATACCGTTGGATCCGGTGGGTTCATCCAGACGACGCAACGGCGCCTCGGCGACCGTCTTGGCACCGGCGCCACCGTAGAACGCTTCGAGGGCCTTGAGTGAGACGTCCTCGATGTCGCCGCCAATGCTCCCTTCGCTGAACGTGAGCGCCATCCACGGTTCGAAGTGTGTGATCACGTTCGGCTTCACCGTCGGGTGCTTGGCCAGGTAGTAGTTGAGTCCATCCGCCCAGGCGACCATCAGCGTCTGCAGCCACGGTGGGCTGGCAGTGAACTGCGCCTTCATGCTATCCGGATCGATAAACAACTTCATGCGCAGGTCCCGATAGATCGCGGCCTCGCCCTCGGCTTCGGCCAGGCGTCCCTGCGAATTCAGGTAGTTCGTTTCGACACGATGGAAGTCGTCCTCTGCCTGGGCATAGATCATCCCGAAGACGGCGTCGGCATCCGACTTCCCATGGATGTGCGCGATGCCCCAGTCGTCTCGCGTGATCGTGACGCGCTGCGCCTGCTGCTCCCATCGCGCCATGTCGGCATTGGATGCGCTAGATGGTGTTTTGGCGCAGGCCACGACAGCAACCAAGGAGAGGACGAGCCGTTTCATACGAAATCCGCGGTGGGAGAGAAAAACATCGGGCGCGCGCGTGGGGTGACGCGGCGCGGCTACAGAATGTCAGCCGTTCCTGCGTCGCGCTACTGCTACTCGTGCACTAAGTCCGCGTACTCGGGGTGGCGTTCGATGTACCGCGCGACGAATGGACAGCGCGGCTCCACACGAAGCCCGCGTTCACGTGCTTGATCGAGTGCTGCGCGTGCCAGTGCCGACCCCACGCCGCGGCCACTCAGCTCGGCGGGCACTTCGGTGTGTGTGAACACAATGCGCCCGTCACCGAGTCGGTACTGCGACACGGCCAGATGGCCGTCCACCGTCACCTCAAACTGCGAAGCGTCTGGGTTGTCGCGAACATCGAAGGATTCAGCCATGTGTCGTCGCCAACTCCTGCTCGTTCAGGAAATCCACAGGCCAAGCGCCGACGACAGGATGGACAACAGGAACGCAAAGATCGTCGCGATGCCAAGCACGCCGGTGACGGACTGTAGCGCGCGCCAGGACGGTGAGCCACCGGGAACGCCGTCCACGCGTTCGTGCTCGGCCATGGTCCATCCGCCAGCAGACGCGATCGCCGTCAGCAGCAACGCCACACGCCACTGGCCCGGCCTGAACGCGAGCACCAGCGCCAGCAGCACGACGCTCGCGGCGCTCGTGCCCATGGCCAGGTTGAACGAGACGCGGCGCGCCACGCGTCCCATCAATTCCGCCAGCGTGGGTTCGACCGTCGGCGGCGGCGCGCTGGACGGCGGCGATTGCTCCGTGGATTCGGCGATCATCCGTTCCTCCCGAGAGTGCGTGTGAAGCACGCAGCCTTCACTCCCCCATGCCCGGCGGCTGGTAGCGTCCGTCTACCGCCAGCCAGCCCCCGTCCACCACCAAGACCGACCCAGTGACGTAACTCGATGCATCCGAAAGAAGGAAGACCGTGGGCCATGCCATCTCGTCGGCGGTGGCCCATCGCTTGAGGGCATTCCGCGCCGCGTAGGCACCATACCAGTCAGGCACAGAGCGAATGGGGGCGGTCAGGGGCGTTTCCACTACGCCGGGCGCTACCGCATTCACGCGCACGCCGTACGGGGCGAATTCGGCCGCCGCGGTGCGCGCCATCTGAACGATGCCGGCCTTCGTGGCCGCGTACGCGGCCTGTCCGGGCTCCACCACCTGTGATCGGATGGACGAGAACAACACGATGCTACCGGTCCGGCGCGCCGTGAGAATCCGACCGGCCGCGCGCAGGACATTGAAGTTCCCCTTCAGGTTCACACGCAGAACGCGCTCGAACTCCTCCTCCGAGTATTGCAGGATGGCTTTGCGAACGTTGATGCTGGGCGTGCAGACCACCGCGTCGAGTCGGCCGGTGCGCAACAAAACGTCTTCCAGTGCGCCCTCAGTGGCCGCGCCGTCGGTAATGTCGACGCGCACAGCGGTACTCCGGCCACCCGCCCCCTGAATCGACTCCGCCACTCGCTGGGCGTTGGCCAGATCGATATCAGCGCACGTGACCTGCGCTCCCTGCAGGGCACAGGCGCGCGCGACAGCCTCGCCGATGCCAGAGCCTGCGCCAGCAACCACTACGCTACGGTCATCAAGACGGAACAAGTCGCTCATGCGGAACGTGACCTCGAGGTATCGGCGTCAGAGTGTGTCGAAAAGAGAAGGAGCAGCATGGCGGCCAGAAGCGACGCCCCAAGCCCGGCGGCACTCGTCTTCCACCCTATCCGGGGCGTTCCCGCCGCCACCTGCATACCCACCATCGTGATGATGCCGGCGGCAATAGCCACCATCACATGCCGGGTGCGCAAAGCGGATACATAGAGGCCGCCGACGATCGGCAGAAAGAGGCAAACACCCAACACGCTGTAGAAGAATGACAGCGTCCCGACGATGGTCTGGGCAGACAAGGCGATCGCGATGCCCCCCAAGCCGCCAGCCACGGCCGCCAGCCGCGCCACACGGAGCACCTGCCGGTCATTGGCCTGTGGGTTGAGGACCCGCTTGTACAGGTCCTGCGAGAGCGACGTCGCCAGCATGAACAGCAGGGCGTCGGCGCTGCTCACTTCCGCAGAAAACAACGCCGCCAGCCCAAGCGCACCGATGGCAACCGGCACATCATTCGCCAAGAGTGTCGGCAGGGCCAACTGTGAATCGGAGAGTGCGGGATGCAGAGCCCGGGCGATCATTCCCAGAAGTGGCGGTACGGACGCGAACGCCAGCAACGCGAAGGCATTCAGTCCGACGCCAATGCGGACCGCACGTTCGTCACGAGCACCGAAGACCTTCTGCAACAACCCCGGCGACACCACAAACGCCGGCGCCAGAAGCAGCAAGTACGTCCAGCCCGATCCGCCCCCCGCCACAGCATTCCAATAGTCAGGGCTGGGTGTCTGTGTGCTCACCCGAGCCCACCCGCCAGCCATCGCCAGAGCGGCCGGGAAGGCGAGGGCGAAACCCAAGAACTTCACCGTCACCTGCACGACGCTTACCCACGCGCTGGAAAGCAGGCCCCCCGCAGTGAAGTAGATCGTGATCACCGTACCGCCTAACAAGCAGCCGACCCACTTGGGAACGCCGGCGACCGCGGTTAGCAGGGTCGACACGGCGATGAGTTGGCCAGCTAAGATGGCCAGCGTGCCGACCCAGAGCAGAAGTGCCACCGTCGTCCGTACACTCGGCGCATATCGATACTCCAGGTAGTCACCCACCGTCCGCAGGCCGCGCGCCTCTGCTACGTCTCGCATGCGCGGACCGATCCACACTGCCTGGATCATTGAGCCGACGGCTGCGGACCCGACCCACCACCAGGCGGACAGGCCGTCCCGGTAGCCGAGGCCCGCGGCGCCCACTGTGGACCCCGCACCGATGTTCGCCGCAATGAGCGTGGAAAAGAGCAGCCCGGGCCCCAGCGCGCGACCCGCCACGAAGAAGGAATCGGAACTCCGCACCCGTCGGCCGATCCAGATGCCCAGCCCTGCCAGGAATGCTGAATACGCGAGCAGGATGGGAAGGTGCGCGTTCACGCGGCGTGCCTAACGCTTGGGAAGATCACGCGCGGCAGGATAGTCGGGAAGCCCCTTGGACTGCCGGGCTGCACGAACGATCGCCTCGGCCATCACATCCGCCGCCAGAGCGCCAATGGTCGTCACATCCGCTTCTTCCGCACGCTCACCGGTGGCCAACGAAAAGATCGTGTCGCCGTCGCCCGCGGTATGCACGGGCGAGATCGCGCGGGCATATCCGTCATGCGCCATCTGGGCAATCTTCTGGGCCTGCGCTTTGGTGAGCTTGGCATTGGTGACGATCACGCCAATCGTCGTGTTCTCCCCGTCGCCGGTGCGCCCGGTGCGGCGCGTGGCCCCCGAGCGGATGAGCTGGCGAGCGTCGGCCAGTGTCTTCCCGTCCGCGCTTCGTACGCCAGCCACAACTTTGCCGGTCGATGGGTCAATGATGTCGCCCACCGCGTTCACGGCCACCAAGGCACCAACCGTTAGCCCATCGGCGAGGGTGATGGAGGCACTTCCGATCCCTGCCTTCATCGCACGACCTGCGCCCATCAATTTTCCCACCGTGGCGCCGGCGCCGGCCCCAACATCACCTTCGGCGACGGGCCCCGTCGTTGCGGCCTTCGCCGCGCGGTAGCCGCAATCCGCCGTGGGGCGAATCTTGGCGTCGCCCACACCGAGATCAAACAGAATCGCCGCCGGCACGATCGGCACTTTTGCCACACGCACATCGAAGCCAATCCCCTGCTCTTCCAACCAGCGCATGGTGCCTGACGCGGCGTCGAGCCCGAACGCGGATCCCCCAGACAGCACGATGGCATGCACGACCGACACGGTGTTCACGGGGTTCAGCAGGTCCGTCTCTCGCGTGCCCGGGGCGGCACCTCGCACATCGACGCCACCGACTGCACCTTTCTCCACCAGCACGACGGTGCACCCCGTCGGTCGCTCGGCCAACGTGAAGTGCCCGACCTTCACGCCGGCCACGGCAGTCACACCACGACTTGAGAACGGGGCCGCGGACGAACCCTGTGCCGGAACCGGCGCGGCGCAGGCCGCGGTAGCTGCAACAACTAGGATCCCTCCCCAACGTCCCATTGACGATAGTGATCTGGTGATCATGGCTCAGGCTGCAGGAGAAAGGCCCCTCGCGCGACATCGAGTCATGATGACGCCGCATGCACGTCGCCGTCGTCTGGCCCGTTCATGAAAAATACTAGCGGTCGTGACGCGGTGCTGCGAGCCATTGAAGACGCGCGCGACGAGATGGTGGCGTTCGCCCAGGACCTCATACGCATTCCGACCGTCAATCCTCCCGGCGATTGTTATGAACCTTGCGCGCAGCTGCTGGGGGCAGCCTTGGCGCGCGATGGATTTCACGTGGAATACGTCACGGCAGTCGACCGCCCGGAGCACTCCGCCCGGTTCCCGCGCGTGAACGTCGTCGGTCGCAAAGGCGCCGCAGCACGTCCGTGCATACACCTGAACGGACACATCGACGTCGTGCCCGTCGGCGAGGGATGGAGCCACGATCCATTCGCGGGAACTGTCGAAGATGGTCGTTTGTACGGCCGTGGCGCGTCCGATATGAAGGGCGGAATCGCCGCGGCACGCTTCGCGGTGGAGGGCATTCGGCGCGCTGGCATCCCGCTGGCAGGCACCGTGGAAATCAGCGGCACGGTGGACGAGGAGAGCGGAGGTTGGGCGGGTGTGGCGCACCTGGCCGCCGCTGGGCGCCTGACGAGCGACCACGTGGATCAGGTAGTTATTCCCGAACCTCTCGGCGTGGACCAGGTGTGTATCGGTCACCGCGGAGTCTACTGGTTTGAGCTGACCACGAAGGGCCGCATTGCGCACGGGAGCATGCCGTTCCTCGGCGTCAGCGCGATCGAGCACATGGGCGAGGTGCTGCACCACATGCGAGCAGCCCTCGGCCCTGCCTTGGCTCGGCGCATTACCGCCATGCCCGTCATTCCAGCTGGCGCCCGCCAGGCCACGCTGAACGTCAACAGCGTTTGGGGTGGCCAGCCAGTACACGGCATGCAAACGCCATGCGTCGCGGACCGCTGTACCGCGGTCTTTGATCGGCGGTTCCTGGTTGAAGAATCCGTGTCGGACGTCAAGCGTGAGGTGCAGGATGTGCTCAACGAGATCCGACAGCGACTCCCGGCCTTCGATTGCGACCTGCGCGAGTTGATGCTGGTACACCCCGTTGCGACGCCGACCGACTCACCCCTTGTTGCGTCCCTTGCACGCGCTATCGGGACTGTGCGAGGCACGCCGGCTGGACTCGTGGCCAGTCCAGGTACCTACGACCACAAGCATGTCACTCGCATCGGTGGCATTGTGAACTGCGTAGCGTACGGGCCCGGCCGGTTGGAACTCTCGCATCAGCCCGATGAGTGGTGTGATATCAGTGAAATGGTACAGGCCGCTCAAGTGATGGCGCTGGGGATATTGGACGTTGTTGGCCCTTATGAACTCCGAGGCACCGAGGCATGATCACAAGACGCATTGCCACCATTCCCGGCGACGGTATTGGGCCCGAAGTCATCGCTGCTGCCATCCGGGTCACGGACGCTTGTCTGGCGCATTCGGAGGTTCGTTGCACCTGGGAGGCCATGCCGTGGGGGACCGAGTTCCACCTCGCGCATGGTCGAACCATGCCTGCCGATGCATTAGACCAACTGCGCCGGTACGACGCGATCTTGCTTGGTGCTGTGGGCGACCCCCGAGTCCCCGATACCGCCACGCTCAACGGTCTGATTTTTCCTATCCGTCGACAGTTCGAACAGTTTCTCAACCTGCGACCTGCCCGTCTGCTCCCTGGCGTTCGCTCGCCACTGCGAGCAGCCGATCAGCGGCCCATCGACATGGTGATCGCGCGGGAGAACACCGAGGGCGAATATGCCAACGTCGGTGGGCGTCTGCATGCAGGCACCGAGGGTGAATTGGCGATGCAGACGAACGTATTCACCCGCCGCGGCTGCCAGCGCATCATGGTGGCAGCGTTTGAACTGGCGAGGACGCGGCGCCGGCACCTGACCTCCATCACCAAGTCCAATGCCCAGGCGCACTCGATGGTCCTCTGGGACGACGTGTTCCGCGACGTGGCGCGCGACTTCCCAGACGTTGCCACGTCATCCCTCTTTGTGGATGCTGCGGCCATGGATCTCGTCCGGCGCCCATGGGACTTTGACGTTATCGTCGCCAGTAACCTCTTTGGCGATATCCTGTCCGACTTGAGCGCAGCCGTGGTCGGTGGTCTCGGTCTGGCCCCCAGCGGCAACGTCGATCCCACCCGGCGATTTCCCAGCATGTTCGAGCCCGTGCATGGGTCGGCCCCGGATATTGCCGGCCGAGGTGTGGCCAACCCCATCGCCGCCGTGCTGTCGGCGGCCATGATGCTGGAGCACCTGCAACACGTCACGGAGGCTCAACGGTTGGCGGCGGCGGTGGATGCGGTGTTGTCCGGCGGCAGTGTGCGTACGCCAGATCTCGGTGGGACGGCGGGGACGGAGGCGATGGCCAATGCCCTGGTCGCCGCCTTGCCGACGCCCTAAGCCGCACCCCCGTCCGTCAGCTCCACCGGGTGCAATGCCGGCCGCTTCGGTTGCCGGCCATCCCCCGACGACCGGCCCAATGCATGACGCCACACCCAAGGCAGGAAATGCGACTGCCACCAGCGCGCCTCGGCGCCGATGACGGTCCAGAGGCGAGGCTGACGGGCCGGTGGTAGCGGTACACGCCAGTCGGCAGACGACCCCGGCAGGTCGATCGCGTGCGCGAGGCCGTCTGCAATCCGCGCATGACCTAACGCATTGGCATGGAGTCGATCGTCGCTCCAGAGACGCGGGTCGGACCCAACGTCCTCGTAGGCTGCAAAATCCACGAGGATGGCGCCACTCGACCGGCACGCCTCGCGCACGGCCTCATTCATGGCCCGCACGCGCGATTCCAACCGCCGCGCCAACGGCAGCACCTTGGAGAGACTCGGCAGGGTAAACGTCAGCACCGTGGCGCCCGTGGCCGTGAACGCGCGTTGCATCTGCTCGAGGTCACCACCAAACTCGTCGGCGCTGAACCTGGGACGAAGTAGATCATTCACCCCAGACACGACGGTACAAAGATCGGGGCGAAGCGACAACGCAGGTTCCAGTTGCTGCTCCAGGATCTCTCGCGTCCGTCGTCCGCGCACGGCCAAATTCGCGTACAAGAGACCACCCTGCACCCGCGCCACGTGCTCCGCAAAGCGATTCGCCCAGCCGCGATATCCGCCGCGCCCATCGGGATCGTCCAGTCCTTCCGATGTGCTGTCGCCGATCGCAACGTAGCGCTGATAGTGACGAACTCCCGACGACCCATGCACCGCGGCGCTCGGCGAACTCGCGTCGTCAGGTCGCACGCCGCGCACGCTGCTTTGCCTCCCTCGACGCTGACGTGAGCACGGGTAACGTCCGACCCGCAGCGCAACACGTAATCAGCGTCCGTAATCGTCTTTCGCGCGTCTCCTCCTTCTTGGCCGACATCACCCAAAAGGCCGCGGTGCGTCGGTATCCAGGAGGTCGCGCCGAGTAGTCACGCCACGCGGCAGCGTGCGCCTTGAGTTGGCGCAGAAATGAGGCCGACAGCTCAACGTGGCGATTCTCCGAGGAGTACACTCCCGTGCGCTGCGCCGTGCGACGCTCAAAGGCGGCGGTGCCGGCGGCTTCCATCAGACCCAGCGCCTGGAGGGCTTGCACTCGCTTCACGTTCACCAAGCTCCAGATGCTTCGCGGCTTCCGCGGCGAAAAGCGCGTGATGTACGAGCGCGCATCGTGCGGAAGCCGGACACCGTCTATCCATCCGAAGCACAGGGCTTGGTCCAGCGCCTCAGAGTACGTGAGGCCGCCCTTTCCCGAGTCTTTCCGATAAAACCCCACGTGCAGCTCAGTGGACTTCGCGTGGTGCTTCTGCAACCACGCACGAAACGTCGCGGAAGACGGAAAAAACGTTGGAGCGATTGCCTTCTGTGCCGCCATCCGCGCGAGGGCTCGTTATTGGTCCATGATGACTTTGGCCTTGCCAGCCATCGTCTCGTTGAAAGCCTTCACGTCGGTGTCCATCAGCTGCTTGAAGGCGACCTTGGCGGACTCCAGGTCCTTCTCGATGTCCATCAAGGTCGCCATCGACGCGTCGGTGGGTCGGTAGTCGGCACCCCCTTGGACATCGCCGGCACCGGTTCCGACTTCTCCATTCAGCCAGACCAAGTTCAGGTAGATCTTGTACTTCTCCACGTACCACTTGTCGTCTGAATGCAGATCACTCTTCGATAACAGCAACAGTTCCACCTTCAGGGCCTTCTCGTCCAAGGCGCGGAGGGCCCGCTTGACGTCATCGGTGGTCCCATCCGCCTTCATCTGATCTTCGAGCTGGCGGCGCATGGTTTCCAACTTGTTGATCATGTCCACCGTTTCGTTCATCCGGTCGCGAATTCGAACCTGTGCGCGCGTGGAGAGGGCCAAGTCCGTCTCGGTCGCGGGGAGTGACGGATCGCGGATGACGCTGAATGGTTGCGTCTGGGCCGTTCCGTCGGCGGTCAGTCGCACGGAGTACCGTCCGTTGTTGGCCAGCGGGCCGGCGCGGACGGGTCCCTCGATGCCCCAGTGAATGATGGGGCGCGGCTTTCCGTTCTTGAACCGCGCCTCTTCCCAAATATGCGGGTTGTCTGGCGGCGTGGTCTTGAGTTCGACCTGACGGGGGGCATCGTAATGCATGTCCCAGGACAGGCGATTGGTGCCTTGGCGCCCCGCCGTCCGCATGGTCCGGACCACAGCTCCGGTGGAATCCATGATCTCGACCTTCAGGGAATCCTTGGGCGCCGCCGCCAGCTTCACGTTGAAGTCCGCGCTTCCCGTGCGGCCCAGCCGAGTCCCGGGGCGTGGTTCGTACAAGTGCACCGGGGCATCGGACGCCACCTTGTCGTCCTGTTCCAGCGTCGTGATGTCGTGCATCACGTACAGACCGCGACCGTACGTCGACACCACCACGTCGTGCATGGGCTTGGAGACGACGATCCAGGTGACGGCGGTCGCGGGCAACCCTTCCTTATACGCTGTCCAATGGCCGCCGTCGTCCATGGAGTAGTAGAATCCATGTCCCGTTCCGGCGAAGAGCATCCCCTTACGATTGGGATTCTCGGCCACCGTGAGGACGTAATCCAAGGGATGGTCTTGCGGCAGGCCGTCGGAAATCTTCGACCACGTCTTGCCGTAATCGGTGGTCCGGTAGATGTACGGCAATCGGTGATCCATCAGGTGATAGTCGATCGCGACATACGCCGTCCCGGGGTTGAACCTGGAGGGCTCGATGCGACGCACGGTTCCCCACGGACGAAGGCCGCTGATGTTGCCGGTGACGTCTGTCCAGGTACCGCCACCGTCCTTGGTGTTCCAGATTTTTCCGTCGTTCGTGCCGGCCCAGATGAGTCCCTTCTGCAGCTCTGACGGAGTAATCGCAAAGACGACTTCGCCGTAAAACTGTCCAAGGTTGTCACCCACAATGCCGCCGGAAGACACGATGCGGCTGGTGTCGCGCGTGGAAAGGTCAGGGCTGATGACGGTCCAACTTTGTCCTTGATTGACCGTCTTGAAGATGACCTGACAGCCGAAATACACGGCGTTGTTGTCGAACGGATCGATCGCCAGCGGCGGCGTCCAGTGACAACGGTACTTCACATCCGTCGGTGGAGAGTCCAGCGTGTGAATCCCGGGACTCACGTGGCGGGCGCGTTTGATCCGATCGTCGAAGCGCGTCACCGTGCTGCCGTAGCACGTGGACCAGACGATGTCCGGATTGCTTGGAACGGGAATGGTGAAACCCGATTCACATCCGCCCAACCCCGGCTGCCACGGCGTCCCACCGCCGCCAGGTCCGCCAAAATCGTCGAAGGACGGTAGCGCTGGCCCGCGGTTGTACGAAGGAACGTTAGGCACGGGAATCGGCGAGTCATTCGCACCACGCATCGTGCCATCGTCCTGACGATTGGCGTACACCCAGTACGGCACCCGATTGTCGATCGCCACGTGGTACATCTGTCCAATCGGGAGCGTCAGGTTGAAGTAGCTCTGGCCGTGGTTGCGCGTGATGCCCGCTCCCCCGTCGCCGGTCAGCACCCAGTGGCTCGGGTTGCGCGGATCCAGCCAGATATCGTGGCAGTCACCGCACCCGCGTTCGATCGTGGGAAACGTTTCGCCGCCGTCGAAGGATCGGAGCAGCGAACTACTGGCCACCAGCACTTCATTGTCATTCTGCGGATTCACCATGACGCGGATGTAGTAGCCCGCCCGACCAATGAGGCGACGATCCCAGCTGACCACCTTCCAGTTCGTCCCCGCGTCGTCCGAGCGCCACAATGATCCCTGGTTGGCCGTCTGGATCAAGGCGAACATGCGCTTCGGGTTTGATGGGGCAACGGCCACGTCGATCTTGCCGACGGGCGACACCGGCAGACCTGTCGTGGCATGGGTCCAGGTGGAGCCACTGTCTCGTGACACATAGACGCCGCTCCCCGCACCACCGGAGAACATCGCCCACGTGTGCATCACGACTTCCCACGTGCCCGCCACCAGGATCTTCGGGTCCGTCGGGTCAATCGCGAGCCCGGAACACCCCGTCTCGGGGTTCACAAATAGGACGCGCGTCCAATGGGCTCCCCCATCGGTGGTTCGATAGACGCCGCGATCCTCCTGCGACCCCGTGGCCCTGCCTAACGCGCAGACGTACACGATGTCCGGGTTCGACGGATGGATTACGATACGGCCGATACGACCCGTCTCGCGCAAGCCCATGTTCGTCCAGGTGGCCCCGGCATCTGTGGACTTGTAGACGCCATCACCTTGCAGGTCGCTGTCGCGAATGGCCCAGGCCTCGCCCGTGCCTGCCCACACAATGCGGGGATTGGAGTTGGCGACCGCCAAGGCGCCGATCGCCTGCACCGGTTGATCGTCGAAGACCGGCGCAAAGGTGCGTCCGCCATCGGCCGTCTTCCACACGCCGCCAGAAGCGGCCCCCATGTAGTAGATCGAGGTATCGCCTGCCACCCCCGCCACGGCGGCAATCCGGCCGGCGGGTTGCGGACCAATCCATTGGAATCGCGGCACACCGGACGCCGGTTGGGCCGGACCTTGGCCGCGCCGCTGACTCCACACGGGACTGGCAACACCAAGGAGCGCGAGGACGATCAGCGCTCCACGGACGCGAGACGAAGCGTTCAGCATGGATGGGAAAGTGGTAAAGGACCGGGTATCGACGCGACACTCGCGGCGCGACACCGACTGCCTACGTTCCATCGCCGCCGCCCGCTGCGCAAGCCTAACGGGGACGGGTCAGTTTTTCGTTCAACGCCGCCTTGGCGGCGGGCCACTCATCCGCCAGCAGGCTGAAATAGACGGAGTCGCGCAACCGCCCGCCGGGCATGATCATGTGGTGCCGCAGGATGCCCTCTTCGGTCGCCCCAAGGCGCCGAATCGCCGCCCGAGAGCGTACGTTGAGGACGTCTGTCTTGAGCTCCACCCGAATGCAGCCCAGTCGCTCAAACGCGTGCGTGAGCATGAGCAGCTTGGCTTCGGTATTCAGTGCGGTTCGCTGGTAGGCCGTGCCCAGCCAGGTCCAGCCGATCTCCGCCCGCCGGTTCGCGACGTCGATGGCGGCAAACCGCGTGCTACCGATGGCGCGACCACTCGCTCGATCGATCGTGGCGAATGGCAGCGCGTGGCCTTCGCGCTGCCAGGTGAGGGCCGTCTCGACGTACGTCGTGAGATCGGCTGGCGTGGTGATCCGGGCGGTCGTGAATTGCCAGATCGCGGGATCGAACGCCACCTGCAACAGATCCGTGGTATGCGTGTGGCTCAGCGGCTCGAGCCGCGCGTGCTGTCCCACTAACGTGACCGGCGACAGGTCCATGCGACCCTAACGAGCCGAGGGCCAGGGAACACCCTGGTGCCCCTTGGGCACCGAAGCGAGCCCGCGGTAGGAGAACTTCTGCACGCGCTTCCCTTCGTACGTCTCCGTGGTGTACAGATTCCCCTTCGAGTCCGTGGCAATGCTGTGCACCGCGAAGAACTGTCCCGGCTGCCGCCCGCCGTCGCCAAAGCTGGTGAGGATCTCCAGCGACTGCCGGTCCATCACATAGATCTTCTCGTTCTTTCCGTCGGCCAGGAACATGTACTTCTGTTGCGGATCGCGAGAGAACGCGATGTCCCACACGCTCCCGTCGCCACGCGTGAGTGGGGCAATGCGCTGCTCCTTCACGAACGAGCCGTCTTTCTTGAACACCTGAATGCGATCGTTAGGCCGGTCGCAGACGTACACCAGCCCGTCATTCGAGGGTTCGGCGCAGTGCACGGGATTTCGGAATTGCTTGGCGAGCGGCGCATCCGGATTGTATGGGCCAAGATTGGCATCGTCGGGCTTGTTCCCGTAGGCCCCCCAATACCGCTTGATCTTCCCGCTGGTCATGTCCAACACCGCCACGCGCTTATTCGCGTAGCCGTCGGCCACGTACGCTTCGCTCGCCGGCTCATCGAACGAGATCTTCGCGACGCGGCCGAAGTAGGTAGTGCTGTTGCTGTTTGTCGGCTGGCGCGCCGCGCCAATCTGCATCAGGAACTTGCCGTCGTGCGTGAACTTGAGAATGTGCGAGTCACCGGTGCCATTGCCGCCGATCCAAACGTTGTCCTTGGCATCGACGGTGATGCCGTGGTTCGAGGTCGGCCAGTCGTAGCCCTGGGCGGGACCTCCCCACGCATTGACCAAATTGCCTTCGGCATCGAATTCCAGGATCGGGGGCGCCGTGCGACAACACTCCCCAACGGGCGGTTTGGCATCGGCTCCCGCCTCGGTCCGCTGATTGAGCGTCGAATCGCCGCGATGAATGATGAAGACATGGTCGCGTGAGTCCACGCCCACCCCGATGGTAGAGCCGAGGATCCAATGGTTAGGCAGTGGCTTGGGCCAGTAGGGATCCACCTCGAATTTCGGGGCCTGGACTGTCTGGACATCGGTCGCTGCCTGCAGGACCGCCTGCCCCACCGCCAAGGCCGCCGCCACGCCCGCGAACGTGAGGCCAACCACCAACGTGCGACTACGCGTCATCGGGTTCTCCGGTGAAGTCAACGCCCGGTATCTCACCGCGCGAGCAGAGTGTATACTCGTGCCATGCCGGGGCTCGACCCCTAACTAAGCACCCCTGAGCGCGTCCGTCCATAGCTGCCGCAGACCCCGAAATGCCACCGTCGTCGACCGTCCTTGTCACCGCACCACGGGTCCGATCCAGCTGGCGACGCCTAACGGTTGTGGCACTCGGCGCCATCATCGCCACCGCGGTGACGCCTCGCACGTCGGAGTCGCACGAAATCCCGAGCAGTGTGACGGTGCTTGCCTTCATCAAGCCGGAAGGACGGCAGCTCCACATGGTCATCCGGGTGCCGCTCGGTGCCATGCGGGACATGGAGCCTCCCCTTCGACCGTTGGGATTGCTGGACGTGAGCCGCGCCGAGCCCGTGCTGCGCGACGCCGCGCAGCTGTGGTTGGCCGACTATATCCAGTTCTTTGAAAACGGCGTCAGGCTGCCCACGCCCCGCGTGATCGCCGTGCGAGCCTCGCTGCCGTCGGAGAAGGTGTTCACGTCGTACGAGTCGGCGTTGACCCACATCATGGGTCCGCCGCTGGACCCGGCCACCGAGATCGCGTGGCAGCAGGCGATGTTCGACGTGGTGTTGGAGTATCCGATCACCTCCGACCGGGACGAGTTCTCCATCGTGCCGACACTCGCGCACCTGGGAGTACGCACCACCACGGTGCTGCACTTTCTTCCACCCGGCGGCGGCGATCGCGCCTACGAGTATACGGGAAACCCCGGGCGAGTTCGACTCGATCCTCGATGGTATCACGCGGCCTGGCAGTTCGTCGGCCTTGGATTCCAGCACATCCTGGATGGCATCGATCACCTGCTCTTCGTGCTCTGTCTGGTCATTCCATTCCGCCGAGTGCGCCCGCTGATCGCCATTGTCACGTCGTTCACCGTGGCCCACTCGATCACCCTGATCGGTAGCGCCTCTGGGTTTGCACCTGACGGACTGTGGTTCCCACCACTGATCGAAGTGCTGATAGCGCTATCGATCGTCTACATGGCGTGCGAAAATGTGGTCGGCGCGCGTCTGGATCGGCGCTGGCTGGTGGCGTTCGGGTTCGGGCTCGTCCACGGGTTCGGATTTTCGTTTGCCCTTCGACAATCGCTGCAGTTTGCCGGCACGCACTTGGCCACGTCGCTCCTCGCCTTCAATGTTGGTGTCGAACTTGGTCAGATCGCGGTGCTCCTGGTGGCCGTCCCCGCCCTGGCCTTCGTCTTCCGACGCCTGGTCTCCGAACGCATGGGCACCATCCTGCTCTCGGCGATGGTGGGACACACCGCCTGGCACTGGATGGTTGATCGCTTTCAGGTGCTGCGCGGGTACGAGTTTCCCACGCCGACGTTCGATGCACCCTTCTTTGTCTCGCTGCTGCGCTGGCTCCTGGCGGCGGTGGTCCTGACCGGCGTGGCCTGGGCGCTCTCGCGGTTGTTCGCCAAGACGTGGAACTCCCAGCAAACACCCGCCTAATTTTCAGGAATGACTTTTCTTCCAAGACCGCCGCTTCATTTACAGCGCGTGCTGCGCACGTGCGCGTTAGCCGTGGCGGTCGTGTGCCTGCCAGGCGTGGGTAAAGCTCAGGACAGCACCAACGGATCCCGGTCGACTCTGGAAGGCGTCTACACGCGCGAGCAGGCGAACCGAGGGCGCGACGTCTACGCCGGCATGTGCCAGAGCTGCCATGCTTTGGCCTCACACACGGGCGTGGTGTTCAATAACACCTGGGCTGGAAAACCACTCTCGGACCTGTTCGCCTTTGTGAGTGAGAAGATGCCCAAGAATGAGCCCGGCAGTCTGACCCGCGAAGAATACGCGCAGGTCATCGCGCATATTCTCAGGCTCAACGGCATGCCCCCCGGCTTTGATGAGCTCCCGACGGACTCGCTGGCGTTGCATCAGATCCGGATCGACGTCAAAAAGCCCTGACCCAACTGGAAGTCGTTAGGCCGAGGCAGGACGACGAACGACTCGTTTTGAATCGCTGCGATGCACGCCGTGTCTCGTGCCGATGCACGACCGGCCGAGCATGTCGCGCGTAAGTCATTGCAGTATTGCGCCTTGGATTGTTGGCGCTCGCGGAACCGCACTTGCTTTTCCTGGTGGCACAACCCTTCACCAGGAGCTTTCCCATGATGTCCCCCCTTAAGTTCGCCGCAGTATCCGCGGCCGTCGTCGCGGTCGCCACGCTGGCCGCCTGCTCAAACACGGATTCCGCCACGGCCCCGTCCGTCTCCAACGACCTGTTTGCGGCCCCAAGCACCGGCGCGTTGATCAATGCCACCATGCGGCTGCGTTGTGAACTTCGCATCGGCAAGAGCTCGAAGATCTCGGTCGATGGCAGTGGCCTGACCCCGCAGAACGCGTCGTGGCGTTCAGGTGTTCGGTCCGGCGGCGTCACAGTCACCCACCCGCTGAAGCAAGCGATTGCCGACCAGGTCGAGTTCGACTACTCCAGTGATCCGAACGACATCGCCGCCGGCGCCCAGCCGATTCCGGCGAACTACATTGTCGTGAATCCTTCCGGTCCCGACGTGCAGGCCGCCATCACGCTTCCGAACGGAACGCGCGTTGTCACGGGCGCGGCGGATTGCACCGTTCGTTAAGACCGACGCACGAGATACACAAACCAACGGGCGGAGGCCGCAACGGCTCCGCCCGTTTGGTTTGATGAGGTACTACAGCTTGTCCGCCAGCCACAACACCTGATACGCCGGCCCATCCGCGCGCGTGTTGTCGGCAACCACCAGCGCTACCTCATCGCGAGGCCGGCAACTCGCGCAGCCGCGCAGTCGCGCGTTCCGCACGCCCCGCCATGCGATCGATCGCCGCCGCCACTTTGGCCGCCTCGTTTCGTGCCGCTTCGGCGTTCCGGTCATCGATCATCTGGCCCACGCCAGGCATGGGGTCTCCCTCGAAACCGGTGTACAGCCCAGTGGCGTACATGGTGCTCTTGAACCACTCTCGACCTGGAAGACCACGCGGATCCAAGAGATCGCGCTCCGACAGGTACAACTCACGGTTCAATGCGCGTAGGGCGTCGCGGTGTCCGGCGAGGTACGCGCTTCCCCTCCGAATCACATCGCCGTACGCGGAGTCGTACGCCGCTCCGGCACTCGCCAGTCGATCGACAGACTGCATGACAGCACTCATGTCGACGGCCTCGGACCCCAGCTTCTGCGTCGCGCGCGCCACCGCGCCTGCGGCAAACTCGCGATACGCGGCCGCCGCATCGCTGAACGAGAATGGAAGAATCGGCGCTTCTGACATGCGTACGGCCAAGGATCCCACGACGCGCGCCTGAGCGGCACCATACCGGAACCCGGGATCGAGAAAGCGCGAGAAGTTGTCGTAGCTGTCGTAGATCGAGTGATAGGTACCGGCGAACTCACCGCCTTCGAGCGAATGCGAAACGGTGGCAATGCCCAGATGCTCCAGAAACGCCTCGAAATCAGTGCCTGACCCCGGCGCACTGAGTCGGAATCCGCGCGCCTTCACAGCCGCCGAATCCTTCGCGCTCTTGGCATTGGCCAGCGCCCGATCGACCGACGCGTCCAACATGCTTTTGCCGGTTCCTGGATCGGTATTATCGCGCGCCACTTCACGCACATACGTCTCCAGGGTGTGTGAGCCATCCGCACCGAACACCCCTTTGCCGTACATGTCCGTGTTGAGATAGGCCACGGCCTTCTCCTGCAGCTCGGTGGCGTGCGCCTCTGCCCATTCGGTCGAGCCGAGCAAACCCCACTCTTCTCCGTCCCACAGGGCGAAGATCATCGTGCGCTGAGGTTTCCACCCACTCTTCAGGAGCTGGCTAAATGCTCGGGCAGACTCGAGCATCGCCGCGGCCGCGCCTACGGGATCGGCGGCACCATTCACCCACCCGTCGTGATGGTTGGCCATGACGACCCACTCGTCAGGCAGAGTGGAACCAGGAATGCGCGCGACGACGTCGTACAACGTGCCCGTCTTCCAATCCGACTTGCTCTGCATGCGCACGCGAGCGGGCCCCGGACCGACGTGATACTCGATCGGAAGGCCGCCAGCCCAGCCGAGGGTTGTGGCCGACGGACCGCCAATGGCCTCCAGCAGTGGCTTCGCGTCCTTGTAGGAGAGCGGGAGCACGGGAATCCCTGGTAAACTCTTCGCTTGGGAAATTGGCAGACGCTTCGCGCCTTTTACCGAACCCCAACCCGGCGAAAGAGGGTCACCGGCATACGCAGCCGCGTAGTCGAGCGCCGTGCCCCGTTGCACGCCATCGTCCGGACGCCACGGTCCCTTCGGGTACACGTCCCCTTTCGTAAAACCATCGTCTTTCGGGTCGGAATAGATCAGACAGCCGATCGCCCCTCGTGCCACCGCTTGCTTGATCTTGGACGATCGCACCCCACGTCCATACTTCACGATGACGATCTTGCCGCGCAGGTCCACGCCAAGGGAGTCGAGATGCGCGTAGTCCTCGGCGAGCCCGTAGTTCGCAAAGACCAGCTCGCCCTGAACATCTCCATCTGCACCGTACGCGTTATACGTCGGTAGCTGGCCCTGGTCGCCGGAGTCCTTATCCTCCGACAGTACCGGCTCGGCCATCACTGCCACGTAGTGGCTCGGGGCGACCAACTCGACGCTGCGCGAAATCGGCGTCGGCAGCAACGCCTGGAACTCCTCGATCTGTGCGTCCAGCCCCCATTCGCGGAATTTGCCCAGGGCCCATTCGGCGACCGCTTTGGCGCCGGGAGAACCGGCGTGATGCGGGGCTTCAGACATGATGCGCGCGTACTCGCGGATCAACGCCGTGTCTGGCGTGGTGGAAAGTACGCGCTCGCGGGCACCTAACGAATCGAGGGCATCGGCTGGAAATCCGCGGACCGACCTCGCGGCGGGGGGCGTGGTGGGCTGACAAGCGACCAACACAGCCAAGGCGAGGATGAGGGGCGTGGCGCCGGGAGTCGTGGCGGCGGAGGTCGATGGACGCGGCATACAGGAGCCTTGCTGGAACGGGGGGCAACCGTCCCGAATCGGTTGGTGAGGAAAAGTCTGACGCATGCGCGGGTTCAGCGCGCCGTCGGGATGAGTGGCCTGATTGTGCGGCTTGACGGCAGGGGTCACAAGGGCTGGGAGCGCCCTCTGACGAAATGCGGTGCCAGAACGCAATTTCTCCATGCATTCCCATGGCCGGATACCCACCCCAAGCACCGGCCGGGATACCACCGCGAGGAACCGAGTCCATGGCGTCACAGGTGACGAATCGTCGGGTGCTGGTGATTGCAGCTGCACTGGGGGCCGCCCTGGTGGGCGTGCTGCCGATGCGGACATCGCTGCTCAACGCTTTTCAGGGTCCCTCCCTCGCCCGCGGGAACGCACCGGGCGAATGGCGATACTGGGGCGCCGACGCGTGGAGCAGCCGCTACTCTCCGCTCGATCAGATCAACGCCTCGAACTTCAATCAGCTCCAGATCGCCTGGCAGTGGAACGCCGGGGCGTTTGGAGCTGACGAGTATTACCGCACTACGCCACTCTACGCGAATGGCCGCATCTTCACGGTGGCCACCACGCGCCGAGTGGCCATGGCATTAGATCCGGTCACAGGCGAAACGCTGTGGATGTACCGGCTGGACGAAGGGATTCGTTGGCAGAAGGCGCCTCGCCAATTCGCCGGCCGTGGACTGTCGTACTGGACGGATGGACGCGCGGAACGGGTCATCGTCATCACGCCGGGCTATCATCTGCTGTCCCTGGACGCCAAGACGGGTCGTCCAGATCCCGCGTTCGGCAAGAATGGTGTCGTAGACCTGATGGATGGTCTCGGGTTCAACCTGGTGCCGCTGGCCGTGGACGACTCGGGGTCATTGATCATCAGTGACGCGGCTCCCTACCGTCAGGCCAAACCCGGCGAAAAGTGGGACCCGGTGACCAAGACTGGGGCGGACGGCACGATCGGCATCGATCCCAAGCAGGGACAGATCGCGAACAGTTCGCCGGCCGTCGTCGTCAACGACATGATCATCGTCGGCAATTCGTCGATTCACGGCTACTACCCGATTCGCGCGCACAACATCCCCGGCTTCGTCCGTGGCTTTGACGTGCGCACCGGCCGCCAGGTGTGGAAGTTCAACCTGATCCCGCAGCCTGGTGAGTTCGGTGCCGAAACGTGGACCAAGAGCTCGAAGATCGGAACGGATGGCGTTGGCAAAGTCGACCCATGGGCCACCTGGTCTGCGGATCCGGACCTGGGTACGGTGTACGTTCCCACCGGCATGCCGCTCATGGACGAGTACGGCGGCCACCGTCCTGGCGCGAACTTGTATGGCAACTCGATCGTCGCGCTGGACACCAAGACCGGCAAGCGGAAGTGGCACTACCAGATGGTGCACCACGACATCTGGGACTACGACACCCCCATGGCGCCGAACTTGTTGGACGTGACGGTGGACGGCCGGCCTCGGAAGATCATCGCCGCCACCACCAAGCAAGGGTGGGTCTATGTGCTCGATCGGGTCACCGGCCAGCCCATCTGGCCGATCGTCGAGACGCCGGTAATGAAGAGCGATGTACCGGGAGAGGAGTCCTGGCCCACGCAGCCGATTCCCAGCAAGCCCGCTCCATACTCGCAACAGGGATTGGTCGAGTCTGACCTGATCGACTATACGCCGGCCATCAAGGACTCCGCGTTGAAGCTGGCGAAGACCTGCCGCATGGGTCCGTATTTCATTCCCGGTTCGACGTCGGACAACGCGAATGGACTCAAGTGCTCGTGGTATGCCCCTGGCGCCTCTGGCGGCGTGAACATCGACGGCGGCGCGGCCGCGGACCCCGAGACGGGCATGCTGTATGTCGGTTCGCAGACGGGGATGAGCACCATCTCGCTCAAGAAGGACCCCTGCTCTGAATTCCGTTACAGCTCGCCACGCGACAACTGTGGCTTGATCGGCGCGCTCACGCCACCACCAGGGTACAAGCCCCCCGCCGGTGGGCGCGGCGGTGACTTCGAAAGCCGCTCTGGCCAATCCTCAATTGGTGGCGTGTCCATCGTGAAGCCGAAGGAGTACGGCGGCGTTACGGCATACAACCTGAACACGGGCGACAAGTCGTGGTGGATTCCCAACGGTGTCTCCACGAAGGTCAGCAGCAACAGTCCCCTGTTCAGCGGCGTCACCCTTCCCCAGTTAGGCGGACGGGGTCAGGCACAAATCATCACCACCAAGACGCTGGTCATCTACGGCACCGGCCGCAACGGCTCCGACAATCCGCCGATGCTGTACGCGGTGGACAAGGCGACCGGGAAGCAGGTCGGCGCGGTGCGTATTCCGTCCAAGACCACGGCCGTGCCCATGACGTTCATGCACCAAGGCAAGCAGTACATCGTCTTCGCGACCGGCGCCGGCAGCAGCACCTCGCTCATCGCCATGACGTTACCCACGGGCGATAACAAGTAGCCCGCGTTGGTCTTTCGACAGCTCAAATAAGCGACGGGGCCGAGGAATTCCCTCGGCCCCGTCGTTTTTTGTGCGAATCGGTTACGCCCAGCTTAGGTCGTGCTTCGAAAGTGGTAACGATCGGATGCGCTTGCCCGTCGCCGCGTAGATCGCATTGCACAACGCGGGCACCACGGGCGGAAGAGCCGGCTCACCGAGACCGGTCGGCGGCAAGTTGCTCTTGACCCAGATAAGCTCAATCGGTGGAACCTGACGAAGCCGCAGCAATGGGAAGGCGTTGAAGTTGGCCTGCACGGCGCGGCCCTTCTCGATCGTGATTTCCTGAGCGAACGCCTCAGCCAACCCATCCAGCACCGCGCCACGCGTCTGGTTTTCGGCGTTACTGGGATTGATCAGCGTACTGCCGATGTCACCAGCGACCCACACCTTGTCCACCTTCACCTGACCGGTCTGGCTCACCGTCGCCTGAACAACTTCGGCGAAGTAGCCACGATGGCTGAAGTGGAAGGCGACGCCCATGCCGGTGCCCTTCGGGAGTTTCGTGCTGCCCCATCCCGATTTTTCCGCGACCGCTTGCAGCACGGCGCGCATCCGCGGCCCGTCGAAGAGTATGGGCGCCGGTCCATTCCCCGTCGGTGGCTGATCGCCCACCGGCGAGTTGCTGAGCAAGTCCAGGCGGAACTGCACCGGATCCTTCCCAGCCGCTTCGGCCATCTCGTCCATGAAGCACTGCGTGGCGAAGGCAATGCCATTGCTCCCCGGCGCGCGCAGGGCACCGGTCGGAACGCCCGAGGGCATCACCGACGCGTCCAGGGCATAGTTCGGGATGAACCTGCCGGGAAACTCCGTCGGGCCAATGCCGGCACTGGGCATAAACCGCTCGCCCTCGCCGAACGACACGAAGTGATTCTTCCACGCGACCAGCTTGCCACTTCCGTCCACGCCGCCCGAGAAATTGTGCCATCCCGCGCTGCGATAGAAGTCATGACGCATGTCGTCTTCGCGTGACCACAGCAGCTTCACCGGCACCCCGCCGACCTGCTTGGCAATCCACGCACCTTCCACCATGTAGTCGTTGTTGAGTCGGCGACCAAAACCGCCGCCCATCCGGGTGAGGTGGATGGTGATGTCGGTTTCGGGAATGCCTAACGTCTTAGCGACGAGGGCGCGACCCGAGGCCGGCGTCTGGGACGGGACCCAGATCTCCAGCTTGCCATTCTGGTAGTGCGCCGTGCAGTTCTGCGGCTCAAGTGGGGCGTGGGAGATAAACGGGTAGTAATACGAGGCCTGCGCCGACTTGGCGGCTCCCTTCAGCGCGCCGTCGGGTCGCCGTCCTTGCGCAGAGCGCGTTGAGGCGCGCCCTTGGCAACTCGTCGGCCCGGGCCGCAAAACCCACACTGCTCTGCTGGGCCGTGGCCCCTTCATTCCCACGTGACCTGCAGCTTCAACCGCGCCTGCTGGGCTGCCCACCAAGTGTCGGCGACAATCGCGACGCCCCGAAGGTAGCCCCGTCGGCTCCGACCCGCCGTCCACCACAAAGGCATGTTTCACCCCCAGAGCTTCTTGACCTCATCCAGGTTGGCACTGGCGACCTTGCCGGCGTACACGGGGGACTTCTCGAACACCGCGTACAACATGCCGGGCAGCTGCACATCAATGCCGTACAGTGGCTTTCCCGTGACGATCGACCGATTGTCGACGCCCCGCACGCGCGTGCCTATGATGCGAAAGTCCTTGGGGTCCTTGAGCGCCACTTTCTCCAGGTCGGGGGCTGGGATGGTCGCCGCCTTGGCGAGCAGATCGCCGTACTTCACGTTGCGGCCGCTGCCAGCATGTGAGACGGTTCCTGATGCTGTCGTCAGCTCAGACTCCGGCACGCCCAGCGTCTGCGCGGCGGCGGCCACCAGCATCGCTCGGGCCGCCGCACCCACACGCCGCATGGGCATCCAGTTCATGGGCGTTGCCGTGCTGCCGCCAGCGAACTGGTTCTGGTACTTCTGCGTGTCCAAGTCCGCCTGCTCAATGCGCACGTTCTTCCAGTCGACATCCAGCTCCTCGGCGATCAACATCGGCAGCATCGTCTTGACGCCCTGCCCAATCTCCGGATTCTTGGCCACAATGGTGACCAAGCCGTCAGGTGAGATCCGCACGAAGGCGTTTGGCGAGAAGTCCGCCGCCGTGGCGGCAAAGGCGTCGGCAGCTCCACCGAGCGTGTCCAGATACGTGCCGAGCATCAGTCCACCACCAGCCAGCGCAGTCACGCGTAGGAAGGCGCGGCGGTCTACACGAATAGTCGTTTCCATGGATCCGCCTCCTTAGGCCTGATGTTCGCCGGACGAACCCGACCGGGCTGGGGACGAGGCATTCGCTGCGGGCAGCGTGGCCGCGTGGTGGATGGCTTCGCGAATGCGATGATACGTGGCGCAACGGCACAGGTGGCCGTTCATCGCCGTGTCGATGTCAGCGTCGGTGGGTTTCGGGTTCTTGGCCAGCAGGGCAGCCGCCTCCATGATCTGCCCCGCCTGACAGTACCCGCATTGCGGGACGTCAATCTCGTCCCACGCGCGTTGCACCGGATGTGACCCGTCTGGTGAAAGGCCTTCGATCGTGGTGACGTCGGCGCCTTCAACGCGTGCAACCGGCGTTCGACAGGCGCGCGTTGGCACGCCCTTCACGTGCACGACGCACGCACTGCACTGCCCGATCCCGCATCCGTACTTGGTCCCCTTCAGGTCCAGTACATCGCGCAGCACCCAGAGGAGTGGCATGTCGGGAGGTACATCCACCGTGTTGCGCTTTCCATTGACGGTAAACGTGATGGGCATCGCTGGCACCACTCCGTTCCGAGGGTCTCACGCGCCGCCGGATCTGCGCGGCGACGGTGTCCTGACCGAGATCTCTGGGCGCGGCCGCGCGCAAAGTCCCGGTAGCGTTCGTTCAGGAATCTACCATCAAACAAGGCCGTCGTCGAAGGTGTCGTCCCGCTTCAGCCTGCCGGTCCACCACTGACGTTAGGTTCTTCCCCGAAATGCTGCCCAGTCCAGACGCAGCTTCCTCATCCGCGCCCTGAGCGTGTGCGGGTTGATCCCTAGTTTTGCGGCGGCTCCGCTAGGTCCCTCGATCCGCCCATTGGTCAGCCGCAAGGCCTGCTCGATATGCCGCGCGGCGGCCTGTTCCAGGGTAAGGAGCGGTTCTGCGTGCCCAGTGAGAAGATCGGGTACTTCGCTCGCCTCCGACGGCTCCGGTGCCGCGCGGCCGAGGGCGGCGGACACCCGGAGCGCGCGACCGTCGCCAAGGATGGCGGCGCGCTCGATGACCGCGGCCAATTCGCGGACGTTCCCGGGCCACGCGTACGTCACCAGCAGCTCGATGTCGCTGGGATCAATCGCCAAGGGCGCGCCCGCCAAGCGTACCCCCGCGCGTGCGGCGAACTGTGAGGCGAGCGCCGGGATGTCCTCCGGCCGTTCACGCAGTGGCGGAATGGAGATGGGAAAGACCCCCACGCGATACCAGAGGTCTTCGCGAAATGCACCGCGCGCCACCAGCGCCTTCACGTCCCGATGCGTGGCCGCAATGATCCGCACGTCCACCGATTGCGTCTTATGGCCGCCCACCCGTTCAAACGTGCCGTCCTGCAGCACGCGCAACAGACGCACCTGTGCATCGAGCGACAACTCGGCCACCTCATCCAGAAAGAGCGTGCCGCCATCGGCGCGTTCGAACCACCCCTTGCGCGCCGTCACGGCGCCGGTGAAGCTGCCGCGCTCGTGACCGAACAACTCCGAGTCGATGAGTCCCGCGGGGATGGCGCCGCAGTTGACCCTAACGATCGGACCGTTGCGTCGTCGTGACCGTGCGTGAATCGCTCGCGCCGCCACTTCTTTTCCGCTTCCCGTTTCTCCGAGCAGAAGCACCGGGACATCGGTCGGCGCCACCTGTTCCACGCGTTCCATCACCGAACGAAGTCCCGAATCCACACCGATGACTTCTTCCGTGAGGTCGTCGCGGCCGAGTCGCTGGAGCAACGCGCGCCGGTCCGCCTCGAAAGCCTCTCGCAGGCGCGCCATCTCGTGCGACTGGGAGTCATTGAGGAGGGCAACGGACAATGGCGCCATGAGCTCACCCATCAGCGACTCGTCGGCGGGAGTGAACGCGTTAGGCGCCTTTGCGGCCAATGTGAAGACTCCCAATGGCACCTCACCCCTGACAAGCGGAATGGCCACCGCGTCCTGAAATCCCTCGAAAGGAAATGCCACGCGCGACAGGGTGTCTTCGCGCCCAGCCCGCCACATGATCGGCTCGGCCGACCGGAACCAGGCACTCGCCGCTTCACGCTCAACGGCGGAAAGGGTCATCCGCGCGCGCGAGGGAAGCACACAGGGCCGAATGCGTTCGATTGCTACCGACTCCAAGCGTTCGAGCGCGGGGTCGGTGCGCTGAAGAAGCATGAAGTCCGCAGCGGTGGCTCGCCCGAGTCGCGTCGCGATGCGGGCCGCCGCCTGATCAATCGGGGCATGATCCGCCGAATCCCGCCAGATGTTGAGGAGTAGTCGGTACGGTGCGGCCGAATTTTCCATTAGCAATTCCGCGACTGGTGATGGGGAGAATCTATCAAATCACACGGTCAATATTCATACACCGTGTTATTTCACGGCAACAGCCGTCGTATTTCATGGGTTCGCTGTGGACCAGCAGCTACAGCTGAACACATAAAGCGACTAACTGCATAGAGTTACGCGAATTCGTTCGATGTGGAACGGCCCGTGCTTCTGCCACTGGCAAAGCACCAAGTCCGCCGTTCCAACCGTGAAGCGTGCGGGCGAGGCGGCAAACTCCCTTCAAATCGCCTCCCGGCTACCAGATGAGATCACGGACGCTGCTGACCGCATGGACGACCGCGATGGTGGGTCTCTCTCCCATCAGACCGCTCGCCGCTCAGGACCGCGGAGACTCCGCTCGAACGGTGAGCACTGCACGCCTCGCGGAGTTGGAGGGCGCAGTTCGTCGACTCGACTCCACCGTTGCCCGAATGCGGGCGACGTCCGGCACCGGGCTCGACGTGCGCCTGTCCAGCAGTGGTTTTGTCGCGCAGAGTGCGGACGGCCGCTACGTGCTGCGCTTGCGCGGATACTTTCAGAGTGACACGCGCATCCCGTTAGGCAGCGCGGCCGCGGACTTGTCCCGTGGTCTGCTCCTGCGTCGGGTGCGGCCGATCTGGGAGGCGTCGCTGGGGAAGGTCGCCGACGTGCGCCTCATGCCCGATTTTGGCGAGGGTCGCCCGACCATCTACGACGCGCACCTGGACCTGCATTTCACGCCGGCCCTGAACCTGCGCTCGGGAAAGTTCAAGCCGCCGGTCGGGCTGGAGCGGTTGCAGAGTGCCACGGACATCGCGTTCATCGAGCGGGCGCACCCAAACTCGCTGGTCCCGAATCGCGATGTGGGGACGCAGCTCTACGGCGATTTGAGCCGAGCCGTCAGCTATGCCGTTGGCGTGTTCAATGGCGTCCCGGACATCGGCTTTGGCGACGTGGACACCGATCGCTTCAAGGACCTGGTCGGCCGGGTGGCGGTTGAACCGCTCAAGTGGCGCAAGACGCCGACGGCAGACGAACTGGTGTTGGGGCTGTCGGGATCTCGCGGCGAGCACCGCGGCACCGTGAGTGCGCCGCAGCTGCAGACGTACAAGTCGCCCATGCAGGAAAGCGTCTTTCACTTTCGCGGCGATGGCACCGCTGCGGGCACTGTGGTAGCCGACGGGCCACAACAGCGCCTGTCGCCGCACGCCTATGCCGCCCTGAGCCGCGTGAGCGCGATGGGCGAATACGTGGTGTCCACGCAAGCCGTGCGACGCGCGACGACATCAACAACGCTGCGACAGCGGGCGTGGGAAGTGACGGGCGTGGTGAACCTGACCGGCGAACACGCCTCTTTTCGCGGCTTGACGCCGCGACGCCCGTTCGACCCCGGCAAGCATGCCTTCGGCGCCTTGGAGCTGGCGGTCCGGGCCAGCGCCCTGACGGTGGACCCCGACGCGTTCCCCCTGTTGGCGGATCCCGCGTCGCAGGTGCAACGCGCAGCCACCAGGGGCGTCGGCCTCAACTGGCACCTCGTGAAGGGGGTGAAGGTGATGGTCGACTACACGAACACCCGGTTTCGCGGCGGTGCCAGCACTGGTGACCGCCCGGCTGAACACAATCTCTCGACTCGGTTCCAACACGCTTTCTGAGGCCACGCATGCTGCTCCCCGCCCCACGCCACACCATCCGCCGTCGTTCCGCTGTCACCCTCTCCCTTTCGCTCCTGTCGCTCGCCATGGCGTGCGAAGGAACGACCAAGGGTGCCACGCCCACCAACGCGGCCACACTCACGTTAGGTGCGTACACCACGCCACGGGAAGCCTACGGACAGGACATTCTGCCGGCGTTCGCCACCGAGTGGCGCACCAAGACGGGCAACACCATCGCTTTCGAGGAGTCATACCTCGGCAGTGGCGCGCAAGCGCGCGCGATCGCCAGCGGCTTTGAGGCGGACGTCGCCGCCCTCTCACTCGAGCCGGACATCGAAACGCTCACGAAGGCGGGTCTCATCACCCACGAGTGGCGGCAAGGATCCACCGGCGGCATGGTCTCGCGATCGGTGGTCGTGATCGCCGTACGACCGGGAAATCCCAAGCAGATCCATGACTGGGCGGACCTGCGAAAGCCCGGCATCCAGGTGCTCACGCCGAACCCACGGACCAGTGGCGGTGCCATGTGGAACATCGCCGCGATCTACGGCGCCGCATTGCGCGGCGCCTCGGGGGCGCAGGTTGCGGCTGGCGACAGTACCGGCGCCGAAGGGTTGCTGCGCAGCATTCTTGCCAACGTCTCGATCATGGACAAGGGAGCACGAGAATCCATCCTCACGTTTGAGAACGGCGTGGGCGATGCGGCGATTACCTATGAGAACGAAGTGCTCACCGCCCGCCAGTCCGGCAAGGCGATGGACTACGTGATCCCGCGCTCCACTATCCTCATCGAGAACCCGGTAGCTGTCGTCGACCGGTACGTGGACAAGCGCGGGACTCGTCAGGCGGCCGAAGCCTTTGTTACGCACCTCACCACCCCGGGTGTGCAGCGCATGTTTGCCAAGCACGGCTTTCGGCCCGTCGATGACGACGTGGCCAAGGAGTACGCGAAGGACTTCCCCGCGGTCACGGACCTGTTCACGATCCGCGACCTTGGCGGGTGGAAGAGGGTGACCCCTGCGCTGTTCAGCGACTCCGGCGTATTCGCCCGAGCCTCCAGCAAAGGCAACGCGAAGTGAGGGCGGCACCCACTCGACCCTACGCAGCCCTCATGATGCGGGGGGCGGTTGTCGGCTACCTGGCGTTTCTGGTGATTCTGCCACTGTTGGCCCTCGTGCAGGCGGGCCTAGGTGACGGACCGGGCGTGGTCTGGAAGGCGGTGAGTGCGCCTTTGGCCCGCCACGCCATTGGTCTCTCGTTATGGACTGCCGCGTTGGCCACGCTCATCAACGCCGTCGCCGGCACCGCCACCGCGTGGGTACTCGTGCGCTTTGACTTCCCGGGCCGGCGCCTCTTGTCTGCCCTGATCGACCTGCCCTTCGCCATTCCCACGCTGGTCACAGGCGTCACGCTCGTCCTCCTCTTTGCACCGACGCGGCCACTCGGCGCGTGGTTGGGCGGGCACGGCTGGACGGTACTGTATGCGCCGACGGCGATTGTGCTGGCGTTGACATTCGTCACCGTGCCGTTTGTCGTGCGGGCGGTGGAACCGGTGTTGCGGGAGCTGGATCCCGCGGAGGAGGAGGCGGCCTATACGTTAGGCGCCCGTCCGTTCGTGGTCTGGCGGCGCGTCGTCCTTCCAAAGATCGCGCCAGCCGTGACCGCCGGTGGCTTGCAGGCATTCTCCCGCTGCCTAGCCGAGTTCGGCTCCATTGTCGTGGTGGCGGGCAACATTCCATTCCGCACGTTGACCGGTCCCGTCTACGTGTTTGGGGAGGTGGAGAGCGGACGTCCCGATGTTGCAGCTGCCGTCTCCGTGGCGCTGCTGGCGCTGGCGCTCTCGCTCTCTTACACCGCGCGCGCATTGCACCGGCGCAGCACAGCTGGACGTCGTCATGTCTGATACGCCAAGCTACCTTCCGGTGCTTCCCGGGACCGTGGCTCCGTTGGCCGCGCGACGATACCCGCCGATTCCCGACGAACCTTCAGCTCCCACTGAAGGATTCCTCGCGGCGGTGCAGCTGGCTCCAGACAGCGACACGCAGGACGGACCTAGCGACGACCTGACCCTTCCGTCACCGCGACCCCGCAAGTGGCCGCTCGCCAAGATCCTGATCCTTGCGTCGGTCGTGCTCTATGTGCTGCTCACGCTGATTGTGCCATTGGGCGCCTTGGCTATCGAGGCCTTCCGGCAGGGCGCCGCGGCGTTGGCCAAGGGCCTGACCACGCCCACGGCTCGGGAGGCGTTGGTGTCGTCGTTGCTACTGACGGTGATCGCCATCGTCGTGAACGGCGGGTTCGGCGTCGTCGCCGCGCTGGTGCTGGTGCGCCAGCGCTTCCGCGGGCGCGCCCTGCTCGATGCCCTGGTCGACATCACGTTCGCCGTCTCCCCGGTCATGACCGGTCTGGCCTTTCTGCTGCTCTTTGGCCGGACCGGATGGTTTGCCCCGCTGACCGAACGGTTGCATCTGCAGGTCGTCTTCGCCTTCCCGGGACTGGTGTTGGCCACACTGTTTGTCACCGTCCCCTTCACCGTGCGGGAAGTCAGCTACGTGTTAGCGGAGTTGGGGACGGACGAAGAGCAGGTCGCCGCGACGCTCGGAGCGTCGAGGCTTCGGACGTTCTGGTTAGTGACCCTGCCGAATGTTCGACACGCATTGATCGTCGGCGTCACGCTGACGGCGGCCCGGGCCCTAGGGGAATTCGGCGCCGTGCTGGTGTTAGGCGGCGCTATCGCCGGCAAGACGCACACCGCGACCACCTTCATTTACAGCGCTGCCGAAGAGCGACAAGAACCGGCGGCGTACGGCACGGCCATCCTGCTCGCGCTCATCAGCATGCTCCTGCTTCTGACGCTTGAGCACTTCAAGGACCGAGGGAACACCCCATGAATGTTGCTGTCTCCCGACTTCGAAAGTCGTTTGGGCCCTTTTTGGCCGTCGACGACGTTTCCTTCTCGATCACCTCAGGGTCACTCGTGGCCCTGCTGGGTCCTTCCGGCGGCGGCAAGAGCACGACGCTGCGCATCATCGCGGGCCTCGAGTCGGCTGATAGCGGAACCGTCGCCTTCAACGGCGAATCCGTCACGCATACGCACCCTCGCGAGCGTAAGGTTGGGTTCGTCTTTCAACACTACGCGCTCTTCCGCCACATGACTGTTGGCGAGAACATCGCCTTTGGCCTGGACGTGCTGAAGGTCCCTCGCCCCGAGCAACGCGCGCGCGTGGCCGAGCTGCTCAGGTTGATCGGGTTGGATGGCTATGCCGGCCAGATGCCGTCGCAGCTGTCGGGAGGACAGCGTCAGCGTGTGGCGCTGGCGCGGGCCTTGGCGCCGCGTCCGAAGATCCTGCTCCTGGACGAGCCCTTCGCGGCCATTGACGCCAAGGTACGTCAGGAACTCCGCGGGTGGCTGAGACGTCTGCACAACGAAACCGGCGTCACGTCAATCTTTGTCACGCACGACCAAGAGGAAGCGTTCGCCCTGGCGGATCGGGTGCTCGTCATCAACAAGGGACGGTTGGAGCAGGACGGGACGCCGGTGGAGATCATGGACAAGCCGAAGACCGAGTTCATCGCGCGCTTCGTCGGCGAGGCCAACGTGATCCCGGCGCGCGCCGCGGAGGGTCGCGCGGTAGCGGGTGCCCTGAATGTCTCCGTGCCGAATCTCGAAATGTCGGGGGACGTCCACCTCGTCATCCGCTCCTACGACATCAAGTTCTGGCGAGACGATCAAGGCGTGGCCACCGTGCACCGCTTGGTGCCGTTGGGGGACCGCGTGAAGGTAGAAGCACTGATGGACGGCGCCATTCCACTCACGGCGCAGTTCCCCCGCCGCAGCTCGTTACTGCGGGGGATCGAACCCGGCTGTCGGATTGCCGTCGAGGTCACGCAGGCACGGGCCTACGCCGCCACCTGAGCGGCGCAACGCTTACTTCTTCACGTAGCGCTTCAGGGCCCGCGGACCAACCTCCGCGCCATAGATGTTCCCAGCCGCGTCAGCCGCAACACCCTCAGCGGCGCTGGTGTTCGTGGCCTTGTCCACCGGGTCGGGGATGAAGGCCGTAAGGCGGCCGTCCACCGCGCTCCCGACGCGGATGCCGCGCTTCCACGCGCTGTGTTCCTGCTCCACCGATCCAGATTCCGAGTCAGCGACATACATGCGGTCGTGCGCGTCGATGTAGATACCGCTCGGTCGACTGAACTGGTACCACGTGTCGAGCAACGTGCCGTCTTGCGTGAAAATCTGGATGCGGTTGTTGCCGCGATCGCCAACGAAGAGCCGACCCTTCGAGTCCATGGCCAAGGCATGCGGTTGGTCGAATTCCCCCGGGCCTTTTCCAAAGTGCCCCCACGCCTTCACGAACTTGCCGTCTTTCGAGAACTTGAGGACGCGCGCGTTGGAGCCGGCGGCCGACGCGTGCCCTTCGGCGACAAAGATGTCTCCATTCGGCGCCACCAAGACGTCGTTCGGCTGCCAGAACATCCCGGGCTCTTTGGCGCCACCAGCCGTGCCGAGGGTCATGAGCAGTTTGCCGTCCGGGCTGAACTTGAAGACTTGGTGACCCTTCGGCGCCGCCCCGGCGCCCTCTCCGGCGGGCCGCGCGCCGGTGCAGGCGCAGTCGGTGACCCAGACATTCCCCTCACGGTCCACCGCGATGCCGTGCGGAGAAATCATGATGCCGGCACCAAACGACGCCACGAGTTTCCCCGTCGGGTCAAACTTTAGGATCGCTGGAAGAGTCGAAGCGCCACAGCTGTTCGCCCCACAGCGTTCGGCCACCCAAATGCTGGCGCCATCCCGGTCGATCTCCACCGCGCTCGTGGATCCCCACACGCGGCCCTCGGGCATGCGGGCCCACCCCGCGACCGTCTGGTACGGATTGGGGAGGTCGTTGGTGGGCTTCCCCCCCTGTTGGCTGCTTGCGGATGACGGCGTCACGCCAAGGACGATCAGGCATGTGATGTACGGAACTAGGCGCTGGCGCATGAGAGGGAGACTGGAGGACCTAACGAGCGATGACACCGAGGAGTGTCTGGGGGGATTGTGCAGGGAATTCTGCGACTGGATCCGAAGAAGTGCAACCGCTGAGCGGCACGCGGCGCGTCGACGGTTGGAGACGCGCGGCGCCCCATAGGGAATTTCCCGACCGGCGTGTTCTTCTGGTTAACAGGCTGCGACGACTCCTCGTGCAGCGATGACCTGCCTTCCACCGACCTGCGCGCGTGAGTCCCAACGTCCTACATCGTCGTACCCTGTTGTCTCGCGCTGCGAGCGCCGCTGCGTCTCTTGCCGTTGGCCAAATGGCCGTGAGCTGTGCCGCGGAACAAGTCACAGGAAGCCCATCGGTCCCGGCGGGGTGCGTGCTCACGGCCGCCCTGACCGAGGGCCCCTTCTTCGTCGACGAGAAGTTGAACCGGAGCGACATTCGCTCTGATCCCGCGTCTGGCGCCGTGGCGGCCGGCACGTTGTTGACACTGACGTTCAATGTCTCTCGGGTGGAATCGTCAGCTTGCACGCCACTGACCGGGGCGTACCTGGACGTCTGGCATGCGGATGCGGCCGGCGTGTACTCCGACGTGAGTGGGGCGGGCGTGGGAAAGCGATTCCTGCGTGGCTACCAGATCACCGACGCGGCCGGTGCGGCGCAGTTCACCACCGTCTACCCAGGATGGTATCAGGGGCGTCCGGTGCACATCCACTTCAAGCTGCGCCTGTTTGCCGGGACGTCAAAGACCTACGAATTCACGTCGCAGTTCTTTTTCGACGAGTCGGTCACTGACGTCGTGCACACCGCGACACCGTACGCCGCCAAGGGCCGGCGTGACACGCTCAACTCGGCAGACGGCATCTTCAACTCCCTGACGACCTCCGAGAAGACCGCACTGACCATGCGTCCGACGGCGTCAGGAGCGGCATATGCAGGCACGATAGACCTCGGCGTGCGTTTGACCTGACCGAGAACGCTTACACGCCAGCGCGTTGCTGGATGTCGGCAAAGCGTGCGTAGCCTCGAAGCGGATCGAACACGGGGTTCACCCGCATGAACGCCAGCCACCCTCGCCGATTTTCCAGCGCGCGCTCGGCCTCGTCCAACGCCAGCTCCCATTCGCCCAGGCCCAGGTGCAACAGGGCGAACGCTACGGGGGACACGTAATCCGTCGTGCGGCGGGCTGAGAGCTGTGCCAGGATCCCCTGCGCTTCAGTCCGGTGGCCAGCCCGCCCCAAGGCATAGCCAAGGGTCGCCACGTCGTAGCTGCCAGCACCGGGAAGGTCTACCGCGCGCCGAAGCACCCGCAGGGCTTCGTCACAGGCGCCTAACTGTACCAGCACCAAACCAAGCATCCGGTAGTTCTCCTCCGCTTGGGGGGTCATGGCAACCGCCCGCAGGAGGTGGTACTTCGACTGCTCGTAGCGCCGGGCGTAGAAGTACACAAAGCCCGTGCTGCGACGACAGGACGTGGAAGCGGGGTCCAAGTCCATGGCGATATGTGCCTCGATCAGCGCTTCCTCACGCCGCTCCCGAGCCGCCAGCAGCAACGCATACCACTGGTGCGCCGTGGCGTACTGTGGGTCCAGTTCCACCGCTCGGGCAAACTCCCGTTCGGCATCGGCCCACGACCAGTCGTAGATGAAGTGCGCCCACGCCAGCGACGCATGTGCCTCTGCCAGGGTTTCATCCATGGCCAACGCCTGACGCGCATAGGCCTTGGCAATGCGAAAGCCCTCGTCCACCGGCACGCTCTTGTAGTCCAGACTCAAGGCATACGAATCCGCGAGCCCGGTATAGGCCAGGGCGTACTTCGGGTCAATCGCAATGGCCTGCTCGAAGAATGCAATCGCCTGGCGGACACCGTCGGCCGTTCGTTTGCTCCAGGCAAAACGCCCCCGCAGGTACAACCCGTAGGCGTCGACGCTGAAGCGGTGTAACGCCGCCGCTCCCGCGTCGTGAGACCCACCAAGGACGTACCACGCAGCGCGGCAACGACCGTTCGGGCAATTTCTTCCTGGACATCGAAGACATCCTCGAAGGCGCGGTCGAAGACGTCACTCCACAAGACACGACCGTCGGCAACCGACACCAGTTGAATGGCAAGTCGCAGGCGATCGCCGGCACGGCGCACGCTTCCTTCCAAAACCCACGTCGTTCCGAGCAACGCCCCGACCGCACGGACGTCCTGTGCTCGTCCCTTTAACGCGAACACGGAAGTGCGGGAGGCGACGCGCAAACCATCCACCTTGGCCAGTGCGCTGATCAATTCGTCCGTGATGCCATCGCTCAAGTACTCGTTTTCCGGGTCGGAGCTGGCGTTGACGAATGGCAACACGGCGATATACAGCGAAAGGTCGCCGTCCATAACGACCGGGCCGCCAGCTCCATCGCCTCCTAGTGCGTCGGCAAAGGCGCTCAGGCTGGTGAACCGATCCGTGGGCTGCTTCGCCAGCGCCCGCGCCACGGCACGATCCACAGCAAGCGACGCATCGGGGCGCAGGAGGCGCACGACACGCGGCGCATCCAAGACATGCTTGGCAAGCGTCGCCTGTGCGTTCGGTCCGCGGAACGGCGGTTCCCCCGTCAGCATTTCAAAGGCCACACACGCCAGGCTGTACTGGTCACTGGCTTCGCCGACCTCTGGGTCCCCACTCGCCTGTTCTGGACTCATGTACTCCGGCGTACCCACCACCAACCCGCTCGTCGTGATCGCCTGCGCCACGGTGCGTCCGCACACGCGCGCCACACCAAAGTCCGCCAGCAGGGCATGCCCATCACTGAAGAGGATGTTCTGTGGCTTGACGTCCCGGTGCACAAACCCGCTCTGATGCGCGAAATCAAGGGCGCTTGCGATCTCGCGCACCACGCGTTGCACCTGGGCGAGAGGCAGCGGCGCATCCCGCTTCAGCCGGTCGGCCAATGATCCGTCAGGCACAAACGGCATGACGTAAAAGATGTTGCCGTCAGACTCACCGCTGTCGATCAGCCCAAGGATGTGGGGATGCGTGAGGCGCGCCGCGATCCGAATCTCCTGCAAAAAGCGCTCGGCGCCGACCGCCGCCGCCACTTCCGCGTGGAGCACCTTGATGGCCACAGGGCGCCCATGCTTGTCATCGGTCGCCAGGTACACGGTCGCCGATCCCCCCTGCCCCACCACGCGCTGCACGACGTAGCGCCCCGCCAGCACGGAGCCGGCGGTCAACGAGCGCTGAGTAGTCGGGAGGGGTGACATCGATTCGGATCTCGAGGACCCGTGCAAGCTGAGGGGCGCACCCATCGGCGACAAGGCCAACCGCAACAGCTCGGCGCGTCAGTTCGCAACCCATGGGCGGGGCCACCCCATCCCTAGGTCCCCGCATGAGGCATTAGCCTAGCTACTGTCCTGACGTCGCCTATTCATCCGTCGGCCTCATCAGCCGGGTTGACGGGCGGGTACGCGAGCGGCCTAGAACCGCCAGCTCAATCCAGCGTAGGACTGTAGGCTGCGTCCAGCGTCTCCCTTCTCGCTATAGCCAGAGAGGATCACATAGAAGGAGCGCCCGATGCCGAAGTCCGCGTCCAACCCCTGCCAGTCCAATCGGCTCTTGGGAAGGCCCGTGCCCGTCGGATCGCGCGTATCGACGCGCGTGCCACTGCTGGCTTCGAGCCGGAACTTGTTCCACGGATTCAACTCGAGCGATCCGGACATCAGCTGCCCTTGGGCGACCGAACCGGAATACTGCGTCGCGCGGACCTGCAGACCTAGGCCAAGCACCGTCATGCGGTATAAGCCTAACGATCCGGTATACGACTGGGCATCACCACCGGTGCCACCTTTGCTCTGCCTGGCGTCCGTGTACATCCGGAAATGGCGACCGGCGTTGATGGAGAAGCCAGCCCATCCGCCTTGCCGGAAGGCATCGTCGAATTCCAGTTCTGGATCCACAAAGTCCCGATACAGGCGGACGCTTCGCCGGTTGTCGTAGCCGGCGTTCAGGGAGAATGCGTCCGTCAGGGACCAACGCGCCGTGGCGAAGGTGGCCGTCGGGATCGTGGAGCGCCCCTCGACGTCGGCCTTCCACCCGCGATTGACGTCGACTTCTTGCGTGGCGTACAGGCTGAAGTTGCGCGAAACGATCATCCCCTGCACGTAGGCAAACTCACGGTCGATCTGTCCCTTGTCGTATGACCCAATGCCGCCGAGCGTCATGGACCAGACGCCGGAACCGTCGGCCTTGTTGTGGGCCTGTACGTAGGCACCGTACTCACGAATTTCTCCGGAGAGACCAAATGTCTGGGCGTCCGGCTGCGAGCCAGCGACGGCGCCGCCGCTGAAATGCGAGCCGTTCGCCTCGATAGTCAGACCGTCGAAAATTCCGATCGTCGAGAGGGCACCTGTGATCTGTCGGCCCATGGCGACGCGAACCGGTGAGTTCGGGCTCGCCAGCTCAATCGACCCCTGATACACGCGAGTGGACGCCGAGGCATTGCGCCCGCTGGCCCCAGATCGTTGGCGATAGGCACGCACGTCCACGACCACGCCCAAGGGGCTCCCACCCATCGAGTGTCCGTCCAGCCGCAGGTCGAACGCCGGTTGCGTCCAGCTGGCGCCGCCGCCGCCCGGGTCCACGGAGAGATAGCGCACGCCAAGGCGTCCGCGGAGTGCATTGTGGTGGATGGACGATCGTCGCGCGGCCGTGGGTGTGGTGCCGCCGGCCGTGGAGGCGCTGGCCGCCACGGCCGCTGGCTCTGGCGCCACGACCGGCGTAAAGCGCGCCGAGTCGCCCACCGCCAGCTCCACACTGTTACGCGCGATGGTGCAGGCCGCGCGGGTAGACGAGATGTACGCCACCGTCAACTCGCCGATGCTTTGGGTGCCTCGAATGACCTCGAGACGCGCGCCCGTCTGCAAGCCGTGCTTGGATCCGACATCCAGGTAGACGGTGCCGCCTGAAATGTACGAGATATGGGCCCACGCCACGCTCGGCGGTGCTTGCGCCGCCGCGGGTGCGGCGGCGGTGGCCTGCGCTCCCATGGGCGGCGCCGCGATGGCCGCCGCCAGGCTCAACATCTGCCGCCAACGCCGGAGCATCAATTCGCCCGGCCGGTGGGATGGCACGAGTAACACGCGGCGCTGTTGTACTGATACCCGTTCTTGCCCCGGTGATCGGCGTCCACCTTCGACTTGTTACTGTGCTCGTGGCACAGGATGCACTCGAACACCTGGTAGTTATTGGCGTTCACGTGACAATCCGAGCAGCGAGACCACTTGCCTTGGTGCTTGCCGGAATAGATCGGGAAGTATGCCTTGTCGTGATCGAACGTGGCGCCCAGCCACTGCGTGGTGTTGTGGCAGTCCTGACACGTGGTCGGGAATCCGCTGGTACTATGCTTGGGACTCGTCGTGTTGTTGTAGTCCGTCAAGTGACACGAGACGCAGGTGGTCGGCAGGCCGTTGTACACCTTGCTCGCATGACAGGCGATGCACTGCTGCCCGATGTGGGCGCCGGTGAGCGGGAAGCTCGTGTTCTTGGTGTGATCGTACGGCGCCCCCGGCCACTTGGTCGTGTTATGGCAGCTCTGGCATAGCGTGGAGAAGCCGGCCGGAATGTGGTGCGGGTTCGTCGAGGCGTTGTACTCAGTCTGGTGACAGGAGACGCAGGTGGTCGGCTTTCCCTTGTAGACGCCGTCACCGTGGCAGTCCTGGCACGTGGCCGCCAGGTGCGAGCCCGTCAGCGGGAAGAGCGTCTTGCTGTGGTCGAACACCGCGCCGAGCCACTTCACCGTGGTATGACACTGATCGCACAACGTGGGGAAGCCGGCCGTGGCGTGCGGCGGATTGGTGGTTGCGTTGTAGTCCGCCTGATGGCAGGAGACGCAGGCGGTCGGTTTGCCTTTGTACACCCCGTCGGAGTGGCAATCCATGCAGGTGGCCGCCAGGTGCGCGCCGGTCAGCGGGAACTTGGTGGTGTTGTGATTGAAGACGGCGCCTAACCACTGGGTGGTGGTATGGCACGTTTCGCAGGTTGTCGGGAACCCGGACTGCACGTGATTCGGCTTGGTCGTCTGGTTCCACTCCGTCTGGTGGCACGAAATGCACAGCATGGACTTGCCCTTGTATACGCCGTCACCGTGGCAGTCCAGACAGGTGGCCGTCGTGTGCTTCCCAGTCAACGGGAAGAGTGTCTTGGAGTGGTCGAACGTGCCGCCCTTCCACTGCGTCGTGGTGTGGCAGGTCTGGCACAGCGTGGAGAATCCGGCGGCCGCATGCGGCGGGTTCGTGGTCCCGTTGTAGTCGGTCTGGTGACACGAGACGCAAGCCGTCGGCTTGCCCTTGTACACGCCGTCACTATGACAATCGTTGCAGGTGGCGGACAGGTGTGCGCCCGTCAGCGGGAACAGGGTCTTGCTGTGATCAAACGGTGCCCCCTTCCACGCCGTCGTCGTGTGACAGGTCTCGCACGTCGTCGGGAAGCCGGATGCCTTGTGGTTCGGTGATACGGTCGCGTTGTAGTCCGGCATGTGGCATGAGGAGCAGACCATCGACTTGCCCTTGTAGACGCCATCGCCGTGGCAATCCAGACAGGTCGCCGCCAAGTGCCCGCCGGTGAGCGGGAACTTCGTCGCATTGTGGTCGAAGGTCCCGCCTTTCCACTGCGTGGTGGTGTGGCAACTCTGGCAGAGCGTGGAGAAGCCAGCTGCGGCGTGCGGTGGATTCTTCGTGCCGTTGTAGTCGGTCTGGTGACAGGAAACGCAGGCCGTCGGCTTGCCCTTGTACACGCCATCGCTATGACAATCGTTGCACGTGGCGGCCAAGTGCGCGCCGGTCAGTGGGAACAGCGTCTTGCTGTGGTCGAACGGCGCTCCTTTCCAAGCCGTCGTCGTGTGGCACGTCTCGCACGACATCGGGAAGCCCGACGCCTTGTGATTGGGCGAGGCCGCCGAGTTGTAGTCGTTCAGGTGGCAGGCAGAGCAGACCGTCGGCTTGCCCTTGAACACGCCGTCCGAGTGACAGGCGTTGCAGGTCGCGGCGATGTGCGCCCCGGTCAGCGGGAACTGGGTGTTGCTGTGATTGAACACGGCGCCCGTCCACTGCGTCGTGTTGTGGCAGGTCTGGCAGGTGGTGGAGAATCCCGTCGAGGCGTGCGGCGGGTTCTTGGTGTTGTTGTACTCCGTCTGGTGACACGACACGCAGGCCGTCGGCTTGCCCTTGTACACGCCATCACTGTGGCAGTCATTGCAGAGGGCGGCCTTATGCGCGCCGGTGAGCGGGAAGTTCGTCTTCGCGTGATCGAATGGCGTACCAACCCAGTCGGTGGTGTTGTGGCATCCGATGCAGGATGTCGGGAATCCCGCCGTCTTGTGGTTCGGGTTGGTGGTCGCGTTGTACTTGGTCAGGTGGCACGACTCGCACGCCGTTGGCTTGCCGACATAGACGCCGTCGCTGTGACAGGTCGCGCACGTCACGGTCACGTGCGAGCCAGTCAACGGGAACTTGGTGGCGGTATGATCGAACTTGGCCCCTTGCCACTGGACGGTCGTGTGGCACGACTGACACACGGTGGAGAAGCCAGCAGCGCCGTGTGGCGGGATCTTCGCGGCATTGTAGTCGGCCTGGTGGCACGACACACAGGTCATGGGCTTGCCCTTGAAGACGTTGTCCGAATGGCAGTCCATGCACAGGGCGGCCTTGTGGGCACCCGTCAGGGCAAACTTTGTGGTGTTGTGGTCAAAGGCAGCGCCCTTCCACTGCGTCGTGGTATGGCAGCTTTGGCACGTGGTCGGGAACGCGGCGGCCGCATGCGGGGGAATCTTCGACGTGTTGTAGTCCGTCTGGTGGCAGGACACGCACGTCATGGGCTTGCCCTTGAACACGTTGTCCGCGTGACACTGGTCGCACGTGGCCGCCCGGTGGGCGCCCGTCAGGGCGAACTGCGTCGCGGTGTTGTGATCGAACGGAGCGCCCTTCCATTGAACGGTCGTGTGACAGGCGGCGCAGGCGGTGTTGAAGCCGGCCGCCGAGTGCTTCGGCGACACCGTCTTGTCATAGGTCCCCTGGTGACAGGAGACGCACTCCATGCTGCGGCCCTTGTAGGTCTTGTCCCCGTGACAGTTCACGCACGCCAGCGTCCGGTGGGCGCCGGTCAGCGCGAACCGGGTCATCTGCGAGTGATCGAACGTCGCATCCTGCCAGCGCACCGTGTTGTGGCAGGTCGTACAGGTCGTTGGGAAGCCTTGCGAGTGCGGCGGATTGAGGGTGCCATTGTAATCCTTCTGGTGGCACGAGACGCACTCCATGTTCTTGCCGTGGTAGACCTTGTCGGCGTGGCAGTCCGCGCAGCGGGCCTTGGTGTGCGATCCCGTCAGCGCAAACAACGTCAGCGCATGGTCGAACTTGCCACCCGCCCACGTCGTGGTCGTGTGACAGACCGTACAATTGGGCGAGAAGGCTGGTTCCACGTGCGGCGGTGACGTCGTCTGCCGGAAGGTGGTCGCGTGGCAGCTCATGCACGTCGTGTTGGCGCGCAGGAACTGTGGCTGGCCGGAACGAGTCGCTGGGTGACACGATTCGCACGCCACCGTAGCGTGCCCGCCCCGCAAGGGGAAGCGCGTCAGCTGGTGCATGCGCGTCATCGTCGCGCGATCGGTAAACGAGCGCGGCGTGTGACACCGGGCGCAGTCGGCCCCAAGCTCTCCTTTATGGATGTCGCTGTGGCAGTTTGCGCAGCTCTTGACCGCCGTGGTGAAATTCAAGGACGTGTGGCAGCTGGTGCAGGCGGCGGTGGCGTGCGCGCCAATCAGCGGAAACGTGTTCTCGGCGTGACGGAACTCTTTGGTAATCCGAGCCGGCGTCCAGCTATTCGGGCCGTGACACGCGCTGCAGGTCTCGCGCACCGACGTTCCGTGCGGATTGATTGTGCGCGTAGGAACTCCAGCGCCCTGCTGGGCCGTCAGGTGCAGCGGCCAGAGTAAGAATGAAAGCAGGATGAACGGCAGGCGCGGGCGAGTCATGCGTCTCCCTTCGGCAGAGTACCGGCATGGCAGCTCTCGCACTTGCTGGAGAGTGGCCGGTACAGTATACGACGATCGGCGGCGTTCACCTTGTGACAGGACGCACACGGAACCTTCGCATGCGCTCCCGCCAGCGCGAACGCGGCGTCTTTATCGTGATTGAATCTGACGGCCGGCACAAACGCCTCGACCGCGTGACATCCTTCGCACACGCCCTTGTCCTTCCGGTGGGCGAATTGGTCGCCGTGCGGATTCTCGTGACAGGTGACGCAGGTGGTGCCGCGTTTGGTTGAAAATGGCAATGAGGCAACCCCGCGCGCGGTCTGCAGCAACGTCGCGGCTGCCGGCTTCACCTTCATTTCATCATGGCAGGCCACACACGGCACGGTGCGATGACCGCCGTCCAACGCGTACGTGAACGTAGCGTGAACCGCCAGCGTCAACGTGGAGGGACGCCACGCGACGGCGTTATGGCAGGTCGCACAGCCGTTCGCCACCGCCACGGATCCCTTGGAGCTGTAGCGGCCGGCATGCGGGTCCACGTGACATCCGTCGCATGTCTTTTCCTTGAGCTTGAGCGTCAGCTTCGCCTTGCGTGCAGCCGGTGCCGTCAGCGTCGACAGGCCAGGACGAGTCGGACCATGGCACGCGGCGCACGGCACTTGGCCATGTCGCCCTTCCAGGGTCACGGCCAGCGAAGCGTGCGCCTTCACGTCGAACGTGCTCGGCGCAAAGGCGGCCACCGCATGACAACTCTCGCAGAGACCGCCATCCGGGCGCGCGGCGGTCTCGCCACCATGGGCATCCTGGTGACAGCTCGAACACTTCGAGGACTCCACGCGGATTCGAGCGATGCGCTGGACACCTGGTGCCGTGCTGACCGGTGTGTGGCAGAGCGCGCACTTTACGGTGGCGTGCTTCCCTTGCAACGGGTACTTGGCCGTCTGATGCTGGGCCACCGTGTAGGTCGATGGAGCAAAGCCCTCGACCTTGTGGCACGACGCGCAGTCGACGGACTTCCCTACCAGCGTCGCCTCACCCTTGTGCGTGTCGGTGTGGCAGTCGATGCACCGGGCGAACGGCATCGTCTTCTTGGCCAGATTCGCCCCGTGGCATTTTTCGCAGGTCACCGACACGTGCTTGCCGCGCAATGGATACTTCGTGACTTGATGATTGAAGCCGCTCTTGTCGATGATCTGAAATCCTCGGGTCACGTGACAGTCGCTGCACTTGGCCCCAAGGCTGCCCTTGTGCGGATCGGCGTGGCACGATGAGCACTCCTTGAACGGCACGGGCTTGAAGGTGCCCACACGCTCACCGTCGGCGTTCTGGCGGACCGGCAGCTTGGGCGTGATGTGGCACTTGTCGCACTCCACATCCGTGTGCTTTCCGGTGAGCGGGTAGTCGCTCTTGTCGTGGTCGAACTTGGGCGCATGCGTCCAGTCCTTGGCGTCGTGGCAGGACTCGCAGCGGTCTTTCAGGTCGCCCTTGTGAACGTCGTCAGTCTTGTGACAGGAGATGCAGTCCGTCTCCAGCCCCACCCATCCCGCGCTATTCTTGCGCTTGGAGAGCGTTGCAGCTGGTCCGGTGCGGAACTTTGTTGTGTGGCACTTCTCGCACTTTGTCTCAGCGTGCTTTCCCTCCAGCAGCCAACCGGCCTTCTTATGATCGAATTTTTCGGCCGATCCGTCAGGCCAATCGATCATCTTGAATCCCGTGCCGGCATGATCCGGATGGCACGATGCGCATTCCTTCTTGGCGACCTTCACTTCCTTCGGATGGTAGCCACGGTTCTTTTCGATGAGCCAGGCGATTTCTTTGTGACAGGCCAGACACATCTGGGACATCGGCTCGCGCTTGAGTCCATGACACTGGATGCAATTCGTTGCCCCCTCGAACTCGGCATGCGCGCGAGCGAGTGGGCCGGGCGAGATCTGCGCCCGGAGGCGACCTGGGAGAAACGCCGCGACGCTCATGGCCAGGCCCACCCACCATGCGCGCGCGAAGCGATCCGACCAGCGGGATGCATGCGCCGTCATCCCGCGAGCGCCGGCGCCTGAGGCACCGGAATGTCCTTGTGCACCAAACGCACCCCGAGGCGTTCCAGGAACGCGTAGGGTGCCTCGCCACCGATGCGGATGATGACGTCGTCGTTTGGCAGGATGGTCGTGTTGCCCTGGACGTCCAGCACCACGACGTCTTCCCGAATCTCGCGTACCTCGCTCTTGAAGATGACCTTCACACGCTGCTTGGCGATGGCCTTGTCGATCTTCTCGCGGTTGCGGTCCTTGATGCGCGTGAAATTCTCGCCGCGGTATGACAACAGCACCTGGGCCCCATCCTGGTTGGCGAGGCCTAACGCCGATTCGATCGCCGAGTCACCGCCGCCAATCACCAGCACGCGCCGGCCCTCGAAGGCTTCCATCTCGACGATGTCGTAGAACACCTTGGCCAGGTCTTCGCCCGGCACATTCAATCGCCGCGGCGTGCCACGGCGTCCCATGGCCAGCACCACGCGCCGGGCGCGATAGGTTGTCTCCGGCGTGCGAATGGCAAAGAGCGCGCCCTCGCGTTGCACCTGCTCGACCTTCTGTCCGGTCTGGACCTGCAGGCCGGTGTTGGCCACGATGGTCTCCCACACCTCGAGCAACGTCTCCTTGGAGGCGTCGGCGACCCACAGGTCGCCATAGAGCGGGATCGCGACCGGTTCCGCCAGCAGCAACTTGTGCCGGGGGTACTTGCGGACGGTATCGGACAGGGAGCCTTGTTCGACCACCACGTACGAGAGGCCGCGCCGCAACGCCTCCAGGCCAGCGCTCAGTCCAGCGGGGCCCGAACCGACGATGGCCACATCCACGACCCCTTCTTCGGCACTCGGACGGGCGATGTCTGGTGGCATGATACGGGCGATCGAGTCGACCGCAATCTTCCCTTCGTTAATCGCGTTCTTGATCAGGCCCCGGCCGCCGAGTTCGCCGACGATGTACAGCCCCGGCACATTCGATTCGAAGTTGCCGTCCAGCTGCGGCACCATGACCCGGTTCACGGCGGCGCCCGTGGTCACGGAGATGGCGCCAACGGGACAGGCCGCGACGCACTCGCCATGGCCCTTGCAGAGGGCATTGTCCACCACCGCCAGCTTGCCGCGCATAAGGATCGCCCCGGGCTCCGGGCATGCAGCCACGCAGGTCGCGCAGCCGACGCACATGTCGGCGCGGACCAAGGCCTTGGCCGCGGCGGGATCACCGGTGTCTCCTCCTCCGGCGGCCGTTGGCGCGGCGATGATCTCGTAGATCTGCTGCGGAATGCCGCACCCCGGACAAAACGCCGACCCCGCAGGCACCGGTACGCTACACCGAACGCACGGCGGCCCCGACGCCTTCGCCGGGGCCTGCGGGGTGCTGGAGGCATGCGACCCTTTGCGCAGGTGCAACCAGATGAAGAATCCAGTCAGCGCAAAGAAGCCCAGCGTGGTCAGGAGCGCTTGCATGAACTAATAGAACCAGGTGGATCCGAGGGCGACGACGACCGTCACGTGGATGATGACAGCGACCAGCGCCGTCAGGGCAAACGGCCGGTGCGCTACATGCCAAAACCGGAAGAGCTTGTGCGTGGCGTCCAGCATGTTGCTTTGCTGGGTCAAGGCGATCTCTCGGCTCGCCAGTCGCACCGCCTTCTTCATGCGCTGCGGATCCAAGGCCTTGGCATTGGGCGCCAGCGATGCCCAGCGCTTCGGCAGTTCGCGTGACAAGCGCCAGCGACGCACATCGTTCGTGACCAGCTGTGTGAGTGCGGACCAGGCCCCCCCGCCAGCCTGCGCCCCGCTGCCGACGTCCAGCGACTGCTCAATCGCTGCCGACGTCAGCCCGGTGGCTTCCGCAATTTCGGCGACCAGCTCCTTTCGCTTCTTGGCCACTTCATCCCGCGTCAGCTCCACCCCCGTGCGCGTTCGCGGAATGCGCGTGTACAAGTAGCGCCCTACGACGCCGCTGGCACATACCACCAGCATGGCGTCGAATCCAAGACCAATCACGCCGTCCGATCGCCACGCGGCATGAATCGTCAGCAGCAACGGCAGCCCGATGGCCGTGGTGACGTGGACGTCCAGCCATTTCCCGATGGAACCGGTGAAGGCCAACTTCTTCCACTTCTTGCGCAGCGGATACAGCCACAGGAAAATGAACACGATCAGCGCCAGGATCCCGGCGCTTTGGCCAACGTACCCAGACGCCTTCAGCCAGTCATGCAGCGGATTCCTCACGCGTGCCGCTTGGTCCGACAGGTAGTACGGAATGCCCCACGCGTTGACCGCGGCGAGGATCCCGACGATAAGGATGACGGGAACGCTGCTCGGCGCCTGCCGCTGGCGCGGCGCGGCGCGTGGCGCTGGCACCGAAAACGCTTCCACGGACCGCGACGATTTCGGTCGCTGGGGCGTGGCCGGCTGCGCCGCTGGAGTAGCGGCTCGGATAGACGTCATATGTGGCGTTGCAGGGGGTGTTGCAAATCAACGAACGACCACGGGAGCAGCGTGGTCAATTCCCGTCACCAGCAGATACACGTTCGAGCGTCGATAACCTACGTTGTAATTTGACCTGTCGACTGTGCGCCACGTCGCAAACGCGATGGTTTAACTGACGTTCATTACACGCGTTAGGCGCTGTGGCATCCAGCGGTAGGTTAGTAAAACGACGCTTCGACAGCTACACCGTAACGGGGTTCATCTGCAGTTCATTCCCAACGCCAAAGTGTCTAGCCTCGTGACATCGCCTGGAGTGTCTTCCACTCGGCGGGGGTGACGGGGGTCACAGAGAGCCGGCCGATCCGAATTAGCGCCATTTGGCTCAGGGCTTTGGACGCCTTGATCTCCGCCAGCGTCACCGGCCGTTCGAGCCGCTCGACCGCCTTCAGGTCCACCATAAACCAGGTGGGGGCGTCTGCTCGGGAGTCTTCGTCGAAAGCAGGGTGCTTTGGGTCGAGGGCGGAGGCGTCAGGATACGCCTCACGGACCACCTCGCACACACCCACCACGGCTTGGGGTTTGGTGCTGGAATGGTAGAACAGCACCTGGTCGCCGCGCTTCATGCCGTCGCGGAGGAAGTTCCGCGCGGTGTAATTGCGGACCCCATCCCATTGCGTCGTCTTTCCCGGGGACCGCCACAGGTCGTCGAAGGAGAAGACATCAGGCTCGGACTTCACGAGCCAATAGCGACGCTCCCCGCTTTTCCGCGGAGCAAAGACCCACGCCCAAGCGCCTTCCGCCGGCGTCGCGCTCTTCTTCGCTCCCATGCTCCATCTCCTGTGCCAGGGGTGCCTAACGTCTAACGTGCCGCGCGGGGCGCGGGGCGACCTAACGCGGACATCGTAGCGGCCGTTGCGCCGGGACGCCAGTCGCCGGCGCCGGCGTGGCAGCCCCGGGGGACGGCTGGGGTTGCCGGGCCCCGCCCACCGCCCCATTTTCGTCCGCGGATCGGGCCCCGGGATAGCCCCGGACGACCCTGCCGTTCGCCCCCCCCAGCCCTCGACTCCGATGGAATCTTCGCACCTCCCGCGTCGCGAATTCGTTAGGCGGTCAGCTTCAGCGCTTGGTGCGTTGTCGGCCGTCGGGGTCGTCGATCCTGACGTCCTAACCCCGGCACCGGACACCTCCCCCAAGACGGCCTCCGGCGTGGCGCCCGCCCCGGTCCCGTACGACGTCGCGTACGATGGCGCGCGACTAAACCGTCTGGCCTTCCCCATGGGCGGCATTGGCGCCGGCATGGTCTGTCTGGAGGGCACCGGGGCGATGTCACATGTATCCATCCGGAATGAGCCAGACGTCTTCAACGGTCCCTGCGTCTTTGCCGCCCTCTCGATTCGCGGGTCGAAGCCGGTGGCCCGCGTCATTGAGGGGCCGGTCCCTGGGTGGAAGCTCTTTGGGGTCCGGGACGCCGCCAACGGTGACGAGGGCGCGTCTTACGGACTCCCCCGATTCCGGCGAGCCTCGTTCAAGACGCGTTTCCCGTTTGGGACCGTCGCCCTGAGCGATGATGCGGTGCCGGTGACGGTTCGCCTGACGGGGTGGAGTCCCTTTGTGCCTGGGGACGCGGACGCTTCGAGCCTTCCGGTGGCGGCGCTGGAGTACGAGTTCACAAACACCGGGGCCACGCCGGTGGACGCCGTGTTCTCCTTCAACGCCAAGAACTTCTTGCCCCTTGAGGACGCCGATCAGCGCGCCGTCAAGGCAACGCCGGGGGGCTTCGTGCTATGGACCGCGGGCAAGGCGGACGAGGCATGGAAAGAGTCGTCCTTCTCGGCGTCCGTCAGCGAGAACGGGGCGGCCGTGAATCACGCCTGGTTCCGCGGGGGGTGGTGGGACCCACTCACGATGGCCTGGAAGGACGTGGCGGCCGGTAACGTCGTCGCACGTCCTCCGATTGCCGAGGGGAGTCCTTCGCCCGGTGCCTCGCTCTTTGTACCGTTGAAGCTGGCGGCAGGCGCTCGCCGCACGATCACCGTTCGCCTGGCCTGGTACTCGCCGAACAGCCGGATCCGTCGCGGGACGGACCCCGGAACGACGCCGCCGGCGCCTGGGGCACCACCGAACGGTCCGACACACAAGCCGTGGTATGCCGGCCGTTTTGCTTCGATCGACGAAGTCAATTCTTACTGGAGCACGCAGTTCACGGACCTTCGCACTCGCAGCGAGCAGTTCTCCAAGGCGTTTTACGACTCCTCGTTGCCCAGCGAAGTGATGGAGGCCGTGGCGGCCAACCTCACCATCCTGAAGTCGCCGACCCTGCTCCGGCAGACCGATGGGCGCCTGTGGGGTTGGGAGGGGTGCTTTGACCAACGCGGTTGTTGTGCGGGCACGTGCACGCACGTGTGGAACTACGCGCAGGCGATTCCCCATCTATTCCCTGCCCTGGAACGGACGCTCCGCGAAACGGAATTTGGGCCATCGCAAGATGAGCGAGGGCATCAGGCGTTTCGAACGGCGCTGCCCATCCGTCCGCAGGTGCACGATTTCCATGCCGCCAGCGATGGACAACTCGGCGGGATCATGAAGGTGTATCGCGAGTGGCGCATCAGCGGAGATACGGCCTGGATGCGTTCGATGTGGCCGCGCGTGAAGGCCTCGATCGACTACTGCATCGAGACGTGGGATCCGGAGCACAAGGGTTGGTGCGAGGAACCCCACCACAACACGTACGACATCGAGTTCTGGGGCCCCGATGGCATGATCACCTCGTTTTACCTCGGGGCGCTCACGGCCGCCCTCGCCATGGGCAAGGCGTCGGACGCCAACACCGCACTGTATGCCGAACTGTTGAACAAGGGCACCCAGCGCGCGGAGTCGGAGCTGTTCGACGGCGAGTACTTCATCCAGAAAGTCGAGTGGAAGAACCTGCGCGCCAGCAAGACCGCCGACCAGAATGCGTTGTTAGGCATCAACGAGTACTCGCCCGAAGCGCGGGCATTGCTCGAGAAAGAAGGGCCCAAGTACCAGTATGGCCAGGGCTGCCTTTCCGACGGTGTGCTGGGCAGCTGGCTGGCCATGGTATGTGGAGTTGGCCAGGTGATGGACGCGAAAAAGGTCTCGAGCCATCTGGTCGCCGTGCATAAGTACAACTTGAAGAAAGACCTCTCCGCGTACCCAAATCCACAGCGCCCGAGTTATGCCAACGGCAACGAGGGCGGGTTGCTGCTGTGTACGTGGCCCAAGGGAGGCGAACTCTCGCTGCCATTCGTCTATTCGAACGAGGTGTGGACCGGCATCGAATACCAGGTGGCGTCACATCTCATGTTGATGGGTCGCGTACAAGAAGGACTCGACATCGTGCGCGCCTGCCGCGATCGCTACGATGGTCGCGTCCGGAACCCCTTTGACGAATACGAGTGCGGACACTGGTATGCGCGCGCGCTGTCGTCGTACGCGCTGTTGCAGGGGTTGAGCGGCGCCCGCTACGACGCAGTCGAACAGGTGTTGCACCTGACACCATCAGTTCGCGGGGATTTCCATTGCTTCCTTGCCACGGCGACGGGATACGGCACCGTCGGCGTCCGGAATGGACGACCCTTCGTGCGCGCGGCGTCGGGGACCATTGCGGTGAAGGAGATCAAGTACACGCCACGCGCTTGAGAAGCGGCTGACGGCGCGCCAGTGGGCGTGCCGTCAGCTGACCTCAGGTCGACTCACCCTGGGACGCGATGCGTCGGCCGGGGTGCCGCGGGACGGAACGCTTCGACCTCTTCCATGGTCCAGTGCACGTCGCGATCGATCCCGGTCGCGACGGCCTGCTCCAGCAGCAGCTTCAACTGTTCAGGGGATCCCTGCGCCCGGACGTTGACCAGGATGCGAGCATCCTGGACCCCCCGTTCGAGACGAAGGCCCAGCTCAGGGGGCGCATCGCTGCGGACGCTATTGATGCTCGCCACCCCACCCTCAGAGCCGTCCAGTGCCTGCAGGGAGGCTTTCAGGTGCCCCACGGCCAAGCCGCTTTCTCGCAGTCCACGGTGCACCGCCTCCGTCAGCTCATACAGTACGGCATTCCCATCGAATAGTTGCGTCGCGGTGGCGCGCAGGGTGGCATTGAGCCATCCCAGCTCCGCCTCGCCTGACGCGTAGCGCTCGTAGTCTACCTCCATCGTGCCACGTGCCTGCTGCGTGCCGAACAGGAGGTCATGGAACCATTCGTCCATGTGCAGTCCGTCGCGCGATGACACGGCCATCACCTGCGCCTGTGGGTACCGCGAGGCGAGCGTATGGCCAAGTTCGTTGATGGCGTCGTCAGACAGCAGGTCGCACTTCGTCATGACGATGCGGTCCGCCTCTTCGAGCTGCTTCATATAGATGTACTCGACATCTGGCGAGAATCGATCACCGTCCTCCAGCCCAAAGGTGCGGCGCGCGCGAACGGGATCGACCAGCACACTCAGCGGCGCCACCGTGTATCGGTCACCAAACAGGCGCTGCAGCGGGTAGGTGACTGTCGCCGCCAGGTCCGTGCAACTGCCAACGGCTTCGGCGACCAACACCTCCGGACCAACATCTGAGGTCAGGTACGAAGCGGCATCCAATAACGCATCGAACCGACAACAGAAGCATCCACCGACAACTTCTCTCGTGTCGTACCCGCAACTCGAAAGCAGCGCGGTGTCCACCAGATGATGGCCTTGGTCGTTCGTGATGAGCGCCACGCGGATGCCCTGATCCGTCAGGTGCCTGGCGAACCGTTGAATCGCGGTCGTTTTTCCGGCTCCCAAGAAGCCGCCGATGACTACCACGTGCGGAAGACGTTGCGTGCGCATGGCCAAGAATCGAATGCGTGGACGTTTGCGCGATGATAGATCGCGAACGCGTGCGCGGCAACGTGAAATGCGCCGTCTCTGCCTGACGAATCCAAACCCGTAGCGCCTCGTAGGTGTCACAGGGCGTGTCACGTGCGTTGTCTGGCGCCGATTGGTCGTACACAGGCTTCCTCCTTCATTATGCCGTCACGCAGGTTTTTCTTAGGCACGAGCACGACCGTAGGCATGGTTGTGTCACTCACCTGTGCCGCGAGCGCGCGGGCGCAGGGATCCATCCATCCGACGACCCCCGTGGTCGTTACGTCGACGCGGCGCACAAGCTCAGTGGTATTGGACGGGCGTCTGACTGAATCCGCTTGGCAGGCCGCGCAACCGGTCACCGCCTTCCGACAGATCGTGCCAACCGAGGGTGCACCCGCCACGCAGCGCACCGAAGTGCGTGTGCTGTTTGACGACCAGTCCATCCTCATCGGCGCCCGGATGTACGATACGCTCGGTGCGGCGGGGATTCGCGCACCGCTGGCGCGACGCGATCAGCTCCTGGACTCCAACGGCGACAATGGCTCGTTCAACTCGCTCACGTCCGACAAGATCGTCATCATCCTGGACCCATACCACAATCACCTCGATGAGGCGGTCTTTGAAGTGAACCCCTCGGGAGTCCGCGGTGATTCGTTCAACGGCGACGACTCGTGGGACCCGATCTGGGAGGCGGCCGCCAGCGTTGATTCGTTAGGCTGGTCGGCGGAGATGCGCATTCCCCTGTCGCAACTGCGATTTGCCCGTTCGTCGGCTCAAACGTGGGGGCTGCAGGTCCTTCGTTACGTGGATCGGCTGCATGAGCGGGACATGTGGTCGTTCCGCCGTCGCAATGAGGACAACGGCGCCGCCTTCTTTGGGCACTTGGACGGGCTGACCTTCGGGCCTCAGCCACGCCAGGTTGAGCTCCTGCCCTATGCCGTCTCTCGCCGTCAGGTAAAACCCACGCCCACCGGCGACCCGTTTCACACGGGAACGGAGACCGGTGTGAGCGTGGGCGCCGATGCTAAGGTGTTGCTCACGACGAACCTTACCCTCGACGCCACGATCAACCCCGACTTCGGGCAGGTAGAGGTCGACCCCGCGTCGCTGAACCTCTCGGCGTACGAAACGTTTTACGATGAGAAGCGACCGTTCTTCGTGGCAGGACGAAGTGCCTTCAACTTCGGGGGAGCGAGTTGCTACTTCTGCAGCAACATGTCATCCCTCAGCGTCCTGTACTCCCGCCGGATTGGCCGACCTCCGCAACTGCTGGACTACGTCAGCCAGAACAGCGCCTACTCCGATGCACCAAGCAATGCGACGATTCTGGGCGCCGCCAAGATCACCGGCCGAACCAGCAGCGGGTACACCATTGGTCTCCTTGACGCCGTCGCTGACAAGGAAACGGCACGCACCGCACCGGCAGGATCGCCGAGCATCTTTGAGCAGGCGGTCGAGCCGCTGACGAACTACTTCGTGGGACGCGTGAAGAAGGAATTGCGTCAGGGGGCCACCACGATCGGCGCGATCGTCACGTCGACCACGCGTCGTCTCGGCGATGACTCGATCCTCGTTGACCGGCTGCGAAGCCACGCCGAGGCCATTGGGATCGACTGGAATCATACGTGGAAGAACCGCACGTATGCCTGGCGGGGATCCGTCGTCGGCTCGAACGTCGCGGGATCGGCGAGCGCCATTGCCCTCACGCAGCGCTCCAGTGCGCACTACTTCCAGCGCCCCGATCGCGAAGTGACGAGCGACGGCCTGTTCGATGTCAGGTACGACACCACCCTCACCTCCCTGCACGGCTACGGACTGTACACCCGCTTGGCGAAAGAGAACGGCAACTGGCTGTGGGAGCTGGCGCAGAATTGGCGCAGCCCGGCCTTTGAGACCAATGACGCCGCGTACCTGGACCGCGCAGACTATCGGTGGATGAACGGAAATCTCGTGCGGCAATGGACCACCCCTGGACGCTGGTACCGCAGCATTTTCACGTCGGCGGGGGGACAGCAGCAGTTCAATTTCGAGGGAGTACGCACGGACCTTCAGGGCCAAGCGTACCTGGGCGTCGAACTCCCGAACTACTGGAACATCCGCGCGTTTTACATCAATCACCCTACGGTCTTCGACGACCGCCTGACGAGAGGCGGCCCGATCGTGAAGCGATCAGGCTACCAGTTCTACCATGGGCAAGTCTCCACGGACGCTCGCCAGCGTGCCGTGTTTGACTTGAGTGTGGAAGTGGTCCAGGGTAGCGAGGAGAACGCGGACCAGATGACCATTCAACCGGGCGTGGCGCTCAAGCCTGCGTCCAACGTCTTTATCCAGATCTCGCCCACCTACGAGCGAAGTGAAGCCACCGCACAGTATGTCACGGCGGTAACGGACCCCACGGCCACGGCGTTCTCCGGCACGCGGTATGTCTTCGCCTTCACGAACACGCGCACGCTGTCGCTGGATACGCGTGTGAACTGGACGTTTGCGCCGGACGTGACGTTGCAGTTGTACGCGCAACCGTTCTTTGCCAGTGGCGACTACCAGCGCTTCCGCGAGTTCGCCGCCCCACGATCCGTGGTCAAGCGCGACTACGGTACGGACATCGGCACGATCACCCAGGATCCCGCCACCCGCGTGTACACTGTTGATCCTGACGGCGCGGGGCCTGCGGCCCCCTTCACCATCGCCAATCCCAACTTCAGCGCCCGCTCCCTACGCGGGACGGCCGTGCTCCGGTGGGAATATCGGCCGGGATCCACCCTGTACTTTGCCTGGACCCAGCAGCGCTCGGGCAGCGGCGATCAGGGAGACTTCGATTTTGGCCGGGATCGGGCCGCGTTGTTCCGCGACCGTCCCGAAAACGTCTTCCTGATCAAGGCCACGTACTGGCTGGGACGGTAACCCGGACGACGGCGGGAGGGCGTTGTTTGTCCGTACTCCCGCCCTTGTAGATTTCAGAGTCTCCACGACCAACTCCGTGACGCTCTGGGTACGCCGTCTCTTCTACGCCAACATCGGCGTTTTCTTCCTCCAGCTCACCATGCCCCAGGTGACGGGGATGTTCGAGTTTGTCCCCGCCGAGATCCTGACGCGCCCGTGGACCGTGGTGACGTACATGTTCCTGCACGGGGACATCATGCACATCCTGTTCAACATGCTCGGCCTGTACTTCTTTGGCCCGCAGGTCGAACAGCAGGTGGGGTCTGACCGGTTCGTTAGGCTGTACTTTGCCAGCGGGATCGCCGGTGCCCTGCTGTCCACAGTGCTTGCCCCGCACGCCCCCATCATCGGGGCATCGGCTGGCGTGTTTGGCGTCATGATGGCGTTCGCGCACTTCTGGCCGAACGTGCCCATTTACATCTGGGGCATCATACCGGTGCCGGCACGCATCCTGGTCCTGATCACCACGGCCCTGTCACTGTACAGTGGCTTGAACGGATCGCGCGGCGGTGTCGCCGACTTCGCCCACCTCGGCGGCTACCTCGGTGCCTGGCTCTACCTCAAATGGATCGAACGGTCCCGCGCTCCAAGAACGGTTGACGTCGTCAGGCGGACGCCAAAGTCCACAACGAAAGTGGGCGATTGGCGCGCCATCGACATGCAGCGCATTCACGAAGTGAATCGCGATGAAGTCAACCGGCTCCTCGACAAGATCAGCCTGACCGGCATCGACTCGTTGACGGACGCTGAGCGCGTCTTTCTCTCGAATTTCGCACCCCCCGACGATCGAAAACCGCCAGTATCGTAGGGCCCGGTTGCGGGGCCCGAGCCTGCATCGTCCCCGGTTGGACCATGCGCTCCTTTCAATCGATCCTCGTGTGGTGGCTCGACGTCTGGCGAGGGGACCCACTCTCGTCGGACCTCCCGATGCAGGGAGAGCATCGTGTGGCGCGATCACGCTTCGCACTGATCGCCAGTCTCACTGTCCTGGGAATCGCCGTGGTCATCCAGGACCCATCGAATCTCGAGTACCGTCAGGCTATTCCAGTGGACCTGGTGTGTCTGGCACTGGCGACGGCCGTGCTGGTCGCCACCAAAGACGGCGTTCGACCACGGGGTTTAGGCCTGATCACGGCCCTTGGTGATGTCACCGCTGTGACGTTGTTGCACGTGGCAGATCTCATGCAACACCATCCGTCGGTGGCAGTGAACGGTCGCGTCACCTTCCTGGCCTACTTCTTTGCGCTCATCGGCACGTGTGTCCGTTGGGATCCGAAGCTTCCGATAGTCGTCGGCCTCGTGGCCGCCGTTCAATACTTGGGCGTTGCCGCCTGGAGTGCGGCCATCTGGCCGTCAGCAACAACACCTGATGTCGCGATGTACGGCTCGTTCGACTGGGGGGTGCAGATCGAGCGCGCCGTGACACTGCTGCTGTTCGCCACCAGCTGCGGGTCAATCGCCCAGTGGAGCGTGCAGGTGCGCGCCAGCGCCACGCATGATGCCCTGACCCGGCTCCTCAATCGGCGCACCTTCGAAGAGCGGTTGCACGGTGAGGTACTGCGCGCCGCGCGCCTGCGAGAACCGTTGAGTGTGGCCATGGTAGACGTCGACCACTTCAAGCGCATCAACGACCTCTATGGTCATGAAGCGGGGGACGCCGCCTTGCGCGAAGTCTCGCGGCTGATCGCTGAATCCGTGCGCCGAACCGACTTGGTGGCACGCTGGGGCGGCGAGGAGTTCGCCCTGGCCTTCCCAAGTGCGTCCATGGCTGACGCCGCGGACAACATCGAACGCCTTCGGACCTTGGTCGAACGCAACCCCATCGAGCTCCCAGGGGGCGTGGCGATTCGAATGACAGTCTCGGGAGGCGTGGCGTCGGCACCGGCAGATGGCACCAGTGCCGCCGAGCTCCTGCGCGCCGCCGACCTACGCCTGTTCGAGGCCAAGCGCGCGGGCCGAAATCGTCTCGTGACCGCGCCGAGCGTCGCCGCGGTGTCACAGTCGGCCTAGCCCACGGGCGGCGCCGCGGTAGCGATCGGCTGTCTCGCTGTTAAACTCCTCCCGTTTCGTCCCGGGAGTGCGCGATGAACAAGACGCGAATGGAGGCGTTCAGTGACGGGGTGATCGCCATCCTGATCACCATCATGGTGCTGGAGCTGAAGGTGCCGCACGACGCCGACGTGGGTGCCCTGCGACCGCTCGTTCCCATCCTGCTCACCTACGTCCTTTCGTTCGTGTATTTGGGCATCTATTGGGTCAATCACCACCATCTCCTGCACACGGTGCACAAAGTGAGTGGGGGAATCCTCTGGTCCAACATCCACCTGCTCTTTTGGCTGTCGCTGGTCCCATTCACAACTGGATGGATGGGAGAGAATCACCTGGCCCCACTCCCCACCGCGCTGTACGGGGTGAACCTGCTGATGGCCGCGGTCTCCTACACCATCCTCACCTACTGCATCATCGCCACGCACGGGCGCGATTCCACGCTCGCCGCCGCCGTGGGCCGCGACGTGAAGGGAAAGATCTCACTCGTTTTGTACGCGATCGCGATTCCGTTGGCCTATGTGAACACCTGGTTCTCCGTGGTCCTGTATGTGGCGGTAGCGTTGACGTGGTTCGTGCCCGATCGTCGCATCGAGTCTCGCATCGAATAGCGACGGGGGAGTTCTCCTGCCCCCTGAGAGATTCCTTGGGAACGCGATAACTGTATGTCCACATAGTGGTTGCGCCTTCGCGTTCGTTGTCGCAGGGCAAATTGCGCCTTCGAGCGGCGAGCGCTACCGTTACAGTCCGTCGGTCTGGCATGGGCCGAGCGCCGTAGTCGTGGCGCGTGATTGAAGCCGTAAGGCGCGGTTCTAGGAGGTCAAGCCGTCGATGGTGTCACGTTCATCTCGCGGGCGCGAAGACGACGACACGGGTCCGGACGCCGCGAGCAACCGTCGGGCGATCGACTCCCTGTTCAGCGAGACGTACGAGGAGTTGCGCCGCTTGGCCTCCACCGTGCGGCGCGGAGATCCCAGCGCCACGCTGAGTCCGACGGCGTTGGTCAACGAAGCCTGGTTGAAGCTGGCGGATACCCCCGGTCTGGCGCAAACCGACCGCTTGCACTTCAAGCGCATCGCCGCCCGGGCCATGCGTCAGATCCTGATTGAGGCGGCCAGGCGCCGGCGCGCATCCAAGCGTGGTGGCGCCGACGTTGCCATGGTGACCTTCGACGATTCCGTTGCCGACCTCGGGAACAGTGCCGATGACCTGCTGGCCCTGGACGAAGCACTGCAGCAGCTGGCGGCGCTGAGCCCGCGGCAAGCGGCGATGGTCGAGTATCGCTTTTTTGGCGGGCTCGATGTTTCGGAGACGGCACACGCGCTCGACGTGTCGGAGGCCACTGTCCAGCGCGACTGGCGCGCGGCGAAAGCCTATCTCGCCCACGAACTCGGGAGAGCCCGATGATCCTCCGAGCGCGGTAGGCGCCGACTCGTGGACGCCAAACGGTGGGAGCGTGTGCAGGAGCTGTTCCATGCCGCGATTGAGCTGCCGGAGGATGAGCGCGACGCCTGGCTGACCGCGACCTGCGGCTCGGACACGGAGCTGCGCGAGCGCGTGCAGGCCCTTGTGGCGGAGGACGCCCGTAGCGATTCCCTGCTTGATCGCAACCTGGCGAACGTGGCTAGCGAGATCCTGAACGATCGCGCGCCGGACCTGCCCCGGGAGCGGTTTGGCCCCTATCGCATCTCGCGAATCCTTGGCGAAGGCGGCATGGGCGTGGTGTACCTGGGCGAACGCGACGACCTGTCGGCCGTGGCGGCCATCAAGATCCTGCGGGACGCCTGGCTTTCACCCGCTCGACGTGAACGATTCACGGCAGAACAGCGCACGCTGGCGCAACTCACCCATCCCTCAATCGCTCGACTGTACCACGCGGACTCGCTCCCCGATGGTACGCCGTGGTTTGCGATGGAGTATGTCGAGGGCGTTCCGCTCACCACGTATTGCCGGGAGCGGAATCTGGACGTTCGCGAACGGCTCCGATTGTTTCGCGTGGTCTGCGAAGCCGTGCAATACGCCCATCAGCACTTGATCGTCCATCGCGACTTGAAGCCGTCGAACATTCTGGTCCGTCACGACGGCAGCGTGGTGCTGTTGGATTTCGGCATTGCCAAGCAGATCGAGGAGGGAGAACGCCGCGCCGACGCCACGCGCACCGGCATGCGGTTCATGACCCCCGCGTATGCCGCGCCGGAACAGCTGCGGGGCGAACACACGGGCATTCACACCGATGTCTATTCGCTCGGCGTCGTGCTGTATGAGGTGCTGACCGGCCAGTTGCCTCACGATGTGTCCGACAAGACGCCGGCCGAAGCCGAGCTGGTGGTCCTTCAGGCCACCCCCGAGCGACCTTCTCTCGCCGCCAAACGCAATCATGCCGGAGCGCCGCTCACGCGGGACTCCTCCTGGCAGGACCTGGACGTGTTGTGCCTCACGGCGATGCACAAAGACGGCGAGCGCCGGTACCGGACTGCCGACGCGCTGATCCGCGACATCGACCACTTTTTGCGCGGTGAGCCGCTGGAAGCGCGCCCGGACTCCTTTGGCTATCGGGCGGGCAAGTTCGTGCGTCGCAACACCGGGCGCTTAGCCATCGCTGGCGCCGTACTCGCACTCGTGATTGGGCTGACGGCGTTCTATACGGTACGACTGGCGTCGGCGCGCGATGCCGCGTTGCAAGAAGCCGCGCGCACCCAGCGTATCCAGCGCTTTCTGTCTAACCTCTTCGAGGGCGGTGACGAAGCGGCAGGACCGTCTGAGAGTTTGCGGGTGATCACCCTGGTGGACCGCGGGCGGCACGAGGCGGCCAGCTTGAGCACGGAGCCCGCTGTACAAGCCGAGCTATATGCGACGTTAGGCGGCATCTACCGAGAACTCGGCAACCTGGAACGCGCGGACACCTTATTGGGGCTATCGCTGAGTCAGCGTCGCCGGGTGCTGGGCCCAGAACACGCCGATGTGGTTCGTTCGTTAGGCGATATTGCCCTGTTGCGGGCAGCCCAGGCCCGTCTGGACGATGCCGAGGCCAGCGCCCGGCAAGCCGTGACCCTGGCACGCAAGATCTTTCCGCCAGACCACCCCGACCTGGCCATCGCTTTGAGTACCCTAGGCCTAGTCCTCGAAAACAAGGGGTCGTACCAGGAGTCGATCACGGTGCTGCAGGAGGCCGCGGCCATTCAACGCGCGCGGTCGGCGGAGAGCCCGGAGTTGAACGAGACCATGACCGAACTCGCCAACTCGAACTTCTACCTCGGGAACTATCAGGTCGCCGATTCGCTCAACCACGTGCTGCTGGCCATGAGCCGCTCCCTGTTCGGGCCCCGCCATCCGCACGTCGCCGATGACCTGATCAACATCGGTGCGGTCCAAAATGAGCTCGGCAACCAGGTCGAAGCGCAGAAGTACTATCGCGAGGCGTTAGGCATCATCCGCGGCTGGTATGGCGATGACCATCCCGAGACGGCGTCGGCCGAGTCCATGCTGGCGCGTCAGGCCATCTTCCTAGGTCGATTTGGCGAGGCCGACACGCTCTTACACGATGCCCTGCGCATCGAAGAGCGCGTGTACGGTCCTGTGCATCCTCGCGTCGCGTCGACGGTGAATGAAGTGGCACGACTCGCGCAACAACGAGGACAGATCGACGCCGCGGTGGCTGGCTTCACCCGCATGCTCAGCATCTACCGATCGATCTACGGCGATGGGCACTACTATGTGGGCGTCGCCCTCGGCAATCTGGCAGGCGCCTTGGTCGAAAAGCATGAGTACGATCGGGCGGTTCAACTGCTGCACACGGCGCTGGCGGTGTATGCCAAGACCCTTCCGGCGGACCATCAATACGTGGCGATCGCGCACATCAAGCTAGCGCGGGCCTATGCGGCGGCCGGCCGCTTCGCGCTCGCCGAGCAGGAGGGCGTTGCCGGGTACGACCTGCTGCACGGCAAGGCCAACACGAGCGCGGCTTGGCTGGAGAGTGCGCGAAAAGTCTTGGCGCAGGTCTACGACTCCCTGGGTCAACCCGACAAGGCCAAGCGGTACCGCGACGAACTCGCGGCGAAGCCTGCGACCCCCTAGCCCGCCTCGACTTCCCTGCCGCTGAACGGGTCCTCCGGAGCCCGCAGTCGGTAGCTCCGGCACCCGCGCGAGCCAGTCAAACCATTTGGTCCTTTAGGTGATCTAAAGGAGCATGATGGCACCCCGATCCGAGGTCCTGCAGGGCACGTTGGAAATGCTGATACTCAAACTCCTCACCGTCGAGCCTATGCATGGGTGGGGGTTGAGCTATCGGTTGCGCCTGGTTTCCCGCGACGTGTTCGACGTAAACCAGGGTTCGCTGTACCCAGCCTTGCAGCGCATGCTGCAACAGGGATTCATCACGTCGACGTGGCGGCAGAGTGAGAACAACCGTCGCGCACGTTACTACGAACTCACGCGCACTGGACGCCAGCGCCTGCAGGCAGAAATCGCCGAATGGGAGCGTTCGTCTGGCGCCGTGAATCGCGTGCTTCGATTCGCGTAGGAGGGACAGATGGCATGGTACCGTGAGCTGACGGCGTTCATCCGGAACCTGTTCCGGCGAGATCGGTTCGACCGTGAGCTGCGTGAGGAATTCGAGCATCACCTCGCGCTGGAGACTGCCTACAACGTTCAGCAGGGCATCCCGGTCGAACGAGCGCGGCGCGATGCACGTCGAGCGTTCGGCCCGGTGGAGGTCATTGCGGACGAGACCCACGACGCCCGAGGCGCGGCCGGTGTGTACCAATCGTTCCGTGATGTGCGGTTTGCGGCCAGGTCGCTCACACGTCGCGCCGGATTTGCCTCGCTGGTGGTCATCACCCTCGGCTTTGGCATCGGATGCACCACGGGTCTCTTCGCCGTCGTGAAGAGCGTGCTGCTGGCGCCCCTGCCCTATGGCCGTCCCGCCGGCATCGCGGTCCTGTGGAGTTCATGGAAGGGCTTTCCGCAGACGTGGTTGTCGTACGACGAGTATGAAGCGTGGAAGGGCGCCATTCCGGCCTTTGCCGACGTGGCACTCTATTCTGATGGAGCGGTGAACCTGACGGGAGATGGGGCGCCGGAACGCGTGCGAGCGGCGAACGTCGGCGCCAACTTGTTTTCGGCGCTTGGCGTGTCACCCATTCTTGGGCGGACGTTCACGGCCGACGAAGACCGCCTGAACGGACCGCGCGCCGCCATCGTGTCGTTTGAGCTGTGGGAGCGCCGCTATGGGGCCGATCCATCCATCGTCGGCAAGACCGTGCAGGTCGACGGCGCGACGATCCCCGTGGTTGGGGTCCTCCCGCGCGGGTTCAAGCTGCCGATCGACTTTGGCCAGTCCGGAGCAACCGCTGTCTATTACCCCTTGGCCACGAGCCCCGAGAACGAAGGGGCGGTGCCAGGCATCGAGTTCCAGCATGGCGGAGGTAGCCATGGATTCTACGCCGTGGCGCGACTGGCACCCACGGCCACGATCCCGGTGGCGAACCAGCAACTCAACGCCTACGTCGAGAAGCTGACCAACGACGGCATCCTGGACCGGGCCACGCAGTTCCGCGCTTACGCGGTGGGCATTGAAGACCAGGTCACCGGAAGTGTGCGGACGGCGTTGGTCGTCCTGCTCGGCGCGGTCGCCATGGTGCTGCTCATCGCCTGCGCCAACGTAGCCGCGTTGCTCCTGGTGCGTGGTGAGCGACGCCGGCGTGAGCTGGCCATACGCGTGGCTCTGGGGGCCGAGGGGCGCCGCTTGACTCGCCTGCTCTTCGCGGAAAGCGCGCTGCTTGCCGGCGCAGGCGCCGCACTCGGCGTGCTGATTGCGTGGGGAGCGGTGGGATTCATCAAGCGCATTGCCCCGCCGACCCTGCCGCGCATCAACGAAGCGCACGTGGATCCGACATTGCTCTTCTTCGCCGTCGGTGTCACCTGTGTCGTGGCCGTCCTGATTGGACTGCTGCCGGCGTTGCAGGCGATGCGAATCTCGCCGGCAGAGGAACTCAAGGAGGGTGGGAAAGGCGCCACCAGCGGCCACGTGCGCCTGCGGTGGCGCCAGACGCTGGTGACGGCAGAAGTTGCCCTGGCAGTGGTGCTGGTGATTGGCGCGGGGCTCATGGTCCGAAGCGTCGGCAATCTGCTGTCGATCGATCCCGGTTTTGACGCACGGGGCGTGCTGACCATGCGCCTGTCCACGCCGTCGGCGTGGTACCCCGACGCGGAGCGCATCGCCGCGTTTTACGATGAGCTCCAACGAAAGACGCGTGCCTTGCCACAGGTGCGGGCCGTGGGGGCCGTGCGATTGCTGCCCTTGGCCGCGGAGATGGGCGATTGGGGACTACGGGTCGAGGGGTACACGCCTCCACCCAACCAAGGAACGCCCGGCGACTGGCAAGTGGTGACGCCGGGATACTTCGAGTCCATGGGGTTGCGGCTGCAAACAGGCCGGTGGCTCGATGAGCGTGACGGTACTAGCGGCGCGCTGTCCCTGGTGGTGAACCGCCGGTTCACGCAGCTGTACCTCGATGGCCGGCCGGCGTTAGGCACGCGGGTATGGATCGGTGGTAGTCCAGATAGCCTGCCGTACACGATCGTGGGCGTCGTGGACGACGTGAAGGCCAACGCGCTCACGCGAGAGACGAAGGCGCAGTTCTATGTCACCTTGGCGCAGTTCGCCCGCGCTCCCGGCAACACGACTCGCAGCATGAGCCTGACGGTGCGCACCGCTGGCGATCCGCGCGCACTCATCGCGCCGGTGCGATCGCTGATCCAGCAACTGGACCCGCGCTTGCCGGTGTCCGAAGTGCGAACGATGGACGAAATCGTGAACGCTTCGATTGCCGAGCCGCGCTTTGCCATGGCCTTGCTCGGGCTATTCGGCGTGGTGGCGTTGACGCTGGCAGCCATTGGGGTCTTTGGCGCGGTCACGCAGATTGTTGCCCTACGCGAGCACGAGTTTGGTATTCGCGCCGCCTTGGGGGCGCGACCCGCTGAGCTTCTTCGTTTGAGCCTGACGACGGGACTGCGTCAGACCGTCTGGGGCATCGGGATCGGCGTCTTCGTGTCCCTCGTCGCCACGCGGGCCCTGCAGCGCCTACTGGAAGGCGTCGGCGCGACGGATCCACTCACCTTTGCCGGCGTGGTGACCCTGACGGCGCTGGTCGCGTTGCTCGCGAGCGCGCTTCCGGCCCGGCGTGCAGCCCGATCGCAACCGGCAGCGGTCTTGCGGACCGACTAGTTGCTGCGGGGTCCCTTGGCCAACCAGCGCCGCCGCCACGCGTCGAGTGTGGCGCGCGCGGTATCTGCCTGTGCCACCACGTACCGGTTGGCCGACAGCTGAGTGAGTCCGTCCACCATCAGTGACTCTGCCGCGGCACGATCGCCCTGTCCGGCACGCGCTTCGCCCAATGACACCAGCGTGAGGCCGATTCTCGGGTCGCCTGGCGCCAGATTGGTGCGCTCCGATTCAAGTGCCTGTCGCAAGAGCGGCTCCGCTTCCTGCGGCCGTTCCCGCCACACCAAGGCTCGCCCCAGCGCCAGCCGCGTCTCTGCCAGCCGAGGATGTGATGGAGGTAGATGTGCGGTGGCGTGCACCAGCGCGGAGTCCCAGAGGGCCATCGCCCGCGTGGTGTCTCCTCGCGCCAGGTAGGCATTCGCCAGCCACAACATCGGCGCGGACACGAACCCATGATTCGGACCCAGCGCCGCCGGCGCGCGACTTCGAAGCTCTCGAAATACGCTCTCCGCTGCTTGCTGGTGACCGCCTAACAACAAGGCACGGCCGATGTTGTTTTGGGAGATGAGTGACAACAAGTGGTTCGGCGAACTCAGACGATCGATGATGGCGCGCCCTTCGCGAAAGCCGGACTCGGCGCGCGCATACTGCCCCATGCTCATGAGCGTGAACGACCGGTTGTTCAGCGCCGATGCCACCCGTTCGTGCCCGGCTGGGTACACCCGACGCTGCCGACGCACCACTTCATCGTAGAGGGCGAGCGCGGAGTCCAACTTCCACTGAGCGTCCAGGGAGACCGCCAGGTTCATGTAGTTCAGCACCAAGGTCGGATGATCGGGGGGTAGCAGTCGCTCTTCGATCTGCAGAGCCATGCGAAGGGCCGAATCCGACGCCAAGCGACGTCCACCATCCGAAAGCACCACGCTCAGGTTGCCCCACAGCGCCGCCAGGCTCAAGCTGTCCAGCGGCAGGCGGATTCCAACCCGAATGGCCTCGCGATACGCGGTCTCCGACTCACCAAACTTGTACAGGATGCGCTGGGCCGTGCCCAGAATGTCGAGTGCGTTGACGAGGTCCGCGCTGGGCCGACCGCGCCGCAGGGTCGTCAACGAGGCCGTCAGCAGCGACTCGGCAGCCGGGGCCTGCCCGCGATCGATGCTGACGCTGGCCAGCGACGTGCGAAGATTGGCGCTCATCCGCGACTGAACGCCGTCCGTACTGTCGGCTATGGCGATGGCCCGCCGCAACAGCGAGTCGGCATGGGCATAGACACCCAGGTCGCGGTAGATCAGCCCCAACCGGGCGAACAACTCGCGTCGAATATCGGGCTGCCGCCGGAATGCCGAGTCAATGCGCGTCCCCGCGCGGTCGAGCATCTCGCGCGCCGTGACGCTGTCGCCGCGGGCGTGCTCCGGGCCCGCCTCACTGAACATCGCGGCGAGAAAGTCTCGCGTCGCCTCGGCGCGCGCGGCCTCGCGGCGCGTCTGTTGGCTCTGGGCCACGAAGGCGGCCAGTCCGCCGACGAGTGAGACCACGGCAACCGCGGCGAGCGCCGCGCCCACGCGATGACGAGCCACGAACTTTCGCGTGCGATAGATGAAGCTGTCGGGGCGCGCCAATACGGGCCGGCCACTGCCGAATCGCTGCAAGTCTTCGATGAGGGCGTCGACCGTCTGGTACCGACGGTCGGGGTCTTTTTGAAGCGCCTTGGCCGCAATGGTGTCGAGATCGCCGCGCAATATCCGGCGCAACTTGGGGACCGTAGTGGCCCGCGCGGCGCTCCGCGAGTCGGGCTCGGTGGCGGCCTCCGACCCATCGACCGACGGCTTGGTCACGGCGCTGCTCATGGGCTCGGGCGGCACCTCGCAAATCACTCGCTCGATCTCACTGGCCGTTGACCGTTGCAGCCGGTGGGCGCGGCGCCCCGTCAACAGCTCATACAGCACGGCACCTAACGCGTACACATCGGTCGCGGCCGTGATGGCGTCGCCACGCACCTGCTCTGGCGCAGCATACTCTGGCGTCATTACCCGCCGCTCGGCGCGGGTCTCCACCGACGGACCACCCTCGTCGTCGCTTCCCAAGAGCTTGGCAATCCCAAAGTCCACCAACTTCACCGTCCCGTCGGCGGTCACCAGGATGTTCGACGGCTTGATGTCGCGGTGCACAACGAGACTCCGATGCGCCAATCGCACGGCCTCACACACTTTTTCGAACAGCGCCAGGCGCGAGGCTACAGGGAGTGCGCCCGCGTCGCAGTGGGTGGTGATCGGCACGCCGTCGACGTACTCCATCGCAAAGTACGGGCGTCCGTCGGTGCTCAGCCCTCCGTCCAGCAAGCGCGCGATATTCGGATGGTTCAGGCGCGCGAGGATCTGTCGCTCCGTGAGAAAGCGCGCATGAATCTCATCCGATCCCATGCCATGACGAATGAGCTTGAGCGCAACGCGCTGCTGGAATTGCCCGTCGGCTCGCTCCGCCAGGTACACCACCCCCATGCCGCCGCGCGCCAGCTCCCGGATGACACGGTACGGTCCAATGACCTCCGGCGTCGCTTCCGCCAAGCGGGGATCGTTAGGTAACAGCGATGCGGCGAGCGGTTGGGCATCGCCGGACAGCACGCCGCCGTGCGACGATCCCAGGCGAAGGATGCGTGCGAGCTGGGCGCGGAGGTCGGCGTCCGGGCAGGCCTGCTCCAGGAAGGCCGCTCGCTCCGATTCCGGCAACTCGACCGCTCGGTCGAGGATCGGCTCCGCGAGGGCCCATTGTTCTGGAGACAGTGGGGACATGCGCTCCTGTGCGTTGCACGGCGTGGAGGTGCTCCAAACACCGGCAAGATGCGCCCAAGACCCCGGATGTCAACCGCGAGCCGTGGTTCCTTTCCTACGTCGGTACTGACCCTGTGCCGCGCCGCGGGACTCGAGCGTTAGGTATCCCGCGGAAACTTCCGTCGGCGACGCGGTGTTGCGCCTGTGCCCTACGGCACCACGGTGCATCCCTCGACCTTGGCACACTGCGGGTCCAGCGGCGGCAACTTTAACCGAGCGAGTTCCCGGTTCACGGCCGCCAGGTCAACCTTCCAGACCTCCGCCAATCGATCGGAGTACCCCTTCAGCTCCGTGTTCAAGATCTCGAAGATGGCAGGCATGTTGTTCGTCGGCCGCCCGTCACCGCGTTCGGCCATCGACAGCAAAGTGGCCAGCCGATTGTTCACCTTGATCGGGAAATTGAGGGGGTCCTGCCCGCTCTGATTCCGCACTTGGTAGACGTTCTCTTCGACGGCCGAGGCGTTGGTCTTGAGTGTGGCACCCGTCGATTTGAGCTGCGCATCGTCGGCTCGCTTGAGTCGATCTTCCAGCTGCGACTTCACGCGGCGGATTCCAATGACGGATTGGTTCGCCTCGTTTGCCTTGTCACGCACACGCTTGGAAAATGCCCACTGCGCGCGCATGTCGGCGTCCGTCACATCGGGCAAGAGCGGGTTGCGGGTGACGACCACGGTGGTGGTGGCTTCATGATTGTCGGCCGTCAGGCGCACCTTGTAGCGACCCGGCGGCACGGCGGGGCCGGACGTGCCAGCTCCCCACAAGATCATTCCCGGGAACGGCGTGATGCCCTGTGCCCGCAGGTCCCACAGCAGCGACTTGACGCCCGCGCCCTTCGGGAGATAGGTCATGCCGCCACGACGTCCACCGCCCCCCTGGCGCGTCGTGTCTGGCTTGGACGTGTCCGGCTCAAACGTGCGCAACACTGTGCCGGTGGAGTCGAGGATTTCGAGCGTCGCTCGACTGGGCTCGTCTTTCAGGTGCCACGACAACACCACGCCAGGGCCTGAGCGCACACCAACCGGCGGTGTGAACAGATGGGCCGCGGCGCTCATCGTTGGCGGCGTCGCCTGACGCAGCGGCGCGACGTTGTCTAGCACCCAGAACCCGCGTCCGTGCGATGAGATGACGAGTTCATTCCCTTCGACGATCAGGTCGGACACCGGGACGTCGGGCATGTTCAGCATCAACGACTCCCACGATGCCCCGTCGTCGTAGGAGAGGTAGACCCCATGCTGCGTAGCCGCGTACAACAGCCCGCGGCGCGTCGGATCCTCACGCACGGCATGCACGTACGCATCGGCGCGAATGCCGTTGACGATCTTGGTCCAGGTGGCACCGTAGTCGGTGGTCTTGAAGATGTACGGCGTCAGGTCGTTCAGCAGCGGACGCCTAACGCTGATGTACGCCGTTCCGGCGCTGAAATTCGACGCGTCAATCTGGGACACGCGACCAAAATCCGGCATGTCGCGCGGCGTCACATTCTTCCAGGTCTTTCCCCCGTCACGCGTCACGTGAACCAGGCCGTCGTCCGATCCCGTCCAGATGACATTGATGTCGCGCTTGCTGGGGCCGATGGAGAAGATCACCGCATATACCTCGGGACCGTTCATGTCGCCGGTGATCGGCCCGCCCGACTTTTCCTGCGTGCTGGGATCGTGTCGTGTCAGGTCGCCGCTCAGCGCGGTCCACGTCTGGCCACCATCGCTCGTGCGCCAGAGCCGCTGCGACGACACATACAGCGTGCGCGGATCGATCGGCGAGAAGATGATCGGATAGGTCCACTGCCAGCGTTCCTTGATTTCCTTGGACGGTTCGCCGGAATAGAACCATGGATACGGGTTCACCTCGCGTGATGCACCGGTCCGCCGGTTGAACTTGTCCAGGTAGCCGCCGTTGTTCGTGCCGGAGTAGAACTGGTCCGGGTCTCGCGGGTCGGTGCCGATGTAGCCTGGCTCCCCGCCACCTGCAACGTACGACACGGTCATGCCCCCGGCCGTGAGGTCACCAGCGGGCGCCCCGCCGCGCCGCGGCCCGTTCGGCGGCGCGTTGAACGCACCGACATTCCAGTTGAAGGGGACGCAGAGCGTGCTGTTGTCTTGCTGCGATCCGCACACGTGATACGGAATGTGCTTGGTCGTGATGACGTGATAGAACTGCTCCGTCGGGAAGTCCTGGGCCGTCCAGTGACCACCGGTCGTCGTGGACACGGCACCGCCACCATCGTTCCCAACCACCAGGTGCGACGCATCGTCCGGGTCGATCCACAAGTCATGGAAGTCGCCGTGCGTGCCGTTGTCGATTGTCGCGGTCGTCTTGCCACCGTCCGTGGAGCGGAACATGGAGGTGTTCTGCATGTAGACGACGTCGGCGTTCTTGGGATCGGCGTACACATGCGTGTAGTAAAACGCGCGCTGACGGATGGCGCGGTTCTCGTTCACCAGGCTCCACGTTGCACCTGCATCATCGGACTTGAATAGTCCACCCTTGTCGTTCTCCACTAAGGCATACACACGACTGGAGTTGGCCCCAGAGACCGCGACGCCAATACGGCCCACCATACCCGACGGCATGCCCGGATTGCGCGTGATTTCCGTCCAGGTCTCGCCACCATCCGTGCTCTTGAACAGTCCACTCCCCGGGCCACCGCTCGACATCTGGAATTCCTTCCGATACGCCTCCCAGAGCGACGCGTACATCACGTTCGGATTGTTCCGATCGATGGCGATATCGATTGCCGCGGTCTTGTCGTCTCGGTAGAGCACTTTCCGCCAGGTCTTACCGCCATCGGTGCTCTTGAAGACGCCGCGTTCTTCGTTAGGCACGGAGTATTTGCCAAAGGCCGCGACGAAAATGATGTCGGGATTCGTGGGATGGATGCGAATCTTCGAAATGCCAAACGATTCGGAAAAGCCCACATGCGTCCACGTCTTGCCGCCATCCATGGACTTGTACACGCCGTCACCGGGCATGATGTTGCCGCGGATGCATGTCTCGCCCATCCCGATAAACACTTCGTCGGGATTCGACTCGCTCACCGCCACGGCACCGACCGACGCGGTCTTGATCTGCCCGTCGGTCACTGGCGCCCAGGATTCACCACCATCTGTGGTCTTCCACAGTCCGCCGCCCGTAGCGCCAAAGTACCCTTCCTTCGCTCTTCCACGGACCCCCGAGACCGCGATCGACCTTCCGCCGCGGTCGGGACCAATGTTCCGCCACTTGTACGCGCTTAACAACGTCGAGTCCAACAGCGACTTGGTTGGCGCGTAACTCGCCGCCTGTGGCGCCGAGCGCATGGCCGCTTGTTGGGGATCGAGTGAGCCAAACGCCAAGGATGCGACGACTGGCAGTGACACGGTGATCAACGGGCGCAACGATAGCATACGCGATCTCGGGATAAGCGCTCTGAATGACAAGGGGCGGATGGCCGTGCGTTTCGGTCTCGGTACGCTGCCACCGTCGACAACGTTGGCGCGCAACACGCCATGTAGCAACCGTGGCACCGACGACTTTCCCTGTGGCGCGTTGCGTCTTTATGACGCCCTGTCGGCCGAACGATCGTTCACGCGCGCGGTGCCCCCCGCGCGCGTGACATCAATGCGCACTAGGAACCGTCGCGGCGCCGTGTTACCGCCGCGGACGCGTCCATGCCGCCGTCGAGATGGCCTACGTCGACGTCCGAAGCCGTTCCGCCGCGTTCTGCGCGATGACGGAGAGCGTCGCCCGCATGATGATGCCGACGAATGGGGATACGACCAGCCAGTATCGGCGAAAGGCGCGTCGAGCCTCGGGACTGGTGGCGCAGGTCCGCGCTTCGTACGTCAGCTGCGCGCGGTTGGCGTCCAGCCGGCGCACCACAAAATTGCATCCGATCTTGGCAAAGCCCGGCACGTCAAACGCCTCGAACTGTTGGCCGTCGGTCGGCGACCAACGCGTCTCGCCCGCCCAGAAGCGGCCGATCGCGCCAAAGACGATCTCGTGAGGCGGCGATTCCGCGAGGGCCACCCACTCTCCAGTGCGTGGCAAGTCGATCAGGCGCAGGGCGCTGACCGGTGGAGTCGGCGGCGAACGGCGAAGGCTCACCGTGGCAACCACGCGCTCCGCCAAGGACCGCATGGCAAAGAGCAGGTGCACCAGTCGATGGGTCCGCGCGGCGTCCAGGAAGTCGACATGCAGAGTTTCGCTGTAGACGACATCGACAGGTGCGTCGATCACTCGGCGTTCGATGCGCGTGGCGTCCCAACGGGGGAGCAATCGATCGAGGAGCGACGGCGTGGTTGCAGCTGTAGGAAGAACCGGCGTGCGTTGTGCCGGTGTTGTCGTAACGGTCATTAGTAGGGCCTCTCATTCCACACGTGCAGGGCGCGCGGCACCCCTTTGGGCCCAAGCCCGCCCGCATGGTATATGCGCGATGGTCACCCCGATCCGTGTGAGGGAACGCCGCCAACGTAGTACGGTCTTTCTCGGACCTACTCGTAAGCCAACGCGCTCGCGGTGGTCATGCGCAGGGCCCGGATCGCCGGCCAGGCACAGGCAAGCAGGGCCACCACGATCACCAACCCCAGCCACGCGATGACGCCCGTACCCTCCGGCAGGTAGGTCACGGGCACAGGGATCATGATGCGACCGAAGGCCTTGGCCAGGATCACGCTCATCGGAATCGACAGCGGCAACGCCACGGCCCAGCTCAAAACGGCAATCACCAGTCCTTCGACCTGAATGAGCTCAAAGATCGATCGGTGCTTGGCGCCAATCGCCTTGAGCACACCGATCTCGCGCGTGCGCTCCAAGACAGCCATTCCCATGGCCGATGCCAGGCCCAAGCCTCCCACGACGATCATCAGCCACGCCATGGCCGCGAGAAAGTCCGTCACCATCAACAGATGGTCCTGCATGACCGACTTGCTCTCGGTTAGGAGGGTGCTGGACGCCACGGGAAGGCCCGCCGTTCCGAGGGCCGCACGCAGGCGCATGATCAGGTCCACCTGCGCGGCGTCACCGGCGACTCCCGCTCGAGCCACGACATTCACGGTGCCGGACGCCGGAAAACGAGTAAGGGGGTCACGCAGCGCGTAGGCGACCGGCTGGGGACCCGACTCCAGCACCCCCACGATGCGCCACGTGCGCGTCTGACCGCCCACGACGAGCGGGACCGAACCTCCGACGGTCAAGCCTGGCTCGAATTTCAGCAAGCTGCCGTTGATGACGATCGCGTCCGTATCCGCGGGGCTGAGCCAGCGGCCGCTCGACATGGAGGGCGCAAAGAGCGACGACTGGGCCGGCATCGCGGTGATCCCGAACCGGTTGCCTAACGCGCCATCGGCCAATTGACGCGTCGCTTGCATGGCCACCCACGCATCGGCGGCCGCCACACCAGACACCCCGCGCACAATCTCCTCCACGCGGGCGACGGCCGGCGCGTCTGCCAAGCGCAGCACCATGTCGAAGTGCTGTGGGGCAAACAGTGCGTCAACCGAGGCGATGACCGATGCTCGCAAGTTGCGTGCGCCCAAGTACACGGCGCCACCACCGGACAGCGCGAGCAACGTCAGGATCAAGCGCTGTCGCTTCCGAAATGCGTTTCGCAACGACAGCGCCAGCGGCCGCGACATCCAAGGCATCGCCCGCACCAACCATGACTCCTCATCTCCGGACCACGACGGCATCCCCACGTCTCGCAAGGCCTCACCAACCGTCATCCCGCACCCACGGGCCACCGGAATCGCGGCCGCGCTCACTGGCAACAGCAGCCCAACCGCGACCTGAAGTGCCAGCACCCACCATGGGATGGCGTACCCGGCGAGCGGAAAGTTGAGCAGGTCGGCCTTGAGATGCGCGTACGACCGGCCGGCGACCACCGCCACCGGTAGAGCGATCATCGTTGCCGCCAGCCCCAACACCAAAGCGGTGCCGAGGTACATCAGCGTCAGCTGCGTATTCCGTGCGCCGATGGCTTTCATGATCCCGATCTCGCGCACCTGACCGGCCAGCATAGCGGCCATCAGGTTCACCACCAGAAACGCACTCAAGATCAGCGCCAGCACCCCGAAGGCGCCCTGCGTCATCAACAGAGAATCCATCTGCGCGGCGTGGATATGCTCACCCGGCACCGGCACGCTCACGTCGCTGACGCGATGCCCGGCCTGCTCGGCGATGCCCTTCACCGCGTAGGCAATCCGCCGCACCGCCTCCTGATCCAGACCGGCGGGCCGTACCACGATCTGCAGTTCGTTAGGTGTGGAGGGCGCCCCCCAACGCGCTAAGGTACGCGCGGTGACGAAGGCATATACCACGTGTTCCATCCATCCTGGGGCCAATCCGACGTCTCGGGCCACTCCAGCTACTGGTGCCGCGGACAGGGGCATTCCGGGGATTACCACCTGCAGTGATTCTCCGACCGCTGCGCCGGAGTAGTCGAGCGACGAGCGTTCGATGACGATGGCACCGTCAGGTGGCGGCCAGGCGCCCACCTCGCGGGTGACCACGCCGATGCGCAGAGACTCAAAATCCTCCATGGCGTACAGCACGGCCGATTGCCACGCCCCGCCAGCACGAACTCTGGCGCCAACGGTCCGTCGCGCTTGGGCCAGCTGGACCCCCGGAAAGGCGCGCACGCGCGACAACAGCTCGGCGTCCACGCTGTCCATCCGCAACGTCGCCGAAGCTGGTTGGCTAGCCAAGTAGCCGCGGGTGGTCGCGACCTCGACCAGGGCCCAGGCATTCAAGACCGTGCCCGCGCCCGCCAATCCGACAGCAATCGCCAGCACCACCAGCGCCGTGCGTGGCGCGTGCAGCCACAGGTCGCGCCCGACCTTGAGCCAGCGGGGCGTCATGCGCGACTCCCGGTGTCGTGGACGATCCGACCATCCGCCAGCTCAATCGATCGTGAAGCGAAGGACACGGCGTTCCGTTCGTGGGTCACCAGCACCACCGTCTGGCCGTCTGCCCGCAACCCGGCCAGCACCTCCAACATGGCGTTGGCCGTGCGCGAGTCCAGGTTCCCGGTAGGTTCGTCCGCCAGGAGCAACTTTGGCGCATTGGCCAGGGCACGGGCGATGGCCACGCGCTGCTGTTGGCCTCCCGATAGGCGGGACGGCAACTTTGCCGCCTGGTCCCCGACGCCTAAGCGCTCCAGCAGCGCCATGGCGCGCTCCCGTCGCTCGCGCGGCCGATGCACGTCGCAGAAATCCATCGGCAGCATCACGTTCTCCGCCGCCGTGAGGGTGGGCAGCAGCTGAAAGAACTGGAAGACGATGCCCACCGTTCGTCCGCGCCAGGCAGACATGGCGTGCTCTGACAGCGCATGAACCGCGGTGCCACCCACCCACACCTCGCCGGTCGTGGGCCGATCGATGCCGGCCAGCAGTCCGAGCAGGGTCGACTTCCCGCTCCCCGACTGCCCGACAATCGCGGCGAACTCACCCGACGCAATCGTCAGGCTCACGTCGGCGAGGGCGGTGAAGGTACCTCCGGCCACCGGGTACATCTTGGTCGCGTGACGCAGGTCGATGACTTGAGAGGCGCCGACGGCGGGGGAGTCCTGAGCAGGAAGAGTCGCAGACATTCCAGGGCACATGGTGAAGGTCAGGGCGCGGCATCAGATCGGCCCGGTGCTGCAGCTTAGACGGCCGGCGAGACCCGGTGGCCCCGTTGATCGGTCTCACGCGCCCATTCGGCGATTCGTCGGCCGATTCGCGCGCGCGTCAGGATATGCTGACGTACCGGCAAGTTCGTCAGGCCGGTCTTACGCCATATTCTCAGGAGTTCCCGAATGCGTCTTCGATTCGCCTGGCTGGCTGTCGCCCTGCTCGCTCCCGCCGCCGCGCATGCGCAGCACGACGGCTCGCCCTTGCCGCGCGCTTCTCTCACGCCGCCCCCCGAAGCCTCGCAATTCGACTTCCTGCTGGGACAGTGGGAGCTGACGGTGATCCCGAAGGTGTCTACCCTGGCCGCCAAGATCCACGGTGCACCTAAATTCATCGGGAGTTGGAAGGCATGGCGGGCCTTTGATGGCTGGGGAATCGAAGACGAACTGCGGATCCTCGACCGCTCCGGCAATCCCCAGTCGCTGAATCAGTCGCTGCGAGTGTATGATCCGGGGGCCACGCAATGGTCGCAAACCAATCTCGACGTCTACCGGGCGCGATACACGGCGTCATCGGCTCAATGGGTGAACGGTGAAATGCGTGTGACCACCAAGGGTCAGGATCAGGAAGGAAAACCGACGCTGTCACGCACGCGATTCTACGCGATCAGTGCCAGCGCCTTTCGTTTCGTGACCGATCGGTCACATGATGACGGCAAGACCTGGGACGAGGCCGTGCTGCGCATAGAGGCCAAGCGCGTATCGGCGACCGCCGCGCGATGACGTCGTCCGGCGCGCCGTCCGTCTTGGATGGCTCAATCGGCGGCGCGCCGGATATCCGGTCGACCCGGGCGTGGGTGTGGTTGCAGCTGCTGATCGGGTGGCTGCCGGTCTGGGCGCTGTACGTGACGCTGATCGCGACGGCGCACCCCGGCACGGGGATGCTCAATGCCGTCTTCAGTGGCCTGCGGGCCATTTCCGCCGCGGCCGTGCTGGGGTTGGTGGTTCGGCGGCTGACATTGCGGGTGGCCTGGCCGCATCCTTTTCGCGTGCCTTTTCTCGGGATCCACCTGGTGGCCGCCCTGCTCTTCGCGGTGTCATGGGTGGGGGCCGTTGCGGGCATGGAGAGTCTCCTCGCCCATCGGCTGGTACTCGTCGCCCCCAACGGGGTCATGCCGTTCGTCATTTTGGGCGTGTGGCTCTACGTCATGGTCGCCGGCGTCTCCTATGCCACGCAGGCTACCCAACGCGCGGCGCTGGCCGAAGCCATGAGCGCCCGCTCGCAGCTGGCGGCCCTTCGCTCTCAGCTACAACCTCACTTTTTGTTTAACGCCCTACACACCGTGGTGCAGCTCATACCGCAACAGCCACGGGCGGCGGCGCAAGCCGCTGAACAGATCGCGGCCCTGCTGCGGATGACCCTGGAAGACGACCGGGACGTCATCACGCTGGCGGAGGAACTCGACTTCGTCGACAAGTACCTCGATCTCGAGAGGATCCGATTTGGTGACCGACTACGTATACGGGTCGACGTCCCGTCCGACGTGCGCGACGCCAGCGTCCCCTCGTTTGTCTTGCAAACCCTCGTGGAGAACGCCGTGCGGCACGGCGCCATGCCAAAGGTTGAGGCCACGGACATTCACATTGCGGCCATTCGCCGCGATGATCGACTCACCCTGACAGTCACGGACACCGGCGTTGGCGCGCCCTCCGACACGGCGCGCGAAGGCACGGGCCTGCGCCGCCTGGAGGAACGCCTGCGCGTGCTGTACGGAGGGGCGGCGCACCTTACCGCCAGCACCAACAATGGCGGCGGATTCACCGCCGCGGTCGAGGTCCCGTTCCAGCATCGGGAGCTGCACGATTGAGCGCGCCGTCGGCCGAGGTCGCCCCCGTTCGGACGGTGATCGTCGATGATGAACCCGTGGCGCGCGCCGGACTGCGAGCGATGCTCGCTGACACCCCCTGGATTTCATGCGTCGGGGAAGCTGCCAACGGACCGGCGGCCGTGAGCCTCATCAACCAGCAGCGGCCAGACCTGGTCTTTCTCGATATCCAGATGCCGGGCTTCCTGGGAACAGAGGTCATCCGTCAGATCGAGCATTCACCGTTTGTCATTTTCACCACGGCCTACGCGCAGCACGCCGTGGCGGCGTTTGAGCTGGGCGCGGTGGACTATCTGCTCAAGCCCTTTGGCCCCGAACGTCTCACGGCGGCGCTCGACCGGGTGCGGGGTGCCATTGGCGAGCCCGGGGCGACCCCAGCGCTGGAGCGCATGGCCGAGCTTCTGACGCGCGGTCCGATCAGCCGGTTATTCGTGCGTGCCGGCAACGCCCTCATCCCCATCGCCGTAGGCGCCGTGTCGTACTACGAAGCGAGTGGCGACTACGTGATCGCGCACGTGGGACAAACGCCGCGATGGATCCATCTCTCCCTCAATCGACTGGAGGAGCGCCTGGACCCCGCGCAATTCGTGCGCGTCCACCGCACCCACATCGTGAACCTGAACCACGTGAAGGCGTTCCGGCGACACGGGAAGGGCCGGATGGTCGCCGAGTTACTCGACGGCACCCAGGTTCCCGTCAGCCGCAATCGCGCGCAACATCTGCGCGCACTCGGCCTTTAGCCGTTCTGGTCTGGCGACGCGGTCTTGTGTGTCGGCCGCTTGCGCACCGGCGTGACCTGTTGGTGACCGCCTTCGATCAGCTCACGGACCATGCGCCAGTCCACCTCACCATCCAACCAGATGCCGATCCACCCTTGGTGCCCGACATACTGCGGCACGAAGATCCGGTCAGGATGACGTTCGACCAGCAGGCCCTGCGTCACGAGCGACGACTTCACCCACACGGCATCGCGTCCCTTGCCATGGTGATTCCGAGCACTGGCATAGGTCGCAAACATCCGCCCGCGCGCCCGGAAGGTGGGCTCGCCATGCGAGATCACCTCGGTCGCGTCCGGTAGCGCCAGACAAATCGCCCGCAATCGCGTGAGAGGCAATGGGCGCGCCATATTCTGCGGATATCCAAGAGTTGGGACCCGAGAACATTGAGGTTTCCCCAGCGTGACGCTAGCCCTCGGGACGCTTCGGTTCCCGTGCCGGGGGTGACATGGCCGCCCAACTCTCCGAGTAGTCGCGACCGGGACTCAGCACCTGGCCTCCATCACAGTACAGGACAGCGCCCGTGACGTACGCAGCGGCGTCACTGCACAGGAAGAGCGCGGCGTTGGCAACATCGCGACCCGAACCGAATCGACGGAGCGGATTCGCCTTGAGCCACGCGGCGCGAATCTCGTCGTTCGGTGCCAGGCGCTCCATCCCTTCGGTGCCCGCGATCGGCCCCGGCACAATGGCGTTCACGCGAACGCCCTCGGGTCCCCACTCCACCGCCAGTGACCTGGTGAGCATGTCGACGCCGGCCTTGGCCGCGCTCACATGGGCTTGCCCCCAGTATGCCTCCGTCGATTGCGGCGCCGAGATGTTGATGATCGACGCCCCAGGCTTTCGCAACAACTCGTAGGCAGCGCGCAGCACGTTGAACGTGCCCATCAGATCAATGTCGACGACAGTGCGGAATCCGTTCGCCGAGAGTCGTGCCGCGGGCGCGATGAAGTTCCCCGCGGCCCCGGACACGACGATGTCCAACGGGCCGAATGCTTCGTGCGACGCCCGCAAGGCACGCTCGACACTCGCGTACTCACGCACATCGCCGGCAAAGCCGAGCACCTTACGACCCTCTGCCGACAATTCGTTGACGGCCGCCTCGACCCGCTCGGGGTTGCGGCTGAAGACGGAAACATGCGCGCCGAAGGCGCCCAGTTCTTTTGCGATCGCCAGGTTGATGCCGCTGGTACCTCCGGCAACAAAGGCGTGCTTGCCCTGCAACAGGTTCTGCACAAAGGTCGACATGAGACGTGCTCGGTCGAAGGACGGGCTGAAAATCTCGCTCGCAGTCGCCACCACAGGAAAGGGCGTCGCACCGATTCCTCGGCGCGACGCCCCATGACCCAGCAACCCCGTTAGCCGGTGATTCCGAGGGCGATTACCAAGAGCGCTCCAACTGGTTGCAGCAAATCAGCGATCATGGTGAAGATGTGACCCGCCAGGTCAACGACCGCTCCCAAGGCACGCAGTTCGTCAGCAGTCAGCTCTTGCCCGTCCTTGCCGCGGATTACCGGTGCTTCTGGATTTCCAGTGGCCGTGGCGAACACCGCACCGTTCACGGTGAACGTCGCGTCAAGCACACCAGCTGCAACCGTCGACGCCACCTGGATCCGGTCGGTTGCCGAGGTGATGGTCAGCGCGATGGTCCCGTCGCCCCGCGGCGCGCCGGGAATTCCCACCGCATGCGCCGTCACGGAGAACGAGGTGCCCGGGACGCGGAGCGTCGCGTCGACCGTCGCCGGGGCGGAGTTGCCGAAGAAGCGGGGGTTCGCCGTGATGGTGAAGTCCACGCGGTCGGTGCCATCGCTGAGATATCCGCTGACGTCGAAGACCGGATCGCTCAGCGATCCCGTGACGTTGAGCAGGTACGTCAGGCGCGTCACCCCGTCCGTCACGACCACAAACTTCAGCCCAATGGCAGAAGGAGAGGCGCGTTGTTCGTCGGTTAGGTCGGCATATCCGATTGGGCGTGCGACGATCGGTCGCTTGTTCGCGTCGGTTTCGTACAGGATGAACCGCACGCCATTGGCCGGCGCTCCCGTACGTGAGGGATCGACCTGATAGCGCGCCGTGGCCTCGTCGTAGACAAACGTCTTGCCGAGCACGTCGTGGTGCATAAGGGGCAGCATGGCGGTCCCCGACGTCAGCACCGTCGTGGCCAGACGGGCGACCGCATCCTGCAGACTCCCGCCAGCTCCTACCAACTCGTCCGACGTCCGGGGGCGAGCGGCCGCGCCAACGAACTGACTCATCGCCAGGACGCTGGTAAGCACCGGGGTCTCAGCCACCCGGTTGACCGTTGCGACTCCAGCCTCGACCTGCGTCGTATTGAAGCGCGCCGCCTGTGTTGCATCCGTAGGGTTCGAGCAGGCTGCCAATGCAACGGCCCCCGACGTCAGGACGACGCGCATGAGTATTCTGATCTTGTTCGACATGATGTTCACTCCTAGTCTCAGGTACTTGGGGCGTCTGATGGTGTGTTGGGGGCTCCTCCGTCCCCATGGTCCTTGCCATCCCGAATCGCGCGCAGTGTGGCCTGTTGCTCAGGCGTCAGGACGTTCTTGATACGAATCAGCAGGACGAGCTGACGCTTCTTCACCTCGTTCTCGATACGCAGGACTTCCGTGGTCTTGGCCACCGCCTTGGCTTCATCTACCTTCGGCTGCTCAATCATCTCTTGCAGCTCCAACGCAGGATCGGTCATGTCGATCTGCAGCGGCGCCAGCGCGACCTGGGCGGCCTTGAGCTCGTCCAGAATCGCCTTCCGCTGCGCAGCAGAGAGCCCGATAGCCTGGGCACTCTTAAGCACTAGCTGCGGATCGAACATGGCGCGCGCAAAGGCATCGTCCGGCTTTGGTGCCTGGGCCCACGTGACAGGCGCTACCACCAGCGTAGCGATGAAGGCCGCATAAACGTACTTCACAGTTCGTTCCTCCTTGTGTCCGACGCCGCACCGTCCAACATCTTCGGTGTCAGCGGATACCAGTTGATGTCGCCGATCTCCGGCACTTCGCCAGCGCGCGTCCCCGTGGCCGCCATGTCCAACAAGAAGTCAGTGGGCCCGCGCAAGTCACCGACGGTGATGACAAAGGGCGCCGCTTGCTGCGCCGGCCGATCGCGCCAAAGGACGGCCAGCATGACCAACGCGGTCGCACCAGCCAGCGCCGGCCACCACATCCGTGGACTCCGTCGCGGCGTTCTTCCAGCTACAACCCGGGCGAACGACGGGACGCCCCGTCCGTCGCGGTCACGCTGTGCCTGGAACAGTCGTTCAATTTCGCGATCTGATTCGTCATTCACCGTCATGGATCCCTCGACCGCTCGAGCCATTGCCGTACACGCGTCTTGCCACGTTCATAGTGCGTCCGTGCAGTACCGACCGGCATGCCCAGCACGTCAGCCGCTTCCTGAATACTCATGCCCTGATAAAACACCAGGTGCAAGATGTCCTGCTGCCGTCGCGACAACCGGGCCACCGCGTGCGAGACGCGTCCGAGCCGTTCATCCTCCTCCCCATCGACAGCTTCATCATCGCCGCGCCGCTCCTGCCACCAAGCCTCGAGTCGCGTCAGGCGCAACCACGTCCGTCGCGCGTGCGCACGTGCAACCTGTTGGATCACGCCGAACAACCACGTCTTGAACGATGACCGTCCGGCAAAGCGCGCCCGGCCTTCCAGCACCATCACGTAGACCTGATGCAACACGTCCTCCGCATCCGTCCGATCGTTCCTGCAGCATCGCAGGGACCAAGCGAACGCTGGTTCGTGGAGCGCTGCCAGCTCGTCTCGTAGGGCTGGCACCGATATGGCTGGCGCGTTCACGACGGTACCGTTCGCATGATCGTAAGATTGGTGTCCCGACTCCGTCCGCCATAGGACACCCGGTCACAACGACCGATGCCGTCCTGCCGCGCCCCATCGGAAACCCTGCCCCGTCATGGGCAACTCGCTTGCGTGGAACGCCCGTTCCCGAAAAGAAGAAAGCGAGGGCCACGACGGCCCTCGCTCTGCATCAGGTGACAACAACTGGTCGGGCAAGAACGATGATCGCGTCCTTATTCGGGCTGCCCGCTCTTTTGACCATTCAGCAAGGCCGTGATCTGCTTGACCGCGTAGTCGACCTTGATGTCGTACTGCATCTTGCCGAGTTCCGGCGATGAGCGGCGACCATCACCCTGAATGCCGTTGTTGATCCGCTGGGCGTTCGGATCGCGGGCCTGCCCTGGAACCGGCATGGGGTCGCCAAGCGCGCTCTTCACCAAGTCGGTGCGCACCCACTGTTCTCCCCCGAGATACCACATTTCCGAGGTATCGGCGATCCCCGCGTGTGAGCTGGCGGGATAGCCATTGTCGACGAGCCACTTGTTGAAGTCGCCCTGCGCCTTGGCATAGACCTCGTCACAGTAGAACACACGCACGCCCTGCGGCGCGTACTTGGCGTCCAGCTTCTCCGCGACCTGCTTGTAAACGTCTGGTTGACCACCGCCATGGTCGCCCATGAGGATCACGTTCTTGAAGCCGGTAGCAATCGCCTGTTCGCTCACGCGCTCCAGGATCGCGGCGAGAATCTCGTTGGTAATGCCTATCGTGCCGGGCAACTGGGCACTGGCATTGTTTGGCGTGTAGGGAAGTACCGGCATGGCGATCGCATTACCGAGCTTTAGCGCGATGGCCTTCACCGTCGCCTTGGCCATGAGGTTGTGGCCACCATTCGCATTCTGCGGACCGCGCTGCTCCGTGCCGCCGGTGTAAAAAAGCGCCGTGGTCTTGCCGTCGGCCATCGCCTGCTTGACTTCAGGCCAGGTCATCAGCTCAAACTCCACCAACGGGTCCTTGGCGCTCAACCCGGTGAGCGTTGCCTCTGACGAGGCCACGTGCTCGCCTGACGTCTGGGCGACCAGCGATGTGGTTCCGAGGATTGTGGCGGCAAGGCCAACCAACAAGCGAGACATGGAAGCTCCGGGCAATGGGTCCGGTGAGTGCGATCGTGAGGTGGCGATAACGGTATCGCAGACGCCCTGCGCTGTACAGATGACGGCGGTGCGCCCCGCGCTTACGGCTTGGCCTGCAGCTGCGCCTCGCGCGCCGCCCGGAATTCGTTCCCCGGGCGCCATTCAGGCATCTTGCTCGCCTGCGCAATGCGATATCCCATGGTAAGGAACAGGTCCAGGTCCTGCACGGCACCCGAGAGATCCCAACCCGGCTTGATCTCGTCCTGCGGTTTGTGATAGTCGTTGGTCGTGTACTCGTCGCGCTTGCTCATGCCGAACTCCTTCGGCTTGCCGATGTAGTCCACTCCTCCTTCGGGGTCAAAGGCCGGCACCCCCTGCTTGGCGAAGTTGAAGTGATCGGAGCGGTAGTAAAATCCCTTCTCCGGCTCGGCGTCGGGTCGCAAGACGCGCCCTTGCTCGGCGGCGATCGCAGACGCGTAATCGTCCAACTCCGACGCCCCCAAGCCAATAACCGTGACATCCATCGTTAGGCCCCACGTGTTCAAGCCATCCATGTTGATGTTGGCGACGGTCTTGGCCAGCGGATACAGCGGTGTCACAGAGTAGTACTGGGAGCCCAGCAACCCCTGCTCTTCTGCGGTGACCGAGAGAAAGAGAATCGATCGCTTTGGCGCGGTGGGCATCGCGGCATACGCCTTGGCCAGCGTCAGCAAACCCGCCGTCCCCGTCGCATTGTCCGAGGCGCCATTGTAGATGGAGTCGCCGTTCACCTTTTCACCGACGCCGAAATGGTCCCAATGCGCCGTGTAGATCACATACTGATCCTTGAGCGCTGGGTCGCTACCCTCGAGCTTGGCCACGACATTGCGTGAATCCACGGTGCGGAGCGTGTTGTGCAATTTGACCGTCGCCGTGACACCGAGTGAGACCGGCTTGAACTCGTGGGTGGCCGCACGCGCCTTGAGCGAATCAAAGTTCTGCCCCGCCAACGTGAATAGTTTCCGGGCCTGATCCAGCGTGATCCACCCCTCAACGCTGCTGCGTCCCATGTTCTTGTCTGGCGTCACCAGGTCAAACTGCTCGGCGGTCTTCCCCTGTACCACGGCAAAGGGATAGCCTGCGCGGTCCGTCTCATGGACAATGAGGACACCAGCGGCTTTGTGGCGCATGCCCTGCTCGTACTTGTACGTCCATCGCCCGTAGTAGGTCATGCGCGCGCCACCAAATTGCGCCGTGTCGGCCAACGGTGGATCGTTCACCAGCATAACGAGCGTCTTACCAGTCACGTCCGCGCCCTTGAAGTCATCCCACTGGAACTCAGGCGCCTCAACGCCATAGCCGACGAACACGAGTTCGGACTGGCTCAAGGCGGCATCTGGGGACACGTGCTTCGTCCACGCGACGTAGTCGTCGCGCCACTTCAGAACCTCTCGCGTCCCTCCCTTCTGGAAAGTCATCGCCGGTGTTCCCTGCACCGTGATCCCAACCAGCGGCACCTTCTGGATGTACGTGCCATCGGGATTGCCCGGCTTGAGCCCAATTGCCTTGAATTGAGATTCCAGGTAGGCGATGGTCTTGTCTTCGCCAATGGTTCCAGGCGCGCGCCCGAGCAGCGAGTCCGCCGACAGGACACGGATGTGTTGCATGAGTGTTGCCGTGTCCACCGCAGCGATCGCCTGAGAAGGAGCCGTCTCGGCGACGATCGATCGCTCGCCTTTGGGCTGGCAGCCGAGCGTCGCGATAGCCAAGCCGGATATCAGTGGGGTGCGGACATTCGCTCGAATCCTTCTGGCTCGGTAAGTGATCGTCGTCATGGCGAGGTTCCGGTTCTTGGATGATCGCTAGCGTACAACGGACAACGGTAAGTCCTAGTATTCCGTTGAGGAATACGATGTCGTCGGGCCATCCCCGATGCACCTGCGTAGAAACACGGAGTGCGAGGAGCGGGTCGCGACGGCATCGTGATGTTCAGATGATGATAGGGGAGACCGTTCCCGAGTCGATTGACCGGAACGACCAAAAGACTGATGGGTAGTCGAACCAATGATTTTCACGATGGAGGTGCTATGGCTGGAATGCAGAAATCGGCCCGACAGGCCGTGAAGAGCGCGACCAAGGCCGTGAAGGCTGCGAAAAAGGCCGGCGCACAGGCGAAGAGTGCCGCCGTGAAGTTGGTGGATCGTGTCACCGGCGCTGAGGCAGCACGCAAAAAGAAACGTCTGGCAGCCGCAGCGGCAGGTGTCGCTACGGTTGCTGCTGTTGCAGCTGGAGTGGCCGTGGCTCGACGTCAGGGCAAGAAGCGCTCGTAACGACGGCCACGAAGGAGACGCGAAAGGCCCGATCCGTACTGGATCGGGCCTTTCTGCTGTGCTAGCGGCAGACGGCGCGCTCGAGTTGCGAAGCGAATGGCAACACCTCGGACAGCCGGCCCAGCAACTGAGCCGCGAGGTCCGGGAAGGCGCGACCTCCCTTTGCGATATTCACCTGGGCTTCAGTGAGCGACGCTTGCATCTCGTGCGCCATGGAGCAGTCCTTCACCTCGCGGGCGCGGACGTACAACTGCTGCCCGAGCGACAAGTGTGCAGCGCCAAGAAGAAACGCCGTCGTATCGCGTGGCAGGATGGATTCAGCCAGCCGGAAGTAACGGGTCGCCAGCCGCAGGTCGTCCAGACCCTTGCTGGCCTGTGCGGCCCGCGACGCCCCCTGCCCCAGAGTCGCCGCGTAGCCTGCCACCGTCACCTTCTCTTCCCCATGCGCGACCGCTTGGGTCAGGGACGTCATCACGCTGTCATCGGAGGCCTTCAGTTCCACTTGAATACGCGCGCGCTGAACCCACGCGTTAGGCGCGGAGGGGCGGCGTGCAAGGAGCTGATCCACGGCATCCATCGCGGCCTGCAACTGTCCCGTGCGCCGCAGCAGCTGCACGCGCAACACCGACAGATCATCGGCGTCGGGAAAGCGCGCGACGCCACCGGCGAGAAACTCCGCAGCCTGCGCCGGCTGACTGTCCTCGACAAAGGCCGCCGCGGTCCGTCGGTAGAAGTCCGCGTCGGCGGCCGTCGTGTCGACAACGAGCAACTCACGGCCAACGGTTGTCGCCAGTGACCACTGATGGCCTGCGAGGGCGAGCCGCCATTGCAAGCCCAGCAGCTCAGCGTTCGCCGGGTTCAACCGCGCCGTCCGCGAGACCAATTCCAGGGCACGATCGAATTGACCAGCTTCGCCCAGAGCGCGCCCCACACGAACGGTGGTGGCGACATCCGTCGGATCCAGGTCAGCCAGCGCCACCAGTTTTGTCAGGGCCGTGGCCGAATCGCCTTTCGCGCGATAGGCGTCGGACGCAAATGTCAGGGCGCGTCGATTGGTCGGATCGATCGCCAGAATCTCTTCGGCGATCTGAATCATCGAGTCCGGAGCGACGTGCTGCTCTACGTACACGTTGGCGATGCAGACACGGGCCAACGATGAACGCGGATAGTTGGCGATCGCCTGCCGGGCCGCACTGAGGGCGCGCGGGTATTCCCGCGCCCGCGAGGCCTCCATGCAGGTTCGCACAGCCTCGACCTGCTTGCGCGCTTGCTGGACTTCGTGTGAGACGGCCTTTGCGACCTCGCTCAGCTTGCGGCCATCGATCGCCGGCAGCGGCTGCACCATGTCGTCGCGACGCGCCAGCCCCCAATCCACCTGCACGTGGTACCCACCGTCTGGCGTACGGACGATACTGCCGTCGAGATACTCGTCCGCCTGGAATTGTTGTGCGAGCTGACGGTTGTCGCTGGCCGTGAGGGCCTGGCGCGGACCAAGGCCGGCATCGGCAAGGGCTTTGGTGATCGACGACTCGGGGACCACCATCAGGGCGCGGATGTCGAAGTCACTGGCGAGCCGAGCCCTCAAGGCTTCCGCCATCTCAAAACCTAACGATGACGTATCGCTCCGCAGGGTGGCCACCACGAATCGTGGCCCTGGACGTTGCCCCGGTCGCAGGGCGGCTTGTTGTCCTTGCAGCAGCGCCGGCGGCAACCAGGGCAGGCTCAGAAAGGCAAGGACGGTGCGTCCGCCAGCGAGGCGGGCAAGACGTGGACGGCGCGAGCACGTAGTCATCGGGCCTCCATGAGTGGGAGTTCCGAAGACCTACCCGGTTGCAGCCGCGCCGTTCCGAGGGGGTGCGAGCGGCCTATCGGCCGCGCTGACCACCCTTGTTCGCTGTCGACACCTGCTTGACGACTGGGTCGCGCGGCTTGGGCTGATGCACGTCCTTGCCCGGCTCCATCTTGCCCGGCAAACCCTTGGGTTTGCGGGAGAAGTCAGGTATGTCTCTGGCGCCCTTCTTCTTCATAATCTTCTCCATAAAGATGCTGCATAACACGATGTACTCCCGACGCCAACTTTCAAGGGGGCACCTGCCGGTCGCGCGCCGGTGAATAGCCACCCGCTGGAGAGTGGCTCGGACCGCAGCCTGTGCGCTCGACGCCGAATGCGGCCCGCCAATGCGTTGCCAGAGACACGCCGCCTAGGCTCAGTCGACCCGTAGCGCCACGACGGGGTCGACCCGCGTGGCACTTCGCGCGGGAACCAAGCACGCCAGCAGCGCCGACACGGCCAGCACGCCGACGGATGCCAAGGTCACGCGCAGGTCGGTTGGCGCAATCCCGTACACCGAGGCGCGAAGCACACCGCTGACGAGCCGTGCCAGCACGATGCCCGCGGCCAGGCCGAGCAGGGGGAACATGAGTCCTTGCCGTGTCACCAGCTGCACCACCTGACGCGGCGTGGCGCCTAACGCCAGACGAATCCCGATCTCGCGCGTGCGCTGCGAGACGGCGTGTGCGACTACCGCGTAAATGCCGCTAATCGCCAGCACCAACGCCAGGAACCCAAATCCCCCAAAGAACCAGGCATCAAAGCGCTGACGGCTCCACGATGCGCCAATCAGGGCATCGAGGGTTCGCACATCACGAAGCGGCGCGTCGGGGTCCACCCCGCGCACGGCCTGCCGGATTGCTGGGATGACGCGCGAGGGCTCTCCGGTCGTCCGGACGAAGTAGATGCGCCAGCCATAGGTGAACTGCGCGTACGGCGTATAGAACGACGCCCGATTGGGATCCGTATCCAGTGGCTCATACATCACGTCGCCCACAATGCCGATGATCTCGGCGCTCGAATCCGGGCGATCGAAATTGCTCCCGCCGCCGAACCAGACGCGTTGCCCGATGGGGTCGGCGTTCGGGAAGAAGCGCCGTGCCGCTGTTTCGCTGATGACCGTGACGCGTGGCTGACCGGCGACGTCGGACGGCGAGAAGGTCCGCCCGCGAATCACGCGAATGCCGAGGGTCCGGAAGTGATCAGGCCCCACATAGTGGCGAAGGATGGGTGGCGCGAGGTTTGGCTCCACCACGGGGCGACCAACGATCTCTAAGGTGCTGCGCGCCGTCCCCTGCAACGGCGCTCCACCATCAACCGATGCCGAGGCCACTCCGGGCACGGCAGTGATCGCCTCCAGCATCTGCGAAACGTACGCCGGCGCCTGCGCGACGCCGACGCGAGCTTCCGGCGGACGAATGGAGAAGGTGAGCACGTGACCGGCATCGACCCCAAGCTCTGTTCCGCGCATCCTGCGGAATGACTCAATCATCAGTCCGCCCGCCACCAGCAACACCACGGCCAACGCCGCTTCAGCCGCAACAATCAGTCCGTGTGCCCGCGGCCGCACCACGGATCCGCCTGACGAGGACACCGCGCGCCCACCTTCGCGAAGGGCGGCCTGCAAGTTCCCTCGTACGGTGCGGACCACGGGGGCCAGTGCGACGCCGAGGGACGTTCCAGCCGCCAGAAGCAGCCCAAAGAGACCTACGACGGCATCGAAGGACGGCGTCGCAAAGGCCCCAAGACTTCCGTAAAAGTTCGCCGGACCCCAGACGTCCGATGGGGCTCCCAACAATCCGATCGTCGGTGCGGCGATGACCGTACCCAGCAGAACGCCAGCGGCGACGGGAAGCGCGTCCTTCACCAAGTAGTATCCAACAATCCGTCCCCACGAACTGCCTAGTGCAAGCCGGACCGCCGCCTCACGACGCCGCGATTCCGCGCGAGCGAGGAGCAGGCTCGCCACGTTCACCGCGGCCAACAGGTACAACAGGCCGACGGCGGAAGCAAAGGTCATGACGGCTTGTTTCACGCTCGGATGCGTGCGAGCCTCGTTCAGTGGCACCGCGGTCGCACTCGGTCGATCCCCCGGGGTCGGATCGGACTCGGGTAGGGTCGCGTAAATCTGCGGCCCCACGGTGGCCAACTCCGCACGCGCGGCATCGATGTTGACGTTCTCCCGCAAGCGCGCGACGACGCTAATGAAATCCTGATCCGTCACCAGGTAGTCCGGATACGTCAGGACAGGCGCCATAGTCGTTGGAAACCACAGCTGGGCTCGGTCCGTCAACCCTCGGAAGCCAGCGGGCATCACTCCCACCACCGTGAGCGGCCTGCCGTTCACGACAATCGTGCGGCCGATCAGGCCCGCATCAGAGGCGTACCGACGACGCCACAGGTCGTGCCCCACCACAACCACAGCATGACCACCAACTCCCTCATCCTCGTCAGGCGCGAATCCCCGTCCGTATAGTGCGCGCGTGCCGAGCGCCGAAAAGTATGAAGGCGAGACAAACTCCCCCTGGACCGGTTCGGCGTCCTCCTTCCCCGTTAGGGTGATCTCTGCCGAGGTATAGTTAGCGACGTCCCGGAGTGACCTGGCTTGCGACCGTAGCAGCTGAACACGCGGATACGACCATCTGGCCCGGTGCGGTGGCCCCCCATTCGGGGTGTGCGATGAATAGACCACCACCAACTGACGAGCCGCGGAGAACGGCGGCGGTCGCCACAATGTCGCCGACAAGAGCGCGAACGCACTCACGCAAATCGTCGATCCAATCGCCGTGATGGACACCACGGCTGCAACGAGGCCTCGGTCCTTTCGAAGCAGCATGTGAAAGTTTCGCACCGTTCAGGAGTCGGGGATCACTGCTTGTTCGGATGTCACACAGGCCATGTGCGTTTACACCACCTGAACGGATGACAGTACCACCGGCGCGCGTCCGCACTCAAGTTTACGTTGCCGGTGCGGCGGTCCCGCCCGGGTTTGGCCTGAGCGCCATCACCATTCGACCGGGTCGCTCGCGTTGTTGAAGACTCCGCTGGACTATTGGCGCGCATTGCGCGAACACCTGACCGGCAGCGCGATCGGCGCCGTGGCGACGGCGCTGCTCATTGTGTCGTTGTTCACGTATTCGTACCGGCGCTCCCAGCCGCCACGCGTGGAGACCGACGACACGGCGCCAATTGCTATCGACCCAGACGTGCGGATCGATACGCTCTCCAACGGACTCCAGTACTACATCCGCGCCAACGAGGGTCCTGAACGGCGCGCTGAGTTTCGTCTGGTGGTCGATGCGGGCTCCGTGCTGGAAGAGGACGACCAGCAGGGGTTGGCGCATGCCGTAGAACACATGGCTTTCCGAGGGACTCGCCATTTCCCGGGGTCGCGCGTGGTCGACTACCTGCAGTCCATCGGCATGCGAAACGGCGACGACGTCAACGCCTCCACCGGTTTTGATGAAACCGTCTACCGCCTAACGGTTCCTACCGACAGTGCAGACGCCAGTGCCGTCGATTCCGCGGTCGCGATGTTGGCGGATTGGGCGCACGACGTGACTTTCGATACGGCCGCCGCGCGGCGTGAGGCAGGCGTGGTGTTCGAGGAGTGGCGGCAGGGAACCATCGCCCGTCGTCGATTCAGCCGGGCGCTGGACACCCTGCTGTTTAGCGGGTCGCGCTACGCCAGCCGCTTTCCCATTGGCGACACCGCCACGCTACGACGATTCGACGTGGCCGCCATGAAGCGCTTTTACGATCGCTGGTACCGGCCGGAACTCATGGCGGTGATTGCGGTCGGCGACTTCCGGCCATCGGACGTCGAGCGGTTGATCAAACAGCACTTTGGCCGAATCCCGCCCAGCGCAACACGCCAGCCACGGCCCCAAGTCGAGATCAAGATCCCCGACGCGCCGCGAGCGGCGATCCTTAGCGATGACGAGGCCACTAGCACCCACGTCGCCCTCTGGTTCCCGAGAGCAGCCCAACGGCCTAACGATGTGGCTGCCTATCGCCGCGGACTCGTAGAAACCCTCGGCATGGCCATTCTGAACGATCGCCTGGACGCGGCCGCGGGCGCTTCGGATGCTCCACTCCTGAACGCGGGGATCTCCTTGCAAGCGGTGGCCAGGCCAACCGAGGCGTTCGTCGTCACGGGTTCCGCGATGGCCCAGACCATCCCCGATGCGCTGCGCGTGCTGACGGAAGAAGTCGCGCGCCTGTCACGCTTCGGCGTGACCAAGGCGGAGCTCGAACGAACGAAAGAGAAATTACTGGCTGATCGCCGGCGCGCCGAGGCGTACCTCGACACATCTGTTGACTTGGCTGATGCCATGGTCTGGCACTTCCTTTCCGGCCAGCCAATTGTGGGACGCGCCGGTGACCTGGCGTTGGCGAATGCACTGCTGCCGAACATTGCTGCGACAGACATCTCCACCTTCGCCAAGTCGTTAGGCCTGGACAAGGGCGCGGCCATCGTCATCACGACACGGTCGGCGCCGACGGCAGGCGCCGGGCTCTCGGCCACGGCAATGATCGACGCGGCCCGACAAGCCGCCGCCGAAGTCACGGAGATGCAACGCGACACGCTCACCCTCCCGTCGCTAATCAGCGAGCCGGCGTCCACCGGACGCATTGTCTCCGAGCGCTATGTGCGTGACGCGGATGTGTTCGACTGGACACTGGGGAATGGGATGCGCGTGCTGCTCAAGCCCACGCGTTTCTCGGACAACGACGTGATGCTTCGCGTGACGAGTCCGGGAGGCGCGGCGCTGGCGGACCCCGCCTCGTATCCGAGTGCGTTCCTATCCGACCAAGTGCTGGAGGCGACAGGTGTTGGCCCACTCGCCGGCGCCGACTTGTGGCGCCTGGTGGGAAACACCACCGTGAACATTGGGCCGACCGTCACGGACTACGGCGTGCAGCTGTCGGGGAGCGCGGAATCTGGCGAGATGGAAATGCTCTTTCAGCTCGCACACTTGTACTTTGTCGCGCCACGCGCCGACACCGCGGGCTTCCGTCGATACCAACGGCGTTCGCTGGCGGTAGCCGCCAATCGTGCCTCGGACCCTAACGCGGCACTCGAGGACTCGATCGCCAGAACGGTCCAGGGCAAGGATCCGATGGCTCTCACTCGAAGTGTGGACTTTGTTGAGCGCGTGTCCCTGTCGCGGGCCCTCGCCTTCTGGCGCGCGCGGACGGCGAACGCGTCCAACTTCACCGTCGTCCTGGTCGGGGACTTCTCCCTGGAAGGGGTTCGACCACTGATCGCCCGGTACTTTGCGTCGCTGCCTGGCGGCCATCGGGAAGTATCGCCGGTGCGTGCCACCGAGTCTCCGGCCACGCCACTGGAGCGCTCGTTTGAGCGGGGGACCCTGCCGAAATCTCGCACGCAATTGCGATTCGAGGGAACGTTGGAGCTGACGCCCGAGCGCGAAGTGACCCTGCGCGCATTGCGCGACCTGCTGCAACTCACGCTAGAGGATCAGCTGCGGGAGTCCAGCGGCGGAACGTACGGGGTGTCTGTGGACCTGGTACTGCGCCCAACGTCCAAGGCGTCATACTCCATGAGTGTGGACTTCGAGGCAGCGCCAGAGCGCGTGGATGCCTTGGCACAGGATGCGCTCGCTACCATCGGCCGCGTGTGCACCAAAGGACCCACACCGGACGAACTCGCCAAGATCCGAGCCGCCGCGTTGCGCGACGCCGAATCCGACGCCGAGTCCAACGTGTACTGGGCGAATGAATTGGAGTGGCGTGCGGCACTCGGCTGGCCACTGGAAGGGGCGCAGGCGCATCGCACACTTCTGGACCAGCTGTCGGTCAGCAGCTTGCGGCAGGGATGCGAGTCCTATGTTGCTCCCACACGCTACGTGCGTGTGACCATGCGGCCGCGAACCGGGCCAGCAGGCGAACACATAACGAGCGAACGGTAGGGTATAGCGCGGCACGGGAGCGGAAACGGGCGTCTTCACGGGCCAAGCACCTTCAGCCTGGGCCGCGCTTGGCGCGGCCCAGGCCCTTCTTATTCGGGAATCGTGATAGCTGGTTGGCCCGCGGCGCGGCGTTTGGCGTTGAAGGCGGCCAATCCACTCGTGCGAAGAGCGTTCCACTTCGCCATGGATTCGGCGAGTTGGCTGCGCGCTCGGCCGCACGCGGCCACCTGAACGGTCGTGGGCGCGACGTCGGCTCCCTGCATGGCCATTGCCGCGCTCATCATCGCCTGACTGACACTCTCCAGCGTTGGCGGGCCCTGTGGACCGAAGCGCCGGCGAAACGCCGCCGCCCGACCGCCACCGCGTGACGACGCTGGCGCGACTGAGTCTACCTGCGCCCGGAATGCATCGGCATCGGCGCCACCGATTCTTTCCAGCTGAGCGGCGAGTCCTCGTGCCTGCGCGAAGGCGAGGTTCGCCGTGTGCGCCCCTTCGTACATCTCGCGCGACAGCCGTGCCAGCTGCAGTAAGTCGACCGCCGGTGTCTT
>JAXLXV010000015.1:0-190452 GCA_046327745.1 Gemmatimonadaceae bacterium | reverse complement strand
AGCGGTACCTTACGCCCCTTGTTATACCAACGCCGGACTCGTTCTTTCCTGTTCTCTCCACGGAGTCACTCGCTCATGCGTCGATCTTCCTTTCTCTCTACGGCGGCGGTCGCCGTCACCACACTGGCAATCATGGCGTGCGGAGGCGGCGGCGAGCAGAAGGCAGCTGACACGGCCACGCCCGCGCCTTCTCCAGCGCCCGCCGCCGCCGGCCAAGTCACGCCAAAGGAAGGCAAGCAGGTCATCAAGGTCGAGCTGGTGACCGACGACCAAGGCAACAATCGGTTCGTGCCGAATGAAGTGACGGCCACCGAGGGAGACGTCGTACGCTTCACGCTGGTGCAAGGCGTGCACAACGTCCATTTCGTTGCCGATTCAAACAAGGCCGTGACCACGCCGCCGCCGTCGGACATGCTGCAAGCGCCGGGTCAGACGTACGACCTGCTCGTGGAGTGGAAGGCCGGCCGCTACTACTTCCAGTGCGACCCGCATGCCCTGTTAGGCATGACCGGTCACCTGACGGTCAAGTAGTTCCTACGCACGGTTCAAGCGAGCGCCGATCCCCCAGGGTCGGCGCTTGTTGTTTCGTACCGCGCGGGAATGGCGGAAGTCTCGGCGGCCATTAGCATTCGCCGAATGCCGAGCGCGAACACCAACGCGAGTGATGTCGCTGCTGACCCGCGGCGATGGCGGATGCTGGCCCTGCTGGCGACTGCGGAGTTGCTGGGCATGTCGCTCTGGTTCGCCGCGAGTGCCGTCTCTGGGCAACTGGCGGGGCGCTGGCAACTGAGTCCGTCGGAGACGGCGTGGCTCACTTCCTCGGTGCAACTCGGGTTTGTGTTCGGGACGGCGTGTTCTGCGGTGCTGAACCTCGCGGACATTGTGCCGTCGCGGCGCCTCTTTGCCTGGTGCGCGTTTGCTGGTGGCGTGGCCAACACGCTGTTGCTGGCCGCGCCCGGATTCGGCTGGGCCCTGCTCTGCCGCCTAACGACCGGTTTCTTCCTTGCCGGTGTGTATCCTCCCGCCATGAAGATGGGGTCCACCTGGTTTCGTGCACAGCGTGGATTGGCGGTCGGCACCATTGTTGGCGCGCTTACGGTGGGAAAGGCCGGCCCGTACCTCGTGCACGCCATTCCGGGTGCCGGCGAGGTCCCCGTCGTGCTGTCGGCGTCGATCAGTGCGGTCGTGGCCGGAGTGCTCGTCCTCGCCCTCTACGTCGACGGGCCGCATGCCTTTCCTCCGCGCCCCTTCTCTTGGGGGCTGGTCGCTCTGGTGTTGCGCGAACCACGCTGGCGTTTGGCCACGGGCGGATATCTGGGCCACATGTTTGAGCTGTACTGTTTCTGGACGTGGATTCCGGCATTCCTGGCGGCCTCCCTCGCCGCCAGCGGCCAGGATCTTAATGCTTCCTCCGGCTACGTCTCCGCCGCGAGCTTCGCTTCCATCGCGATCGGTGGAGCGGGCTGCGTGTGGGGCGGCCTAGTGGCGGACCGTCGCGGACGTGAGTGGCTGGTCACGTTGGCCATGGCCATCTCGGGAAGTTGCGCGGTCCTCTCGGCGTTGGTGTTTGGCGGTCCCTTCGCTGTGGTAGTCGCGCTGGCCTTGATCTGGGGCGTGTTCGTGATCGCTGACTCCGCGCAATTCAGCGTGCTGGTCACGGAGAGTGTTCCACCGCACGCAGTGGGCACCGCGCTCACCGTTCAGACCTGCCTTGGCTTTCTGCTCACGCTGGTGACGATTCAGGGAGCGGCGTCGTTGGCGGCGGCCATCGGTTGGCGCTGGACCTTCCCCGGACTCGCGTTAGGTCCGGCGTTCGGGATCGCGGCGATTCGACGATTGCGCGCGCTCAGGCAGGCGTAGTCGACCGCGCCACCGAAACGGCGCGCGGCGCGCTAGCTCTTTGCCAGCGCGCCGCGAACTCTGAATCCCTTCACATGGTCTGTCCCCGCCAATGCTGTGCCCGGCTATCCTTGACCGGTTGCTGCCCGAACGGTCATCAACGCGAGACCGCGTGCGCAGACACGACGCTCAGTTTCCGAGCATGTTCTTGAGCATGCCTAGTCCGGTGGAAAGCAGGTCACCCTGCGGCACGTTCCCATCGGGCGTCAGCTTGTCCACCAAGGACGGCAGCACGCTGGACACATGGCTGGCAGCATCGGTCGGTGAAATGCCTAACTGCGTCGCGATCTGTTGCAGCTTGTCGGGGCCCAGTACGTGCGCCACTTGGTCCGGCGCAATCGCTGGGTTGGGACCGGTGCTCACCCACTTGGCGATCATGTCGCCCAATCCCTTCTGTTGAAAGAGCTGAATGAGGCTCGTCAACCCCGCCCCGCTATTCAGGCCCAAGCCATTCACCAGCTGGGTGATGACATCGGCGTGCGGTACATTGGCGCCGGTGGCTGATGGTCCAGCGGCTTGCGTGACCTGCGAAATCAACTGATCGAGCAATCCCATGTCGTTCTCCGTTAGAGCTGACGCAACCTAGGCGACGGCAAATGCGCTGTCGAGCCGCGCGGCGAGAACGGTACATCGTGGACCTGAACAGCCGATGTACGGTGCAGCGTTGAGGTTGCTTCAGTTCAGTAACAGACTACAACAGGTAACCCCGCCTTCGGCCTTCGCCAATTCCGACGCCGGGACCGGCACGACACGTATGCCGATCGCGCGCAATCGTTCGGCCGTCTTCGGGAAGCTCTCCGAGAGAATGACTTGACCGGCAGCGAATAGCGCGTTTGCACCGAACGGCTCGCTGGGATCCACTTCGACGGCCATCCAATTGGGGAAGTAGCGTCGGTAGTCGATCCACTCGGGGTTGACCAGCAGGACGCGCTCGGCCACTTGGGTAACTGCCGTCTTAAGGTGCAGGCATCCGGTGACGGCAGCGGTGCGCACTGTATAGCCGTGCGGAGCGAGCAGCGTCGCGAGTTGGGCAACGCCGTCGGCGTTGGATCGCGGTGTTTCACCCACAATCAGCTCGCGGTTCAGGAGTAGCACATCGCCGCCGTCCAAGGTGCCGGGTGGCTTGATTTCCACCAGCGGCCGCTTGGCTGACAGGGCCCGCGCGATGCTCGCCGTCTCCGGCTGACGGGACTCGGCGCCGGGACGGGTGATGATCGCGACCTCTGGGAGAACGACGGCGGCATCCTCCACAAAGACCGAGTCTGGCAGTGCCGGCTCTTCAGGAAGACGCAGGACGTCGTAGCCTAACGATCGTAGGGCGGCCTCGTACGCCGCGTGTTGGCGACGGGCTTCGGCGACGTCGATGGGGACCGGCTGCAGGTGGGTAAGTTCGCAGTCGGCGATGGCGCGGGATACTTCGCGCGTGATGGCGGTAGGCACGGGCGAAGAATGACGCGAGATCGGGAAATTCACAATCGCCGTTCGGTCTACGACGGCCACCATAGCCGAGGTGTCCCCGCCTGACGGTCCGCTGCCCAGCGACGGAACCGGTCGTTCCGCTGCGAGCGCGATCCCCGCGAATCTGAAGCCCGTCGACGGCTCCCATGGGACCGCAGTTCGTGGACTCCCCCTGTGCACGATCATATGTGGTGGTATGTTCTGGCCCCGCCTTGTCGTGCTCCTTCGCCGGAGGATCCATGCCCCTGCTTGCCTCGCCGCGCCCGGGACGACTCACCGCCATTCGCATGACTGCCCTGGCGCTCGCCGCCAGTGCCTGTGCCTCGCGTGTTCAGCCGCCGCCATCAACGCGTACCGTGACGGCCGCGGATACCATGCACGGAGAGGTCGTCGCCGATCCATACAAGTGGCTGGAAGACCAATCCAGCGCGGACGTCCGGTCGTGGATCGCCGCGCAGGCGGCGTACGCTGACTCGATTGTGGGTTCGACCCCGCAGCGCGCCGAATTACAGAAGCGGTTCCGTGAGCTGATGGACGTGCCTAACGCTGGAGCGCCGCGGAAAGCCGGTGACTGGGAGTACTTCACCCTGCGCAAGAAGGGAGACGAGGTCGCAGCGATTTACCGAAGGAAGCCGCCGGCCACCCCCACGCCTGTCGATCCGCAGGGAACGTACGAAAAGGTGCTCGATCCCATCGCGCTCCGCGCCGACGGAACGACCAGTATCGAGATCCAAGGATTTTCGCCTGATGGCAAACTGTTGCTCTATAGCATTCGCGATGGCGGACCCGATGAAGTGTCCGTGCACGTCCGCGATCTGATCAAAGGGAGCGACCTGCCCGACAGTCTCCCATGGGCGCTGTACGCGAGCATCAGCTTCGATGAGAATGCCAAGGGGATGTACTACGTGCACCGTTCACGCACGGTCGGCCCGCGGTTCAAGCATCACGTGTTCGGAACGGACGTAGCGACGGACGCGGTGCTGTTCGGCGACGGCTACGCTCCGACGGCGTTCTTGAACGTGTCGTTGCTCGAAGGGGGCAAGCGTCGGTTGTACACGGTGGGGCACGGGTGGGCGCGGAACGACGTTTTCCTGCAGGACGTCGCGAAGGGTGGGGCCATCACGACCATCGCGAAGGATTTGCCGGCGCATTTCTCGCCGCAGTTCGTGGACGGCACGCTCTGGATGCGCACCGACCTGGACGCGCCGAAGGGGCGCCTTGCGACGGTGGATCTCGCCAAGCCGGAACCCGCCAACTGGCATACCGTCATTCCAGAGGGCAGCGACGTCCTGGATGGCTTCACCACCATCGACGGCAAACTGTACGTGACCTTCATCCATGATGTGGCGAACCAGATCAAGGTCTACACGAAAGACGGCAAGCCGGCCGGCGACGTCGCGGTACCACCCATGTCCTCCGCAAACATCCGCGGGAATGGCAAAGGGAAGGCACTCCTCACGATTAACGGATTCGCACAACCCACGATCACGTATTCGGTGGACCTGGCGACCGGTGCACGCGAAGTGTGGGAGAAGAACGAGACGCCCTTCGACACCACCGGCGTGGAAGTTCAGCAGGTCTGGTACCCGACCATGGACGGCCAGCGCAATCCGATGTACGTGATGTACAAGCGCGGAACCAAGCGGGATGGATCGGCGCCGGCGATGCTCACCGGGTACGGCGGATTTTCCCTAAGCCTGCTCCCCCGCTTCGATCCGCGCGCCGCGGTGTGGATTGAGCACGGCGGGGTGTTCGCACAAGCCACGTTACGTGGCGGCAACGAGTACGGTGAGTCGTTTCATCGCGGTGGCATGTTGGCCAACAAGCCTAACGTGTTCAACGATTTCACCTCGGCGGCGCAGGCGCTCGTTGATTCCGGGTTCACCAAGCCGGAACGGTTAGCGATTCGTGGCACCAGCAATGGAGGGCTGCTTATGGGCGCCGCGGTGACCAGACGCCCCGACCTCTTTCGCGTGGCGTACATCGGCAATCCGGACCTGGACATTCAACGGTTCCCGTGGTTCAACACCGCGAACAACGCCCCTGCGCTCCTAGAGTACGGCGACGCCTCGAAGCCAGATGAGTACAAGGTCATTGCCTCGTTCTCGCCGTACCAGAACGTGAAGGCCAACACCAAGTATCCCGCCATGTTCATCGCCACGGGACAGCTGGATACGCGCGTTCCTCCGTGGGCCGCCCGCAAGTTCGCGGCGAGGGTTCAGGCCTCTACCACGTCTGGCCTTCCCGTCATCCTGTACAACGACATGCGACAGGGACATGCGGGGGGACGTGGGGTCTCGGGCAACGTCGACCTGGCAGCGAAGGATCTCGACTTCATGCTGCGCATGGTGGGCTCGCCACCGCGCTGACGTTAGGCAGCGGGTCGTCGCGCGGGCGCTCCTTCGGGGGCACCCGCCGCGTTTGGGGAATTACCGCGTCGATGTCCCGAAAAAGAGAACGCCCCCGGGGGGTGAGCCCCGGAGGCTATAGGCATTCGAACGAGGCCAGCACGAGGGCGGAAGCACACGTCGTATGCCTGTTTTTCTATGTCGGCTGAAGCAGCCACCGACTAAAGTAGCGCAATCCAGGGACTTTTCCGGACACGCTCACATTCCACCAACAAGACGCCTGCGTGCGTGCCATCGTCACTGCTCAGGCGCACAGCGCACGATCCGTAAGGTAATACCAACCTCGCCGCGACGCAGGTCACAGTTGAGCGACAGGGGAAGCACGCCGACTCTCGCAGGATGTGACACTCCGGTAGCGCAGCGAGATGGCGGAAATCCCGCCTAAGCCACCCCGAGGTGACCGACTCACATAGTTGTTACGCGAGGGGATTTTCGTCGGCGCTCACGCCATAGACCGCGGGCACGGGGACATCGAGCATCCTCAGGTAGACGCAGAGCTGGCCGCGGTGATGATACCAGTGATTCAACATCACGGCGCGAAGCAAGGCGACCCTGGGCAGCTGCATGGCGACGCGCTCCCCGTTCTTCATCGTCCAGGTTGCCAAGAGGGTCTCGTCACTCATCCCGCCGACCAGCCGTTTGGCGGTCGCGAGACTTTCGTCCAGCGCCGCCAGAATCTGAGCCTTGCTGTCCGCTTCCGGCTGGACGAAGGCCGGAGGGGTGTTCATGTCCTGCTGAGCGAGTTGGGCGATGGCCCCTGGGACGATGGCGATGTGCAGGCCCAGTTGCCCGAGCGAGAACGAGCGCGGGTGCGGCTTCCATCGGAGCTGCTGCTCGGGAATCCGCTCGAGCACTCGACGAGTCGTCTGAGCCTCTTGCTCGAGCTCCATCAGGAGCGGTGTCGCAATACTCATTGGTCGAACTCCAGTAGGTGGGGGAAGGAAAGCGTTCAGACGGCGAGACCGTCGTCCAAGCGACCCGTGCAGCCGGTCCACCCATCCATGTGACGAGCGCGAGACAATTCGTCCGGGAATCCTTCGTGTCGAAGGGTCATGTCGGTGCCTGGGTTCGTGTCGCGCAGTGCCACGGTGACCAGCGTCTCGGGAAGTCCCGGCTGATCCTCCCAGCGCCATGTGAAGGCCAGTCGCGAGTGCGGTTCCACCACGCGGTACACGCCCACGACCACATGCGATGCACCGCGCACATGCCGGAGCTCGATACGAAAGGTGCCGCCGACACGGACGTCCAAGGCGTGCACGATCACTGCATGGTCGGGGGTGGGTCCGAACCAGCGCTTCAGCGCTTCCGGCGAGGTCCACGCTTCGAAGACGCGTTGGGGTGCCGCGTGGAGGTGGCGCGTGAGTTCGAGCTGACAGGTGTCTTGCGACGACGTGGCCATGCTGGAGGCTCCTCGGCGTGAACGTCATTGATGAAGCGCTCGAGCGAGTCGAGCTGGACATTCCAGAATTCTCGGTGCTGCGACATCCAATCCCGTGCGTCTCCCATGGCGCCGGGAATCAAGCGGCACTCGCGCACGCGACCGCGCTTGACCGCGCTAATGAGTCCAGCGCGCTCCAGGATGCCCACGTGCTTTAGGAAAGCAGGGAGGGACATGTCATGCGCGCTGGCCAGCGACGAAACCGAGGCCACACCTCTCGACAGGTCCAGCAACACCTGCCTTCGCACCGGGTCGGAGAGCGCGCCGAACGTCAGATCGAGGCCTTGATAGTTAACCATATGGCTAACTGTGTACACTGACGCTTCCGTCGTCAAGCGCGGACGTGAGAACGGCGCTAGCGGCCGCCGAGTTCGCTGGGTGGAGCCTTCTGGCCGAGCCGCACCATGAACGCGGTGCCGGTGCGCTCCACGACGCCCCCCTGACAGGTGACCAGCCGATCCGCCAGAACACGCACGTGGACGGCGTCAGGCGGCGGCACGTCCGGTGGGACAACGCTCTCTGCGTGCGGCCCAATCGACGAAGCCGCGCGCACACTCGACGGCGCGATGGCCACGGTGATGCCGCCGTGTTCGCGAACGGTGGCGAGCGACAAGGGAGTGGCCGTCGACGCGTTGCTGGCGGCTTCGTCTACCAAGAGCGCGATCGCTTCAGCCAATCGCGCGCGGTCGGCCAGCACACGTGGCAGGCCCGGCTCCAGCGAGACATCGATTGGTGCGCTCGCACGCTCGGCCGCCGCTCGCGCCAAGGGGAGTACCGCGCGAAGCACGTCATTCACCTGAACAAGCTCTCGCTGTACGACAATGGCGTCGCGGTCCGCATCGGCAACTTGGCCAAGTCGACGCAGGGCGACGTCGATGGCGTCGGCGGCGGTGCGTGCATCCCGAAGGAGTTCCTCCTGATTTTCGTTGAGATCGCCAAAGCGCGTGTCTAGCAGGATATGGAGAGGCAAGCGCACCTCATCGAGCTGCGCCATGGTATCCCGAACCACGGCCGCCAGCATCGTCGCCTCTTCGCGCAGTCGCACGGCAGCCGCGGCATCGGCGCGCGCCCGTTCCTGCTCAGACAACGAGAGCGCGCTACCTAACGAATCGACCACGCGTTCGATGCGGTCGAATTCGTCGGTGACGCGCAGGACCTGGCTAGGAACGCCGGTGGGCGCGGTACCAGCAAGGCGGGCGATGCGATTGGCTACGTAGCGCGTATTCAGCCACGTGAATACCAGCGAGACGGAGGTGAGCAACGCGGCGCCGAGTACCACGTATTCCGGTGCCTGACGATCGCGGCGCCCGTAGTAGGCCAGTCCGATGACAAGCGCCAGAGCAAGGAGCGAGGGAACAAGGGCCAGGAAGAGCCGGCGCCCGACGCTCAGTGAGACCAGGCGGTGCACCCAACGCGTCGTCATGTCCATGTACTCACTTCAGATCGCGTCTCGCGACCCAGTCGATCATCGCCCCACTCGGCGCTCGAGACTACCAGCACGTCCAGCCCGGACCGCGCCGCTTGCAGTCGGTCCACGACCGACCCATGACGCAGGCGAAACCATCGCGAGCGCCGGGTTTCACCCACGATGGCCAGCGTGACGCCGCGCTCCCGCGCGAAGTGGGCCAGCGCTCCGGCCACGTCGGCGGCGTCCAATTTGACCACGTCGGCACCCAGCGACTGCGCGAACTGGATGTTTTCCACCAAGCGGCGCTGCACGGCGCTGTCGATGCGATCCGCGCGTTCGTCGGGGATCTGAACGTATACACAATACCAGTCCGTGTTGAGCCTGCCGGCAATGCGCGAGGCCTTTCGCAGGAGAACGCGGGAACGGCTGGAGTCACTGGACAGGCAAGCCATCACTCGGTCCACGGTTTTTACAGGAGAGGCGCCGCCGCGCTCCTCGCGCCGCACGATTTCTTCCCGAGACCGGTCCACCGAGTTCGCAACTTCACGCAGGGCGAGTTCGCGGAGCGTAGTGAGGTTTTCGTCCGTGAAGAAGTTGGCCAGTGCCGCTTCGATCTTGTCCTGCCGGTAGATCTTTCCCTCGCGAAGTCGCTGGCGCAGGTCTTCAGCGGAGATGTCCAGATTGACCACCTGGTCGGCTTGGGCCACGACCCAGTCCGGCACTGTCTCACGGACCGTGACGCCTAACGCGCGCTCCACTACATCGTTCAGCGATTCCAGGTGCTGCACGTTGACGGCCGAGATGATGTTGATCCCTTCGTCCAGCAACAGCATGACGTCCTGCCAGCGTTTGCCGTTGCGAGACGACGGCACATTAGTGTGCGCCAGTTCGTCCACCAGGGCGACTTGGGGGCGTCGTACGATCACGGCGTCGACGTCCATCTCTTCCAGTACCACGCTGCGGTATTCGATCTTCTGGCGCGGGACCACTTCGAGGTCCTGCAATTGTGCCGCCGTTTCCGCGCGGCCGTGGGTCTCGACAAAGCCGACCACGACATCGATGCCGCGGCGCTTCAAGTCGTGCGCCTCCTGCAGCATGCGGTACGTCTTGCCGGTCCCAGCCGCCGATCCGACATACAGCTTCAACTTTCCCCGCTCTCGCTGCCTGACGAGTTCAAGGAACGACGGCTCTAGGGCGCGCGCATCCGCGCGTCGATCAGGTGGTAGGGTCGTCAATCGCGAGCCGTCCTCCATTAGAAGGTGAGCGCCATGGAGGTGACCATGAGGGCGTTCGACTTCCTGGGCATGCCGGTCGATGTGTTCGGAAAGATCGCCCCGTCGTTCGCAAAGCCGCGGAGCTCGGTCCGCCAGAGGAGCCGGGGCTGCGGCGTGACGTCGATACCGAGCGACGCGCCGACTCCCTTGAAGGGCGGATTGGGGGAGCTGTTCGCCGACCCCGTGGCGATGATCACTTGGTCCGGGTCGTGGTAGCCCTCGAATCGGCCGACGACCGCGAGTTGCGGCGTCGCCTGCAGGCGGGCCATCGCCGTGTATCCATACCAGGTCGACGTGCCCCCCTGACCGGCCCCGTGATTCTGCGAGCCGATGTCGAACTGTCCGACCATCGTGAGGCGTCCCTGCACGCGCTTGACGCCGACACCATTGAAGGTCCGCAACTGACTCCCGGCCTCGTCGGAGAAGAAATTGTAGTAGCTGACGGTAGTCGCGCTGCCCGGGGTATAGTCCACACGCGCCCCCGCCCCCTTCCCGCTGTTGTTCTCCGAGATGTTCTGCCAGCCATTCACGACATCTACCTGTGCGGTCAACGCACGAGTCGGCGTCCACGTCATCTTGACGCCACTCTGATAGTACGGCGAGTACTCCGCGACCAGGGACCGGGTGTACGTGAGGTTGTCACGCGAGATCCACGACTCCATCCCCATGTGCGAGAAGAAGACGCCGCCGTCGACCCAGAGGTTGTTGGCGAGTTTGGTGCCGACGACCGCCTCCTGAATCACGCGACCTAGCGAGGCGCCGCTGATCGCGCCGTTCGTCGGCTCGCCGCTGTAGTTGGACTGGACGGACGTGCCGGCTTGCAGGGCCAGCCGGCCTCGGATCCGCGGCCCGTCGAGTTTCGCCTCGACAAAGGCCAGATTGACGTTGAACTCGTTGTGTCGCGCTGGTTGGGTCGTGAAAAGCGCGCCACCAGCGAACGATCGGTCGAATCCCGGCGGACGCCCGAAGTCCCAGGCGTAGTAGCCGTCGACGAAGGCGCCAAACGCGACTTTGACGGTCGTGTCTGACTGTGCCTGCGCTGCGGACGGAAGGGCAACGGCCAACAGCAGGATCGCGAAAATGTTGCGAGGCGCGGGAGCGGACTTGGCAGGCGTAGATGCGTGCATGGGAGCTACCTAGTCCTTGGCCCGCGCGGAGTCCTGCATTGACACTCCTGTCACTGCCGTCAGCTTGAACATTGAGTCCATGGCAATGTTCAGCAACAACACGTTGACGCGTGGTTCACCGAAGAAGCCGAACTGACGTCCCTCTGTGTGCGCATCGACCAAGCGCTGCACCGCGGTTGGGTCCGCGCCTCGGGCCCGGGCGACGCGCGCTACCTGCAGCGCGGCGTTGGCCGGCGAGATGTGCGGATCCAACCCGGAGGCGGAGGCCGTGACCATATCAGAGGGAATCCTCCCCTTCACGGCGCCATCGGCTCGCTCCGCGGCGGCCACCGCCTGCGCGATGAGCGTATCCGCGAGTTTTCGGTCGGTCGGGCCCTTATTCGTGCCTGACGATGCCGACGCGTCATATCCACTTCCTGCCGCCGATGGCCGCGGATGGAAGTACTCCGGTCGGGTGAATGACTGTCCGATGAGGGCACTGCCGACCACTCGCCCGTTGACGCTGACGAGTGAGCCATTGGCCTGTCGGCTGAACAGCGTCTGCGCCAAACCGGTCACCACGCCAGGGTAGATCAAACCCGTGATGACGCACCAAACAAGGGTCATCGCGATTGCCGGCCATATCTGCTTCCGAACCATATCGATCTCCAGAGCCGCTCCGGCTCCGCTCAAGCTAAATGAAGAAGTACCACGAGCATGTCGATCAACTTGATGCCGATGAACGGCACGATCAGTCCACCCACGCCGTAGATGATCAGGTTGTTGCGCAGGATCACCCCCGCGGCCGCCGGGCGATACTTCACGCCTTTCAGCGCCAGCGGGATGAGCAGGATGATGATCAGAGCGTTGAAGATGACGGAGGCCAGGATCGCCGACTCCGGGGAGTGTAGCCCCATCACGTTTAGCGTGTTCAACACGGGGTACGTGGTGGCGAACATCGCGGGGATGATGGCGAAGTACTTCGCGACGTCGTTGGCGATGGAGAAGGTGGTCAGCGAGCCGCGCGTCATGAGTAACTGCTTCCCGATCTCCACGACCTCGATGAGTTTCGTGGGATTCGAGTCCAAGTCGATCATGTTGCCCGCTTCTTTCGCGGCTTGCGTCCCGGTGTTCATTGCCACGCCCACGTCGGCCTGCGCGAGCGCTGGCGCGTCATTCGTGCCGTCGCCAGTCATGGCGACCAGCTTGCCGCCGGCCTGCTCTCGCTTGATGAGCGCCATCTTGTCTTCTGGCTTGGCCTCGGCAAGGAAGTCGTCGACTCCGGCTTCCTGGGCGATCGCGGCCGCGGTGAGCGGGTTGTCGCCGGTGATCATGACCGTGCGAATGCCCATGGCGCGCAGGCGATCGAAGCGCTCCTTGATTCCGCCCTTCACGATGTCCTTCAGATAGATCACGCCAAGGATGCGCGGTGGAGTGCCGCTCTCCCGCTCAGCAACCACCAGTGGCGTACCGCCGCCTAACGCAATCTTCTGTACCACGCCCTCGAGGTCGGGGGCGACGACACCGCCGTGCTCACGCACCCAGCGCACCACCGCGTCACCAGCTCCCTTGCGCACCTGGTAGGGCCCGGCATTCACCCCGCTCATCCTGGTGCTTGCGGTGAACGGGACGAACTCCAGGTCGCGTTGCCCATCGTGCCCCCCGCCGACCTCGCGCCCCCGCAGTCCATAGCGTGACTTGGCGAGGACCACGATGCTGCGCCCTTCAGGCGTCTCGTCCGCCAGCGACGCCAGCTGCGCGCGGTCGGCAAGCACTTCACCGGACGTACCGCCGACAGGTAAGAACTCCGCTGCCTGACGGTTGCCTAACGTGATGGTCCCTGTCTTGTCCAAAAGCAGCGTGTTCACGTCGCCGGCAGCCTCCACGGCCCGCCCGCTCATGGCAATCACGTTCTGCTGAATCATGCGGTCCATACCAGCAATCCCGATCGCCGACAACAGGCCACCGATCGTGGTTGGGATCAGGCACACCAGCAGTGCGATGAGCACGGGAATCGCCGCCGCGCCACCCGAGTAGATGGCGAATGGCTGCAGTGTGGCGACGGCAAAGAGGAAGATGACCGTCAATCCGGACAGCAGGATCGTCAGCGCAATCTCATTGGGGGTCTTCTGTCGCGAAGCCCCCTCGACCAGAGCGATCATGCGGTCGAGGAAGGTCTCGCCCGGGTTCGCTGTGATGCGCACAACGATGAAGTCCGACAGCACCTTGGTGCCGCCCGTGACCGCCGAGCGATCTCCCCCACTTTCGCGAATCACGGGGGCGGACTCGCCAGTGATCGCCGACTCGTCGACCGATGCGACACCCACCACGACTTCGCCATCGCCCGGTATCACGTCACCCGGCAGACAGAGCACCAGGTCACCGCGTCGAAGGGACGGTGCCGCGACCTCCTCAAACCGCGTGCGATCAATGTCCGTAAGGGCGTCGGCCTCGGACGTTAGGCGCTTGGCCGCAGTCTGCGTGCGCGACTTGCGCAAGGTGTCCGCCTGCGCCTTGCCACGTCCCTCGGCCATGGCCTCGGCAAAATTCGCGAAGACGACCGTGAACCAGAGCCACAGGGCGAGCTGTAGGGTGAATCCCCAGCCGGGCCGGCCGACGGCGAGATCGCGCAGTAGGACCACCGTCGTGTAGGCCGACCCCAGCATCACCACGAACATCACGGGATTTCGTACCATGTGGCGGGGATGCAGCTTGGCGAAGGCGTCGCGAATGGCACGGTTGACGATCGGCGGATCGAACAACGGACGCTGGCGCGAAGCGCGCTGACGGCGCGCCATTTCGGGTGGTGATACTGTTGCGGCCGACGGACCGCGAGGTGCAACGGTTGATGTCGTCATGTCGTGAACAGGCTCCCGGCGTTCATCAACAGATGCTCCACCAGGGGACCGAGTGAGAGCACGGGAAAGAAGGTGAGGGCGCTCACGATGAGAATCACACCCACCAGCAGGACGACAAACAATGCGCCCGTGACCGGAAAGGTCCCGGCAGACTCCGGCACCGCCTTCTTCTCAGCGAGAAACCCGGCCATGGCTAGCATGGGCACGATCATCGCGAACCGGCCAATGAGCGTGTTGAGCCCGAGCAGGGTGTTGTAGTAGTAGGTGGATCCCGTCAGTCCGGCGAACGCGCTCCCATTGTTCGCCGCGGTCGACGTAAACGCGTACAAGATCTCCGACAGGCCGTGTGGACCAGCGTTGTTCAGTCCCCTGAGCCCTGGTGCTGCCACTACGGAGAGACCGGTCATGGTCAGGATCGCGGCGGGGAACACCAGCACGTACAACATGGCCATCTGTACTTCCCGCGCCTGGATCTTCTTCCCCAGATACTCGGGCGTTCGCCCGACCATCAAGCCGGCGATGAATACGGTCAGAATGACCATCACCAGCATGCCGTAGAGGCCAGCCCCCACACCGCCGAAGACCAACTCACCGAGTTGCATGTTCACCAGGGGCACCAGCCCGCCTAACGGCGTGAACGAATCGTGCATGGCGTTCACGCACCCGCAGGACGCGTCCGTCGTGACGGTGGCGTAGAGGGCGGAGTTCGCGATCCCGAAGCGAACCTCCTTCCCTTCCATGTTGCCCCCTGGGTTCGCCCACGTGGTCGCGACATCGATCCCACGCGCCACATGAATCGGGTTGCCGCGTGCCTCAGCCCAGTACGCGACGGACACTCCGCCGAAGAACAGCACGAACATCGCGGTCCACACCGCCCATCCGTGCCGCTGGTTCTTCACCATCCGTCCGAACATGTAGACCAGTCCGGAGGGAATCAGGAAGATCGTGAAGACGGACCAGAAGTTGGCCCACGGCGTGGGGTTCTCGAAGGGATGCGCGGCGTTGCCGTTGAAGAATCCGCCACCGTTCGTGCCTAACTGCTTAATCGCCTCCTGGCTGGCGACAGGACCCATCGCCATCACTTGCTTGGCGCCTTCCAGCGTCGTCACTTCCAGGTACGGCTTGAAGTTCTGGATTACCCCCTGCTGAATGAGGAGCAGGGACATCAGCAGCGACATGGGCAGCAGCACGTACAGCGTACCGCGTGTGAGATCGACCCAGAAGTTCCCGAGTCGCCCCCCCGACCGGCGCACGATGCCACGAACCAGTGCAACGGCCGCGGCCATGCCCACAGCAGCAGAGACGAAGTTGTGCAGGGCAAGCTGCGTCATCTGCGACAAGTAGGACATCATCCCTTCGCCAACGTACGACTGCCAGTTCGTATTCGTCGTGAATGACGCCGACGTTTCGAAGGCCTGACGGTCCGGAACCGCCGCAAACCCCTGCGGGTTCAGCGGCAGAATGTGTTGCAGCCGAAGACCTGCGTACGTGAACAGCATGGAAGCGATACTGAAGAGCAACAGGCCGGCGACGTAGTGCGTCCAGTGCTGGTCCTCCGTGGGATCCACGCCGGTCAGTCGATAGATCGGTCGCTCAAGCCCCCCAAGCCATGACCAAGAACCATCGTATACCCGCACCAGGTACAACCCCATGGGCTTGGAGACGAGTGCCACGCACACGCTGAAGAAAACGATCTGCAGCCAACCGTTCGTCGTCATCAGAACCTTTCCGGTCGGAGCAAGGTGTAGACGAGGTACACGAGGACCAACAGGGCCAGCGCTCCGGCCACCCAGCTCTCGATGGTCATGACCTCTGCTCCTTATCGTTGATGCTCTCGCTCGCCGCGGCCCGACCGAGGCGCTCGCAACCTTTCACGTAGGCGAGCATGAGGGCAAAGAAGGCTACCGTGAGCAGCAGATAGAGAACGTCGGTCATGTCGTCGGCACCCTTGAAACGACGTGCAACCCGCACGTCAGTTGATTACGGTGCGGAGACTACCGCCCTCGGCATAAAAGCCGCACAAAGACGGCCCCCGGCGGCCGAGAAAATCCCGCAAAGGGTTGGTGCTGGACAAATCCTTTGACGTTCTGCCCGCGATTCACGGCGCTCTCTTACGCGGGGGAGCAGAATACCCGCGCGCAAACCGACCGCGCGGTGAGCGGCTATTCGCTCGGGGCGTCTAGCGGCGCCGAGTCGGCGCCTGGCAGTTCAAGCGTGAACACCGAACCGCCGCCGGTGCGCGGCTCATAGCGCAGTGATCCACCCTGCGCCTCGGCCAAGCCTCGGGCAATGGAGAGACCGAGCCCCGTGCCACGCACATCGGGCGGGAGCATTGGCGGGCGATAGAACGGCTCGAAGATGCGCTCCCGCTCCGTCGCCGGCACGCCAGGTCCCCGGTCGAGAACAGCGATCGTTAGGCGATCACCGTGTCGCTCGGTTCGGATGGTGATCGGCGAACCGGCGGGCGCGTACTTGGCAGCATTGTCCAGCAGGTTCACTACGATGCGCAGCGACTGGCTGAAATCAAATTGTCCCGCCAGCAGTTCGTCGGTCGTGGCATCTATGTCCACCGTTCGACCGCCGAGCATGCCTGCCGCGCGTTGGAGCGCGGCGCCAATGAGGTCATCGACGGTATTCACCGCCACCTGTGTGGTGACCGCGCCGGCATGGATGCGGGAGAGGTCGAGGAAGTCCGCGACCAGAGCATCCAACCGATCCGCCTCGCGCTCAATGATCACCGCCTGTTGCCCATCAGCCCCGTGCGCAATCTCGTGGGCGAGTCCCTTGATCGTCGTCAGCGGCGTGCGTAGGTCGTGGGACACCGCCGTCAGCAGGGCACTGCGCAAGGCCTCCACCCGCCGTTCGGACTCCGCACGCTCTGCATGCTCGGTCAATCGCACACGTTCAACGCCCAGCGCGGCGTAGTACGCGAGGGCCGTCAGCAAGCGCAGTTGCTCGACTGACAGCTCCAACCCGCGAGCGCTGGCCAGCCGGAGCACCCCCACCGTGTGTCCACGCACGGTGAGCGGGATGGCGAGGGCCCGCACCCGCGTGGAATCTCCTGGCAGGCCCGGTGCAGGTTCCGCTGCGTCACGCCGCATCATTCCCACCAGCGCCTCGGCCAAGCGTTCACCGGGGGCCGGAGCGCCGTGTGGTTCCGTCAATGGTGAGACCGACGGAGCGATTCGTACCGTGCCGTCGCCGAGTTCCACCGCGCTTCGCCCTTGCTCCACGATCCACTCGGCCAGGCTGAAGTCCTGCAAGGGGCGCGGCGTTGCATCTGTCGGTGAGGGCGACGGACGAGGGGCTCGTGCCGCGCGGATCAGGCGCCCCGACGATTCGGTCGTGAAGACGTCGCATTCATCAACCGCCAGGGTGCCTTGGATCACGCCAACAATGGCCTGCAACGCTTCCTGAGCCCCCGGTGCGTTCAGCGTTTCGGCCCCTAGAGCCGCTAGCCGGTCCACCTCTGCCGCACGCGCCGTTGCCGCCTCAGCGGTACTGGTTGCGCGGTACAGCAGCTGCGTCGCCACCAAGCTGGTAATGAGGAATGCCAGCAGCACAAGCCAGTCGAACGGGTTGGCGATGACGAGAGTGAGGTAGGGGGGAATGAAAAACCAGTTGATCGCCAGGAAAGCGGTGCCAGCCATGGCGATGCCTAACGCCCGCCCACCGGCAGCGCTTGCCCCAAGGACAATCAGGAGAAACGTGAGGGCGACGTGAGCCTTGTCCAGGTGGTCGCGTATGCCGAGCATGCCGATCGTTGCAGTGGCCAGCACGGCAACCCAGATCGGCCACCAGGCGCGCGCCCGTGGCGGCAGGTACCGCATGCGCCAGTCGTGCAGGGCCGACATCCAGGTCATGTGTCGGAGCCGCTATCTGGTTCAAACCGGTAGCCCACCCCCGGCTCGGTCTGGATGTAGCGGGGACGCACGGGATCCGCTTCGATCTTCCGCCGCAGGTGACCGACGTAGACGCGCAGGTACTGCTGTGCGTCGCCCTCGGCGTTTCCCCAGACGTCACGAAAGAGCTGACGGTGGGTCAGCGTCTGCCGCGGATGCGTGACCAAGGTACGCAGCAGCGCCCATTCCGTCGGCGTCAGATGCAACAAATCCCCTGATCGTTCAACCCGACGGAGCTGCAGGTCAACGGTGAGGTCGCCGAATTGGACCTGGGTCGCCGCCGGAGCACCGGCGTCCGGCGTGCGTGCCCGACGAAGTTGGGCGCGGACTCGCGCCGTGAACTCAACGGTGCTGAACGGCTTCGTCATGTAGTCGTCAGCGCCGGCATCCAGCAGCGCGACCTTCTCGGTGTCCGCATGACGCGCCGAGAGCACGAGGATGGGGGCAGATGACCACCGGCGGATCTCGCGGCACACTTCGATGCCGGCGACATCGGGGAGGCCCAGATCGAGCACCGTGAGAGCTGGAACCTCGGCGGCGGCGAGATCGATGCCCTCGCGACCGGTGGCCGCCTCTATGACGCGAACCTGCGGAGCACCGGCGGCCGAGTCGGTGTCATGGCCTCGCCACAGCGTTTCACCAGTGAGCGCATTGTGAACGAGCCGACGAATCTGCGGCTCGTCGTCAATCACCAGAATCGTCAGTACTCCAGCGGACATGTACGGAGAGTTCAGGATGCCTGCAGGTGACAGCTGCGCACCTGTGATGGACGCTATGGAACGGCAGCTTCAAACGCTAGCGTGTGACGTTGAGCGACGAACGAATCAGGCGCTTGGTAGCGGACTTTTCACGCAATTTTTATGACCCTTGGCGGGGTCTTCACGCGGGATTTGCGCGATGGAACCTAGCGTTCGCGGTGCCGGTGCGTGCGGCACCGTGGTGCGTTGCCGCCGCGCGGACGCAGCGATTCCGTTTGGAGCGATCGATGTTCAACCTGCCCAGCATGCCTTGGCCGACGCGAGGTCTGGCCTTCAGTCTCCCGGCGATTGCCGCGATGATGAGTTTGAGCGCGCGGCGTCCACGAGTGGTGCCATCCGCTGTGCGGGCAAGGCACGTCGCCTTGCTTACGCCCGACGAAACGCGATCGTGCGTCATCGAACGTCACGACTCCGTTGATGGCCTCTGGCAGCACCTTGGTGTGGCAGCAGGAGCTGCCGATCGCGTGGAAGGTTTTCTGGACTGGCTGCACGCACTGCCTGACGCTGCATGGCGAGCAGTTGAACCTGCCGAGGTGCCGCGGCGCATGGAGCGCGAACTGGATGCACTGGTCCGTTCACAGCATCTCACGCTGGCCCGATGGATCATCAGCGATGAGGTCAAGAGTGCCCGGCTCCAGGTGCGATGGCGCGACGTGCGAGCGGTTCACGCGTCGCAGTGGCACGCCTTCTGGATGGCAGCGGACCACGCAGCGGCCGCACTGCTGGTCGCCGAAGCCCTTAGCAGCGATGCATTCGTTCGCCTGACGAGAGCCTTCCGTGAGGCTATCCCAGCAGCGGCGAACCTAGCGCGCTAGCGAGCATGAGCGGAACGACGACCCACAAGGCGTTCCGACGGCAATGGCATCGAAGCGGCAGCACGGTCAACTCGCGTGATTTCGGACGTACTGACGGGCGTCGCCAGCCGCAAAAGGCAAACACTGGCGAAACCATGCGCGGCCGCACTTCGTATGGCTAAGCCATACAAAGTACCGGTCACCTTCTGCACCCTGACGCCAAGGTTGCGACATGAAGCCCACGGTCCTGCTCACCATCACCTCCCTGGTCTCGGTTCTCCTCCTCTCGCTGCATATCGCCGAGGACATTGTACTGGGGTTCGCAGGAGGAGGGCTGTCGAACCTGTGGGCCATTGCGATTCTCGTGACTTATCTGTGCGGGGCGTTGCTGCTGCTGCCGCGCCGGTCCGGCCTGATTGTGGTGCTCCTAACATCCCTCACAGCGCTCGGCATGCCGATCCTTCACATGTCGGGAGCGGGCGTAGGCATCAATCGCTCCGCTGGGGCCTTCTTCTTCGTCTGGACGCTGTATGCGCTCGGCATCACGGGGAGCTTTGGCCTGATACTCTCGGTGCGAGCCCTCTGGCGTTCCGGTACAACGCCTCCCGTTGGGTGAATGTGCGCCGCACGACACTCCGTGTGCCAAGGATGCTGCGCATGGTGACCGCCGGATCAATGTGCGGGTGCGAACGCGATCTACTCCGTGGGATTGCCGCGCACGCTCCGCGCGGGCCTTCAGGTATCGCGCTATGAGGCCACGCGATTCCGCCTAACGCTCGGCGGACTTCCTGCGCTTTCGGGAGTCCGCCGCTTGGATTCCGCTGAGCGTGAAGGCCACAATGTGATCAGCCACTTCCGTGGGTGAGCGTTCGCCGAGCTTCCATTCGGCGAACGCGATGTCTCGCATCTGACTTCGCAGATGAAAGATGAATTGCGCGTGGATGCTGGCGACGCAGAAACCTACCTTGGGATCTGACCGTTGGCACTGCAGCAATTCGGACACGATGTCCGCCAAGTAGTTGAGCCGCGGGCGCGTGACGCGCTCGATGATCAGGGGTAGCGCTGGCGTCGGGTCCATCATTTCGTGGCCGATGATCTGCTGGATCCACGCTTTGGTCTCGCCGATGTCCGCCATGCGCTGAAGGCTGGCGTGCACATAGTGACGCAACCGCTCGTCCGCGGGGGCCTGAGACGGAGCGCGCTGGGTCGCGAAGAGTTGCTCGGCCGCCGCAATCGCCTCGTGGACGACTTCCAGGTACAAGCCGAGCTTGTCGCGAAAGTGGTAGCTGACGGCGGCAATGTTCGCGCCGGCGGCGTCGGTGATTTCCCGAACGGTGACCTTCTTGAAGCCGCGCGTCACGAACAGCTGGCGTCCGGCGTTCAGCAGTCGCTGGCGCGTTGCGGTGTCCTTGCCGGTGACATCGTCCGGCGCGGACCGCCGCAACGGTTGGCCGCGTTGCTGAGCCCGAGGCCGGCGGGAAGACGCGCGGTCGCTCATGCGGTCGTCCTCATAACGTGCGCCGGAAGAGGGCCGTCGCCAGCCCCATAGCCGCCACCGTGAACACAGTCAGAAACAACAAGTCACCAGCAATCGCGCCGAACCCGGTGTCCTTCAGTAGGATGTTCTTGAACGCATGGACAGCGTAGGTGAACGGATCGACCACGGCGATCCCTTTCATCCATCCCGGGAATCCTTGCTGCGGATACACGGCGCCGCTGGGGAAATACAGCAGGGTGTTCAGCACACCAAACGTGGCCCGCGGCAGCAACGGGTCCGTGACGCGCACCATGAGCAGGAACATCATGCTCACGAGCGCCAAGGCGGTGACCACGACCACCAGGAACAGGCGCAGCAGGCGCAGCGGCTCGAAGGGATTGGGAACGCCAGCGATCACGGAGCCTAACGTCGTGATGACGATGCCGGCGAGGACTGCCTTGATCGCCCCCGACAGATTGAACCCCATGATCAACTCGAGCTTCGTGATCGGCGTGACCAGGTAGCCCTCGTGCAGGCCGCGCGCCTTGTCGTCGATGAAGATGATGCCACCGCCGATCATGACCATCATGAAGATGGACATGACGATGGAGCCCGGCAGCAAGTACTGGATGTAGGGGACGTATGGATAGACCTCGACCACATCGAGCGTTGCCTGCGGCACGACACGATTCGACGCCGGACTCTTCCGCCCCTCGTTGAACGCGCCCAGCATCCCGCCCATGGTCGCCGTCATGACGTTGGAGACGAACGAGTCCGTGTTGTCCTCGATGATCGCGACCTTGGGGGCGTTGCGCTCCAGTGTGCGCCGTGAAAATCCTGGGGGAATCGTCAGGACCCCATTGATGCGGCCATTGCGCAAATCGGAGAGCGCCACCCCGGCATCGTGGTACTCCACCGGCTCCAGGATATGCGGACCGGAGGCCAGCGCGCCTGTCAGTTCACGGAGCTTGACCGCCTGTGCGCCGCCGTCCTGATCCACGACGCCGAGTTTGAGGTGACGGACGTTCCCGCCAAAGGCATAGCCTAACACGACCAGCTGGATCAAGGGAAAGACCAAGGAAACAACAATCAGCGTGGGGCTGCGTCGGAATCGCCGCAGTTCGCGCTCGATAATGGCCAGCATCCGCTGCATAGGGTCGCCTGACTAGTGTCGGGGAGGCAGCGTCCAAGTGGGCGCTTCGTGGGTCGCGTCGCGAAGTTGACGGCCTGTGTAGTGCACAAAGACGTCGTCCAACGTCGTACTCTGCACCGTCAGGGACTGAACGACGATCCCCTGCGACGAAGCCAGCTGCATCAAGGCCATGGTCGTCTCCGGTCCGCTGGCGGTTGCCACCCGTACCACATGGTCCTGTGCCGTGACGGACTCCACATGCGGCAGGGCCCGCAACTGGTCCAGCCATCCGTCGGGCGTATCGGAGAATGAGACTTCGAGGGTCGTGGTCCCCGCGACGCTGGTCTTGAGGCGCATCGGAGAATCCAGCGCCGCCAGCTTCCCATGATCCACGATGGCAATGCGATCGCAGAGGCGATCTGCTTCATCCATGTAGTGCGTGGTGAGCAGTACGGTGAGGTCGCGCTCCGCCTTGATCTTTCGGAGCATTTCCCACACGGCCACTCGCGACACGGGATCGAGGCCCGTGGTGGGCTCGTCCAGAAAGAAGATGCGCGGTTCGTGGACTAAGCCACGAGCAATCTCCACGCGACGACGCATGCCGCCGGACAGGTTCTTCACCGGTTTGTCCGCCCATTGCGTCAGCTCCACCGCCTCTAGCAATTCGGCGATGAGCTGATCGCGGCGCACGCGGTTGACTCCGTACAACTTGGCAAAGATGATCAGATTCTCGCGGACACTCAGCTCCATGTCACTGGTGAGTGCCTGCGGAATGACACCGATCGCGTGACGGACGCCGTCGGCGTCGCTGACCACGTCGCAGCCGGCGACCGATGCCTGCCCCGACGTCGGCGGAATCAAGGTGGTCAGCATGCGGATGAGCGTGGACTTCCCGGCTCCATTCGGTCCAAGAAGGCCAAAGACCTCGCCCTGGGCGACGGAGAACGAGATCCCATCCACCGCCGTGAAATCGCCAAATCGTTTGGTAAGCGAACGCACGTCGATGGCGGGAGACGTGTCGCGTTGTGCGACCGGCTGGGCGCTGGCCGCCATGCGTCAGCCTCGTACCGGGACGACGACGTAGGCCGTCATGCCTAACGCCAGCCGCCGGTCCTTGTTGTCGACGCGCAATCGGATCTCGAAGGTCTTCACGTCCCGCTTGCGCCGGCTCACGTCCCGCTGCGTGGCGAACCCGGCGTCCACACCACGGAAGATCACCTTCCCCGTCCGCGTCTCGCCGGACGGCAGCCGCACCTGCAGTTCGTCGCCGATCTTCACGCGCTCGATGTAGCTCTCCTCGATGTCGGCACGCACCCAAAAATCGTCGGGGTTGACCAGGGAGGCGACGGACTGTCCGGGGGTGACGTACTCACCCTGACGCACCGCACGCACGTCCACGATACCGGCCACCGGCGCACGCACTTCCGTGTACGCCAGCCGAACATCGGCTTTGGTCCGCTGCGCCGTGGCCGCGGCGCGCTGGGCCCGCATGGCCGTCAGTTGGCTTCGCTTGATCACATTTTGCTCGGCGTTGCTCCTGGCGAGAGCGAGTGCCGCCACCTGGGCATCGATCTGCTTATCGGCTGCCGATAAACGCGAGGCCGCCATGGTCGCCGCTGTGCGCCGTTCGTCCAGCTCCTGTTGGGTCAATGCGCCCGTCTTGAACAGGGCCTCGGACCGCGTCAGGGCGCGCTGGGCGTTATCGGCATCGGCACTCGCTTCGCCGCGTTGAGCCTGCGCGGCCGCCAAGGCGGCTTCTGCCTGCTTGATCTGTTGAGCGGTGGTCTGCTCTTGAAGGCGAAGCGCCGCGACACTGCCCTCGAGTTCACCCGTCGCCGCATCGGCGCTGCTGGCGAAGTACGCGCGATCAGCCCGCAACTCATCGGGGCGAATCACCGCCATGAGTTGTCCGCGAGAGACACTGTCTCCCTCGCTCACGAGGAGACTGTCCACTTGTCCGGCGACCTGTGGACTCACAATGACCTCGTTCGTCGTGACAATGCCGGTGATCACGATGGGCGCTGTGCGGGCCCGGACCACGGACCACACGATCGCGAGCAGGACGATCACGGGGATGGCGATGAGCAGGCGCTTGCGATTCATGGGCGGATCAATCCGGTGCGGACGGGTCGCGCGGGGCGACGACGAGCGCCTGGCGTGCGGCGCAAAAGGTCAAACGCCAATATCAAACGCGTGTTTGAATGCGTCAAGCGGGCGAGTCAAAGGGCTCAAACGAATTTGATCCGACATCCAAGGGACCGACTCGACCGCGACGTACCCGCCGACAGGCGCCTGCCTCGTGCCGCGGCTGGACCGCGACGTATAAGCCGACAGGCGATCGACTCGCTTCGCGGCTGGACCGCGATGCATCAGCCAACAGGCAACTCGCTGGGTTAGCGATCCCCTAGGCGACGTTGCAACGACGGGAGCTGGCTAGTGCGCCACGTACGTCGTCCGCCCACCCACGATGGTGCGAAGCACTCGCAGGCTCCGGAGCTGGGCCGCGGGGACCGCATACGGATCATTCGAAACGACCGTGACATCCGCCCAGCGTCCTTCGCGTAACATCCCCGCGTCGCGCTCCTGAAACGCGGCGTATGCTGCACCAATCGTCAGGCTGCGTAGTGCCGCGTCGACGTTCACCTGCTGTCCCGGCAGCCACCCGTTGGCCGGTTGTCCGTCGAAGCCATGCCGCGTCACCATGGCATACAGATTCAGGATGGGATCCCCGGTGTCCGACGCGGGAAAATCCGTTCCGGCAGCTACAACCGCGCCCGCCGCCAGCACATCGCGCGTGCGTAGCACCCACGGCAGGCGGTCGTGACCGACCCGCGCCTCGGCGAACCGGCTGTACTCCCCCACGAACACCGGCTGCATGGACGCCACCACTCCCAACCGCGCCAGGCGAGTCACATCCTCGTCGCGCAACATGGACGCGTGCTCCAAGCGGAATCGCGTCGCCCGAGCGGCCGCGCCGGCATGTTCAAACGCGTTCAGCACATCGTGGCTCGAGGCGTCGCCGATGGCATGCACCGCGACCTGAAAGCCCCGCGCCAGCGACGCAGCAATGATCCGATCCAGACGGCCGCCACCAGCCAGCTCAAATCCTCGTTGCTTGGCATCGTCCGCATATGGCGCCGAGAGACGAGCCCCACGGGAGCCTAACGCGCCGTCGTCCACGACCTTTACGGTGCGCAGGGTAAACGTGCCCTGCCCCAGGCCAATCTCCACCCCGCGCGCGAGCGTCGCCTTGAAGCTGGAGTCGTTCGTGGACGCCATCACGTACATACGCACTGGCAAGGGGCCCTCCTTGACGATGGCGTGGTACGCCGCGACATCCAGGAGGTCCGCTCCCGCATCGTGCACACTCGTCAGTCCCCAGCTCGCGTAGCGCCGCATGGCGGCCCAGAGCTGACGCTCCGCGTCCTCGCGCGTGGCCGCCGGCAGGCCCTTCCGAATGACATCGATCGCATCGTCGATGAAAATGCCGTTCGGCGTTCCGTCCGCATCGCGGGTGATCTTGCCTCCCGGTGGGTCCTTGATGCCCTTGGCCACTCCCGCCAGCTGCATCGCCGAGGTGTTCGCCCAGACTGCGTGGCCGTCGATGCGCTCCAGCAGGGCGGGATGTCCGGCCGACGCGGCGTCCAATTCGGCGGCCGTCGGGTACACCGGCGGCTTCCAGAATGATTGGTCCCAGCCCATCCCGCGAATCCATCGCCCACTTGGCAGTTTGGCAGCGGATGCGCGCACCTTCGCCAGAATCTGCGCCTTGGACAGCGCTCGCAGGTCCAAAGCCTCCAGCATCTCGCCGAGCATGGCCGGGTGCGCATGGGCGTCGGCCAGGCCAGGAAGGGCAACACCACTGAGTGCCGTGTGGTGCGCGCCTGGGCCAGCCACCGAGTCCACGAGCTTCCGGCTACCGATCGCGAGTATCCGCCCATCGCGCACCGCCATGGCCTCGGCGCGCGGCTTGAGGGAATCGAGGGTGATGATGCGACCAGTGAAGACCTCGACGCCCGGCGCGGTCACCTTTTGCGCGAATGCCGGTGAACCGACGATGCCAGAACAGAACAGTGCGATCAGGCCATTGCGACGCATGACGGGACCTCGGCGAGGGTGAGCCACAACCGATCGATCCTAGCGCCGAGTGCGACTGGTAGCCAGCACGGGGGCCAACCTCCTCACATGACAAAGGCGCCCTCGGCCAAGCCGAGGGCGCCTCTGTGAGACGTGAGTGCTGCGGTCTTACTGCACCGCGTTGATCATGTCGAAGATCGGGAGGTACATGGCGACCACCATGCCGCCGACCACCACGCCGAGGAACACGATCATGATCGGTTCGAGCAGTGCGAGCAAGCCGCTGACAGCCGCGTCGACTTCTTCATCGTAGAAGTCAGCGATCTTTGAGAGCATTTCGTCCAGACCGCCGGTCTGTTCGCCGACCGCGATCATGCTGATGACCATCGGTGGGAACACGGCCGACTTGGCCAACGGTGCCGCGATCGTGTCACCGCCCGCGATGGAGGCGCGGGACTGCATGATGGCGTCCTGAATGACTCGGTTGCCGGCGGTCTTGGCGGTGATTTCCAGGCCGTCCAGAATGCTGACGCCGGAGGAAATGAGCGTGCCCAGCGTTCGGGTGAAGCGTGACACCGCCGACTTCCGGAGCACGTCGCCTAACACGGGCATGCGCAACAAGAGTCGGTCGATCACCAGCTTGCCATCAGGGGTCGCATAGTAGCGCTTGAGCAGGAATACCCCGCCGCCGATGGCCGCGCCGACAGCCCACCAATAGCTCTTCAGGAATCGCGACATCCCGATCACGACGCGTGTCGGCAGGGGCAACGGCAAGCCCACGGACGCGAACATCGATTCGAACACCGGAATCACGAAGATGAGCAACACGGTGATGGCGATGCCCGCCACGCTCATGATGACGCCGGGGTAGATCATGGCGCCCTTCACCTTTCGGACCAGGGCGTCGTTCTTTTCCATGAACGTCGCCAGTCGCATCAGGATGGTATCCAAGATACCGCCAGCTTCACCGGCCGCGACCATGTTCACGTAGAGTTCGCTGAACGCGTTCGGGTGCTTGGCCAAGGCGTCGGCGACGGTGTGCCCGGACTCGACGTCGAACACGACGGCGCGGGTCACATCGGAGAGCGCCTTGTTCTCCGTCTGCTTGGCCAGAATGTCCAGCGCCTGCACCAAGGGCAGACCGGCATTGATCATGGTCGAGAACTGTCGCGTGAAAATGACGATATCACGCATTTTGACGGAGCCGCCCTTCGCCTTCTTCTTCTTCGACTCCTCGTCGACCTTGACGACGCTCATCCGCTGGCGACGCAGCTGGGCGACGACATCCTCACGCGACGGCGCGTCGATGGTCGCGGTGCGGAGGTCGCCTTGGGCCGTCCGTGCGGTATACGTAAATGCCGGCATGGGTGCTTCTCGGGTTTAAACGTTAGGCAGGTCGGAGGGATGCATCTATCGTCGCCCGCCGGCCGCGGCCAGCTTGGCGCCCTTCGACGAGCCGCCTTCCTCGTCGTCCAGGGCAGTACGACCAATCATGCGCAGGAACTCGTTGGGATCTGACGACACGCGCAGGCACTCGTCTTCCGTGACTTCGCGTGCGACGTACAGCTGATACAAGGCATCGTTCAGCGTCTGCATGCCGTACTTCTTGCCCGACTGCATCAGCGAATAGACTTGGTGAATCTTGTCGTCACGGATCAGCGCTCGAATCGCCGGCGTGATGACGAGGATCTCGGCAGCCATCACGCGACCGCGACCGCGCGCGCGCGGGAGCAGCGTCTGCGTGACGATGCCTTCCAGCACGAAGGCGAGCTGGGCTCGCACCTGCGACTGCTGGTGGCTTGGGAAGACGTCGATGATGCGGTTGATGCCTTCGGCGGCCGAGTTCGTGTGCAACGTCGCGAAGACCAGGTGGCCCGTTTCGGCGATAGTGAGCGCCGCCTGGATCGTCTCCAGGTCGCGCATTTCGCCGACGAGGATCACGTCGGGGTCTTCACGCAGCGCGTACTTGAGCGCATTGGCAAAACTCTTGGTGTCCGTGCCAACTTCGCGCTGGTTCACAATGCACGACTGGTGGCGATGAATGAACTCGATCGGATCTTCCACCGTGATGATGTGTCCCTGACGCTCGCGATTGATCTTGTCGATCATCGCGGCCAGCGTCGTCGACTTACCGGAACCCGTGGGGCCGGTCACCAGCACCAAGCCGCGAGGCTTTTCCGCCATCTTGGCGATCACGTTCGGCAGTCCGAGATCCTGGAAGGTTCGGATGTTGAACGGGATCTGCCGGATCACCATGGAGACGCAGCCGCGCTGCTTGAAGACGTTGCCGCGGAAGCGCGCGAGGTTCTGGATGCCGAACGAGAAGTCCAGCTCATCTTCCATCTCGAAGCGCTTCTTCTGGTTTTCGGTGAGGACCGAATAGGCCAGCTGCAACGTGTCCTTGGGGGACAGCACGAACTCCGCCGAGCAGTTGGTGATGTCGCCGTCGACGCGCAGCTTCGCGCGTTCACCAGCCGTGATGTGCAGGTCCGAGGCGTCGCGCTCGATCATCTCCTCGAGCAACGACCGCAGGTTCACGTTCGACGCCGTGGCGGGACGATTCATTGGGGAGCGTAGGCAGGGAGCGAAAGCTCGTGGGCGTGCGGCTCACCGGTCGGACCGAAGCCGTCGCGAGGAGACACCTGAGTCGAGGCAGTGACAAAAGGACGAGTCCGGACGACGCTCTGCATCGCCATCGAGCTCCGACGCGGTCCACGGGGACGCGACGCGTGGGCGCCAGACGGCGAAGAGGACGGCGCGGAAACACGCCGGGACATCGGACGGCGAAGGTGTTGAGCCATGTGGTGCGGAAGAGCGTGGCGATCGGTGCAACCTGCAGGGCTACGCCCCGGCATCTGCCGGAGATCGGGCCACCTACACGACTGGCGAGAGGACGCGGGCGTCACGGGATCGGGCCGGGTGACCCGAATCACTCCGCCGGCGACTCGGCCTTCGGCGTCCCGTCGTAACTGGTTTCGCGGATTACCTGCTCAAGCGTCGTGATGCCCTTCAGGACCTTCAGCCAGCCGTCCATGCGAAGCGTCAGCATGCCCTGGTCAATGGCCGCGTCCTTGATCTCCTGAGCGCCGACGTTTTGCAGGATCAGTTTTCGAAGCTCGGGCGTCATGTACATCACTTCGTAGAGGCCCTGGCGGCCCTTGAGGCCCGTCCCATTGCACTCGTCGCAGCCCTTGCCCTTGAAGAACGGCACGTCGCCCACGCGCGTGTCCAGCGACAACGACTCCAGGTAGGGAGCTGCTTCCGGAGACGCCTTGGCCTTGGCATCGCGCAGTGCCTCTTCGGTGAATCGCATCGACCGGAACGTCGTATCGTGCGTCACCTTGGCGCCCGCCAATTCAATGACCTCTGGTTCGTACTTTGTCTTGCACCGCGAACAGATGCGTCGCACCAGTCGCTGGGCGAGCACGAGGTTCAGGGCCGACGCCACATTGAATGGCTCCAATCCCATGTCCAGCAGTCGGGTGACCGTCTCTGGAGCGGAGTTGGTGTGCAGCGTCGAAAGCACCAGGTGACCAGTCAACGCCGCCTTGATGGCGATACCACCGGTCTCCAGGTCTCGAATTTCGCCGACCATGATGATGTTCGGATCCTGTCGCAGGAACGCCTTCAGCGCTGCCGCGAAGGTCATCCCGATCTCGGTGCGGACCTGCACCTGATTGATGCCGAACAGGTTGTACTCGACGGGATCTTCCGACGTCATGATGTTGACGTCGATGTTGTTCACCTTGGAGAGCGCCGAATACAGCGTCGTCGTCTTGCCAGATCCCGTCGGGCCGGTGACCAGCACCATCCCGTACGGATTGGAGACGGCTTCCATCAACTCGCGTTCGGCGCGCGGCTCGATGCCGAACTTCTCCAGGTCCAACGTCAGGTTACCCTTGTCGAGAATTCGCAGCACGACCTTTTCGCCAAAGAGCGTGGGCAGGGTCGACACGCGATAGTCGATGACCTTGTTGCCCATCTTCAGCTTGATACGGCCGTCCTGCGGCACACGGCGCTCAGCGATGTTCAGCTGCGCCATGATCTTGAATCGTGAAATAAGCGCCGCCTTCAACTTTGGCGGCGGCTTCATGACTTCCTGCAACGCGCCGTCGATACGGTAGCGCACGCGCAGTTCGTGCTCGAAGCACTCGAAGTGAATGTCGGAGGCGCCCCGCTTCACCGCGTCCGTGAGGATCGCGTTGATCAGTTTTACGACAGGCGCATCGTCGACCTGTGCAGCAAGTGCCGCCGCGCTGACGTCTTCTTCGTGCTCCTCGACCACCTCGACATCGCCGTCGCCCGCGATATCGGCCAGGAGCGTCGACATCGCGGTGTCGGCGGAATCGTAGTTGCGCTCGATGACGGTGCGCAGCGTCATCTCACCCGCCAACACCGGGAAGATGTCGTAGCGGGTGATGAACTTCAGGTCCTCGAGGATCCCCATGTTGGTGGGATCGGCGATGGCCACGGTGAGCGTGCGCCCTTCACGCTTGAGTGGCAGGACCTGATGCCGTACCGCCAACTCCGCCGGCACGAGCTTCACGATGCGCTGGTCCACCTCGAACTTCGTGAGGTCAACCGCTGGCATGCGCGAAGCAATGGCCAGTTCCTTCGTCAGTACGACTTCATCAATCAGTCCAAGCTTGATGAGATTGTAGCTGACGGGGAGTTGATTGGACTTCGTCTCGCGTTGAGCCTTCTCTAACGCCTCGCGCGAAATATGACCTGCGCGGATGAGCTGCTCCGTAATACGCTCGGGGACTGCCGAGACTGGGGCGGCCATTCGGAAAGTTGGGCGAGGGAGAAAGGGCGAGGCGACAGACAGCGAGGTAACGACGCGATCGAACAGACGACGAGGTCGATGGACCGTGTGCCGAAGACTTCGCGTCGCGGCGCACGAGATCCCATGAGACTCCCACGCGAAACCGCACAAAAGGGACGCCTCGAATGCCGAAAGGTCACTTTGACCGGATTGCCGACGCCGACGTCCGGGTTTCTTGGACGCGAGAGGACAGCCATCGCCTGACGGTTCACTGAATCGCACGTACGGCGCGAGCTTCCGAGACATCGCCGGACCGATCCCGCGTACACGCTCCAGACGCTCAAGGGAGCCAAACGCTCCACAGGAATCCCGAAACGCCACGATCTTCTTCGCCAGCGACGGGCCGACCAATGGCAGGCGCTCCATATCGACGGCGGTCGCCCGGTCCAGATCCACCAGAGGGGGTGGAGTCGCCGCTGCTGAGGTGGTGCTGTCGTCCGCTCGCTGCGACGTGCGCCGCGACCGTCTGGGTGGACGCTTGCCGTCCGCCACAGCGCCCGCCTCCGCGCCACGTTTCGACGACCGACGAGTCCTGCCCTCATGTGCCGTAGCGCTATCCACCGCCGCGATCTGAGCGCTCAATCGCTGCGCGGCGGCGGGCGCTACCGGCAACACATGCGTTGCGCTCCATGCGCGCAGCGCGACCCCACAGGCGACGATCCCAAGGCACGCCAGCAGGGCGCGACGTTCTGCTTGAGTAGGCACAAGCAAAACGATGACGTGACCGCGGCTCGGTCACGTCATCGTTTCAATGCCTCTCGCAGCGTTCTATTCCGCGGCTATTTCACGAGGGCGTACGCCACGTCCCCGACGATCTTCAATGATTCCGCGGAGATCTTGTCCATGGTATCGCGCGTGGTGTGATGCGACGGATACTGCAGGTCGATCACGTCGATCACGCGAAGTCCCTTGTCGAGCAGCGGGATGTGGTCGTCGGTAATCGGCTCACGCGAAATCGGAATGAAGTACTGACGGTATCCGAGGTCGGCCGCGACCTGCCACACTCGGCTCACGACTTCGGGGGCGCGTTCCACCGAGTTCACTTCCTGGTGAATCTGCAGGTCGGCATCGCCAATCATGTCCCACAACACGCCATAGAGGATCTTGTAGTCGGGCGCCGGGAGATGCTCGGCAAAGTACCGCGAACCGATCAGCACGTCTTGGTTCTTGTCGAAGCTCCCGTAGTCTTCGCCATCGACAAACAGCAGGTCCACGCCGACGGTGGGCGGCGCTTTCTTCAGCAGGTCGCCTAACGCCACGAACAGCCCAACGCCGGACGCCCCGTCGTTGGCACCTGGCACGGGGTTCTTTCGAACGGACGGATCCGTCTCCTCGTCCGACGTTGGGCGGCTGTCCCAATGCGTGACAAAGAGTACGCGCTCGGCAGCCTGCGGTCGGAATCGCGCCAGCACGTTCCGCAGCGGAAGGTCCACACCGGCCGCCGTCTTATGCGTCCACGTTTGCTCGATGACGGTGTCCGCTCGCTCGCGCATGCGCGCGGTGATCCAATCACCAGCGGCGCGATGTGCGGGCGAGCCGGGGACACGCGGCCCAAAGTCGACCTGCGCCTTGGCATACGACAGCGCCTGCGCGCCATCGAAGGGTCCGCGCTCGCGTGGCTGGCTGCGGCCGCACGCCACAAGCGCCGCGAGCGCGCAGAGCAGAATGGGCATTCTCACCTCGACGCTCCGCCAAAGAACTGGATCTGAAACACCGTCGACACGATCACCTGGGTAAACCGTCGGTTGAAATTGCGATCGAACGTGACCACGCGGGAACCTTGCAACGAGAACGTGGCGTTCTCCGCCACGTCAGTCCCGGCCGTGAGCGAGAAAGATGTTCTGCCGTTGTCGGTGAGCCGACTGCGAGCCGCCGCGGCCGCGACATTTGAAACGTAGCTCTGCGCCTCGGTGCGTTGGTAGCTCATGCGCGTCCGAAGATTGCTCTTGAACTTCCAGGATGCTGGCAGGGGGAAGGCGCGCGCTACGTCTGTCGTCAGGTCAGACGACGACGACGTTCCCACCGAACCGGGAAGGGAGTCTGTCCGTTCGGATCGCGCGACGGCGGCCGACAGCGACAGGTCCCCCCACATGGTCACGGCGCTGGCGCTGAGTGGCCAGCTGCGAATTCTCGTGGCCCGAATTTCCGGGTCAGCGCCTTGCACGGCACTTGGCGCGGCGAAGGCCTGTCGTGTGTTGAGGTAGCGCGCCGACGTCGAAATGCTGGAGAAGAGCCCGCTCAGTAAGTGGGGACGGCCACTCCAGCGCAGGGTGGCGTCGGGGAGCGTCTGTTGTGTGCCATCGACGGCCAGCTGCCGATCGTCGACCTGGCGCGACCAGTGGCGTGACGTGCCGTGTTGGACGCGACCAGAGAGCGCCGCGCCCCACGGCAGCTGCAACGTGTTGCCCACGGTGACCACATTCGATTGACCAGCACTGGCGGCGAGTAGCCCCTGCACCGCCCGAAAGCCGTCGATCCCGCCAATGCCAAACTGGTAGCCAAAGGATGGCGAGGCCGGCGATCCATCGAAGGCCGTCAGGGCGTCGTGCGACACCGAGACGTCGATCGGCCGAATCGCCTTGGCCATGCGAGCCAGCCCCGGATGCGTGGCTTCCAGGGACTTCGCGTAGCCCTGCACGTCAATCACCGCCGCCGCCGCCACCCGTTGGGAGTTGCCGAAGCGACGGGCGAGCGTGGAGCTGTCATTGGCCGCGAAGGGAGTAAATGCGCGGTTGTTTGGATCGCGAAGCATGGTGTAGCTGGAGCCCAGCTCCAGGCGTGGCCGCAACCACCCCGTAGGAACCGGGGCATAGGTAAGGGTCGCGGCCATCCGTCGCTCGCGCTCGAAGCCAAGATCAATGCCCGCCAGCTGCGATCCTCCTACGCCGGGGACCACGGAAGCGTCGCCCGCGCCGGCATAGTCTCGCAGGTCGCGCAGTGTCAGCGCGTCCCAGTGCGCCACCACACCGGCCACCGGGCGAAATTCCACGTTCGTCCCGGTGCGCCAGAGATAGTTGTCGCCGTCCACCACCCGCGCGGTGTCGTCAAACGCGGCGGCCGGCTTCAGGAACGACTCACGGCGATCGGAGGCTCGCTCCAAGTTGCTCGTGACGTGCAACGTCGCCGGCAGGAGCGACGCTCCATTCCCGGGCGCGCCGCCAAAGAACGACGACAGGACTTGTCGCATGCTCGACGGCTCGGCTGCGGCATCGCCCGTTCCCAGGAACTCCAGCCCAACATTGAAATTCCGCACGCGCCCCTTTTGGAACTCACTCTGGTTTCCGTTGTGATTCCAGATGGCGTTGAGCCCCAGGTTGTTGACGATCGGTGCATACCACGGGCCCGCCAGCGGCGTACGCCGCCTAACGCCCAGCGTCATGGTGGTGAGTGAGGTCCGCGGCGTCCTGAGGTCGCTCACGCCGCCGCCGCGAATGTCGGAGCTGGAAAGGAACAGTGGGGTAGCGGCGTCGGCCGTGTGCGTCACCGTGAGCGGAATGCTCACACCGATGTCGCGCGGCAGCCAACGCTCCAGCTGGAACGTGCCACCGAGCTCCACGTCGTTGCTGCTGACGTACGTCGGCTGCTCGCCGAGCTGGCGAAAATTCGGGTCGCGCCGCGTCAGCAACACGCGGAGCGCGCCAAAGTCCCCCGCATCCAAGGTGGCGCCGACCTCGGCCGCATAGCCGGTGGTGTTCACGACGTTGCGCAGCCGAATGTCATCGACCCACACCTCCGCCGTGTCACTCGGCAAGAGCGGGGACGTCCCATGCAGGGAGTCCACCCGAACGATGCCCACGGCCATCTCCTGCACCGCCGCCAAGTTCGGCGGCGAGACGGCCGGATCGATCGTATAGATGACGTAACCGTTGTCGCAGGCCACGTAGCGATCGATCCGCGTATCGATCGGCAGCCCGGACGTGGCAATGAGCGCCGAGTCGGCGCCACTGCAGCCTAACGATGCATGCTGGCCGCGTAGCCAAGCGTTGTGCACCTTGCTGCGGAGCTGGTAGAACTTCTCGAAGTCCACGCGGACTTCGGGATCCCACGCTGTTCGTACCGGACCGGCGTTCACCGGTGTGCGGTAAGCGTAGAAGTTGTTGGCATCTCGACCGAGCTTGACGTGCACCGTAGACGCCTTGCGGTCCCCAGCGCCGTTGCCTCGTCCGCGCGCCCGCCAGGCGAAGCTCGCGGTACGACATCACGCTGCGCTACCTTCGGGAAAGCGCGTATAGGCTTCGGCACGATCGTAGCGCGACAGGCCCCCGGCGAGCAATCGCATGGAGCGCTCGTTAATAGCGACGCTGCTTGGCCCAATCACCTGCTGTTGCTCGGCCTCGTCCGTGACACCTGGAGGAGGCTCGTACACCAAGCCGCGAAGTGAATCTCGGTCTTGCGTGCCAATCGAGGCGGCGACCACGAATCCGTTGCCGGCAAGCGACGTCTCCGTACCAGCGATACCGTGCAACGGCTTGGCTGAACGTTTGAGCCAGACGGCGCCGGTGAGCCGCAGGCGGGCCACGGGGATGGTCACGAACTCGTTATCGTTGGTGCTGGTGGACGACAGCATGGTGATGCGGACGGCGCGTACCCGTCGCAGCGCTGGCCCGCCATTGATCGAGTCTGTCGGCGCACCAAAGGGAACGCGCAACTGTACCCAGCACAGGGTCGGCGACGGCGCAATGGCGTCGTTCATGTCGCGCACGGCCACGCCGCACTTTCCGATCCGGTTGTATCGCGTGGGGTCCGACAGGTCAATCACATAGCGGCGCACCCGCTCCTGTTCGCGCTGCGCTTCCGTCAGGTTCAAGGCGCCATCGAGATCGATGTCCTCCTCGTCCAGACGGTTGTTCCGCACCGTGCAGTTGCTGCGACTGTCGCCCAGGCGCTGGATCTGACCTCCCGTGGAAGTGCAGATCGCCAAGTGCCGCACAATCGAGGCGCTGGCACCCGTCACCACCACCAGCGAGTCCGTGCGATCGCCCGGCAAGCCGGTGTCATTGACGTCGGCGCTGAAGGCCCGGGAGAAAGCGTCGCGCTCAGTGTTCAGGGTGTCCAGCCCGACCACCCGCCGTCCACTGTACGACGTATCAGATCCAGCCACCAAGAGGGTGTCCGGCTGCAGCAAGACCGAGTTTTCCGAGACATCTCCGAAGTCCAGGACGACCGTAGGATTGCGACGCCGGCGTGAAGGGAGCGTGTCCACCAGCGTCCAGAATTCGACATGCTCCACGCGAGACAGGTCCACCCCCGCCCCACCGGTGCCTAACGCGGTGCGTACGGACCGCCATCGTCGGCCGGACGGCGCGCGCCCTACTTGCCAACGATAGCGCCCGGAGACGGGATCTCGTTGTCCGCCGATCCCCAACGGGTATAGCGTCAGCCACAACATCTGCTCGGGCGGCGCGACTCCCGCCCCGATCAGGTTCGTCAACGTATCGATCTCGTTGATCCGAAACAGGACGGCCCGCCCGTTCCGATCCGTGCCGTTCGTCTGGAACGACATGGTGGTGGCCCGACCCAGGTCCAGCACCGAGGCCAAGGAACCCCCCAGGCTGTGGCCGAGGGAAGGCTGTGAGGAGAACTCCCACTGTGCGTCGGTCAGCGGGACCGTAAGGCCGCCGTCTCCCTCGAAGCTTTCCAGGTACGCTTGCTGCGATCCACGTTGCCGCGGCTGGCTCATGGCCAACTCGGCGCGCACGTTCAGGCGCGGCGCACGCGTGGAGTCCCCTCGCGGCATCCAGCGTTGCAGTCGCGATCGAAGTCCCGGCAGCTGCCACCCGAAATCGGCGTTCACGCCGGCGACGATCGAGGCTTGTGGCTCGAACCCCAGAGTGGGGCGCGTCAGGTTGGTGCGTTGTGACTGGGAGAGCGCAGTCAGACCGATCGTGCCGAATCCCAACGCGTATTCCGACGCCAGCCCTACAATCGACGTCGGGACCGACGCAAAGAGCGGATTCTCCTCATACCGAACGACGATCTTCTTCTCCGTGGCACCGAACGCATCGGGGCGCAGCAGCGTGACGCGGCCCAGGTCGTAGTCGATCGTATAGTCGACATCGCGGACGAGCACTCGCCCGTCCATGCGGACGCGCTCGGAACCGGGCCGCAGCTGCACCGATTGCAGCGCGATGGTTCCTGTCCCTCCCGTCCCGTCCACGTCGTACGTTGCTCGCAGCCGATAGAACGACTGCGGGTGCTGCGACGAGTACAGATACTCGCCGGGCGTTCGATAGATCGTATCATTGGCCGGCACCGCTGGATTGGTGGCCAGCCCGCCGCGAGCGAACGGCTGCAACGACGGAAAGACGATGAAGCGATCGCGAAGAATGCTCGTCCCCGGGGCGCCCGAGATGGCGATATTGGGGTCGTTAGGCCTTGGCCACAGCCGGTTCTCCGCGTCGAACGTCGACGGGCTCGTGACCTGAGCCAATCCAAAGAGCGTGAGGTAGGTGGGGGCGGCACCGCCCGGCGGTTTCTCCTGGTCGGCGCCTGCGCCCGTGACAATGCGCAGCGAGACCGACTCGCGACGCACGTCGTCGCCGCCCAGCCGGTAAATCGAGCGAATCTCCCGACGAAACGCAGCGTCTTGCGGCGTCACCTGGGGATCCCACACCAGTTGCGCGAACTGCTCGCGGCTGGGGACGTATTCCAAGTCCGGCGTGCCGCCGATGTGCGCGATGGTGGTGTCTCGGCCGCCCACCTGCAGTGTGTAGGCAACCACCAGCCGCTCGTTCGCCAAGGCCACCGGGCGGACCAGCGCGAACCACAGCAGGGACGGGTCCACGTAGTAGTCGATGTTCTCGCGGAGCAACTCGTATACCTGGCCGCGCCGCGAGTCGGGGTCGCCAATCAAGCGAAAGCGCGGTCCATTCGGGTTCGGTGGCTGCCCGCCCAGAATCAAGCGATACAGGAAGATCCGCGACGGCCGAAGGGTATCGGGGAGCGCCGCCGCCAGCTGCGACAACTGCCGGGCATTCAGGATATCCACGTTCGGATAGGTGTTGCCAAACAACCGCGGATCGACGGTGAAGAAGAACCGCCGGGGTTCAACCTGGTAGTCCTCGATGTCCCGTTCCACACGCTGCGACGTGCGCGCCCCCACCGTGAACACTTGGTCCTTCACGACATTCCCTTTCTGCTGCGCGGCAATCAACCGCGTCGTGAGGCGTCCGCGTTGCGTCAGCGCCTGCACGCCGTAGTTCCCACTAGGAATGCCCGAAGTGATGAACCGGGAGGCGCGCGGTGTGAAGGTCACGCTGCCTACATCCACGCGTTGCAGGAACTGTCCCGGCAGGCCCTGATAGTACAGAGAGATATTGTTGGAGCCGTCGAACTCGCGCTGCGAATCGTAGTCCACGTTCACGTGAAACCGGTCGGCCACCGTTCCCGTCGAACGCAGCTGGTATTGAAAGTCGAGCGTGGGAGCAATGCGCGCGCGGCAAGTAAACGAGGAGTTGAACAATTGGCTGGCGAAACAGCGATTGTTCTTGTTGCGCTCACCGCGCGCCTCCAGACGCGTCAGCAAGTCCACCGTCAGGTCCTTGGCGGCTGAATCTCTCGCAGCGGTCGTGTCCTTCGCCGTGGAGTCCCGACGGACTTTGGTGGTGTCCTGCGTCCCCACTCCCCGGAAGTCGACGCGAGTGACGGCCGAAGCTCGGAAGACATGGGCCTGCGGTGACCGCACATCGCGGCCGGGCGGGCGCCCTCCGACCCTTACCCAGCCCCCCGTCTCAGTCCCTGTCGCCGACAACGCAAACGCGCGTGCCGGTACCCCGAGGACCAGGGCGAGGAAGAGGAGGGGTCGCACGAATTCGCGATGGCAGGGTAGGAGCGGCGTCCGTGGGCCCTCGGGACCGGCTCGCGGTCCCGTTAGTCCTTATATTCCACCAGTTCTGAATCAGGCAGGGCCCTTACGTGCCCCCCTTCTACGGGTGGGACGGTAGCCTGTTCCGGATAGCGAATGACGAGCCGACTTCGAGCGTGAAGATAATCCACAAATACGTCCTGCGAGAGCACGCGGGACCGCTCGTATTTTCGCTGTCGGCGCTGACCTCGCTGCTTCTGTTGAATTACATCGCCAAGCAGTTCGGCAACCTCGTCGGCAAAGGGCTGCCCTGGACCGTCATCGCCGAGTTTTTTGGGCTCTCGGTCCCGTTCACGCTGGCAATGACGCTGCCGATGGCGGTACTTGTTTCGACCCTGTACGCCTTCAGCCGGCTGGCGGCGGAAAATGAAATCACCGCGCTCAAGGCATCGGGGGTGAGTCTGGCCCGATTGACGATCCCGGTCCTCATGGCCGCCGGGCTCCTCGCTTTCTTGATGGTGCTGTTCAACGACCAGGTGCTGCCTCGGGCTAACCACAAGCTTCGCACGCTGCAGGGGGACATTGCGCGAAAGAAGCCGACGTTCGCCTTGCGCGAACAGGTGATCAACGAGGTGTCACCGGGACGACTCTTCCTGCGCGCGGGGCATTTGGACGAATTCACGAACCGCATGCGCGAGGTCACGATTTACGACATGGGTGATCCGTTACGGCGTCGAACGATTTACGCCGACAGCGGATTCATGGCCTTTGCCCCGAACGAGAAAGACCTGGTGCTCACCCTGTTCCACGGGCACATGTTGGAGATCTCGAAGGCCAACCCTCTACAGCTGCAACGTCTGTACTACGAGAACGACTACGTCCGTGCCCCAGACGTGGCCAATGGCCTGGACCTCACCAAGGACGACTCGTACAAGAGCGATCGCGAGATGTCCGTGTGTGAGCTGCAAAACGAAGTGGCCCGTGGCGAGACGGATCTCGAGCGCGCGATGAAAGACCTCCGCACGGCCATGGTCGGTGCGGTCCACGAGGCAGCCACTGGGCAACCAGCCAACCTGCCGCAGGACATTTCCCTCGCCACACCGAGCGTTCCTGGCGCACCATCGGCTCGATCGCGCCACGTGTCCCTGGGGCGCACGTACTGCGACATCGCTGGGTCGCTGCGGCGACTGAGTGTTCGCAAGGTGGGCAAGAGCGTGAAGACCGCGCTGCTGCCGCGTGTGGCCTACGCGCAGGCGCAGGACACCACCAAAGCCAAGAAGGACACGACGAAGGCCCGCAAGGACAGCGCGCAAGCGAAGGCTGACACCGCGCATCGGGTCCCGTCGGCGGTATCGGGAGAGCGCGCGCCCCTGACGCCAAATCCGAAGATTGACCCTTCGACGATTCAGCCTAACGTCAATCCGCAAGTGCCGACGCCTCCCCCGGCGTCACCACCCACGTCGCAGGCCGGACAGGTCACGCCAGGAGTGCCACCGTCGGCCGGTGGAGGCGTGCCACCGTCAGCTGGTGGAGGCGTTCCACCGTCGGCAGGGGGCGGAGTCCCCGTGTTAAGCGGCGCGGTCCCCGGAGATACTTCGTTGCATCAGGCGCCAGCGGGAGTGCCGTCCACGATCACCGGCGGCATTCCACAACCTTACGTGGCCACCGCAGCGATCGAGGGCGCACGCTCTCGTCTGGCGGAGGCTCGCCGTCAGGCCAATCAGAACGCCGTGGAGCTGCACAAGAAGTTTGCGATCTCTATCGCATGCGTCGTTTTCGTGTTGGTCGGCGCGCCCATCGCCCTTCGCTTCCCGCGAGGGGGTGTGGGACTGGTGATCGGCGTCTCCATGGTGGTATTCGCCATCTATTATGTGGGACTCATTGCCGGCGAGACGCTGGCGGACAACGGGTACGTGCCGCCGGCCGTGGCCATGTGGGCGGCCAATGTCCTTCTGAGCATCATTGGACTCGTGCTGTTTGCCCGCATCGGCCGCGAGGGAGCGACGTCGCGTGGCGGCGACGTGTCGGAGCTGGTGGACACCTTCAAGCAATTCCTGCGCACGCTCACCTTCCGGCGACACACGGAGGTCGCGTGATCCGACGGCTCCTGCACCCGCTGGATCGCTATGTGCTCCGCGAATTCTCCAAGATCTTTGCCGCCACCAGCCTTGGATTTCCCCTGCTGGTCACGATCATCGACCTGACGGACAACCTGAACAAGTACCTCAACCGCAACCTGCCGCGGGCCGACATTGCGCTGAGCTACGTGTACTGGATTCCCGATAACATGTCGATGGTGCTGCCGGCGGCCACCTTGTTCGCGACGGTGTTCTCGATCGGGCAGTTCACGCGGTATTCGGAGATCACGGCAGCCAAGGCATCGGGCATTTCATTTCACCGGATGGTGCTGCCGATCCTGGCCGGGGCCATCGGCGCCGCAGCGCTGACGTTAGGCATGGGCGAATTGTCACCGCGGACGAATCGCCGACGGGCCGAATTGCTGCAGGAAGTCCGCTTCACGACAGGAAGTGAACGGTTCAATTTCGCCTACGCCGCGGAGTTCGGTCGCGTCTACAAGATCGCGTCGCTGCGCGTCGATCAAGGCGTCATGGACGGAATCCAGATCGAGCGAAAGGGGCGAGAGTCGGATGGCAGCTACCCCAGCTACTTCATCAACGCCGAGTCCGGCCGGTGGAAGGAACGCCACGGCTGGAAGCTGCACGTCGGGACGCTCCACTTGATTCCCACCGCCACCGCCAACATCACCTTCAAGTTTGACTCGCTGGTCGACCGTAAGTTGATCGAGGCCCCGCGGCAAATGCTCGGCTCGGCCACCGCCCCGCAGGAGATGCGCTACAAAGAGCTGGGCAAGTACATCGCCGCGCTCGAACGCTCGGGGGGCAACGCCGACGAGCTACGCGTGGAGCGGGCGTTGAAGCTGGCGATTCCGATCACCTGCATCATCATTTCGTTCTTTGGCGCCCCGCTGGCCACCAGTACGCAGCGTGGCGGAGCAGCGTACGGCGTGGCCGTCTCGCTGGCCACCACCATCGCGTTCCTGGTGCTGATCCAGTTGACGAAGGCTTTCGGCGGCAAGGGCGTGCTTGAACCGGAGCTTGCCGCCTGGCTCCCCAACGCGATGTTCGGTTTGACGGGTCTGGTGCTCCTGGCCCGAGTGCGCACATGAGTCATCACTCGCCGATGTTCGGGTCGCACCGACCCACGGAAGAATTTCCCATCGTGCAGCGCACCGGTATCCGGGTGCTGCGTCAGATCGCGTGGCTGGGGGTCGGCGTCTTTGGCGGTGTGGGAGCGCGCGTCTATTTCGCCCGCGATGCGATCCGCGCCCTCATCGGTGAATGGCGGACGTACGCGCCGCTGACCATGAAGCAAATGCGAGCCATCGGCGTGGACTCGCTTTCGCTGACCGTGATCGTGGCGGCCTTCATCGGGTCGGTCATCGCCCTGCAGACACGCTATCAGTTGTTCCCCGGGGTGCAGCTGTCGGTAGTCGGCCTGATTTCACGGCAGATGATCATCCTCGAATTGGGGCCGTTGCTCACCGGCCTCGTGCTCACGGGTCGCGTCGGAGCACGCATGACGGCGGAAATCGGGACCATGCGGGTCACCGAGCAGATCGACGCGCTCGAGACCCTGTCGTACGATCCCGTTGCCTACCTGGTCGTCCCCCGCGTACTGGCCGGCATGCTGATGATGCCGCTACTGGTCATCTTCGCGAACTTCGTCGGCGTAACGGTGGCGTTCCTCACGTCCGTCTTTGCCACCGATGTCACGTGGTCGCAGTTTTCTGAAGGGTTGCGGCTCTCCTTCAACCTCTTTCAGATTGCCTACTCGTTGATCAAGGCGACGCTCTTCGGCATGGCGATCGCTTTCCTGTGCTCGTATGAAGGCTACGTCACGGACGTCGGCGCCGAGGGCGTCGGACGCTCCACCGCCAAGGCCGTCGTCATCACCTCCGTGAATATCCTCGTGCTGGACTCGCTCACGGCCATTCTCCTCGCACCGCAACTTCAAGGATGAAACGACGCGACGAAGTACTGGTGGGCATCTTCACGACGGTGGCCGTCGCCGTGGTGATCATCGGGTCGGTCTGGCTGGTGCGTGGCGGACTTGAGGCCGGCTATCCGTTGTATTCGCGCTTTCCGTGGGGTGCTGGCTTGAAGCAAGGCCAACCCGTGTGGCTCTCCGGCGTGACCGTGGGGTTTGTGGACAAGGTGGAGCTGGACATGCGGGGAACGCTGATCGCCACCTATCGCATCCAGAAGGCATACAAGGTGCCGCGCGGCACCACGGCCCAGGTGGTGGCGAACGGCTTCTTTGGCGATCAAGCCATCGCCCTCACGCCAAAGGTGCCCAACGACACTGCGTTCGCTCCCGGCGACACCGTCCCAATCGGACCCATGGCCGTGGGGCTGGCGGGACTCACGACACGCGCCGACACCATGACCCAGGCCTTGAACCTCCTCCTCGGCGCCACCAAGGCCCAGATGGTGGACTCCGGCGGCATGGGTGAGCTGCGCAAGATGTTCGTACAATCGGCCCGGCTGGCCGCGCAGCTCAACGAGATTGCTGCCATGCAGTCGAAGGAGCTGCAGACGACACTGGCAGCGTTCCGCCGCAGTGCCAATGCCATCGATTCGGCCGCCGTCGATTCGACCGTGAAGTCGATGCGTACCGCCAGCACCAACGTCGCTGAGGTCACCGCGCAAATGAAGACCACCGTGGATCGGCTGAACAACGTGGTCAACAAGCTCGAGAAGGGCGACGGGACCGCCGCTAAGCTCCTCAACGATCCGGGGCTCTACAACGACCTGCGATCCGTGCTCAACCGCGTGGATTCGCTGACGGCGGACTTCAAGAAGAATCCAAAGAAGTACATCGACCTGCGGATCTTCTAACGGACGGCGCCGTCAGGCGGTCGGCGGCACCATGACCGTCGCCTCGCCGTCCAGAACCACCTTGCCCGCCTGATTGCGGCAAGTCGTCGTGAGTCGGACCCGACGGGTAGCCTCCGTCAGCTCAACAATGGCTACCTGCACCGTCACGACATCCCCCAGACGCACCGGACGCACGAAGCGCAAGCTCTGTGACAGGTAGATCGCCCCGGGGCCAGGCAGCTTGGTGGCCATGCACGCCGAGATGAACCCGGCGGTCAGCATCCCGTGTGCAATCCGGCCCTGAAAGCTGGTGGTTCGGGCATACGCGTCGTCCAGATGCACGGGGTTGTGATCGCCGGTGACCTCCGCAAACTGCCGGACCATGTCGTCAGTGACTTCATGCGACATCTCCGCAGACTGGCCCACCGCAAGTTCCTCAAAGCGCATCAACCCCTCCACGGGCTATCCGCAAGCCTAACGCGGGCGGCGACGACGACGCCGAGCCTGCCCGTCGGGCCGGTACGGCGAGTCCGACGGGCCGGGCTCAGGACGGGGCCGTACTGGCCCCTGGCTGGTGGGCTTGGTCGTCGACGGGGCTGGACGCCCGCTGCCGCCACCTAACGCGGATCGCGGCTGACCCTGGGGGGCCGGCTTTGACGGTGCGTGGTCTGGACGCCCGCTGTTCCCACCTGATGTCGATCGACCCTGAGCAGCCGGCTTTGCGGTTGATTGGTCTGAACGCCCGCTGCTCCCACCTGACCCGGGGCGTGGCGACCCACCACGTGCTGCCTCGCGCCGAGCGGCCTTCTCAGCCGCGCGCTTCCGATCCTCTGCCTTGCGAGCACGGATCTCGGCAATGCGCTCCTTGAGGGGGATCTCCAACCGTGTGGTCACGGTCGCATGGTAGTCGAAGTCGGGAATGGTCACCCGCGGCAGAGCCCGGCCAACGGCCTTCTCGATGGCACGTAACTCACCCTCCTCTTCAGGCGCAACAAAGGTGAACGCTTCGCCGGTCATCTCGTTGCGCGCCGTGCGGCCAACGCGGTGGATGTAGTCCTCCGGTATCATCGGGACGTCGAAGTTGATCACGTGCCCGAGCGCTTCCACGTCGATGCCCCGTGCGACAATGTCCGTCGCCACCAACACGCGGACCTCGCCGCTCTTGAATCCGGCCAGCGCCGCGGTTCGTTGTGCCTGCGATCGGTTGCCATGGATGCGACCGGCGGGCACCCCTCCCTGCTCCAACGCATCAGCCAACCGGTTGGCCCGATGCTTCGTTCGCGTGAAGATGAGTACTTGCTCGATGTCGTGGCGATTGAGCAGCGCCAGCAACAACGCCGTCTTTAACTCCTGTCGCACCGGATAGATCGCCTGGGTGATGCCCACGGCGGGAGCCGATCGCCGCTCAACGTTGATGCTGACGGGATGATGCAGCAATTCCTGGGAGAGGGATTGGATCGCCGGCGGCATGGTGGCGCTGAAGAAGAGCGTTTGCCGCTTCACTGGCAGGTAGCGCAGCACCTTTCGAATCTCGGGCAAGAACCCCATGTCGAGCATTCGGTCGGCCTCGTCCAGCACCAGGTGCTCCACATGATCCAACTTGGTGTACGGCGCCCGAAGGTGGTCGAGCAACCGGCCGGGTGTCGCGATCAGGACATCCACGCCACTGCGAATCGCGTGCTCCTGCGCGCCCATGCCGACGCCGCCAAAGACCGCCGCTGCCGTGATCGGGGTGTGAACCGCCAATCCGTTGAGGCTCTCGAGGATCTGGGCCGCTAACTCACGCGTGGGCGCAATCACCAGTGCCCGCGTCTTCCCGCGTGGCCGATCGATCAGCCGGTTGAGGATCGGGAGGAGAAACGCGGCCGTCTTTCCACTTCCCGTCATGGCGCAGGCCAGCACATCCTTCCCTTCCAGCCCCGGCGGAATCGCGTCGGCCTGGATGGGCGTTGGGCGAACAAAGCCAAGCTCCTTCAACCCCTGCAGAAGGCTGGGATTCAGCTTAAACGTGGTAAACGTGGCCGTGGAACCGCTCACGAAACCTCCGATGGAGAGTCGATTGCCATGGCTGGAGCCACGGCGCTGAGTGAATGTAGTCGCTCGACCATTCCGGATCTTCTTTCACCCTGAGATTGCCGATGTCATTGGTTCTGTCACCGGACCAGCGGAAGCGTGCATTGGGTTCCATTCGACGCTATTGCGCTGAACACCTGGATCAAGAAGTCGGCGAGCTGCAGGCCGGCTTGCTGCTCGAGTACTTCCTCGCCGAACTTGGACCGTCGATCTACAACGCGGCCATTGGCGATGCCCAGACCTACCTTCGTGAGCGCGTCGACGACCTCGAAGGGGCCTGTTACCAACGTGAGTTCGGGTACTGGAAGACGCGCTGAACGTCCAGCGCCAACGGCCGCCTGTCCGTAATGCGTAGGGTGCCGGAGGCACCGGCCGCAACGACCTTTTGCCGAGAGCTACCATGCCACGACGATGTGCCTTGCTCGCGTCCACCGGACTGCTGCTCACACTGGCGGGAGTGGCCAGGGCGCAAGCCGCTACGGACTCGGACCCAACCGCCGAACTTGTTAGGCGCCTGGATCTGGAACGGTACAAGGCGACGATCAAGGGGCTGACGCAGTTTGGCGATCGCCGTCAGGGCACGGATCGCAACCGGTCGGCGGTGGATTGGATCGAGGCGCAGCTGAAGAGCTATGGCTGTGCGAACGTGGAGCGCGTTCGCTACGACTTCCAGCCGCCGCCACCGCGCCCGGCCTCCAATGCGACACCGGCGCGCCCGGGTACCGTACCGCCCGCCCAGGGCGGGGCGCGCTTCCGTGGCGTACGCGGGAAAACTGGGGTGAACACAGACTCCCTCGCGCAACCCGACACCGCGCTGAGGCGAATCAACATGCAGCCCACCTCGCCAGGCATGCGCGAGGAGGTGATCTGCATGAAAGTCGGGACCGTGCATCCCGACGAGATGTACATCGTGGGCGGACACATGGACGGTCATGGCTGGGGCGAAGCCGCCAACGACGACGGCAGCGGCACGGCCATCGTGATGGAGCTGGCGCGCATCCTGAGCGCTCCGGATGTCACAACGGAACGGTCGATCCGCTTTGCCCTGTGGAACAACGAGGAGACCGGACTGAATGGGGCGCGCGCTTATGTCACGCAGCGCCAGGCCTTGCAAGGCAAGGAAGAGCCCGCCGGCTCCGGCAAGTTTCCCGAACCGAAATGGTTAGGCATGATCCAGCACGACATGATGCTGTTTGACCATGGCATGCCACGCGCCGACGGAACGCTCAATCCTGAGCAGCGCCCAGAAGCTGACGTCAACATCGAATTCCAGTCCGCGTCACGAATGTCCGCGGAATCGCAGCGCCTGGCGTGGATCTTCCACGCAGCGAACGAGAAATACGCGACGGACTATCCGGCCGCCGTCGGCCCGCACATGACCAACACCGACAGTGGTCCGTTTCAGGACCTAATTCCCTCCATCAGCCTGCGCGAGAACGAACGAGGCCGCGAGATCGGCGCAGGGTGGGATCCGCACTGGCATCAACCGACCGATCGATTCTCCACCTTCAGTGACAAGGATTTTCGACTGGGCCTGAACGCAGCCCAAACAACGTTAGGCGCGCTGGGGATGCTGACGGGGGTCTCCGTCAAGAAGTAGTGCCAATTGCTGGAGGCGCCCCGGCTGCTTGTCCGGGGCGCCTTTTTCACACCCGTGGGCCTGACGTGTTACTGTTCGCCCATGCGTTTACCTATCCTGCGACGGATGTCGCCCGACCACCGAACCGGCGGTGGTAAAGAAAATCAAGGAGTGGCGCGTGATGTTCGTCGCGCTGCCACAGCGCCGGCGTCTTTTTGGGCGATGTGGCTGACGGTGATAACCTTGGGATGCGCCGGGGCATCCGCCCCCTCCACCGCGGCGGCCCCCGCTGGTTGGGTGCTATCGTGGAGCGACGAGTTCGACGGCCCCGTCGGTGCGCCCATCGATTCCACTCGCTGGTCGTTTGACCTTGGCGACGGATGCTCGGCTGGCAATTGCGGATGGGGCAACCAGGAGCGCGAGTACTACACCGATCGCCGTGAGAACATCGCGCTGAATGGTCAGGGTCAACTGGCGATTACCGCTCTCCCTACCCCCAATGGTTTGACCTGCTATTACGGTGCGTGCCGATACACGTCGGCCAAGGTGAAGACGCAAGGGAAACGCGTGGCTGCCCCAGGACGCGTGGAAGCGCGCATCAAGCTTCCGGCGGGACAGGGCCTGTGGCCAGCGTTCTGGATGTTAGGCAGCTCCTTTCCCACGACGCCATGGCCAGCATCCGGTGAGCTGGACATCATGGAGAACCACGGCAGCCACATGGGATCGACGAGTTCCGCCATCCACGGCCCTGGCTATTTCGGAAACACCCCGTTCGTGCACAGCCACACGCTGGCGACGGGCACGTTCTCGGACGCCTTCCACACGTTTGCCGTGGAGTGGGATACCAAACGGATTGCGTTCCTTGTGGATGGCGAGACCCACTACGTCGTGTCGCGAGCCGACATCGAGGCGCGGGGGCCATGGGCGTTTGACCAGCCCTTCTTCGTCATCTTGAACCTGGCGGTCGGCGGGAATTTCGATGGGCATCCTGCGTCGGATGCAATCTTCCCAGCCACCATGCTGGTGGACTATGTGCGGGTCTTCACCCGCGCCGGCGCATGAACCTCTCGTGTTGAGCTGACGGGACCACGGAGCGCGGACCGTACATGGCCCGCGCTCCCATACATCGTCAGGGCCGCCGTGGTTCGCGGCGATCGTTCTCGGCCACGAGCAGCCGCACCTGCAGGATCCCGTTCTCCTTCATGAATTCCGCCGTGCCCGCGGTATAGCGGAAGGCGAACTTGGTGGCGGTGAGTGGCACCAGTTCCTGGGGATAACCGCGCCCGAACATGTCCAGGAACAGGCTACTGCCCCGCTGCGTGACGACAGCTACAACCGGCGCGCCATCCTTGCCGTACGAGCCGACGTACGTCTTGAGCGTTGCGACGGGAACCGTTAGCGCCGGTTTGGTCTCCGCCAGCCCCACCTCGTCCGTCGCCGCATCTGGCAACGGCCGCAACCAGATGTTCCGGAAGCGCACGGGGTGATCGTGGTCCTGGAGCATGATCGGCAGTTCGCGCGGATGCGCCTTGTACGGATCGTAGTGCAGCCAATTGGTCGGGCCCCACAACTCCGCATTGTCTTGGACCAGGACTCCGTTGTGCAGGACCGTCAGCCGCGCCCGCGCCGTGACGGCGCCCTTGGCGTCAAAACGAGGCTGGTGGAAAATGATGTCGTATGATTGCCACTCGCCGGTCGGGCGAGAGGCGTTGACCAGCGGTGGGTGCTGGCCATAGAGGGACGCCGCCTGTCCGTCGGCGTACGTCTCGTTCGTGTACGAGTCCAGGACCTGCACTTCGTACAGGCCCATCATATAGACGCCGCTGTTGCCGCGGTTCTGGCCACTTCCGGCATCGGTCGTCGGCGACGCCCACTCGACATGAATTTGGGCATCGCCGAAGGCTCGCTTGGTCACCAGGGGTCCGGCCCCGGGCACCGTCTCGAAGTATCCGTCGCGCACGGCCCACTTTGGCGGGCTGCCATCCTTGGACGCCCACTGCGACAGGTCCTTGCCGTCGAACAATACCACCGCGTCACTCGGTGCTTGGCCGACGACTCCGCCAGGTTGAACCTTTCGCGGTTTGGGTCGCATGGTGTCATGCGCCTTCCAGCGGTAGCCGGCCTGGGCGCCAAGTGGCTGGCCCCACGCCGTGAGCAGGAGGGCGGCGGCCAGCGCCGCCCGCGACACGTGTTCACGCATGACCACACTCTCCGAGTAGTAGCACCAGAAGACGGGTGACCGTCTGGTCTCCCGCCTAACGCCCCAACTTCGACAACGTGTACTGCACCACCAGGTCGGTCGTGCTCCACAGCTGCACATCGCCCCCCGATCCGTACCGGACCGGCACCGGACGTCCATCGCGCCAATCGTAACTCCACAACTCACTGCGGAATCCCGACGCCACCACATCCTCCCGCACACGGGCGATCGCCGACCTCAGGTCGCGCGCCACCGCCTGCCGCACTGCATCGGAAGGCCCGGCTTCTGCCGCGATGATGCGTTGTGCCGCGCCTAACAGGAAGAGATTCACTTCGCGACCCCAAACCACGGTCGGACCATGATAGGCGTCCCGCGCGAACGAACGCACTACCGAAGCAGGCGCGTAGGCATCGTTCGCCACCACCGGACCTATACCCGTCAGGAGCAACCCTACGGGATACGCATGCACAAAGAGGGAGGCGTCGCGGAGGGCCTGGCCTTCCGCCGCCGCATCCCACCGCATGCTCAGGCCTTCGTGCTCGCCGAGGAACAGGCGCGTGGCGGGGTCGGAGTTGGCAACCCGGATTGGGGTGCCCGCCGAGTCCAGCGAGAGCGCCGAAAAAACGAGAGAGTCGGTCGGCTGTGCCGCACTGGAGAGATGCGATGCCCAATAGGCGCGCGCCTCGGGCGTCATCATCGCGAGCCGCTCATTCACCGCGCGACGGACATCCTCCGGGCCCAACCGCACGACAAAGTGGCTAGCAGCACCGTGCCAGGTATCGATGGCCGCACGCAGCCGAGCCGTGTCCCTGAGATAGGCGCCTAACGCGGATTCCGCTTTTATCTCCCCCGTGTCGCGGGCCAACGAGTCCAGAGGGAAGCCTAGCTGAGGCAGGCGCTGCAAGATGATGGCGATCGCCTCCAAGGCGTGCGGGGCCCAGATGGCGTTTACGTCCATCGCAAAACGGCCGCCGCCGTAACCCGCCCCGCTGTCGCGCCACGAGGCGGACGCCCACCGATCGCCATCGCCCCGGGGAAAGGAGACGAGGTTGGTGGCGAGCGGCTGCGCCGCGTAGGCGGCGGTCATCTGGCACACGAGTGCCAGCTCCCGCAGCAACAGCGAGAGTCTCGCGCTACGGCCATCGCGGCGGTCCAACAGAAAGTCGCGTTGATGCGCCACCGGCACGCGCGGATCGGCGAGCCAACGCGCCGCCAGTACCGGCAGCTGAAACTCGTCGTCGATCATGTGGTAGTTCTCGCGCACACGCCGGTGGTTACGTAGCACCTCGGCAGCGCGGGCCAGCAGCGAGTCCGCCGCCTGGTCTCGTGCCTCGACAGCCTTCCGCCACGCGCTCACCAGGCCAGCATACTCGCTTGCCGCCTCGCGGTCAGCCTGACCGCCCAATGCTTCCTCGTGACTCACTTCCCCAGCCGGCGAGAGCTTTCGCAACACGCTGGCGATGGCAAACTCGGACATCTCCGGCCGCCAGATGGGACGCATCATGAGCGTGGCGACCAGCATGTCCCGCCCGAAGTACGTGCCATAGGTGGGGAGCCCGGCCATGAGCTTTTCCCGCGACGCGAGCAGTTCCACGCCCCGCACGTTGCGCTCCAGCCACCGACCGCTCACGTCGTGCGTGTCGGCCGTCTGAGCCGCCAGGTACGACAGAAACTCCGGAGTGAAGATCGCGGTCCGCGGCAAGCGCGTCAGGGCCGCGCCGGTGGTCGTCACCCGTACGCCGAACGGCACGACCTTGCCCGCGGTGGCGACCAGCGACACCGACTGTCGTGTCCCCTCGCGCCGGAGGGCCACGCGCCGTGTATCGACCGACAGCTCCAACGTCAACGTGTCACGTCCGTCCAGCGACGGTTGAACGACGGTCACGGTGGCCTGTCGACCGGCGGTCCGTAGCCGCAGCGACGGCGTGAGGCGGGCACGCAGCTCCGACAGGCTGGAGGCACCGAGGAGCGCCAGATGTCGCCGCTGTTCCGCCGATGGCAGTTGTTCCAGCGCGTGCTGCAGGGCTCGCATCTCCGTCAGCATGAACTCAGCGCTGTCAAAGGGCGCCCGGTGCCAACCCCAGTATTGAAAGTCGCGCTCGACTCGCATGGAGCCGAGGAGAAACCAACCGACGTCGATCTGCGGCGCGTCGGCGACCAAGGGATAGGCGAGACTTCTCGTCCGTCCGCGCCGTTCGACGGTGGCCCCCGGACTTCCCCAGCGCAGTGGCACGTCGACGCCGTTCGCCCCGCGCACCGTGAAACCGATGCTCTCGTTTTCCCCGTCAGCCCAAATGTGGACCACTCGATGCTGGCGCTGATCCAGGTACGTCTGCAACGTGTTGCCTGCGGCGTCGCGGAAGATGCGGGTGACATAGCCCCGATAAGCGACGCTGTCGTCCAGTCCGGCCTGGGGAAATGCGAGCACCGGTAGCGCGGCACTCGCGGTGAGTTGAGCGACGAGCGCCAGACCCAACATGCGTGGGGCGCGTCAGGCCTTGGCGCCGGCAGGCACCCGGGTCGCGACCGACCCCAGCTCCACGAGCGTGGTCCGGATGCGCACGTCCATCATGGCGTCCGAGTTGTGCTCGATAAGGCCGATGAGGAAGTGCGCGGTGCGCTCGCCAACTTCTACGCCAGAGTGCCTCAAGTGCGTGACGTTGGGGTGGAGAAACGTCGGCGCCTGCCCATCGCTGATGGCCAGCAGGGAAACTTCGTCGGGGATCTTCACACCGCGCCGCATGAGCAAGTGATGCGTGTGCACCAAGAGCTCATCGGTCATGGTGAAGATGGCGGTAAGATCCGGATGCAGCTCAAAGGCGCGATTCAGCTGCTCCTCCAGCTCATCCAGAATGGCAACGCGCAGGATTTGGGAGTCCGCCAGCTGCACACCGGCTTCGCTGTGACCGCGCTTGAAGCCGCGCAGGCGCTGCGAGCTGATACGTTGCCGTTGATCCCCAAAGATGCCGATAGAGGTGGTGTGACCATGGGCAATCAGGTAGGCCGCCGCCTCACGCCCCGCTTCCTGGTCGTCGATGGTAATCGTGGAGTGCTTGGTGGTCTCGATGGTCTTGTCCAGCAGCACTGCCGGGATATCGCAATCGCGAAGGATGTTCAGGTGCGACAGATCGCTGGTCTCCGAGGAGAGGACCAGCAGCACACCATCGGCCGACAAATGGGTGCAGTATTCGATCAGCCGCCGTTCTTGGACGATTGAATTGTCGGACTGGAAGACGATCAGCGAGTAGTCGTTTTGCTGTACCACGCGGTTGATGCCGGCGATCATGGACGGCACAAAGAACATGTTCATTTCCGGCACGATGAGCGCGATCAGCCGAGAGTGCTTGGCGCGAAGGTACCGGGCGCGGTAGTTGGGGATGTAGTTGAGGGCCTGGGCGACCTCGCGGACCCGTTCTTTGGTGGCGCTGGAGATATCCGGATGGTCGGCGAGGGCTCTGGACACCGTGGGCATGGAAAGGCTGAGCCGTTTGGCGATGTCCTTGAGCGTGATTCGGTTGCGGGTGCCAGCCATGGTGATATGTCCGGAATTGTTTTGAAGCCGTAATCGATTGCGTGATCGGTTGCGCAAGTTATTGCGGCGAAGTCGCTTGCGCTGCAACCCGTTTATTGCTAAAAAAGGGGCCGCGCACAAGCACTTCGCCTCTATCTGCACTATCTCGCGACAGAAAGCAACGCATGTTTGCGGAACTTCTTGCAGGGCAGGTTGCTCCTTCGTCGCCGCGGCCTCACCGCGCCTTTTCAGGCGCGCGTCAGCATAAATGGAGCCTTTCTTGGCGAGTGTTTCGCCACGAACTTCGACGCCGCTCACCGTGCAACGCGCACACTCATTGATCGTTTGACCTGCCTGATCGCCATCGCACGACGAATTCGTCGTTAGGTGGCGCTGATGTTTTTCCACCGCGCATTTGTTTCCCCCTTTTCGCCCCCTTTCCCTCATGGCACTTCTGGAGCGCAGACGCATGGCAGTCACCCGATGTGTGCTTGCCGCGATGTTTTGCGGCTTGGTCTCTGTCACCCCCACTCCCAGTCCCCTCGGCGCCCAAGGCGTCACCGGCTCGATCGCTGGCCGCGTGGTGGACTCGACGAGCCAACAAGTCGTCTCCAACGCCACGGTCTCCATTGAAGGGACCCAGCGCGGAACACTGACCCGCAACGACGGCGGGTTCCTCCTCAAGGGAATTCCGGTTGGCACGGTTCGCGTCCGCGTGGCGCGGATCGGCTATGCGCCGAAGATCCGCGAGGTCACCGTCGCGCCAAATCAGACGGTCTCCGTCGAGTTCTCCCTGACGGCGATCGCCACGACCTTGTCGCCCGTCGTGACGGTCGGCTACGGCACGCAACGCCGCGAAGCGGTCACCGGGTCGGTGGCCAGTATCGAGGCGAAGGACGCCAACGTCGGCGTCTCCGTGAACGCCAACGCGCTCCTGACGGCGCGAGTCACCGGCGTCACGACCATTTCCAACAACGGCGAGCCTGGCGGATCTTCCCAGATCCGCGTGCGCGGCGGCACGTCGATCAGCGCCAGCAACGAACCCCTGTACGTCATCGACGGCGTGCCGCTCCAGAATGAGAACGGCGTCGCCAAGGGTCCGTCGCTCGGCAACGATTCGTATCAGCGTTCGCCGCTCAACTCACTGAACCCGAGCGACATCTCGTCCATCACCGTGCTGAAGGATGCTTCGGCGACGGCGATCTACGGGTCGCGCGGTGCCAACGGTGTGGTGCTCATCGAGACCAAGCGCGGCGCGGCGGGTCCCGCCCAGTTCGAGTACGAGACCTACGTTGCCGCGTCGCAGGCAGCCAACAGCCTCAACTACGCGACCGCGAATCAGTATCGCGCGTTCGTGCAGGCGCAGGTCGCGAACGGCAAGCTTCCCGCCTCCGCGGCGTCCAGCTTGGGCACGGCGAACACGGACTGGGAGAAGGCGGTCGAGCAGACCGGCATCACCCAGAACCACAACTTCTCGTTCATGGGCGGTTCGGCGAACACGCGCTATCGCGCCACGCTGAACTACTTCGACCAGCAAGGCGTGGTGATTGCCAACGGCCTGAAGCGGTATCAGGGGCGCGTCAACGCGTCGAACTCTGCGGCTGGTGGCCGGCTCCAGAGCGGGTTGAACCTCACGGTCTCGCGCGTCGAGAACAAGTTCCTCCCCTTCGAAAACGGCGGCGGGTTCACGGGTGGCGTGTTCACGAACGTCGCCATCATGAATCCCACCAAGCCGATCTACGTGACGGACCCCGTCACGAAGGTCAGAACCTTCTACGAACTTGGCGCCGGCTCGCAGTCGGACCGCAACCCGGTGGCCTTGGCCCGTCAGCTCATCGACGAGGCTCCGGAGAATCGAATCCTGGGCAACATGACGGCCTCGTATTCGATCATTCCTAGCCTCACGGCGCGCACCACCCTCGGCGCGGACTACACGAATTCGGTTCGCCAGACCTACTGGCCGTTGGCCAGCCCAGTCGGTGTTGGAACTGGCGGCTTAGCCCGGCAGGCCGAGCGCAGCCTCCAGAACCTGAACTTCCAGGGTCTGCTCACCTGGGCCCCGACCATCAGCAAGAGCCACGACCTGGAAGTCTTGGGCGGCTACGAGTTCTCCCGCTTCGAGAATCGTGGGTTTGAAGCGCAGATGCAGGGCTTCCTCACGGACGCCTTCCAGTTCAACAACCTGGCCGCGGGGACGCAGACCGGGTCGCCGGTGCCAGTCTCCTACATCCAGCAGAGCCGTCTGGTCTCGTTCTTCTCTCGCGCCAACTACAGCTACAAGGATCGTTACTTCCTAACGGGCGTGCTGCGTAACGACGGTTCGTCTCGCTTGGCGCCGGGACACAAGTGGCAGGTCTTCCCGGCCATCTCCGGCTCGTGGCGCGTAAGCCAAGAGTCGTTCATGAAGAACAGCATGTTCTCCAACCTGAGCGTTCGCTTCGGGTACGGGCTCCAAGGCAATCAGGCAGTCGGCCCCTACCAGACGCAGCTGCTGTTAAGCACGAGCAGCTCAGCGACGTATCCGTTCGGCGGTACCGTCATCACCGGCTTCGGCGCCACGCAGGTTGCGAATCCCGACCTCAAGTGGGAAACCTCGACGCAGTCCAACGTCGGTGTCGACTGGGGAATCAAGGACGACCGGATCACTGGTACGCTTGAGTTCTACCAGAAGAAGACGAAGGACCTGCTCTTCCGCGTGCCGGTTGCACAGCCCGCCGTGGTAGCGGATCGGCTCGAAAACGTTGGCAGTCTGTCGAACAAGGGCTTCGAAGCGAGTGTCGACGCCGAGTTGTACAACAAGGCGCAGCGGTCATTCTCATCGGGCTTGGTGTTCACGATCGAGCGCAACAAGGTCGATGAACTCGGTCTGGACCGGCAGTTCCTGAACGTCGCGTCAGTCAACGGTCAGGGTCAGTCGGGTCGCTTTGCGCAGCGCCTCATTCCTGGGCAGCCCGTTGGTACTTTCTGGGGCCCGGTGTTTGCGGGCATCAACGCATCCGGCCAGCAGACGTTCAACAAGTACACCGTCACGCGTGACGCGAAGGGTCGCGAGCTCACCCGTGTGCGCAACGGCACAACGACGTCGCCGACGGGTGACGACGAAGTGATCATCGGCAATGCGAACCCGAATTTCAGCTTCGGTTTCCGCAGCAACGGCACGTGGCACAATTTCGACGCCAGCTGGCTGTGGCGTGCGGAGTTTGGTCGCGACGTGTTCAACAACACGGCGCTGGTGTACTCGACGACTGCCAGCGCAAAGCAGGGACGCAACTTCATGGCCTCGGCACTCAGCCAGAAGGATGCGTTCGGCGAACCGGCCATTTACTCGTCGCGATGGATCGAAGACGGCTCGTTCGTGCGACTCCAGAACGTGACCGTGGGCTACAAGTTCAAGGCCCCGACACAGTTTGGCGGACGTGACGCGCGCATTTTCGTCTCCGGCGACAACCTCCTGCTGTCGACGCCTTACTCCGGCTATGATCCGGAGGTGTTCACTGGCAACGGAGTTGATCGTGGTGTGGACTACCTGATTTACCCGCGGGCCCGCACGTTCACCGGCGGATTCCGCATCTCCTTCTAAACACCAGGGGTTCGCGAGCGCATGGTTTGGCGCTCGCGAACCACACCCACACTTGTTCTTACTCGAGACGATAACTCATATGTCGAAATTCTCTTCGATCTCACTCCCACGCTTCCTACGCGGTAGCGCGGTCGTGATCGGTGTGTTTGGTGCGGTGGCAGGCTGTACGAATCTTGACGAAACGCCGCTCGACTCGTTGACGCCCGCCAATGCCTTCAAGAACGACAACGAGATTCTGGCCGGCGCCGCATCGGTCTACGCGCAGCTGCGTCAGACCATGTGGGCGTACTACAACCTGAGCGAGATCTCGACCGACGAGCAGATCGTGCCGACGCGCGGTAACGACTGGTTCGACAACGGTCGCTGGATCGAGATCTACAAGCAGTCGTGGACCGCAAATAGCGGCTCTGCGCTCGATGACATGAACGGTCTCTGGAACAACATGTTCTCAGGCGTGGCGAAGGCCAACCTGATGATCGATGTCGTCCAGAAGAGCTCCAGCCCGACGAAGGAAGCGAGTCTTGCCGAGCTTCGTGTGCTGCGCGCGTGGTTCTACTACGTATTGATGGACATGTTCGGCGGCGTGCCTATCGTGACGACGACCGAGGTGAAGCCGGTTGGTCGTGCCTCACGCGACTCGACCTTCAAGTTCATCGAGGCCGAGCTGAAGGCGGCTCGTGCGGTGCTTCCCGATCGCCCCGCGGCCTACGGCCGTGTGGCCAAGGGCGCCGCGAATGCGATCCTCGCGAACATGTACCTGAATGCGCCGGTCTTCCAGGGAACGGTGACGGCGGGCGGCCTGCAGCGCGCACCCGCACGTTATGCGGAGGCGATCGCCGCGGCTGACCTGGTGCTGAACTCGGGTGTCTACTCGTTGGCCTCGGACTACAAGAGCAACTTCACCACGGCCAACGACGGTTCGCCCGAGAATATCTTCGTCATCAACCACGCGTCGAGCCCCCCAGGCATCGGCATGTCGCTCTCCCAGCGCTCACTGCACTACGCGCAAGACGGCGTGCAGGGCGGCCCGTGGAACGGCTTCGCCACGATCGCTGAGACGTATCGCAAGTACGACCCGCAGGATGCGCGACGGACGGTGTGGCTGACGGGTCAGCAGATCAGCTTCGAAACGGGCAAGAACGTGAATGACCGCGCGGGCGCTCCGCTCATCTTCACGGACACCATTGGCGACATCACCAAGGCCAACGAGAACGAGGGAGCCCGCATCAACAAGTTCCCGCCGCTCGTCACGGCGCCGTGCGGTGACTGTCACCCGAACGATTACCCGTACTTCCGCCTGGCCGAGATGTACATGATCAAGGCCGAGGCTCTGAACGAACTCGGTCAGACGGCGCAGGCGGTTTCGATCCTGAACACGCTTCGCGCTCGCGCCTTCTCGCCGGCCAAGCCGATCACGGCGACGTCGCAGTCGGACGTTCGTGATGCGATCCTGAACGAACGTCTGTTCGAGTTTGCGGGTGAAGGAAAGCGCCGTCAGGACACGATTCGTATGGGCGGCTTCCTCTCTGCGCGCCAGTTCAAGGGAGCGACGGAGGGGTACAAGGTTCTCTTCCCCGTGCCGATCACGCAGATCCAGAACAATCCGTTGCTGGTGCAGAACGCCGGCTACTAAACCGTAGGGCAGGACCATCGGCAGTCCCCGACATAGCCTGTTCCGAAAGGGACAGGCTATGTCGCACTTGGGAGCTTCTATTCGCCGAACAGCGAGGCGCTATCTTTTGCGGCACGCGCCCTTTCCCATCCATTTTTGTCGAGTTTCTGATGCCGGGCCCCTATCCACGACCGTTCGTTAGGCACGCCGTTGTGCGCCAGTTCCTGAGTGCTGGGCTGTGCCTGTTCGCGTCATGTACCCGGTCCGCGGCGCCCGCGTCCGCCGCCGGTTATGACCCTTCGGCGGCGGCACCCGTGGTCGAAGGCAAGCTGTTTACGCGACTGCCCGCCACTTATACCGGGGTCCGTTTTTCGAACATGCTCCGTGAGTCGCGTGACACCAACGTGTTCACGTACCGGAATTTCTACAACGGCGGCGGAGTGGCGATCGGGGACCTTACCGGCGATGGGCTACCCGAGATCGTACTTACCTCGAATCAGGGCGGGACGCGGTTGTACCTGAACGAAGGAAAGTTTCGTTTTCGCGATATCACCGCGCAGTCTGGGCTGAACGAACACGCGGTCTGGACAACGGGCGTCACGATGGCGGACGTGGACGGCGACGGTCGACTGGATCTCTACATCTGCCATGCTGGGCAGACAGAGCCCGCACGACGCGCCAATGCCCTGTGGATCAATCAGGGGCTGGGCAAGGACAGTCTGCCGCACTTTGCAGAGAAGGGTGAGGCGTTTGGCGTCGCGGACCGCGGGTACACGACACACGCGGCCTTTCTCGATTACGATCGCGACGGCGATCTCGATCTCTTCATCATCAACAACTCGCCGCGCCCGGCCAGTTCATTCGGGCCCCGCAACACGCGACGGGTGCGCGACGAATTCGGAGGGCACAAGCTCTTTCGGAACGACAACGGGCACTTCGTTGACGTGAGCGAAAAGGCCGGGATTTTCGGAAGTGAAATCGGATTTGGCCTAGGCTTGGGAGTCGGCGACGTCAATCGCGACGGCTGGCCTGACATTTACGTCTCGAATGACTTCTTCGAACAGGACTACCTCTACGTCAACAAGCATGACGGGTCGTTCGCGGAGTCGCTGAAAAGCGAGGTGGCCGTCAGCAGCTACTTCTCGATGGGCATGGATATCGGGGACCTGAACAATGATGGCTGGCCCGACGTGTTCACGACCGACATGCTGCCCGAGGACGAGTATCGACTGCGCACCATGTCGTCGTTTGAAGGGTGGGATGTGTACCAGGCCAAGATTCGCGACGACTACGGGTACCAGTTGATGCGGAACATGCTGCAGCGCAACAACGGGGACGGCACATTCACCGATGTTGGGCAAATGGCTGGCGTGTCGCGCACCGATTGGAGCTGGAGTGCGCTGATTGCCGATCTCGACCTGGATGGACGCAACGACATCTACGTGACGAACGGATTGGTGCACGACGTCACGTCGCAGGACTACATCGCCTTTCTGGCGAACAACACGACGATGGAAGGTGCCACCGCTGGCGGAAGAGTCGACTACATGAAGTTGATCAATGCCATGACGTCGACTCCGCTGCCGGACTACGCCTTCCATAACTTGGGCAACCTGTCGTTCCGCAACGAGTCCGCGGCGTGGGGTCTGGATGCACCGTCCTTTTCCAGCGGCGCGGCGTATGGGGATTTGGACGGAGATGGCGCGCCTGACCTAGTGGTCAACAACACCAACGCCGAAGCCTTCGTCTATCGCAACAACTCCCGCGCGTTGCATCCGACGAACCATTACCTGCAGCTTCGTCTTGAGGGAAAGGGCGCCAATCGGGAAGCGATCGGAGCCCGTGTGACATTGAGTGCCGGCGCTGACACGATCACGCAGGAACTCTTCCCGGCGCGCGGCTTTCAATCGTCCGTCGACTACGTGCTTGGCTTCGGTGTGGGCACGCATGATACCGTCGCCAATGTGCGTGTGGATTGGCCAGACGGCACGCGCACCGACATGGCGCATGTAGCGGCGAACCAGCGACTGACGATCAGCCAAGACCAGGCGACGCCGATGCCGTCCGTCGCGAGTCGTGCCGTCAGCCCGATGTTCGCCGAGGTGACGGGCGCAGGGTCACTCCCCTTCGCGCACCACGAGAACGATTTTGTGGATTTCGATCGTGAACGACTGATCCCGAAATTGGTTTCCACCGAGGGCCCCATGATGGCCGTCGGTGACGTGAACGGCGATCGGCTGGACGATGTCTACATCGGCGGTGCCAAGGAGCAGGCTGGCGCCCTCCTGATCCAGCAACCCAATGGCACCTTCGTCAAGCACAACGGTGAGTTGTTCGAGCTGGACGCCATTTCGGAAGACCTAGGGGCCGCGTTCTTTGACGCGGACGGCGATGGCGACTTGGACTTGTATGTGGTCAGCGGAGGAAACGAGTTCTCCGATCTTTCACCGGCACTTGCCGATCGCCTCTATCTCAACGACGGACACGGTTCGTTCTCCAAGAGCGTCGGTCGGCTGCCTGACGAGACCTTCAGTGGGTCGCGCGTCGTCGCCGCCGATTACGATGGCGATGGAGACATAGATCTGTTCGTCGGCGGACGACTGGTGCCCTGGCGTTACGGGGAGAACCCGACCAGCCTGTTGCTGCAGAACAATGGACATGGACAGTTCACCAACGTGACGGCGCAACTCGCGCCCGAATTGGCGCAGGTTGGTATGGTGACGGACGCCGTGTGGCAGGATCTGGATGGCGATCGGCGTCCGGAACTGGTGGTCGTCGGCGAATGGATGCCGGTAACCATCTTTCACAACGCGGGCTCCGGACGGCTGACGAAAGCCAACACACCAGGGCTGGAGAAGAGCAACGGGTGGTGGAATCGTATTGCGGTCGGCGATGTGGATGGCGATGGTCGCGTGGACTTCGTGGTGGGGAACCTGGGGCTGAACACACGGCTGCGCGCGACGCCCACCGAACCGGCGACCATGCTGGTGAAGGACTTTGATGGCAACGGCTACGTGAAGCAGATCGTCGCCTGCTACTGGCAGGGGAAGCAATATCCGCTCGTACTCCGTGACGACCTGATTCGCGCCCTTCCGCCGCTCAAGGCGCGCTTCCTGAACTACCAAGACTACGGTCGCGCCACACTGGACGACATTTTCCCGGCGAAGGACCGTGCCGGTGCCATCGAGAAGACGGTGTACACGTTCGCCAGCGCCGTGGTGCATAACGATGGACATGGCGCCTTTACCCTCGTCCCATTGCCCGATGAGGCACAACGCGCTCCGATCTACGGCATCTTACCGCGCGATGTGAATGGTGACGGCCGATTGGATCTGCTGTTGGCCGGCAACTTCGATGGCTTCAAGCCGGAGATCGGGCGCGCTAGTGAGAGTCGTGGGTTGTTGCTCCTCGGCGACGGCACCGGAAAGTTCCAGGTCGCGACGTCCGCTGAGAGTGGATTTGTGGTCCCCGGCCAAGCCCGCGACATCCAGCGCCTCCGCACGCACGGCGAGGACTTGATTGCCGTCACCCGCAACAACGACCGACCGCTCGTTTTCCGCCCAACGACACGACGCATTGCATTGAGCGCCACGGCGCATGAGGCCCGATGAGGAATATTTCTCGTACATCTTTGGTGATCACCGGACTGGCGCTGGCCGCCTGCGCGCGTCCTGCCGTGCCCCCGGCGACCCAGTCTGCCGATGCCAAGCCGTTGCACGATGCCGTGCATCAACTGACGTCCGTCATCGTCTACGACATCTTTAGCCCACCCCAGGCGAGTCGGGTCTACGCCTATGCCAGCGTGGCGGCGTACGAAACGCTGCGACAAGGGGATACTTCGTATCACTCGCTGGCTGGCCAGCTGCACGGCCTCAAACCGCTGCCCGCCCTTCCCGCCGACGGCGAAGTATCGTTGCCGCTGGCGGGCGTGCACGCGTTCATGACGGTGTCCCGGGCGTTGACGTTTTCGCGAGCCCGCATGGATTCTCTCCGCGTGGCCATGGACGAACGCTTCAAGGCGACGGGGATTCCGACGGCCACGTATCAGCGTTCGATCGCCTACGGCGATACCGTCGCTGCTCGCGTCCTGGCCTGGGCCGCCACCGATCGGTTCAAGGAATCGCGTGGGATGCCCAAGTACAGCGTCACGCGCGATGAGGGGCGTTGGATCCCGACGCCGCCAGCGTACATGGATGCGGTGGAACCGAACTGGTACACCCTGCGACCGTTTGTGCTGGATACTTCCGCGCAGTTCCGGCCTGCGGCGCCCTTGCCGTTCAACCTGTCGAAGAGCAGCCCGTTCTTTAAGCAGGCCATGGAGGTCTATACCACCGGGAAGGGGCTGACCGAAGAACAGCGCGCCATTGCGGCGTTCTGGGACTGCAATCCGTACGTCATGCACGTCCAAGGACACACCATGTTCGCCACCAAGAAGATCACGCCGGGCGGGCATTGGATGGGGATCGTGGCCATCGCCTCACAGCAGGTCCATGCCGACATGTTGCGCTCGGCGGAAGCGTACGCGCGTACCGCGATTGCCCTTGCCGACGGCTTCATCAGCGTGTGGGAAGCGAAGTATTGGACCAACTACATCCGGCCAGAAACCGTCATCAACCAGCACATCGACGACCAGTGGTTGCCGCTGCTGCAGACACCGCCGTTTCCTGAGTACACCAGCGGACACAGCGTCATTTCCACTGCCGCCGCGCGCGTATTGACCGACGTCTTCGGCGACAACTTTGCGTTCACCGATTCTTCGGAGATGGAGTACGGCTTGCCCACGCGCGCATTTCCGTCGTTCAATGCGGCGGCGAATGAAGCAGCGATCAGTCGCCTGTATGGCGGCATCCACTTCCGACAGGCGATTGAGGAAGGACAGAAGGAAGGAGCCAAGGTCGGGGCGCTGGTCGTCGAGCGCGTGCACACGCGTCCGGCCAAGTCAGTCACCGCCAGCACCTCGACGGCCACCGCACCAGCCGCGAATGGTCAGCACTAGGGCATACGCCACGTTGTGGCTGGCGCTGGCGATTGGCGGCTGCCGCAATGAGCCCGCACCGGCAGCCGCAACGCAGCCCGCCCTCTTCGAGCGGTTGTCACCGTCCGCCACGGGTGTGAACTTTCAGAACACATTGCCTGAAAGTCCGGACTTCAACATCCTCAACTATCTCTATTACTACAACGGCGGCGGCGTCGCCGTCGGCGATGTTGACGGCAATGGGTACCCCGACCTGTACTTCTCGTCCAACCTTGGCCCGAACCGGTTGTACCTGAACAAGGGCGGATATGTATTCGAGGATGCCACCGAGTCAGCAGGGGTGAAGGGACCTGAGGGATGGAAGACCGGCGTCACCATGGCGGACGTGGATGGTGACGGCGACCTGGATCTTTTCGTTTGTGCCGTCAATCACCTGACGATGCAGGGCCACAACGTGCTCTACATCAACGATGGGCGCGGGCACTTTACCGATCAGACCAAGGCGTTCGGCCTGGAGTTCTCCGGGTATTCGACGCAGGCGCTGTTCTTCGATTACGACCGGGACGGCGACCTGGACATGTACCTTCTGAACCACTCGACGCATATCGAGCGCGGCATTGAACCGGCCTTGAGGAGCGCCAAGACGTCGCCGTCCAGCGATCGCTTGTATCGCAACGATCGTGGACATTTCGTGGATGTCACGGCTAGCGCTGGGATCGTGGACGGCGTCGGCGGCTTCGGTTTGGGGGTGATTGCCAGCGACTTCAACAACGATGGCTGCCCCGATGTGTACGTCGCCAATGATTTTCAGGAGAACGACTTTCTCTACATCAACCAGTGCGACGGCACGTTCCGCGAGTCCATCACCACGGCCATGGCCCACACCAGCCGGTTCTCCATGGGCGTGGATGCGGCCGATTTCAACAACGATGGCTTACCGGACGTGTTCGTGGCGGATATGCTCCCCGAGCGGGAAGCGATCTTCAAGACATCCGCCAGCTACGAAGGCGCCAACTTGTTCGAGGCACGGTTGCGCGCGGGGTACATGCCGCAGTATCCGCGAAATACCCTGCAGCTCAATCGCGGCGACGGCCACTTTAGCGAAATTGGTTTCCTGAGCGGCGTTGCCGCCACGGATTGGAGCTGGTCGCCACTCTTCGCGGACTTCGACAACGACGGTCGCAAGGACCTGTTTGTGTCCAGTGGCATCTATCGGCGGCCGAATGACCTCGACTACATCAACTATGTCGGCGCCGAGCAAGTGCAGGCGACACTTGGCACTCGCATCACCGAAGCGAACCTGGCACTGCTCAAGCATATGCCGCAGATCCAGCTGCCGAGTCACGTTTTTCGGAATGATGGGGACCTGCACTTCACGGACATGGCAGCGGCGTGGGGGCTCTCGCAGCCAGGATACGCCAACGGTGCGGCATATGCCGACTTGAACAACAGCGGTTCGTTGGACTTGGTCGTGAACATGATCAATGCCCCAGCGTCTATCTATCGCAACCGCGGCCGGTCAGGCACCGGCAGCAATTGGCTGACGATACAGCTCAAGGGGGCTGGCGCTAATACTCTAGGCATCGGCGCCCGGCTGAGGGTTGTTGCTGGCGGAACGCGCCAGTGGTACGAGCAAATGCTCACCCGGGGCTTTCAGTCGTCGGTGGATCCGCGTGTGCACGTTGGTCTGGGCACGGCGCAGGCGATCGATTCGCTGGTTATCGTGTGGCCCGACCGGCGGCAACAGGTGCTGACCCACCTGGAAGTGAATCGCATGGTAACGCTCATGCAGGATAGCGCCACGCGCATGCCTGCGCCCGCCGCCACCCGTCCGCCAGCTCCATTGTTCCAGGACGTGACCGCGTCAGCAGGCACCACGGTCATGCACGAGGAGGACAACTTCCTGGATTGGAATCGAGAGCCCTTGATGACGCACTTGCTCTCAACCGAAGGGCCCGCGCTGGCAGTTGGCGACGTGAATGGCGACGGACTCGATGACGTGTTCCTTGGGGGTGCGAAGTGGCATGCCGGCCAGCTGTTGTTGCAGCAGCGCAGTGGAGCGTTCACTCACTCGATGCAACCGGCCCTCGCGGCAGACTCGCTGGCGGAGGATGTCGACGCGATCTTCTTCGACGCCGACGGGGATGGAGACAAGGACCTGTACGTGGTGAGCGGCGGGAATGAGTTCTGGGGGAACGTCGAGGCCTTGCGCGATCGGTTGTACCTGAACAATGGCCAGGGGATATTCACTCGGGATTCCGGGGCCTTGCCGGAGATCTTTGGCAATGGTGGATGCGTTGCAGCCGCCGACTTCGACCACGATGGCGACATCGATCTCTTTGTCGGTGGACGGTCGGTGCCTCGCGCGTACGGCACTACGCCGAAGAGCCATCTGCTGCGCAATGACGGACATGGCCATTTTGCCGACGTGACGGACCAGCTTGCCCCGGGCCTCGGAGACGTCGGCATGGTGACATCGGCCGCGTGGCTGGATGCGGACGGCGATGGACAGCAGGATCTGGTGGTTGTAGGCGAGTGGATGCCAGTGACTCTGTTCCGTCAGCTCCGCGGAACATTCTCCAATGGGTCCACGCCGGCCGGTTTCGCGAATACTGAGGGATGGTGGAATCATGTCGCGGCCGCCGACCTCACGGGTGATGGGAAGCCAGACTTGGTGTTGGGGAACTTGGGTCTCAACTCGTATGTCCACGCGAGCGCACAGGAACCCGCGCAGCTGATCGTTGCCGACTTCGGAAATACCGGGGCGCTCAAACAACTGCTCACGTTCTACAACGCTGGCGTGAGCTACCCGCTCGCTGGACGCGACGAGTTGGTGAAGCTGATTCCGCCCTTACGCCAGCGATACCCGAACTACTCGGACTTCGGGGCGAGCCGTGTGGAGGACATCTTCTCCTCGGCAGAGCGGTCCAAGGCCATCGTGCGCACGGCACACAGCTTTGGCAGCGCCGTGGCCGTGAACCACGGGGATGGCACGTTCGCCATGCGCATGCTCCCGGTGGAAGCACAGTTGGCGCCGATTTTTGCGAGCGTGGTGCGCGACTTCGACGGCGATGGTCGCATGGACCTGCTGATCGCCGGGAATTTCTATGGTGTTGCACCCGTCGTCGGCCGGTACGATGCGTCGTACGGGCTGCTGCTGCAGGGCCATGGTGATGGGACGTTCACCGCCATGACTCCTGACCGAAGCGGCGTGGCCATTGATGGTCAGGTACGGTCCCTGCAGCTGCTCACCCGCGCCACCGGCGAGCACGATGTAGCGGTCGCGCGCAACAACGACACCATGCGGTTGCTTCGATCGCCCCGATAGCTCCAACGTACTTCACCTCGCCCCCTTCACGAGGATTCGATGCCAGTCACGAACCTGACAATCGTCGACTACGTGGTCATGGCCAGCTACTTCATTGTGGTGCTGGGCATCGGCTGGGCGCTGCGACGGCGCATGCAGACGTCGACCGACTTCTTCCTCTCCGGCCGATCGCTACCGCCGTGGGTCACGGGCCTGGCGTTTCTGTCGGCTAACCTTGGGGCGCAGGAAGTGATCGGGATGGGAGCATCGGGGGCAAAGTACGGTATCGCCACCTCGCACTTCTACTGGGTGGGCGCCATTCCGGCGATGGTCTTTGTCGGCTTGTTCATGATGCCGTTTTACTATGGATCCCGCGCCCGGTCAGTCCCGGAATACCTGAAGCTCCGCTTCGATGAGAAGACGCGGACACTGAATGCGGTGTCGTTTGCATTCATGACGGTGTTTTCGTCTGGCGTGTCCATGTATGCCATGGGCAAGCTGTTGAACCTGTTGCTCGGGTGGGACTTTGACACCAGCGTGATCGCGTCCGCCGGCATCGTGCTGGCCTACGTGCTGTTAGGCGGCCTGACCAGCGCCATCTACAACGAAGTGTTGCAGTTCTTCATGATCGTGTTCGGCTTTGCGCCCTTGGTGTGGATTGGGTTGCGCGCCGTGGGTGGCTGGAACGGACTGACCACGAAGTTGGCGACGGTGGCCGCGGCCCGGGGGCTTCCCGAGGGAGCGTACACGCATGCATGGCGCGGCATGGGGAGCGCGGCCACCAACCCGATCGGTGTGGAGTGGTTCGGTCTCTTGATGGGACTCGGCTTCGTGTTGTCCTTTGGCTACTGGTGCACCGACTTCTTGGTGGTACAGCGAGCCATGGCGGCGGACTCCATGACCGCCTCGCGACGCACACCGCTGATCGCCGCGATTCCCAAGATGATGTTTCCTTTCCTGGTGATCCTGCCGGGGATGATTGCGTTGGTGCTGAGTGCCAGCGGTGGTGCCGGCCAGGGGATCATTCCACCAAAGCTGGGGCCTGACGGCGCCGCGGTGATGGATGCCGCCGGGCGCATGGTGCTCGACTACGACCTGGCGACTCCGATGATGCTGGTGAAGCTGTTCCCCACCGGCATGCTCGGACTTGGCCTAACGGCGCTGATCGCCTCGTTCATGTCGGGGATGGCCGGGAACGTCACCGCCTTCAATACCGTGTGGACGTACGACATCTACCAGGCGCACATCCGCAAGGGCGCATCCGACGCGCACTACCTGTGGATGGGACGTGTGGCAACGGTGGGCGGCATTATCCTCTCCGTGGCGGCGGCGTACGTCGCCGGCGCGTTCAACAATATCATGGATTTTCTGCAGCTGGTGTTTGCGTTTGTGAATGCGCCGTTGTTCGCGACTTTTGCGTTAGGCATGTTCTGGAAGCGAAGCACCGGTCACGGGGCTTTCTGGGGACTGGTCTCGGGAACCGCCGCGGCCGCCATTCATCACGGGGTGTCGCTGGCGGCGGGATCGGCGCCTGGCATCAAGGGTGGCTACTTTGGTCACCTCATCACCTATCCGAGTGAGATGGCGCAGACCTTCTGGACTGCCATTGCGGCCTTCAGCACGTGCTGCATCATGACGGTGATCGTGTCCCTCATGACGCGCCCTCGGCCAGACGCCGAATTGACCGGTCTGGTGTACGCGCTGACGCCGCGTCCGACGGACGAGAAACTGGCATGGTTGCAACGCCCGGCGGTGTTGGGCACGGTCGTGTTGCTGCTGACGCTGACCCTGAACTTCCTCTTCTTCTAGGACTCGAGGCTTCCCATGAGCGCTATTGGCGGGTTGGACCTGCGCTATCCGATCGGCGGGCTCTTTGTGGTCCTGGGCGTGATTCTCGGGGGCTATGGCATCGCAACCGGTGGCAACACGGAGATGTACGTGCGCGCCACTTCCGTGAATATCAACCTGTGGTGGGGCGTGGTGATGCTGGTCTTCGGGCTACTCTTCCTGACGCTGGCGTGGATGGGAGATCGCGCCGAGCGTGGAGGGCGTTAGGCGCGCTCGACGATGGCGAAGTCGCGGTCGATGACGATATCCGCGCGGTGAGCTTGCGGGGCGATCAGCGCATGCTCGATGTTGAGAATGTCGTTCATCACCGGGGCATCGACATCGCGGGCACGGGCGCGCCGGCGTTCGGCGGTGTCTTCATGGGTAGCGCTCAGGAACACGCGCACATCCTCGTCTGCCAGCTGCAATACGTAGGTCCCTTCGACGATCAGAAGGTCGGAGAGCCCGAAGTCGGTCGGGTGCACGTCAAAGCGATTGTTGGCGTAGTCGACGTGGGGAATGGCGACGTTCGCCAGGCCGTGCCTGAACGCCCCGATGTGTTCCGCCAAGCGGTGCAGGTCCACTTCATGCGGCCCGACGTGCGCTAGGTCGAGCAATCGATAGGCGTGGTTGCTATGCGGCGGGCGCAGGAAGTAGTCGTCCTGATGCAGCACCACGGGATGAAAGCCCGCGTCGCGCAGTTCACGCGACAGCGCCACTGCCGTGACGGACTTGCCGCTTCCCGACTCACCAGCGATGCCGATGACCGCCCGCTGGCCGGGCGCGATGCCATGCGCCGTCATCAGGCGCCGCACCAGCGCCTTGGCCAAGACGGCACCGTGAGTGGATGCCACCGCGTCGGGCATCAGGCGCCCCACAGCAGGCGTCGGGACGCCTCGGTGTCGGCGTGGGCGAGAAAGAGCAGCCCGGTGGCGCTGTAGGCCATCCCTGGCGTGCCGCCAGGCTCACCTGTCTTGCCGTGCAGAAATTCCTCGAACGCAAAGTGTGGATGCGCACGCAAGGCGGCCGCCAACTGCTTTCGCAACGACGCCAGCACGTCCAGTCGCCCGCATTGCACGGCCGCCAGCCCCAACCAGCCCAGCCAGATGGGCCAGATGCCGCCATTGTGGTACTCGTGCGGGAGATTCCGAAACGCGTGCAGGTGATAGCGCCGCAGCGCCGGCCACTCCGGATGTTGCTCGTCGATCACGGGGAAAAAGGCGGGGGGTAAGGCGCCGTGCGTCAGAAAGTGCCCATCAATCCACGAAATCGACAGCCTGCCCAGCTCGGGTGCAACACCCGAGACACCCAGAAGCGCGCAGGCCGCGAGGTCGAACGTGTTGCGGACGCCGAGCGGCGAGAATGACGCGATTGGATACGCGCGTTCGTCCTCGATGGGCCCGTAGCGTTCTGCAATCGATTGTGCAATTCGTTCACTCTTCGCCGCCCACTGTGGTTCTCCATAGATCGAGGCGAGCAGACGAAGCCCCCATGCCCGAAGTACCTGATCGTAGAGGATGTAGCCCTCGTAGATGTATTCATCCGCCCAGTTGCCGCCCGGTGGGATGTACATCAGGTGCCGGCCGTTGTACTCGAGGGCTGAGAGCAAGTGAACAACCCGCGCGACGGACGCACGAAACATCGAGGGGTCCAGCACCTTGGCACGAGTCGCCAAGGCGACGCCCACGAGGTACCATGTAGCGGCATCGATACGCGGGGCCAAGGTGCCGAAGGACACGTGCGGCGGCTCGGTCCCGCGGAGTTCAAAGTTCGAGGCGATTTGTCCTTCCGGGCCTTGCAGCTCACGAAGGTGCTCCAGCGTGTGCACCAATCCCTCCGAGACGACCCGATCATTCAACAGCAGGCCCGCGATCCCAGCCATCACCGCATCGCGAGCAAAGATGGCCCGGTAGTTGGCGGTGGTGGAGGAAGAGGCGTGAATCCCTTCCGGCGCGCATAGCGATTGCAGCAGCAACACAGCCTTGGCGTCAAGTTCGTCAGGAAGGATCACAGGATGGTCCAGTAGGGGCACGGGAAAACACGCAGGATAAACCGCGAGAACGTCTGGCGGAGGATTTGACCGGTGGCAACCATCACAGCGACGACGGATTCACGATCGACCGTGCGGTCACCAGGTCGGCCTCAGCTCTCGTTCTGGCAGATCGTGAACATGAATTTCGGGTTCTTCGGAATCCAGTACAGCTTTGGGCTGCAACAGAGCAACATGAGCCCAATCTACAAATACCTGGGCGCGAACGAGGCGAGTCTTCCGCTCCTCTGGCTCGCGGGCCCGATGACCGGGTTGATCGTGCAGCCGATCATTGGCGCCATGAGCGATCGCACGCTGAGTCCTCGTGGACGACGCACCCCGTACTTCCTGGTCGGCGCGGTGCTTTGCTCCTTGGCGCTGCTCTTCATGCCATTCAGTCGCGCGCTGTGGATGGCGGCCGGCTTGCTGTGGATCCTGGATGCGGCCAACAATATCACGATGGAACCCTACCGGGCGTTTGTCTCCGATCGCCTGGACAGCAGCCAGCACTCACTTGGGTTCCTCACGCAGAGCGCCTTCACAGGGCTGGGGCAAACGCTGTCGTATTTGACCCCGTCGCTGCTGGTGGGGATGGGCATGAGTCCTGACCTATTGAACGCGCGTGGTATCCCGATGATCACGCAGTGGGCGTTCGTCATCGGGGCGGTGTGCTCCATTGGATCCATTCTGCTCACGGTCCGCACGACGCCCGAGTTGCCCCTGTCGGCGAGCGAACGGGCGCGCATCGAGGCGTTGCCACCGGGCATTGGGTCGGTGTTCCGCGAGGTGGCCGACGCCGTCCGCGACATGCCGATCACCATGAAGCAGTTGGCGCTGGTGAAGCTGTTTCAGTGGTACGCCATGTTCTGCTACTGGCAATACATCGTGTTGTCTCTGGCGGTGACGCTCTTCGGCACACACGACGCTTCAACCGCCGGCTTCCGTGAGGCCGGGTTGGTGAACGGCCGGATCGGCGGCTTCTACAACTTCGTGGCCTTTGTGGCGGCGTTTGCCATGGTGCCATTCACTCGGCGGTTTGGCCCCAAGATGATGCACGCGATCTGCCTGACCCTCGCTGGCGTGTCGATGATCGCGATACCGTCCATCACAGATCACGCCCTGCTCTTCGTGCCAATGATTGGCGTCGGGCTGGCGTGGGCAAGCATGATGGGCAATCCGTACGTGATGCTGGCTGGGAGCATTCCACCAGAGCGCGTCGGCGTGTACATGGGCATCTTCAACATGTTCATCGTGATTCCCATGATGATCCAGATTTTCACACTGCCGTTGTACTACCAGGCCTGGCTGGGCGGCAATCCAGAGAATGTGATTCGTTTGGCGGGCGTGCTCCTGATATGCGCCGCCGTCGCCGTGATGTTCGTGAAGCTGCACAGCCAGTCGGGCGCACGCCGCCAGACGGCCTGATCCAGGAGATTCGTTTATGCGGCGACTGCCCTTCCGCGCCCGTATGTGGCCAATCGGCTTCGTTGCCCTGCTGGCAATCGGTTGTGCCCGCGGGCCATCGGTCAATGCAGCGCCGACCGCCACAGACGCCGCACGGTACGACCCGGCCCACGACTTGGGTGCGTTGTTCCATGACGTCCAGATGGCGGGCCTCTTCAAGGATTCCAAGACCTTTGTGGATGCCCGCGCCCAAGCGGCGCCGGCCGTCATTGCCGCACAGTATGCGAAGGCGCGCACGCGCGCTGGATTCTCCCTCAAGGACTTTGTCGCCGAGCGCTTTGAACTGCCGAAGGCCGTCGCCGACGTGGGGGCCGACACGGCATCCTCCGTCGAGTCCCACGTACGGCTGCTTTGGTCATCGCTCACACGGCCGGCCGATCGGGTGGACTCGCTCTCGTCACTCGTTCCCCTGCCCAACTCCTACGTTGTACCTGGCGGTCGCTTTCGCGAGGTCTACTATTGGGACTCGTACTTTACCATGCTCGGCCTGGTGGAAAGCGGACGCGTGGACCTTGTGCAGCGGATGCTGGACAACTTCGCGTACCTGATCGCCACCGTTGGCCACATCCCGAACGGCAATCGGACGTACTACCTCAGTCGCAGCCAACCCCCGTATTTCGGTGCCATGGTTGGCCTGTACGCCCAAGCGACCGACACGGGCCAAGCCATGAAGTACCTGGAACCACTGGAGCGCGAGTACGCCTTCTGGATGCTCGGCGCCGAACATCTGGCGATCGCCGAGGCGACCCGGCGCGTCGTAAAGCTTGGAGATGGAAGTGTCCTGAACCGCTATTGGGACGACCGACCGGAACCCCGTCCGGAGTCGTACCGCGAAGACTTCACCCTGGCTCAGTCCCTTCCCGAGGCGAGTCGCAAGGACCTCTATCGCAACATTCGGGCATCCGCAGAGAGCGGGTGGGATTTCTCCAGTCGATGGATGCGCGACCCCAAGGATCTGCGCACTCTAGAGACCACCGATCTGGTACCGATCGACCTGAACTCGCTCTTGTACCACACCGAACGAACCATCGCCGCGCTCCATGCCTATCGCCACGGTCCGGGAGACGCGGAGGCGGCCCTTCGCTTCACCAAGGCGGCCGAGGCACGACGCCAGTCGCTGCTCAGTCACGCCTGGGATGAAGCTGACGGATACTTCTACGACGTACGATGGCGGACGAACGAACGGGTGCGAGACCGCCCCACCATGGCGGCCGCGGCGGTGCTGTACTTCGGGCTCGCCACCAGGGAGCAAGGGCAGGCCGTGGCCTCACGTCTGGCGCGCGACTTCCTGCGACCAGGGGGATTCGTCACCACCTTGATCCCTTCCGGACAGCAGTGGGATGCTCCGAATGGATGGCCACCGCTTCAATGGCTCGGCATTCAGGGCGTGAAGAAATACGGTCGTGAGGATATCGCCGACCAAGCGCGCGACCGGTGGCTGGCTGTGAACCGCCGAACGTACCTGGCGGCACACAAGATGACCGAGAAATACGATGTGTTGAACCTGAACCGTCCGGCAGGCGGCGGCGAGTATCCGACGCAGGACGGCTTTGGATGGACGAACGGCGTGGCCGTGGCCCTGGCAGCGATGGGCGGCGGACGCGTGATTCCCGTGCCGTAGGAGACGATGTGATGAAGCGGTTGTTCGTACTGGGGGCGGTTGCCCTCATGCTGTTCGAGTTCGCGAATGTGTACTTCATCATGCCTTTGCCGGGCAGCCAGCGGGCACCGAGCATTGGCATCGCTTACACGCTCTATCAATGGCGCTGGCCGATTCGGGCGGTGTGCCTGACGTTGGCCCTGGCGGGGGTACCGGCGGCCTTGGGCGTCACGGGACGGGAGCGATGGGTGGCTCCGGTCGTGGCCCTCGTCACGGCGGTGGTCGTCTACGTCACCAACTTCGTGATGGCGGCCGACCACATGTTCCTAGCCCCAACGCGACTGGTGATGGCGCCGCCAGCTCAAAGCAAGGTGCCGATGGATCGCCTGGTCGTTGGCGTGCAGCTGCAGGGTGAGGCGCGGGCCTACCCGCTGCGGTTCATCGGTTACCATCATCAGGTGCGCGACACCGTCGGTGGCCAGGAGGTCCTGGTGTCCTACTGTACTGTTTGCCGCACGGGTCGCGTGTTTTCACCGGTCGTCGGCGGCGTGAGCCAGCGCTTTCGCCTGGTCGGGATGGACCACTGGAATGCGATGTTCGAGGATGCGGCGACGGGAAGCTGGTGGCGCCAGGCGAACGGCGAGGCCATTCAGGGGCCGCGCGCTGGCCAGCGCTTGTCGGAGCTGCCGAGCATGCAGGTCACGCTGCGCCAGTGGCTGGCGATGCACCCGACGAGCCTGGTGATGCAGGGTGACCCGGTCTTTGCGAAGAAGTACAAGCCGGACAACTCGTACGAAGATGGCAGTAGCCGCGCGGACCTGACGGGCACGGATACCGCGTCATGGCACGACAAGTCGTGGGTGGTAGGTATTACGCGAAACGGCGCCAGCACGGCGTACGATTGGAATCGGCTGAAGCGCGAGCGGGCCATCAATGACGAAGTCGGTGGCGTGCCCATCGTGTTGGTGCTGGCGGCAGACAACGCGTCGTTCATGGCCTATGAACGCCCAGCAGGCGTTCGCTTCGTGGTGCAGGGGGATTCGCTGTCCGCGCCGAGTGGGTCGTACGGGCTCAACGGCGTCGGTCCGCAGGGGCGTCTGACCACTGTGCCAGCCAGCCAGGAGTTCTGGCATAGCTGGCGCACCTTCCAGCCGTCGACCAAGAAGTACTAGCCGGGCGGCGACGCGTCGGCGGGTGCCGGTCGGTTCGAGTATCCATGCGCCGCCATCCGCTCGCCGGACATGGCGTACGACTCGGCGCTCATGTCGCTGACCCCCGTCGCGTCGATCCACTTGTTGTAGAAGTTGAACAACGCGCAGACCGTGATGGCATCGTAGATGGCTTCATCACCCCACCCAGCCGCCTTGAGTGTGTCCACGTCCTCTTGGGTGAGCGTGTGCGATTCGCGGTTCATGCGCTCGATGAAGGCGAACATCGCCTTATCACGTTCAGAGATCGGGGCCGTGCGGAAATCTTCCAGCACCGCCAGCACCAACGCTTGATCGCCCAGCAGTGTCGCCGCGACCGCGGCGTGCGAGCCAATTCAAAAGGGGCAGTTATTGCGGCGAGAGGTAAAGGCCGCGATCAGCTCGCGGAACCCCGGCGGTAGCGGTGACGGCCCACGCATGACGCCCTGTGTGAAGTCGGCCAGGAAGTCCGTGCGATCCGGCTTGAAGGCAAATAGGTGCCAGATCTGAGGAATCTGGCGGCCCTCTGCCTGATGCTTTCGGATGCGTTCGGCGTACGCCCCATCGGCGGGGTGGGCCTCCACGTCGTGCAAGAACATCGGATGCATAAGCTCTGGACGCTGAAATACGTGGGCCAAGACAAAGCGGTCAGCCTTACCGAATCTAGGCCGCTCACCGCGGTGGGCATGCCACGGACAGGGCGCGCACCGGCACGACTGGGCCCGGCCAAACACGCAGACCCATTGGGACTCCCAATATCGCGCACTGAGGGAGCGATGGTGAACTCCGGAGCGCGGGAGCCGCAACGAACTCGACCATTGACGAGACCGTGGTGCAATCGAAGATTGGCGAGTCGCGGCTTGAGCGGGCGCTCGCCGGGTGGGATTTGCGCCGTATGACAGCCATTGAATGGTTTTCGCGCAAAGGATCTCGTAGACCGATCTCCCGGGCCTCCCCAGCCCACACACCGCTTCATTGACTTTGAGGGCCCACGCATGCGATCCACCAGTCTCTCGCCCGGCTCCCGTTTCGTACGGCCTCCACGGGGCATTGGAGCGCTCCTGGCCGCAACCCTATTGGCCGCGGCGTGCACCGATCACGGAATCGTCAGTCCCCCCTCCGTCGCGGAGGTCACGGTGGAAGGGGCTCCAGCCGTCGGCGTCGCTGGCGGGCCGACTGAGCCCCACGGCCCGCGCGTGGCCGTTGGACCGATTACGAACGGTGCCAACCACACCGGGTCGATCGTGGCCGCCGGCCAGACCGATGTCTGGACGTTCACCGCGAACACCGGGCAGTACATCGTCGGCTCCATCGGCGAGACCGGTGGGACGGTGGACTTCACGCCATGGATCCGGGTAACGGCGCCGAACGGCTCGTTGATCGTGAACACCTGGAATAGCGCGGCCGCGAACTTCGGCATCGCCGCCCCGCAGACAGGGACGTACACCGTGCAGATCGCCACGGCCGACGCCGGCAATGATGCCACGGGTACCTATACGTTCAGCGTCGCGGCACTCCCTGGAGCGCTCACCGTGTCTGGCGGGGACCAAGGGGGTCCCATGACCGTCGGTGTGAACCACGCCGGCACTCAGACGGTTGGCGATCAGGACATCTGGACGTTCAATGCGAACACCGGCGACGCGATCATACTGGCGATCGGCGAGGTGACTGGGTCTGTCGACTATACGCCGTGGATCCGTCTGATCGCACCGAACGGCGCACTGGTCGGGAATTCATGGAATACGGCCGCAGCCCAGATCGCCGTGAACGCGACGCAGACCGGTACGTACACCGTCGTCGTGAACACTGCCGACTCCGGGAACGACGCCACGGGAGACTACCGTCTGGTGTTGGCACTCTCCTCCGGCGTCCCGACCGTTCCGGCCGGTGACGAAGGTGGCGACATGACCAACGGCGTCACGCACACCGGCACGCTCACGGTGGGTGACTTGGATCAGTGGCAGTTCTCGGCCGCCGTGGGCGATGCGATCATCCTGAGCGTGGGCGAACAGTCAGGCACGAACTTCACGCCGTGGATCCGCCTGCTGGCGCCTAACGGTGCCGTCGTCGGCAACAGCTGGAATACCAATGCCGCGCAGATCCAGGTGACCGCGGCGGTCGCGGGGACATACTCCGTCGTGGTGTCCACGGCCAACTCGGGGAACGATGGGACTGGCGACTACACGTTGGTGCTGGCGCGCGCGCCCGCAGCCATCACCGTATCGCCGGGCGACGAGGGCGGGGCGTTGACGAACGGCGCCAACGCGACAGGCAGTCTCTTTGTCGGCGACTTGGACGTGTACACGTTCTCCTCGAATGCTGGCATCCCGATGGCCATCAGCATCGGCGAGACCGCCGGGACCAACTTCACACCATGGATTCGCTTGATTGCGCCGAATGGGGCGCAGGTCGGCAACTCATGGAACACGACCGTGGCGCAGATCAACCTCATCGCGAGTCAGACGGGCACGTACACCCTGATTGTGTCGACGGCGAATTCGGGGAACGATGGAACGGGGAACTACACCCTGACACTGCAAAAGGGTGGCGCATTCGTGACGTCGCCTGGCGATGAGGGCGGAGCGATCACCGTGGGGACGAACGTGAGTGGGATCCTGAGCATCGGCGACCTGGACCGATTCACGTTCACAGCCAACCAAGGCGACTACATCGCCGCCAGCGTTGGTGAAGTCACCGGGACCAACTTTACGCCGTGGATTCGCTTGGTATCGCCGACCGGTCAGGTGATTGGAAACGCCTGGAACACCACGGTCGCGCAGGTGAATGTCGCCGCACCGGTCACCGGCACGTATACCATCGCCATCGGCACGGCAAATTCCGGCAATGATGGCACCGGCACCTACGTGCTCACCGTGGCTCGAGCCCCCGGGAGCTTTACGGTTTCACCTGGCGACGACGGGGGTGCGATCACTAACGGCACAAAGAACGGTACGATCACGATTGGCGACCTTGATATGTACTCGTTCAGCGGAAACCTGGGGGCCAACCTGAAGGTGACGATCGCCCCGGTCACGGGAACGCTGACCACGTGGATTCGCCTGATCGCGCCGAACGGTGCCTTGATCGGAAACGTCTGGAACGCTGCGGGCGCCACGATCAACATTCTGTCGGCTCCACAGTCCGGCACTTATACCATCATCGTCGGCACGGCAAACTCGGGGAATGACGCGACCGGTACATACAGTTTGACACTGTCAGGGGCCAACCTCGCCCCCAACCCGGGGGATGCACCCAAACCCATAGCCGCGGGACCACTCCCGGTGTGGTGAGTCTTGACCGCCTGGCTGGCACCCCATGGGGCCGGCCGGGCGCCGAGGACCGCTTTCCAGCTACAACAAACGGCACTCACCGCTTTCTGGTGAGTGCCGTTTTGTTCGCTCCCTGTATCGCGCAGTCCGGCCGTCACATCAGAACAGCCTAACGCTTGCTCTTTGTGCTCCCCGCGCCAGCGCCGATGCGCTCCAGCACCTGGCCCAGTTGCTTGATTTCCGTGCCGTAGCGCGCCCAGTCCCCTTCCCGCTGGGCCTCCATGGCGTTCTGGTAGTGACGACGCGCCTCGTCGACCAGCGGCTGCAACGAAGCGTCCACGGTGACGGGGCCCGCCACGGCCAGGGGCTCGACCGCTCCGACCGCCTCTCCTGCCTTGGCCCCTCCCCCAGCCATGTTGCCGAAGAGCGACGTGAGCGCACCTTCCAACGTGGATTCCATGACCACCTGATTCTGGTACGCCACCACCACGCGCTTCAGCTCCGGTATTCGTCCTCCCTCTGCCTGCAGGTACAACGGTTGGACGTAGAGCAGAGACTTTTCGATCGGGATGACCAGCAGGTCGCCCCGGATCACCTTTGAACCGCGCTGGTCCCAGAGCGTCACCTGACGGGAGATCTCGGTGTTCTGGTTGATGCGGTTCTCGATCTGACGGGGACCAAAGACCAAGCTCTGTCGTGAAAGACGGTAGACGCGCAGCTTGCCGTAGTTGGTCCCGTCGTTCCGCGCCACCATCCACGCCGCCAGGTTGTCCTTTCCCCGAGGCGAGAACGGCACCATGTAGATGAACTCGGCGTCCTTCTCGTCAGGTAGCCGCATGATGATGTGTCGCATGAAAGGCACTGCGCCGGCGGCACCATCCCCCTGGTCGGTCGCCGGAATCTGCCATTGATCTTCCCGATGGTAGAAGTCTTCGGGGGCATCCATGTGATAGGTCGTGTACAACGCCGACTGCGCCTGAAAGAGCTCGTCCGGATAGCGCAGGTGGGCGACCAAATCCTTTGGCATCCGATCCATCGACTGGAAGATGCCGGGGAACACGCGCGTCCACGTCGTGATGATTGGATCTGACGGCGCACTCACGTAGGCGCGGATGGTGCCGTCATACGCGTCAACGACGACCTTGACGCTGTTCCGCATGTACGTCGTCCCGTTGTCCATCGTCTGGGAATACGGATAGCGCGTCGTCGACGTATAGCCATCCAGGATCCACACCAACTTGCCGTCTGCTGCAATCACCAGGTACGGATCTCGATCGAAGTCCAACATCGGAAGTGCCTGGCGTGCCCGGGCCACCACATTGCGATTGAACAACACGCGGCTGGCCGGCGTCACGTCCCCCGAAAACAGCAGGTTCGACGACCCAAAGCGTGAGGCAAAAACCAAGCGTTTCAGGAAACCGCCGGCGCTAACACCGCCGGTCCCTTGATACGACGCATACACATTCTCGTCGCCCGCGGGGTGATCGAACTCCCGCTGCTGCGTGCCAACCACGACCCAGTCGTTGCTCAATTCCCCGAAATAGATCTGCGGCCGAGTGACCTTGAGTGACACGGTCGACACCGGGGGCAGGTCCTTCACGAACAGCACCGGAAGACCTTCCACCGTCACCTGGTTGACCGGGCCGATCGTGAGTCCCATGCCATGGGTGAAGGTCAGGTGTTCGTTGATGAAGGTGCGTGTGGGCAGCGAGGCAACGTTCAGCTCTCGCGGAGAGAGTAGCACCTGACGGTACTTGCCGTCGATCCAGTACCGGTCATCGTCCACCGACACAAAGTCATAGTAGGTCCGAATCTCCTGCAGCTGTCCGAAGGTTTGCAGCAGGGGGTCGCGGTCCCACAGCCGGACGTTCTCGATGGTCGGCGCGTTGCGCTTCAGGTCATCGAGGGTCAGCGGGGCATCGCCGCTCAACTCGCGGCTTTCCACGGAGTCCAAGCCCCACGCCTGACGGGTCGCCGCGATATGGTAGCGCAGATACGGCATCTCGCGCGTCAGTTCCGTCGGGGCGACCACGAACTTCTGGATGAATTGCGGTAGCAGATCGCGGGTCAGGAAGGACAGCCCGATGTACCCGCCGATCGTCACGACGGCGTAGCGTGCCAGCAAGCCGCGACGCGCGCCGACGATGACGGCGCCCGCACCCACGAGGGCCAGGATCGCCATGAGGTGCAGCGCGGGCCGCACCGCGTGCATGTCCGTATAGCCAACACCAACCAGCGGACCCGTGGTGGAATACAGGAGTCGTGGAACACCCACCACCCACAAGCGCACGGCTGTCAGCGTGAACGCCGCCGCGATGAGCACAGCCAGGTGCATGCCAGCAGCGCGCTCGACACGAATGGCGCGCGGATCCAGGACAATGCGTGCACGCAACAGATAGAGCACCACCGTCGCGATCAACGACAAGGTGATCATGCCGCTGACAAGGCCGAGGAGCGTCTCCAGCCCCGGCAGGGTGAACACGTAGTAGCCGATGTCGTGTCCGAATACGGGGTCCTTGATCCCGAACGGTGCACCGTAGATCAGCTGCAACACGTCGCGCCACGCAGCGCTCGCCACCAAGCCCGTGATGACCCCGAGTGCGAGCGCGATGAGGGTGGCGGCACGATGTACCCCCGTCGCTGGCAGCGGCCGCGCTTGCGTCTCACCGAACGGCACCACCAGCGGTCCCGGCGCCGCGGCCCCGCGTGCGATGCGCAGGTTCCAGAGCAACACCGCACTGGTCAGCGCACCAACCGCCAGGAACAACAGCAGTTGGGTGACCAGCTGGCGGGTGAATACGACCTGCAATCCGACTTCCTGAAACCACCACCAGTCGGTGAGGACGCCGCTCAGCGCGGGGAACAGCACGAAGATCGTCGCAAACGCGGCGATCGCCAGCCCGAGCACCACACGTGACCTGGCCACGGTACCCCTCCGAAAACAGTCCCCTGCGAGTTTGCCGTTAGGTGGCGAGCGTCTCCTGCACGGCACGCCACGCCTGTGTCATGGCGGAGTTGGTGTCCGCTTGGGCGCCCGAGTCGGAATTGGCAATGGCAATGCGCCCGAACTGCTTTCGTCCGCGCACCCATGGCTTCTCGCTATCCGACGCATACGTCGGCTCCCAGAGCAGGTGCGGCGAATAGGCGTAACCGTGCGACCAACGATTGACCGTGATGCCCTTGATGTCGCGCGCGTCATCGAACCCCGCGCCACCCAGCGCCTGCGTGAGTTGATCACGCACGTGATGCTCGAACACCGAGTACGGCGTGGTCAGGAGGCGCCGCCGTCCCTCACGCCACTGCTCGGGCCCCTTGGTCACGCCATCGTGATGCACATAGCACATATGCAGCACCATAGGCTGGTCCGGCGTCTGCGATCGCTTGTATGCACCGATCGACACGGGATAGTCCAACTCCACTTGCTTGAAGAAGTCCTTGGTGTAGTAGACAAAGTCCGTCCCGAGCTGAGCGAACGGTTGCCAGTTCTGCACCAGGACCTTGGTGTAGGTGAGCGGTACCTTCACACCATAGGAGAGCGATTTCTTTTGTGCCGCTGGCAGCTCGGGACAGATGTAGGGAATGGCCATGTTGTAGCAGGCCATGATGACCTTGGTCCCGCGCACCGTGTGCGGCTTGCCGCCCGTGACGTAAGTGACATCGACCGCGGTATCGCGCGCCACATGCCGCACGTGGACGGCCGTGCTGTTCAGGCGAATGCGAACGTTGGAGCTGGAACGATCCAGCTGCGAGTAATCGGCGCGCGTGGTAACGACATCTTCCATGGTGCTGCCCGGCATCGCCGCGGGGATGAGCGAGCGAACCAGCAGTCGAGCCACGGACGCGTTGCCATCTGGGAAGTGGAAGATGTACGGATCCTCTCCACGCGACCCAAAGCGCGGCATCGTGTGATCCAGCCCCGGCATCCCGCCGTCGTAGTCGAGGATCAGGGTGCAGGGAATCTCGTCGATGCCCACGCACCAGAAGGAAATGCCCCATTTCCGGTACAGCTCCAACAACTGCGGGTCCACCTTGCAATAGTCGCGCAGGTACGCTTCGTAGCTGGTCGTGCTCAACAGCTTGTAGCGCTCTTCCTTGGACATGCCAGGCAGGTAATCCTTCGTCTCCGTCTGGACACGAATGAAGTCGCGACGCGCCTGGTCATTGAAGGGCGCCAGATTGGCGAACTCCTCCCACGGCCGCTTGCCATAGCCGGTGACCAGTTTTCGCTGACCAAAGTTGTCCTGGTCGAAGACGATGGATTTGGCCAACCCCATCTTCGAGTACAGCGTCTGGTCGAAGTAGTCATAGAAGCGTTCGACGTGAATTCCGATCTCTTGCAGCGTCTCCTTGGCAGCAGCTGTGTACTCCGACGGCGTGTCGATGGACTCCGTACCGCCATACCCAATACGCGTATCGCCGTTGATCGAGAACTCGTTGCGCTTGGCGTGCCCGCCAAAGTCGTCGTGATTGTCGAGGATCAGGATTCTGGCGTTCGGTCGGGCCTTCCGGTAAAAGCGAGCCGCCGAGAGTCCACTGATACCGCCGCCGACCACCACCAGGTCATAGTGCTCCGATGGTTTTGCCTCGGGCCATGATTGGCCAGCGACGCGGGCGTGCATCGTTTCCCATGCGCCGTCGTGTGTCCCACGCAGACCGGTCTTGGCTGGGGGATAGTAGTCACTCCCTTGGCCGCTCTCGTTGGCCAGCAGTTCGGCCCACGGCACGACCAGTGAAGCGCCGATGGCGATGCGTGCGCCATTCAGGAAGTCACGTCGGGTCACGCCATCGTCTTTCATACCTGCACTCCGGCTAAGGCTTACGCGTTGTGCGACCTGTTGATCCTACCTCGGATGCACGCGGGCCGCGAGAGCGAGATTCCTGAATCGCGGCGTAACGTGCACGCCGGACGTGCCAGCGACGCGCGCACCCGCGGCGCTTGCTGCCTATACCAAGCCGCTGGCCGTGCGCGTCAGCCCATCGAGGAGCAGATCCAGATGCCTTTCCGTCGTGTGCGGATTCATGATGGTGGTCCGCAGTGCACGCTGGCCTTCGACCAGGGTCGTCGTAATCCACCCCTCGCCTGATCGGTTGTACGCTTGCCGCAGCTCAAAGTTGAAGCTGTCGATATCGCGGGCGGCCCGAGCGCCCACATAGCGGAAGCACTGGATGTTCGACTCCGGCACATGCAAGGGTTCAAAATCCGGATGGTCGACCAGCCGTGCATGAAGGGCGATCGTCAGATCGCACAACCGGTCGTACAGGTGACCGATCCCATCTGCCCCATAGCGTTCCAGAGCCACCCACAACTTGATCGCGTCGGTTCTTCGGGAGCAGAGAAACGAGCGCACCCCCTGGTCCCATACGCGCTCACTGTCCTGCGCGTGGAACAGGTATGGTGCACGCTGCGCGAAGGTCGCGTCCAAGTCACGTTCGCGACGCACCAAGAGCAGTCCCGCCGACAGCGGCAGGAGCATCATCTTGTGTGGGTCCCAGGCAATCGAGTCGGCATGCGTCAGTCCGGCGAGGCGATGCCGATGGCGGGCAGACAACAATGCGGATGCGCCATGGGCCCCATCCACGTGCAACCACAGGCCTCGGCGGTCACACTCGGTACCCACCACTTCCAAGTCGTCGAACGCTCCAACCGAGGTCGATCCGGCAGTTGCAACCACCGCCATCACCATGCGGCCTTCGGCGGCCAGGCGATCCAGTGTGACGCGGAGGGCATCAGTATCCATATGATGCTGGCGCAGCGGCACCGAGACCCCTGCACGCAGCCCCAAACCCAGCTCGGCGATGGCCCGGGTGACTGCGTAGTGCGCCTGCTCGCCATACACGACGACTGGGGGATTCATACCCACGCCCTGCTCCCAGGCGTCTGGGCAGGCCTTGGCACGAGCCGCCAGCATCGCGGTAAACGTGGCTTCGGTACCGCCAGACGTTAGGGTACCGCCTGACGTTGGTCCGTATCCCACCAAGTCGCCTAACCAGCGAACGATCTGATGTTCGATGGCGTTGGCGCTGGGCGACATCTCGCGCACCGAGGCACTGCCATTCACGGCACTGATGAGTGCATCCGTCCAGATCGTCGCCGGCAGGGGCGCCGACACTTGGTGGCCCATACACATGGGGTGCATCAGGCGCGTGACGTCGGTGAGGACGTCACGTTCGAGGCGGTCGAGTATTGCTGGTAGCGGCTGGACGCCCGTGGGAAGTGGTTCGGCAAAGTGCGAAGCCACCTCCTCCGCAGACAGTCGCGTGGAGACCGGTGCCTCACCACGCGACGTCTGGTCCAAGTACCGAACGATGAGCTCGAGGAACTGCCTCCCCGCGTCCAGGCTGGCATCCGCCCGAAACGCGTCGAGGACCGCATCGTGGTCTGTCACCTGAGACATGTGAGGGTGATCCGCTACGCTAGTTGATCTCCAACATCTCACGCGCCGGCAGGCGGGGGAAGCTCAGGTGCGGCTCCGTTTGATACCAGTAGGCCACGGAGGCAATGTCGTCCCGCAATGGCAGGTAGGTTCCGTTCGATCGCCAGCCTAACGCCTGGATCGTGATCTTCAGGTCGGTGTCGAACCGCACGGGATCGGTGATGTGCCATCGATACAGGCCGAAACGTTGCTGCGACACATACAGGCCGTCCGGTTTGATCACTTGCGCGAGTCCACTATACGGGCTGGTGAACGTCTCGTACTGATGCGACACCGGGTTTTCGAAGTCGTACGAACCGTTGAAATAGTCTTCGGTTCCCGTCCCTGCGATCGTTGGGAAATCCTTGTCGCCGTCGATGAAGAACTTGATCTCGCCTTCGCCCCACCAACCGTTGCTCTTGGTACCATAGGCCATGTACGTGCCGACGTACTGACCCTTGCCCTTCACCCCGTCGAGGATGGTGTAGACTTCCTTATACGGCAGCGGATTGACGCGCCGGAACTGCGCGTGAAAATACGCCGCATCCTTTGGCACTTCGCCGAGCGTGTAGTCGATCTGGTAGTACACGCTCATCTGCTTGTCATCCAGATTCTCCATCGTTATGCGCGCCTTCTTGTGGAAGGGCATCGGCCAATACGAGTTGAACGCGCTGCCGGGGTTCACGCAGATGGCGAGTGACTGCAGGGGAGCATACTTGCCCCAACCCATCCCGAAGAAGTCACCGACCGGCACTTCGACAGAGGGCTCCTTTTCGTCATCCCAGTAGATGCGCATGATGGACAGGCGCCAGTTTCCCGTCGGCGTCATCCAGATGTGTTGGATGTTTCCTTCGCCGGTGATCTCACCGAGGGTAAAGGTCTGCCCGGGCTGGATGAGGATGAATGGGTTGACCTTCCAGCCACGTCCGAGGTCGCGCGCAGCTCGTGAGGCACTGCCCTCCGCGGCCATGGCGCCCTTGCCTTTTTCGCCCGTTAGGTTCTCTGGGCTGATTGAATAGGACTTGGCGTTGGAGAGCCGATAGAGGTTGTTCAGACTCCCCATCAAGCCATCGAATTGCTGGGCGCTCGCCGGTGTGGGGAGCAAGGCCAGGGACAGCACGAACAACCAGGTCAGGCGCTTCATGGAATCGTCTCCAGGGCAATCGTCGTGTGACCAACGGACGTCGGCCAAGGTAGCCCGCGACCTGTCGCCCCTCAAGGCGAAGTGGGGGCCGACGCACGCTCCGTCACGAACGCCACAGCGGTGGTGACGCTGTGGCGAAGCGCAATATCGCAAGGTAAGTTCGGCCCGCCGTTCTCCCTTGCCGGCGGCGACTCTCCCAGCTTCAACGGAGCCCGTCTACCCATGAGTGCCAGCGATCGAGCGAGTACCAGCCCGTGGCCGGTGTGGCAGCGGGTGCTGTTCCGGTTCTTCTTCGTGTACCTGCTGCTGCAGATCGCCCCGCTCAACTGGCTGGGACGGATCCCGGGACTGAACCTGCTGACCACGTGGTACTACGTGGCCGTGGACTGGGCGGTGCGCGCGGGCAATGCCGCGCTCTTTCACGTCCGCGATCCCTTGGTGCCCGTGAATGGCAGCGGTGACACGTCCTGGGGCTGGGCGCAGTTGTGGCTCTACCTGTCATTGGCGGCGGTCAGCTGCATCATCTGGTCCGTTCTTGACCGTTCACGACCAAACTACGATCGCCTCGCCTACTGGTTGCGCACGATCGTGCGCTACTACATCGCGACGTTCGCGCTGAGCTACGGCATCATCAAGATCTTCGCGTTGCAGATGTATTTCCCGACGCTCAGCCAGCTCGCGACGCCGCTCGGTGACTTTCTCCCGATGCGCTTCTCCTGGCTGTTCATCGGCTACTCCACGAAGTACCAGGTCTTCTCAGGGATCATGGAGACCGTGGCCGGGCTGTTGCTGCTGTTCCGCCGCACGGTAACCCTGGGCCTCTTCGCCGCCACGGGCGCGTTCATCAACGTGGTGATGATCAACATGAGCTACGACGTGCCGGTGAAGCTCTTTGCCAGCCACCTGCTGTTCGCCTGCGTGTTCTTGCTGGTGTTAGATGCCAAACGCCTGATGACGTTTCTGGTGTTCAATCGGGCCGCGCCGGCCACGAATGCGTACGAACCGCCGTTCACACAACCGTGGCAACATGTGGCGCGGCTGGTGGCCAAGGGCACGCTCGTTGTGTTGATCCTGATCCTGCCATTCAAGGATTCGTACGGCCGTTGGCAGGCCCTGCGCCACGAGCCGCCGGCCGAGCCCTTCCGCGTCGGCGTGTACGACGTCCAGCACTATGTGGTCAACGGCGACACGATACCGCCGCTGGTCGCCGACTCCCTTCGCTGGCGCGACGTCATCTTCGACAACGTCAGTGGCGGAAGTGTTGGCACCGCCGACACCGTCTTCTGGCAGCGCTATCGACGCGGCTACTTCCGCTTCAAGGCGGATACGACGCGACGCACCGTGGCGGTCTGGAAGACAAATACGGCGTTTGACAGCACGTATCTGTTCGATATGCGGTATGAGCTGGCGGACACGACAGGTATTCGGCTGTGGACGAAGATCCGTGCGGACTCCATATTCGTCGACCTTCGCCGCACCAATAGGCATTTCCAGCTGGCCGAGCGGCAGTTCCACTGGTTGTCGGAATACAACCGGTAGCGATCGGAGCGCGGACGTCCGTGCTCTCGCGCCCCACGCTCTCTATCGAGTACATTTCCCAGCGTTCTGCTATGAGCGTCGTGCGCTCGTAGCTTTGCTAACACATGGGAGATGCGGATGGGTCGAGGGTTTGTTCGGCGAGCGCATGTTAGCACGCTGGCTCTGTGCGCAACGCTCAGCTCCTGCGGCGGTGAGAAGCCAGCCAGCGTCCAACCGACTGTAGCCGAGGGACGGTATGTCCTGGCCGATGTGGGAGGTCGCGCGATGCCGGTCAAAGCGCTCAACTTGCCGGGGCGACGATACTACATATGGTACGATACCCTCGTGGTGCAGGCTGGCCAGTTCACGCAGATCTACATGTACCGTGACTCCCTCTCGGACTTTGAGGTGGTGCAGAACGGGGGCACTGGTGTCGCGTCGTACCATACGAGCCACGACACCATCTTTACGCAGACGACCACGCGCGTCGACACCGCCTTCGTCACGGCCGCAGGGATCGTGGCGCCGGTGAAGGACCCAACCACGTGGTTCTGTCCAACTGGCAGCTGCAACTATTTCTTCCGCCGCCTGCAGTAGTCCATGCATTACTTGCCCCGCCTGAGACTGACCACAGGCGTCGCGATTCTGATCGCCGTGCAGGTCAGCTGTCACAGTGATCCGACGACTCCGCCGATCGCCAGCGCGATCGGCACCTTCTCCATGCAGTACCTTGGCGTCTACCCACTACCTCTCCCATTGGGTGGACGTTCGTATTTCTGGGCAGACAGTCTCGATGTGTCTGCGAACTCAGTGGTGCAAAGGACCATTCTGAGGGATTCATTGCCCGAGGGCGTCAAGATCACCAGACTCCTTGGACAACACACGGCGGTGATTTCTCACGACACGTTGATCATCATGCGCGCAAGCGGCACGGAAACGTTGTCGGTTGCCGTGGATGGCTTGAGATCGAGAAGGCGCGACCCCGAGCATACCTGCGGAACGACTGGCAGCTGCGACGTGTTCTACCGTCGTGTGCCCTAGCAATGCCGCGCCTGACCAGCAGACGCGATGCTGTCGGCTAGCCGCGGTACGCTGGCTTTAGGTGACGCGCGCCGACGGCCGGTCAGTGGTTGGCGGGCGTGGGTTTAAATACCTCGCGAAACGCCCGCAACGCCGCCGGATGAAAGATGGTCGCGTGCGTTTCTTCTGACATGAACTCGACGTGCCACGTCAGTGCCGTCGGCGCATGTGCTCGCAATACCTCGGCGAACTCCTGCGTGAGTGGCGCGATCATCGGCTCACGACTCGTCGCCACGTACAACTGCGTCGAGCGCGTGGTCAGTCCGGGCAGCCGCTGTCCAGCGTACGGTACCAAGGCACCCTTGTTCCACCACAGACTGGGATCGAACGCGACGTACGTGTTGAAGAGATCAGGTTCAACAAGGAAGGTCTCCACCACGAAGAGTCCAGCGAGTGATTCGCCGACGATCGCCGTCTCGGACGTGGTCCGATAGCGCGCGCGAATGGCGGGCATCAGCTCCATCCGGATGAAGGATCGAAACGCCGATGATCCACCTACGCGCGGAGCAATCTTCCGATCCTCTGGGTTTTCCGTTGGCCCGGTGAGATCTCGGCGACGCTCCGTGTTCTCGATGCCAACCAGGATGAAGGGGCGCATGGTCCCGTTGCCCGAAAGGACCTGCACAAGACCCGCCACATGCAGGAAGTCCTCGGCGATACCGCCATCTGGCATGTACAGCACCGGTAGTGCGGCATTCGGCGTCGCCGAGTAGGCAGCCGGCAGGTAGACGTTGATCCGTCGTGTCTCGTGCAATGCGTCGGACGAAATCGTGAAAGTCTCGCCGATGTTGAGTGGGCTCGCGGTCTGTGCGGAGGTCTGCGCGTGCGTTGGCCGGACGCCGCCGCACACCAACGCGAGTACCGCAGCACATCGCCGCGCCGACCAGCGTCTCATGCGGCGCCCTTGCCCCCGCGGCGCTTGGCCGTCGCCTTTGCCCCCTTGGTTGACGCGCCTCGCTTGGCTGTTGCCTTTGTGCCCTTGGTTGACGCACCTCGCTTGGCCGTTGCCTTTGTGCCCTTGGTTGACGCACCTCTCTTGGCCATCGCCTTTGCACCCTTGCTTGTCGTGCCGGGCATGTCCGCTTTGGCTGGCGCAGGTTTGTCGACGTTCGCGGCTTTGGCCGGCTTGCTCCCCTTTGACGCGTTCTCTTGCACGCGGAACGCCACCATCTCGCTGATCAGGGCAAACGGTAGCGGCTCATCGATCGGAAACTGCACAGCGCCCTTAGACGTCGCATAACGCTTCAGTTGGTCAGCGAACGCGACGATGCCACTGGGCGTCGGGTAGAAGCCGATATGACGCTCGAACGCGGCAAAGTGCACCAAGTTCCCGTTCAGGTAGAACGTCGGCATGCCATAGGCAATGCGCTCCGTTGCATCTGGCGCGCCCGTCCGAATCCGGGCGCGCAGATCGGTAAGGATGCGTTGCACGTTCTTGGGAAATTCGGCGATGTACTCGTCAATCGTGTTGGCCATTGTGTTTCGTAGACGGAAGTGAGCGGACGCCGATGCGTGCAGCGCCGCGCCTGACAATCTTGTCGATTAGGAAAGAAACGTCGCGCGAACGTCGGGCGCGAGTTTCTCCACGGCATACCGAAGGGTGACACGCGGCATATTCTTGCTGTGAGCACGCAGGAATTTCAGGAGTCGCGCTTGGTCCTTCTTGCCTGCCTCACGAAGCCAAGACCCGACCGCCTTCTGCACGAGCTCATGCGCGTCACGCACGAGGAGTTCGGCTATGCGAAATGTGTCGTCCACTTCACCGGAACGGATGAAGTAGTACGTGCTGACGATCGCCGTTCGCCGCTCCCACGGATTCTTGGACCGCGCCAGCTTGTCGAGGATCTTCCGGGGCTTGTCGGCGAGATATCGGCCGACGACGTGCGGGGCGGCACGATCGACCAGATCCCAGTTGTTGATGCGGTCGTGGCGCCGGATGTACAGATCAAAGAGGGAGCGCCGCCCTTCGTCCGACAACTGCCGAGACCGCGCCTGAAAGTCCATGATGCTGACGGCACCCATGCGCACTTCGTAGTAGGGGCTTTCCAGGAGCAACTCGACCTGATCGAGCGGCATGTCGGCAAATCGCTTGGCGACCGGAAAGATCTTTCCGATGCTGACCCCGAGGATCTTGTTGTCGCTTGATCGCGCGTTGGGGTCCGGGTGAAAGAAGCGCGTCACCCCCGGAACGGCTGCGGGTGACGCGAGCTTCTTCAGCGCTGCCTGAAATTCCTGCGACCTGGTCGGCACGTGCCGCTTCTGCCAACTCGCGCTATCGATCCAGGTCCTCGATCAGCTCGACGCCTGGCCCTCGTGTGCGTTGCAGGCGAGCGGCCGTCTGTTCGACCTGACGCATGACCCGCAGGAAATTCTCGCCGATGATCTTCTTTACCTGGGCGTCCGTGTAGCCTCGTCGGAGGAGTTCCGCCGTCAGGTAGGGATAACGCGAGACATCTTCCAGGCCCTTGGGATGATTGGTCAGCGATCCGAAGTCGGCGCCGTATCCCACGTGGTCAATGCCGGCCACCTTCACGATGTGATCGATGTGATCGGCGACCTCCGCGAGCGTTCCCGATTCCATGTGCTCCATCATGTCGCTCAGCCACTGGACGTATTCGCGAGAGGCGCGCTTGGCATCGTCGGGATACTTGGCCATGAACTCGCGCTCCTTGTCCAGCGCGCCGGCGGCCTGCTTCGCTGCCGTGGCGTTCACGAAACCGGGGAAGATGTTCACCATCACGATTCCGCCGTTCTTCGGAACGAGCGCGAGGATGCTGTCGGGAACGTTGCGTGCATGGTCCGCCAAGGCGCGGGCCGACGAGTGCGAGAAGATGACCGGCGCTTCGGACACGCGAATGGCGTCTGACATGGTACCGTCGGACACGTGTGAGATGTCCACCATCATGCCCACGCGGTTCATCTCGCGAACCACCGCCTCACCGAACTTCGTTAGGCCCCCATGCACAGGCGGTTCGGTGGCGGCATCGGCCCAGGCCGTGTTGCCCCCGTGCGTCAACGTCATGTACCGCACGCCCAGTCGATGAAACATGCGGATGTTGGCCAGCGAGTTCTCGATGGCGTACCCACCCTCGATGCCAATCAGAGAGGCGATCTTCCCCTTCGCATGTTGCTGGACGATCTCATCGGCGGTGGTCGCGTAGCCTAACGATGGTGACTGGGCGATCATGCGATGGATGACGTCGATCTGTTCCAGCGCGTACGTGGCGCCACCGGCCTTGACGAACGACGCCGGGACGTAGGCCGCCCAGAACTGCCCACCGACCAACCCTTGCTTCATCCGTGGCAAGTCCGTGTCGATGCTGTCGAGCGGCTGCTCCGGGTTCATCTTGGACAAGTCGTTGTGCACGCGCCCACGAAACATCTCGGGCAGATCGTTGTGCGTGTCGATCATGGGCGTGGCGCGATGGAGCGCCCGCGCGCGTTGCAGCAGGGGGTCGGTCGTCTGACCCGTCGCAGTCTGAGTTGCCATGAGCAGGAAGAGAATCGCGGTACGTCGCATGGGTGTTTTCAGGTTAGGGCGCAACCGAGTGGGGCTGACGGTAGAGCCAACCCCCCGCTCCGGCAAGGTGCTGCCCCTATCCTCTCGTGAACTGGTAGTTGAGGTAGAGCTGGTCGAGATGATAGGCCACGTGACCCGGCGGGATGTGCAGCAGGGCCAGCACGGAGAACTCGAGGTCGCTCGCAATCCCCCGCCGAGCAAGGGACTGCTCGGGAAGCCCCGTCGAGAGGGTGATGGTGCTGCGACGCACGCTCAACCACTCATCCAGCAAGTCACTCATCTCGCGACGATTGAACTCACCCTGAGGCTCCCATGCGTCCTGGTCGAACGAAGGTAGTCGGCCCGGATCCGCCCGCGCGATGGAAAGAGCCCGGTACGAAAAGACGCGCTCCGTGTCGATCAGGTGCCCAACCACCTCTCGCACCGTCCATTTGCCCGGGGCATAGGTGAACCCGGCGCGGGCATCGTCGAGATTCCGCAGGAGGCGCTCCATAGTGCTGGCCTGCGCGGTCAGGATGTCGACCAGGTTGCCCTCTGGCACCTTGGCGATGTATCGAGCGTAGTACGGCGCATGCTCGTTGGCCTGAGGGCGCGCGGTGATCAGACGGGGCATCGGGAGACGTCGGGAATGGGTGATGACAGGGGACCTGCCATGGAACCAGACATGCGCGAGGCGTCACACGATGTGCGAGAGTACGTGCGCCGCGCCAGCCTTCTGAAGGCGGCAGAATGCGCGTTGCGGCGATCGGCTCCCGAATGAACATGACGAACGCTGCCTCACGCGATACTGTTCACGGATCGTTTTTGCCGCCAACGGTGCCCGTGTTGCACGATAGGCAGTTTCCACCTTCCGCATGCGCGCCTAGCGCGCCGGACTTCCTGTGACGTCACGACTTCGATTAAGCAGCGGCCTGACCTTCCTGTTCCTTGCGGCCTGTACACCGGCGACCACGCCGGCCACGCGTCCAACGCCGTCGGCGGCGTCGCCAACCGCGGCTGAGTTGCGGCGCGACCTCTTTGTCTTTGCCTCGGATTCGTTTGGTGGCCGCGAGACCGGAACGCCGTACGCCCAGAAGGCAGCGGAATGGATCGCCGCGCGATTGACCCAACTGGGCCTCGAACCGGGTGGTGACAGCGGATACTTCTATCGGGTGCCGATGGAACGGACGCTGGTGACCGCCGGCCCAATCAGTGTCACGACACCGAGCGGGGCCACGACCTTGCAGCAGGGGCGCGACATCTCGTTCCTTTCCTCGTTAGGTCCCGGAGCACCACTCCCGAAGAACAGCGCGGACGCCGAGCTGGTTTTCGCCCGCTACGGACTGGCAGACAGCGCGCTGGCTCGCGATGACTACGCCGGATTGAACCTGACGGGCAAGGTCGTGGTGCTGGTGGGAACGGCTCCGCCCGGGGTGAGCGATGACAAGAAGAAGGAGCTGGAGAATCCGCAGAGTCTGTTCAACCGGATCGGTTTGCCGATCGGGCGCCAGCCGGCGGCCATCGTGTTACTACTCCCCGATTCGGTGTACCGTCTGGCTGCCAGCCAGTTCTCGGGATCACAGATCGCCTTGCAGACCGGGGCGAAGACGACCCCGGGGCCGAAGCCACGCGTCTTGCCGATGGTGGCGGTCGCGCGGATGGACGGCGGGAGCCCCTTCTTGCCGCGCGGCTGGCCCAACGACCAGCAGGCCCAGTTTGCTGCGGGCACGAAGTTCACCGGCAGCTACAACGAACAGACTTCGTCCTTCAATGGCTACAACGTCGTGGGCATCGCCAGAGGTTCCGACCCGGCGCTCAAGAACACCTACGTCGCGTTCGGCGCGCACTATGATCATATCGGCATCCAGCACGGGGTGACCGGTGACAGCATTGCCAATGGGGCCGATGACGATGGTTCCGGCAGTGTGACACAGCTGGCGATGGCCCGCGCTTGGCTGGCGGGCCCTCGGCCAAAACGGTCGGCCCTGTTCATCTGGCACGTGGGTGAGGAAAAGGGCCTCTTTGGGTCGGATGCGTTCACCAATCATCCAACCGTCCCTATCGACTCCATCGTCGCGCAGCTGAACGCCGACATGATCGGGCGCAACAATCCGGATACGTTGTACCTGGTGGGTCCTGGCGCCGCCCCGAACGGCCAGAGCGCCGTCCTTGGCGCGGTCGTAGACTCCGTGAACGCCGCCAGCGCACACCCGTTCGTGTTCGATCGCGAGTGGGACACGACCACGCACCCTGAGCGCATCTACTACCGCAGCGACCACTACAACTACGCGCGCAAGGGCGTTCCAATCGTCTTCTTCACCACCGGGTTGCACCCGCAGTACCACAAGGTGAGCGACGAGCCCACCCTGATCGACTACGACAAGATGGCCCATGTGGGCGATTTGATTCTCCGCACAGGAATCGCGGTAGGCAATCGAACCACTCGGCCAAAGCCCACGGGCGTGCAGTAGCCCCGCCGGCGCGACAACACCATTCTCGCGGCGCCCATCCTCAACCATGGGGGATGGGCGCTTTTTCACGGCGCCGTGGAGCTCCTGTCCCTATTGCGCTACGCCTCGTTCCGCCGCCTTGCTCGCCCGACGTGCACCAGCGCGGTGCGAGCGCTCTATTCTGCCCGAAGGGCCGTGTTCGGGTCTACGCGCGCGGCGCGAGCCGCCGGAATTACACTAGCCAATACGGCGACGGTCAGGAGGATCAGTACGACGCCTCCGAACACCAGGGGATCGGTCGCCGACACCTGAAACAGCAAGGGCGCCAGCCATGGTCCGGCCGCCCAAGCCGTCAGCCCGCCGGCAGCTATTCCGATGACGGCGAAGCGCGCGCCATCGCGCAGGACGACACGCACCATATGGCTGCGCCGCGCGCCTAACGCGACACGGACGCCCAACTCGTGGGCGCGCTGTGCCACGTCGTACGCCAAGACGCCGTAGAGGCCGATGGCGGCGAGCGCCAGAGCCAGCAACCCAAAGGCAGTGAACATGGTTGCACCCACGCGCCACGACTGGGCTTGGTCGTCGACAATTCGGCGAAATGGCGTCACGTTGACGTATGCAGCGCCGGGCATTTCCCGTTGCAGTCGACGACGCACTGGTTCTGCCAGGGCGGCGGCGCTCGACCGCGTTCGGACGAGCAGTGCGGCGTCCTCAGGGTGATACTGCTCGACACTCAAGTAGTAGTCGTAACCGGGGTCGTCGGTGAAACTCTCGGAGTGGATGTTCTCTGCGATGCCGACGACCGTGAAGCACGGCATGGTGTCAGCGTCCAAGCGCATGCATTGCCCTAACGCGTCCCGACTTGGCCACAGGCGCTTGGCCATGGCCTCGGAGACGACCACCACGGGCGGCGCGTGCGCGTCATCGGAGCTGGTGATGCCTCGTCCACGTACCACGCGCGTACCGAGCGTGGCGAAGAACTCGGAGGTGCCAGCCTGCATGCTGAACCGCCCGAGCCGTCGAACCGAGTCGATACCCGCCACATAGAGTGCGGTAGACCGCGAGCTCCAGAACGGCACAGACAGCGCGCGAGACGCACGAACGACACTCGGAACCTCTCGCACCGCCCCTTCGAGCTGGCGAACGAGCGCGGCCTGCGCGCTGTCACCAAGGCGAAGACCGCGAAGGTTGTACTCGACCAGTAGCACCGGGTCCACGTCGTAGCCTAGGCGCATACCGCGTACGTTGTACAGGCTGCGCACAAAGAGCCCACCGCCAACCAACAACGCCACGGACAACGTGCCTTGAACTAGCAGGAGCATGGCCCGCAGGCGCGACCGACGTGAGGTCCCTTCGCGCACGCCGGACTTGAGCGCTTCCGCCAGATCCGTTCGACGGGCACTGAACACCGGCGCCAGCGACGTGAGTCCGCCAGCAACAACGGAGAGCAGGGTCGCGAAGGCCAGGGTGCGGGGAGCAAGTACCGGTGGTGGCTCCATGCCCGGGGCGAACAACGTCATGAGCAGGCTTCCCCCCGCCCAGGCGAGCCCCAAACCAAGTGTCATGCCCAGGAGGGCCAGGATCAAGCTCTCGGTGAGCAGCTGGGCCATGAGCCGGCCACGTCCAACGCCAACCGTCAGTCGCAACGCAATCTCCCGGCGTCGGCGGACGGCGCGGGCGAGCAACAGGTTGGCGACATTCGCACAGGCAATGAGAAGCACGACGAACGACACGCCGCTGACCCAGATGGCGACCTTCGCCACGGTGGTCTGTCGCGGTCCACGCTCTTCGATGATGCTGGCGACCAGGGCACGCGGCTTCGCCACGGTCGCCGGGGTGTCCCCATCGCCGAGCGCCACCTGTTGCTCCCAGCTGCGGTGGAAGGCCGCGCTGAGGTCAGCCGCGGCGGCCGCCTCGGACACGTCAGGCTTGCGACGCGCAATCATCGACAGCCAGCCCCAGTGATAACGCGTGTAGTAGTCCGTGACCTCCTTCACCCACGGTACCCTGCTGGCGTATGCGGTCATGGGAATCCAGAGGGCAGGTGGCTCGAACGTCGCCAAGCCTGAAAATCCCCGCGGCGAGACACCGACGATCGTGTACGACTGGGAACCGACCGTGAGTTCCTGCCCAACCACATCGTGTCGACCGCCAAACTGCGACTGCCACAATCCGTAACCCAGGACCGCTACCGGCATGCCTCGTGGCACCGCGTCTTCGTCTGCCACGAAGTACCGACCCAGTGCCGGACGCGCATCAAAGAAGGAGAAGAACGAGGCGCTCACCACGCCGACATTCAGCTCCCGCGTCTCGGCGCCAGTGCCCACCGGCATCTGGCGCGCCGCATAGCTGGCCGTCAGGTCAAACGATCGGGTCCAACGCTGCAAATCCAGGTACCGCGTATACTCCATGGCCGCTTCGGTGGCCTCGATGCCGCCACGATCCTGCCACGAGAGGTACACGCGGTGAACCATCGCTGGGTCATGAAGCATCGGTGGCGGTCGTAGGAGCAGCCGGTCGACCACGCCGAAGATCGCGGCATTGGCCCCGATGCCGAGGCCGAGTGTGAGCATGACCGTCACCGTAAAGACCGGGTTCCTGCGCAAGGCACGCAACGCGTACCGGACGTCTTGGACGATCGCGTCAAGGATGGCGACGCCTCGCATCCGCCGGCTTTCTTCCTTAAACCGCTCCACACCTCCAAAGGCCACATGCGCCTGGCGACGTGATTCCTCGTCTGTGAGCCCGGCCGCCCGTCCCTTTTGCGTTTCCCGTTCCAGGTGGAACGCCAGTTCCTGTTCGAGTTCGTGTTCCATGCGCTGGCGTTGAAAGAGGGCACGCCACCGATATCGCACGTCGCTCCAGAGTTCAGCCAGCATCACGCCTCCCTACGCCATGTCCAGCACGAGGCCTACGGCGGCCGTCAACCGACGCCAATCGGCCGCTTCACGTTCTAGCTGACGGCGGCCCGCCTTGGTGAGCGCATAGAACTTGGCCCGCCGATTGTTGTCCGATGCGCCCCACTCGGCGCTGATCCACCCGCGGCGCTCCAGTCGGTGCAAGGCCGGATAGAGCGAACCCTGCGGGATCTGCAGGGTGGCACGCGACACGGCGTGGATGCGCTCGGAAATCGCCCAGCCATGCTGCGGCGCGAGCGAAACGGCCTTGAGGATCAGGAGATCGAGTGTTCCCTGCGGCAGATCGAGTCGTACGTCGTCCATTGTCCCCTCCGTCTTCTACAGGAAGAGGTAGCATCCTTCCTGTAGAAGTACAAGGGGTACGGTGCGAAGTCCGGCCAGCCAAGCCACGCACGTCGCCGTCGACGGCGTGATGGCCCCCCTCGTGGAGGCTGGCGACTGCGTTAGTCCGTGCGAAGCGCAGACATGGGATCTGCCTTGGCTGCGCGCCTTGCCGGCACGTAACTGGCGAACAGGGCCACCGCCACGAAGAGCATGGACATGCCTCCAAAGGCCACGGCGTCCAGCGGATTGGTATTGAGGAGGAACTTCGAGAGCAACCGCGTCGCCCCCCCAGCGAGCACCAGCCCGAGGACCACCCCCACTCCCGTCAGACGCAACCCTTCGCCGACCACGAGCGCTAGCACATCCGTGCGCTGGGCTCCCAGAGCCATGCGCACCCCAATCTCGCGGGTCCGACGATTGACGGAGTATGAAATGATGCCATAGAGCCCCACGGCGGCCATGATCAGGCCTAAGCCACCAAACAGGCCGGTGCCGACTGCCGCGATGCGCTGCGGGAGGACGGCGATCTCATTCGCCTCGTCCAACGCCACCACGACGGGGCGTGGCAGGGTGGGATCCATCGCGCGAACCACGGACGCCAAGGCTTCCGCGATTGCGGCTGGCGGCTGGGCGGAACGCAGTATGAGGAAGCGGGACGATGGCCCCTGCTGTCGCATCGCAAAGTACACAATCGGCGCGGGCGCCTCATCGATCGACTCGTATTTGGCATCGCGGGCGATCCCCACGACAGTATAGCGCCGCTGGTGGTAGGTGAACGCGCGACCGATGGCACCGCCGTCAGGCCAGTATCTCCGGGAGAGTGCTTCGCTAACAACCGCCACAGGGGCCGATAGGCTGTCGTCTGATGTCAGGAACGCGCGGCCGAGCGACATCGGTGTGCGAACGACGTCAAAGTACCCTTCGTCCACGCTCATCAGCTTCACCGATTCACCAGCGGGTTCATTCTCTTTCGTCGGATGATCGCGGCCGTCGATCTCGATGTTCACGTCGGAGCCCGACATTGTCATGGGAAGCACGAGACTGTAGGACACGGCCGTCACGCCGGGGAGCGCCGATACCTGGTGTTGGAGGTCGCGGAAGAAGGTGGCGCCACGTGCGTCGGAATATCCCCACGATTGGGGATCGAGTTGCACGGTCGCCACGCCACTGGCGTTGAAGCCGGTGTCGGTATGGCTGCTGACGGAAATCGCGCGCACAAAGAGACCGGCCGAGACCAGCAGTACCAGCGACGACGCCAGCTGACCGGTGATGAGTGCATTGGCCATGAACGTCCGACGCACTCCACTGCCGGCGGTGTCAGTCCGCAGCTGCGAGTTGATGTCTCGGCGAGCGGCACGCAACGCGGGGGCAAGACCAAAGGCGATACCCGTCACCAGGGCCACACCCAATGCCAAGAGAAAGGCTCGCGGGTCCGGCGAAATCTCCAAGGCGAGGTCCCGCGCGATCGCGATGCGCTGCTGTTCCAACAGGCTTGTGGCAAACACGGCGATCAGTACGCCACCCATCGACCCGGCCACAAAGAGCAGCAGACTCTCGGTCAGCAGCTGACGGATGAGCCGCCACCGCCCTGCACCTAACGCGGCGCGCACGGCCATCTCGCGACGGCGGGCAATGGCTCGCGCCGACAACATGCTCGCGACGTTCACGCTGGCAATGAGCATCAATAATCCCGCCGCACCCAGCAGCAGACTGATGAAGCCAAGAAAGCCACTTCGGGCATCTTCGGGAACGGCGCGCAGCATGGCCGGTCGCACGCGATCCCATTGACGATTCACGGCGACTTCGCTGCCGTCCGCCGAGCGGTCGCGAACCAGTGCCGTCAGCTCCGCCTCTGCCTGCTGCAGCGTGACACCGTCCTTGAGGCGGGCAATCGGACGAATCCACGTCTCCACCGCGCGCGGTTGGCCCGGAAAGAGCAGCGACTCCATGGTCAGCGGAATGAACAGGTTCGCCGGAACGATTGGCATGGTGCCCAAGAATTCTGGCGGCGTGACGCCGACCACCGTGAACGCGGTGCCATTGACCATCAGGCTGCGACCGACAATGCCCGGATCGCCGCCCAGCTTGGTGGTCCAGAACGCGTGTGACACCACCATCACCGGCGTAGCGCCAGCCGCACTGTCTTCGGCCGCCAGGAAGAACCGCCCACGCTCCGGTGCGATGCCTAACGTGCTGAAGTAGTGACTGGTGACCATGACCGCAGGGGTGGCAATCCCCTCTCGACCGGGGAAGACCGTCACGTTGTCGCGATTCCATCCGGCCAACGACACCAGCGTGTGTTGTCGAGCCGCTATTTGGTCAATCAGGCTGGCAGTTCCGGTCATCTGACGGTTCCCTTCCTTCCGCCAAAACTCCAGCCCAACCACACGGTCGGCCTGCGCCACTCCGGGAAGTGGTCGCAGCACCAGTGCGTTGAGCGCGCTATAGATGGTGGTCACCGCCCCGGTGCCTAACGCTATGACCACCACGGTGACCAGGGTGAACAGCGGGCTCTTGCCGAGAAGACGAATGGCAAAGCGCAGGTCCGCGAGCAGGGTCCGCATCGGTCCATCTCCGGGTCGTTGAGTCAGAAGGGCATCAGGGGCAGCCAGGCGATCACGCAGGGCATCCGCATGTTCAAGGAGTGCCGCGTACACGGTGCCGGAAAGTGTGCGCAGCAAGAGCCTCAACACCTGCATCGTGCCTGCGCGCCGGGCGCGGCGCAGCTGGTCCGCAAACAGGTCGGACATGTCGCGGCCGAATCGCTCACGAAAGTCGCGCGGATACAGCGCAACAAGCTTCGCATACAGTAGCTCAGCGCGCACGCGCACCTCAGGCAAACCGTTTGGTGAGCGCACGCGCGGCCGGGGAATTCACCACCGCACGCAGGCGACGCAGTTCAAGGGACAATTCATGGGCGCCAGCGGCCGTGAGGGCGTAGTACCGGCGCCGTTCGTCACCCAAGTCAGCGGCGCTGCGATATTCACTTTCCTGAACTAGCCCAATCGCCAACAGCCGCTTGAGCACGCGATACAAATTGCCCGGCTCCAGAGCGATCGCACCGTCCGTCTGTGCCTCAATCGCCTGTACCAGGCCATAGCCATGCATTTCGTGCTCAGAGAGCGCGAGCAGCACGTGGAGCTCCACGGGTTTCAGGGGCATTGAAGGGATGCCGAGGTGTGCGGATGGGCGTTCAGCGTGCCACTTGGGACAATATGATCAAAATGATCATACGGCCTACCCGGCGCCCGGTTTCAACCTGTTTGAGTCGGCCAACTCGCTCTCGCGGGCACGCGTGCGTTGGCCATACCGATCTCACGGGCTGCGGGCATCCGCCGAAGGGTGACGGGGTCGGGTCGTCAACGCCCTCGCACCGGGCCGCTCGTCCATCAGACCTTGCGGCAGCAGCCATTGGGGTCAGCGGCGGGTGGCCTTCCCCACGGGACACGAGACCCGGACTCAGTATCCTTTGCCCGCGAGAGACTGACGCGCTTGCCGGTTCGGCACTACGGCGCATTCAACTGCCAGCGGAGACTAACGCGTACTGCCGGTTCGCGACTGCGGCGCGTTCAATTGAGCTGCAAGGTACGTGGCAAAACGCTCGGCGAGCGTTGCATCCAGCCGAAAAAAGAGTTCGGGTTCCACGAGCTCCAGCTCGAGAACCAGCAGCATGCCATTTTCACCCCGAACAACGTCCACCCGCGCATAGCCAGGTATTGGCGACACCGAGGACAGGGCACGCATGGCCACGTTGCGGATTTCCCCCGTGACCGCCGTCAGCTCGCAACGACCGCCAAAGTCTCCCTGCACCCGCCACTCGCCTGGCTTGGCGGTCTTGGCCACGGCCATGTGTACCTGACCACCAATGGCCACCACAGAGATCTCCCCCGCCGTGGTAATCGATGACAGGTAGGGCTGCACCACGGCGTCCTCGTTGGTCACCAGCTGCAACAGGTGATCCATGGCCGCCTCGTGGCCAATGCGGGCGCGATGCACTGTCAGGCGCGCGGTGCCCCCCACGGCTGGCTTGATCACCACGTCGTCCCAGCGCCGCCGCTCCATGACCTCATCCAGGTTTGCAGATTCGCCGCGGCGAATGAGCTCGGTCGCAACCACCGGGACTCCCGCGCGCTCCAAGTCGCACAGGTAGCCCTTGTGCATGTTCCAGCGAACAAGCGGGGTGGGATTGAACACAACGGCCTGCCGCGCATCCAGGTGATCCAGCCATTCCACGAAATGCGCCGGACGCTCGACATAGTCCCAAGTGGAACGGATGACGATGATCGAACCGGGGTCCACCAGGGCTCCCCAGCGCAGCGGCTGCACCGCATATCCTTGCCCAGCCAACGCGGCAGCGAGGATGCGATCGTCGTCTGTCATGGCGGACGTGCGCTCGTCCACCGCGAGAAGGACGGTGGGCTTCACCGCCGGACCGGTTGGCGGTTGAACTCGCTGATCGCGCTACAGGAAACCGGCGCGAAAGCAACGGCGTGCATGCGGGACGACCTCACGGTTAGCAATACGGCGACTCGACCGGAAGGCGAGTCGCCTCGTGAGCTACGCGGGAGAACGCCGATCCGCTATGGGTCGACCGTGACGTCTACCGAGATTGTCCCAAGCACCAGGTGGCCATTGAAGTCACGCTTGTACCCGTACACCGTCACCCGGTTGGTGCCGGCCTGGGTAAACGTGACGATCGCCTCGTGACGATGTGCCGCCAAATCCGCTGTACACACCACGTCCTGAGTCGAGACACGGACCCACGGGGTGAGGATCACTTCGGCCCCAGCGTACGAGACGTCCACGCCGGCGGGAAGATCGCAGGTGGAGCTGCCGAACGTCCGCACCACGACCAAGGTGGGAACGCCGACGCGCAGTGGAGGGCCGACGCTTAGGATCGGCAGCGACGAGAGCTCTGGAAATGAGATCAGCCCATGTTCGCGCTGCATGGGCGCTGGGTCGCTGGTGCTGGCACAGCCCCCGACACTCAGGACGAGGCCAGTCAGCAAGAGGAAGAGGCGTTTCGTGTTCATATGCGAGTTGACACGCGGCTTGTCCCGCCCCCCGACGCGCTGGGACGAGCCGTCATTGCCCCGGCGCGGCCGTGCGGGTTATCAATGGGCGGAAAATCTGGCACCCCTTACCGAGGAAAACCACCACGTGAGCCGCCGAGCGATCGTCGTTCCGTTGCTGCTGCTAGCTGCGGCAGCACATGCCCAGGGGACCGAGATATCTGGCGTGGTCTACGCCGACATGAACAAGAACGGTACGCGTGACCAAGGGGAACGCGGCGTTGCAGATGTCGCGGTGTCGAATCAGGTGGCCGTGGTGGTGACGGATGCCGATGGCCGGTATCGGATTGGGGAAGGAACCAGCGGCATCATTTTCGTCTCGGTGCCCGATGGGTATCGCGCAGTCGGCGCCTTCTGGCACGCCGCCGCTTCCCGAGGCAGCACCGATTTCGCTCTCTCGCCGGTTCCGAAGGTCACGCAATTCACGTTCATCCACGCGTCTGACACGCACGTGGCCCCACCCGTGGTCGCGCGCATGCAACGATTCCGCGCCATGTCTGACTCGATCAACCCGGCCTTTGTGATCATCACCGGCGACTTGGTGCGCGATGCCTTGCGTGTGGGTGAGGCCGAGGCGACGGGATACTACGAGTTGTTTGGTCGTGAAGCCGCTGCCTTTCGTAACCCGGTGTGGACGGTGCCGGGGAATCACGAGAACTTCGGCATCGAGCGCGAGCGGTCGCACGTGAGCGCGACGCATCCCTTGTACGGGCGAGGGATGTATCGCCACTACCGCGGCCCGGACTACTACTCGTTCACCTACGGCGGGGTGCACTTCGTCGGCTTGAACAGTGTGGACATCGATGACCAGTGGTACTACGGGCACGTGGACGACGTACAGCTGGAATGGCTTAAACGCGACTTAGCGACGATCCCGCCAGCGATGCCGGTGGTCACCTTCAACCACATCCCGTTCTTCACGGCCGTGGAGACGATCAACGGATATATGGACACTCCGCCAGCTCCAACGTCCATCACCGTGGGAGGCAAGACATTCTTTCGGCACTCGGTATCCAACGCCAAGGACGTCATCGCGGCCATCGGCCTATCGCGCTATCCCATCGCACTGGGAGGACACATGCACGTGCGCGAACGCCTGGTGTACGACGGTGTGCCCACGCGCTTCTTCCAGACGGCGGCCGTGGTTGGGCCGAGCGAGGGCGCGCCGCTCTCGTTCCCATCCGGCATTACCGTCTACCGCGTAACGCGGGGACGCATCGACGATGGTACGTTTGTGCCGCTCGTCATGCCGTCGCACTAGTCCCGCCTCGCCATCCCGCTCTTATGTCGACTGGCGTTTCCCCATCCGCCGTCCTGTTTGTGGACGATGTCGCCCGAATGACCACATTCTATCGGGACGCCATTGGTATGACGATCTTGCACGAGGAGCCGAGCCACGTTGTCCTCGCGTGTGCGGGCATGGAGCTGGTCCTGCATGCGCTCCCGAACGCGCCGTCGGCCGCGCCATCGGGCGAGGTCGTCGTGCGAGAGGATTCCTACCTGAAGCTGTGCTTCCCGGTGAATGACTTGGCCCAAGCGCGGGAGAAGATGCTGATCCTCGGCGGAGCGCTCCTTGCCCCGTCCCAGGAGTGGGAGTACCGCGGCTTCCGTGCCTGCGATGGTCACGATCCGGAGGGCAACGTGTTGCAGCTGAGAGTGCCGGCGGGAGCACCCTAACATCGTTGGCGGTCACGCAGCCGCCCTTCCCTCTCTTGCATCGTTCCGCGGTCACCCCTTTCGCGACTCTTCCATGAACACGCGCCGACAGTTCTTGGTACGCGCCCCCCTTGGCCTGTTGAGTGTCGCCGCAGCCTGCGGCGGCGAGACCGGCAGCCAGAGTAAAGATGGCCCGCCAGCGGCGACTCCCGGCGCTCCGCCAACGTTTGGGTCGGCCCCTGCTGCGGGCCCCGAGGTCACCGACGGCACCTTTATGCAGGCCGAAAAACTGGCCCAGGTGCAACTCACCGACGCCGAACGGCAGATGGCCGCGACAAGCTGGCGGCGGACCATGGCGGGGATGCTCGAACGGCGCGTCGGACCACGCAAGATCGTGATCCCAGATGCGCTCGCTCCAGCCACACGCTGGGATCCGGCAGGCGCCGTCGGTGCGGTCGGCCCGAGCCGCGATCGGTTCGTCAGGAGCAACACGGACCCTGGTCCGCTTCCCGCCAGCGATGACGAGATCGCCTTTTCGCCGGTGACGCGCCTTTCCCGGTGGATCGAGCGCCGCCAGCTGTCGTCGCAACGGCTCACGCAGATCTACCTGAACCGGATCGAGCGGCTGGACCAACGCATCCGGTGCGTGATCACCGTGACCCGCGAACTGGCGCTCTCACAGGCACAACGGGCGGATGCCGAACTGTCGACCGGGCACTACCGCGGGCCACTGCACGGCATCCCCTGGGGCACGAAGGACTTGTTGGACACCGCTGGTATTCGCACCACGTGGGGCGCCGAGCCATTCCGTGATCGGGTTCCTTCGGCTGACGCCGCCGTGGTTCACCGACTCCACGAGGCCGGCGCCGTACTTGTGGCGAAGTTGTCGTTAGGCGCGCTGGCCTTGAACGACATCTGGTTCGGTGGGCAGACCATGAATCCGTGGTTGCTGGAAGAGGGCGCCTCTGGCTCCAGTGCCGGTCCTGGAGCCGCCACGGCAGCCGGCTTGGTCGGTTTCTCGATCGGCTCGGAGACCGGGGGTAGCATCGTGAGTCCCAGCATGCGCTGTGGTGTCACCGGACTTCGACCCACCTTCGGCCGGGTACCGCGTACGGGTGCGATGACTCTGTGCTGGTCCCTGGACAAGCTGGGTCCCATGACGCGCGGTGTCGAGGACGCGATGTTGGTGCTGCAAGCGATCACCGGACCTGACGCCGGCGATGTCTCGAGTGTGCCGAGTCACTTGGACTTCGATGCGTCCGTTCCGATGAAGGGACTGCGCGTTGGGTATTTCGAGCGATGGATGCGAGAGAGCCCAGCCACGGATGTCGATCGGCATGCGCTGGACGTCGCCGGCCAACTCGGGATGGTGCCGGTCAAGCTGGAGTGGCCAGACATACCACATTCAGCGCTCATGCTGGTGTTATTCAGCGAGGCGGCCGCGGCCTTCGAGGACCTCACGCTGAGTGGCAAGGCAAGCCAGCTGAAGGTGCAGGTCCCGGATGCTTGGCCAAACTTGTTTCGTCAGGCGCGCTTTCTCTCGGCGGTTGATTTTGTGCAGGCCGATCGCGTGCGCCGTCGTTTTGCGCAGGAACTGGCACGCATGTTCGAGCAGGCGGATGTGCTGTTGGTCCCATCGCTCCGTGACGAGGTCCTCACCACCACGAATTTCACCGGGCATCCGTCACTGACGTTTCGCGCCGGCTTCGTGAATGTGAGCGAGGCGCGGAGCGACTGGGCGCCGGATCCGGCGAATCCCTTGCCGAAGTTCGCGACCCCCCGCCGTGTGCCACATGGTGTGACGTTGATCGGTCGCCTGTTCGATGAGGGGACGATCATGCGCGCGGGGATAGCGATGGAGCGGGTGCTGGCGGTCGCGGGGGAGCGGCCGGCGGGGTTCTAAGACGGTGTAAGCGGGTCGACATGGCGAAGGTCAGGTGCGCCTAACGACGCCTTGCGCACCCGACCCTTTCCAGCGGCTCTTCTAGCGCTAGTGCCCGCGCGCCTTCCACTCGGCCAGCACCTGCGCTTCCTTCTCCGGCGTGATCCAACGGAAGTTCGGCTTCTGGCCCGGCTGCAACTCGGCCAGCCGCGCCGGCCACGCCGCTAACGTGTCACGCAACGTATCGGGCAGCGGGCGGAACTTGAGTCCGGCGGCTAGCGCCTTCTTGTTGTTGATCTGCAAGTGATACTGGTTGTCGCCCTCAGGGATCATCCATGGAATAGCGTAGGTGATCTTCTTTTCCTTGAGAAAATCGTAGTCGTCGATCCAGACGAGTTTGGCATCGGGATTGAGCGTCTTGTGCGCCACGCTGATGAATTCGCCGAACGTCAGCTTCTCACGCGGTCCCGCCGCATTGTAGATCCCGCCCTTCCGTTGCTCCACCAAGTCAATCATGAAGGTGGTCAGGTCGCGGACATCGATCAGCTGCGAGGGATCTGACTTCTTGCCCGGGACCAGGATCTCACCGCCCTGCGCGAAACGTTGCGGCCAGTACGAGAATCGGTCGGAGTTGTCTCCAGGGCCCACGATGTAGCTCGGTCGCACCACCGTGCCGCGATCACCAAAGACCTCCTTTACGATCGCCTCGCACTGTGCCTTCTGATTTCCGTACTGCGGCGCGCTGCCGTCCGTTGGCATCAGCAACACGGGTGCGTCCTCATCGTTGTTGCTGGTGAGGTACGGAAAGAACACGCCGGTGGACGAGACGAACATGTACGAGCCGGAATCCTTCAGCATGGTGGCGGACTGCCGTACCCAGCGCGGATCGGTAGCCGGATCGTCAATCACGGCATCGAAGCGACGACCCTCCAACGCCGTCAGGTTCCCTTGGGGGATCGTGTCGTTGATCATTCGGTCGCCGACGAGTCGCTCGACACTGGAGGGCAGGCCACCATCGCGTCGCCCCCGGGAGAAAATCGTCACCTTGTGACCGCGACCCACCGCCTCGCGCACGAGATGCGGGCCGATAAATCCCGTTCCGCCGAAGATCAAAATGTTCATAGGCGCCGTCGGGCCTTCGCTCACGCGCGCCGCACGCTCGTTCGCCACCTGGGCAAGGGCGGCCGACCGGGCGGCGAACAGCGCGCCACCCGCGGCAGCGCCGGTCTTAAGAAATTCACGTCTGCTGGTCATTGAGCACCTCGCCGCAGAAGGGTTCGCGCAGGATCAGGACGGATGGCGGTGAGTCCTGGGAAAAACGTACGGCGTGTGCGCGAGTCCGTCGACTGCTGCCGTTCCAATCAGGTCGCTCTCGCGACGTGTATCAGGTGCGGTCGTCGACCTCTGCGGTGCTCGCGCCTTCTCGAATGCGATCGATCGCCTCGCGACAAGCCGCCTTGGTAGTGTAGGCTTCGCCGCCGGTGGCGAGCACCCGGCCGTTGGACGACTTCAGCCGCCACCGAAAGCCTTTGCGACTGTCGCGATACAGCTCAAACCGGAGGGCGTTCTTTTGTGCCGCGACGGCAGTTGGGGTGGCGGCTGTCATCACGCCGCCCAGGAAGGCGAAGCCCATCCCGAGTGCGGCCCGCCGAGACAGTGAGGTCATTCGTGCTCCCGCGTGTAAGGCGTTAGATGGCGAAATACAGGGACTGATCGCGATTGGACGCATCACGTCGCGGGCAGTGCGCGCAGTACTCATTCAAACGCCCGTAGGCATGTCGAATGGCAAGGAGCGTGGAGGTCTGACGGACCGGCTCCTCGAGAAAAACCTGCTCTCGCAAACGCGCGTCCAACCCTGTCCGCACCAACTTCTGTTGGAACTCGGGGCGCACCCCGCACAGCAGGACGGTCACGCCGCGCTCGGTGAGCCGATCCAAGAAGGATGCAATATGCGTGATGCCCACCGCATCTGGATTGCGTGTCCGCTTGACGCGGAGGATGACAAACTTGCTGTGCTCCGTCAGCTGCTGCTCGATGGTGACAAAATGTTCTTCCAGCGCGGCGGACGCACCGAAGAACAATTCTCCTTCCAAACCAAAGATCAGGATCCGTTCGCAGGGGATGTCGGCGTCGAGTCGCTCATGGATACTGCCATCCTCCGTGATCACGAACTGCGTGAGCAACATGCGACCCGCGCGCGGCACGGTTAGCAGGAACGACATGAACGTGCCGATTAACACGCAAAACTCCACGGACACCAGCACGGCAGACAGCGCGGTCGCGGCGATGATCACCGCGTCAAAGCGCGTGGCCCGCCAGTGATACGAGAGCGAATGCCAGTCGACCATCTTGTACGCCGAGATCATGAGGATGCCGGCGAGCGAGGCGCGTGGAATGAACCGGGCATACGGCGCAAAGACGATCATGATCAAGGCGACCGCAGCCGCCGACCAGACGCCGGACCACTGTGTCGAGGCACCGGCTTGCTGGTTGATGGCCGACCGGGTGAGCGAGCCAGAGCCGGGAAAGCAGTGGAAGAAGGAGCCCGAGATGTTCGCGAGTCCCTCGGACAAGCACTGCTGATTCATGTCCAGCTTCTGCTTCGTGTGCGCTGCGATGGCCTTGGCCATGGACACCGCTTCGAGCAACCCCAACACGGCTATTGCCAGTGCACCCGTGGAGAACTCTCGCACGAGCGCCAGGTTGAACACAGGGACGGCGAACGAAGGCAGCGCCGCGGGAATTTCACCGATGACCTTCACGCCGGCCGCGTCCAGATCGAACGCCGCCACCAGCCACGCCATGAGGCTTACCACCACGAGCAGGTCTGGCAACAGCGTCCAGTGGAAGCGCTTCTTGATCCACCGTAGTGCCAGAACCAGCACAACGCTCGCGACCCCGATCGCCGCCGTCGTCAGGTGAACGCCTCCCCCCTCCACGAGCGAGCGGTAGAATCGCACCAGAAAATGGTCATGCACGCCGCCCATCGACTTCATGCCCAGGAAGTTCTTCACCTGATCCAACACCAAGAGGCTTCCCGCGCCTAACGTGAACCCGACGATCACCGAGTGCGAGATATACCGGGTCAGGTCGCCGAGCCGAAGGAAGGTGATCCCCAGCTGCACGAGGCCGACCAGGAAGGCAAGGAGTACGGCGGCCTGCACCTTCTGATCGGGCTCCGCCACGGCGATGGCAGACAGGATCGCGATCGAGATGGCGTTGGTTGGTCCGTTGATCAATTGCCGCGAGGAATCGAACAGTGCTCCCACCGCCGTCATGACGATCGCGGTATAGAGCCCGTACTCAGCGGGGAGGCCAGCGACCATGGCGTAGGCCATCGCCTGCGGTACCGCCACCGCGGCCACCGTAAGCCCTGCCACGAGATCGGCCCGTGCATCCGCGAACCGATAGCCTCGCAAACTGCCGAAGGCGGGGACTTTGCGGCGAACCCAGTCGATCGTGGTGGTTGACACCGTTACTGATACCGGGAGAATGGGGGGAAGCTCGCGGACTCTGCTCGACTGCGGAGCCACCTGCGCATGCATGCAGGTACAACTCGGCCCCTCCGACGCCTGAACTAGACGATTACGCGCTACGTTCCGTTTCGACCCCTTGACTGCGTTTTGGCGCCTGTGAAGCGGTCTACTTCGCTGGCGAGCCCTTTTGGTCCAGCGATGCCAGAAGCTGCGGAATGAACCCTCCGAAAGCGCCGTTGCTCATGACAAGGATGACATCGTTCGGGCGTGCTGCACGCGACACCGTACGGACCATCTCCGGCACGTCAGCGATGGCATCGGCGGCAATTCCGCGGGCAACCAGGGAATGCACGATCGCCGCCACGTCCAACTGCTGGTCGGCCGGCACTTTGTCGTGCGGCTCAGGGGTCCGGATGGTCACCAGATCCGCCAGATCAAACGCTGTGGCATATTCGGCCTGGTGGATGTTCCGACGGCTGGTGTTCGATCGCGGCTCAAACACGGCCCACAGACGACGGCGAGCGTAGCGCTGGCGTATGCCGGCAATGGTTTCGCGCACCGCCGTCGGGTGATGGGCAAAGTCGTCGATCACCAGCACGCCCCCTAACTCGCCGCGTGGCTCCTGCCGGCGTTTGACTCCACGGAAGGTCGCAAAGCCGTTGGCAATCTGGGACGCCGACAGGCCTAACGCGCGCGCCGCCGCAAACACCCCCGTGGCGTTCTCCACGTTGTGGTGACCGGACATCGGCAGCAGCACTTCCTGACGCTCACCCGTCGGATCCTCGACGGTGAAGCGCGCCCCATCCGGACCAAAATGCACAGCATCCACTCGATAGTCGGCGTCCCGCTGCACGCCATAGGTCACGACCTTGGCGGCACTGGACGCTCGAGCGATTTGCACCGCTCGCGGGTACGACGCGCTCACCCCCAGCCATCCGTCTGCCGGGAGCGTCTGGCAGAATCGCTCATAGGCCGACTCGTATTGCGGCATGTCCCGGTAGATGTCGGCGTGATCGAATTCGATGCTGGTGAGAAGTGCCGTGCGCGCCCGGTAGTGCAGAAACTTGGGGCCCTTGTCGAAATACGCCGTGTCGTACTCGTCGCCTTCCACGACGACGTGCGGTCCGCGACCTAGCCGATAGTTGCCGCCATAGTTGACCGTCACGCCTCCGACCAGAAAGGTCGGGTCCAGTCCGCTGTCGGCGAGAACATGCCCCATCAGCGCTGACGTTGTGGTCTTGCCATGTGTTCCGACAACAACCACGGCGTGTTTGTCAGCTGCAACGAGAGCGCCAAAGGCGGCGGGGAAACTCATCTGCGGGATGCCACGCTCACGTACCGCCGTGGCCTCGGGATTCACACGCCGAATGACGTTGCCGATGATCACCAGGTCGGGGCGCGCCCGATCGATGTTCGACTGCGCGTAGGGCGAAAAGACTTCGATCCCCCACTCACGCAGCATGTCGCTCATCGGCGGATACACGTTCTCATCGCTGCCGGTCACGACGTATCCCGCCGCCTTCAACATTCCGGCGAAGGCCCCCATGCCGGTGCCGGCCACACCGACCAGGTGAATCCGTCGCACTGCGTGTGGCGAGATATCGGCGAGCACGTTGCCAGCATCTTGTGCGGGGTCACCCATCCCTTGAATTCCATGCAGGGTCATGTCGCGCGAAGGCCCAAACTAGCCGAAGAAGATGTAGGAGATGATGATGCCGGCGACGACACCAGCGAGGTCGGCGATCAGGCCGGTAGCCACCGCGTGACGTGTCTTTCGCACCCCGACCGAGCCAAAGTAGAGCGCGAGGATGTAGAAGGTCGTATCCGTCGCACCCTGGAACACGCAGGCCAGACGGCCAACAAAGGAATCCGCTCCATACGTCTTCATGGCATCCACCATCATGCCGCGCGCTCCACTGCCACTGAGGGGCTTCATGAGCGCGGTCGGCAAGGAGGGGATGAACTCCGTCCGCAGGCCTAACGCGGAGAAGACATTCCCTATGCCGGTGACCAGGTAGTCAAGGGTCCCCGAGGCACGAAACACCCCGATGCCGACCAGGATGGCGATGAGATAGGGAATGATGCGTATCGCGACCTGAAATCCTTCCTTTGCTCCCTCGATGAACGCGTCGTACACATTGATGCGGCGGAAGACACCCATCAGGATGAACGATGAGATCACACCATACAGGGTGACGTTCGCCACCACGTTGGAAATCGCCTGGACGCGATCGGGAGCTAGTCCCTGGAAATACCAGAGCGCGCCTCCCACCAGCACCGTCAGCCCCACCAAGTACGCCAGGATCACGGGGTCCAGCAGGTTGATCTTTTGCACCGCCGCGACCGCGACCAATGCGACCAATGTCGCAATGTACGTGGTGAGGAGGATCGGCAGAAATACATCAGATGGATTGGCGGCGCCGAGTTGGGCGCGAAAGGTCATGATGCTGATCGGGATCACCGTGAGGCCCGATGTATTCAGCACCAGAAACATGATCTGCGCGTTGGTAGCGGTTTCCTTGTCTGGGTTGAGTTCCTGCAACTCCTGCATCGCCTTGAGGCCGAGCGGCGTGGCCGCGTTGTCCAGCCCCAGCATGTTGGCAGCGAAGTTCATGATGATCGACCCGTGCGCCGGATGGTCGGCCGGCACTTCGGGGAAGAGGCGCGTGAAGAAGGGCCGAACGGCCTTGGCCATGATGCCAATTGCCCCGCCCTTCTCTCCGACCTTCATGAGACCTAACCAGAGCGTCAACACCCCCGTCAGCCCTAACGAGATCTCGAAGCCGGTCTTCGCCATGTCGAACGTGGAATTCACCATGTTGGTGAAGACCATGGTATCGCCGAAGAAGATCAGGCGGACCAAGGCCACCACCAGAGCGATGATGAAGAACGCTACCCAGATGTAGTTCAGGACCATGGGTCGCTCAGGGTGCGGGTTGGGTCAGCAGCTCAACCAATATGGGTACATGATCACGCATCAGCACCTCGGTCGCAGCCAGCGGAAACTCGTAGGTCACCACCGGCACGTCGTGTTCCGTGCCCCACGTGCCAAACGAACCCGGCGTGGGATACCCGACATCTCGTACCAGGGGCATCCCGGTTTGTCGGGCCAGACGGCGCCCGAGCTCGCTCTCATGGGCGTCATCGATACAAGCCAGAGGCGCGTGCAACGCGACGACCGCCCGCGGGCGCAGCTCTTCAATGAGTGTGAGCAGCGCCTGTACTTCTGGCTCGGATCCCGGATGCGACCCGGGACTCAATCGGATGTCGCTCGGATCCTCCAAGGTGGACCGGTGCGTGACGGGCGCCGGCCGCCAGTCGCGTGTGGGGAAGTTGCGGTTCAGGTCTACGCCACGCGCATTCCCGCGGGTGCCGCGCACCAATCCGTCTGGGTTGGCGGCGAGCACCACCGCGCAGCGTTCCGGTGCACCATCGAGTTGGCGAAGGGCGCGGGACAGCGCATACGTCGTTTCCGGTTCCTCGCCGTGGATCGCCGCAAAGATCAGCAGGTCACACGCCTCGCGGGGACGCCACACCTCCAGCGGCAACCCAAGGTGCGACGTGCCGTACGTCGTCGGTTGCACCGGCAGCGTGCCCCAGTCGGGCCGCGCGCGTCGCGTCACGTCGTGGCCTGGTTCGTGTTCACAATGAATCGTTCGTAGATCTCTGGCAGGTTCGCCAACACGGTCTCCTTCAGCTGCAACTCGGCGGCCTCTATCGTGTCCTGCAACAGATCGGGGGTGAGCTGGCGCAAGTATGCTGACGCTAGCGGCGCATAGCTCAGATGCCAACGTTCAGGCGCCACACCACCGCGGTCGCGATCGTACGGACGAAAGAAGCCGAACGACGTTCCGTTCGCAATGCGGGCATCCAGCCATTCGTGCAACGGTGCAAACATGCCGCCCGCTTCCACCTCGGCGGGAATCAACTCGATGCTGTACCCGGATGGCACCGCCGCGGCGTCGTAGACATCCAGGTCCGTGCCCCAGTGGTGCCGCGATGCACCGGGTAGCGCGGACCAGCGCAGAATGGCGAAGACGAGTTCGCGCTTGGTGAGGCTGGCGATGTCCAGCGGTACCGCGTTGCTGTCCAGCACCGCCAACTCTCCCGATGCCTTGCGATTCCAAATGGACAGCTGGCGGTCGAACGAGCGAAAGCCGCTCAGGATCGAGAGGTCGAATCCAGCCGCGCTCGCGGCGGCGCGCAGGTCGCGGAAGGCCCCCGCGGCGTCTCGATGCACCAACGCGCCGAGGTCTTCGGCATCGGCGGCGGAACAGAGATGGGTGTCGACCTGACCAACCGCTGCACGAGTCGAGTTCGCCGGCACTTCACGATCGCTCGTGCCATCGAGCTGCCTTTCGCGCGTCATCTCAGTTCAACCTTCGGCTCCTACTGCGTTCCCACGGCACTCCGCGTTCCACCGATGAACCTGACGATGTCATTTGTCAGCGCCTTGTGGGCGGATGGCCGAATGTAGATCATGTGCCCCGCCTCGTAATACCCGTACGAGACTCGGTCCGTGATCTGTCGGTCATAGGCCATATGCGTGAAGTTGAACTCCGCACCGCCCATGAGCGTGGCCATATCGTAGTAGCCGATCGCCACGAACACCTTGAGGAATGGGTTGCGTGCCATGGTCCCGCGGAGCGCGTCAGTCATGTCCATGTACTCGTTCTGCACGTACTGCCACGGCCGCACGTTGCCTGACGAGGGATAGCGCAGCTCCGTCTCCCACTTCAGTTCGTTCTTCAAGTAGTCCTGGAAGAGTGCGGTGTATGGGCCCTGCAACGCCTGGTTCGACGGGTCGAACTCCTGTCGTTCGCCTGCCGCATCCGCATCCAATGCCGTGAATCGTCCGTCCAGTCGGCCGATCGCGAGTCGCTTCTCGCGCAGCAATTCCTTCCGGAAGCGCTCGGCGCTCACGCGCAGGTTGGCATTCAGGATGAACGCCGGCTCGAGCCCGGTATAGCGAGCCAAGCGTGCCGCCGTTGCACTCCGTTCGGCGTCGGTGAGGGTGTTCCCTTTCGTGAGCGCCGCCATGTACTCGCCCCACGCAAAGGTGCGCGATTCGTCGACCACCTGCTTGATGGTCTTGGCCTGCAGATCGGCCGGAAGCGCCTTGTGATACCAAGCATCCGCGGTGAAGGTCTCGATCATTGACGCCCACGCGACGTCGTTGCTTGGAGCTGGCGACAGGGTCTGGTACGTGAGCAGCGACGAGATCAGGACAATGCCATTCAGGTCGATGCCGTGTCGCGTCTGCAGTTCCTTGGAGAGCCCCGCCGAGCGGATGGTGCCATAGCTCTCGCCGATGAGGTACTTCGGCGAACTCCATCGATTGTAGGTCGTCAGCCAGCCGTTCACGAATTCGCCGAAGGCGCGGATGTCGCCCTCCTGACCGTGGAACACGGCGGAATTCACGCCTTTGGCGGGCCGGCTGAATCCGGTGGAGATGGCGTCCACGAAAACGAGGTCAGTCGCATCGATCAGTGAGTATGGATTGTCTTCCAGCTTGAACGGCGGCGCCGGTTGGAATCCTTCGTCGGCCATGCGGACGTGCTTGGGTGCAAATGAACCCATGTGCAACCAGATGGATGCCGAACCCGGGCCTCCATTGTATAGGAAGGACACGGGGCGCGACTTCGGGTCCTCGCCATCCTTGGTGTACGCGACGAAAAACATCCGCGCCTGGATCTCGTTGTTATCCAGCCGAATCGGAATCGTTGCGACTGTCGCCGTGTACCGCACCTCGCGTCCATCGATTCGGGCAACGTGCGAGGTCGTGGAGACTTTTTCTTCCGCGGGGCCAAAGAACTCCTCTCGCGCCGTGGACGCCGCGGCCGCAGGAGTTTCGGCTGGCGGTTGGGCCTGTCGCGCTTGGCCGTACGCTGGCAGAGCGAAGGCTTCGGCGACAACGAAAGCTGCAAGGGCAAGACGCATGCGAGGCTCCAAATGACGGATTGTCAGTGCAACTCGGAGAGTCATGACGATAACGCGCTCACTGCCGATTGATCAGAAACTGCTGAATTTTCCCGTCTGGTGATCGATACATAGACGTTCGCGCCGGCGTGGTGCCCACCTTGTATTCCACCTGGGCCACCTCCATGCCGCCGCGCTCCACACTGCGCCGCACCACAACGTCGCTGACCTTACCATGCGCAGCGAGCGATGCGCGATCCGCTGCCAGATGCGCATCGGTCAGCAGCGCGTTGAAGTCGTCGCCGAGCGTCGCGCGATCAACCTTCCCTTGCTCGACTGAGGTCAGGAAGGCCTTCGCCGCTTCCACTGCCGGCAAGCCTGCGATCTTCGGCACGTCCACGTGCGGTGTGAGCTTGGGAACGAGTGCGGCGAAAAGCTCGCCGGTCGCGGCGAAATCGGCATTGGCGAGCGTGACAATGCCTGAGCGCGTTGAGGGGATCACGATGTTCTGCGTGACGATGCCGGCAATCCCCCCACCGTGCGAGTAGATGAGGGCATCCCCGGTGCGCTGAATGCCAAGCCCACATCCGTACGTCGTCTCGCGTCCGTCGGTCAGAACGCGTGGTGTCGTAAGCGTGGCAAATGACGCCGGCGAAAGGACCTTGCCATCGATCAGCGCCAGGTCCCAGGCGAGCAAGTCGGTCGGCGTCGACCAGATGGCCCCGGCAGCGCTAATCCACCCCTGTGCCTCTGGTGATGCCAGCGTGGGCTCAGCCAGCGCATATGAGGTATACCCACTCGCCGAATTTGTGTCGTTAGGTGGTCGGTCGAACGAGGTGCGTGTCATGCCAATCGGCGTGAAGATGCGCTCCTTCATGAACTCGGCGATCGACTTGCCCGAGGCCTGCTCCACGGCCTTCCCCAGAAGCAGGAAATTCGTGTTGCTATACGACCATCGCGACCCTGGTTCAAAATCGAGCGGACGCGTCGCATAACGGGCGATCACGGTATCCGTCGGCTCGGGCTTGGCCATTTCCCGCGTCACGAAGTCCAGCGGGTAATAGTCCCGGTACCCACTCACGTGCTGGCCGAGTTCGAGCAGCGTGATGTCGTTCGCACGCGTCGCGCTGGGGAAATACTTGGCGACCTTATCCTTCATGGACAACTTCCCGTCCTGCTCGAGCAGCAGCGCCGAACTGCAGGTGAACTGCTTGGTCACGGAACCAATACCGAACATAGTGGTCGGCGTGACCGGTCTCTTGGGGTCGAGCGAACGAAAGCCATAGCCCTTGGCCAGGATCACCTTACCGTCCTGCATCACACCGACCGAGAGTCCAACCAAGCGCTTGTTAGCGACGACCGACTGGATGAGCGAGTCCAGTTCGCCCACACTGACCGGTGGGACCGTTACCGTTGGCGGTTTTGGGGCCGCTGACTGCGCGGCCGGGGCAGCCTCTGGGGCGGCGGAGCATGCCGCCAGCGCGCCGAGGGCAAGGAGTGAGAAGTGTCGCATGACACTAACCTGTGGCGCTCTCCGCAAAACCGCAAAACGCCAACGACACGCGCCGTTCCGCCTCACGATTCTCTGACGTACAATCAGTCAGGCCTACAGCACCCGTATGGCATGACGACCCAGGCAACGCCTCTGACCGAGTCATTCCATGCCGCGTTCGAGTAGGTCCAGTGTCACAAGGGATCGACGTCTTATCCAGGGCTGCCGATGAGGAACACCATGCTGGAGTCTGATCGATCTGTGGGGGGCGGACGATTGCTTGACGCTCCTTTTTTTGCGGGCCTTCGGTCTGTGGCGACGGCCGCGGCCGCGACATTCGACGTCAAGAGCCCCATTGATGGGCATGTGGTCGCGTCCGTCCCCGATTGTGGTGCCGATGAGGCGCGTCAGGCGCTCGACCGTTCAGCAAAGGCCTTCGACGCCTGGAAGCGAACCACGGCGTACGAACGTGCGGCGGTCATGAAGAAGTGGCACGCGCTCATCCAAGCCAATGAGCCCGTCCTTGCCGAATTGATGTCGGTTGAGATGGGCAAGCCGGTGACAGAATCGATCGGTGAAGTGCGCTACGGCGCGGCGTTCGTCGAGTGGTACGCCGAAGAGGCAAAGCGCATTGCCGGCGAAACGATCGAGAGCCAGTTCACGCACAAGCGTCTGCACGCCATCAAGCAACCCTCGGGGATCGTGTATGCGATCACCCCGTGGAATTTCCCCATCGCCACGGTCACGCGAAAGATCGCGCCAGCACTCGCCGCCGGCTGCGTCGTGATTGTGAAGCCGGCCGAACAGACGCCCCTCTCAGCGCTGGCGCTGTTGAAGCTGTGGCGCGAAGCCGGTGGTCCAACGGACGTCTTTCAGGTTCTCACGGCGCTCGATCCCCGTCCCATGTCCGGTGTGCTGCTGGACGACCTGCGCGTGCGCGTGCTCACCTTCACCGGTTCAACCCCCGTTGGCGTCCACCTCTACGAGCGATCCGCCAAGACCATGAAGCGGCTCTCCCTCGAACTCGGCGGGCACGCTCCCTTCCTGATCTTCGAAGATGCCAATCTGGACTCGGCGATCAAGGAAGTGATGTCCTGCAAGTTCCGGAACGGGGGCCAGACGTGCGTGTGCACCAATCGCATTTACGTTCATTCCTCGATCGCGACCGCGTTCACGGAGCGCCTGACGGCCGCAGTTTCGGGACTCAAGGTGGGAGATCCCCTGGATCCGTCGGTTCAGATCGGACCGATGGTCGATCAGGCGGGGATGGCCAAGATCGCCGAGCACATGGACGATGCGTTGCAGCTGGGGGCGAAAGTGCTCACCGGCGGAAAGGCGATCAGCGGACTCTACTTCCAGCCGACCGTGGTGACGAACATTCGGCCAGAAATGAAGATGATGCATGAGGAGACGTTTGGGCCTGTGGCCCCGATCCTCACCTTCAATGACCAGGACGAGGCCCTTCGGCTGGCAAACGGATCGCCGTTTGGGCTGGCGGCGTATCTCTGGACGGCGGACCTGCGCCGCGCCTATCAGGTGTCTGAGGCGCTCGAATTCGGGATCATCGGCATCAACGATGGTGTGCCGTCTACCGCGCAGGCGCCCTTTGGTGGTGTGAAGATGTCCGGCCTCGGCCGCGAAGGTGGACATTGGGGCATCGATGAATTTCTGGACATCAAGTACATGTCGATCGGGCTCGCATGACGCCGTCGCACGCTAGCACGGCGCCCCAATGGGCCGACGACATCTTTCAGCAGTTCAAGACGCATCGGATCACCTTGGTATCGTTCGTTCCCGACGCTGGGCATCAGCGACTGATTGAGCGCTGCCAGGGTGACACGGAGATGCGCGCCGTCACTCTCACCACGGAAGAAGAAGGAGTCGCGCTGGCCGCTGGTGCCTATCTTGGCGGCGTACGAGCGGCGCTACTGATCCAGTCCAGCGGCGTGGGAAACTGCATCAACATGTTGTCCCTGCCGCAGGTGTGTCAGATCCCTCTGGTCATGCTCGTCACGATGCGCGGCGAGTGGGGTGAGTTCAATCCTTGGCAGGTCCCCATGGGCAGTAGCACTCCGGCGGTGCTGGCCGCGAGCGGGGTCACCGTGTTTCGCGCCGAGTCGGCTGCTGAGGTGGGGCCGACGGTTGACGGCGCCCTGCAGCTCGCGTGGCAGAGTCGGCGACGCGTGGCGGTGTTGCTCTCCCAGCGGCTGATCGGTGCTAAGCGCTTCGAGGCGTCGAAATGAGCGTCATCAACCGACGAGCGGCCGTTCAGGCGCTGCTGCAGGATCGTGGCGAGATGATTGTTGTAGCTGGACTGGGAGCGCCGGCCTACGACGTGGCCGCTTGTGGCGATTCATCGCTCGACTTTCCGCTCTGGGGGGCGATGGGTGGCGCGGCGATGGTGGGCTTGGGCCTCGCCATAGCTCAACCGGCACGTACCGTTCTGGTCATCACTGGCGATGGAGAGATGCTCATGGGACTGGGCAGCCTCGCGACCATCGGCGTGGTACGGCCGAAGAACCTGAGGATCGTGGTCTTGGACAACGAGCGCTTTGGTGAAACCGGGAACCAGCCCACCCACACGGCGTCCGGCACCGACCTGGCGGGAGTCGCCCGTTCGTGTGGGATTGGCGATGTGCGCGTCCTCACGGCGCTCGACGATGTCGCGACGCTCCGACGGGACGTACATCGCGCCGACGATCCACTCTTCGCCGTCATCAAAATCGCGGCGGATCCCGAGCCGAAGGCATTACCACCGCGTGACGGCCCGTACCTCGCGCATCGCCTGCGCGCTTCACTCCTTGGCGAACCGCGCGCGCTGGACGACTGACCGCAGTTTGCTGCGATCGGTACGTCGCGGTATACTCGCGCCATGCCGCCGAGCCGAGTGAAGTGACGATGCAGGAACATGGGGTGAGTCGTGCCCTCGCGAGCTTTGCGGCTGCCGCGCGGTTTGGGGACCTGACGACGCCAGTACTCGAGGCGACGCAGCGGTCGGTCCTCGATTGGCTGGGTTCTGCGCTCGCCGGCGCGCTGGAACCACCGGCCCGCATGACGCAAGCGGTGGTCGCGACGTTAGGCTCATCCAGCGATGCCACGGTCTTTGGCGCGGGTCGCTCGGCAGCCGCCCACGCAGCGCTCGCCAACGGCGTGTCCTCCCACATCCTGGAACTGGATGACGTCCATAAGGGGTCAACGCTGCATGCCGCGGCACCGGTCATCCCGGCCGCGCTGGCGATGGCGGAACGCGAGCATCGGACGGGCGAGCAATTCCTCCTGGCGGTGGCCGTCGGCTACGACGTGGCGCTGCGCGTCGGCGAGGCGGTGAATCCCAGCCACTACCGATATTGGCATCCGACCGGCACCGCCGCGACGTTCGGCGCCGCGGCGGCGGCCGGCTCGTTGTTAGGCTTGGATGCGACGGAGATGCTAAACGCGTTAGGCACGGCGGGCACGCAAGCGTCCGGGCTGTGGGAGTTCAACGCCGACGGGGCCATGAGCAAACACCTGCACCCCGGTAAGGCCGCGTCCAATGGCATTCTGGCCGCTGACCTGGCCGCACAGGGCTTCACTGGAGCCACTCGCATTCTGGAAGGAGATCGCGGGTTCTTTGCGGCCACGAGCACAGGCGCCGACGCATCGCGCATTACCGACCGACTGGGCGACCACTGGAAGGTCACCGAGAACTGCTTCAAACTGCACGCGTGTTGTGGGCACACGCACACCGCCATCGACGTGTCGCTGGACTACCGTCGCGATGCGTCGTGGACAGGCGGGGAGGCCGTGGATGAACTGTCCAGCGTCGAGGTGATGACCTACGGACCGGGGTATGAGATCGTGAAGTCGTCAGCTCCACGCACCCCGTATCAAGCCAAGTTCAGCCTGGCGTATTGTGTTGCGGCTGCCTTACTGGAGGGAAGCGTTGGGCTGGCACAGTTCACCCCGGAGCGATTCTCCGAATCCGGTGTGACGGATGCAGCGACCCGCGCCTTGCTGGAACGAATCCGCGTCACGGTCGCGCCGGAATTATCCGCGAGATATCCGGCAGAATGGGGAACGCGTGTCACCTTCACGCGACGCGATGGATCTGTGCGCGCGCTGGCGGCCGCCTTTCCCCGCGGGAACCCAGAGAACGCCGTCCCCACGTCCATGCTGGAGGAGAAATTTCGGTTGCTCGTGGCGCCACGATACAATGGGGCCTTTGCCGAGCGGGCGCTCGATGCGATCCGGACGTTGACGGCGCAGGGCGACATGGCCACTGCCTTTGCCGGCCTCGTGACCTAACGAGGCGGCATCAATATGTCCCCGCATCGTCAGGCATCTGCCGAGCCGCCGCGTCCGTCATTCCCCCTGGCCGACGTGACGGTGGTCGCCCTGGAACAGGCCGTGGCCGGCCCCTTCTGTTCCCGCCAGTTGGCTGATATGGGCGCCCGGGTCATTAAAGTCGAGCGCCCCGATGGTGGTGATTTCTCCCGCGCCTACGACCAGAGTCTCCACGGCATCTCGTCTTACTTCGCGTGGCTCAATCGCGGGAAGGAAAGTGTCGTGCTGGACGTAAAGACCGATCAGGGGCGACGCGCCTTGGAGCAACTCGTCAGGCGGTCGGATATTTTCGTTCACAACTTGAGCCCTGGGGCGGTGGAACGGCTGGGGCTTGGCTATGACGCGCTACAGGCCACTGCCCCTCGCCTCATCTGGGTCGGCATTTCCGGCTACGGTCCGGACGGCCCGGAACGCGAGCGACGCGCGTACGACATGTTGATCCAGGCCGAGTCCGGTGTCGTCAGCCTCACCGGAAGCGACGAGGCTCCGGCCAAGGTTGGTGTGAGTGTGGCGGACATTGCCTCTGGCCTGTACGCCTATTCGAGCATCCTGGCCGCACTGCGCAATCGTGATCGGACGGGACGCGGCGACCGCATCGACATCTCGATGCTCGAATGCCTGGTGGAATGGGTCACGCCACAACTCTACGTGCAGCTGGGGACGGGATCCGCTCCGCGTCGTGCAGGACTCCGCCATAGCATGATCGTTCCATATGGCGCGTATCGCTGCGCGGATGGGCACGTCATGTTCTCCATCCAAAACGAGCGCGAGTGGCGACGGTTTTGCGACGTGGTGCTGGCCGACCCGACGCTCGCCGACCATCCATCGTACGTAACAAACGCCCAGCGGCTGCAGCACCGCGTGGAGTTGGAAGGCTTGATCGAAGCCGTGTTCCGCACGTTGTCAGCGCAGGCAATCACCCAGCGTTTGGAGCTGGCGGCCATCGCTAACGCCGTCGTCAATGACTTGGCGGCGGTGGCCGCCCACGCGCAGCTCAAGGGGCGGCAGCGTTGGACCTCAGTGGAGTCGGAGGTCGGTCCGCTGCCGGCATTGCGCCCGCCGCATAACCTGGCGAGTGTACCGCCACGAATGGAGCGCGTGCCGTCGCTCGGCGAGCATACGGCGAGCGTATTGGCTGAACTCGCGGAGCTGCCAGACGTCTGAAAATTGACGTCCGTCGCGGTGCATCCGCTCTCGACCCGTTGCGCCGTGGCCCGAGTTAACGACCTACTGCCAAGACAGGTGGCGTGCGATGGCTTCGCTCGTGAGTGTATCGTACGTCGCCTTCAGGCGCCCGATGTCCGTGGTAAGGGCATGAAGGTTTTCGCGCCCATCAAAGGCCGCACGCGCGTGCGGTGACAGGTACTTCACGGCGGACACCCATTGTGGCCACGCCGGTAGCGACGCGAGGTGCGACCCGTACAGCGCGTTGAAGCCATCGATGAGATAGAACGCGGTCCGGTCATCGTTGTAGGGTCCGCTCCGTCGGTCGCCAGCCACCACAACAAACGGCACCACCATGTCCGCGGCAATGGGCTCGACAGCCGCAACGCGTGGCTTGGGGCGCCGCTCCATGGCCAGCCGGGCCGCCGACCAGTCGCGTAGGCCGACGACGCCATAGGCGGGGTCCGCTGGAAACCATGCCGACGACGAGTCGTCCCACACTTCCAGCCACACGTGGTCGTTGTGCTGGAGGCCAAAGACCGAGAATGACAGGCCGCGTGCCGTCACTAAGCTGTCGGCCGTCCGCTGCCGCCGCGGCGTCTGCTGCGGTTGCACGTTGATCTCCCGAATCCAGCGCGTCCTGACCCCCAAGGTATCCAACAACAGGTGCAACACGGAGGCCAGCTCGGCGCAGTTTCCCGCGCGGCGGGCGATGATCTGCGCTGGCGTTCGGCGCTCGTAATCGGTGTAGGACCACGTGAACGTGTCGTTGATCCAGTAGACGAGTCGCCTGGTTCGCGTGAGCGTCGATCCGGTGCCGCTCACTGAGTCGACGAGGGCACGGATGGCGGGCGCCCGCGTGGCCGAATCCACCTGCTGAGCCCGAACGTGGGGAGCGACGGCGGCGAACATCGTGGCGACGGCGATGAGGGATAGAGCACGTCTCATATCGACTGGGAGAATGGGGAGCGTGATGCGCCTTGAGACAGTGGGAAGCCTTGCGTCGTTTGAAACGCGCGAATTGGACGGCGTTGGTGTTGGTGGGTGCCGCCGGACGCGTGGAGCGCCTCCTGCCTGACCGGTGGCTCCGTTGAGGGGTCATCTCGGACGAAGTCGTAGCCGTCAGGCAGGCCGAGACGCTAGCGGACGCCTCGATTTCGCGTGACACTTGGGGCGACCCCCCAACCTTGCTGGAGCCACGACATGCCTGCCCGTTCTCTCGCCTCCGTGCTGCTGTTCCTGAGTGCTGCATGGCCATTGGCTGGTCAACGGGCACCGGCACAACGCTCCTCGCTCGACCAGGCGATGGACCAACTTTTCGCTACGCAACGCTATCGCGAGGTGCGCGTATCGCCGGACGGCAAGCAGGTCGCGTGGACGCAGGACAAGGATGGCGGCACAGCGATCTACGTCGCGCCCGCTTCCGGAGCTGGGACGGCGCGGCGCATCTCGGCCTTGGCGAGTGGGCGGGGCGCAACCGATGAAGGAGGAATAGCGTGGTCCCGCGATGGCCGGCAAATCGCCTTCCTCTCTGACGCGGCCAAGGCGGGACAGCGCGACTTATACGTTGCGCCTGCCGGCGGAGGCAGCGCACGCCGCCTGACGCGTCTGCGCGGATTCGTCGCGTCACCGCAATTTGCCCCCGATGGACGCAACATCGCCCTGTTGTACACGGAGGGGGCGATCGACGCCGCGGGACCGCTGGCTGCCAAGAGCGCCCCGACCGGGGTCATCGGTGAGGAGCAGGTGCGAGAGCAACGCCTAACGTTGGTGGACGCTGTCTCGGGACGTACACGCCAGCTCACGCCGCCAGACCTTTGCATGTACGAGTACGACTGGTCCCCAGACGGGCATCACCTGGTGACGACGGGAGCGGCGGGCAACTGCGACAACAACTGGTATCTGGCCAAGATCTGGTCGGTGGACGCTGCCACAGGCGACACGCGCGCGATCTACACGCCCGCCACGCAGATCGCGATCCCTCGCTGGTCCCCCGACGGCACACGCATCGCCTTTGTCGCGGGGCTCATGAGTGACGAACCCATCACCGGTGGCGATCTGCACGTGATCCCGGCAACGGGCGGCGATGCCGTGAACCTGACGCCGGGCATGAAGGCCCAGGCGAGCTGGATCGCGTGGCTCCCCGGTTCCGACCGCCTGCTTATGGCGCAGTACCTCGACGGACACTCGGCGCTGGTGTCGGTGAGCGACAAGGGGGGCGAGCTCAAGACCCTGTGGTCGGCGGATGAATCGGTGGCCGCGGAAAACGTGGGCTTCGGGTTCAACGTCTCGTTGTCGTCAGATGCAACTGTCAGCGCCGCGGTGCGCGAGTCCTATGCCCAGCCACCCGAGGTGTGGGCGGGACCGATCGGTGCCTGGAAGGCCGTGACCCACGCCAACGACAAGCTCACGCCACGCTGGGGAACGGCCAAGAGCCTGCACTGGACCAGCGAGCAGTTCACTGTTCAAGGCTGGCTCATCTTCCCCACCAACTACCAGCCGCAAGGCAAGAAGTATCCGATGGTGACTGTGGTGCATGGGGGACCGGTCTGGGCGACATCACCAGCCTGGCCAGAGACGTACTACAACGCAACGCTGCTCTCGAGCGAGGGGTACTTTGTGTTCTACCCAAACCCTCGCGGCGGCCAAGGATGGGGGCAGGCGTTCACGCAGGCGGTCGTACGCGACATTGGCGGTGGCGACCTGCGTGACATCCTCGCCGGCATCGACGAGGTGATCAAGACCTATCCTGTTGATGCTGACCGCGTGGGAATCACCGGTCTGTCCTACGGCGGCTATTTCTCCATGTGGGCGCCTACTCAGACCACACGCTTCAAGGCGTCGGTGTCCATGGGCGGCCTTGCTAACTGGCAGAGTTACTACGGGCAGAACGGCATTGACCAATGGATGATTCCGTTCTTCGGATCCTCGGTCTACGATGATCCCGAGGTTTACGAAAAGAGTTCGCCGATCAAGTTCATCAAGCGAAGCAAGACACCGACGCTCATCATGGTCGGGGAGGGAGACATCGAGACGCCTCCGCCTCAGTCATTCGAATATTGGCACGCCCTCAAGACGCTGGGCGTTCCCACGCAGATGATTGTCTATCCGCGCGAGGGGCACATGTTTGCCAATCCGGTCAATCGACGCGACGTGATGCGTCGCATGATGGAGTGGTTTAACACGTACCTGAAAGCGAAGGACGTGTCCTAGGGCGAGATGTCTCCGCTCGTCTCTCCCCATTTCGCCTTTCTGTCCGTGGAAGCGCGCCGGCCGCGTTGGACTTAGGATTCAGCATGACCACTTGCCACTCAACATCGCGTCCGTCGCGGTCCGCCACGATGGCCGCCGCCCTCCTGCTATTCGTTGGCGCCCTGCCGCACGTGGGCGTCGCCCAGCAATCAGTCACGCGCCGCGCGTTTCCGCCTGATTCCGTCATCCTCAGCATCATCAAGCAGCGAGTGGAGGAGAAGCGCAGCGCCGGCATTGTGGTGGGCCTGGTGGATATCTCGTCCGGAGGGCGCCGCGTGGTGGCCTATGGAGATCCGGGTCCGGGCCAGCCGCCGCTGGACGCCAACTCGATCTTCGAGATTGGATCCATCAGCAAGGTGTTCACGTCCACCGTGCTGGCGCAGATGGTGCTCGAGCACAAAGTCTCGCTCGACGATCCCGTCCAGAAGTATCTCCCGGCGAGCGTGCATGTGCCGTCGCGCAATGGCAAAGAGATCACGCTCGGCAGTTTGTCCGTGCAGAACTCCGGGTTGCCCCGGTTGCCTGGCAACTTGCGACCGAAGGACGCCAGCAATCCGTACGCCGATTACACCGTCCAGCAACTCTACGACTTCCTGTCCGGCTACCAGCTGACGCGCGATCCTGGCGAGCGCTTCGAGTATTCGAACCTGGGGGTCGGCTTGTTAGGCCACGCGTTGTCCCTGGCGGCCGGCAAACCGTACGAGGCGCTGGTGCGCGAGCGGGTCTTTGCGCCGTTGGGCATGGAACATAGTGCGATCACGCTGTCGCCATGGATGCAGGCGCACTTGGCGCGGGGCCACGATGCGGCGGGCACCGTGGTGTCACAGTGGGACTTGCCGACGTTTGCGGGAGCGGGAGCCATCCGTTCCAACGCCGAAGACATGATGAAGTTTGTGGCGGCGAACTTGCGGGTCGATCGTCGCGGCGGGGCGATGGGAATGGCCCTCGCCTTCGCGCATCAGCCGCGGGCTGCCACCGGGGCGCCTAACATGGACATTGGCCTGAACTGGATGGTCCAGCGTGTTGGCGCGGACACCATCATCTGGCACAATGGTGGAACCGGTGGCTATCGCACCTTCGCGGGGTTTGAACCGTCGACGGGTCTCGGCGTTGTGATCCTGACGAACAGTGGCAATCAGGGGGCGGACGACATCGGCATGCACCTGCTAAACCCCGAGATCCCGCTCGCACCAAAGCCTCAGCCACCCAAACAACGCACCGCGATCACACTCCCGGACGAAACGTTGGAGCGGTACGTCGGCGTGTATGAGCTGGCGCCGCAGTTCTCCATCGAAGTGATGCGCAAGGGCGGGACACTCTTTGCGCAAGCCACGGGGCAGCCGGCGTTTCAGCTCTGGCCCGAGAGTGAGACCGATTTCTTCCTCAAGGACGTGGACGCGCAAGTCACTTTCGTGCGCGATGCCAATGGCCTTGTGACCGGCTTGGTGCTGCATCAAGGCGGCGGCAACGCACCGGGAAAGAAGGTGCGGTAGCTCCTGGTCTGGGCGCGCCGGCGCGGGAGGGCGGTCGCGGCGCCCGCGGCGTTTCGCCTGACGGCTACTCGGTGAGCCAGGTCCGCGCGGCGGCTTCGGACGAGAAGGCCTGCACCATGCGCGGACCGTCGCTCGACAACAGAGCGACCAACTGGCTCAGCGTGAAGTGGCCGACGGTGGCGTTGAGAATCGCGATACGCGAGCGGGAGCGCTGCCTGAGGCGATCCACGAGCGCCGACATATGGGGAAGATCGCCAGCTGGGGGCGCCTGTTCGATGTTGCTCGCGAGAACAAGAACCTGAAAGCGATGCGGCAGCTCGGGGTCGTTGACAATGGTACGGATGCAGTCGAAGCGATCCTCGAGCGTGACGACACCGCTGCCCTCGATGACCACCAGATTGTCAGTTGCCTCGTACGAGTAGCCGACCGCCATTCAGCAGCTCCGACCCGTGAAGATGGGATTCCCCTTTGCGCCGACACGTTCTCCAATCGCCCGCCCCGTCACCGGCCTGCGCACACGTTGGCCCACGGACGTGGTAAGATACCGAACCTGTCGGCTGGTATCAAATCCCCTCGAGGCTCTCGCGCTCCCGTGAGGTGCATCACCAGCCACCGCCACCTCCACCGCCGGAGCTTCCACCGCCTCCGCCACCGCCGCCGGAACTGCTCTTGCTTGGCGCAGATACACCGGCCGCCATGGTCCCAACAGCAGCCGCCCACGATCCGCTCGAGCCTCCTCCGCTGAATCCACCGCCGCCACCAAATCCGGTCCACCCTCCACCACCGGACGAGGTTGATCCGCTGGATCGCCCCACGGGAATAGCGTTCACGCTGGCGGAACCGGCGAAGGACGCGAACCAGCGGTCCATCTGCGGTCCCAGACCAAACGCCATGAGGTAGGGAAACCACGCATCGTGCAACGCGGGTTGCGCCTTGCGCAATTCTTCCTGGAAGTACGTGCGCGCCGAAACCAGTCGTTTGCGGAGGGCGATGAGCGTTGGCGACTGTCGGGCTTTCGCCAGGTTCAACACGCTGTAACACAGGGCGAGGCAGAGGAGCGTGAGCCCTGCCAAGGCAAGCGTGCCCAAGTGGAAGGCGCCTGAGTAGTTCAGCCACAGCACACCACCGGTAAGCACGCCCATCGGCACCACAAAACGGATCGCATGCGCGGTCCACTGACTCACGCGCAGCCTCCAGAACACCGCCTGAAGGGCGGCGAACCCGTACACGACGACCATCATCGCGGCCGCTACCCCGCCGATGACGACATCCGCCAAACTCACCATTCCCGAGCTCACGATCAGCGCTAGTCCGCCGATGACCATAAAGGTCGTCGGCCAGCGCGACGGGCGACGAATCTCCGAGCCTCGCGGGCTCAGGTTCTTGACCAACAGCTCCAACGATGGGGTGATGATTCCTGAGGGATCAAATCCCGTCTTGGCATAGCGTGCCCGCACGGCATCAGTATCCGTAGCATCCGCGCCCGGCATGAACAACGACTCCACGAGCTTGAGTTCGTAGCCCGACAGCGTGCTTCGCGGAACCAATAGGTTCAGATGCAATACGTTGGACGTGAAGATCAGCACCTTCTTGCTCTCCACGCGACTGGCCAGCTTCTTCTCTCCGACCATTCGCGCCAGGACCGCGGCGACCTCGGGCGAACCGGTGGTGTCGTCCCAGGCCGCCCCTGCGACCTCGGGACGCATCGACAGGACGTGAGTCGAAATCCACGCCTCGTCGATCTCCCGCACCGGCGTCAGGGGCGCAAACCGGCCGCTGGGTATTTCCCCTTGGACGAACCGGAACCCGAGCACCACCAGCGCCAACAGCAGCGCCGAACCGAAGGCATAGCGCGCGACCGCACTGGCGCCTTGCGGAATGCCAGCTGGGGCGCCAACACCTCGAAAGGCGAGCGGTACCGTCAGCACAAACCCCTCCCCGGGCGGTAGGCTCGTCGGTCCGTAGGAGGCGCGTAGCTCCTGCTGGGGTGCCCAATGGGCATCCACGCTCAGGCCCAACGTGAACTGTTCGATCTCACCGTCGCGCTGTGGAAATGCGAAGTCGTGATCGAGCAGGTACGCGGAGCCACTCGGCTGAAGGATGTTCGACAACGTGTAGTCGATCTGGTACGCAATCGCCGTGTGGTCGAACGGCGGATCGCTTGGCGCACGACTCCTCCAACGCAACACCCCCCGGCTGGCCCAATCGTAGTGGTCGACTACGCCGAGCGTTCCCTTGGTCATCTCGTGGGTGGCGCCGGCCGCATCTACGCGTACCATGCGCTGGAGTGTGAGCCGTTGCCCAAGACGAATGTTGAAGCTGCGCTCGCCTCCGTTCCAATCGCCAGTGAACACCATGGTGTGCCGCTCCGTTACGTGGAGCGTGCCCGCGGAATCCAGTTGTGCCTGGACATCCAGGCTACGCCAGTGCAGCTCCCGATCCTGCGCGGGGAGCCAACGCCCCACGCAGAGACAGAGTAGGGCAAAGACTGTCAGGTACCGGCGCATCATATGAAATCCCGATTCAGCGTTGTCACTTCGTTGGCCGAAGCCGGCGAGGGCCACCTCGTCAGCATCACCAGTGCGCAAAGCCAGAGCACTCCAAGGAATGTCCACCCGATCCCTGTATAGGTGAATGACAGGGGACTCCGGAATCCGTCGGGAAGTCTGGTGACCACGATGTCCTTGGATTGGTTCACCGCCGTGTGAAAGAGCACGGCCAGCAGGAGGCTTCCACCGGTGGTCCGGTAGAGGAAGGCAAACGCAACGGACAGCCCCGTCACATACAACACGTACGGACCAAAGGGCTGGCCGTATTGATCGAGTCCGGGAATGAAGAACACGGGCCAGTGCCAGAGCGCCCACAGCAAGCCCAATGTGACACTCGCCGAGCGTTCGCCCATCAGCTGTTGCAGGCGCGGCAGCGCAAACCCACGCCACCCGATCTCCTCACCCAGCGGACCACCTAGTATCATGGCGACGAGGGACGTCAACAACACCACGTACCACGCCGGGTACGTTCCGAACGCTGGCCACGCTCCACTGGCCAAGCGAAAGGCCACGGCGGCCGTGAGCTTTACCGTCGCCAGAAAGCACAAGGCAAAGACAAACCAGATCCACCCGACGCGCCACTGGAGCAACCGTCGAAGCAGCTGACGAACCCCTGCGCGACCCTGCTCGCGCGCCGTCAGCACGATGGCCACCGCCGACGGTGCGAAAGCGCCGACCAGTAAGAGGGGCCAACGCAGAACCTCAGGAATGGCCAGCGGCAGTCGGAAGGCGCCAGTACTCGCGGCGGCGGCAATGAACGCCGTCCATGTCACGGCGTATACGGCAGCAAAGAAGGCAACGAGGGAGCGTTGGGCGGACTTCACGATGCCATCATGTGCCGCCGATCGCCGTCGCCAACACGCGCTCCGGCGTCCACTCGGCGATTGGACGGGCTTCGGTCAGGCGACCGCGACACATTACCGCCAACCGGTCGCACAGGCCGAACAGCTCGGGCAGGTATGAGCTGACGAGTAAGACTGCACATCCGGCATCTGCTTGTCGGGCGATAACCTCGTACACGTCGGCTTTGCTACCGATGTCGATGCCACGCGTTGGTTCGTCCAACAACAGAATATTGGCGCGCTGGTGCAGCAGACGGGCGATCGCCACCTTCTGCTGGTTGCCGCCCGATAAGGCCTGGACCCGCTGCCATGGCGACCGGCCACGGATTCGCAAGGCATCCATCCAGCGACGAGTTTGCGCCCGTTGGCCGCTCACATCCAGAACGCCCAACGCGGGCGCGCGAAGTTCGGGACGTGTGGCCGTGACATTGTCGGCAATGGATCGCGTCACGGCCAACCCCTCACCCTTGCGATCCTCGCTGACATACCCCACGCCACTTCGCACACGCTGGGCGGTCGACGGACGTCCCGAGTCAGCTCCAACGATGTCGATGGTGCCCGCGCTCGGAGGATCCAGTGAATAGATCGCTCGCACCAACTCGGTGCGTCCCGATCCCAGCAGCCCGCCGATCCCAAGGATCTCGCCGCGATATAGGTCAAACGACGCCTCGTGCAGCTTGGGGGGCGCCGTCAGGCCTCGCACGCGCATGGCTACTTCCTGACTCGGACGCTGAGCGCGCACCGGGAACAGATGGGTCGCGGAGCGACCGACCATTTGGGCGATGATCTCTTCGTTAGTGACGTCGGGAATCGCCCCCGTTGCCACGCTGCGTCCGTCGCGCAAAACGGTGAATCGATCGGCGATGCGGCGCACCTCTTCCAGAAAGTGCGAGATGTAGATGACCGCGACGCCACGCGCCGCCAATCGCCGAATGAGCGCGAACAGGTGCTCGACGTCCGCCCCCTGCAACGACGACGTGGGCTCGTCCATGAGCACGACCCGCGCTTCAGCGGCCAAGGCACGACAAATCTCCACGATCTGGCGTGCCGGCAGGGACAACTCACCGAGCTTTCGATCGGGGTGAATCTCGGGATGGGGAAGTTCGCTGAGCAAGGCCCGCGCGCGCTCCCGTGAGGCACGCTGGTCGACCCATCCCCATTGGGCCTGTTCGACGCCCAGCAGCACGTTCTCGCCGACCGTCAGGTGGGGGCACAGGGATAGCTCCTGGTGAATCAACGCCACCCCTGCGCGCCGGGCCTCGAAGGGATTGTCCGGCGCATAGCGCTGACCCGACAGCTGCATCACGCCGGCATCTGGGAGGATCGCGCCGGCCAGGATACCCATCAGCGTACTCTTGCCGGCGCCATTCTCCCCGATTAACGCGTGGACCTCTCCGGGAGCTGCCGTCAGGGCCACGCCGTCGAGCGCCACGGTGGCACCGAAGTGCTTCACCATGCCTTCGACATGCAGCCCCTGCGCAGCCGGCGCGGCCATGGTCGGTTACGTCCCCGGTGCCGGTGACTTGAGATACTTGTCGATCGGCGGGTGGATGATCTCCTGTGTCTCTGGCTTGTCCATCGATTCCGGGGTGACCATCGTGACGCCGGTATCGATGCGCTTCTCGAACGGTTGCTGCCGAAGGTTGGCGACCATCGTCTTCACGCCCAGGTACCCCATGCGCATGGGATTCTGCACGGCGATGCCGTCCAACTGTCCCGCCTTCATGGCGTCCAGCAACGTCTGCGTCGCATCAAACCCAATGAACCGGATCTTGCCGGCCTTGCCGATGTCCTGCAGCGCCAGCAGCATGCCGATCGTCGATGACTCGTTCGGCGTGAAGATCCCTTGGAGATCACTGCCAAAGCGGTTCAAGAGATTTTCGGCGGCCTGCTTGGCGGTTTCGCGCGTGGCGCCGGCATACTGGTTCGACGATACCACGGTCACGCCGGGATACTTCGCCGCCAAGCGCGCCAGGAACCCGTCTTCACGCGCCGTGGTGCTGGCGGAGCCCTCCTGCAGCCGCAACACCAGTACCTTCCCCTTCCCAGCCAGCAATTCGCCAAGACGGTCCGCAGCAAGCTCTCCACCCTTGGTGTTGTCCGTTGCCACATAGGACACGATCGCGTCCGTTTCCAGTCCCGAGTCTATGATGACGGTGGGAACGCCCGCCGACTTGGCTTCCTCTACGGGTCGGGCCAGCGCGCGTGAATCAAGAGGGGCGAGCACGATGCCATCCACACGCTGGCTGATGAAGCCTTCCACGACTTGCACCTGCTGCTCCCGGTCGTCTTCGCGAAGGGGGCCCTTCCAGATGAGCTTCACGGTGTCGCCAGCGGCGGCGAGTTCCTCGCCGGCCTGCACGGCGCCCGCATGAATGGCCTTCCAGAACTCGTGGGTCGTCCCCTTAGGCACCACAGCGATCGTCAGTGCCTTGGTGCCGCCAGCTGCATCTTTCGCCTTGCCGCCACACGCCGCGGCACCGACGGCTGCTGCCGTCAGGACCATCGCCATGCGCCAACGGCGGGTGAACATCGTCATAGTGTCAGGACTCCCTTCACATAGTCAGGTTGTTGGTGCGCCCCGGCGAAGGCTTGTGGCAGTTCCTCCAGGGACGCATAACGATGAGTCACGAGCGGCGCGACGTCCACCGTCCCGCGCTCCAGCGAGTGCAGCGCCTGGAGGTACGTGAGCGGCCGTCCCTCCGGATCGTGCCCGCCGGAGGCCCCGACGGGCGACACCAACGTCGGCTCCAGAAACTGCACTTGGTTCATGACGCTCAGGTCCACGCCGGCATGACCGTGCCCGTATAGGAGCACCGTGCCCTGCTTACGCAAAAGGCCCGGGATAGCCGAAAAGACCGCGCCGGCCCCCGACGCCTCGATCACGTACTCCACGCGCCGCCCCGACGTCCATTCGTCCACCCACTCCACTAAGCTGACGGACGTGGGATCCACGGTGTCCGCACCAAAGCGTTCGGCCAACGCTCGACGATGCGCTGAGGGTTCGCTGACCAGGATTCGTCCACCGAATCCCACGACGCGACGCAGGTGCTGCACAAAGAGTAGTCCGGCGGGACCACCGCCGCAGATCAACACACTCCGTACCGCCGCGTCGCCCGTGCCGCCTAACGTGTAACGGCTTTGCGCGTGCGCCACCATCTCCGACGCGTGAATCACGCACCCCAGAGGCTCGCTGAGCGCTGCATGCTCGGCGGCGATGCCGGTGCTAACGCGGACCGCATTCCGGCCGGGAATGGTGATGAACTCGGCAAAGCCCCCCGGCAATCCGGTGATGCCATGTTCGCTGTAGCGTTCGCATTGATGCGATGCGGCGCTGCGGCAGTACTCACACAGCGGGTCTCGCCATTCGCTCACGCAGCAGCGCCCCTGGTCCATGATCACGCGATCGCCCGGCGACAGCCCTTTCACTCGCGCGCCAACTTCGTGGACCGTGCCGGCAATCTCATGTCCCAGAATCTGCGGCTGTTCTCGCAGCGGTCGCACACGGCCCTGGGCGTCAAAGTTGTAGTTGGCGTGACCGTGTACGATGTGCAGGTCCGTTCCGCAGAGTCCGACCGCGTCGACGCGCACCCGTACCTCGTGGGGCGCTGGTGAAATGCACGGAACATCGCGCACCTCAAGTCGATTCACGTCCACGAGGACGGCAGCACGCATTGTCTCAGGCAGGTGCACGGCCCCGCGCCCGACAGTCTGTTGGCGACATCGTGAATGTCCTCACGCCTGTGCGCGTTCGCGCCACACCGGTCCATCCGGATAGGCGAACTGCTGCAGACTCTCTGGCTTCATGGTAATGCTGTAGCCCGGCGCCGTCGGGGGGACATATCGGCCGCCGCGCATCACCACGGGATCGACGAAGTGCTCGTGCAGGTGATCCACGTATTCGACGATCCGGTCCTCGAGCGACGCGCTCACGCACAGGTAGTCGAAGATGGCGAGGTGCTGCACGTACTCGCACAACCCCACCCCACCGGCGTGCGGACAGACGGGCACGTTGAACTTTGCCGCCAGCAGCAACACTGCCAGCACCTCGTTCACGCCGCCCAGCCGACAGCTATCGATCTGACAGAAACGGATCGCCCGCGCCTGCATCAACTGCTTGAACACGATGCGGTTCTGGCAATGTTCTCCCGTCGCCACCCCGATCGGGGCAATCGCGCGAGCGATCGCGGCGTGGCCCAGCACATCGTCGGGGCTCGTGGGCTCTTCGATCCACCATGGGTCGAAGCGTGCCAGGACGCGCATGTTGGCGATGGCCTCGTCCACGTCCCACACCTGGTTGGCATCCATCATCAGCTTTCGCTCAGGACCGATCACCTCGCGGATGATGCGGGCCCGCCGCACGTCGTCCGCCAGGTCGCGCCCCACCTTGATCTTGAAGTGTGACCAGCCCTCGTCCACGCCCGACTGACAGAGGTGCCGGATCTTCTCGTCTGGGTACCCCAACCACCCCGCTGACGTGGTGTACGCCGGGTATCCGTCGCGTTGCAGCTCCGCGGCTCGCTCGTGACGCGTGGCGTGGCGTCGCTGCAAGATCGCCAGCGCCTCGTCCGGTGTGAGGGCGTCCGTCAGGTAGCGAAAGTCGATGCACCTGACGATCTCCTCAGGTGACAGATCGGCCAACAGCTTCCACAACGGCTTGCCTTCGACCTTGGCCCACAAGTCCCACACGGCGTTGACGAGCGCCGCTGTGGCCAGGTGAATGACGCCCTTCTCGGGGCCCACCCAACGCAGCTGTGAGTCGCCGGTGATCCGCCGCCAGAAGGCCCCCATGTCCGACGTGATGGCGCGCAGCGACAGCCCGCGGACCAACGGGGCAAGGGCCTCCACAGCAGCAACACACAGCTCGTTGCCTCGACCAATGGTGAAGGTCAGGCCATGCCCCTCGAGCCCATCGCCGGCATCCGTCCGCAGTATCACGTACGCTGCCGAGTAGTCGGGATCCGGGTTCATGGCATCCGAGCCGTCCAGTCGTTGCGACGTCGGAAAGCGGATGTCATGCACGTCCACGCGGACAATGACGCGATCGCTCATCGGTTGGCCGCGCCTACATCTTGAGTGAAACAAAGCCGCCATCGATCGGGAAGTTGCTCCCAGTGATGAACGATGCGGCGTCGGAACATAGGAACAATGCCAACTCGGCTATCTCGTGTGGCTGGCCCATGCGCCCAATCGGTTGCGTTCGGGCCAGCTTCTCGAACATCTCGGCCTCGCGCCCAGGGTAGGTGCGCGCCAGGTAGCCGTCAACGAAGGGAGTGTGCACGCGCCCCGGTGCCACGCAGTTGCAACGGATCTTCTGGTCGATGTAATCTCGCGCGACCGAGAGCGTCATCGTCAGCACGGCGCCCTTGCTCATGGAATATGCAAAGCGATCGGCAATGCCCACGGTGGACGCGACCGACGCCAGGTTGAGGATTGCTCCGCCCCGCCCCTTCATCGCGCGCACACCGGCTCGGAGGCAGTTGTACACGCCTTTCACATTCACCGCGTACACACGATCGAGGTCGGCCTCCGTGGTCTGCTCCACCGTCCCAATGTGTGCCACCCCCGCGCTATTCACGAGCACATCCAAGGTGCCAACCGTGTCGAACGCGAGATCGACTGCCGATTGGTTGGTCACGTCGCACGCGAGGTAAGTGGCCTGCCCGCCAGCGTCCGTGATCGCACGCAGCGTGGTATCAGCTGGCGACGTGTCCAAGATGGTCACGGCAGCGCCACGCGCCGCGAAGAGGATGGCGATCGCCTGGCCGATGCCGGAACTTCCCCCGGTGACAATCGCCGTGCGGCCAGTGAGTTGAATGCGGTCAGTCATTGGGATCGAACGTGATGCCGTAGATGCGCGCGGCGTTACCCGCGTAGAAGTCGTCGCGCGCATTCGAGGGAAAAGTCGCCGTGAACTGGTCCATGAGCGCCCACCACTGCGATTCGCCACCGCGAAGGGTACAAACGGGCCAGTCACTGCCATAGAGCAGTCGCGAGGGGCCAAAGCAGGCAAGGGCGTGTGTTGCGTACGGCTGCAACACCTCAAACGTGCACTGCCCCGCCTCGGCCTCCGTGAGCAACCCGGACAACTTGCAGGACACGTTTTCGTACTGCGCCAACCGGCGAAGGTCTTCGGCCCAGGAGGCAAAGTGGCCGTCCCTGATGGCTGGCTTGCCGCAGTGGTCAAGGACGAAGGTCGTGTTCGGGCACTGTCGTACCAACTCGGTGGCTTCTTGCAGCTGGTTGGCCGTGACGCACAGGTCAAACACCAGGCCGAGCTGACCAGCTTCCTGGACACCACGAACAAACGTCGCCTGCACGGCAAATCCCGACGGTTGCCCCTGAATGTTGTGCCTGACGCCAACTACACGTCGCGTTGCGCGCAGTCGCGCCAACGCGGCCGGGCGCGAGCGATCGGCCAGCAGGTCTACGAATCCCACGATCCCGCGAATGCGTGGTTCACAGGTCGCCAGCTGCGAAACCCATGCGACTTCGCGGTCTGCCATCTCCGGCGCCACGTTGGCTTCCACAAAGATCGCGGCGCTCGACGCGCGTGAATTGAAGGGCGGGTAATCGGCTGGAAGAAAGGGAGCATTCAAGTTCGGCAGGCCGTCGAGCCACGGATATTTCAGCACGCTCGGGTCCCAGAAGTGAACGTGCGAGTCCACAAAGTACGATGGCATGTCAGGCACTGGCCATCGTCAGCGCCGCCGTCCGCTCTGCCCAAGCGGCGCGCGCGCGGTCGAGCGCTACCGCCAACACGATGATCACGCCGATGATGATTTCCTGGATGTAGTTCGGCCATCCCATCTGTTGGCAGCCGTTGCGCAAGAACGCCATGATCAGGGCGCCGATGAGCGACCCCGCGATGCTCCCCTCGCCGCCACTCAGGCTTCCGCCGCCAATCACGACCGCGGCGATGATATCCAGTTCGGCGCCATTCGCTACCGTGGGATCACCCTGTCGAAGGCGCGAGACCTGCATTACCCCCGTCAGCCCAAACAGGCAACCCGCCACGCCGTAGATCGCGATCTTCAGGCGATTGGTATCAATGCCGCAGGCACGGGCGGCGGCTTCGTTCGAGCCCAAAGCAAAGATGCGTCGCCCGAACACGGTATAGCGAAGCACCAGGGCGGCGACGATGGCGAGCGCCAGGACGGTCCAGACGCCGATGGGCAGCACCAACCAGGCAGGCTTGGGGATGGTGACTACCAGGTCGTTCACCCAAGACGCCGGCACATTGACGGTCTGCTCCCCGGCCAGCCACTTCGCCGTGCCACGCGCGATCCCCAGCATGCCGAGGGTGACGATGAACGGAACGACACGCAGGGTGGTAATGACGGCGCCGTTCACCAGACCGATGAATCCGCCAGCAACAACGGCGGCGGTGACCGACAGGGCCGGCGACCACCCATCGCGAAGCCCGACGGCCGTGATCACGCCGGTGAGGGCGATGGACGCTCCCACCGAAAGGTCGATCCCGCCACTCACCACGATCATCGTCATCCCGATCGCACCCAACGCCGTGATCACCGTTTGCGACAGGACGATCCGCAGGTTGAACGACGACAGGAACCGCGACGGCTCGTCGGCTAGGATCGTGAAGATCAATACGACGGCAATCAGCCCGAGCGCCGGCGAAAGACGAGCCAGCATGCGCCGCGCGGAGGCGGCGGGCTGGCCGGGCTCGGCGGACGACTCTACCACCGATGCCACAATTAGGCGCGCCGCGGTAGGGCGCGGATCCACTCGTCCATCGCGGCGGACACGCGCGGGTCCGTCTCTCCCGTCAGCCCAAATGCCTCCATGGGATTGAGGCCGTCGGGGAGCACCTTGAACATGTGTTGCAGCTCTGGGAAGTACTTGTACACGGTCGGATGCCCGTCGCGCGCGTCGCGCAGCCGTTCGCCGTGGTGCGTGGGTACCGACCCGTCACGCCCGCCCTGCACGATCAGCACGGGTTGCGCAATCTCCGCAGCGAGCTGCGTGGGATCCGTGGCATCGCAATCGCGCATGTAGGCGAGGCCGCTAGCATCCATCGCGCCTAACGCTCTGGCCGCAGGTTTGGCGGCAAGGTCCGCCGGAATCGGTTGGCCAGCACGTATCAGGTCCACGGCGGCTTGAATGTCGGCCGAATATTCGGGAGCAAGGCCCGGGGGTGCGAACGTCGGAGACTGCTCGCACATGATTGACAGGATGCCCACGCTCGGTCCCGCCAAGAGCGTCACGGCATCGAACATCTTGGCGTCTTCGGCCAGCGCCAGCTGCGACGCCACCACAGAGCCCTCGCTGTGCCCAGCGAAAACGGTCTGGGATGGTGTGAGCTGCTCGGCGATGAGTGCGTCGCGCATGGCCTGATGGGCCGCCCGGGCAATCAGCAGTCGCGTGGCCCACGTCCGGTGTCGCGACGCCGTCGCTTCGTCGATGGCCACACTCCCTGTGCCCGGGCCGAGTTTCGCGAACCGGAAGACGACATGGCCGCGCGCGCTCAGCTGGCGCGCGAGGTGTCCATACACATGCGGGAACACGTTCCACGCGGGAAAGTCGCCATGGACGTCGACAAACAATGAGCCAGGGATCAAAAGGATCGCCGACGGAACCGTGTCGCCAGACGCAACGGCCGTCGGCACCGTCAGGGCTGCTGGAATGCGATAACCCGCGGCATCGAAGGTGAGCGCACGTTCGCGGACCAGCCCCAGCGCGGACGGCGTCATGGCCACAGGATTCGGATTCACATCGTCAGTCGTGCTCACGCCATCCTCCATCGAATACGACCTTTCCGCCCACCATCGTCAGCAGCACCTTGGCGTCCTTCAGTTCTGTGGTTGGAATCGCGAAGAGGTCGCGATCGATGATGACCAGGTCCGCCAGCTTCCCTGCTTCCAGAGACCCCTTCGACTTCTCCTCGCCTTCGGCCCACGCATTGTTGATGGTGTAGCTACGAAGGCTCGTCTCAAGGTCCAGGCGCTGTTCGGGGAACCAGCCACCGGCCGGTTTCCCGTCCAATGTTTGTCGCGTGGTCGCAGCGTACATGATGGTCATTGGGTTTGCCGTGTACCAGCTGGCATTGGTGCCCGGCCAGTCGGACCCAAATAACAGCGGCACGCCCGCATCGTGGAACGTCTTGAAGGCATAGGCCCATTTGGATCGCGTGCCGATGCGCTGTTCCATCCACCGCATGTCGTCGATGGCGTGGTACGGCTGTACCTCGGCGATGATGCCTAACCGCTTGTAGCGCTGTGCCACCTCAGCGTTCCGGATGACCTGTGAATGGATGATGCGCCAGCGGCGTTCCTTGGGGCCGTTGGTCGTCATCACCTTTTCCATGATCGTAAGTACCGTGTCGATCGCCTGGTCGCCGATGGCATGGACATTCGCCCACCACCCCGCGGAATCGAGCCCGAACAGGAGGCGCTCCATGTTGCCCGCGGGCTCCATTCCCGAGCCGGGGCCGTCGGTGGCCGCGGTGTTGGTGCTGTCACGCCATTCGCCGCGCTTGCCTGAGTGTAGCTGCGGCTCGTAGAAGCGCGCGGTGGAGTTACCCTGGATGCCGTCGACGAATCCTTTCAAGGCTCGCAGGCGGATCCAGTCGTCGCCAAATCCGGGGGAGATGCCGGCGTATGTCAGCTCATTCCACTTGTCCAGCGTGGGCCGAGCGAACACGCGCACGGTGAGTTCGCCGCGGCGCTTGAGTTCCGTGTACACCGGCAGCTGGAACGGCGGCGTGATGTCGTGGATCGTCGTCACGCCCAGTTGCGCCAGGTGCAACATGGCGGCCCTGGCCTCGCGCAGACGCTGGTCGAACGTGGTGGGGGTGATAGCCCGTCGCACGCGCGCCAGCGCGCTGTCCGCCACACGCCCCGTGGCCCGTCCGTCGGCACACTCCAGCCCCGGCACAGGCGTCGCGCAACTTAACCCGGCCTGCTCCAACGCTACGCCGTTGGCCAGATACGCACTGCGATCCCAGCGGTTGAGTAACATCGGCGTTCGACCGCTCACCGAGTCGATCATGAAGCGGTCCGGTGAGAAACGCGCTCCCACCTTTGCAGCTGACGGACCGGTGCTGTTGGCGGGATTGTCTTCATACGCGCCCCATTCCCCGCCAGTCAGCCAAGTGCCCGGGCTCATGCGAGCAACCGCCGCTTTGATGCGTTGGGCGAATGGTGCCGGTGTGCTCACATCCAGCAGGTTCGCCCCGATCAGCAGCGCACCAGCCTGATTGAAGTGCGTGTGGTCATCGATGAACCCGGGCGTCACAAAGTGCCCCTTCAGGTCCATAGTTCGCGTGTGCGTCGCGCGATGCTTCTCCACCTCGGCGTTCGTGCCGACCGCGATCACTCGCTCGCCGCGAATCGCCAGCGCCTGCGCCCGGGGATGCAGGGTGTCTCCCGTCCAGACGCGACCATTCCGAAGGATCAGGTCGGCGTCCTGGGCCCGAGCGGCGACAGGGCTCGCGGTGAGCACGAGGACCGTGAAAAAACAGGGGAGGCGTACCGGCTTCATAGGCAGGTGAAGGAGTGCGTGAGAATCTGCGCACTCCGCACCACCACGCTACCCCCGCCAAGCCGTTACTTCACCCCGAAAGACTCCATGATGAACGACAGGGTCTTGGCTTGCTCAAAATAGTTCGTATGGTGCACGGTTTCGTTCGTACCAAAATCCCGGCGTCGCACGACACCACTCGGAATCTCCGTCATGGAGTCGGTGTCCACCACCAAGTCGTTCTTGCCGGGAAAGATCTTGTCCGTGACCGCGTTGGCGATGCGCTGTCCCTTGAACCACTTCCAAAATTTCCATCCCGGACTCTGCGGCTCGAAGTCACTCGACACTACGTAGTATTCCGCCGACGCGCCGGACGTCATGGCCGCCAGGCGCACGAGTTCGGGGTTGTTGCTGACGCGCGATTGTGCGGCCAGCCCAGGAATCATGGCAATGGTGCCATCAAGCAAGGGCGCGTTGCCCACCGCGCCAATCACGCTGGTCGCTACCTTCAGGATTGCCAACGGCGCAACCAGAAATGGCACGTACGCAGAGGCCAATCCACCTGCCGCCTTGAGCGCCGAGCCGAAGTTCGTCATCAGACCAAGCGTCGCCCGAAGACGCGGCGGCGAGGCCAGACTCGTCCCACCTAACGGGGATCCTACCAACATCGCCCGCACTTTACTGGCGGGCAGCCCGAAGGCTTCGATCGTCCAGCGCGTCACCAGCCCTCCACGACTGTGCGCGATGATATCCAGCGGTCCGTCGATGGACGACAACGAGCGCCGCAGGTCCAACGCATTCAACACCGGGCTGACGGACAACGTCGGGTGCTCGAACGCCAGAACCTCATCGTACGTATTGAACACCGCTTGGTAGAACGCATCGGCATTCGGCGCCCTTCCCATTCCCTCCAGCAGCGCCAGCGACTTGCTGAAGGTGCCATGGACAATCAGCAGCCGGCGCTTCTTCCCCTTGAGTGGCGCCGTGATGGGCGCGGCCGTCGGGATGGCCCCCGGTGCAGGCGCCGACAAGCGATACATCCGTTCGTCGCTCTTCAGGCGCTCGTTCAATCGATGGTCGGCTTTGTCCAGGAACTGGCCGACGGAATTGGCATCCAGTGTCTCGTACTCGAACACGTCCACCAACTCGCCGTCCGGCACCTCGCCCGACTCGGTGGCGGCGGAGCGGCGCCCGCGCATGGCCTGCGGCGGAATGGCCTGCGAGAAGTGCCACTCCAAGACACCGTGCCGATTCAGGTACAACGATGCCCGCTGCACGGGATCTGGACGACCGCGCCGCGTGGCGCGACGTCGCGTCCCCGTTGACGGCAGGTCGCTGGGGTCCGTGTCACTGCCGTAGACCTTCAGCTCCAACGCATCCGCCGAGCACGCCGCCAGGGCGTCGCGGACCGATTCGACTGAGTGCGGTTGCTGGCTCATCGTCAGGCCTCCACGCGCAACAGGGGGAGTGGCGTCACCGGCGAGTCCTCGTCGATGCGCGCCGACCGGATGTCCAGCATGGAGTCGAAGCGACTGCGGCGAGAAAGGTTCTTGGCCCCCTGGTCACAGGCGTCGGCAAAGGAGTTCCGCCAGCATAAACAGGTGGCTTCCAAGGGGACCAGGCGTCCGGCCGTGATCTCGCCGAGCACCTCGCGGAAGTGCGCCTTGACGTAGTACCAGCTATCGGTCTGTTGCGTCGCCTCGCCTCCCGACCCGCTCGCCGGCTCCCGCAGCATCTGGGCGTCGATGGCGTCCGAGCGGGCGAGCGTGAAGTCGTCGTAGTACGACTCGTTGCGCCAGTAGCACGGGAAGGCGTGATCGGTCAGTAGAATGATCGTTGGATAGATCTCCACGTATTCGAGGCACGACGCGACCAGCAGGGCCAGGTCGATGCACGTCCCGCGATGACCGTCGATCACCTCCGACGGTGAGCGCAAGCGTTGAGACGAGTCCGTGAAGGTCGGCGGCGGGTTGATGTACGCCAACGGTGTCTCGTACAGCAACGCCGACCAGATGGCTTGCACCTGACGGTCGACACCGGTGCAATCGTATTTGCGTCGCTTGGTGTCCAGCTCTTCCACGCTTTGGTAGCCGTCGAAGCCCGCCGTGGGGTCGTCGCGCAAGGCCTGCAGGTACCGCTGTGACAAGTCGATGATGCGGCTGACGGCCGGATCCCTCGGCAGCACAAACGACGGCAACCACTTGCGGTTGGCATCGGAGTCCTGCCACTCGTCCACCGGCAGCAGCGTGACGCGCTTGGTTTCCCGGTAGAGAACCACGTCCTCGAACGAGACATCTATATAGAGACTGGTCCGTATGCTCTCACGCACTGCCCGCGACAGGGTGGAAGCCAGGGAGATCTTGATCTTGTCGGCGATGTCGATCTGTGGCTGCGTGGCGCCGATAGAGGTCTGCATCCGGAACGGGTAGGAGTCCCGGCCCACGTGGAGTTCCACATTGATGCGAATGCCGTCCACCGCTCCGATGTCGCCGCGATTCTTCTTGATGGTGAAGGCATCAAAGAGGGGGCGATTGTTGTGCAGGATCGAATAGTTGATCTGGGGAAATTCCTTCACCCGCACGTCGAGATCGGCGCGCGCCGTGGCAGCTGTCACCGGTTCGGGGCGTTGGTGACGTTGCCATTCCTCGGTAATGCCTTGCACCGGGATGACGGTGGTTGCCGCGCCCTTTCGCTTGGGAGCAATCGAGTCGGCGTTCCAGAGTACCAGACCCGTACCCGTAATGCGCCTCCCTTGCGCGCGCACTTGCTGCCACGCGTAGCGGAAAGCGGACGTGGCGCTGTTGCCCGAGAAGGTCCACGCCCGGTAGAGGGTGGCAAAGAACAACTCGGCCAACGCGTCGTCGAAGGTGTCTTGATAGCCAATGGCCGCCCGGGCGCCAAAGGCCACGCACAATGCCGCCGACCGGGGAGCGGAGTAATAAAAGTTGCAGCTGACAAGGTCTGGCGCGGTGCCGTCCGCGGTGAGCGCCTTGGCCAGCTCGATCGAGTTGACCTCCTCGTACCCATCTCGTCCGTTCGACAGCACGAACCCATCCTGCAGCTGTCGCTCCTCAGCGGTGCTCTTGCCGTTGAGCAGGGCACGCGCCTGATGCGTGTCAAAGCCTGTCAGGTGCACGATGCGCGGACGCACCGTCTCAATGGTGGCCCGCAACTGCTTCAGCGTGGGATTGATCAGCTGCACCAAGTCCAGACTGGCCGCCGTCGCCACTCCTTGGATCATCTGTCGTTCCGACGTGAAGTCGTACCCGTCGGAGAGCGCGCGTACGGGCGCACTCTCCACGTACAGGAGGGTCGCTTTCTGGCGAGGTCGCTTCTTGTCCGGTCGCCGCAGATGGCGGACGACAGTGAAGTCCTTGTTGATCGCGTGTCGCCGTTCACGCGTGGCCGCCGCCAGCGCGTACTCCCACGGGAAAATGCGGTACTCCCAGCCGACCGACTCCTCCACAAAGGGCATCGAAATCTCGGCCAGCCCCGCGTCGGCAATCTTGATCAGGTCCGCCGGCTGCAACCCGAATTGCTCGACCAGGTCCTGCAGTTCATCGCGCTGTCGTTGTGCCGCGTCCCCCCGGCTGGTCCATCGCTTTCGGTTGCGGAGCACGTAGTTCCATCGCCAGGCAATTTCCTGCAGGCTCTGGTCCACGTGCAGTGGAAACGCGGTCTCAACGCCCAGGGCGTTGATCAGGAGGTCAGGGGATTTTGTCGACCTCCGCGTAACTCGACGGCGCGCCTGCTTGGCGGGCATGAACCACTCCGTGTGGGGAGCGTCTGGCGTGTGATGGCGGCGCGACGCCGCGCCCCGCGCGCGTTCGGCAGCGAGACGCGGAGAACATGCAGAGCCTCACGGCCGCTGACCACTAGGGCTAGCCCGAGCCGCCGCAAAAGAGCGGCCCATGACGCGTGAGCTCTGCATTGCTTCGCATGTGTGGCATCCGACGACGCCCCTCAGTGCACCACGATATTTCTCAGAAGAATGTTGTTCGCCGCGTTGGCGTCGGGCTGGTCGCCAGTGAGTGTCATGGTCACCGGGAACGTTCCGACCGCTTTGGCCTGCGCCGTGATGACCCAATCCACAAACGCCCCGGACGCTGACCCAGGGACCTGACACACCAGGCCAAACGCGTCCGCATGGCAGGTCGCTCCGCTGGCGCTCAGGAACTTGAAGCCGCTCGGCACCGGGATGGTCAGTGAAGCACCAGTCGAAAGCGTGGGCCCGTTGTTTGTGCTTCGGAAGGTCGCGGAAAAGACCTGCCCAAGCGTGAGCGACGGCGGCGGCACTGGAATGGAAAGCGCCAGGTCGGCGTTCCCGTCGTTATCGATGACCACAGCAGAGATCGCCGGCACCGCGACGTTGTTGTACGCCGGGTCGCTGCTGGAGACGCCGAAGCGAAGGGAGTCCGTCATGGGCGGATCGACGATGTTGTCGTCGAACGCCGTCACGGTCGATGTGAACGGCAATTCCCAGTTCAATGGAGTTGCCGAGAAGACGTTTGGGAGGGGAATCACCTGATTGAGCTGCGTAGACGTGGCGATCGTCACGTTCGCCACGGGCGCGTTCTTCAGGCACAACGAGAACGCCGCCGTCGCGGGCTGACCTTCGGTGGTCGTCAGGGCGGTGGTCGATTGGGAGATCTGCACCGTCGGATCGTATCCCGCCAGCAAGATGTTGGGCGTCGGTCGCGTGGCACGCCAGGCATGCCCGGGCGATGGGTTCATGCCTAACAGTGCGGCGAATTGTCCATTGATCGATCCGCCAGCGCCCGCCTGCAATACAGGAATGCTCTGTCCGCAGACGCCGCCCACAAATGGCGACTTGGTGCGGATGCTCAGCGTCCCCGACACCGTAGCCGGGCCGTTCAACAGCAGCCGGTCGTACGTCCCGGTGGTCGTGCCACCCACATCGAGCGTCACCAAGGACAAGGCGTCCAGGACCAACCCGGAAAATGACAACGTCTGGAAGGTATTCGTGATGGCATCGCCGGGGTCCACCGTGGTGACTTTCAATGTTGCGTCACCCACATCGCCCCACCCGGTGATGAAGGCGTTCGCGTACGAGGCAGGACCAACGATGGTCCCCGCTGAGGCCAGCCGTCCCCCCACCAGCTTCAACTGTCCGCCGTTCACGTTCACGGTGCCACGGTTTCGGAGCAACGACCCGAACCCCCCGACGTAGAGTGTATCGTCCAGCGTCAGTGCCCCGTCGTTGACCAGGCTGTCCAGCTGCAACGTGACCGGTCCTGCATGCGTGTGGATGGTATTGGCATTCACGATGCCGGTTGGCGCCGAGTACGTCGCGTTGGCGGATGTGCTTCCGCGGGCCAACTCCAACGTACCGCTCACCACCAGCGGCGCCGACGTCCCGCTGGAGAGTACAAACGGGTTACCGGATTCGTTCGTCGCGATGACGCGAAGGCTGGCACCGATGTCCCCCGTCAGCTGCGTCCCGGACGAGCCATCGGACATCGCGATGGTGCCGACGAGCGTTGATGCGCCCAGCTGCAGATCGGTGCCGCTCAGCTGAACCACGGGCGGTCCGCCAGGGATCTGTTCGCCGAGTGTCCCGGCCGTCCAGACGAAGGTGTTGAGGTGCGCCCCAGCCCAGTTACCGAGGAGCGTGACCGTGGACGAGCCAATCACGGCCCCGCCAGACATCACGAAGTTTCGGGCACGAGTGAGATCGACGGTAACGGGGGCGTTCACATTGATGGTGCCACTGTTTTGCACATCGATGTTTGTCGCGAGCAGGAGCTGCGTCGAAATGGGGAACGAGAGGCGCCCACGGTTCGTGAGCGACGCCCAAGGGATGAACATTGTCGTGCAGGGACCGGCCGTCTGAATGGTCCCATCGACGATGACCGCGCCCGAGGCGAGCCCGAACGGTAGCGGGCACCCCTGAGCCTCCAGCACCGCCTGGGCCTTCACCCGAAGGACGTTGTTGACCTGTAGCTGTGCCGCTGGCGCCACCGTCAGCTGCGCCGGTGAGGTCCCGTCGCCCAACTGCACCTCGCGGACACTCACCACGGTGTTCACCGTGACGGTATACCGCCCTACGGCATCAATGCAGACCACGTCCGTTGCTTGGGGAACCCCCACCGGTGACCACCGCAGGGCATTCGACCAGCTCCCACTGACGGCGGTGGCCCACTGACGCGTACACGCCGCCGTGGGCGCCGCGCGGCCCGACGCGCTCAGAACGTCAGGTGCCAGAGGCAGCGCCGTCGGTTCGTCTCGAGTGCAAGCGGATGCAATGAGGACCACGACCAAACTGACGGTGTGTCGGCGGGAGTTCATCATGGGTCACGACCTTGGGAGACGCACCAATCACGCACGAAGCGCTGCTTTCAGGTGACGGCGACGAAAGGGCGTCGATGTGGACAGCGTTCGACCGAACGCGACCGCTTGTGGTGCTCCTCCCCGCGACGCAACATGGGGGCGTCTCCACCCGCGGAACGAATGAACGGCGCCCATGCCCTCCTGCACACGCTGGCGAATGCCGGGATCGAGGTTTGCTTCACGAATCCCGGCACCAGCGAGATGCACTTTGTCGCAGCACTAGACTCCGTGCCGCAGATGCGGCCGGTGCTGTGCCTGTTCGAGGGCGTCGCGACGGGGGCCGCCGATGGGTATGCGCGCATGGCGGACAAGCCGGCGGCCACCCTGTTGCACCTTGGGTGCGGCCTGGGGAACGGACTCGCCAACCTGCATAACGCGCGAAAGGGCAAGGTGCCCATCGTCAACATCGTCGGCGACCACGCGACGTACCACGTGCAGTACGACGCGCAGCTGCAGTCCGATATCGAGACGGTGGCTCGCAACGTCTCGCCCGGGTTTGTGCGAACCGCGCGCTCGACGGCGACGCTTGGTTCTGATGTTGCCGATGCGGTGGCCGCCGCCAAGGGCCCTCCCGGACAGGTGGCCACACTCGTCCTTCCGGCCGACGTGTCGTGGAGCGACGGCGGCAGTCCGGCGACTCTCCCCGCGTCCCCTGCTCGACCCGTGGCCGATGACGCCGCCATCGCCGCGGTGGCCAAGACCCTCTCCGCCGGCCGCAACACGGCCTTGCTGCTGGGCGGTGCCGCGTTGCGCGAGCCCGGACTCATGGCCGCGGCGCGCCTCGCCGCGCATTCAGGCGTGCGGCTACTCGCAGAAGTCTTCCCCACCCGCTTGGCACGAGGCGCCGGACTCCCCGCGGTGGAGCGCGTGGCCTACCTGGGCGAACTGGCCACCGTACAGCTCAAGGACCTGCACCACCTGATCCTGGTGGACGCCAAGACACCGGTCACGTTCTTCGCGTACCCTGGAAAGAAGAGCACCCTTGTTCCCGACAGTTGCAACGTTGTGACCCTAGCAACGGGATCTCAGGACGTAGTGGGGAGCCTGGAGGCGCTGTGCCATGCCGTCGGCGCCAACGCGGCGGCGCCCGTGGTACAACCTGCGTCGCCGCCGAGCCGTCCGCGCGGCAAGAAGCTCTCGGCGGAGACCGTGTGTCAGGCGGTTGGACACCTCCTGCCAGAACGTGCGATCCTCATTGATGAGGCCATCACGTCGGGATTCATGCTCGGCCGCCTAACGGCCGGGGCGCGCCGTCACGACCTGATCACGCTCACGGGGGGAGCCATCGGCCAGGGGCTGCCGAATGCCGTGGGGGCGGCGATCGCCTGCCCCGACCGCACCGTCGTGGCCTTGATTGGTGACGGGACGGCCATGTACACCATCCAGGCGCTGTGGACGATGGCCCGCGAGAACTTGCACGTCGTGGCGGTCATCTTCAACAACGCGGCGTATGCGATCCTGGACATGGAGCTGCAACGCGTCGGCGCCAATCAGGCCGGCCCCAAGGCCAAGGGGCAGCTCGATCTTCACGCCCCAGTGCTGAACTTCGTGTCGCTTGCGCAGGGCATGGGTGTACCTGCCGTGCGGGCCAGCACCAACGACGCCTTCGTCGAGGCGTTCGAGCGCGCGCTGGCCACGCCCGGGCCGCACCTCATTGATGCCGTGGTTCCGCCGGCGCTCGGCGGAACCAAGCTGAAGATGCTGCAGCGTGTGTTAGGCGTCCTGGACGACCTGCCGCAACCCGTCGCCCGCGCGGTCCAGCGCACCATCGTGCGCTGACTCGCCGTCGACGTTCAGACGTCAGCCCGCGAGCTACCCCCACCCGTCACGCTGACGGCCCTTCTCTGTGTTGCAGCTGATACCGGCTGCGACACGGAGTTGGCAGATGACACCGACGTGCCGAGCTTCGGACGGCGCGTGACTGTTCACTCGCCTCGTAACGATTCGATCGGATCCACACTCGAGGCCCGGCGCGCCGGGAGGTAACTCGCGAGGAAGCCGATGCACATCATGAGGAACGACATCGTTACGAAGGTGGTCAGGTCCATCGGATTCACGCCGTACAGCAAGCGAGTGAGCCCGCGTGTGACCGCAAGGGACACCGCGACGCCAAGGACGACACCGATGCCAACGATGCGTCCGCCTTGGCTCACGACCATGCGGCGGACCTGTGATGCCTCTGCCCCAAGGGCCATCCGCACGCCAATCTCTCGCGTGCGTTCGGACACAAGGTGCGACAGCACCCCATACAACCCGACGGAGCCGAGCAACAACGCCAAGGTTGAAATGACGCCAAGCGTGAGCATGGTGAAGGTCAGCTGGATCTTGGACCGCTTCGACAGAAAGTCCATTGTGTAGGTGCGATAGACAGGAGCCTCCGGCGCGAGTTCCTTCACGACGGCCTTGATGGCCGGCTCGATGCCCTCGGCGCGCGCCGTACGGACGACATAGCCCGGCGACGTCAGGCGCCAGTCGCTGGGATGCGGTCCACGCAACGCGAAATAGACCGTCGGAGCCGGCGTTTGACGCAGGTCATTCTGGATCACGTCGTCGACAACGCCGACCACCGTGCTCCAACTGCTGTCGCTCTGCGCCTTGAAGCGCCGGCCCAGCGGATCGAGTCCGGGCCACAGCTTTTCCGCGGCGCTCGCGCTGATGACCGCGTTGCCGAAGTTCGATGTATTGTCGTCGCGTGTGAACGGACGTCCGGCGCGCACCTTGATGCCCATCGTTTCGAAGTATCCCGGGCCGGCGAAGGTGATGTCGATGCGGCGCTGGGCATCGCCGGCAGCTCCTTCTGGGATGAACGGCACGATCGCCGTTCCCTCGTCGAGCGGCACGTTCTCCACGATGCCCACCGATTCCACGCCAGGAATCGCCTTCAATCGATCCATCATCTCCAGATGGAATGCCGTCCAGTCGGCACCATCGCGCAGTCGCGGTTGCTCTGGCGCGAACTGAAAGGTGAAGAGGTCTTTCGTTTCGTAGCCCGGCCGGACTTCGTTGAGCTTGGCGTAACTGCGGAACAACAAGCCCGACCCGATCAGCAGCACCAAGGCCAACGCCGACTGGCCGATGACCAAGCCATCGCGTAGCCAGTGACGACGTGGCGTCGCGCCGCGCCCCGACTCACGAAGTCGTGTGAGGTTCGGTGATGCGGCACGGAGCGCGGGTACCACGCCGCACGCCAGAGCCGTCACGATGGCGGCCAGAGCGGCAAAGACCAGCGTCGACCAGCCGATGTTTCCCGTTCCGATGCGCGGCACGCCAGTGGGGGCCGCGCCAATAAGCAACGGAAGGGACAGTCGGGCCAGCAGAATGGCCAGCGCACCGGCCGCGACGGCGATCACCGTGGTTTCCGCCAGCTGCAATCGCATGAGCTGTGCGCGTCCAGCGCCCACTGCTTGCCGCAGCGCCATCTCGCGTTGGCGGGACTCCGTCCGAACCAGTGTCAGGTTGGCAACGTTGAAACAGGCAACCAGCAGCACAATAGCCACACTTGCCATCAGCACCCAAATGGCGCTGGCATACCGGCCAAGCATCTGCGCTTCCAGCGGGCGGGTGATGATACTGAGTTGTTGGATCAGCCGCGGGTAGGTTGGCGGTCCACCGAAGCGCTCCGGGAGACGCTTGGAGAGTGCCGTGAACTCACGCGCCAGGGCATCGGGCGTCACGCCGGGCTTGGCGCGCGCGACCATCGTCAACCCCAGCCGGCCCGGTTGGATCGAATCCGCCTGGATGACGCTGGAATTCCAGATGAGCGTTGCGTCTGACGGAAAGGCAACGTCGGGGCCCAACACGCCAATGATCTCCCGGCGGCTGTAGCTGATCTCGTATACCTTGCCGATGACCGACGAATCACCGCCGAACCAACTTTGCCACGCCGCGTAGGTAATCAATGAGACACGATTCCCATCGTCGGCCGTGGGCAGCCGCCCAAGGATGGGCTTCAATCCAAGGAGCGCGGGCAAGTTCCAGGTCGGCCAGACCATCGGCACACGCTCCACGCGATCGCCGACACGCATGGTCGAGGTACCGCCGTTAAACACCGCTACATCCGACGCCAGCTTCGACTGTTCACGAAACTGGACGTAGAACTCATTGGACAGTCCGAACTCTGCTGGCAGATCCGAACCTGGGGCCGTGGCCGCCACGTGCATCAATCGGTCCGGCTGCGCGAACGGCAGCGGGTCCAGCAACACGCGCTGCACGACGGTGAAGATGCCCGCGTTCGCACCAATGGCGAGCCCCAGGGTTCCGATCGCCACGATGGTGAAGCCCGGAGAACGCCGGAGCGAACGGACCGCGTGGCGTAAATCGTTCGCCCAGGCGTCGGTGAGTCGCATGGTTTGTCGAGGAAGGTAGGTGGTGTGCACGACCGGCCGAACGCGCTCCGCGATCGCGCTGCCCAGCAGGTCGGCGGTTTCCGTCAGCATGAACCAGCATCGTGCCACCGCGCCTTGGTCCCTTGCGGCTTCATAGTCACGCGCGATCATCTCGTTGAGTTCGTCGCCAAAGCGTGCCCGGAACGCCATCGGGAACAGGCGAACGAGTGACAGCAGGAAGGACTTCATGAGCGTCCTCCCAGCGTCCCGAGTCGCTTGGCCGCGACCTGCGCGGTGCGCTTGAGGCGCTGCGCCTCGGCGGCCAAGGCGCGTTTGCCGTTAGGCGTCAGAGCGTAATACCGCCTCGCGTGGCCCGGATGGGCGGCGCGGGCATCCGCCCCCGCGCCTTCGGTCTCGGTGATGATGCCCTGAACCAAGAGTCGCCCAATAACGCGGTAGAGAGACCCGGCGCGCGGCGTTTGCGTGCCATCGGAGTCCGCGGCGATCGCGTCCTTGATGGCGTACCCATGGAGCCGTCCCTGCGAAAGGGCCAGCAAGACATGGTACTCGAGGATCGAGAAGACGTGTTCGGTCATGGGGCGTCGTATCCGGTGGCGGTGCCCGTTGGACACCGGGCGTCCAAAATGCGTTGCATGCATATACGCCACAAGAGTATTTGTGGTTTCGGGCGCACGGCGGGCCCGGCGTTCGGCAGGGGTGCGCGTCGCGAAGTAACGTCCGACGCCTGTCGCAGCAGATCCTCCCCTCGGGCAGCCGCCACGCTGGCCCGGCCCCTTCGGCGGCGCGGACGCGCATGTCCGCCGTGCGCGACTTAGCGGGTCGGCCGCTCTCCTCGTGAATTCACCGCGACTCGGCAGCGGGTGGACGCTCTGCCCATCGGGCGATGAGGATGTTTCGCGTCCCGTGCTTGGCATGCCGCGAACACGCAGGCTCGCGCGCGACGCGGGCTTCCGCCGTGCGGCCGAGTGCGCTCAAGGCAACGGCCGCGCCGCATGTCTGCATCGCCAGCTGCATGTGACCCGGTGGAACCAGCGGCGTGAGGATACGTTGCCCGGTCTGAAAGTGTGACAGCGCGTCCTGTGGCCGCGCTTGCGACATGGACAGCACGCCTAACCACAGTTCCAATTCGGCGCGAGCCTCGGTGTTGGTGTCGTATGCCTGCCGCACGATGCCCTCAACCTCGTGTAGCTCGCGGGCCGCCTCGGCGGTCCGGCTCATCACCAGCAGCTGCATTGCCCGCTGGCCACGCAAGACACCGCGCGGACCCGGCGCTGCGCCGGACGCTACGGCCATGGCGATGGAACTGTCGAGCAGCGCGATGGCGTCCGCGGTCCGGCCTCGCTCGCCGACCACGATCGCCAAGCTTCGCGTCACGTTCCAGATATCAAAGGCATTGCGATCGAGGGCGCCGCGTCGCACGCGCAGGACTTCGCGCAAGGTCTGCTCCGCGTCGTCGTGATACCCGCGCAGGGCCTGGATCTGCCCCAGCGTCTCCAGATGTCGCGAGTACGCGATGGAGTCGAGGCTCGTGCTCCGCGCATCAATGGCCAATACGTCCCGGATGATCTCTTCGGATCGCACGAGCTCTCCGGCCTTCAGGTGCGACGCCGCTGCATTCGTCATCACTTGCGAAACGATCGGATTCTCCCGCGGAAGCATCGTCGCCACCAAGCGCACCACTTCATCAAAGAGCACGGTCGCCTGCGCATACTGCCCCTGCCCAAGCAGCACTTCCGCCTGGGAGGACAACCCGCTCGCGACTTCCATGGAGTCAGCCTTGGCGGCGCGTCCGACCTCTTGGAGGTAGCGCTCCACCACCTGTCGCCGCTCGCGGAGGTCCGAGATCGTTCCCGCCAGACTCAACTGCGCTTCGCGCGCCAACGGACTGGTGGCGCCCTGAAGGTTTGTCGCTCGTGTGAGCGCTGCCTGAAACATGGGCCGAGCGGCGTCAGGGCCCTCATAGGACAGCACGACGTTGGCCAGCGACAGGTAAGTGCGAATGACATCCACCGAATCGCTGCCCGAGAGCTCCATCTGTCGATCGTATGAGCGTTGCAACAGGTCGCGCGCGTGATTCAGGGTCCCACGAGCGGCGTGCATGGCACCGACGACGCGCCAGAGCCGGGCCTGCATCGCCGGCTGCGTCGCCATGGTGTCGATGGCAAGCTCCGCGGCTGACAACAAATCACGCACGCGAAGCGTGTCGCCGCCCGGGGCCAGGACGGGATTGGCGCGTTCGAACAGGGACGTCAGCAGAACCAGCGCACTCTCGGTCGATGCCTGCGCGTGTTCGGCGCGGTCGCGCTCCCTGGCGATCCGCCGCGCCTGCGTCAGGGAGAGTGTGCCGAACGCTAGAACTAACGCGGCGACCGTCACCACGCTGCCGACCAGGGCGCGGTTGCGGCTGACAAATTTCCGCACGCGATACGAGACGCGATCGACCTCCGCCAGCACCGGAATGCCGTCCAAGTGCCGCTGGACGTCTTCGGCCAATTGGGCGGCCGACACGTAGCGCCGCTCAGGCTCCTTTCGCAGGGCCATTGCGGTGATGCGATCGAGGTCGCCGGACAATTGCCGCTGACGGCGACGATCCTCCACGACGGTACTGGGCGCCGCGGCGTCGGTCGAGAGAATGTCTCGCTCGAATTCCGAGAGCGAGCGTCCATCCAGTCGATGCGGCGGACGCCCCGTCAGCAGCTGATACAGCAGGACCCCGAGTGCGTAGACATCCGTCGCCGTCGTCACCGGCTCGCCACGCACCTGTTCCGGAGCGGCGTGCTCCGGGGTCAACAGCCGCAACAACGACTGCGTCTCCGAGCCGCTGGCGTCACCCTCGGCAGCCAGCAACTTGGCAATCCCGAAGTCCAGCAGCCGCACGTCTCCTTCGGGGGTCACCATGATATTCGACGGCTTGATATCCCGATGCACCACCAAGCGCGCGTGGGCGAACTGCACAGCGTTCGCCACACGAAGGAAGAGGCGCAAGCGCTGTTCGACGGAAAGCTGCAGGGTCTCACAGTACGTCGTGATCGGTTGTCCATCGACGTATTGCATAACGAGGTAGGGCCGGCCGTCATCCGTCAGTCCGCCGTCCAGCATCGCCACGATCGAGGGGTGCGTGAGACGGGCCAGAATCTGGCGTTCCGACTGAAAGCGGCGGATGAGCGATGCGGAACGCAATCCAGCGCGCAACACCTTCACGGCCACCGTCTGCCGGAACTCGCCTCCCTCGCGTTCGGCACGATAGACCTCACCCATCCCACCCTCACCGATCAGCGCTTCCAAGACATACGCCCCCACGCGACTACCGGCCGCCAGGGATCCCGGCGCGCCGAGGTCGGCGAGGAGCTTGTCTTCGACGCGCAATGCGACGTCGGCCTCGATGGCCGCCAGCATCAACTGAACCTCGCGGCGCGCAGGTGCATCGTTCGCCAGCTCCTGCCGCACATAGTCCGCGCGTACTGTGCCGGACAGGGACATCGCGTGCTCAAACACCTCAGACACTCGGTCCCAGGTGGTCGCACTCAGATCTCGTCGTTCCCGGGTCACGAAGGGTCTCCGCTCGTGGCGTGTCTACCCTCTTCGTGGCGCAATCGCCTGCGTGGATCGGTCATGCGTCGTCGTCAGGCACGATGAGCCGACCCAAGTCCAGGGCGACTTCCTTGCGTAACCAGGCGCGCGCGACCAGCCAGTCTCGCTGCACAGTCTTTGGCGACAGATTGAGCGACTTGGCTGTCTCGGCCTCGGACAGTCCGCCGAAGAAGCGCGCGATAACAACGTTGGCCGCGCGCGGGTTCGCCTTCGCCAAGCGCTCCAGCGCGTCATCCAGCGCGAGTAGCTCTTCAGACTCCTCTATGGAAAGGAAGTCGTCTACGTCTTCGATGCGGGCCGGTACCTCGCCCCCTCCCCGTTTGTCGGAGCTGCGGCGTCGCGCATGATCAACGAGCACCCGTCGCATGGTGGTCGCGGCGATGGCAAAGAAGCGCGTGCTGTCGTCAGGTGCGAGGGATTCGTGGGCGGCAATGCGCAGCCACGCCTCGTGAACCAGCGCGGTGGTTCCAAGGGTGTGTCCCGGCCGCTCGCGTCGTAAGTGTGAGCTGGCCAACACCTTGAGCTCCTCGTACAGCCGGGGAGCGAGACTTTCTGCCCAGCGTTCTGCGTGGTCGACCATGCGTGTCGAGCGGGGGGATGACCAAAAATGGCGGCGAAGTGCGCCACGTCCAGTACGAGCCACTGTGCTCGCGGGCGGCACGGCGGCACCACACGACACGATAGACGACTAGGAGGCGGTTATGGTCAGGCGAAGGCTGTTGGCGACAGGCGCAACACTTTCCATGGTAGCACTCGGCGGTTGCTCGGATACGGCTACCATCACCGCGCCTGCCCTGGTGCCCGACGTTCTAGCGCCCGTGGGGAGCGTGAACGCCACGGACTACAAGCCGCCCATGGCCCTGACTCCAGCGCTGCTGCATACCCAGTCGCAAGGGTTTGACAACAACGGCGCGGGCTTGTCGGTTGGCGTCAGCTACACCATCGACCCCTTTGTCGATGGCATCGCGACCATCTGGAATCCCAGCGGCGTACCCACACCGATCAGCGTAGGCGGAGGGGCGCCCGCTGTGGCGTACGGCATCAACTCCTTTGACGAAGTGGTTGGCGTCACCATCCCCTTCGGTCCAAGGGCTGGATTCTTTCGTCAGTCTGGTGGAAACGTCACTGTGCTGTTTGGGCCGCCGGGAACCACGCAATTGGAGGCTCGCGACGTCAATGACCAGCACGTGGTGGTCGGTGGCCTGGTTGGACCCGGCGGACAACAGCACGCCTTCCGCTATTCTGTCGCGACCGGATACGGCGACCTGCACCCCGCCGGCCCTTGGGTCGCGAGTCATGCGGAGGCCATCAACGTCACCGGGACGATCGTCGGGTGGGCGTCACTGCCTAACGGCGAACGTCACGCGGCTCGTTGGTCCTCGGCGGGCGTCTTTCAGGACCTCGGCCTTCTTCCGGCTGGCGGCACATTCGCCGAGCCCATGGACATCAACACACCGGGGGCTATCGGTGGCCAGGGCGGAAATGCTGCCGCCGGTATTCCGTTCCTGTGGCGACAGGCATCGGGCTACACCACCAACCCGACCGCCAACTCCGCCATCAACGGCGTGTCGGATCTCATGCGACTCACGGGATACACACCGTTCAATGGCGTGCGGCGAGCGTGGACCAAGTTCGGCGGTGGACCGACGACGCTGTTGCCCAATCCCGCCGGCTTCAACTCTGGAGAGGCCAATGCGGTCACCATCTGTGGTTCGGTGACCGGTAGCTCGCGGACTGCCGGTGGGTTCACCCGCGCCACCTACTGGGAACGAACGTCCTGCGATTAAACGCGTGAGCAAGTCCATGTCGCGGGCGTCGGCGACAGGACGTTGATCCACGGGCGCGCGGCATCGTTCTGCCGCGCGCCCGCTGACGCGCCTAACGCAACCGGTGGCTGACGACACCCTCTCAGGGTCGAGAGTCAGGGCGTTCCGGACATGGTCGCCAGAAACGCCCTGGCGAACGGCGAGCGTTCGATCGCTGCCTCGCCAAGTTCGGACGGCCATTGAATCCCGTCACTGTTGGCAAGCAGGATCAACGTCAGTCGCTCGGAGGGCGTGTCCCCAAGCACCTTCAGGTACAGTGCAGAGTAGCGGCCCTCCCAGAGTCCGGTGTGCCAAACCACGCGGCGCCCCTGCAGAGTGCCCAGGAACCATCCCAGGCCGTATGGCAGGACTTCGCCGGATGGCGTGCGCGTTCCCGTCCACAGAGCCGCCCGGGAGGCCGGCGACAGCAAGCGATCATTTGATAGCGCGATGTCGAACCGCGCCAGGTCCATCGCGCTGGCGACCACACCGCCAGCTGCACCATCTCCTTGCGGGGGCGGTGGGTCGGCTCGCACGGTCGTTCCCGACGAATCGATGTGGTAGGGTACCGCCATGGCCGCAGCGATTTGCGGCGGCAGCGGGAGCCGGCGGTTGGTCCGAGCGGCGTTGCGCATGCCCGCCGGCCGAAAGACGAGTGAGTCCACGAGCTCCGAGAACGCCCGACCGGTTACCTCAGCCATCGGGCGAGAGGCCCACGAGTACGAGGGCGGGTTATACCAAAAGCGCGTACCCGGCTGCTCACCGTTCGCGCTCATGGAGAGCACGTGACGCAGCGTGAGGCGGTCGTCCGTGCAGGCAAAGTCGCTGAAGAAGACGCCTCCTTCCCCTCGGGTGGCGTCGCAGAACTCCGAAAAGCCTTGGTAGGCGCGCATCGGCCGATCCAGATTCAGCCGGCCGTCTTGTACCAGACGAAGCGCAACAACGGCGGAGATTGGCTTGGAGACGGACGCGATGTTGAACGGCGTCTCGGGCGTGACAGGAACCTGTCGCTCGACGTCGGCATACCCAAAGCCTCGCGCAAACAGAACCGTGGTGTCCCGCAGGGCGACCACTGCCAACCCTGGAATACGGAACGCGCGTCTCAGCGAGTCGAACTGCGAGCTGAGTGTCGTTGTAGGCACTGACATTGTTTGATCAACAACACGGACTGGCATGTTCGATGGCGCGCTTGCACAGGCTACACCGATGCAGGCCGCTGCGCATGGGAGCACTCGGGTGGTCATTGTCATGCGTCCCGTACGTCATTCCCCGCCCGGCGGTTTCAACCCGTGGAGTCCGCCTAACGGCGATGATCCTGCTGGGCGGGGGTGTGGTGTGGTCCAGGCACTAAGGCGTCGACCGTTGCCAGGAGACGCCACCCATCTTGACGCGGCATGCCTGGATCGCGGCAAATCGGACAAATAGCCATGGCCGGTTCCACACCAAACCTCACCGTACGGGGCCCCAGTGTGACCGTCTGATGCGTGACCGTGTCGTCGACCACGATCGTGAAGGACACCCGGTTGCCGTTGAGCTGTCCCGTCAAGCGTGCCGGGACCTCGGGCCCATAGGCGACCGGGAACGCACGCAACTGATATGACCCCGTCACGTCAAACCTTGCGTGCGCATCCAAGGAGAGCGGCGTCGGGAAGTTCCCTTTGGTGCAACCCACGTGCACGTGCGCGAGTGTGTCGCTCACGAGTAGCCCCGACTCACCGCCGCCCCACGTCCCGATGGCCAGCCGATCTGGCACGGGCGGCGGGTTGGATGGCTCGGCACACGCCACAGCCATGACCACAATGAATGAAACGAACCATCCCTCGCGCGTTCGATCGCGTCGCACCTGTTCCTCCTACGTGATTGCATAAGAGACCGGCGAGGCCAGCCGTTACCCTGAACGCTCAGGTGGCCCACCGAGCGAGATAGGTCGACGCCGCTCATGACGAGCCGTATGTTTGGCGCGCCTTCATCCGCCATCCGGACACCTCCATGCGTCGCCTTGCCTGCATCGCACTCGGCTCCCTTCTCTTCCCCGCCCTCGCCGTGTCACAGGCGACGCGCGCCGACACCGCCACCGATCCTTTCATCTGGCTAGAGGACGTCCACGGTGCTCGCGCGATGGCGTGGGTCAATGCCGAAAACGCCAAGACCAACGCCGTGCTCGAGAAGGACCCGCGCTTTGCCGGCATCACCAAGGCGGCGTTGGCCATCGCTCAGGCGAAGGACCGAATTCCCTACGTCAGCTACATCGGTGGTGCGCTCTACAATTTCTGGCGCGACTCCGCACACGTGCGTGGCGTCTGGCGAAAGACGTCCCTCGCCAGCTATCGCACCGCTACTCCCCAGTGGACCACTGTGCTCGACCTGGATGCCGTAGCGGCGAAGGAGAAAGCCAACTGGGTGTGGCAGGGATACACGTGCGTGCAGCCCGAGGAAACGCGATGCCTTCTCTTCCTCTCGGACGGCGGTGAAGATGCTAACACCGTGCGTGAATTCGACCTCGACGCTCGTAACTTCGTTGCTAACGGGTTTCAGCTGCCGAAGGGAAAACAGCGCGTGGCGTGGAGAAACCTGGATACCATCCTGGTAGCCCGGGAATGGAACGCCGGCGACGTCACCACATCGGGTTACCCTTTCATCGCCAAGCGTCTGGCACGCGGCCAACCACTCTCGAGTGCCGTCGAGATCTTCCGCGGGTCTGCGTCGGATGGTGGTTACGGCGTGTCTCCCACAACAGTGGTTGATGCTGCCGGCCACCGATACAGCTTCATCAATCGCCCCACCAGCACCTTCGAAGCGGAACACTACATCGTGCGCGCGAAGGACGTCGCCCGGCTGGCCATTCCGGAGAAGAGCAGCATCGTTGAAGCCATCGATGGCCAGTTGATTGTGCACCTGCTGGACGATTGGAAGACTGGCAACACCGTGCTTCGTGGTGGTTCGGTCGCCGCCTTTGACGGAAGCCGAGCGATGGCGACGCCAAATGACCTCTCTCCTGTGGCGATCTTCGAGCCCGGGCCGCGCGAATCAGTTGAAGGCGTCTCGTCGACGCGCGACCGTCTGTTGATCGGCAGCTACCAGAATGTGAAGGGCAGAATCCTGGTCGTTACGCGCGCCTCGTCGGGCGCCTGGTCGCACACCGCCATGTCCCTGCCCGACAATGCGTCCACAGACGTTCTGAGTACCGACAGCAAGAGCAACGACGCCCTCATTAGCGTCACGGGATTCCTGACGCCGAGCAGTGTCTGGCTCGCGGACGTCACGCGTGGAACGGCTGCGCCGATCAAAACCCTCGCTGCGCGATTCGACGCATCACGCAGCGTTGTGGAGCAGATGGAGGCTACATCGAAGGATGGGACGAAGATTCCGTACTTCATCGTGCACCCCAAGGGAATGACACTGGACGGCTCGAACCCGACGATCCTCTATGCCTACGGCGGCTTCAACGCCTCCATGACACCGAACTACGATGCAGATGTCGGCAAGTTGTGGCTCGAAGAGGGCGGCGTGTACGTGTTGGCGAATATCAGAGGCGGCGGTGAATTCGGCCCAGCGTGGCATGAGGCAGGCCTCAAGACCCACCGACAGACGATCTACGATGACTTTGCCGCCGTGGCGCAGGATCTCATCGCGCGGAAGGTGACCTCGCCGCGCCGGCTCGGCATCCAAGGCGGGTCCAACGGCGGGCTGCTGATGGGCGTCCAGTTCACTCAGCGCCCGGACCTGTGGAACGCCGTGGACATTCAGGTACCACTGCTCGACATGCTGCGCTTTGAGCAGATCCAGGCCGGTGCGTCGTGGGTGGGAGAGTACGGTAGCGTCAGCGTCCCCGCAGAGCGCGCGTTCCTGGCATCGATCTCACCGTACAACAACCTGAAAAGCGGCCTGAAATATCCCACACCGCTGATCTGGACGACGACCAAGGACGACCGGGTTGGTCCACAGCACGCACGCAAGTTCGCGGCGAAAATGGCGAGCATGGGACTCCCGTACTACTTCTTTGAGGTGATCGAAGGGGGGCACGGCTCGGGAGCCAATATCGCCCAGCAGGTGCACACCACGGCGCTGGAGTTCACGTATTTCGCACGGCAGCTGATGGATAGCGACCGGAAGCCAATACCGTAGGACTGGCAACGTCGAACTCTTTGGACCAAATGCAACACCCAGACGGTTCAGGAAACTCGCGCCACGCTCCCGCCGCGATTCTCATCGTCGCCTCGAACGATGGCGAGCGGGCGGACGTCCTCCGTCAGCTTCATCGACGGTATGGACTGGACTATGAGATCCAAGCCGAGGACTCCGCGACGCTGGCTCGTCAGCGACTGACCGCGCTTCACGATGCTGGCCGTGAACTCGCCGTCGTCCTCATTGACTGGCAACTTGGCGCCGCGGAATGCACGGAACTCATCTCGGACCTCCAGTCGCGCTGCCCCGGCGCGTTGCGAGCCTTGCTGATCGGGAAGCGTGATACGTATGGCGCCACTCCGGTGTCGTTGGCGGACGAGTACGCACGGGCTGCAACGTTAGGTGTGGTCCACCGGATCCTGACGGGACCAGCCAGTGAGAAGGACGAACAGTTCAACTTGGCATTCCAGGATCTGTTGTATGCCTGGGCACGAAAGAACCGACCGAAATTCGAAGTCATCCGTATTGTGGGTGACCGCTGGTCGGAGCCTTCGCACCGCTTTCGCGACCATCTCGAACGCGGCGCAGTGCCGTACGGCTTCCACGAACCCGACTCTCCCGAAGGCGCTGAGCTGCTCGCGCATGCCGGTGTGACTGGACCGTTGCCTATCGCCGTGCTGCATGATGGACGCGTCTTCATACAACCCACGGCCCCCGAGATCGTCCAGGCGCTGGGGATGAACCACGCTGGTGCTGCGCCAGCCGTGGTCGACCTGCTAATCATCGGCGCCGGACCCGCCGGTCTTGCGGCGGCCGTGTACGCGGCCTCCGAAGGACTTAAGGTGACTGTCATTGAAGCTGAGGTCTTCGGCGGACAGGCCGGAACGACGTCGTTGATACGGAACTACCTTGGCTTTCCAAATGGACTGAGCGGCGCCGACCTTGCCCAACGCGCTTATGAACAAGCTCGGTCGTTCGGCACGCGGTTTCTCATCGCGCGGCGGGTGGTTGACCTCCGCGCCGATGGACCCATCCGCGTCGCGACGTTGCAAGAGACCTTCGGCGTCGATGTACACGGCCCGCAGCAACGGATTCCAGCGAAGACGGAGATTCGCAGTCGGGCCATTTTGCTCGCCACAGGCGTTTCCTATCGGCGTATCGGCATCAAGAGTGTCGATGCCTTTGTGGGGTGCGGCATCTACTACGGGGCCGCAACAACGGAGGCACCGGCTACGCGCGGCGAAGAAGTTATCGTCGTGGGCGGTGCGAATTCTGCCGGTCAAGCGGCCGTCCACCTCAGCCACGTCGCGGCCAAGGTTACCGTGGTAGTGCGCGGACCTTCAATCGCGGAGAAGATGTCCGACTACCTCGTGCGGGAGATCGAGCGCTCGTCAAACATCGATGTGTTGGTGAACCACGAGATCGTCGGCGCCCTCGGCGACCAACACCTACGGACGGTGGTGCTAAGGAACACTGTCGATGGTTCGACAACACAGCGCCCCGCCATGGCTGCGTTCATCTTGATTGGCGCGTCGCCCCGAACCGAGTGGTTGCCACCCGATATCGCGCGGGACGACCGCGGTTTCATCCTGACCGGCTCTAGCCTGCCGCCCGATGTCTCGAACGGCGGGCGCTTCGCGTTTGGAACGAGCATGCCCGGCGTCTTTGCCGCCGGGGATGTTCGAGCTGGCGCCGCGCAGCGTGTGGCTGCAGCCGTCGGAGAGGGTTCGGTAACGATTCGCGATGTCCATGCCTATCTCGCACAGCACGTCGAGGATCAGCGGGTGGTCTGAGTCCCAGCGTCCGGGGCCTGAGCGGCACGGTCGTGTGCCCCAGGGAATTGCAACGGGCTCACGAGCGTACCAAGGAATGCCTGAAGCTGCCGCAATTCCTCTTTCGACAGACGCAACTTCTTCAGCTCACTGGTCCCTGCGGGCGCTTTCGGAGCGCGGTTATAGTGATCGAGTACTTCCGGAAGTGACGCGAACTGCCCGGCGTGCATGAATGGCGACCGGTCCACGACATTTCGCAACGATGGCGTCTTGAATGCGCGGACAAGCTCCGAACCCTCGGTCACCGCAAAGCGCAGTTCCGAACACTGCTCAGGCTTGGCGTCGCTGTACTTGCCCATGCAATTGAACTCACTTGCCAGTACCGTCCGAACGCCCGTGGTGCGTCCGCTGTCGTTGGCCGTACCGTTCGCCGACTGTGGAACACCGGTGTTATGGAAATGACCATCGGATAGCATGGGGCCGTTGTGGCACGTTGAGCAGTTCGCCTTACCAATGAAGAGCCGCAGTCCAGCACGCTCGTCTGGCGAAAGCTCGTCCTCTGCCGTGTGGGGGCGTCCCGCCAGCTCCACCGCTACGTATCGATCGAAGCGGGCAGCGGTGAAGGTGATCGTTCGCTCGTAGGCCGCAATCGCCTTGCCGATATTGGCATAGACGCGCGACACATCGGTCGGCCCGTTCGCGACGGCACCGAACACGGCCGCATACTCCTGGTTGTAGTGATCATGGATCACGCGGGCATACTGGGCGCGATTGCCGCCGTGCTCTTGCGGGCTCTCCAGCGGCCCGAGGGCCTGCGCCCACTGGCTGTCGGCGCGGCCGTCCCAGAACTGCCAGGCATTGTACGCCGTCCCGGCAATCGGCATGGTGCGTCGACCGGCAGTACCAACACCGTGTCCGAGCGCCAGTCCGTCCTGGAATCCCTTGGCTGCCTGGTGGCAGCTGGCGCACGACACCTGCCCGTTGCCGCTCATTCTCGTATCGAAGAAAAGCTTCTCTCCGAGCCGAGCCGCGGCCGGCAGGTCCGCATATCGATTCGACGGATCGGCGGGCAGTGGCCCCAAGGAGGAGAGGGCCATCGACTGCAGGACCTTGCGCTCTTCGGATGTCCAAGGCGCGTCGTTGTTCGACGCCGGCGCGGTGCTCACGACAAGGCCGCGTCCAAGGCCAAGGGTGGCTGCGACAGCCGCGGCCGCGCCGAGCCGGCGCAAGGCATAGGTGGTTAGCATGGCGATCACCTTAAACCTTCAGGTTGAACACGACCTCGTCCTGACCGGACGCCGTGCCGACGCGGAACTTCACGACCCACCAACCGCCCATGTTGAACTTCATCCCTTCCACGAGATAGTCTCCGTGGCCGAGGTATCGCGTGACTTGGGGCTTCGTCGGCAGGCCGTGACCATGCTGCGGCATGCCACCGCCGATCGTGATCGCGACTGAGTCAACCGGTGCGCCATCAGTCGTTTCGACGTGCAATGTCCAGGACTGGAGCTTGCCCCGGGGAATGGAGTCACCGTCGGGCTTGATGGTGGCGCGATAGCGGCCACTCTCACTCACTCGCGTCCGGGCAAACGCCGTTTCTGGTGGCACCCGCATGAACATTGTGCAGCTGGCGAGGATGTTGAGCGGGAGCGCCATGATCAGGCTGCGCATATCGACCTCTGAGCCGAAGCTCGATTGGAGTCAGGTTGGAGTTGACGGAAGGGATAGTAGGCGTCGCCAAACTCCAGGTCTTGAACGCAGCGGCTGACTTGTTCAGCGCCAACGACGGATCCGATCCGCCAACTCCAGATCGACCCTCCGCGACGATCACGGGAGGGGCTGATGGACCGGCCGGCGACGCACGATAGCCCCTACGTTCAAGCGCGGATGGAAGGCGGCCGTGGGACGTGCGATGTGCGGCGCCTATCGAGGCCCGAGGGGCGTTCGCCGCTTGAATCGGGCGCCTCCCCGAAGACGACTTTCGATTCAGTCCGAGTTTGACCTATCGGGCCCTTTGTCCGCGCCGGGGGGCTCCTGTGTGACCTGGATGCCGGTTGGGGCGAAACCGAACGCCCGTACTGATGTGCGACTGAGGTGGGCAGCGTCGGCAAAGCCAGCCGCATGCGCGGCCGACGAGAGCGTTTGTCCCTTCATCAGAAGATCCCAGACCAGCAGGAACCGGCGCCAAAGGATGTACGGACGCAGACCCATGCCGACCTGTTCACTGAAGAGGTGACGCAGCCGGCTCGGCGACAAGCAGGCGTGCGCCGCCACTTCGTCGAGTGTGATGGATTGACTCAACCGCTCGTTGATGTAGGCGATCGCGCTCAGGATGCGCGGATCAGTCGCGGCGGCGGGTTCGTCGTCTGCTGCAATGGCACGCACCAACTCGCGCACTCGAGTCACCGTCTCTTCTGGTCTTCGCGCCAACCAACATTCAAAGACCGATCGCGCAATCTCACGCGCCTTGTCGTCGCCGACTTCCGCGATCCCGTGCTTCAGGTATCGCTCCGTTATGGCCCGACCGTCACGCGTCTCGGGTTCGACAAACACGACAATCCCGTAGTCGGCGCCCGTGACGTTGATGGCGTGGGGCTGCCGCGAGGGAATCGCGGCCATGGAATAGGCCGTCCATGGCTCCGTCTCACCTGCACACACCAGATGCTGCCCCTCGCTGGCCACAACCAGTTGGATGGACTGGTGAGCGTGCACAGGGGTCGCGCGGTCATGACGACCGATGAAGATGCAACCGCCGTCCCAGGCAAAGAACTGCCCAACTCCAGAGCGATGCGGCATACAGGCCAACATACGCCGCCGCGGGCCTTCTCAGAAGAGCTCGCAAACTCAGCCCCCGCGTTCAAGCCGTTCGATCCGCTGCACGCGATACTGACTGCAACACTCGCCAGAGAGCGCACGCATGATCTCCCTTTCCCCGACCACGCGCGTCGAACGGTATCGCACCCTTGTCGTGGGTGGCGGACAAGCGGGCCTTGCCGTCGGCTACGAGCTGCAACAAAGGGACGACGATTTCCTGATCGTGGATGGCGCCGCGCAGCTGGGCGAATCGTGGCGGCGGCGTTGGGACTCTCTTCGCTTGTTCACACCCGCGAAGTACAGTGCGCTGCCCGGCATGCCCTTCCCTGCGGACCCCGCCTCGTACCCTGACAAGGACCAGGTCGCAGACTACATGGAGAGTTACGCCGAGCGCTTTGACCTGCCGGTTCGTCGGAACGCGCCTATCTCGTCCTTGAGTTGGAACGGGAAGCGCTTCGTCTTGCGATCCACCGAGACCACCTTCGAGGCCTCCAACGTCGTGGTGGCCACCGGGCCCTTCCAGTCCAAACGCGTTCCGATCCTCGCTTCCCAGCTGTCACCGCATATCCATCAACTGCATTCGAGCGAGTACGTGAATCCCCATTTGCTTCCCGCCGGTTCCGTCCTTGTCGTCGGCGTCGGGAACTCCGGGGCGCAGATCGCGATGGAGCTCGGACGCACCCGAGAGGTGTGGCTGGCGGGCCAGGAAGTTGGCCACGCCCCGCGTCGGCTGGCCGGACGAGACCTGTACGACTGGACGTGGCCTATCCTCACGCGTGCCACCGTCGAGACCGCGCTTGGTCGCGCGTTGCAGAAGCGGTTTCGACGCGGCGACCCGCTCATCGGAATCACGCGGCACCAGCTGGTTGCTGCCGGGGTGACGCGCGTTGGGCGCGTGACAGGGGTGCGCGAGGGAATGCCCGAGGCAGGCGCAACGACCATCGCCGCAGACATCGTCATCTGGGCAACCGGCTTTGCACCGGACTATCAATGGATCAACCTGCCGGTGTTCGACGAACGTGGCCTGCCTCGTCACAGACGGGGCGTCGTTCCTGAGGCCCCGGGACTCTACTTCCTTGGGCTCCGCTTCCAAAGCGCGTACACCTCGGCGCTCCTTGGAGGCGTTGGCCGCGATGCCAGCTATGTGGCGGATCTCGTGACTCGCAACGAGTCAGCCGGTTCAGTCACCCCCCGGACGAGTGAACCGGCTGGCCTTCAGCAGCAACCGGCCGGTTGACCCGGCGACCGATTGAGGGGAGTTGGCGCGCTACACGGCGAAGCCGCGCTCCCGCATGGCGGCTATCACACTGGGTCGCGCCAATCGCTCCGGCGATTCGTTCCACTTGTTGTAGGACTCGGGACGCGTAGCACCGGCATTAATGAGCAGGTGGATGATCGCGGGATAGTCGACGTCGTTGGCGTGCGCGTTGAAACGCGAGCCATGCGCGCACCAGGCGATCGGCGAACTCCCATAGCGAGAGTCCCGCTGATTGACGGGGGCGCCGGCCGCCAGCAGCAGCTTGACGCCTTCCACTCGCCCGTGCCAGGCGGCCCAGTGGAGCGGTGTGCCGCCCCACTCCCCTTCATGCGTCAGCGGCCAGCCTAACGACACCATGACCCGGACGGCCTCCATGTGTCCATGCATCAGCGCCTGACCTAACGCGTCGCGCTCACTCGGGCCGAGCGCATTGATCAATCCAGGATGTGCCACCGCGATCCCACGAGCCGCGTCCGCGTCACCGCGCATGCAGGCGCCAAGCAATCGATCCGTCGGGGTCAGCGTGACGTCTGCGCCGGCAGACGCCAGATACTCTGCCACGGCCACGTTCCCCACGCGCGTGGCCAACTGATAGGCGGTAGCCCCATCGTCCCGACGGCGGTCGATCTCCGCGCCATGAGCCACGAGTCCCTGTAACACCTCCACCCCGTGCCCCACGGCAGCGGCACGGTGCAAGGGCGTCTCACCAGCCTGTGGATGGTCTTTCACCTGCGGATAGCTCACCTCGTTAGGATTTGCACCGTGTGCCAGCAGCCAGGCCATTCCACGCATCGCCTTGGGAGTGATCGGATTGTCCGGCGTATGCGCCGCCAGAAAGTGCAGTGGCGTATTCCCCTGCGCGCCCGGGCCGCGATGGATGTCGGCGCCGAATGACACGAGCAACTCCAGACAGTCTTCATGGTCGTGCTGTGCCGCGTGGTACAAACCCTCACCGTCGGTGGGTTGCGCGCCGCGCTCCAACAGGAGCCTGGCCACAGCGACGTTGCCGCTGGCGCAAGGGAAGTACAGCGCCGGTATGGCATCGCTCACATCCGGCAGCGGAGCCGCCGCGTTAGGATCGGCCCCAGCGTCCAGCAGCGCGCGTACGGTGGACACGTGCGCCGCTTCAGGTACCTGGCGCAGCCGCTTCAGGTCCTCATTGACCGCATAAAGCAGCGGCTCCAACTCGCCGCCGGGATCCCGTTGCCGAGCCAGTGTCGGATCCGCTTCTAAAAACGCCCGCACCGTGTCGACATCGCCGACGGCGGATGCCGTGTGGATGCTATAGCGGCCGATTTGCGGGCTTTCCTCCAGCAGCTCCAACGCGCCCTTGGTGTCGTCCTCGCGTAAGGCCTTGAGGAAGCGCGCTGCCTGTGCGTGAATGGGATCGAGCCGCTCGTAAAAGCGCTTCAATGCACCCCAGTGTTCGTGCCCCAACCGCCGCGCGACAGCGTGCTGTACGTCGGCCAGCTGAATCGCGTCGCCCATCTGGGCGTCATCGAGTGCGGCGAGTCGTGGTAGAAACTCGCGCAGCCGCGCCAGCACGACGGTGTCGCGGGCACGCGCCTGCTTCAGGAGGCGCTTGGCCTGCTGTCTGAGCTGGGCCAGCGCGTGCTGATCGCCGCCGGCCGGAGTGGAGGCTTCGTCGTCCTTGGACATGCTACGATCTCCGTGATGCCCAGGTCCGCACAACGGGGCTGGAGTTCGTAGTCCAGCGATGAAATGCCTTCCGATGCAGGTGGGAGTCCCTTTCCGCGGACCGGTGGCGCCCTGCGCGCCGCGACCGAATCCTCGTCGAGGGCAGCGTGCGGCGCAAGAGTCCCACCGACTCGGCGCGTCGGGGCGCGACTCGTCATGCAGCACTTCGCGGCACCAGACCATTCGCGATGCCAGAAGCGGTGCCTTGGCAATCCCACCGCGACCCCATCCCGCGCACCCGATGCCCAAATCGTCCGCGCGATGCAAATTGAACGTCGGCCGCAGCCGCTCCCGCGACGTGTGGGCGGCCTGACAGCCGGTCCAGCCGCAGGAGCACGGTACGTGTCCACCTCCGCCCCATCGTCCGACCTGAAGGAATCCGTGCTCGGCGCGCCAGCCACCGGCACCGCGCTCAGCATTCTGGCGTCCATCAGTGTCTGTCATGGGTTGAACGACCTCATGCAGTCGTTGCTGCCGGCGGTGTACCCGATGCTCAAGGTGTCGTACCACCTCGACTTCGGGCAGGTGGGGCTGATCACATTCGCCAACACCGCCACCGCCTCATTGTTGCAACCGGCGGTGGGCATCTTCACGGACCGCCGGCCCAAGCCGTACTCGCTAGCGCTGGGGATGGGCTTCACTCTCATCGGATTGCTGGTGTTATCGAGCGCTCCATCGTACGCCGCCGTCCTCGTGGCCGTCGCGCTCGTCGGCATCGGATCGTCGATCTTCCACCCCGAATCCTCACGTGTGGCGCGACTCGCGTCAGGGGGGCGCCATGGGTTCGCCCAGTCCCTCTTTCAGGTGGGAGGGAACGCCGGCGCGTCCACCGGCCCCCTGCTCGCGGCATTCATCGTCGTGCCGTACGGACAGCGCTCGATTGCCTGGTTTGCGCTGGTCGCCGTGGTGGCCATCGTCATCCTCACGCGCGTGGGCCATTGGTACAAGGAACATCTGGCCGAGCAAGCCGCCAAACGCGTACGGCCCACCGCTCCCCCGGTGCCCAGTGCCACCGTCAAACGTGCGCTGCTGATCCTGGTGGCCCTCGTCTTCTCCAAGAACGTCTATCTCGCGAGCCTAACGAGTTTTTACACGTTCTACCTGATCCATCGCTTTGGGGTGTCTGTGGAGAGCGCCCAGCTACATCTCTTTCTGCTCCTCGGCGCCGTGGCGATGGGTACCTTCATCGGCGGGCCTGTTGGCGATCGCATCGGACGCAAGTACGTCATTTGGGTGTCCATCCTGGGGGTCCTGCCGTTCACGCTCCTGCTGCCCCACGTGAACCTGATGTGGACGGAAGTCCTCACGGTCATCATCGGCTTGGTCTTGGCATCCGCCTTTTCGGCCATCGTGGTCTTTGCGCAGGAACTGGTTCCCGGACGCGTCGGTGCCGTATCGGGAGTGTTCTTCGGCTTCGCCTTTGGCGCCGCCGGACTTGGGGCGGCACTGCTCGGGCGACTGGCCGACGCCACCAGCATTGAGGTGGTCTATCGGATCTGTTCCTTCCTTCCAGCCATTGGCCTGCTCACTGCGTTCCTTCCCAACATCGAGCCTCGCAAGATCACCTGACGACCGCCGGTGGCGGACTGATGACACCGGGAGCTGCAACAGGGAGCCTGTCATGACACGCGCATCGTATGACGTTCGTGAGATTATCGCCACTCCGCGCCCAGTGGCCGGCGTGAAGGCCCGCGTCCCCCGCGGACGCGTGGGCGCGGAGTTCGGTCGCTACCTCGACCAGGTGTACGCGCTGGGTCGCACCGGGGCGATCTCGCTCGATGGGCAGAACGTGTTCATCTACCGCGGGGCCTCCGCCACCGACCTCGCGGTGGAGTTTTGCGTGGGCGTCACGGCTCCATTCCAAGCGATTGGAGCTGTCGAGCCACTCGAGACGCCGTCCGGTCCCGCCGCCATGACGACGCACCACGGCGACTACCGCGGATTGAGCCAAGCCAACGAAGCCATCCTGGCCTGGTGCCTCGCTAATGGGCGGGACGTAGCTGGTCCGTCCTGGGAAGTGTATGGACATTGGAGTGCCGACCCCTCGCAGCTGCGTACCGACGTCTACTACCTGCTGCAATCCTCCACGTAACGTTGGTCGCTCGAGCCAAGCACTGACCGTCGGCCCTCAATCCATCGCGGCGCTCGACCGCGCGGCGCGGGCCGGCGCGGAGTTGCCTGCTAGTCCACCCGTCCGAGATACTTGTCCAGCCACGGCAACACCTCCTTCACCACGTCCGACCGCCGTGCAATCACGCCGTGAGAGGTCTCCAGCACGACATGCTTCCTATCCGCCATCGGCGTCCCCAGCATGTCAAAGAACGGATTCTGCGACCGTTCGGGTGAAAACGTGAAGTCGAACCTTCCGTTGATCATGAGCAGTGGGCGTTTCATGCGTGGCGCGTAGTCTGCTTGATCGCCGCCCGTGGTGGGCGGATCCAGGAAGTAGCCACCGTCCATGAAAACCACTGTCTTCAACCGTTCCTGAGCGAGCGTGGTGTAAATGATCCCTTCAGCTGCACCCATGCTGACGCCAAGGTAGGCGAGTCGCGTGGTGTCGATATCGGTGCGACTCGCTAGATAGTCGAGTGACCGCCCAAGGTCCTTGGCGCGTTGTGTGGTGACTTCGAGCGGTTGGCCAGCACGCGGCAGCCGGTGGTCCACGCCGCGCTCGTAGGTGTCCTTGTAGATCGGGTACATCACCGCACGACCACTCTGCACAATGAAGTCAAAGTTTTCGACATCGCCAAGGTGCTTGCTGTCGGTCAGGGCGGTCACATTGGCACTCGGAAAAAAGACGACCGTCTGATAGGGGGGACGCACGTTCTTCGGAAGGAAGAGATACGCGGTGACACGTTCGTCGCCGTACGCGGCATCGAACGTCACACGTTCCTTGCGCCAATCGCGGGTGTCCTCCACGACGCCGTCACTTCGGGCGTTCAGGGCACCTCGGTTGTAGCTGTACATCGCCCGGTACGCGTTGAACACAGCGTCACTCGCCGGCTTGAACGTTCGGAAGTAGCGTTCGAAAGGCCTGACCGGACGCGTGACATCCTCCGTCAATGGGGTCACGTTGCGCACGCACCGAATCCCATTCTCCGGCGAGCGATCGAATGGAGCGAGTGACTCGGGATCGGCCGCCAAGTACGTCTGCGATCGCCACGCTCCGCCAAGGATGAACCGGCGATCGGCACCGAGAGCATTCAGGGTCCACTCGCGCACGTTGCCCGCCATGTCGTAGCTGCCGTACGGGCCAATACCCTGACTCGCACCCACCGGGGCCAATGCCTGGCGATTGATGTTGCTCTTTCGTACGACGTAGCCGGCGACCTCGTCAGGCGCTGCACGGAACCATTGGGCGAACGTCGGCAGACTTTTGTCCTGCGAAGCCGCATAGGCGGACGCCTCGAACCAACTCACGCCTGAGACTGGAAAGTCACCCTGCCCGTCGGGGTAGTGCCCACCTGACCACGTTGAAGGGCCTGGCCGTCCCGTTCGGTCGCGGAACAACGGCATGGCCTGTTCCCACGACAGCGTTTTTCCGTCACGGACAAACGGCTCGCGCCAGTAGGTCCGGTTGGAGTAGCCGCCTTGGTCCACAAACGCCTGATACTCCTTGTTCGTCACCTCAAACTTGTCCAGGTAGAACATCGGCAGAGTGTACGGTCCGACCCATCCCACAAAAGCAATCATGTTGCCCCAACGCGAGGCTTCAACGCGCACCATCCCGTTCGGCGCCTGCCGCATCGAATCCAGTGGAAAGGACATGCGGCGCGTCGTGAGCGGTGCGGAGACGAACTCCCCAACACCGGGAGCGCTGACCTTCCACCGGAAGTAGCCTAGTGGAAGATGCACCTCATGCAACGGCGTCGTACCCAAAGACATCCAGCCGCTGTCTGGCGTCAGGTAGTCCTGGATCGCCACTGTTGCTCCTGGCGGCGAGGACATGACCGAGACGGTGTCGACTATTCGAGCGAGCGTCGCTCCGATCACCGAGTCCCCTGGGAGGTATCCGTTCGCGCGGCGGAGCACCGTGTACGCCGCCAGCGGCAGGTCGCGCGCCAACAGCGCGTCCGCCTCCCGAACGGACTCGAATCGGGCCCAACGGCGGTGCGACATCCCCTGGGACACGAACGCCCCGCCGACGAGCATGACCAACCCGGCAGCTGCACCTATCATCAGGGTACCACGCGACCAGGGCCGGCGAGTCGTCGGTGCAACCGATGTCGCCGTGACCTCAGCCAGCACCGACCGCACGTCGCGCGTCATTTCTTCCGCGCTCTGATAGCGACGTGACACATCGCGGGTGAGGGCCCGCATCACGACATGGTCGGCGGTGCTCGAGACGTCCGGCTTGACGTCGCGCACCGGACGCACCGGCTGGCTCAGTGCGGCGACCAACGCCGGAAATGTGTTGCCTTCAAACGGACGCTTGGCCGACAATGATTCGTAGAGAATCACACCAAGGCTCCACAAGTCCGAGCGCCCATCCACCGGCTCGCCGAACGCTTGCTCTGGCGACATGTACAGGGGCGTACCAACAAGCTGTCCCGTCTCGGTCAACGTGGAGGTGACCGGCGAGCCGCTCGTCGCCGCCAACTTTGCGATGCCGAAGTCCAGCACTTTCGCCGTGCCCTTTGGCGTGACGATGATATTGGCAGGCTTGAGGTCGCGATGCACCACCCCTTGCTCGTGCGCCTCCTGAAGGGCCGCACCAACCTGCGCCGCCAACGCAAAGGCCTCGGCGACCGTCAGCGGGCCCCGCGCCAAGCGCTCGGACAGTGGCATGCCTGGCACAAGTTCCATCACCAGATAGCTCACCTCCTCCTGCTGGCCCACATCGTACACTGCGGCGATGTTCGGATGCGTTAAGCGCGCGAGCGCCAGTGCTTCCTTCTGAAATCGCTGGCGCGCCACATCGTCCGACGTGGCGTTGAACGGCAGGACCTTGATCGCCACCTCGCGTTGCAGCTTGGCATCCAACGCGCGATACACCATGCCCATGCCGCCACTGCCAAGGAGGCCGAGGATCTCGTATCTGCCGAGTTGGAAGCCGGGTTCGAGCGACATAGGTGCTCGTTTGCTAGGCGCGAGATAGTGGATCGCCGTAAAAGGTTATGGACCTGGCGCATGCCGCGCGAGTAGTCGAGAAGACACGTGAGGCATTCGACGACTCGTCTCAGCCCATGCGACGCAGGCCGCCAACACTCTCAAGCACCCCACAGCGCCGCATGCTCTCGACGTCGACGTGCGCTTGCGTCAATGTTCATGCGCCATGCACCTGCACTCCAGCATTTCCGGCCCGGCTTCCACCCCTGACTCCACTGAAGGACGCACCCCGGTCGATCCATCTGGCGTCACGGGGACGTTCACCATCCCATTGGAATCTCGACGCCGTGACCGGGCCCTCCTCATCCAGAAGCTCCAACACGTTCTCCCCTCCGTCTTCCTCCTTGCCGACGGACTTGAGCGCCTAGGTGGGGAGCATTCGACGGGCCTGGTCGCCCTCGCCGTCACAGAGGTCGCCGTTAGCGTTTTGGTGATCGGGGCGTTCATCCGCGCCCTGCGCCGACTTCGTCACAGCTCCAACGAACCAGCCGGGGAGCACGCGAGTCACGGCGTCGACTGGGTCGACCTGTTCCTCGGCGGTATGCTCATCACCGAGGCCCTGGTGCATCGCGAAGAAACGGGACACCTCCCGCGACCCACTGTGCTCTTGGCCGTGACGGTCTTTGTCATGGGTCTGCTGCATGGACGGGTCAGCGCGTGGGCGACCAAACGTCGCGCGCTCCGCGTCACCGAGGATGGCATCAGCATCGCGCGCCGGCTGCGGCCGAGACTGGACGCGTCGTGGGAGGCCATCGACCGCATCGACCTCGCCGCCACCGAGGCTCGCATCGTCACGCGCACGCGCGGTGAGCGACGGATTGACCTGACGGACCTCAAGAATGCAGCGGCGGTGGTGGAGGTGCTGACGATCGCCCGCGAACGCCTCCGCCGCTACAACCTTGGCGCGGGAACGCCGGAGCGCCTGGCGCCGTAACCTGCGGCGCGAGGCGTCGTCGGCCGGCGTTCCCAACACATCATGACACGACCACCCGGCCTACGGCGACGTGGTCGCCTGGCTCGTTGGCTTGTTGGCGTACTTGTCGAACCAACCATGCAGGTACAACTGCGTGCGCAGGAAGTTTGATGGGGTGCTGGACGTCCCGTGGTACTCGTTGTTCATGCGCACCATGACCGTCGGAATGCCACGCTTCTTCAGCGCCCGATAGAACTCCTCACTCTGCGGAATGGGCGTCCGCAGGTCCAACACGCCCGTCATCAGCATCGTCGGTGTCTTCACGTTGCCGACGTACATGATGGGAGACCGACGCAGGTGTTCGCTCGGATCTTCCCAGAACGGCTTGTCGAAGTTCTCGTACCATCCGGCGCCATCCGTTTCGCCGACGAAACTCAGCCAGTTGATCACTGGGCAGAGTGATGCTGCCGCCGCGAAACGATTGGTGTGCCCCACCGTCCACGCCGTCAGCACACCACCACCGGAACAACCGTACACGAACAGGTTCTTGGTATCCACGTAGCCGCGCCCGACGACTGTATCCACGCCAGCCATCAGGTCATCGAAATCCTTGCCGGGATACGCGTTCTTGATCTCGTTCGTGAACTTCTCCCCGTACCCCGTGCTGCCGCGCGGATTCGTGTACAACACCACGTAGCCATTGGCAGCGTGGTTCTGACGCGCAAAGCTGAACGCTACGTTGTACATCGCCTGCGGACCGCCGTGGATGTCCAGGATCAGCGGGTACTTCTTGGCAGGATCAAAGCCCGGTGGCTTCACGATCCACCCTTGGATCTTGAGACCTCCCGTCGAGGTGTACCACACCTCTTCCGTTTGGGCCAGATCCTTACCACCAAGGACATCGTCGTTCACCGAGGTGAGTTGTGTGTACTCCGTCGCCGTGCCCGTCTTCGGAATGGTGAAGGCGACTACATCGTTAGGCTTTGTGGGCGTGGAGCGCACGCCTACGGCCAGCCCCGTCCGGGCCACATCCGAAACGCCCAGGACCTGTTTACCGCTGGTCACCGCGTGGTACTGCCCGCCGGTCGTCGCGTAATACAGGTTACGCGAGCCTTCGCTCTCCACGTTGAAATAGAGTCCCGCGCCGTCGGGCGCCCACATCACACCGCTAATCGGCCGGTCCAGTCGTGCAGACACCGCATGGGCCGCTGAACCGTCCGCGTTCATCACCCACAGGTCACTCGGCGCCCACGCTGAATGGTCCACTGAGTCGGCGTGCATGAAGGCGATCATGCGGCCGTCTGGGGAGTAAATCGGGCCATTGCTGGCCCCCGACTGCTTGGTGAGTTGCCTGATCTCGCCAGTCGTCAGGTCGGCGGCGTACACAAAGGAGCGCCGGAACGCGGCGTCCGCGTCGGGGGTGCGCAGCGACGAGAAGGCGATCGTCTTACCGTCAGCTGAAAACGAGATCGAGGAGTGGTTCCAATCGCCGGTAGTCACTTGGCGCGGCGTGCCTCCATCCGCGGGCATCAGGAAGACGTGGCGATACCCTTCGTCCACGTACCCGATGCGATCCGATCGGTAGTTCAAGCGGGTGACCACCTTGGGCGGATCCACCCACTTGGCCCCCTTTGGCGGCGTGGGCATGGGAATGCGCCACGCGTCGCGCGACGGCACGTTCATGAGGAAGGCGATCGACTTGCCGTCTGGCGACCATTCCAGGCCAGACGGCGCTTCCGTCAGGTGCGAGATCTGCGTGGTGGCTCCTTCCGCGTCCATCCAGCGCACGAAGATCTGCGAGCCCGTCGGTTCGCCGCGGGCAATGTAGGCGATGCGCTTGCCGTCCGGGGACCACTTCACATCCGAGCCTTGTACGAGCTGACGGAGGTGCGACCCGTCGGCGTTCATCAGCCACACCGACGTCTCCCACTTGTCGTTCATCTTGTCCACCCAACGGCGGCCAAAGGCAATCTGCGAGCCGTCGGGGGAGAGCTGTGGTGTTTGGACATCCTCCCAATCCAGGTACTGTTCCAGCGAGACTAGATTGGTCGCCTTCTGCTGGGCGTGCAGCGTCGGCGTGGCGATAAGCCACAGGACGCAGAGGGTGGTACGGGTGACGATGGCTTGGCGCATCGGCCCTCCGGAATAAGTGGGGTTCGGGGTCACCTATAGTGGGTTGTTTTGGGGATTGGGGAAAGAGGAAGTGGGCCGTTCGGAACGGCCTGAGCGGTCCGGGCATCGTGCTTGGCGAGGACTCAATGGCAGGACCGTGGTGGGCGATCCTACGCTTCACGTGTGTCGCGAACCGAAGGACTCAGCGGTGAGACGTGCTCGCTCGTAAACAGCGCGAGTCACATGATCTTCGCCATCAAAACCCACGTCATCGACCCGCAGGCGAGAACCTTCGCCTTCGCCGCACAGAAGACCATGTACGGCGGCAAGCGCATCGCCGAGGGCGACGCCATCTACATTTTCGCCAGCGAGAATGAGGGCGGACCAGGCCTCATAGCTCGGGGCATCGTCACCTCCGCCCATGGCGTGGCCAGGAAGCGCGGGATTGATCGACAAACGCCACGCGTGAGCATCACCGTCAGACGCACCAAGGTGGCGAAGCGGCGCTTGGGACGCATCGACCTCAAACCCAACGTCGACTGGAAGGACGGCCGACCGGAGACGGAACTCAACTTCAAGCTCTATCGGCAGGCGACCAACAAGATCATCGGAATCTCAGACGAAGCGGCCGCGTTGCTCAGCAAGTTCTTCTAGCGCGGGCCGAAGAGACAGCGACGACATCACCAGCGGGTGAGGGCGGTCCGCCCTCGAGAGCGTGGAATTTCAGTCATCAAGGCGCCGGCCCGCGGTCCTCGTTGTCCGCCAGCTACTATTCGAGTTCGTTCTCGTTTCTCGCCCGCGTCGCCTCAAACCGAGACCGCCATGTCACCGATGGACGCCACGATGGAACGATGCGTTGGCTGCGGTGCCGAAGTGCCGCGGTCGAACGGGCCCACGCATCGCTACATGCTGTCGGCTCCGGGATGCTGGGCGCTGTACGGCGAGGTGCTCGCCCGCGTGTTGGCGGATCCGACGGCAGAAGGCCTACGCCGCCGCTGTGCTGACGCTTTCGCCGTGCAACATCCAGGAATCCCAGGTCCTCAAGCGATCCAATCTGTCGCCGGACACCTCATGAGTCTTTATGCGCAATACGAGCTGGGGCAATCGCCCGTGCGTGCGCATGAGGCGATCGCCATTGTCGTGCGGCAGGAACATCTCCTGCGCTGGCTAACTCCACCCACGTTCGAGGGCCACGTCGTGGTTCGAGACGTGGCCGCACGCTTGGACACCTTGAATGAAGCGGTCGATACGTGGGCGCGCTCGGCGTGGCAGGCCTGGCTGCCGTGGCACGAGCAGATCCGCGACTGGTACCGCACCATCCAGTCGCTTCGTGCGCGCTCACGTACCTAACGATCCTCTCTAGGGAACGGTGATTGAGCCACTCTGGCTGTTGTTGCCCGTGTTGGTGTCCGTCTGCTGACCAGTCAGCGTGAGCAGGTATGCGAAGGTCCCGTGTTGCACCGCCTTGAACGTCAGGGTGAAGTTCAGCTGACCACCAACGGCCACTGCGCCTAGCGTGCAGCTCAAACCTCCGGTGGTGGGGCCACACGTTGCGTTCGACGCACTCACAAAGCGAAACGCGGGCGAGCCAGGGATAAAGAGTGTTGCGCCTGTCGATGCCCCAGGGCCGGCATCCGAATTTCGAACGTTCACGGTGAAGTTCTGGTTGAACACCGGTGCCGGCCGGGCCGTGATCTTGAGCGCGAGGTCAGCCCCGGGATTGCTGTCGCAAGCATCTCCAAGGCCATCCTGGTCAAAGTCGGCCTGCGAGGGATTCGACGTGTTCGGACAGTTGTCCGTGCCGTTCGCCACGCCGTCCTGGTCGACGTCGGGATCCTGATAGGTCCACAGGGACGCCTCGCGCAGGTCGGTGGCACCGCCCAGTTGGAACGAGTTGTTGATCACGAGTGTCTTTGCGTGGTCATAGGCGTAGAAACTGAACACGGTCGACAACGGCCCGAGCGCAAGGAACTGGAAGCCGTCCCACACGTACCCGCTCGCTCCACTCGAGCCGCCGCACAAGACGGCGATGTGTCCGCGGTCGTTGATGTCCACACCAGTACAGGAGGTCTCGCCAGCTGGAACACCGAGGCTCACTCCAACGCTTCCGATCCAGCGCACAACAAGCTCCATACCGCCGGTCGAAAAGAAGCCGGTGGCCAGCCCTGTGTTGCTGATGCCGAGCACTTTTCCCTGAACGCCGTTGATCGACCCGAGCGGTGTCACCACGCCCCCGCTCACGGTGGCAGCAATACCACTCGTCTGATCGTTGATCGCCACAACGCCGGCGTCGTTGATATCCCGCGCGTCAATGAGGTGACCCGGTACCGGATCGAACAACGTAGTTGTTCCATTGTATAGGATGACGCGGCAGTCGGTTAATAGGCATGAGCGACCCAGCACGACGCCGAGGTTGTTCAGCGCGTCAGCACCGGTGTGGGAATCGCCGGCCAACGGCTGTATGAAGGTCGGCGTGTTGCCATGGTAGATCATGGCCAGTGGACTTCGGACCAGGTCGTTGACAATGATGTCGGAAACGTTGTTGATGTCCGCAGCCCAAGCGAAGGCCTGGAGCGCGGGCTCTGGATCGGTTGGAACCCCACCGATCCAGCGAATGCCGTGCGGTGTCGATGGGAGATTGCTCGACGAGCCTGCAAGGACGCCAGCATCGTTGATACCCAGAACGTCCGAGGGGAAACCGGGGGCTAGTGGGGGGTAAAGGGTCTGCGTGACCCCAGGGCCGAGCGCCACGCGGGCGAATGATCGATCGCGCGAGGCGCTCCTTGCCAACCGGTCGGGAGCCGTGGTGTCACGGGAACAGCCCAGAGGAATACCCACGGCCAGCAGCAACGCCGCGGCCTGCAACACATCCTGTCTCATCGTCGATCCTCGGGATACGAGTAGTAGCGAAACACGGCGCCCGCGTGGCCGCCCATATTCCTGTCAGTTGCTCCAGTGCGCAAGTAGGACCTGACGGCTGTCCGGCTCTATGGCTCAACGCGAAGCACGGAGATGGCCGACGCTGCCCAGAGGGGCGTCCGTGTAGCGATCGAGCAACACTGGTTGTTGCTGTCGCACGAGGTCCATCGGCAGGACCAACGGCGCATGCCATATCCTCCCGCGACGTCAGTCGGCCGTCGGCGATCGCCAGTCGGCCCCTTTCGATTTCACGGCCCCGCCATTGTCCGGTCAGTTCAAACTGGACGTCGACGGCCAGCGCGACCTCACACGAGAGGTAGATGACGCGTTGGCGCCTGTCTCACGAACGCCGGGTGCGTGATTCACCCCCCGCGTCGGTCGAGTCGTCTCCAACTTCGTGCAGGCGTTGCCTGTATCGCGAAGCAGGCCCGCGACGGCGACATCACCAGTGCGTCCTTGAAGCTCCGCGCGCGCTGGAATCCACGCGTGTCGGTCACGAGCCATGCCGCGGGCGGGCTTGAACGGCTAGGCCGAAATCCGGACGAAGATTCCGCTCCGCCGCCTCGCCTGTGGCCGAGGCCGCTAAAACATCTAGGCTATTGACAGGATTTAAGCGGCCCCCACATTCACGCCGTGTACTGTATACAACTTTCTGCAATTGAAGCCACGTGCAAAGCAACTCGTTACCAAGAAACAAGATAGACAGAAGGCCCGCCGCCAAGGACGAACCGTGGCCGGTGCTGGCCGGAGCAGAAACCCTCGCCGAAAAGGCTTACCAAGCGATTCGCGACCGGATTCTGGCCGGCGCGCTGACCCCCCTCTCCTACATCCGCGAGGAGGCCTTGGCCAGCGCCCTGGGCGTCAGTCGCACCCCCGTCCGCGAAGCGCTCAGCCGCTTGGCAAGCGAGGGATTTCTGGACCGCGTGCCGCACCGCGGATTCCGAGTCGCGGCCCGATCCATCGACGAACTCGCCGATGTGTTCGTGGTGCTCCAGGCGTTGGAACTGCTGGCCACCGAACTGGCCATCCCGCGCATCAGCGCAGAGGACCTCGATCGCCTGGAAGAGGCCAATGCCGGATTCGCCGCGGCGATCGAGGCCGACGACGTGAATACCGCCGTCGACTTAAACGACCACTTCCACCACACCCTGGCCGAGATGAGCGGCAACCCCGTGCTGTCGCGGTTGCTCGAGGATCTTCGCCGTCAGGTGCACCGGATCGAGGTCATCGACTTCTCCAGCGTGATGCGCGAGTCCGACCAGGATGAGGACCGCGCCATCTCCCGCACGACCTGGGTCAAGCAACACGCCGCGTTCATCGGCGCCCTGCGCGAACGAGACCAGCTGCGTGCGTTGGAAATCATGCGGCAGAATCGCTCGTTCGTGTTCAGAAAGAAGGTGGACCAAGCCCGGGCGAACGCGCGTGCCGCCCGGCGCGCCGACACATGAGTTGATCGGAAAATTCCCGTGAGTGCCTTTGGACGTCGACCAATCGAAAGCGAGGGTCCCATGCGCACGTGTCGTTCAGTGATCAGGCATCATTCTCTAGCCATTGGCGGGGCGTTGCTGCTGTCCGCCCTGGCCGCCATCGCTCCCCCACTCGCGGCTCAACGCCCCGGCAGTGTCACGGGCACAGTCGTGGACAAAGCGAACAACGTGCCCCTGAGCGGCGCGCTGGTCGTAATTGTCGGCACGCAACTGGCCGCGAACACGGATCCACGTGGGCACTTCGTCATCCGTGGCATTCGCACCGGCGCGGCCACCGTGCGCGCCCAACTCCTGGGGTATCGCCCAGAGGTACAGAGCATTCAGGTGCCGAGCGGCGATTCACTGCGAGTCAGCTTCGCCCTGGACCAGAGCGCCATCACGCTGTCGGCCGTGGTCACCACCGGAACAGGCGGCGCGGTCGCCAAGCGAGAACTCGGCGCCCCACTGGCGGTGCTGGATGTCACGAGCTTGAGCACGGCGAAGCCGACGACGGACGTGGGTTCCATCCTCGAGGGGCAGGTCGCGGGGCTGCGTTCGACCTCAGTGGGTGGCGGTGTGGGCGGGGCGAAGGACCTGCGCATTCGCGGAACCTCCAGCTTCACCCTGAATCAGCGTCCCATCGTCTACATCGATGGCGTTCGGCTCGATACCCGCGCCACCGATTGGAGCGGGAGCGTGGCCGGCGCCTGCTGCAGCTTCAACGGCGGTACGGTCGAGGATCGACTGTCCGACCTGAATCCGGACGACATCGAGCATGTCGAAGTGCTCAAGGGCGCGGCAGCAGCGACGCTGTATGGTTCCGACGCATCGAACGGCGTGATCCAGATCTTCACCAAGCACGGAAAGGCCGAGAGTGCGCCCCAGTGGTCCTTGTCCCTCGGAGCAGGAATCGACCGACAGCGCGCCAACTACCCGACCACGCTCTATCCAAATTTTGTCGGCCCGGATGGCACGCGCGCGCTGGACATGAACAAGACACTCATCACCAACGGCCCCTTCCAGTCGTATGACGCCGAGGTGCAGGGGGGCGCGAGCAAGGCGACCTACTTCGTCTCCGCTGGCTTCCTGAAGGAAGTCGGCAGCCTGCGGCCTAACGACCAGAAGAAGGCAAATGTCCGTACGAACGTGAACTGGTTTGCCAATGACAAGTTGACGTTCGACGTTCGGTCGGGATTCGCGCGCAACTACATCCACGCGCTCGAAGGCGGAAACAACTGGTCCTCGCTGACGGGGAACGCCAACAACGGCGATCCCCGCTTGGCGTCGAAGGTGCGCCCGTACGGTGAAGCCTGGATCTCGGTGGCTGACATCCAGCGGATCAAGCTGACGAGCGACGCCAATCGCTACACGGGTGGCGCCACGATGACCTATACGCCGAGCGCCAGGTTCACCAACCGCTTTACGGTCGGTGCAGACATCGTCTCAGAGCAGAAGCAACGCTTCTTCCCGCAGGATGGGAACTACGGTGCGAACTATGTCACGAACGGCGAGAAGATGAATGCGCAGCGCAGCTACACGGTCTACACCATGGACTACCTGGGGACCGTCAATTTCAAGCTGCCGATGGGCATCGGGTCCGACTTCTCATTCGGCGGCCAAGGGTTCTATGAGACGGAAGTCCTGACGTCCGCTACGGGCAAGCAGTTCGCCGGCCCCGGGATCTCCACCGTCAGTGCCGCCACGCAAACGTTTGGCGCGGAGCGCTACACGCACGCGGTGACGCTCGGCGCACTGGCTCAGAATCGGTTCTCGTTTGGTGATCGGCTGTTTACCACGGTGGGTGTGCGCGTGGACGGGAACAGCGCTTTCGGTTCGGGCTTCGGCTATCAGACGTATCCGAAGATCGACATGGCGTACAACCTCGACAACTACTCGTGGTTGCCATCGGCCGTCAGCTCCTTCAAGGTGCGCGGGGCCATTGGGACCGCCGGAAAGGCGCCGAAGCCGTTCGACGCCGTGTTGACCTACCGACCGGTCGCCGTCTACAACGCCACGCCAGGCCTGCTGCCGTTGAGCCCAGGCAACGTGAAGCTGGGGCCCGAGAAGTCGACCGAGATCGACGGCGGTTTCGAAGCCGGCTTCTTCAACGACCGACTGGGTGTTGAGGCTTCCGTCTACAAGTCGGAAGTGAAGAGCGCCATCGTGCCCGTGCTGCTTCCACCCACCGAAGGATTTTCCTCTGCGCAGTCGCAGAACATCGGCGGCATCGTGAACCACGGGTGGGACGTGAGCCTGAAGCTGCTGGCGGTGCAACGGAACGGCTTCCGCTGGGACAATGAAGTGCGCATGGATGGACTGCACAACAAAGTCACCACGTTGAAAGGCAAGACCGGCGTGGTGGATGCCTTTGGTCATCCGATCAAGGTCGGGTACCCGATCGGATCGGTGTTCTCCATCAAACCCGTGAGCTACAACTCCACGACCAAGACGTGGACGGGTACGGATACCGCGGTGTTCTTTGGTCCGTCGCTGCCAACGTTCAACTTCTCGTACGCCCCCACGATCCGGTGGGGCATGTTCTCGTTCTACACGCTCATCACCACCGAGCGTGGGGCGTGGTTCATGGCGACCGACAACAACTACCGGTTCCGCAACCACACGGGCGACGCGTTCCTGAAGTTGCTTGGTCCGAATGGAGCGAATACCCCCGCCTCTGACTCGGCCGTCGCCTGGTACACGAAGTTCATCGACATCGAGTCCCGAGACAACGTGCGGCTGCGCACCCTGTCCCTGATGATCGACGTGCCATCGCGCATTTCGTCGGCGTTCGGTGTCGGGCGCTCCACGGTGACCCTGTCGGCCAACAATGTCATGTGGTGGGATCATTGCCACTGTACGGACCCCAACTCCACGTGGGGCGGCGCGGACTCTTATGGGACGTATGAAAGTGTGCTCACTGATCCGTCGCCGCGCACGTATCGACTGCTGATCCGTACCAGGTTCTAGCCCATGCCCACCTTCATGAGGAACACCCAGATGCGTCACCTATTGAAGGGCCTTGGCGTTGCGGCTGTGCTGATCTGTTTCGCCGGGTGCAACGACATCTTCTCGGTGGAGAACCCGCAGGCCTTCACCGACGAAGCGGCGAACAACCCCAACCTGATGCCATCGCTGGCAGCCGGCGCGGAAGGGGGCTTCATGGTCGCCATCGACAACCTCGCCATCTTCTCAGGCCTGCTGTCCGACGAGTTCCAGCACGTCGGGGCGTGGGTCGACTGGCAGGATGTGTCGACGGGGAAGATCCGCCCCAACTGGCCGCAGAATAACTCGAACACGTACAACGACGCCGAGAACAACATGTTGCTAGCGCGTGGAACGGCGGTGGCCGCTTCCAAGCGCATTGAGAAGGTCCTCGGCGACACCGCCCACACCAGTCCATTGTTCGTGACGTCCGAGCTGGCGCGGGCATGGACGGACTTATACCTCGCTATGGCCATCTGCCAGCTGCCGCCGACCGCCGGAGCCGCCATGGTCTCGGATTCGGTCATCTTCAAGATGGCGGCGGACACATTCGCGGCGATGCTCCCAGTGATCCAGGCAGCGCACTACACCAGGACCTCGGATCGCACCGACAGGCTCAACCAGGCGAATGCCGGGGCCGCGCGCGCCAACCTGTACGCCGGCAATTACCAAGCGGCGCTCCAGTACGCTCAGGCCGTTCCCGCGGGCTTCAAGTACGACGCGGTCTATTCGAGCAACAGTGGCTATCAGAACAACCAGATGGCCAACCAGGGGAACGCGAACTACAACCGCTCCTATTCGATTCGCGGCATCTGGTTCCAGTACATCGATACCATTGCCGGCATGATGCGTGATCCGTACTCCGGCCAGCTCGATCAACGCCTGCTCCTCGGGCACGACAACAACAATGCCAAAGGGTTGGACAAGGGTACGGACGGCGTGACGAAGTTCTACAGCATCAACAAGTATCCATCATATGCGTCGCCCATTTCGATCACGAAGTCCGAGGAGATGAACCTGATCGTGGCCGAGGTGCGGTGGCGGCAGGGCGACTTCGCAGGCGCCTTGACGGCGATGAACATCAATCGCGCTGCGGTGCAACTGAATCCATTCACTCTTCCGACCAGCGGCGACGTGTCCACGCAGGTTCGAGACATGCTGCTGCAAGAGCGCTTCGCCACCATGTTCGGCGAGAATGCCCGGTTGAACGACGTCTATCGATTTGGACTCGTGTTGCAGCGCCTGGGTCCGAACCGCGCGACGAAGCTGCCACTGTCCCGAACGGAGCAGTTGGCCAACCCGAAGATCGGCGAAGGGAAGGAGACATGCCCCGCCGTGAGCTAAACGGTCTGACCGTCGAGATGAATCGCCGGACGTTCATCTCGACGGTCGGCGTCTCACTCGCCGGTGCGTCGCTGGCGTCGCTCTCCTGCGCCGGCGACGGCACGGGGGGCGTTGCGCCTGAGACGGTCACGGGCACGTTGCGGGGGACGCTCGTTGACCTGACGGGCCAACCGCAGTCGGTCGGTCGCTTGTATCTGCTCCTCCCCACCGGGTTCAATACCGAGCAATGGGCGGACCCGGAGTACGATGGCACCTTCCGCTTTGAAGACGTGAACGTGGGTGACTATCAGCTGCGGTACTGGGGGGCCAACCTCGCGCGCGTGCCGGAGCCACTCGTCAACCCGGTGCCGGTGACCGTTCGCGCCAACGCCGAAACGCAGGTGCGTGTGCAGATCGAGCTTGGCGCGGCGAGCAACGTCCCGCAGCGAGATATCTACATCGGTGACTTCTTCTTCCAGGAACAACCAAGCGGAACGCCAAACGCGACGACGGTGGTTCCGCTTGGCACCCGCGTCTGTTGGTACAACGTTGGCCAAATGCCCCACACGATAACCGGAGGTCCGTGGGGAGACTCGGGCCCACTGGGCCACGCGGGCAACTTCATTTGGCCAGCGACGGAACTCGGCACGTTTCGGTACAGCTGTTCATACCACGGCACGCAGATGACCGCGCTGCTCCAGGTGGTACGTTAGGCACGTCTCTCGCCGGCGATGCTCACCTTGGCCGGCGATGCATCCTTCCTCTCCCTTCCCCGCTCGACCCATGATTTCACCTAGAGTCCGACTCCTGCTCGCGATGACCGGTGCGGTCGTCGGCGCTCACGCCGGAACATTAGCTGCCCAAGCCACCCGCGCCGACATCGTCCTTCTCCATGGAAAAATCCTGACCGTCGATGCCAATGATCGTGTGGCTCAGGCGGTTGCGATCGCGGACGGCAAGATTGTCGCTGTTGGGACCGACGCCGAGGTTTCGAAATTCGCGGGCCCGTCCACGCGGCGCATCGACCTCAAGGGGCACACAGTAACCCCGGGACTGATCGACGCCCACGCGCACTTCAACTGGGGCGGCGCCGAGCGGCTGTATTCGTTGAACCTGGCGTATCCTGGCGTGAAGAACATTCCGCAGGTTCAGGCGAAACTTGCGGAGCAGGTGGAGCGACTCCCACGCGGTTCGTGGATCGCTGGCGTCGAATGGGATGACGGTAAGCTGGAAGAGCGGCGAAAACTCTCCGCCAAGGATCTCGATCGCGTCACGCCGTACAATCCCGCGTACCTGAATCATGCCACCGGGCACTTCGGCGTCGCGAACTCCGTGGCGTTGAAGATGGCAAACATCACCAAGGACACTCCCGATCCCCCGGGGGGCACCATCGATCGGAATCCGGACGGCACGCCGACCGGCATTCTGAAGGAGTCCGCCCAGGGGTTGGTCCGCCGCCTGATGCCAGCCCGAACTCCGACCGAGATCAAGGCCGGCATGCGCGACCTTTCGAAGGCCTTCAACGCCGAAGGGATGACCGGTCTGAAGGACCCGGGTGTCTCGCCGGCCAACTGGGACCTCTATAAGGAAGTGATGGCCGAGGGAAACTTGAACGTTCGGGTGTTTGCCTTGTGGTTAGGCGGCCGTACGGAAGCTGGCGCGCGCAAGCTCATCGCCGACCGTGCAGCCACAACTCGGCCGTACGAGAGCACCGGTGACGATCACCTGATTTCTGGCGGCGTGAAACTGTACATCGACGGGAGCGGCGGCGGGCGCACGGCTTGGTTGTACGACGACTGGAACAAGGACTGGACCGGCGTGGATGTCGGCAACAAGGGGTACCCGACGTCGAGCCCCGACACGATCAGAAAACTCATTCGACTGTTTCACGATGCCGGGATGCACGTGAGCGTGCATTCGATCGGCGATCGTGGGATTGACTGGGTGGTCGACAGCTACGCCGAGGCACTGAAGGAAAATCCAATCAAGGGACTGCGTCATGGCATCATTCACGACAACATTCCCTCGGACCACGCCATTGACGAGATGGCGCGACTGGAGAAGGAATACGACGCCGGATATCCCGAACCGTCGTCCACGTTCACGTGGTGGCTGGGCGACGTGTACTCGTCGAACTTCGGTCCCAAACGATCGTTGCGGCTGAACCCGTTCAAGACCATGATGTCCAAGGGAATCATTTGGGCGAATGGGTCCGACCTTCCGGTGGTTCCGTTCCCTGCCAGGTACGGCCTGTGGGCCACGGTCGCGAGGCAACCGCTCCTCGGCGCGTACGCGAAGGATCCCTTCGGCCGGGCGGAGTCTGTGGACATTCATGCGGCCTTGCGCTCGCACACCATCTGGGCGGCGCATCAGATGTTCCTGGAGAAGAAGACCGGATCGATCGAGGTTGGGAAGTACGCGGACCTGGCCGTGTGGGATCGCGACATGTACACGGTGCCCACGCCGCAGCTCAAAGATTTGCGAGTGCCTGCTGACGCTGTTCAACGGAAAGATCGTGTATCGATCCGCGTCATCGCCGATCGACAGTGGCAAATAGCGTTTCTCTTCCATCGCTGACTTCATTCCGTCCTACCTACATTCGTCGAGGAACCCATCCATGAGAGCGAAATGGCTCACATTCGCCGCTCTGCTGGCGCCGGGCATTGGTGTAGCTCAGCAGACACCGCCAGCTCCACAGCCTGGAACCAAGTGGACGGATGAGCAGTTGCTCAAAGCCGTCGCTCCGGTGCGTGCAGGCCGCAAGCTGACGCCCAAGAAGTGGCCTAACGACGCCAAGGTAGCCGTGTGCCTCAGCTTCGACGACGACAACGAGTCGTACCTGCTGGCATCAGGGCAGTTGTCGCCTACCACGCTGTCGACGGCGGACTTCGGAGCACAGGAAGGGCTCGACCGCATCCTCGCGATGCTGGACAAGTACCAGATCTCCTCGACGTTCTTCATTCCGGCCGTGAGTGCGCTCATCCACCCGGAAATGATTCCCAAGATCATGAAGTCCGGCCGTCATGAAATTGGCGTGCACGGGTGGATTCACGAGTTTCCGCCGGCCACCGGAAGTGCCGAGGAAGAAGAGCGGCTGCTTAACAAGGCGATCGATTTTCTGACGAAGGCGACGGGCAAGCGGCCGGTGGGCTACCGGGCGCCGTCCTGGGCCTTCAGCGAGAACACCATTGGGCTGATTCGCAAGGCGGGCTTCTTCTATGACAGCAGCCTTGGGTCCATGGACGAACCCTACGAGATCATGTCGAACGGCGAGGCCACAGGCATGGTCGAGCTGGCGATCGACTGGACGCTGACCGAGACACCGTATCTGGGTCGTGGCGGCACGATGCCTTCCCCCGAGCTGCTGTTCAAGCTGTATCGCGACGAGTTTGACGGCGCGTACGAGCTTGGGACGAGCTTCATGCTGACGCTGCATCCGCATGTGAGCGGCCACCGCGCGCCGATGAAGTACCTGGATGCCTTGGTCGCGTATATGAAGTCCAAGCCTGGTGTCTGGTTTGGCACGTGTGAGCAGATCGCGCGCTACGTCGCGAAGGAAGCGGGCATGAAGTCGTAACATCAGGTACGCGTTTCCCCTCCCCCCCACCGCCTCGGCGGCCACCGAACGTCTTGCCAGGGAGACAACGACCATGAGAACTGAGACGCACCGACTCGCCGACGCCCACAAGAGCGCTCTGTGGACACCGTTCATCCAGATGAAGGCCGTTCGCGATCAAGGTCCGCTCATCTTCGACAAGGCCGAGGGGGTGTATCTCTACGACGACAAGGGGAAGCGCTACCTCGATGGGCATGGAAGCCTGTGGCTGATGAACGTGGGGTTTGGCCGCAAGGAAATTGCCGATGCCGCCTACGAACAGATGCAGAAGATGTCCTTCTTCAGCATGTTCCAGGGGTTCTCGAACGCTCCTGCGATTGAGCTGGCGGAACTGCTCCTGGACCTTACCCGGGTGGAGGGGATGGGGAAGGTCTTCTATTCGGACAGCGGCTCGGAGTCAGTGGAGACGGCGCTCAAGATGGCCCGCCAGTATTGGAAGAATCGCGGCGTCGTTGGGAAGTACAAGTTCATTGCCCGCCAGAGCGCCTACCACGGGGTGACGTTTGGTGCGATGTCGGCCACGGGAGTGACCGCCAACCGGCGCATGTTCGAGCCGTTGGTCCCTGGCTTCAGTCACATCGCGCCGCCGAACTGCTATCGGCACTCCTTTGGCGAGGGGCTGACGGATGAGGAGGTGGGCATTGCAGCTGCCAACGCCTTGCGACAGGCCATCGAGTTCGAAGGCCCCGAGACGGTGGCCGCCTTCATCGCCGAACCGGTCCAAGGTGCTGGCGGGGTCATTGTTCCCCCGAGCAATTACCTGCGGCTGTGTCGCGAGATCTGCACCAGCTACAACGTCCTGTTCATCGCCGACGAGGTGATCACGGGCTTTGGGCGGACGGGGACGTGGTTTGGGTCACGCACCTACGGCATTCAGCCGGACATCATGTGCTTTGCCAAGGGGATCACCAGCGGGTACATCCCGATGGGCGCCACGCTCTGCAGTGACCAGATCTACGAGGCGTTCCTGGGGAAGCCCGGTGATGGGAAGGAGTTTCGGCACGGCAACACCTACAGTGGGCACGCCACGGCCGCCGCGGCGGCGCTCGCGAACCTGGACATTATTCGCCGGGAGAAGCTGCCGGAGAATTCCCAGGACGTGGGATCGCACCTGTTGTCCGGCCTTCGGCAGCTCCAACGACATCCGATCGTAGGTGACGTGCGCGGCGTGGGGCTGCTCGCCCGCGTGGAGCTGGTTCAGGACCGGAGTACGAAGCAACCCTTCTCGCCCGTGGGTTCGGTGGGGATGAAGGTGCAGGCCCGTGCACAGGATCTGGGTCTGATCTTCCGGAATGTGGGCGACATCCTGACGTTCTCGCCAGCCTTGATTCTCACACGCGCACAGGCGGACGAGATTGTGGGTGTGATTGACCAGGCGCTGAGCGAGGTGAGCTAGCGCTCCCTTGCACGCGCCGGCGTGATGCCGAAGCGGGTTGGTTCAAGTGCCCGCTTCTGGCAATTTGCGCCCGTCGGACATAGGTCAAACGACCAATGCGCGAAGGCGAGCTCAGGCGCATGTTACGATGTTTGGGTTGTCCCCTCTGTCCCTCCCAGCGTCAACATCTCTCGGAT
>JAXLXV010000014.1:0-210569 GCA_046327745.1 Gemmatimonadaceae bacterium | reverse complement strand
GGTGTACATGTTCGACCACCAAAACGGCAGGTCGACCCCATCGCCCCATTGCCCGTCGGGGCGCTGCGCGGTGAGCAGGAGCGCCCCCCACCCTTCGTACGCCACGCGGGCACGCTCAGCTGCAACGATTTCCGCCGAGACATTGCCCAGGTCGCGCATGACCTGCCACCGGATGGACGGATCAGCATCCAGGAGCCACCGCATCACCGGGTCGCCGGTGGGCGTTTCGACGGATGGCGCGTTTATGGGAACACTCCGGCCTGTGCGATGGACGTCATTCGCCAAGGCACTGCGCTTGGCGCCGCTCAAGATAGCGTCGCAACCGCGGATCTGTTGTGAGCCCCATGGCCCGCGTGAATGCCTCGGCCGCAGCGTCTGGGAGACCGGCCTCTGCCAACAAGTGCGCGCGCGTTGCCCACGCCGGCTGAAAGCGAAGCATCGCGTCGTCTTCGATGGCATCCAGCGCTAGTAGGCCGGCCTGCGCACCCTGAGCCCGTCCGACAGCGGCCGCGAGCGCGACCCTCGCACCGAGCGTGGGCGCGAACCGGAGCAATGCGGCGTGGAGGTTGCCGAGTGCCGCCCAATCCGTGACACCGGACGCGGCGCGTGCACAATGCACTGACTGAATGGCCGCCTCCAGTTGAAAGCGACCCACCTGACCCAGCGCGTTCGCTTGTTCGAGGTATCGCTCGCCACGCGCGATGAGTTTCGCGTCCCACAGAGAGGCGTCCTGTGCTTCGAGCGGCACGAATTCTTCTTCGCTCCCTCGCGCGGAGCGACGGGCCAAGGAGAGCGACAGCATGGCCGCGAGCCCTAGCGCTTCCGGCTCATTCGGCATCAGGTCCGCGAGCACTGTGGCCAAGTACTGCGCCTCAGCCGCCAGAGACTCGCGCGGTTCGATCCCCGCAACCAGGAAGTCGATAGCGTACGCTCCATAGATCGCCTCTAGCACGGGCGTTAGGCGGGACGCCATTTGCTCGCGCGCCGGAATCACGAACGGGATGCGCGCATCGCGAATGCGGTGTTTGGCGCGGACCAGACGCTGGGCCATGGTGGTGGGAGGAATGGCAAAGGCCCGCCCGACTTGCGCCGCATCGAAGCCGAGTACCAGCTGCAACATCAGCTGGGTCCGCACCGCCGGGTCGATCGCCGGGTGAGCGCAGACGAAGAGCAGCGCCAATCGACGGTCGGGAATGTCGTCATCATCGGGCAACGGCGCTGGACCACTAGCGCCGTCGTGGAGCGTCTCATCGAACGCGTCCGACCGCCGATAGGCTGCGGAGCGGCGGACGTCACGTCGCTGGTTTCGCGCCACCGTCAGCAACCACCCCTCCGGCCGATCGGGAACACCCGTCTCGGGCCACCGGGACAGTGCTTGGGCAAACGCTTCGGCCAGGCAATCCTCCGCCAGCTCAATATCGCCATCCTTGGCGACGAGGATGGCGAGCAGGCGGCCATACGCGGCACGGGCCACCTGCTCTGCCCGGTGTGCCGCATCGTCACGCATGGGCGTCTTCACCGTCGATGCTCGCGCTGCACTAAGGGCGCAGCCACGTCAGGCACGCGCATCGTTTCCCACGATGGTCAACCTCCGCGCCAGCGGTGTTTAGTTGGCGTTGACCCATGCGCCGCTCACGAAACTCTTGGCCGCCGGACGAATCTCCACCGTCCCCCAATACGCGGCCGGGCACCGTTCAGCCCAGGCAAGCGCGGCGTCCAAGTCGGGCACGTCCACCATGAAGATGCCGGCGAAGGCCTCCTTGGTGTCGGCGAAGGGTCCGTCTTGCACCTGCAGAGTTCCCTGCTTCATGGTCACGCTCGTTGCGCTAGCGATCGTTTGCAGCACCTCGGCAGAGCGGAGCACACCAGCGTCCTCCATCGCCTTGGCATACGCTTGGAACGCGGCCATCCCCGCCTTCATGTCCTCTTCAGAGATGTTCGACACGGCAGGCTGGGGATAATGAATGAGCAGCGCGTATTTCATGGTCGGAAGTCCTCGGTCGGTTGTGAATGATCATGCCGGACATCCGAATGACGGACGAGCAGCGATCAAATCGACAGACGCATAGCGGACCTTGGCGCACGATCGTCGTGCCCCCCGCCGCCGTCCGGTGGAACGCAGAACTTGCGCGAACGCGATTTCACTTTATACTGCAAAGTACATCGCACGAGCCTGCCGCTACGGTTGGGTCGGTCGTCCATGCGATGTTGTGAGTCGCCCGCCATCACACATTCGGTGGGAATCGCCCCGCGGCACAAGGAGCATGTCGTGAAGAGATGGATCAGGCGCCTTCGTGGCATGTTGGGAATGGGGCTGCTGTGGGCCGTCGGAATGGCGGGCGTTGGCGGAGTGATTGAACTGTTGGCCAATGTTTTACCTGGTGGCTTCCCGATGGCCTCGGCGATTGATATGTGGCCGCAAACGCTGGCCATCATCGGCTTCATCGGCGGCGTCATCTTTGCCATGGTGCTTGGTATTGCTGAGGGACGCCACCGATTCGATGAACTTTCGCTGCCTCGATTCACCGCATGGGGAGCCGTTGCCGGCTTCTTGCTCGGCCTCCGACCGGCGCTGCTGGGCGCGCCACTCTTTTTTCTTGGTATCACGACCCTGGGCAGTGCCATCGCCGCAGCGTGTTCCTTGGCGCTCGCCAGACGCGCGGACGACCGCGAGTTGCTTACGGCGCACGCCGAGGTGGAGCGCGTGGGGCTCACGGAAGCCGAGTCGCGGCAGTTGCTCGGGCGAAGGCCGTAGGCGCCCGCCAGATTGAACGTGTCACAGCCATCGACAGAATTCCTCGACCTTCAGGCCGCACTTGCGGGCGAGTACTCGTTGCAGCGAGAGCTCGGCCGCGGCGGCATGGGTATCGTGTACCTGGCGCGTGACGTGCAGCTGGACCGTGACGTCGCCATTAAGGTCTTGCCGGCGGACCTCGCCAGCATGCCGTCGGCGCGTGAGCGCTTCCTGCGTGAGGCGCGGATGGCAGCGGGGCTTTCGCACCCGCACATCGTGCCTATTCACCGTGTCAGCGAGACCGGCGGTTTCGTTTTCTTCGTCATGAGCTACGTGGAGGGAGAAACGCTCGGCGAGCGACTCCGCACGCGTGGCCCTCTCGCGCCTGCTGACGCTACGCGCGTCTTGCGGGAGGTGGCATGGGCGCTGGCGTACGCGCACGGTCGGGGCATCGTGCATCGGGACGTGAAGCCTGACAACATCCTGTTGGAGGCGAGCACCGGCCGCGCTCTGGTTACGGACTTCGGCATAGCGCATGATCGTGGAGCTGCGCTGACCAGCACCGATCCCGGGAAGATCATGGGAACGGCGCACTTCATGAGTCCTGAGCAGGCAACAGGGCAACCCATCGACGGCCGTAGCGACCTCTATGCGCTTGGCGTGGTTGGCTACCTCGCCGTCAGTGGCCGGCTACCGTTTGAGGCCACCACAGCAGCCGCGTTGGCGCTACGTCAGCACGTCAGTGAACCACCTAACGTGGTGCGTGTGGCCCCCGGACTGTCGCCGGCTCTGGCGGCGTGCATCCACCGCTGCCTCGCCTTGGAGCCTGCACAACGATTTCCTGACGGCGAAGCGTTGGCCGACGCCCTAACGCCTGCGCCGGATGTTCGTCCGACGCTGCCACCCACGCTGCGCGCGTGGCTCAGTGCGCGGAACCCTCTGATCGTGCCTTACATGGCGTGGTCTGGTTTGTTCGGAACATTAACCCTGGTGAACCTCGCCGTTTGGCTGGCCGGTCAACGTCCGGATGGACCCGGTGACATTGTGCTGCTGGCGGGAATCGCTTCGGCGCCACTTGTGCCTGTGGTCGGATTCCACGTTAACCAGGCCCTGCGTCAATTCCGTACCGGCCACACACTGGCTGACTTGCGCGCGGCGATGGACGTCGAGCGCCGTGAACGCGCCGAGACCGACGCGGTGGTGCAATCGGAAAAGGAGCCAACGTCGCATCGCATTCTGCGTGTGGCGACACTCGCTGCGGGAGGATGGCTCGCAACGACGTTCGGGTTGCTGCTGGCGGGAGTGGTGCACGAGCGCAACTACGGCATGTTGCTCATTGTCGGACCCGTGCTCAGCACGCTGGCGACCGGAGCCGCGAGCAATGCGCTTGACGTTCAGTTCATTCCCACCAAGGTGAAAAAGTGGTGGCAAACGGGGATTCGCGATCGTTTGTGGAACAGTCGGCTGGGTGAGTGGCTCGCCCACCGCCTCGGCGCACCGGAGCGCTCGAAGTTGCCGGCGACCACGTTTCGGCCCACCGAAGCGGCGCTCGGCGTTGCCGCATCGGAGCTCTTCGCAGCATTACCGAGTGCATATAAGGAGCAGCTGGCGGAGCTGCCCTCCATTGTATCGGCCCTCGAGGCCCGTGCCGTGGAGGCGCGCGCCGCCTTGGACGTCGTGGCCGCGCTTGCGCCGTCGGGCTCCACGGACGCGAGCGTTATCGCCGAGCGAAAGAATGCGGCGGCCGCGCGACTGGCGGAGACCGTCGCCGCACTGGAGGGCGTCCGTCTGGATCTGCTGCGATTGCATGCAGGCGCCGAAGACCTCGCACCGCTGACCACCTTGATGGACGCCGCGCGGGTGATGAGTGAAGACCTTGGACGTCTGGCAGCGGCGCAGCAGGAAGTCGAGAATTCCACACGCAGTCGATTGAACACTCCAACGACGGCGTAGTCAGCGCGAACGATGATCGCCTAACGTAGCGACGGCTAACGCGCTATCGGTGCTCTTGCGAGGCCTGCGTTGGATGACCGGGACAGTCGCAGGTTGTCGTCGGCGCCACGTGCGCGCGTGGTAACCAGTTGGAGCACTGTTCGCCTTGCCCCTTGCGACCCACTCCACCACGACGATATATAATCCCGTTATCGGTCTGCAGCTTAACGCATTCTTCTGAGCGGGAGGGGATGTGAGACGTCACAATACGGTCGCTATCGCTTTGGTGCTTGCCGGAATCTTCGCGGACGTCGCCCACGCGCAGTCGGCCGCGAAATCACGAACACGTGGGTTCTTTCTGGGCGGTGGCTTGGAGGGTGCGGCACAGTCGGTCGAAGACAGTAACACCGACTCAGGAGCGGGGGCGGGCCTTACGCTCGGATATGGATTCAACAAGACCTGGGCTCTGTTCGTGAATGGCAGTGGCGCGTCGCTCGATTCTGACGAAATCGGCAGCTACACCCTTGGACAGGGGGATGTCGGGGTCCGCGTGTCATTCCGCTCTGGGCCGAATCAAGTCGTTCCCTACATCGTTGGAGCCTTAAGCGGGCGAACCGCCAAGATCGACTTCATTGACGACCAAGGTGATTCCCATTCGGCGGACGTGAATGGGACCGGTCTCACGTTGGGCGCCGGGTTGAACGTGTTCTTTAGCCCATCGGTCGCGCTGGACCTTCACTACCTGTACACCGGTGGCAGTTACGACGAGGTCAAGTTCAACAACATCACGATTTCCGGTCTGGATGCGAAGGCACAGACAGGGCGATTTCGCATCGGCGTGAATTGGTTCGTAGGCAAGTGAGGCGCGTCGCGCCGGGGTTCCTTCCCCGGCGCGCGTTCTCGCCCCGGCGATCGTGCGGGCTCAGTCCGTCAGCACCAAGCGACCGATCTCCAAGCTTCCAGCTGCCTGATCCTGAGGGGCGAAGCCGATGCGCGCGACATCGCTGACGTCGATGGGCATGCCGAGGCGAGCGTTCGGAGGCTGGAAGTATGGGTTCGGGCGGATGTCCGAAAAGGCAACACGCACCGTTTGCCATTCGCCTGCCCTGAGGTCAACCCAGCTGGTGTAGGCCACGCCAAGGCGATCTTGAAAGGACACGCTCAATCGCAGGGCATGCTCGGGCTTTACCCTAAACGAGATCGCACGGGCGCTGGCCCAGTCGCGCGTCTCCGCGTCACACCATACATCGCGCGCCGCCGGATTCCCGTTAGGCGCTGGGTACTTCACCTGCAACACGACGTCGTCCTTGGAGTGGGGATCTATTCCAAGGCTCAGCTGCATGCCGGGGCCCGTGCTGCGAACCGAGGCCAGACCGCGAGCAAAGCCCTGTATCACTCGGCTTGCCTCCGCGCGCTGGGCAATTTGGCCTGGCTCCGACCCTTGTCGCGTCCCATGAACGCAGCTGGACAGCAGAATCGGCAGTACGATTGGGGACGCCGTCGTGAGCGCCCAATGCGCGCCTCCCATGTGTCGCCAGCGGAACGGTTCTACTGGACGAGCTAGAGTTCCCTGCGGAGCACCATGTTTGTCTTCAATTCCCCGTCGTGTTGCAGGCATTCCTATAGATGCCCGGGCGACGTTTCAACCACCAGTGGTCACGGGGTGCGAGGGCCGATTGCCTCCGCCAAACGGTTGCCGACGATCCGCGACAACTGGATCGCGTACACCGGTGACATATGGCTCTGGTCGCGATAGGCAATGGTGCTTCCGATGATGACCGGGCATCGACCACTGGCGCAGAACCACTGGGACGTCGGAAAGAAACGCGCGCCGTGCGTCTCCACCAATTGCCGGACCGAATCGACCGCGCTCGCAAGGGTCTGGTCTATGGAGGTCGAACAGGTCCCGATGGTGGATCCCGTCGATGTCAGGCAGTCGGCCGGTGCTTGATCCTGGTACGGGATATCCTCGAACACCACGGTGCGGGCGCCTAACGGGACCAGCGCACGCAACTGAGCTTCCAACCCCGCATACACGCCCTGTGCGCCGCCGCCAAAACCGCTCTGCAGCGTCCGCGTGTAGAACTCGGACAGAATGATCACATCCGGCCGCAACACCTTCAGTTGATCCAAGGCCCAGGAGTACCAAGTCACGCAGGGGGCCCGAGCGCCTCTCGCCAACCCACCGCCCCAGTCGATGCCGGCCGCCGTGCACCCCTCCTTGAACATCGGCACAATGTCCCACCGATGCTCGCCCGCAATACGCAGCAGAGCGGGCATCCACATCTTCGCGTGCGAATCCCCAAACACCACAACGGTGCGATCAGCGTCGCCAGCGCCCGTATGGCACACATCCGCCGAAGTGCGGCGGCGGCGCGACGCGCCGCAGCGCCCTGGCACGTAGTCGTTGACCTTCAGGTCAAACAATGGCGGCGTGAGGCCATTCGGCACAGGACTGATCAAGCGCGATGGCTCGGCACTCGCTGCCACGACCGCCGCCACGGGATCGAAAGCGACCGCGGGCTCGGAATCCGCGATCTCTCCCTCCGCCGACTCACGGCCGCCGCCCGAGATGATTGACAGGCCAAATGGAGGCGCAACCCGCGCATTTCGATGGAAGCGCGCCACCATCTCGTCCTTGGTCGTTCGAATTCCGCCAATCGCCACCACCAGCCCGGCCGCGATGGCGACCGGCCAGACCGTGAGTGCAGCTGACGGTCGTTGCAGCAATTGTCCGTGGTGTAACGGATGCTCGTAGTACCGATAGGTCACCACGCTGACTGCAAAGGCGGCGATCAACAGCCCCACGTTGGCGCCTACCCCTAGCGGATGCCCAGCGTACTGCGCCGCGATGACCAACACGGGCCAATGCCACAAATAGAACGAGTAGGAGGCGTCGCCAACGAGCGTTAGTGGCTGCTGCTGAAGCACGCGATCCACCCCCCATCGATGACCACCGCGAAGGCCACCGATCAGGACCGCCGCGGCGCCCAACACGGGCAGCGCCGCGGCGTAGCCCGGGAAGTCCGTTGCGGCTGTGAACATCAAGACGCTGGCGATGATGGCCGCCATCCCGATCCAGCCGAGCGCGGCGCGCCATGCCGCTGGCACACGTACCAACCTCGTGGTGCCGATGGCGACCAGGCTACCAATCCCCAGTTCCCAACTCCGCGTGAAAGTCGAGAAGTATGCCATGTCCTGATCAATAGCCGTCCGTTGCACACTCCACCCGAACGAGATCGCCACCAGCAGCAATACCACCACGCCAAGTCGGCGGACCACAGGAAAGCCGTCATCCGTCGCTGCCGGCTTCGACTCCTGCGCCTGGTGATCGGCGTGCCGACGGGCGCGACGCCGTACCACATAGAGCACGCCAAGGATGATCGCCGGCCACAGCAGGTAGAACTGCTCTTCCACCGCGAGGGACCAATAGTGCTGAAAGGGCGAGGCCGGTCGCGTACTGTCGAAGTAGTCCACGTGCATGCGAGCCAAGTAGACGTTGGCCGAGAAAAACGTCGCCCAGATTGAGTCGCGATAGGCGGCAAGAGCTCGCACCGGGTTCAGTAAGGCCGACGTGACGATGACCGTGACGATCGTGTTCAACGCCGCTAGCGGAAGAATGCGACGCGCGCGCCCAGCATAGAAGTCACGGAACGGCATGCGATCGGCTCGCAGTCCACGTCGAACGAGCCATCCCGTGATGAGGAAGCCGGAGATCACGAAGAAGACGTCCACGCCAACGTAACCGCCCTTCATGCCCTGAACGTTCGCATGGCCTAACGCGACCACCAGCACGGCGACCGCGCGCAGGCCCTGGATATCCAGGCGGTGGTCGCGGGGTTGGACCGACGCCGCGCCCTCAGTCGACCGTTCCTGCGCCGGGTCGATGACGACCCGTTGCTTCACCGGTGTCGCAAGTTGAATCATGAATCCGCCCGCTCGCGATGGCCGCAGCTCTGTCGGCGGATCGTTGCAGCTGGTGACGCGCGCCTGTCGCTGCTGTCCCGACTGGTTCGCGCGCGCCCCCGCAATGCCCGCCCGTCGAATGTGTGCTACGATTCGACGCCAAGCATTCGTTCGTCAAGGGGAAATAGAAGCCGCCGGCTATGGCTCAGTCTGCCTAACGATCTCCATTCACGATCGTGATCCGCCTGTGGCCGGTTCCGCCGGTGACCTATGTCACCCTGCTGCTCGACAGGTGAACGATGAGCGCGTCGCGCCTACTTCAGACCCAACTTCTTGTTCTGCTCGAGCAAGGCGATCGCCTCACGCAATCGGCGCGCGCGTGTTTCCGGCTTCTTCGCCATCATGATCCACCCGACGTAGTGACGCCGATGCGACGGCGCGAGCCGGCTGAAGTTTTCCCATGCCTTGCGGTTCGTCTTGAGGGCTCGACTCAGAAACACGGGAAGCGCTTGGGGCTCCCCAGTCCCTTGGACTAGCAAGGCGATGACTTCCTTCATGCGGCGCTGTCGCGTTTCCTCCTTCTTGGCATCCGTGATGAGGCGAACGTACGCACGGCGCCGGGATGGCGTGAACGATTGGAATGTCTCCCATGCCTTACCGTGCGCGACGAGTGCGCTCCGAAGATCGTCAGGCACCTCGTCGGCGTCGCGCCGCGCTGAATTCGATTGACGTTTGATGACGGCGGCCGCCTTGGCCAGACCGGTCGGTGTCATGCGGCCCTCCGCAATCATCCGCCGCAGACGTTCCCGATTCAGGTCCGACCATTTGGAACCATCGCGTCGAGGGGTGAACTTTTGCGCGTACGACGCATCGTCGATGCGACGTACAATGCTGTCGATCCACCCGAAACAAATCGCCTCCTCTACCGCGTCGTCATACGCCAGGCGCGGGCGCCCGGTATGTCGCTTGTAAAACCGGATCCACACGTCCCGCGTCGCATCGCCATGCGCCGAGAGCCAGCGCCGCCACTGCTCGCGAGTCACGACGTTGAGGGTTTTCGGCCGGTCCATGCGTTTCGTGAGTGAGATCAGTGCTAGCGACGCACGTCGTATCGTAGTTCGACCATGCCGTTCTTGTAGGCGGTGACTTCCGCCAGGTGGAGCGCAACGTCGCGATCGAGCTTCTCGAAAAACGAAATGCCATCGCCAATCAGCACCGGCAGGATGGAGTATCGAAGCTCGTCCGCCAGCCCCAACCTCAGGCACTCCCCAGCCACAGCGCCACCACCAGCAACCCAGATGCTCTTGAAGTCGCGTCGCAAGCGTTCGGTCACCAGCTGCGACAGGTCGCCCGCGTAGAACTCGATCGATGCCCGCGTGCGCGGCAGGGAACGTCGCGTGAGTACGAAGGTGGGCTTGTCGCCGTAGGCCCAGCCAAATCCCTTCGCCTCGAATCCGAGTGCGGTCTCGTACGTTCGCGAGCCCATGACGTAGCAATCGATCGTCTTCAGGAATGCTTCGACGAAGCCCGGCTCCATGGTCGCCCCGCCAGGGAACTCATCATGGGTCTCCAGCCAGTCGACACGGCCATCTCGACGGGCAATGAATCCATCGAGGCTCGCGGCCATGTGGACCGTCACTTTGGATTTCGTCTCGGTCATTGATGCGGTGTTGTGGTAGCCATGCGGCGTTGTACCTGCCTTAGCGTCCGGTCGAGTCCGCCGACGCCATGAACATCGTGTCCGTGCCGCCTTCGCGCTACGGGATCGTGGCCACGTCCACAGGCACCGCTCCGGAACCTGTCCGATCCTGCAGCGGCCACTACTCGATAGATCTTCGTGAATCTCTCGCGTGCCTTGGTCACGCACAGAAGAGTGGACTCGTTCCAAGAACGGGCGTCAGGATTTCCATCAGGCAGAGATGCGACTAGTCCTTGAGGCGGACATCTGGCGTTGTCTTCCGCTACGCAGAGTGTCTTTGACGGCGTGATTGATCGCGACGCTCCGATTCGCGGCGCCGACGGATGAACACGTTTCTTCGATAGAACGTGACACGTGCCACTGACGACATTTGCGGCGATCCGATCTGTGAGGCGTCCATTCGCCAATGCATCTGAACGCTCAGGATCATCGTTGCGTCGCGAGGGGTAGTCCCGCAGACAAGGGGCATCCGATGCAATACGGAGGAGCTTGGTCGCGCCTTGCGCTGTTGTCCCGTGCGAATGGATGCCGCGGGACGCGTATACAGGACAGGAGGAATCCATGCAGCAGAACTACCTGAGAGTGATGTCGACCACTGCCGCGTTAGGTGCGCTCGTTGCGCTGGCCGCGTGCGGCAATGACAATTCAACGAATCCGCCAGCTTCCACAAGCACCTATGCCGTGACGGACCTCGTCGCCGACGCGTCCACGACGGCCGACGCGTCCACCGTCGACGAAAAGCTGATCAACGCGTGGGGCGTGGCCTTTGGGCCCACGGGCTTCCTGTGGGTGGCCAACGCCGAAACGGGAACCTCGACGGTGTACGACGCCGCCGGCGCCAAGCAACCGTTGACCGTGACGATTCCGTCAGCCTCATCAGCGACCGGTGGAGCTCCAACCGGCGTGTTGTACAACGCCACGGCAGACTTCACGATCAATGGCGGAGCGCCAGCGGCGTTCATTTTCGCCGGCGAGGATGGGACCATTGCGGCGTGGAGTTCTGGCATGAGCAGTGCCGTAAAGGTCGCCGATCGATCGTCCAACGACGCCGTGTACAAGGGTCTCGCCGTGGCATCGGATGGAGGCACGAACCACCTGTATGCCACCAACTTCAAAGGGAACGCGATTGATGTGTTCGATGCTGGCTTCGCGTACGTGAAGTCGTTCACCGACCCGAGCATCCCGGCGGGATATGGGCCATTCGGGATTCAGAACATCGACGGTGATCTGTACGTGTCCTTTGCGAAGCAGCTCGCCCCCGACAATGAAGATGATGAGGCGGGACCGGGTCTTGGTTACATCGTCATCTTTCACGCCGATGGCACCGTGTCCAAGCGCTTTGCCTCTGGCGGTAACCTGAATGCCCCATGGGCCATCGTTCGCGCACCGGCGGGCTTTGGCGATGTCAGCGGCGCGATCCTCGTCGGCAATTTCGGCGATGGGAAGATCGGCGCCTACAGTGCGACGTCTGGCGAATTCATGGGCTTCCTGAAGGGCGAGAATGGCGACGCCCTCGTGATCGACGGACTGTGGGGCCTCACGTTCGGCCCGGCGTCCAGCCCGTCAACGCTCTACTTCGCATCTGGTCCGGACGACGAGACGCATGGGTTGGTCGGCAAGATCAACCTCATCTCGCAGTGAGTCTCGCATGGAGCAGCGGTATGGCATCGCTGCTCCATGCGGACCACCCCCACCCCACGTGCGACGACAACTCACGCGCCCTTGTTCTTGTCGTCCCACACTTTCGGCTCCCACAGCTCCACCTTGTTGCCGTCTGGGTCCATGATCCAGGCAAACTTCCCGTTTTCATGGGACTCTGGTCCCTGGATCACTTCCACGCCCGACGCACGGAGCTGCGCCAGCAGCTCAACCATGTTGTCGACGCGATAGTTGATCATGAACGGTGACGCACTGGGACCAAACCACTTGCTGTCCTTGTCCGCGACGTGCCACACCGTTAGGCCGTTGTCTTCGGCCTTGTCGTCGGGCCAGCGGAGGATCGCTCCGCCAAATGACTCAAGCGGCATGCCCAGGTGCGTGCGATACCAGGCCGCCAAGGCAGCTCCCTCACCCTTGCTCTTGAAGAATACGCCGCCAACTCCGGTAACCCTCGCCATCATGCTCCTCCTTGGTGACCGTGCACCTAACGCGTTGCAGCCTTGCGCCTGAGGCCTACAAGGTGCTGCCCTGTGGCGCATACCGCCAGCTGACGGAGAGGTGTGGCCGCCTCTGGGGAGAAGTGGCGCGCCATCCATAGCATCACTGAAGCGGATGTAACACCAGACGTCCGTATGCGATGAAGGCCGTGAGAATTCCCAGCCCCGCGCTAAAGACGATGGGGGGAACCTCACGGTAGGTGACGTGCACCCAGATGAACACGAGGCTCTCGATGGCGAGGATTGCCGCGGCGATCGGCGTTAGGATCGGATGCCAATGGAGCACCGCAGGGACAATCAGGGCGACGGTGCACAGCAGCTCGATCACTCCCATGACGGTCCACGCGCGCCGAGGAAGGGCACCGAAAGACGGCACGTCCGCGCTCACCTTGTCGAACATGAACACCTTCATGACCCCCGACGCGCCATAGACGAGCGCGGCGACTCCTTGCAAGACCCATAGTAGTGTGTTCATGGCTGTTAGGCGCGAAGGATCTTTTCCATCGGTCGACCCTTGGCCAGTTCGTCCACCAGCTTGTCCAACCGTCGGATGTTTTTCATGAGCGGATGCTCGACCTCCTCCACGCGCACCCCACACACGACGCCCGTGATCTTTGCGGCGTTCGGATGCAACCCTGGAGCTTCGGCGAAGAACGTCTCAATGTCGTTCTCCCGCTTGAGCTGATCGGCCAGTTGGCGCGGACTATATCCCGTCAGCCAGCAGATGACTTGGTCGACCTCGTTCTTCTTGCGTCCTTTCGCCTCCGCCTTCTTCACATAGGCTGGGTACACGCGGGCAAACGGGGTCGTGAAGATTCGGTGCTTCTCCATGTCATCCTCTCAACAGTCGGTGGCCGGCTGTAGGTACATTCGTGAGGCGTTCGTCGCGACGTACGCGGGTAGTTGGAATGCTGCGGCAACGGCATCGTATTGCTTTCGCCGCTGCGTCCTCTAGCCTACATCGCGAACACCGGCTGCACCATCTCACCATACGTCTCGTACTCTCGTTTCATGCCACGTACTCTCGTTCGACTGGTCCCGTGGTTGGCCCTCGCATGCACTGCTTCTGTCGCGTTGTCGCAGCCGGCACCGAATCGACCGCCTACCCTTGCCGCGCTTCCCGACCCCATTGCCTTCGGCGCCTACTACTACCCGGAGCAGTGGCCGCGAAACCAGTGGAAGCGTGACCTCGACGGCATTGCTCGGCTGGGCTTCGACTTCACGCACTATGCGGAGTTCGCATGGACGTACCTCGAACCGGTCGAAGGTCGATTCGACTTCACTTGGCTCGATCAGGCGATCGATCTCGCCGACAAGGCGGGGCTTCGCGTCATCCTTGGCACCCCGTCAGCTGCTCCGCCCAGTTGGATGGGCGCACACTACCCCGAGGTCTACCGGGTGGATGAGCACGGCCAGCGACATGAGCACGGCATTCGCGCTGAGGTGTCGTTGTCGAACCCGGTGTATCAGCGATTTGTCGATCGGCTGGTAACGCAGCTGGCGACGCACTATGGCAAGGATCGGCGGGTCTGGGGATGGCAGGTCGACAATGAGCCAGGCACGTTCGCCGACTTCAGCGAGAGTGCGCGGCGCGACTTTCAACGCTGGCTGCAACACCGGTATGGAACCGTGGAGGCCCTGAACCAGGCGTGGGCCGGCAGCATGTGGAGCAGCCGCTATGCGTCGTTTCAGGAAGTCCGGCTGCCCAACGCCGTCCTTGCGTCCGAAGACAAGCTCAGCCCGCACGCCCTGTTGGACCTGGCGCGCTTTCGTGCCGACGTGACCGCGCGCTTTCTGGACCGCCAGGCGGACATCCTCCGACGACTCGCGCGCGACGGCCAGTGGGTGACGACCAATTACACCAACATCACGACCACCACGGACCCGCGGCGAAGTCAGGGCATGGACTTCGTCACCTTCACCATGTATCCGGTGGCTGGCGCGAATCTACTGGGCGGGGAGAGCTACGCGATTGGGAATCCCCTGCGGATGATGGAAGCAGCGGCCTATTATCGCCCCATCACCGGAACGTTCGGCGTGATGGAGCTGCAACCCGGGCAGGTGAACTGGGGGTCGACCAACCCACAGCCCTTGCCCGGTGCCGTCGGCATGTGGATCTGGCATGCCTGGGCGAGCGGCGCGCGGCTCATCGGCACCTATCGCTACCGGCACCCGCTCCGTGGCAGTGAGATGTACCACGAAGGGATCGTTGGAACGGATGGCGTCACGCTGTCCCGCACCGGTCGTGAGTACGTCGAGACCGTGGCCGCGATTCGTTCGTTGCAACACACGTTGCGCCCGACGGAAATGCCTGCCGCACTTGCGGCCCGTCGTACCGGGGTGCTGTGGAGCCACGATGTCTTTTGGGACCTGGAGATCCAGCCGCAGACAACCGAATGGAACACCTGGGAAGTGCGAAACACGGTGACCAGCGCCGTGAAGACCGCCGGTGCACCCATGGATTTCGTCGGCGAGCGCGATGACTTCGCCCAATATCCATTTCTCGTTGCCCCGGCGTATCAGCTAGTGAGCGACTCCCTTGTTTCCAAGTGGCGCCGCTATGTGGCGCAGGGCGGGCACCTCATCTTGACCGCCCGGACTGGCCAGAAGAACGCCGTCGGTCACTTTCCCGAGGGGCCGCTCGCCGGCAACGTCCGCGACCTCATCGGCGCCGACGTGGAGGCCTTTGACATGCTGCCGCCAGGAGCAACAGCGCACGTACAGGCGAGCGGTCGTAGCTCCGCATGGCACAAGTGGGCGGACATCCTGTCGCCGCGGGCTGGCACCACCGTGCTGGCGACCTACGCGGACCGATACTACAGTGGACTGGCAGCTGCAACAACCCGCACACTCGGGCGCGGGACGGTCACCATGATCGGGGTGACGACGGACGACGGATCGCTCGAGCGCGAGCTGATCCGTGGTGTGTACCAACGCGCCGGCGTGCCGATCGAGTCGCTCCCCGTGGGTGTGTTTATGGAATTTCGGGACGGCGTGTATGTGGCGGTGAACTACCGGCCAGACACGGTCACGCTGGCGTTGCCCGCGAATGCTACCCTGCTCAAGGGTACTGGCGCTGTTCCCCCGGCTGGGGTCACCATCTGGCGTGCACCGTGAGCCGCCGGAATTCCTTGCACGACCTCCGAGTCTCGCGAAGGTCGCAGTGCTTTCGCATCAACGGTGACGTTCGTCGGGTCCTACATCTGGCCTTCGCGCGCTCCCATCAGCGCGGCTGCTTCGTCGTGATGACCACGACGCCATTCGCTCTGCGTATATCGTAGATCGACGTCTCGGCCGGGTCTTTGAGCACGACGATGCGAGCCACGTCCTCCGCGCTCAGGAAGTCGAGACCGCGACCCTCAATGAGCTCCGCGGGTACTCCGTCGATCACGAACAGCGGATCCCCACGGGCAATGGACAGGCCGCTGCCGCGTATGCGGATTGCATACCCTCAGCGTGACGCGCGGATGACGGTTTCACTGGCAAAGCGCCCTTCGCGAGAGACGAATGGTGCTTGGGAATGGCGATCGGTGACATGGTCTCCTCCTGGTCACCCTCTGTAACGAAATCCCGTCGCAAATCGGCTCACGGTGGGTGCACCACTGGCCACCGGTGGTTGCCCTACAGACGATGGGCCGCCGAGCCTGTAGGGTGAAAACAGGGCACTTGCAGGAGGACCAACGTGGCCGATGCGTCGCACGCCACTCACCTGCTTCGGCGCTGGAGCGAGGGCAGCCAGACGGCCTGTGACGAGTTGATTCCGCTCGTCTACGACGAGTTGCGACGGCTCGCACGCCGCCGCCTTCGCGGAGCAGTTGACGAGCGCTCTCTCGACACGACGGCGCTCGTGCACGAGGCGTATCTGCGGTTGGCGGATGCCCCCCAGCTCCATCTTCCTGATCGCGCTCGCTTCCTAGGGCTCGCCTCCCGAGTGATGCGCAACCTCCTCGTCGACCGGGCTCGGGCGCGCGCGGCGGAGAAGCGCGGCGGCGGGCAAATGCCGATCACATTGGATGAAGCGATCTGCATCGCTGATGATCAGTTGGACTGGGTTGCCGAGCTGGACGCCGCGCTCGACCGCCTGGCGACACTGGACCGCCGCCAGAGCGAGATCCTCGAGCAGCGCTACTTCGGCGGGCTCTCCCTGGAAGAAACGGCGGGAGCGCTGGGTATCTCGCTCGCGACGGTAAAGCGCGAGCTGCGGTCCGCCCGGGCGTGGCTTGTGTTGGAGCTGCGTGGCGAGCCGATTCCCTGAGCACGAAGGCGCTGACGTCCTCTCGGTCCATGCCTACACCTGGTCGACCACCCTTCGGCGCGGCAGACTGGGCCCGGCAGCGCGCCCTCTTCGACGAGCTCGTCGAACTCGACTCTGCCGGGCGCGCGCGCCGTCTTGAATCGTTAGGCGGTCAGGATGCGGCCCTCCGCGCCGCTCTCGAGTCGCTCCTCCGCGCCGATGCCGCAGCCGACGTGTCACTCGGCCCGCTGGAATCACTCCGTTCGACACCGGATTTTCTCGGTCTGGCCGGCTGCACCTTCTCGCATTTCCGCGTTCACGAGCCTCTTGGTGCTGGCGGGATGGGGCTCGTGTATCGTGCCGAGGACACAGTGCTGGGACGCCCGGTGGCGCTCAAGTTTCTACTCCCCGTCCCGGGCGCGGATGACTCCGAGCGAACGCGGCTCTTGAATGAGGCGCGGTCAGCGGCGGCGCTGGACCATGTGAACATCTGCACAGTCCACGAGGTCGGCGAAGACTCGCACGGACGCCTGTTTTTCGCCATGGCGCTCTACTCAGGTGAGACACTCAAAGCGCGGATCGAGCGCGAGACGAGGGTCTCTGTCGCCGCCGCCGTGGCGATTGGGCGGCAGGTGGCCGAAGGACTCCGCTGCGCGCACGCCGCGGGCATCGTCCACCGGGACCTCAAACCCGCAAACGTGATGCTGCTGCCGGACGGCACCGTGAAGGTGCTGGACTTTGGCCTCGCGATGGCGCATGACCCTAGCTTGATGACGGAGAGCCCTCCCGCGGGCACTCCAGCGTACATGGCGCCGGAACAAGTCATGGGTGAACCGGTGAGTGCGCGAACTGACCTTTGGGCGTTAGGTGTTGTGCTGTACGAAATGCTCACCGGGGTGCGCCCGTTCGACGACCGGGGCAATGTCTCCGTCTCGACTGCGATCGTTTCGCGCGATCCCCTGCGCCTCTCTACCGCTCGTCCCGACATCCCGCGCGCACTCGATCAGCTCGTGCACTCGCTCCTGGCTCGGGATCCCGAGCAGCGCGTGCCTGACGCTGCGGCGGTTACTGCGGCGCTCGATCGGATGCGGACCGACGCCCATGAGCGTGCGCGCAAAGGCTGGCGACCGTGGAGCATCGCGATCATCGGTGTGACCGCGCTCATCGTCACCGCACTCGTCAGTCGTGCGTGGCCTCGAGGCAAAGCGGCTGCAACGACACGAGAGCGATCGGTTGCCGTACTGCCGTTCGACGACCTGAGCGGAACAAGCGAGAGCATGGAGCTTTCCGCGGACTTGCACGATGCCGTTATCACTCAGCTGACCAAGATCGAGCGGCTTCGCCCGATCGGTCGGCGGTCCGTCTTGGCGTACGCCGGTTCGACGAAGCCGCTGCGACAGATCGGCGAGGAGCTGGACGTCGAGACGGTCCTAAGGGCCAGCGTTCAGCAGGTGGGCGAACGCGTCCGCGTCTCGGCGCGGCTGGTCGATGTCACGACCGATCGCAACCTCTGGGCATCGGAGTTTGAGCGCGAAGGGACCGACCTATTCGCCCTGGAACACGAGATTGCGCTCGCGATCGTGGAGGCGCTGCAAGCGCAGATGACTCCCATCGAGCGACAACGCATCTCCGTGGCGCCGACGCAAAGCGCGGAAGCCTACGCGTATTACCTGCGTGGACGGGAGTATCGACAGCGATCGCCGGGCTCGGGGTCTGCAATCTTTAGTCCGGGTCCCGAGGAAACACGCGCCGCGCAACAGCTCTTCCGCCGAGCTGTGGGAATCGACTCGACCTTCGCGCTAGCGCACGCGGAGCTCGCTTGGATCGCGAGCGACCCGGATGAGCGCCGAGTGGAAGCCACAACCGCCCTTCGACTGCAGCCAGACCTGCCCGAGGCCCACGTGGCGATGTCGGTGTATTGGCTGTCTCTCGGCGATGGAGCACGAGCGCTTCCGGAGATGGAGGTCGCGAGGAGAGGGCTGCCTAACGATGCACAGATTCAGGCGTACGCAGCGGGAATCTTACGCAGGTACGGTCGATGGGACGAGGCACTGGCTGGCTTTCGTCGAGCGGTCCGCCTCGATCCGCACCAGCCATCACTCGCAGTGGATCTCGCCTTTACGTACGCGAGCCTTCGCCATTACGAGGAGGCAGCACGCACGTGGGATCGGGCGATCGAGCTCGCACCGGACAACTACCGCTTCCTCGTGGAGAAGGCCCGAGTCTACATCCGTGGCTATGGGATCACCGACAGCCTGGCCGCGGCGCTGCGCCGAGTTCCGCCGGGCTTCGATCCGGCAGGGCATACAACGCTCGCACGCGTGGACCTCGAGTGGTTGCGACGCCGTCCTCATGAAGCCCTCCGGGCGTTCGACGCGATACGGCCCGAGGTATTCACCAGCGACGACTACCTCAACGCTGCGTGGATGAGAATGGTGCGGGCTTGGGTTTACGAGCGCCTCGCCGACTCCGCAGCCGCCCGGCGCGATTACGAAATGGCCGCCGCGCTACTCGAAGGTGCGGCGACGCGCGACTCCGGCCGGGCTCGTCTGCACGCCGTCTTAGGGATCGTGTACGCAGGGCTCGGCCGAACGGCCGAGGCGACTAGGAAGCGCGTCGTGGGATGCAACGCCTTCCGGTGTCTACGGACGCATTCTTTGGCCCACTGATGATGCATCACGCCGCCATCACGTTCATGCGCGTCGGCGACAACGACGCCGCCATCGCACTTCTCGAGCGCCTGTCTACCATGCCGAATTACGTGGGACTATCTCCGGCGGAGTTGCGCATGGACCCGTTGTGGGACCCGTTGCGACGTCAGGCGCGATTTCAGCGACTGATCGCGCGGGACCGGCGACCTTCTCCCTGACTGAACTGGCCGGCCCCACGTTTACTCCAGTTGAAGGTCTCGTCCCGGCCCGTTGAGGCTTTCTCGATCCATTCGTGCGTGCAGCATCCGGTACCTCTGCGGCGACCCACTCGCCATCCGCGCGGCCTAACCAGCTTCGCGCGCACGAGTCTGTTGGCGTCAGGCATCCAGCGGCATCACGGCGAATCGTGCCTGTACAGCTTGGCCCGCACCGCCTACTTTATTCGACAAAGCCCTTGGTCGCGACTCAGCGCTTTCGGCTGAGCACCTTTCCGGGGCCGGAGGCGAGCATGCAGAGGTTACTTCGTCGGATTCGCGGGGCAATCGGGATGGGGTTCACCTGGGCCGCGGCATGGAGCGCGGTTGGGTTCGTGCCCAGGTGGGTGCTTGGCATGCAGGGCGATCTTCCCTTCCCGATCCTCTTTGGCGGTCTTGGCTTCATCGCCGGAGTCACCTTCTCCGCCTTGGTGGTGCTGACGCAGGGACGTCGCACGTTTGCCCAGATGTCGTTGCCGCGCTTTGCGGCATGGGGCGCGGTAGGTGGTTTGCTGCTTTCCGCCCTGTTCATGAACGGCGTATTGTTGAACTGGACTCAGGTGGCGTCGATTTCCACCGCCTTTGCCTTGTCGTCGGCCGCCTGCGCCGCAGGTTCACTCGCGGTCGCCAGACGCGCGGTCGCTGAACGGCGCGACGATTCATTGACGGCGCTCGGCGACCCCGAAGCACGGGGCAGTGTTGGAGCTGCCGATCAGCGTTCGCACGCCGCCCCGCGCCTCGGAGGCTGACGTCGTCGCGGAGTGAGTCGCACACCGCGCCCGAGATCGTCAAGCATCCTCCACGATCTCAGACGACTCCTTGGCGCGGTGACGCGGCCTCCCAACGATCAGTACTTCACCTTGGCGACTTCCGCATTCGGCGTGAAGGCCTCGCCGAAGTCCTCGGCGTCCATCAGCTTGCGAATCTCGACCTCGGTCTCCAAGTCTGGTGTGAGGTTCGGTGCGCGCTTCACCCATTCGATGGCTTCGGCCAACGACTTGGCCTGGATGATCATGAACCCCGCGATCACCTCCTTCGTCTCCGCAAACGGACCTTCGGTTACGCGGCGCTGATCGCCGTTGAACCTCACGCGTGCCCCTTGAGGTGGCGGAGAGCCCCTCGGCAGCAAGGAGGATTCCCGCTCTCTTCACGAGTTCTTCGTTGTACTTCTGCATGACCGCCATCGCTTCGGCTTGGGCGGCACGCCCGCTTCGGACTCCTTTGTGGCCTTGCCGATGATCATGAACCGCATCCTGGTCTCCTGAGTTGGGATTCGCGCCAGTCGCCGCTGCCTTCGCGGCCTCTCTACACGTCGAACGAGGTCGACCAGGATCGACATGGTTGGGGAGGACGTTGGAAACTATCTTGGTGGCGGAAGCTGCCCTTCGTCAGCTAGGCACGAAGCGTACGGGCATCTTCAGCTATGCGCCGGAAAACCGTGTCGGCTGGCCATCACGGGGTGCGTCGTCTCGCACGCGACCCCTTCGGGCGTCGCACCTCACCTTTCGCAATTCCACTCGTTATGAGCACTCCCGTCCGCCGCCGTCTCCCCCTTGGGCCCGAGACGTTTACTCCGCATGCGGACCACCACATGGCCCGCCTGACCGGAAAACGCCTCGCCCCCTTCCGACGTCGCGTGTGGGCCATGCTCATCGACTTCATGATCGCGGCCGTGGGGTTCATTCTCGTCGCGCTACCGGTCACGATGGGACTCGCCAAGTACTACAAGAACCTGCAAGTGCATTTCGGGTTCTTCGACAACTGGTACAGTATTGCGTGGCTGGTGCTCTACTTCAGCCTCACCACGTACTGGCTCGACGGACGATCGCCGGGAAAGAAGCTGATGAAACTGCGCGTGGCGTCGTTGCACCACGAGCATCTCTCGCTGTGGCATTCTTTCGAACGCGCGTTAGGCTACGGGGCGTCCACGCTGGAAGGGGGATTCGGATTTCTGCAGTACTTCATTCATCCGTATCGGCAAACGGTGCACGATCGCATTGCCGAAACAATCGTGTTGGACGAACGGCCGGAGCTCAACGACGGGGTATTCTGAAGGGTGACGTCGTAACGCAGCCGTGCCGATTTCTTTCGGGTCCCTTACTCGTCACGCGTGCGAAAGAACGCCAGCACATAGCCATCGCCATCGGTCACCTCAAATCCCCAGAGATCGATATCGATTGAGGACAGCTCCTTCACAAAGGTCGCTCCGCGTTCCTTGAACTCGGCGAACAGCGGGTCGGGATCCAGCGTGTAGATATAGGCATCCCATCGGGCCCATTCGTGCCGAGTATGGTTCGGCACCGGCAGCACCTCAGGCGTGATCGCTTTGAGCATGATGCCAATACCGTCGCGGCTTACGTGTGCGTAGTACACATCGTCCGGTGGCCCCTGAAAATCCAGCTGGAAACCGAAGCGTTCGACGTAGTACGCGATCGAGGCCTGCAAGTCCTTCACAATGAAGAACGGGCTGATCGACGCGAGATTGCGCGTTGCCGTCGAGGCCTGCTCGCGATCAACAGCGGTTGGACCTGGTGTCATGGGACAGAGTTCCTCGCTTCGGGGAAGACGTCGGCGGACTGAAAATAATCGTTAGGCCGCCCACGCGCATTCGTCGGTCATTCAAGGCTTACGACGCAAGACGGCCTCAACGTAAGGCGATCGGGTCAGGCTCGCGGCCGGTGGGGCTCCAGAAAGATGGGCCCCGAAGAACGCCGACACGTAAGCCGTGGTCATCTCCTGGATGCGCTGGGCGCTCACTTGGGTCCCGGCGAGCACCTTGACCCGTTCAGCAGCCGTGGGCTTCAGTGCCGCATCAGTGAACGCCATGTGGTCCAGGCCCTTCACGGTGAGCCAATACATGGTGTTCGTGTGTGCGAACGCCAACCCACAGATAGGGCAATACCACAGCGAACCAGATGTCAGGACAGGCACGGATGGGAACCGGTGTCGCCATCGGAACCACGCCGGCCACGCCACCACCAATGTTGCGAGCAGCAGCCAACGCGCGTGAGCCTCACGGTCGCGACGGGCGACGACGCCGCACGTGACCAGAGTGAAGAAAAGGATGGCGGAGGTGAAGACGCCGACAATCGCCGAGATCCCCGTGTCGCCTGCGCCAGCAGCTGTGTCGCGCGCGACTTGCTGCATGCCAGCAGGCACCATCGTCACGGCAACACCGAGTGCCAGTGGGAGCCCGAGCAAGCCAAGCCGTCGGTGCACCGCGACCTTTCGCCAGCGAACAAGCAGTGGTTGGAGTGAGAAAAAAGAAGGACCCAGCACAACGCCAGCGTGCCGTGGACGTGAAGGATCGTCGGACCGGTGAACGTCCCCGCCATCATGGGCGCGCCGTGCGCCCGAAGCCGACAGCCGCGGTCGGCGTGACCGTGGCCATTGCTACGTAGAACCAGCGATTCACCTGACGACTCACGAGACGCCCATGGTAAGCGGGCCTAACAACTCACTCCAAGCAATGATAGCGCGACGGAACATGCGACGTCGCAGGTGACGAAACCGGTAGTCCCTCGCTGTTCCATCACCGAGTAGTCACCCGCACGAACTGCGCGGTCAGCACACCAGCCAAGTCAGCACCTGCATCACGGCTGGAAACATCACCCGCCCGCCGGATCGAAGCCGAGTAAGCGCCGCAGCGTTCGCAAGTCCGCTGGCTTGTGCAACCTGTTGCCAAGTCATCCCGCGCGCGGCACGCGCGCCTCCACCGCCGCGTACAACGTACGCGCATCGAATCGCAGCGTAGCTGCACCAGTACCAAACAGCGTCCCAAGTAGGCCAGACGGATGATATGGCACGAAACTCTCGGGACTGCGTCTCAACCACGCCACCGCGCGCAGCACCCCGTCCCCTTCGGCGCTGCCCCGCGTGCCCAAGCCACTGAGCGTCGAGGCGCTCACACCGAGTTCTGCACCAATGTCGGTCCAACTGAGGCCAAGCGCCTCGCGTCGCTCGTTCAGGGCTTCACGGAGTGCCATGCAGGTCAAAGTAGTCGGACATGGATTATCTCTGACCGCGAAGCGCTGCAACAGCCCGGCTGAGACGCGGTGTCAGTCAGTCAACGACTTCTCGTATCGCCAGACTTCGAGTGGAAATAGCCCCGCTTGGGTTTCCAACTGACTCACGATCGTTCCAGCGCGACGCCACCCCGACTTCTCATAGAAGCGCGCGGCACGTTCGTTGCCGATCGCGCAGCCAAGCCACGCGGTGTGCGCCCCACGCGAACGTATGATGGCAACTGCATCGTCCGCCAGCAATGCCGCGATCTGCTTGCCACGCCCGGCCCGAGCAACGTAGAGCTGGTACAGTTCGTCTCCTTTTGTCATGCAAAATCCCAACGGATGCTGGAGCGGACCAACCACCCGAACATCGGTTAACGCAGCACGCAGACGCTGCTGAAAACTCTCTCGCGTCCGCAGCTTGCCCAGTTCCGCAGGAACGATCGCGGCGTGGGCGTCTTGCCAGCCCTCGTACCAGATATCCGCGAGTTGCTCAACCTCCTCTTCGCGTGCCGGTCGCACCACGTCACCCGCTGGGACTCGTGCCGGTACGATGTAACGCAACTCGGCGAAGCCAGCCCCGATGGCGCGCGCCGATGTGAGGCGAAGCGAAGGGTTGGTGATGTTCCGTGGCAGGATCGGCTTCCCCGCGCCCAGAGTCACGGAACCGACTTGCGCGATGATCTCATCCAGCAATCCGTGGTCGTAGAACTGTCCGACGAGATCACCGCCTCCGACGAGCCAGATGTTCTTCCCTTTCGCCGCGCTGGCCATCTCCGCATGAACAGGTCGAACGTCTCCCCGCACGAACCTCAGGTCGGCACCGGCTACCGTCGGCAGCGACCGACTAGTGAAGATCCACGTCGGCAGCTCATACGGCCACGGCTGCGGCGCACGCCCCTTGGGTTGGATCAGATGGCGAAGCATCCATTCATACGTGTGGGAGCCCATCGCCAGTGCACCCACGTCCCGCATGAATTCCGGGTACCCGGTCGAGGCGAGATCGCCAAGCGGGAACAGCCACTCAAGGGAGTCGTCTGGAGTCGCAATGAAGCCATCGAGGCTTGTTGCCGTGTAATACTGCGTCTTCAAGGCAGGTCTCCTCGACTGTGGTTCTTCCGTTGAATGTACCGGTCCGTACGCTGAAGCGCCTTACGACTCATCAGCTACAACAGAGCGCACGCCCATCGGCCGCTACTGCGCCCCAACGTCTCCGGCGTAGATTAGCCTACTCATTGCGCAAACTGATAGGCGACGTCCTTGATACGGCCGCGCCAATACGGTCGCGCGCCGGCTGGCAGAAGCCAAGCGACCTCACCATCCAGGGGCACACGTATCCCCTCGCGCGTTTCGTAATTCCAAAAGCGACCCTGCCACGCGGTCGGAACCGCCGTACCGCCGACTTGCCGACCCCTGGCATTTGCTCGAACGCTCTCAATCAAGCCAGCGTCGTTGAAGGTGAACGCCAGGCTCACCGAAACATTGGCGTCGGTCAGCGTCGCCATGGCCGAGCGATCATCAATTGGTTCCCACCGCACGCCCTGGCTCGGCAGTAGAGCGGTAGGATACCATGCGGCCTCGGCGAGGAAACGCATCAGCTCTCCCTCCGCCAGGTCGCTGGTTCCACGGGCGTCCGCCACGGTGAACAGGCCGAGCAGCGACGCGCGCAGCACGCCTTCGCCAGCAACGTAGGCGTCATGCACGCGGACTGAAAATCCCGGAATCACCGCAATGCGTGCGTCCCAGTCAAAGCCGGGCCGCTGGGTGACCACCTTCTGGTCCGAAGTGAACGGCTTCCACGCCTCGGCAGCTTCACTCATGTTGAATGTCCCCGTGTGCCGCAGGTGGACCTCCGCCACAAGAGGCTGCGCACCCGTGACTGCAGCGCGAAAGAAAGCCTGGACGCAGGCAGGCAACCCTTCGAGTTCTCGAAAGTCGACGGTCTGTGGTCGCGGGCGCAGGCGGGCCGCGTCGAGTCGTGCCCGTAACGCGCGAGTCTCCGCGTTCCAGTGGCGACTACCAAAAAGCATAGCAGCTGCAACCACTGCGGCCAGAGCAACCGCGATCCTACCAATGAGAACCAGCATCCTACGGCGTCTTGGAGGCTGATGACGGCGGCACGACGCGCTCCGTTAGGCCAGCGTGCCCTTCGCCGTCCTTCTTCAACTCCGCGGCTGGCGTAGTGGGATCGGCTGTCCAATCGCCGTCCACGATGTACTTGTAGAGGTAGCGCCCCGGCGGCAGATCGAGACGAGCCACCCAGCCGTCCTGGGTCTTAGCCAACGGCGTGTCGAACATGTTCCAATGATTGAAGTCCGACACCAGGTAGACCGCCCGCGCCTCCCGCAAGCCCGTCAGCCGAAACTCAACCCGACCATCTAGCTGGGCCGTGATTGTGTGGTATGGTCTCGGCGGAATCGACTCTTCCACGTTTGCTAAGGCCAGGGCGGTCCATGCCAGCTCCAGCGCGTTGTGTTCCAGATTCTCGGCGGGAACCACGTCAGGCAGGTCGAACTGGGTGTGATGCACCCGCGGAATGTAGTCGAGAGGATCCTGGATGAAGGGAAAGCTCGGAATGTTCAACGCGTCGAAGATTTCGTGGTCCGATTGGTTGGCGTTCTGGAGTGTCACAGCGCCGTCACCAGGGCCATCGGCGTTCCGGAAGGGCGCGAGAACGCGCCGGAACGTTGCGGCTGCCGCAGGATTGCCCATCGCAAAAACCCCGCGGATCCGGCCAGCACCGTTATCCAGATTCAGGACGGCCTTCACCTGATCGCCTCCCCGTACCATTGCGCCCGACCAAAGGTCTCCGATGTGGCGTCGCGCATAGGCCAGCGACCCTCGGAAACCGCCCTGCTCCTCCCCTCCCCACAACGCGAGGCGAATCGTTCGTCGCGGCCGCTGGCCCGACGCGAGGATCAAACGCAGCGCCTCCAGAACGCTGGCCACCCCCGCGGCATTGTCCGCGGCCCCCGAGGCGCCCGGATGCGCGTCCAAGTGTGCGCTCAGCATCACGACCTCGTTAGGCCGTTCGCTCCCACGCACGTCAGCAAGGACGTTCACGTTGAACGACGCGTCGTCGTAGAACGCGTTCGACGCGCGCAGCCGGAGCACCGGCTCTGGTCCGTCGCGCGCCAACCCGACCAGGAGGCCAAAGTCCGGCTGACTCACCACAAAGGTGGGCGGAGGCTTGAGATCCGAACGGAGTGCGAACGCCTCGAGCCACACGTTGTTGTCCACCCGTAGCACGTCCATCGGCCCCGGGCTACTGACCAGGATCGCCGCCACGCCCCAATGAAGGAGTTGCTCCAGCACGGAACGCTGCGACTGAGTACGCTCGCGAAACCCTGACAAGGCGTCCTTGGTCGCACGCCGGCTGTGGTAGCCGATCAGCAGGTCGTTAGGATCTGGGTTGGCTTCGGCCCTACGCAGGGTCTCGTCTGACAGGCGCTCCGGTGTAGAGGAAGGCGCGCCCCTTGGCGGAGCGTACGTCCATCCCAACGCCACGACACGCCCCTTGAGTTGCGGACCGAGCGTCACGAGTTGCGCGAGTGAGTCGACCAAGAGCAGGCGCGACTCCACCGTGCCGTTAGTAGAGCTCGAATAGGCCAGCGGCTGCGCGAGTAGCCGACGGCTGCTTGGCTTCACCAACTCGGCGGAATATCCTGTCGTGGCCCATCCGCGCTCACCGGAGTCGAACGACTCCATCTTTGCCGGCTTCGCCCCCCAGCCCGCGACCTGACGCATGGCCCACTGTGCGGAGGAGAAGTACCCCGGCGTCCCCATCATCCTCGGGCCAAATTGCGTCGTCAGCGTTCGGAACAGCGACTGTGCCTGCGCCCCCGCTGTCTGGCTTGCTCTGAGAGCATCCAACGCTGGCAGCTGCGCGTGCAGGCCGCCGCGTGTGGGGATCACGCCGACAGCCGCAACCGCCAATACGAACGTACGACATCGAATGCGCATGTGGACGGTAGGATCGGTTACCGTACGGACATCGGGAGGGTCGTGGCGGCCGTACGACCCGTCGTCCGAAGGAACGACAGTGACAGCACTACTTGCCAGGCCTCGTATGCGTATTGGGCAAGCCGTTCGGTGGCGCCGAGCCAAGGTGTTGGTTGGTTCATGTCCAAGGCTGGGGCAAAAGAGAACGCAGCGACGGCAGGCACCAACATCATCAACACGCTGATCACTGAATAGACGCGGAAGGCACCGCGAAACGCGATAATCGCCAAGATGAGGCTCAATAGCACGAACGGGTTGGCTGCCAGAATCAGGTGCATCGTGTCGGTAAACGACCGTTGGGCGCCACGCATATGCATCGGAAAGGCGTTCCACAGAAGTAGGCCAATCACGGCGCTGCCTGCAAACATCAAGGCGAGCGCACGAATCAAGCGTCGCGATCCCGCGGCGCGCCATACGCCAAGGGCAAAGGCGAGCAGGCAGAGACTCCATAGAGTCAGGAGTGGCACGACCCAAGGGCTGGTCGGAGCACCGATCGCAAACAGTTCGCTCACGGCTTGCCCGGAATAGCTGTAGCCAGGATAGAGAGCGCTCGCGCAGATATCGGTGCCCACATATCCAACCGCCGCAAGCACCCCGCAGGTCAGGAGCAGGCGCTGAGACCTGCTGTAATTGACTCTGTTTCCTCTTGCCATGCGTCAGGACGTGCCGCCTAACGGCGACTGATCGCGGAATGGGGTGATGCCTCGCGGTGCGCGGGACATACCGCGAGCCTGGACAGCGACGAGGACATGGTGGCCATCATGGCAGCGCGTACTCGATGGCGGTGGATGGTCTTCATTTTCCCCTTGAGCGTCAGGCGATGGCGCACGCAAAGCCACTGAACGTCTAACACGCTGGGGAATATGCAACCATTCGGGTGCTCGCGGGGAGTACGTCGGCAGGTATGGGTACCCACCCGGCCAACTGGAGGTGCACCGTTAGGCGCCGAGGCCGACGCGCGTCGGCGTAGAGCGCCCGCCTAGGCCTGCGTGATCAGCTGCGCGATTTCATCCGCGGTCGCAACGCGGCCGCTCGCCCGGACTTGGCCGTTCACCACCAGCGCCGGCGTGCGCAGCACACCGTAGGCCATGATGCTGGGCACATCCTCTACCTTCACGAGCTCGGCGTTCACCCCCAGCTGATCAATCGCGGCCTTTGCATTCGCGGTGAGCTGTTGGCATCGCGCACATCCAGTACCGAGTATCTCGACTTTCATTAGAATATCCCCTCGTGCGCCCGCTGCCTCACAGGAGCGCGTTGAACAGATAGCCCACGAGCACGATCCCAGCGGCCACCGTGCCGATGAATGCGGCCATGAGCGGCGGCCGTAGGACCTTCCGCAGGATCACCATTTCTGGGAGCGAGAGTGCCGTCACGGACATCATGAAGGCGAGCGCTGAGCCAAGTGCCGCTCCCTTCCCCAGAAGCGCCTGCACCACGGGTACGATGCCAGCCGCGTTCGAGTACATCGGCACACCAATCGCCACCGCCGCTGGCACAGCCCACCACGCGCCTCGGCCGAGTACGGAAGCCAGTGCTTGTTCCGGCACAAAGCCATGGATGAACGAACCGACGCCGATCCCCACCACCACATACAGCCAGACCTTCCCCACCACATCTCGCAACGCTTGGCGTCCTGCCGCCATACGGTCGGAGAGCGTGAGTGGAGCGTCTGGCGCCGCCGGTCCGACGCGCACGGCGTGTACCCAGTCCTCAACCAGATGCTCCAGGCCTAGCCGCCCGATCAGCCACCCGGCAGAGATAGCGATGGTCAGTCCCGTGGCGACATAAAGCGCCGTCACCGCCGGCCCGACGAGTCCGAAGAGGAGGACGACCGCAACCTCATTGATCATTGGGGCTGCAATCAAGAACGAGAACGTGACACCGAGTGGCACACCGCTCTCGACGAATCCGATGAACAGCGGCACCGCTGAACAGGAGCAGAATGGCGTCACGATCCCGAGCGCCGCGGCGAGCGCGTTGCCCGCGATCTCACGACGCCCCGCCAACAACGTCCGGGTTCGCTCAGGGGTGAAATACGTTCGAATGATCCCGACGACATAAACGACGGCGACCAGGAGCAAAAGGACCTTCGGCGTCTCGAAGACGAAGAACTCGACGGCCGCTCCAAACCGCGAGCGCGGGTCCAGTCGCAGCAGGTCCAACGTGAGCCACCGTGAGGCGGGTCCTTTGCCGACGTAGAGCAAGAACCATCCCATTACGACCAGCAGCACACGCCAAGGCAGTCCGCGACGATTCACGGTCGCTGGAGCGCCTAACGGGGAATGCGCCGTCGTAATCATGTCGACCTCACAGACGCCAACACCGGCAGAAGGAAGCGGAGGAATCTCGCGTCGCGCATCCTCCGATCGCGGGGAACCTATGCGATGCCCTGCAAGGGCCCTCCCTCCCGCGCTGTTTTACCGTACCCGTTCAAGTGGCTACCCGATGTCGGCGAAACGGGTGGCTCACTGTCAGGGAACGGGACCGGCGCGGCGGACTCATTCCGGGTGCGCACGCCACAAGTGCCGCAGGCGTAAAGCAAACCGTGGCTTCGCGCACGGCATCTAATGAGTCAACAATCACCGGCAACCATCCCATGCCCCCCCTCCCCGTTCCCCACCACCGTCTCGTCCCCCGCTCCTGGAACATTCGCGCGGCGAGCTTGAGCGTCATCGTCGTCTCGCTGCAGTTCGGGCTCGCGCAAGCCGGTGGAGCGCAGTCGCCGACGATTCCGAGTTTGTCTGTTGAGGAGCGCATCCTCGGTCTCTCCCAAATCTGGCAGGAGGTCAACCGCAGCTTCGCCTTCAAGACGCGCCTGGCCTTTGACGTCGACAGTGCGTATCGCGAATCACTGACGCGCGTCATCGCAGCGCGCGATACATACGAGTACTATCGCGAACTGCAGCGATTCACTGCCGCCCTGCACGACGGACACTCAGGCGTCAGTTTTCCTTCGTCCATGGCGTCGGAGCGCACGTACCCTTGGTTGCTCACCCGCTGGATCGATGGGCACCTCGTGATCTCGAACTCCGGCCGAGCGCTCGCCTCCACATTCCCTGCCTGGACGGAGATCCTCACCATCGACGGTCGGCCAGCGACTGAGTACCTCGCCGCAGAAGTTCTCCCGTACACCCCGGCGAGCACAGAGCACTGGCGATGGGCTGCCGGAGCCCGCGATGCACTCGACGGGCGGGCACGCGATGCCGTGCACCTCACCTTCCAACGCCCCAATGGAACGCGCGGAGACACCACGCTCGCCCGGGACCGTCGCACTCGGAACGACAGCTGGGCCATGCCAACGGAATTGCCGCGTCTGGAACTACGTTGGCTGCGCGACTCCGTCGCGCATGTATTGCTGCACACCTTTGGCTCCGACAGCATCAAACAGGAATTCGTCGCGTTGATTCCGACATTGCGCCGCGCGCGCGGTCTCATCCTCGACGTGCGAGGAAACGGCGGCGGTAACAGCGGCAACGGATGGGACATTCTGGCGCACCTGACAAAAGACACCCTTCCCCTTCAGGCGTGGCGCACGCGCCTCTACAACGCGGCCTATCGCGGGTGGAACCGTCCCGGCTTTGGCGCCGACTCCGCCTTCACGCCTTTCGACACCACGGGAGCATATCCCCCGTACGCAGATCCACTCACCGTACCGACCGTGATCCTCCAAGACCACGAGACGTTCTCCGCCGCGGAAGATTTTCTTGTCGCAGCTGACGAGATACCGCGTCTGGTCACCATGGGCCAGCCCAGTGGCGGAAGCACCGGGAATCCGGTGTTCTGGAAGCTCCCGGGTGGAGGCTTCGCCCGCATTGTCTCCAAGCACGACCGCTACCGGGACGGCCGCGAGTTCGTCGGGGTGGGCGTCCAGCCGAAGCACGTGTTACCCTCGCTCACGCTGGCCGATGTGCGGGCCGGCCGCGACCCGATGATCGACGAGGCGCTGGCCACGCTGCGACAGCGGCCAGCGACCAAGGACTGACGGACCCGAGGGAAGTAGATTAGCGGCGCCACGCAGAGTCGACACCGACCGGCCCAGCAACGTTCCAGACGTTGCTCCGGCTCAAACGATCAACGAAATGCCATCACCAGCGAAATGGGTGCGATCGATCATCATCGCGGGGCTTCCCGCGGTCGTAGCCTGCCGTGACTCCACATCGACACAGTTGGCGCAGCTGCCTTTCGTGACCGAGTCGGGGTCGACCAGATACTTCTACGAACCCGGCGATGTCGTCGACACCACGCGTCAGGAAGCATTCAATCGCTGGGCGCTGGCCCGTCTGCCGATCACGTTGCCGACCAAGATCGAATACCGAAAGTACCGTTCGCGGGCCGCGATGGCGCATTACACCGGCAACGGGAACACGAACGGGTACGCAGAACCGCCGTCCTTCAGGATTCACACGATCTGGCCCTGGGACAACCACGAAGTTGTTCACGTGTACTCGGCCGTCGTGGGCCGACCGTCGGACTTCTTCAACGAGGGCCTCGCCGTGTCATTTCAGACAGATCCGGCGCACCAGGACTTCTCCGTCAGATTCAACGGTGTGCAAGTCCACGAGGCGTGTCGAGCCTATCGTCGTGCCGGCACGCTCCCGAGTCCGCTGCGGTTGTACGTTACCACCGCCGGCTTTCGCGGCATCACCGACCAGATCATGAGCTATCGCATGGCGGGTTCGTTCGTCCTGTTCCTTCAGGAACAATATGGACTGCCACGCGTGCTCGCTTTTTTCCAGGACGGCAGCCGCGATGACACCCTGACGCAGATCCAGTCCCGGTTTCAGGTCGTCTTCGGGAAGGAACTCGACGCGGCGGAAGCCGACTGGCTCGCTACCATCCAGTGATGGTGGTGAGCCGACACGCTGCGAGCGAAAGGCCTGTCTGACTTTCGCGCGGGCTCGCTAGCACGTGCAGGAGATGGCGCTGGACACGATCGCGCGGTGTTGGACCAGTCAGGCCGTACCCGCCGAGCGAAGAGACATCCACGTCCAAAGCGCTCCGAGTGCGTCGACCACACCAAAGAGGATCAGCGGCGCAGGTGCGATGCGTAGCACTACCAATGCGATGAAGCCGACGAGTATGAGGACTCGCCCCCACACCGTCGCTCGAAAGAACGGGTCGAGCTGTGCCTTTGCGGCGACCACATAGTACGCACCCAGCACACCAACGACGACGCCGAGCACGTGAATCCAAGGCTCCGTGGCGGGTGCTATGCCTACCGGGGCGAGCACGAGGTTCGGTGCCGCCATGAGGGCAATGCCAGTCGCGATCAGGTAGTAGCCGAACAACAGGACGCTTCGAGCCGCACGAGTCATGGCCGCGCTCCGGGGGGACGTTGTCGACCTCACAGCACCAACGGGCGCTGTCGTCAATTGGTGGCGCGTTCAACGCCAGGGCCGCCTACCATACGTCTTTCCAGCCTCAGCGGCAAGGCGATCTGAACGGCGCTCGTGCTCCTGGCCCGCCACGTTCATCTCCGGGGATCGGCAAGCGTGAGTTGCACATGACGAGCCGCCGGCTATCACGGCGACGGTGCTGGCAGCTCCAATTGTAGCGCGGCCCCATACGACCTCGCATCCAGTGCAACGGCCATGCCTTCCCATGCCGGGTTGTTGAGTTCCTGCCGCCTTCGGTTGGCCTGCGCCACGAATTGGAACTGGTCCAGCGCCTCCGTATCAGACTGATTCGACGTGTCCATACAGAGATGCTCGCGGAATAGCTCAATGCGCAGCGCTCGAACGGACGCCGGATCCCAATACGCGGCATTAAGCTCGCCGTTCCCAATCATGGAGTAGTGGTGCACGTTGCACGAACCGACGGACGCCCACACATCGTCGACGATCATCAGTTTCGAGTGCACGTAGACGGGCCGTCGCGTGCCATCGACGCCGAGCGACGCCATGCCGCAGAGCGTGAATCGCTTGTGCCTAGCGAGTCGGGCTCGTCGCTCGATGATTTCCGCGTTTTGAGCCATGGCCACCGGGACCATAGGCACCATGGCCACGACCCGGACACCGCGAGCCAAGGCGTCGTCAAGCGCGTTGATGATTTCGAGAACGTCCAGATACTGCTGTTCAAGGTAGATCGTACGCTGAGCCGCCTGAATGGCAACGTCGTACTGATGGAGGTTCGTCTGCTCACCGCGCGCGATGGGAAACGGGCCGGCGCCAACCGGTGGCTCGCCATCGTTGTAGAGGCCCGCGTGCGTCGTCCGCTGCACCTGAACCACGGCGGACCCGCGTTCGGCAGGCAAGACGCGAGGAACTCCTAACGTCTCGCCACTTCGTGGCCCCCACCGGCCATCGCTCACCTCGCGCTCGCTGGCTTCGTTCCACCGCTGGACAAAGTTGTGGCACACATCCGCGACCACAGGACCCGCCACTTCTACGTAGACATCATGATTCTCATCCTCGCCTTGATGGTCGGGACGTACGAGCGAGTGCGGATTGAGATTGATACCGCCGACAAATGAGGTGCCGTCATTCGTTAGGCCGTCGATGATCCAACTCTTCTGATGCTGACAGTAGCCCGGCGCCGCTCGGTCCCACCGGATGTTGAGCGACGGGTAGGAGCGCGCGAGCACATCGTGATGTGCGGGAGATCCCCAGAACGCGTTCGCCCTCAGGCCCGCGGTCTCATCGTCCGGACGCCAACAAATGAGACGAACATCAAGCCCTCGGCGCGCGGCTCGCTCGAGCACATCCAAGGCACTCCCACGACCCCCCGGCATGCGAAAGGTCGGCCACATGAACGTGATCGTCGTCCAAACGCTGTGGCGAGCGCCGTCGATGGCCGCGCAGATCCTCTCGAACGCTGGTTCGCCGTCAATCCACGGGGTGACGGCGTTGCCCGGCCGTGTGGGATACGTCCCGACATCGACGAACGGAATGGGCCAACTCGCCGTCACTCCGTCGCCATCTGTCGCGCGGCGCGCACGATCGCACGTTGCTCTGATTCTCCCATTCGTCCCGCGGAGCGCCAGGTGCGCGACAGTTGCTCGGCAGCCGCAACCATGTGCGCGCGGTCCCGGAACGGCGCCCCGGCCCACAGCGCATCAAGGAATGTCATCCCGTCCTCGCGCGCCGTGTTGGCAACGCCGGAGTCATTCGCACCAAAGACAATCGTCGGCTCGTGCCGCCGTACGTACATGTGATACGGCTGCGTGTCTCCCGCCTGCGGATCGGACACGAAGAACGGCGCCCACGTGTGCCCGTCGAAGTCGAAGTGCAACGGCTTACCGCCAATAGGTTTCATCGCCGACCTGAAATCACCCGTCAGACGGTAGTGCTTGTAGAGCGATACGGGGATAAGCCCCGCCTCCAACGTGTCACCCACGGCAGGGGATTGTACTGCCAGCAGCGTGGGACCATAGAAGATCGATTGCACGTCGGCGCGGTCGATCGTGCGCTCTGTACGGAACGACATCGGCATCGAAATGGCAATGCGATCGCCGGAGCGCCAATCGCGATCGATCGTCACGTACTGCCCTGGCACCACCGTGACATGCTGCGACGTGCCGTTCACCGCGACGGAAAAACGCGCAGCCCACGTTGGCACGCGGAGCTTGAGGCGTAGCCGGCCACTCCCACGGATGGTCAGTGCGCTGGCGCCGGCTTCCGGCAGCTGCGACACCTGTTCGATCGTGAAACCGCGTTCTTCCCACGACAGCACCGACGGGATGTACAAGTTCACAAACAACGTCTGCCCATCCGTCGAACGGAAGTAGATCGAATCCTGGTACTTCGTGTGATTCTCGAGCCCTGTGCCGCCGCAACACGTCCCTTCATTGCCATACTGCCGCCGTTCGCCAGGCCTCACTGGAACGAAGTACGTGACCTCTGGACTCTCCACGCTGTCGATGTCCCGGCGCGAGGCAAGGACCTGGTTGTACAACACCTGCTCGTAGTAGTTCATGTACTTCGCGTCGGCATCGTGGAAGAACAGATTCCGACTCAACTTGAGCATGTTGTACACCACGCACGTTTCGGCGTGGTCGTGGTTCTTCGGTTCTGAATACAGTGAACCTGCAATGACGTCGCGCTTGCGCAGGATCTCGCCGACACCAACGCCCCCGTGGCTGTACACGCGATGCGGGACGACCATGTCCCAGAAGTTCTTCGCCGCCGTGTAGTACTCCGACTCACCGCTCGTCTCGTAGACGCGCAGGTACCCGGTGAACTGCGGGATGTGCTGGTTGGCATGACGACCATCCAGGATGTCGTTCCCCTGGGCCACCGGATCCTTCACGTTGCGATTGTCGAAGTACCGCGCAATGGTGAGGTACTCGGGTTTATCCTGACGGAGCGCGTATAAGCTGGCGAAGGCATCGTTGGCCCCACCGTATTCTCCCGCGATGTACATGTTCCACATGCGATCAAACTGCTCGGGGCGCAGCTTGGAAAGGCGGCCGTATGTCCAGTCGCCAATTTTCGACGCGATATCGAGGGCTTGCGTGTTGCCGGTGGCGGTGTTGGCCGCCACTAACCCGGCCAGGATCTTGTGGAGCGTGTAGTAGGGCGCCCAAATCCCCTGGTTGCCGCCGTACGTCGCAAACTCCTCCAAGCGCATGAACTGGGTCTCAGGATACGCCGAGAGAAAGCCCGGGTGACGACGCCCATCGGTGGGGGCGATCACAGTACCGTGATGCCCCCTGCCTGACGAGTCCTCGACGCGCGCACCATTCGCCTCGTCGAAACGGTACCAGAGCACGTTGCCACCCTGCACCGTGCCACCCGCGTCTGTCATCAAGGCGCGGACCTGATCCGGTGCGAGACCGCGGTCGAACACCTGGAACTCGTCGAGCTGCGCGTTCAGGTACGAGACATTGCGCTGCGGAAATTGCTGCCGGCCCAGACAGTTGCCGGTGGTCTCGCCGAGGTCGGCGGGAGAGATCGTCACGTTGGTGTTGCTGGCGACCGGCTCGCCATCGAAGTACATCGTGACCGTTGAACCCGCACGCGTGATCGCCACATGGGTCCACGTATCGACCGGGAGCGCTCGGGGGGCGTCCACGTGCTGCTCGCCGGTAGATCCACTCGTGGTGATGGCGAATCGCGGCACCGGTACGTCGTTGCTCGCGCGAATCGTCAGGTACATGCGCGCGAGCGCGGGCTCGGCGTATTGCGCGTTCGGCGAACCGAAGTCGAAGATCGCAGTACCGTTTGTGAGCGCCGCAAGGTCCACCGTCGGACGCTGATCGGACAGTCGGTTGCGCTCGTACACGGCTGGATTGATCCACAGCGCAATCGTGAAGTCGCGTAGTCCATTCACGATCCCCGCCGGCATCGACACGTGCTCGGCAAGGCCGATTGGCGAACCCGTTAGGCGAAGCGCCCTGCCGAATCGCCCGTTGACGCGCGGCGTCGGGAGTGCGGCCGCTCGTGCCAGCGCGTCCTGGCACTCGGCGAGTCCCGCAACGATGTAGTCGAGCTTCTGCTTGAAGATCGGGTCGCCGGTGCCTGCGTACGCCTGGGCGAGCATGGTCATGAAGTGACCGGCGAAGTGCCCTCGCAGGTAGCCTGTCCCATTTTCCCAATCGCCGACCGGCTGTGCCCCCTTCGTGTCGAGTCCAGCGTTGGCCCGGAAGATCGACAAGATGCGGTCGGGGCCGCCCGTGACGTCAGCGCCGCCATAGCCACGCGCATACGCGAGGATGCGGTCGCGCTTCTGCGTGAAGATGCTCGGCGCGAGTTTGACCTGCGTGAGCGCAAAGGGTTGGACGGCGAAGCCAGCGGGGGCCATGATGGCGCTCGTCGGCCCACCGAGCATTGGCAACCAAGGACTCGTGTCCAGCGACGGAAGGAAGAACGCGCCGGCGGCTGCCGCGCCCGCCGTCTTCAGAAAATCGCGGCGGTCTGGATCGTCGGTGCGGTTCGGCTTCCGGGACATCTCGTCGTCTCCTGGGCGGCTGTCGTCGAATGAAAGCTACCCAGGAGGTGCGCGCCGGCTAGTTACGGCGTCCCAGACTCGACCCTGAACCGCATGGTCGCTTGCACCTTCAGGCGAAATGGCTTGGCAAACGGTCCCGGGAACTTCGTAGCGATCTCCAGCGCGAGCTCACCAGGCATGTCCGGCGTCAGTTCGAAGTCCGCGGTCTCACCGCTAGCGATTCGGAATTCACTCGGGCGCGCCGTCGCCTGCGACGCCGGAAGGGTGAATCCATCCTTGGCCAACGGACGCCAAGAGACGACCGAGGAATCGCGCCTCAGTCGCACGAACAACTCCTGGTTGTAGACCGCGATGTCGCCGATGCGCAGTCGGTACTTCGTGCCAACCTGCAACACCTTCGTCGGTGGCGCGCTAGACCCGTTGATGACGGGCAGTTGGGCGGTGCTGTCCGACACCAGCAGCACGAGATCGCGCGCGGGCTCCCATTTCTCACCGGGTTCCAGTACAACGAGCGCTCCAACCAGCCCGCCGAGCTGTTGTCCGAGTTCGTTGAAATGCGTGTGATACATGAACGTGCCAGCGCGCTTGGGGGTGATCCGCACGTCGAAGCTGGAGTCAGGGCGAATGGCTGGGGCCAGGCGGCCTGGCAGACCACCCCACCCGACGGCACCGTCGTAGTAGCTGTCGAGTTCAATCCCGTGCCAGTGGACGGCCGCCGGCTCAGACGAACGATTCACGACTTGGATGCTCGTGGGCTCGCCCCGTGTGAGCACCAACACCGGTCCGGGGTTCTCCAGCGAGTCTCTGGCCGGTTCGGCCCCGCGCTGCAGCACGTATCCAAAGCGCCGCAACGTGTCGGTCGGCGCTGAGTCGGATTGCACAAAGAGGCGTAGCTGACGAGCGGGACGCGCCATCGACGGCGTCGTCTCTTTGCCGACGACGTTGATTCCAAGCACCATCCCATTCATTCCGCTCTCTACGTGACGATCCGGATCGCCGTGATCGTGCAACGCCGGGAACTCGAACGCCGCCTCGTCGCCCGTCGGCGGGAGCTTGGCCACGTGGATGGTGAGGTGGCAGTGAAAGATCCAGCCACCCGGCCGGTCCGGCGCCCAGACCATGGCGATCGACTCGCCCATGCCGATCGGCTCGGTGACGGCCATGCGGCGCTGCTCGGGCGCATAGGTCGAGTCCACGCCAGTGCGGACGCTTCCCCGACCGTCGACCCTGAAGTAGAAGCCGTGCAGGTGCATCGGGTGCGTCTGGAACGTCGCATTCACAATGCGCCAGCGGACCGAGTCGCCTAACGCGTACTGCAGTCGCTCGGTATTCGGCCACGAGCGGCCGTTCAATGCCGTGAACTCGCGCGCCGGCAGGCCGTGCCGCTCCGCCTGTGCGCCACCTGCCGCCGTTGGAGGATAGGCGGCCATTTCGGTGAGGACGAAGACGCGATCGTTGGGAACACGGCCCAGTGCGTCGACCACGATCGCGCCGGCGAGCTGTGAGTCTTCCCTCGGCCGAAAGAGCCCGGCCAAGTCGCCGTTCCGTATCCGTAGTGGAATGGCCCGCTGCGCGGCGGCACTCGTCGCCCAGTATTGGCGCGTTCCCTCACGGCTCGCCACGAAGCGAATGTCTCGCGTGCTCTGCGGCAAGATCGTCAACGAATCCAGCGAGCCCGGCTCACCCATGCCGTGCAGCACGAGCGTATCGTCGAGCGTATTGCGGACCATCGCATGAATCGGCGTGCCGACCTTGACCCGAACGAGCGGCCCGGGGATGCTGGGCGCCTTTCCCTCTTCCGCGAAGGCAAGGACGCGAAGAGGCGCAGCGCTGTCGCCGAAGATGGGCCAGCTCGCCGGTGTTACCGCCAGTCGCAACTGGAGCGTGTCACCCACGCGCTGCCCCGCCGCCATACGGTTGTCATTGGCGACTGCGACGAGTTCACTACGCGCGGGTCTGTTTCCATCGTGGGTCGGCAGCTGAACGAGCGCGGCCACCACCATGAGGGACGTACCAAGACGCATCATATCTCCGGTAGCCCGCACAGGGCGTAGAATCGAGGACGGCCCATCCGTCGTGGACGGCTGAGGCCGTTGGCCTCAGGCTAAACTCACCCGCCCGCCGGACCGCAGAGATGGCATGGTGACATCAATACATCGCGCCAACCAATCATCGTTGCAAATGTGAGGCGTGTGCGCATCAACTGGACTCACCGGTCCGGCAGTGCATCGAGGATCCTCGTAGCCGCTGCGCAATGTCGGCCCGACCCATGTGCGACGCGGCGCCGAGCGCGTCTTCCCAATCGCCAAAGCCCCAATCGATCGCACTCTTGGCGAGGGCGGGATGTGCAGTCACCATGTCTTTGACCTTCGCCGCGTTGAAGTGAGCCAGAAGCACGAAGTCCGCGACCATTTGCGGATCCTGACGGGGAAAGACCGGCGTTAGGCTTCCGCTTAGCGCTGATCCCCGGAACCATTTCTCGGGGGCACGCCCTGACTGGATCAACCTCTGTGCCGCCATCATCCCGACAAAGGATCTCCGATCGCACGTCATTGTCGTGCCCTCCCGAGAGCGAAGTGGTTGCTGTGCGGGCACTCGCCCGTTCGCCAGCTTCAACCGTGACTTACGCCGCGTTGCACTTCATGTTGATGGCCCACGACAGCGGCGGGAACGTGACGGCGCCTCACGGATGGCCTCCTTCGTCCTGCTGGCCAACTCGTACAATCTCCGGGAACGTTGGAGAGGCTACCGAATCGGCCGAGCCACTGTGCATGAGGTGCGCGTCGAAGAATGTGTGCACGGCGTGCACGGTGACTTCGATCTGTCGCCGGCCACTGATGTGCAGTCGTCCAATCACGCGCATCACCGTCCGCAGAAGCCCACTCTTGAGCAAGCCGCCATCGTCGGCAAAGGTCAGGTGGTTTGCCCCGCGAATGGCTACCAGCACTCGCGTGCTTTGCGGCTGACGATGGTACATCGATTGAATGTCATTGAGAATCCGAAGACTCTCCGCGTCCTTCTCCGCGCTGTGATCGGACAGCAGCCACATGAACGGCACCGTGATGGTGTCGCGACTCATTGAACCAAACAGGCGCCCATCGATGTTGATCCCCGCCATGCAGCGAGGATCGCTCGCACAAAACGCGGTCGCCTGCGCGCCACCGAAGGAATGCCCAAACACACCGAGCCGACTCAGGTCCAGGCGCCCGCGAAAAAGGGTGTCGTTCGCGGACAGTGCTCCAAGTTCCTCCACGGCGGCGCCCATCGCGCGCGTCGCATCGTTCATCAGCTTCGTTGCGCATGCATCTTCATCCGAACGCCCGACGCATGTTTCAGGATTGGCGTCGAGCTTGGTCTCCAGACCAGCAACGACGTATCCGTGACTCGCGAGATCCTGAGCCAGCGTTTGGTAGCTGAGCGTGCCGCCACCGCCGCCGCCGCGAAACACGACGAGTGGTACTGGCGGTGTTTGCGCGAACGCCGCATCGGCGACGCTGTGCCCGCGAACTCTTGATAGGTCCCGCGTGAGCAGGTTGATGATTCCCGGTCGCTTCCGCTGCCACTCAACCCGAACGTCCGTCGGTAGGTACGGCGCGATGGGAGACGATGTCGCGGCAGGATACCAAAACCACGCACTCGAATTCGCGTCCAGGGTGCGCCGCGTTCGCCCCACGGCAAACGAACCCGTCGGCCGCGGAAGCTCGAGCGGTAACGAGTGCTCGATCCAGGCACCGATGATGACAAGGGCCGCCGCGGCGATCGCCGCGAAGAGAACACGACCCACCCAGCGCCCCACCACCAGCAGCAACCGCTGCATCACCACCCAAACCACCACACGGGGAACGCGGCGGCGACCGCGGCAATGAGATGGACCGCCGTCACGCCAATGGCACGACGGCTATGCTGCGGAATCCAGCGCATCGCAAAGTAGACAACGATGGGCAGCTGGCAGCCCATCATGAGTTGCCACAAGTGCGCCGCGGTGCCTTCGTCAGCTTGTGCCGCTGTGCCGAAGCGCGCCGCGTAGACCAGCACGACCAGCAGTGCGACGAGCGACATGAGCGGCGGTAGCACGCCGCTTGGCTTCCGGAAGAGATTCGCCTGACGCGGCGTCTGGTCAACGGGCGCCCGCTGCGTCACACGCACCCGAAGCGCACTGGCCATCAGGTCCAACGTGGTTGCCCACCCACGGTCGGTCTCGTTGACCAACGCTTCCAACTCGGCGCCATAGCGACGCCACCACCACCGGGGATACAGCCGGAATACCGTTCGCGATCGGGTGCTCATGCGGTGCTCAGTCGACGCGCGGTAGTGCGCACAACCGGTTCGAGCTCTGCGATCTGGGCCGCCAGGAATTTTCGACCGTTCGCGGTGAGGCGATACGGTTGACGACGGTCCTTGGTGCGGAGCGCTTCAATAAATCCTTGTTGCTCCAAGCGACTGATGGCTCCATAGAGCGTGCCGGCACCGAGATCAACACCGGCGAAACTGCGGATGTCCTGCATCATCGCGTAGCCATGCTTCTCGCCGTCGGCGAGTGATGCGAGGATGAGGAGCGAGGGATTGAGCATATAGTACGTTCGTCGTTATATCGTCTGACGTAATATATGGGCCGGATGGAAGCGGGCGTCAAGTACCTGTGAGAGGTCCCTACCCCGCGCGCGGAAGACACCAACGCCGAACGTCAGGAGTCGGCCTACGCGATTTGCACGCGTGAGGCCTTCACGTCATGTCTTGAACAACCCGTCGACCAGAATGTCGGCCAAGGTGTGGCTTAACCACGCGGGCCAGAGACTTCGGTAGCGTATGGTCAACCAGGCCCACACGATGCCCGCCACCAGCACGGTTGCCAGTAGTCGCGGTGGATACTGAAGGTGCCCTTGGCAGAAGAGCAGTGCAGAGGCAAGAGACGCGGCCCACGAGCGTTGCCTGCCTAACACCTTCAGCAGCAGCCCGAGGATGACTCCTCGAAAGATGAACTCCTCGTAGAAATTGCTGACGAAGTTGGCGAACAACACCGGCCAGTCTGGGTGCAGCTGCCTGGTGAGCGGACCAAAGCTCGCAATGACGGCGACAACGAGTGCGGTCAATCCAAGACCGGACAGCGCCCCACTCAACCACGCCTCGCGCGGTCGCTCTGGAGCTGCAAGGGCCATCTCCCGTGGTCCAAGGAGCAGAAAGCCAATCGTGCCCCACACAACGACCATCAGGGTGACCATGAATAGCAAGTGGTCCAGCCAGAAGGGCACACCCTTGACCACATCGTCCCGCAGCCAAATGCGAAATTCTCGGTTCAGCGGGTTCAGTGCGATCGACAAGGCCAGAATGCCGATCACGAGGCCGGCGCGCTCGCGCGAGCTGAAGTTGGGTGAGGTTTCCATCAAGAATGAGCTGAAGCGAATGAGTGGTGCTGAACGCGTAGCAACCGCCTGCCGAACCGTCACCTGCGACAGGTCAATGGAGCGCGTCAAGCTCCGGCAAGAGCACGATGCCATCCTGATCGTCCGCTGATGAATGCGCCACCAAGGCCGTGCAGGGTTGGCCTGACCGATTCATCACCAGATGCGGCATGTCGGCCGGAACGTAGACATACTCGCCGGTCCGAGCGGTGAGATGATGCTCCAGCTGCGGACCGTAGTACATGTCGACCAGACCATTGATGATGTACGCGCCCGTCTCAATCCCTCGATGGAGGTGGGTCTTGGCTTTCGCTCCGTCAGGCAAAGTGAGCACGGTCATGCACAGCGCGGTGGAGCCGGTCGTCGATGCGGTGAGGCCGGTGAGATAGGTGAAGCCTTGTTGTCCGGTGTAGGCACTCCCGCACGGGACGACCTTGCAGGTCGGATCAGACATGGGAAATCCGTCGAAGTGGCTGGATTTGCAGAAGAAACGCGTGATGCTCTATCGCGTCCAAGTCTTCAGCCGGGGAAGTGATATGGCAATCGTGCGGCGTGCGCGCCGCACGTTTGCATGTATGTTAGGGCACACTCGGACCCCACTACGTGACCGACTCGATATCGCAACTCCGAGCCGCCCTTGCTGGTCAATACCAGATTGAGCATGCCATAGGCGCGGGCGGCATGGCCACGGTATATGTCGCCACGGACCTGCGGCATCACCGGAAGGTCGCCCTCAAGGTGCTCCGCCCGGAAACAGCCGCACTGCTGGGCGCCGAACGATTCCTGCGGGAAATCACCACCACCGCACAGCTCCAACACCCGAACATCCTCCCGCTGTTCGACTCGGGGAGCCACGGGCCATTCCTGTACTACGTCATGCCGTTCATCGACGGCGAGACGCTACGCACGAAGCTGCAACGGGAAACACAGCTTGGGATCGATGACGCGGTTCGCATCGCCGTGGAAGTCGCGAGCGCCCTCGACTACGCGCATCGCCGCGGCGTCATTCACCGCGACATCAAACCAGAAAACATCCTGCTGCATGAGGGCCGAGCGTTGGTCGCCGACTTTGGCATCGCGCTCGCCGTCTCAGCCGCGGCCGGCGGGCGCATGACCGAGACAGGGCTCGCCATGGGAACGCCGAACTACATGAGCCCCGAGCAGGCGGCCGCCGAACATGACATCACGGCCCGATCCGACATATACTCGTTAGGTGTCGTCCTCTTCGAAATGCTGACCGGCAGCATCCCGCACCAAGCGCCATCCGTTCAGCAAGTCATCATGAAGATCGCTACGGAGGAGGCGCCTCGGGTCAGTTCGCTCCGCAAGTCCGTTCCCCCGAACGTGGCCGAGGCTGTGGCGGTGGCGCTCGAGAAGATCCCTGCCGATCGATTCAGCCGCGCCAGCGCACTCGCCGAGGCGCTCGTCACGCCGTCCTTCCGCGGGCGAACCAGCGACGCGGTCCCGATTCCCCCTCGGCGTCGACTCTCCCCGGCACTCGTCGCGGCCGGCGTGGCCGCGGGCGTTGCGATTGGCGTGCTCCTCAGCCGAGCGTTCGCACGCGAGGCGCCCCGCCCCGTTGTTCGATTCGCGATCGAGCTGCCCGACACGGCCACGTTCCTTCCGGCCGCTGGCGTCAATCTCGCCATTTCGCCGGACGGCTTGCACCTGGTATACGTCGGCCGATCGCCTAACGGGAAGGACATGCTCTGGCAGCGCGAACTGGACGAGATGGGCGTGCACCCCATCGTGGGAACTGACGCGGGACTGATTCCTACCTTCTCTCCGAATGGCGCGGCTCTCGCGTTCACGGCGGGAAACACGCTCAAGGTCGTGTCGTTGCAGGGAGCCTTCGGAGGGCCCGCGCTCACCATCGTCCCGCACGGCGTTCCATCCGCAGGCGGCGGCATTGCGTGGACAGACGACGATCGGATTTACTTCGTCGACGACAGCGGCGCGATTCAACGGGTCTCCCCCGATGGCGGCACGCTCACTCGCGTCGCGCCGCACGAAACCGACGCGGGCTTCATGTGGATCGGAGCGCTCCCCGGCGGAAAGAATCTGCTCGCCACGAGTGGAAGACTCGGCGTCCCCGAGGCGAGTGAGATCGCGGTGGTGCCGACGAACGGCGGTCCCGTGCATCGCCTCTTCAAAGGAACGATGGCGAGGTACGCATCCGGTTATCTCGTCTATGCGACGTCTGATGGTGCGCTGATGGCGGTTCCGTTCGACGCCAAACGCGCCGTCGTGACGGGGAGACCCGTCGCGCTCTTCCAAGGCGTCGACGTCTACATGGGATCGGCATCGCAGTTCGCACTTTCGAGAACCGGGTCGCTCGTCTGGGTTGGCTACGGAGGGGCTCGTGACATCTTGAAGATTGACCGCCACGGCACCTCGGTTGCGGCTGACTCCGGAGTAAGAGCGGACATCCGTGACTTCGCCATGTCTCCCGATGGCGCGCGACTGGCCGTCACCACTGTCGAGTTGACCGGGCTCCGCGTGAGTGTCATGGCGATGGGAGGAGGCACGCTCACTCCATTGGCGATAGAGGGAACGCGCAATCGCGCCCTCTCCTGGTCGGCCGATGGGCGATCCATAACGGTGCTGTCCAATCTCGCTGATTCCAACCAACTGCGATTGGTGCCCGCTGATGGTGCGGGAGACGGAACAGAACTTCCGATTAAGGGCAATGTCTTGAGTGCCGACTGGTCACCCGACGGAACGGCTCTCGTTGCGACCCGCGCCATTGCGGGTGTTAACACGCAAGTCGTTGGATATCGACCTGCGCTGGACAGTGCACCACGTGCACTCGTCTCCGGACCTTTTCTTGCGCAGTACGCCAGCATCTCGCCGGACGGTCACTGGCTCGCGTACTCCAGCAATGAGACGGGACAGGGCCAGGTATACGTGCACCCATTTCCAGCAACGCGCGACGGCAGGTGGCAGGTGTCACCGCGTGGCGGCATGGAACCTGTGTGGGCCCCTCGCGGGCTCGAGCTGTTCTACCGTGCGGCTTCGGGAGACCTCGTCTCAATCGCCATGACGGCCGACGCTTCGGGACGGCCGCACTTCTCGCCCCCTCGCCCACTCTTTCGCATTCTGCTCGACGACAACACTGATGGGCGACACTACCAGGCGATGCCCGACAATGAGCACTTCCTGCTGCTGCACTCCATTGGGGGCTCAAAGCGCGACTTGATGATGGTGGAGAATTTTGTCGAAGAGATCCGCGCCAAGTCGTCTCGGTAGCCTAGCAGGGTTGGGTTAGGCGGACTACAGGTGATCCTCGCTCGAAGCTCGTTCCTCAGTAGCAGGATCGCGTAACGGATCGTGTTTTCACGGTCTCCCCTTGCTTGGCACGACAGCGTCTATTAGATACTGAACCACATAGTTCAGTATATGACAACTCTACTCGACACCTCATTCGCCGCGCTCTCAGATGCCACACGTCGTGGTGTTCTGGAGCAACTCGGACGATCCGACGCTTCGATCACCGACCTCGCCCTGAGGTTCCGCATGACGCTCACGGGCATGAAGAAGCACGTCGGCGTGTTGGAGCAGGCGGGACTCGTCACCACCAAGAAGATCGGGCGGGTGCGATCGTGCCAGCTGGGACCGCGCCGATTGGAGGAAGAGACGGAGTGGCTGGAGCGGTACCGCCAGCGCTGGGACGAGCGTTTTGACGAGTTAGAAAACGTGGTCGAAGACCTGATACGAAAGGAGAAGAGCCATGAACGCAGGAATCGAAGGTAAGCCCGGCCCCGTGAAGAACCGGACCACGGTGAAAAAGACATCTGACCGCGAGGTCGTGGTCACGCGCACCATCAACGGCCCCGCGCGCGCGGTGTTCGAGGCATTCACCAAGGCCGAATTGCTCAAGCGATGGTGGGTGCCAAAGTCGATGGGAATGACCCTATTGTCGTGCGAGGTGGATGCTCGCGTCGGCGGCAAGTACCGATTGGTCTTTGCACACAGCCCCGAGCCCGTCGCGTTTTTCGGTACGTATGTCGAAGTGACACCGCATTCACGCCTCGCCTGGACCAATGATGAAGGTGGCGAGGACGGCCACGTCACCACGGTGACGTTCGAAGAACAGGGCGGCAAGACGCTGATCGTCCTGCGAGAGAGCTATCCCACCAAGGAGGCACTCGACGCTGCCGGTACCGGCGCCGCCGAAGCCATGTTCGAGACGTTCGACCAGCTGGACGAGCTGCTCGTTGCCCTGGGTGCGAGCTCGGCGGCGAAATAGGACGTGGCGTTTCGCGATGCTTCGCCTGATACTCCCTAATTCGGCGTGGCCGAGGGTATCAGGCGGAGTCGCGCCCCACTCGATCAACGGGTTTCACGCGAAGGGTGCGCGCTCCGCACAGGTCGCGTCATCGCAGGGTTCCAGACCAACAGGTGAACGCTAGGCGTTATGTGGCGCGGCCTCTTCACCGCCGCCAAACACGAAGGATCGCACATGAAGACAACCGCTTTCCTCCTGACGATGCTTATTCCAGCGGCCGCCGTAGCGCAGCAAAGCGCAGTGACTGGTTACGCCCCGGTGAACGGACTCAAGATGTATTACGAAGTCCATGGGAGCGGCGAACCGGTGGTGCTGCTCCACGGCGCGTTCATGACCATCCCCATGAACTGGACGGGGTGGATCGAAGAACTCGCGAAAACGCGGAAAGTGATTGCCGTCGAAATGCAGGGCCATGGGCGCACGGCGGACATTGCCCGTGACATCACCTCCGCCAACCTCGCCGACGATGTGGCAGCGCTCCTCGCGTACCTGAAGATCCCGCGCGCCGACCTTATCGGATACAGCATGGGCGGCGGCGTAGCCATGGAGTCTGCCATCCGTCATCCGGACAACGTGCGAAAGGTGGTCGTGATTTCGTCGATGTTGCGCCGCGACGGCGTGGTCAAGGAAGGAGTAGACGCGCTGGCGAGTCTTTCAGCGGACGTCTTCAAGGGCTCGCCCATCGAAGATGAGTACAAGAAGCTGAGCCCAACGCCGGGCGACTTTGCAAAATTCATCCAGCATCTCGTGGCCGGCTCAGAGAAGGGCGAAGAGATCAGTGCGGACCAACTGAAGGCCACCAAGGCACCGATGTTCTTCATCCACGGCGACGCGGATGGCGTGCGGCTCGAACATGTCGCGGAAATGTATCGCCTAAAGGGGGGCGGGATTCATGGCGACATCAAGCCACTCCCCGCATCGCGACTCGCCATCCTGCCCGCCACGACGCACGTGACGCTGATGCAGCGCATGTCCGTCATTGTGCCGATGGTGAACGACTTCCTCGACGCCAAATCACCCACGCCGTAACAGCAGTCCCGTGAGGTGAGACGGCCGCGTCCTGCATCACTGCACGTCGCAACGGAGCACTCGGCGGGCCGGCGTTTCTCAGATGGGGCCACCAGTTTATGAGGAACGCTGACTACCGGCGCCTTTGGGATCCTTCGAAGGCGCCTAAGGCGTGCAGGGGGCGGCGGGTTGCGCCTGTCGAGGAGATGGAACCTCCACCTCCCACCCCGCGGCCTTGTTGGGAATGAACGACGCCGTTGAAGGCACCGCGAACCGTTGAGACGTGGAAGCGGCCTGAGCTCCGAGGGCGACCGCTGACTTCAAGGTCCACGTGTATCGCGTGGTGTCGCGCATCGACCCGTCGGCTGCAACGCCTATCACCAGGAAGGTGGCCGAGGGGAGTTCCGATCACGGCTCGCGCCGCTACCGGCATTCACTGCTCCAATTCGATGTAGGCCACCCGCTCGCTCTGCGTGAAGCTGACGGTCCAGTATCGCACTCTGTCGCCTCCCGTCCGATAGAAACAGTTCGCCACGATCGGCGCGTCAAAGGCCTTCGCATGCCGGCCGGCAAGATTTTGGCAATCGATGAAGGTGGGGGCCGATGCCTGTGCCACCTCCTTGCGAAGCTCGGCCCTCGACCAGCCGCCGAGACGACCAACCCCTGGAAGGAGCTCCGCAGGCGTATCCCCACGTTTCAACGCGTTCAGGACCCGAGTCACCACCTGGTCGCGCGGCGATGCGTGCGCAGGACGCGGCGTCATCATCGGGATCGGCAAGTAGTCGCGATTGTAGAAGGACGCAATGGTACGAGCCATCTCGGACGCGCGTGCCTTGAACTGGTTCGTCAGCACGATGATCGTGAGGCCATCATCCGGATACCAGGCAATCACGGAACTGAAGCCCGTGCGGAACCTGCCGCCGTGCGCGACCTCGGTGTGACCGCGGTATGGTGTGACAAACCAGCCAAGACCGTGCGCAATGACCTCTCCGTTCGTCAGGCGCCCTGGAGTGAACATCAGCGTTTGGCTAGCCGGCGTTAGGAAGGACCCGCTGTGGAGTGCCGCGTCCCACCGCGCGAGATCCTGCGCTGTTGTACGTAAACCCACATCGGCGCGACCATGCGCCGCCGCTGAAAGGCGTATGCCTTCCTGTATAACGCCGTCGCGCTCGATGTAACCGGACGCCCGATTCGGTGCATGCCAGTCCCCATGGTTGACCGTTGTGGACGCCATCCCCAGCGGTGTGAAGATCGACTCCCGCATGAACTCTGCATACGAGTGTCCGCTTACGCGTTCGATGAGCAGTCCGAGCACGAACGGACCAGCGCTGTAGCTCCAGTCGGTTCCCGGCACAAACTTCAAGGGCGACGCCTTCAACGCATCGAAGAACTCGGCCGACGTCGTCTTTGATGTGAAAAACTGATCGTCTTCATCCCAGTCATCCCGTAGCCCCGCCGTGTGGTTCATGAGCTGCTGGACGGTGATGGGTTGCCACGAGGGCGGGAGGTCCGGGAAGTGACGGGAAAGCGAATCCGTCACCGCCAGCCTCCCCTGCTCCGCAAGGAGCAGCACCGCTGCATCCGTGAACTGCTTCGACATCGAGGCAATTTCGAACGACGTGCGCGCTGAGACCGGCGTCTTGAGCGACACGTCGGCCATGCCATAGTGGGCGGTGAGGATCACGCGATGATCCCTCAGCACCGTCAGCACCACCCCCGGAATGTGTCGCCGTTCCATCTCCGCACGGACATAGCGATCGACCTTCATGCGCAGGCTCGCTTGCGCCGACGCCGATGGTGCAACAGCGAGAAGGCACAGCGTCAGAGAAGCGGCGTACGGCGTGCGGGCGTGAGCCAAATGCCAGTTACTCCCGAGGTGTGTTCAAAACATGTCCACGCGAAGCTGGCGTTCACCAGTGTCGCGTGGTACCTGCGCCACCCGTGGCGTGGAGCGCGGGACAACACCATACTTGGTCCGGCGGCGGTTTGAGCCGCGCACCACGCTCTCGACCTTCAGGCACTCAACCATGAAGAAGATCGCACGGACCTTCTGCCTAGCCCTGCTCCTCCCTGGCGCGCAACTCGCCGCCCAAACGGATGGTGCACGCCCGAACTTCACAGGCAGCTGGAAGCTGGTCCAGGAGATCTCGCCGTTTAACTCGCCGATGCCGAATCTCGTGCATCGCATCGAGCACTCGGCCACGAGTTTTGCGATCACCATCTTCGAGAACGACACGCTGAGCCGCGCGCGCGAGGCCTTCGAGATCGACGGACCCGAGGTTGAACTGCCAAGCACGTGCTGCGGCCCGGGCATGGCGCGCGTCTGGTGGGAGGGTACGCGCGGGCTCAAGGCCAGCTTCGCGTGGAAGGGCGGTTCGCAGGAAGACATGCGCAGCCTCACCAACGACGGCAAGACGATGACACAGGAACGCACCATCAAGGAAGGTGGCGTTCAACGCGTGATCATCTGGGTCTACGAAAAGCAGCTGTAGGCGTCGCGCTCACTCCTCCCTGAGCACCTGCATCGGCGAAATCCGCAGGGTCCTGAACGCGGGCCCAACCGTCGCCGTCAGCGCCACCACGAGCAGCACGACCGCGGACGCAGCCAGTGCGACCGGACTCACGGCCGATGCATTCCACAAGAGCGGCTGGACGAGACGCGCACCAGCCAGGGACAACACCGCACCGACGGCGATGCCTGCCGCGACGACCAAGGTCGTCTCGCGCACGACATGCCAGCACAACTCACGTGGTGTGCAGCCAAGGGCCGCGCGAAGACTCAGCTCGCGCTGTCGCGTCGTCACGTGATGCACAGCGACGCCATACACGCCCGTTGACGCGAGCACCAGCGCGAGAATTCCAAAGACGCTCAGCACCCAGCCCGCCACGACCCGACGCCACACCGAATCACGCCGCGCCTGCGCCATCGGCTTGATCGCCTCGATGCCGAATTCGGGGCTCGTCTCGCGAATGGTGCGCACCACGACATCACGCAAGGCGGCGGGGTCGCCCACGGTGTGGATGACAAACCGCGGATAAGCGGTCGGGTGCTGGCGAAAGCTGAAGTACGCTTCGTAGGCAGCACCCGTTTCTTCCGGAGTCCATCGGACGGGCGACGCCACGCCAATGACCGTGGCCCACGGATAGTCGGGATCAGCCCCGAACTTGATCGCCTGACCAATCGCCGATCGCCCGGGGAACAGGAGGCGCGCGAGCGGCTCGCTGATGATCACGACCTGGGGCGTGTCGCGACGATCGTCGTCGCGCACATCGCGCCCCTCCAACAACGACATGCCAAGCGTGGCGAAGAACCCGGGTGGCACAAAGGCGCCACTGATCGGAACCATCGGCGCCGAGTCGTCCGTCGAGTGCTCCCGCGTGTACATGCGGATCGACCACCGCGTCAGCCGGTCGGGCTCGAACGGCAGGTCGTCTGTGAAGCTGACGCTCTTGACACCCGGCACCTGTTCGAGCCGTCGGGCGACGCGTAACCATTCATCGGTGTGGACCACGGCTTCCTGGTCAGGCGTTAGGTTGGGTACATACCGACTTCCTCGCACCACCAGGAGATTCTCCGTGCGCATGCCGGTCTCGGCGCGCTCGATCCGGCGCATCGAATCCAGGATCAGCGATGCCGTGGTGACGACCGCCATGCTGAGGGCGACCTGGCCAGCGAGTGCGATCTTCCGCCATCGCACCATCCCACGGGCCTCGCCGCTTCCCGCGCTGGCGTGCCGCAGCGCGAGGGCGACGTCCAGCCGGTGCAGGTGCCGGAGGGGCGCGAGCGAGATCAGACCGGCCAAGCCGAGCGCACTCATGATCGCGAAGCCAAGCACGCGTCCGTCGACCGTGAGTGACAGCCAGTACGGAAGCTTGACCGGGATGCCCATGGCCAACCAACGCGTGGCCACGACCGACAGGGCGACGCCGATGCCGGCCGCCAGCGCCGCCAGGATCAACTGCTCGGCGACGATGCGCGTCGTGAGGTGCCGACCGCTTGCGCCAAGGGCGACTTGTACAAGCGTCTCCCGCTCGCGCGCGACCGCCTGCGCCACAAGGAGGTTCACGATGTTTAAGCTCGCGACAGCCAGCACCAACAGCGCGGCCAGCGTTGCAGCGAGGGCATAGGGACGCAGCGGACCAAGCTCCACATCGCGGAGCGAGCGCACCACCCCGTATCGCTCGCGACTCTCATCGGGGAACTTGCGGCGGATCTCGCCCATCAGCGTTTCGACGTCCGCCGATGCTTGTTCGATCGATCGGCCGGTCGCGAGCCGTCCGATCACCGTGTGCATCGTCATGTCGCGCCGCTCCCACCAGCGATCGGGGAACGATGAGTACCGGGCCATGAGCGGCGCCCAGACGTCGACACGATCCGGGTAGTTTATGGATGCCGGCATCACCCCGACGATCTCATACGACTGGCCGCGTAGCTGAACGGTCTGGCCCACGGCGTCCGGGCGCCCGTTGAACATGTCCTGCCAGAGGGCGTGAGAGATCACGGCCTTGCGTACGTCACCGTACAGGACATTCTCCGACGGACCGAAGAAGCGCCCATGCACCGGTTGTGCGCCGATGATCCCGAACAACTCTGGGGTCGAGAACGCGACTTCGACCGCGCGGGTCGTCGTCCTCACGCTGAGCGTCGACGGGAAGATCACGTACGCCGAGAGCTTGTCGAAGGCCCGGAGTTCCCGCTGCATGTCGTCGAAATCCGGCAGCGATACGTCCATCAGGTTCGGTCCTGCGCTCAGGTCGCGCGTACTCAGGCGCACCAGGCGATCCACCTCCGGCAGGGGCATGGCGCGGAGGAAGATGGGATCGAACAGGCTGAAGACACTCGACACCGCGGCGATCGAAAGGGCCAGGGTGAGGGTGACGATTACCGCGAGGCGCGGCCGGCGCAGCAGCGATCGCGCAGCCAGCCGAAACGAGTTGGGAGTCATCGGGACGTGGTCGGTCGGAGAATCCTCGTGGTCAATCTCCATCTCCCGGCGCCTTGGCGCCAGCGTCTGCCGCACTCAGCGTCTCGCGGAAGTCGTCGATCGGACGCGCCCCCTGCCCAGCGCGATCGCCAGGTCTCGACGATCTCAACGTCCGCCACCCTTAGCTCGGTGCTCCTCGCGCTCATCGCCGGGGGCAACGAGACTGCTGATCGTTAGGCATCCGACACGCGAACAACTTTAGGCTGCGCCCTTCGCTTGAGCATCCCGTCGCTCCAACTTCGCCAATGGGTGGCGGACCATCGCCCAAATGGTCAGGGGCATGCCGACGAGAAACGGGATCAGCCAATAGGCCGTCGGAGGCAGGCTCCTCCAGAGCGGCAGGTTCTTCCCGTTGTCCACGTAGAACGCGGTCAGGAGGAGTACATAGGATAGCGCCATCGCGGCGATATGTATCCGCACTCGGCCGACCATGCGGCTTGGCGCTACCTGTCGTCCCACGAATGCGGCGGCGAAAGAGAGCATCCCAAGGATGAAGAGATGGTAGTCTTCGGCCCAGCGCATCGCGGCCAAGGCGGCCATTGTGACGAAGACGAGTCCGAGGCCCCAGTAATAGTAGGTCCCATAACGAGGATGCCGCCCTGGGCGCCTTTCGCTCAGCATGGCGACGAGGCCGGTAATCACGCAGCTCAGCCCGGCGGCGACATGTATGGCCAAGATGGCGAGGAAGAGCGGTTCCTCAGACGGAAGCGGAATTCCACCAATCGTGATCGCTGCTTGGGTCATCGTTAGGTTGCTGCCCCCGGCTGCCGTGCCTTCTGTCTCGACATCACCACCCTACCCTTCTGTTCGCAAGGCAACGCTGGGCTCGATATGTCCGGCTCGCCAGGTCGGCAGCAGCGCGGCGACAACCGCAATCAGCGTGAGAAGCGCGACGACGGTGAGCAGCACGCGGGGATCCGTCGGGCTCACACCATATAAGAGGGCTTCGAGGGCCCGATTCGTTACCAGCGCGGCCCCCACGCCGATCGCGACGCCGGCTATCGCCACCATGAGGGACTGCTTCAGAATCATGCGCTGGATGCTGCCGCGTGTCGCGCCCAGTGCCATGCGGATCCCAAGCTCCTGCCTCCGCTGCCGAACCGTCGTCGCGACCACGCCGCCAAGACCAATCGCCGCGAGCAGCGTCGCCGAACCAGCGAAAACGGCGAGCAGGATCGCGTTGAGCCGCGGCTGTGCCAGCGGCGCCTCCATGTAACGCTCGAACGGCGCGGCACTCGTAAGCTCCACACCCGGCGCCGTATTCGCGATGACGCGACGGAGCGTTGGCACGATCACGGACTCGGGCGCCGACGTGCGCACGACGAACGTGGTCGGTGCGAACGGGAAATCCGACTGCGCGAGGGCATAGTACACACTCGGCGATGCCTGCCGCAGGTCGCGATAGTGAATGTCGTCTACGACGCCGACCACCGTGAATGGGTCACCCATCGCGGTCATGAACAGACGCTGCCCGATCGCATCCTCGTTAGGCCAATACGTGTGCGCCATGGTTTGGCTCACCACGATCACGCGCTCAGCGCCCCGTTGGTCGTCGTTCGAGAGGGCGCGGCCGCGCAGAACGCGCAGACCCATCGTTGGGAAGTAGTCGGGCGTGACCACGTCCATGTTGAACACCGGATTCGTTTTCGCTTCGGCTGGCGATTGTCCCGACCGGCGTGCGGATCCTGTCCAGCCGCCGTTCCCTGAAAAGGGCATCGCGACGACGGGCGACACCCCGTCGACCCCAGGCTCTGACCGGAGCGCTTGAATAAGAGCGCGCACGAGCTGCGTCTGCTTGTCGATGTCGCCGTATTGGTCGTAGCGAATCGCGAGTTCGGCGACGACCACCTTCGACGCGTCAAAGCGGAGATCGACACCACGCAGGCTCAGGAAGCTGCGGCCAACGAGCGCCGCCGCCGACAGCAGCAACGTGGCAACCGCCACTTGGCCGGCGACGAGCGCCTCGCGCGCGAGACGCGACCGCCGGCTCCCGCTCTGTCGCGTTCCAGAGCGCAGAACCTCCTGCACTTCCGCACGCGACGTGACGAGTGCCGGCGCGAGGCCGAACAGCAGCGTGGCGAGCGTCGTGATCCCTAGCGCGCCTCCCAGCGCGGTCACATCCAGATGGATCACCTCGAGCAGCGGCACAGTGCTCGGCGCGAATGCCCGGAAGACGCCCAAACACACCGTCGCCACGACCACGCCTAACGCGCCACCGACGAGTGCCAGGGTCGCGTTCTCCACCATGAGCTGCGTGACGATCTGCGCACGCGATCCGCCGAGCGCATTCCGCACGGCAATCTCGCGCACACGCGAAAGGCCGCGAACGACCAGCAGGTTGGCGACGTCCAGACACGTGATCAGGAGCAGGAGCACCGCGGCCGCCGCGAAGATCAGAACAGCCGTCCTTGTGTCGCCTAGTACAACTTCGGCGAATGGATGGGACACGGCGCGCAGCTTGCGCGAAGTAACCTCCCGCTCAAGATACGCCCCCAGCTCGCGTGCGGCGCTAGCTCCCGTCGCGCCTGGAGCGAGTCGGCCGAGGAGATACAACGCTGTGTACGCCGTCGTGTCATTCTCGGCGCTGAGTCGCGACGGCACGAACGGCGCCCAAAAGTCCGCCCCCTCCGGGTACTCGAGTCCTGGAGGCATCACACCAACGATCTTCGCGGTGATGCCGAATTCCGTGAGGGACAGTGAGCGTCCGACCAGGTTCGGATCGCCGCCAAATGCAGCACGCCACGCGCGGTGGCTGAGTACAACGACCGGCGCTGCGCCGATCACATCATCCGATGGCTCGAGCCCGCGTCCAAGCATCGCACGTGCGCCGAGCACGTCGAAGAAATTGCCCGAGACGAGCGCGCGCCGAAGGGCGCTGAGCTGATCTCCGCTGCGCACCGCCACGGGCCAGGCGCCTTCGTACGCATAGTACCCCGTGTTCCGTAGGGCGCGCGTCTGACGCGAGAACTCGCGCGTCTGTGGCAGTGTGAGCGGCCAGTCGTTTCGAGAACCGTCCGCGAGAGCACCCGAGAGCGTGATGAGACGCGACTGGTCCGCGACCGGCAGCGGCCGAAGGATCAGGGCGTCCGCGACGGTGAAGACGGCGGTGGCGAGTCCAATGCCGAGCGCCAGCGTGAGGACGGCCGCCACGGTGAACCCGGGGGTTCGAACCAGCTGGCGCACGCCAAATCGGATAGTGCGAGACACAGCCATGAGATCTCCAGGATTCTCAGTAGCCCGGGGCGTAGCGCGAGCGTTGGCCCGTTAGGCGCATACCGACACGTACCGTCGACCAAGTGAAGCGAGCAGTCACGCGACCGCCTGGTGCAACTACTGGTTAGGCGGCATAGGACCGTCGCTCACGGCTTGCTCCGCTCGGCGAGCCAGGCGATCGCGGCTCGTGGCAACCATTCATGTCCGCCTTCGAAGATGGTAACACGCGACTGGCCGGCGACCCGACGCAGAAATATGCGGCGACCGAATAGAGGATCACTGGCCGTATCGCCGGCAGCGGGGTGTTGAAGGCCGGGGCCTGGTCCCACGAGTGCATCGATGTCCGCATTGGCGACGACGCCCGGCGCAAGAAGCTGAAAGGCTCGCAACGTGTGCGATACGGCGACCGTGCTGTCGAAGCGGCCCGCTGCCAAATCCATGGGGAGCCGCTGCCCCGATTTCAGGTACGTCAGCGGGGAGCGAGCTCGAAACTCGGCCCCGATGCTATCGCTGGCGGTGGGACTGCCACCCAAGCACGCGCGCATCATCTCCCCGTACCGATCACCGCTGTGTGCCGTGTACCAGTCGCGAAGGTCGCTGATGCCGACCCACGCGCTCGCCGCGGCCCAGGGTTCCGGATGCCGCCCAGCCATGAGCATTGTCATGTAGCCGCCGCCGGAGAGCCCAAGCAGGTAGATGCGACGACCGTCCACCTGATAGTGGTCGCGGATCCACGTTACGGCGTCAAGAATGTCTTGCTGTGCGACGGGGGAACCACAGGCCTGTGGATGATCGTTGCGTCCGCGGAAATTGGGAGCCAGCAGGATCCAGCCCCGTGCTTCAGCCTCCTGCTCCACCGTGCTGTCTCGTTGTTCGAGATCGAAGCTCCAAGTGTGCAGCAGGACGGCCAGCGGAGCGGGGCTGACCGGTTTGGCTGGCAGGTAGAGATATGACGGCTGCAGGCTTCCGTCGATCGAGCTCTGTACTTCAATGCGATGCCGTCCCGGCGTGCTTGGGGCGTTGGCCCGTGCCCACATCGTCGCGCTGGACGGGATTGCGAGTAGGAATACGGTGAACGCCGTGCCTGTCTTCATCTACGTCTCCACGATTGAAACCGCCTAACGCTTCAGTGACGCTGCGAGGGATTCACGGAAGAGGGCGCGGACAGCGCGGCTCTTTCGCTAGCCGCATTGGTCGTTAGGCCGCGACCCGAGTCAGAGGTAGCGTACCACGTGAAGGGCGGCGTACGTTTCTGGATCCCTCGTCCCACGCGTCGCCCTCCTGAGCCGCACGTCGACGCCCCAGCCCGCGTGCGCTCCGAACTCTACGCCCACCCCTGCCTCGGGCGTCCAAAACGTTCGTTGCCGTCCGACCTCGACGCTTGTGAACGCGTGCAGCCGCGCGACGCCAACGATCAGATGGGGCCTCCATCCTTTGACGCCCGGTCCCTGAAGCTGAAGCGCGGTCGAGAGCCCCGCGGCCGTCTCGTCCGCAGGTGGGCTCCCGCACCCGATGCCGCCAGGCACAAGGTCGCAGCGGTCGTTTGTGCCGACGACCACGGTGCGTGACGCTTCAAGCGCACCGACCGCGCGAACCCAGCCGGTAATGGGTTGCTTCCAGCCGAAGATTACGCCACCGCCAGCCTCGACGGCGCGACTGCCGCCACCGATCAGCGCATGAACCCCAAGCACCGGCCCTCCGGGATGCGGCTGCGCGGCCAGGGTGGCTGACGCGGCCACCATGGCGAGCACACCAGCGGGGACAAACCAAAGGTTCACAGTAGGCATTGTCGTTCCGTTCGCCGCCTAACGCCTCGGCTTAGCCGCATACGCTATATGTCCGCTTCGCGACCTGCGCCCGCGAGGAGACTCGCGCGAAGACGACGCAGGCCATTCGCAACGAATTCCCGATATCCGTCCAGTGGCAAGAACTCCAGCGCGGCAATGCCCCGTTCAGCGGCGGCGATTGCCTCCGCGGGGCGTGCGAGTACCCGAAGGCTATCGGCGAGGTTGAGGTAAAGCGAGGCGAGGAGCAACTGAGCGCGGCCGTCTGGGACGGCCTCGGCGCACTCAGTCGCGATACGGTTCCAATGTAGGGAGTCCTCAGGCGACGATTGATGGCGAGCGAGGTAGTGGGCGGCAATCGCGGCATCGTAGTCGTCGCGCCGCACGTCCCATGCTTGCTGAAACAACGCGTGCGCAGCATCGGGGTCGCCGTCGATGGCCATTCCTTCGGCGCAGAGTCGTACGACTGGATTGTCGCTGTCAATCATGGATCATGAAGGCAACGCGCAGCCGCACCCGAGTTCAGCGGAGGGAGCACGCCGTCCATCGATGGTCCGCTGCGGCAGTCGCTAGGCAGCTCAGGCACGCGGCCTCACTGGCGCTCGAACGTCACCGGCCGAGAATCGGCGAGCGTCGTGAGGTTAGGCACACCGCGATTGAGGCGGCCCGGGGTGCCGGCCATGCGTCCGACCAACCGTCGTTCCTCGACGCGCGCCGCGACCAAAGGCACGTGTCTTGAATCCGTGAGGAACAGCGAATCCGCGCGGACAACGCCCCACACAGGGACCGACGGCGGGGCCGCATCTGTCGGTGACTCAACGCGCAGGAGGCCGCTGACGGAGTCTGCCTGCGCCGAGAGTTCCAACACAACGGAGACCAGCTGCCCCATAGGCGTTCTGAAGTTCCTCGCCACCCAGGTCCCCGAAATCGCTTTGGAGCGTGTTGGCGGCTCTGAAGCTTGTCCGGTGGCCGCGACGGGACCTGAGACCAGCAGAAAGGCCATCCAAGCTGTGCGGCATAGTGTGCTTGACGGGGTTCGCATCACTAGGTCCCTTGGGGAGAGGGTCGTCGACCTGCCTAACGTCCACGTTTTCTGCGCAACAAGGTATCATAACAATCATGCGGCGCTAGCGCAGCCCCCGCGGAACGCTCCGCATGTCCCGTTCGCTCCTGCAAGCGCTGAGTCGGCGTCACGTAGCGCTTGGCCAGCGTCGCGCGTTAGGAGGACCGCGTGAGCGGTGCCGTCAGCTGCACCGGTAGCACGTTTCCACAAACCCCTTGCTGCGTCACCTGCACACCCTGCGCCGACCACGTCGCGTAGCCGACGTGGGTGACGGTCGCGGAATACACGCCCAGGTGCTCGCCACCGGCAAGGATCGTTGTGGAGCCTGTAACGTGCCACAGCGAGTCGGAGCCAGTAGCGGACTGAAAGCTCCCGGTGGATCCCTCGGCGAGACCGGCGCCGGTCGCGGCGTCAATGACCGTGATCTCGAGGGCGATCGATCGAGGGGCCGTGCAGTACGCGAGTGGACTCGTACTACCGGAATCGGTGCCGCACGCACTCACGGCAACAACAACCAACGCAGCCGACACCCCCCAGCGTCGTACGATCGTGGTACGCATCACGCTCCTCGGCGAATCGCTCTCTGTTGTGACACGCGGTACCGCTCCATTCCCCGATTCGCCCGATGCTGATTGGCTCCAAAACGGCCGGTCAATTCTTCTCGCCCCCTCACCACGATGGCCTATGGACTTCGTGTGCGGTGCGGATTCAGCTCACGCAGCCGCGCGAGTTGAGCGCGAGCCCACTCCACATTGGGATTCAACTCCTGGTCCGCCCGCGACCACAGCATCAACAGGCGCTCGTACATCTCGGCCGCCCTTGGCGCGTCGCCGCGCCCCTCGGACAGCTCTCCTGCCCGCTTCAACGCGGCGGCGAGCTCGATGTCATCGGTCTCGAACCGCCATTCCCACGGCTGGTGAATGAAGCTCTCGTAGGTGGCGAGCGCGGAATCGGTGTGACTGGCAGCTTCGTAGGCGCGGGCAAGGTCAGGGAGCGCGCAAATCGGACACTGGGCGCTGTCCATCGCGCGGTGCAAGGCGCCTAACGCATCGGCGGCGTGCCCCTCGGCGAGCGCGATCGCTCCGAGGGACCACTGGCGGCCTGGCCTCGCGTTAGGCCGGCGGCCGTACGTCGTGCCTTCGGCCTGTGCGAGCAGCGCTCGCGCCCTGGTCGGCCGGCCGGCCGCGGCGTAGAGGCGGGCTAGCTCGTCGTACGGGCGTTCTGCCTCGGCCAAGCTGTCGAGCGGGAACCGCGCCACCGCTTCGTCGACCATCCGCAGCGCCTTGTCGGGAGCACGTCGGTAGCGGAGCTCGACCCATCCAAGGAGTGCGGCTTCGAGGAGGTAGTTCATGCGTTCGCCAGCCGCCGCCGAGAGTTGCTGCGCGTGGCGTAGCAGCCGCTCGGCCTCGGCAAGCCGCCCCTGGGTCATGACGATTTGCGCGAGGGCCTCGGTCCCACCAATCACGTCGAGCGTGTCGGTGGGGTGCAGGCGAAGGCGCTTCTCCGCCTGCCGCTCGGACTCGGGCCAGTCCTGGCGCGCGGCGGCGAGATAGATCTCCGCCAGCTGGGCGTAGAAGTTCCCGGGTTGATTCTTCTTGACGCGGTCCAAGGTCCGGCGTGCGTCCTCGAAATGACCTTGGTTGGCCTGTGCCACCGCGAGCTGGGTCTGAATGCTCGGCACCGTCGAGTCGAGTGCTGCGGCGCGCACGAGCAAGCTCTCCTGCGACGCGAAACGACCGAGCCATGAATAGGCCAGCGCGCGGTTGTTCAGGGCACGCACATCGTCTGGGTAACGCTCGAGGATCACGCCGTAGGCATTGGCCGACGCGGCGTAGTCTTCCGACATCGCGCTACTGGCGATCGCGAGGTAGCGCTCCAGGAACGGCAGGCGCGACACGTTCGCCATAGCGCGCTTCCTTGCTGCGGCCGCGCGGCCCGGCTCGAGTACGTCTCCGTACGTCGTGGCGAGCGCGCGCCACGCGGAAGCGAAGGCGGTGTCGAGCACGACTGCGTGTTCGAGCATGGCGAGGCCCGCCTTACGGTCGCCGCTGTTGATCAGGTGCAGGCCTTCCGTGTACGCCCGCAGCGCCGGCAGGGAAGCCGTGGTCACTTGCGCCAGCGGGGGCGACGCTTGGACGCTGCCTAACGATTCACCCATGCGGCGTCGCACGCGCTGCGACAGCCTGCCTAAGGCTTCGATCACGTCCGTGGAGTCGGCTGCCGTCTCTCGCTCCGCGGCCAACACATCCCCCTTCTCCGCTCCAAGCAACTGCACAGCAATGGCGTAGCGGCCCGCGATGCGACCGACGGATCCGGTCACGACTGCCTTGACCCCTTCGCGGATAGCCAACTCGCGCGCCACCGAATCTTCCAAGGCGAGATCGGGAGACCGTTGCATCCGCGACAGACTCGTCCGCACCTGCCGCGATGAGAACACCTGCACGCGCGGTGACTCGGCGAGGTCCACCCGCAGCGCCTCGGTCAGCGCCGAAGCGAGTGATGCGTCGCCCGCGCGGTCGGCGAGGTCCGCCACCACGACTTTGTCGCGCACAGCGAGGACGCCGCTCCTGGCATCCAGCGCCGCGCTACTCACACCCATGCGCGTGAACGCGATACCGAGCAAGAGCGCGGCGGTGCCGACGAGCGTTACCGATGCCACAGCGCCGCGGTTGCGCCGCAGAAACTTCGCCACCCGATAACGCAGATCGTCGCGCCGTGCGCTCACCGGCAGGCCCCGCAAGTGCTGCCGGATGTCGTCCATCAGGAGCGATACCCGCGCATACCGCCGCTCGGGCTCCTTCCGCAGGGCCATCAGCACGATGGTATCCAGATCGCCACGAAGCCGGCGTTGCAGGTGCGCGATGCCGGTGGCTCCCGTTGCCGCCACGCGATCCTCGTCGGCTCGGCGCCGCGAAACTGGGTCTGTTGCGACTGACGGGCGACGAAGCGCAGCGCTCGGTGCTTCAGGCACGGTCGTCCGGATGGCCGCCGCGAGCTCGGCCGGATCGCGGCTTCGCAGCTGATACGGCGACCGCCCCGTGAGCAGCTCATACATCACGACGCCGAGGGAGTACACGTCGCTGGCCTCCGTCGCCTTTCGCCCCTCGATCTGCTCAGGACTCGCGTATTCCGGGGTGAGCAGGCGTAGCCCGGTCAGCGTCGATACTCGCTCGTCTCCATCCGGGTCGAACACCTTGGCGATGCCAAAGTCGAGGAGCTTCGGTGCGCCGCTGGGCGCCACGAGGATATTCGCCGGTTTGATGTCGCGATGTATGACGAGGCGCCCGTGCGCGTAAGCGACCGCGGCGCAGACCTGCAGGAACAGCTCCAGCCGGTCTGGCACCGACAAGCGGCGTGCATCGGCGTATTCGTCAATGGGAACACCATCGATATACTCCATCACGAAGTACGGGACGCCGTCGTCCGTCGTACCGCCGTCGAGCAGGCGGGCGACGTTCGGGTGGTCGAGCGACGCGAGGATCTGACGCTCGGCGCGGAAGCGCTCCACCACCAGGTCGGTGTCCATTCCGCGCTTGATCAGCTTGATGGCCACCCGCTGCTCGAACTGTCCATCGGCGCGCTCCGCCAGGTACACCGCCCCCATGCCACCCCGGCCGATCTCTCGGATCACGCGCCAGGGGCCGAACTGTCGTCCGATGGCAGATGGTTCGGCGCCGCGCCCGGAAAAGGCGCCCGCAGCCACAACGGCCGGCTCGTCGATGAAGCGACCCGCGCGCGCGTGCGCGCTCAGCAGCCGTTCAATCTCGTCGCGCAGCGCCGAATCGCCAGCGGTCGAGCGCGTGAGGAACGTGGCGCGCTCGCCGTCGGGGAGTGCAAGGGCGGCGTGAAAGAGCTCTTCCAATCGCTCCCAACGGCCGGAGTTCATGCCGTCTCGCCCTTGCCCTCGATCGCGTCGTAGAGCCATGCGCGGGCAAAGCTCCACTCGCGCTCGACCGTGGCCAACGAAACCTCCAGGACTTCGGCGACCTCATTCATCGTTAGGCCTCCGAAGAATCGCAGCTCTACCACCCGCGCCTTGCGGGCGTCAAGTTCGGCGAGCCTGGCTAGCGCATCCTCGAGCGCGATGATGTCTACATCCGGTGCGTCGCTCCCCGCTTCGACCAAGCTGAGCGAAACGCGGTCTCGGACGTCAGGACGCTTGGCGGCGGAGCGGTCGCGGGCGTGGTTCACCAAGATGCGGCGCATCATCGAGGCGGCGAGGCCGAGGAACTGCGCGCGATTGCGCCAGTCCACCTCGCGCTGGTTGATGAGCCGCAGGTAGGCCTCATGCACCAGCGCCGTCGGTTGCAAGGTATGATCGGGCCGCTCGCGGCCGAGATACCCTCGCGCCAATCGATGCAATTCCTCGTACACCAAGGGCAGCATCTGATCGAGCGCGTCCCGGTCGCCGGCGCCCCAGGCGCGCAGCAAGGCCGTCGCCGATCCCCCGTCCGGGTTCGTCATCGCACTACCGGGCTGGGCACGGCCGAGAGGGGGTGACAACCATAGAGAGAGAGATACCGCGAGGCACGGCCCCGCTCAATATCAGGCCTTCCCGCAGGGCCGGGCGTGAGGGACGGGGACCCCAGATCGGGCGTTAACGAACACGCGTTCTGACCATCCAAACCGATCGAGAGGCTTCGCAATGAGCAGGCACATCCCGGCGCTCGTCGTCCTTTGGTGCGCTGCCGCCTGTAGCGGCTCGGTCCCGACCGCCCCTTGCCAGTCTGTGTCCGTCCCCCTCACGGCGACGGTGCCGGCCCTCACCGCAGCAGGTACGACGTGGCCTCTCGCCAGCTTCACGTTTACGCAGACCTTCGTGACGTATAGCCCCACCGGCTGCAACGCGGCTGCCGAAGGCGGGGCGGTGACGATGAACGTGGCCAGCACGGCTCAAACACCGCAGTCCCTCTCTTACGACGTCCAGGGCTTCTCGCCGGACGGAGTGACGCAGGTGTGGAGCTACAGCGGCCGCATCGCGCTCCGGCCTTCCCAAACGGTGAACCTGGGCGCGGTCGCATTTTCTCACCAGCGCATTGATGCCGGCATCATCCGGGTGCGGCTCAACTGAGCGCCTCATGGAAGGGCTCGCACGTCATCACCGTCGTTACGGTGGCAATGCTGCTGTTGAGCACTTGGGCCCTGCCGACGGCCTTGGTGCAGCTGGCGGGCGCAGTGACCTCTGGCCAGGTGACAGCGAAGGCGGAGTTCATCCGCATGCCGGGCGGCGAGCGCTGGCGCCATGTCTATGATGTGACGTTTCAGTTCCGTCCCCAGGGTTCTCCACGCCCTGAGGTCGCGCACCACACGGTTGATGCATGGGTGTTCGACCGGCTTCACGTCGGATCGGTGGTGCAGGTGCGATATGCAACCTGGACGCCCGTGCGAATGATCGCGGACATCGGCTCGACGATCGATGGAACGTCGGCGTGGACGAGGCGCCCATGGGACTCCGGAACGGTCCCGGAATCACTGGAGTTGGCGGCCGTGGTGATGGCGATCGGGCTTGGCATCGCGGCGTGGCGCCAGCCGCGCAAGCAGCTCGTGCTAGTCGCGGCGACCGTCGGGGCGTCCGTCGCCTTCGCCGTGGTGCCATTCGGAAGCGTTGGCGTCCTGGTCCTTGTCGCGCTGTGGCGCAGGCGGCGGTCCTCGGGGTTCGCCTGGGCTGCACTCGCGTCGACCGCGTTAGGCACGGCCGGCCTTGTGGCTCGCGTGCCCTGGCCGAGCGTCCCTCCTGCAGCGCCGAGGCGGACCGGCGTGGCCACGGTCCGTCGCGTGAGCAACGTGACCGCGATCTGGGTCAGCGACGAGGCGTCGCAACGCCTGCGGTTGCCCTACCAGATGGTGGACCTCGAATTCACTCCGGACTCGCGATCCGGATCGGTGCACGCACTGGACCGCGTCGATTCGGGAAGCGTGGCTGGGCTGCGCGACGGTGCGCTCGTGCCGATCGTGTATGCGACGTCGGAGCCACGGCAGGCACGCATCCAGTCGGGGCGGCGCTCTTACGGGCGCGACGCACTGCTCTACGTGTTGCAACTGAACGCCCTGGTCCTGGCGGGCTTGGTTGCCATTGCGTTCGCGGTCAGCCTCGTCGGCCGCGCCTTGGGCGGCGTTCTCTTCGCGCTCAAGCGTCGTGTGCCGCTCACCCATGCATTCGGCCGGGACTGGCGTCAGGGCCTTACGGATGAACAGAGGCGACGGCTGGAGGAGATCATCCAACGCGCAGAACGTCCGAAGAGCCCGGCGGATTGAGGCCACCGCACGAACGGCCGGTGGCACGCCCCCCTTACCGCCAGAAAGCCGTCGTGAGGGTCGGCGGTCACTCTTGGGGCGTTCGGGAATGCGGCCGTCCCGGGCGGAGTAGGGCCTGCTGACGCCGATGGTCGAGAAGGCCGCCGCGGCGGTGCTTGCGGCCGCCACACATACCCCGTAAGGAGACACCGCCATGCAGCACCGAATCCTGTTGTGCGTCTGCGCGCTTGCGACCGCCGTCACTCCCGCAGCAGCTCAAACATTCGAGGGCGTGATCACGATGCAAACGACGGCAATGGGTGCGCCGAGCGACCTGACGCTGCATGTGAAGGGAGGTTTGCTCCGCATCGACGGCTTGCACGCCGGGACAACGATGATACGCGACGCGAAGGGGCGAATGCTGATGGTCCAGGCAAGTGAGAAGTCGTACTTCGTCATGCCTCTCCGCCTCACGAGCGACGACCTTACGCCGACGTTCACCCCCACGGGCAAGGACGATACGGTCCTCGGCTACAACTGCAGCTACTACCGAGTGCACTTCGCGACTGCTGCGAACGACGACGAAGCGTGCGTGACCACGGCGTTCGGTTTTGTCGGCATCGGACGGTACGCTTCGCTCGACGAACGCGTGTTGCGAAAGACCTTCGGGAGCGGCTTCATGGTGTTGAAGTCTGTCGACCGCAACGGAAAGCCGCTGTCGGTGGTCAAGAAGGTGGAGCGGACGACCGTGAGCGACGACGACTTCGCACCGCCTCCTGGCTTTAGCGAAGTGAAGATGCCTGGCACGGGTGGGTTCGCCCCGAGCCGGAAGCCGTAGTGCGAGCCTCCGTCATTGCCCTCGCTGCGGCATGCTCCGCGCCCTGTCTCGGACAGAGCCCGTTGCCAGCGGTTGCTGCTGGCGGCACGCGTGCGAATCAGGCGGCCAGCGTAACGCCGCGCATTCCGCTCGTGCGCGGGCTTACCATGGTTTCGGTGCTGCATCGACCAGATGGAGACCGCGAAAACACGGTCGAGGTGCAAGACGTCTCGGCCGCCGGCGCCACCTACGCGTGGCGATACCGCGAGCTCAGCGCCGGCGGCCAAACGGATACTGTGACCTATCGGCGATTCGTGAGCGCCGCGGACCTGGCCGGCGCGCCACGCATGAACGCCGTCTTTCGCTCCGACGGCATCCAGGAGGTGCCCGGCTACACCGCCTTCACCCTTTCGCGTGGGTTGCTCCGTCGGGTCCAGACCGAGGGACCGACGACGTTCACGCTGGTCGCGCTTGATGAGGCCAAGGGCGGCAACGCCGGAGGCGGTGCGTTCGCCACGTCGCAGGTGCCGTATCGCGGCGCGCTCAGCCTGGTGTCGCGCACGCCAGAACCTCTGTCGCTCCTGGTGAACGGCAAGCGCACCGCGGTCCCAACGTTGCATCTGACGGCGAAAGTTGCGTACCAGGAGCGGAAGGCCGATTTCGATGTGTGGGTGCTGGCGGACTCCGTCCACCCGCTCATCGTGAAGACCAACCTGGGCCCGCGCCAATTCCTGATGATTCGCGTCGACCTTCCTGGCGACGGCGCCGTCGAGTCGGAGCTGGCGAGCTCGTGCCGCGCCGAGCTGCCCGGCATCTACTTCGCCTTCGCCAGCGCTGAACTGCAGCCGGCTTCCGACGCGTCGCTCGGACAGGTCGGCGCCCTGCTGAAGCGGCACGCGGAGTGGTCGCTCGTCGTGGAAGGTCACACGGATAGCATCGGCGACGCCAGCAGCAATCGCGCGCTGTCTATGCGCCGCGCTGAAGCGGTGAGAACCGCGTTGATCGAACGGTACGCAGTCCCGGCGACGCGGCTCCGCGCGCTCGGCTTTGGAGACACGCACCCCCGCGAGCCGAACGCGACCATCGAAGGTCGGGCGCGCAATCGCCGAGTTGAGTTGACGCGCGCGTGCCCTGGCCGCACGCCATAACCCATCCCGCACCGAGGATCGTCGTCACACATGCGCATGTCGTTCCCGTTCAGCGCGCTCGCGCTCGCCCTCAGCCTGAGCTCCTGCCGTCGCAGCGACGCCGCCCAAACCACACCGGGTGACGCCGCGGCCCTACCGGTCAGCGTCCTTCAGCCGCAACCCGCGAGCCCCGATCCCTGTTCGTGGGTCTCCGCTGCCGAGGCCGAGCACATGCTGGGCCGTTTGAACGGCGCACCCCGCCGCGGTCACGACGCGAGCAACGACGAGCCCACCACGGACGGCCGGGCGTGCGTGTATCCACTTGCGCCTGGTGCGGGGGCCAACCCTCCGCAGACCGTGGCGGTTGAATTGTTGCTCGAGGACGCGGCGACCCAAGGCGCGGCGTTCGACGCCGGGGCGAATCTCGCCGCTCAGATTCTCGGTGGCTCGCGTGCGGACCAGCGGAACTCCGTAACGGCCGACTCGAGCGAACGAGCGCCGTTGGTTGGTTGGGACTACACGAGCGCATTGCCCGAGGAGTTCCTTGGCCGACTTGGACACATCGCCGTACTCATCACGGCGCACGGCGGGTGGCTGCCCGGCGACTCCGTGGCGCAGCTGGCGGCAATGATCCGGGACCGCATTCCGGACCGACCGTTCGCTTCGCCCCCCGCGACGCTGAACCAAGCCGACGGCCCGGACCCATGCGGCCTCGTCAGCCGCAACGATGCCGAGTCAGTGCTCGGGCCACTGGCCCTGCCGCCGTATCGGTCGACTGGCGAGTCGCCACTAGCTGACCCCACGGGCGCGGGATGCAGCTACTACCTTGGGCGTCATCGCGTGTTCACCATGAAGCCGGAGTGGGAGGACGGCCGCGCGCTGTTCAACGTCGCGGCCGGCGCGAGTCGCATGTTCGGGGCGGCGGCCGGCGTCCGTGGGGAGGCTGCCGATACGCTCGAGGGCGCGTGGGATCAGGCCGCGGACGGGCTCGATGGAACCTTGTACTTCCTCACTGGAGATCGGATGTTGACCGTTCTGTATCGCACTGCGCACGTGTCGAAGGAGGCGGCATTGAAGATAGCAACGCTGGCCGTCGCCCGCCTCCGCTAGCCGCCGATCCACCGCGAGCGTGCGCTGGCATGGTGCCGCTACCCTGCTACCCTCGGACCGCTGCAAATCGGGCTGGACGTCTGTTCCTTGTATTCCTTCAGCTGTGTCCATGGCGTGTAGAGTCCGCCGTGGTCCGGAATCTGCTTCACGTTGATGACGCGCAAGAAGAAGTTGACAAACTTTGCCACGACTGGAGGAATGGTCCAACCCACACCGGCACGGAGGTGTGTACTCAAGTTCGCGCCTTTGCACTGAACCTCCCCCTCGCTCGCTCCCATGCTTGCGTCGAGTGCCGTGCCGAAAGAGAAGCTTGGACCGGTGGAGAATTCCCAGACGCCAAGCCCGCCCGTGACGGTGAGCGCTTGCCTAACGTAGACGCCGGTTCTTCCACCAACGGAGACGCCGCTCATGCCGCTCGAGACGGTTTTTCGAACGCTCAATCCCGTCGGGCCAACTAAGTGAAAGCTGCCGTTCTGAAAAGTGAAACCGACGTCGGCGTTGAGGTCGATGTCCGCTTCGGCGCTGTAGACTGACTGCTTGGCGCTGAACGCGGTTTGGACCCAGATGTCTTGGCGGATGTTCACAGACAGCGGCGCGTTGGCCGAGATGGGAATACTGACTCCGCCGGCTGGGAAAAACCACTTGATGTTGCCGGCGAATTCCTCGTTCACCGCGCTATCGAAGGCCAGCCGTAGGCCGGCGGCGTTTCGGAGAACGACTCGAGCTTCGCGAATTTTTCCGCTGGAAATATCGAGGAAGAACTCTAGCCTTGGCGCCTTGAGACGAAGTTGCGCCTGCGCGACCAGCCGAACGCCGTCCGCCTCATGCGCCAATTCGATGGCGGGGCCGTCGGCGCGATTCAGAATCCGCGTCTTGAAACTGAGGTCGAGTCGCTGTGGAATGCCTGGCGCGACCGCCTGAGACGATACGTGTCGCACGATGCCCGCTGGCAACGGCTGGTCGTTCTGAGTACGGGCACCCGTGTTCGGGGGAGCCGCCCAATCCGGAAGTGCAGCATCGTCACCTTCGACCGGCAGCTTCAAGTTCGGGATCCGCGGCGGCGCCAGCTCAATCCCATCGGCCACGCTCAAGGGTTGATTGAGCGAGACGTGCAGTTCCTTGAAAATGTCCGTCAGTTCAACGGGACCGAGAGTCAGCGTGAGATCGTCGCCTTTCTGGCTGAGACCCAGGACCCGTCCGACACACTGTCCGGTGACGAACGCTATCTTTCCGACCGAGAGGTTGCGCCCCGCACGTGCGTCGATCACCCACGTGACGCCGTCCACACCTCCAGAGCGAATCACGTTCGGACCGTTCTGCACAATCACAACGTCACGCTGATAGGTGACGCTGTGATCGGGCTTCACGCCACGCCCATACTTGAGCTCTGCTGGCGTCAAGTCGCTTTTCTTGAGTATGCGTGCCTCGGTCGGACGGGGCCGCGCGCACCCGCTGATGAGGAGGGAGCAACTAGCGACGGCCAGGGCGCGGCTTAAGTACCGCGATGCTCGGATCATTCTCATCAGCTGCTGGTCCGGACGGCGGAGCGCGAGTGACGCTGCACGCGCGATGCTACGGCAGATGCCGCTGCAGCTCCATCAACGTTTCTGGTTCGCATGTTCGGGCTCTCCCCTGCGATCGCCGCCCGCAGTCGACAACGGGCTCCGTGCAACACGCCCGGACGCGCGCCAAAATCCCTCACACCACCGCCGCTGAGGTGAGGGAGTTTGTGCGAGCTGCGGGCGTATTCGAGAACCACCACCGTGACACTCCCATGCGCTTGCCGATCGGACTCGCCACACTCACGCTTTCCCTAGCCGCACCCTCCCGACCACCTTCGCGATCCGCGTCTGCCGAAGACATGCTCGCGCGAAGTGCCGCCGCCTACGCGGCGCTCCAGTCGTACGCCGATGATGGCACCGTGACGAGTGACATCCCCGGCGTGACGGATCGCTATCGCTTCCGCACATTCTTCCGGCGGCAATCACACGATCTGTTCTTCGACTGGCAAGGCGTGAGCAGCTACACCGCAGCCGTCCATTTTACGACGGACCTGCGTGGGCATCACACCGTCATCTGGATGGTCAACAGCGACATGCAGAAATACGACGCCGAGACGGGCGCGGTGGATCAGTATCCCGCGGGAAGTAATCAGACGATGGTGCTCACGCTGGCGTCGTCGTACACGCGCGGGGTCTCGACCCTGATACCGTCCCTGCTGTACACCAAGGCGGATCTCCTGAGCACACTCAGACAGATTCAGGAGATTCGCGACGACGGCCGCGACGTGGTCGATGGGCAGCCGTGTCGGCGCCTCGTCGGCGTTGCTGCCGACCAGTATGCCCGCACGGGGCGCGTGCTCAACGTCAGGCAGCTGAGCATCTGGATCGACGAGCACTCGTTGCTCATTCGCAAGTTCGTCGAAGAAGCGCCGGCGGACGCCGGCTCACCGCGACGCCTCACGATTCTCCTTCACCCGGAGGCGAATCCGACACTTACCGACGACAAGTTCCAGTTTAAGGTCCCGCGCCGTTAGGGTTTGCCGCCTCGTCCCATGATGCAGTCAGGCGCCATCAGGCCCGCGAAGGTGCCGGCGCATTGAAAGAACGGGCCGGCGCGCACCATACCATGCCCATTTGTCATCGTCCCACCTTCCACGATCGGACGACCCTTCGGATCGCGAAGCTGGAAGATGCCGCCGCCCTCCGCGCCATGAGAGAAGACTGCCGCGGCGTCATGCGCCTTATTGAGGATCACGAGCGCCGGTACGCCGTCGTTAGGCAAGGCGAGCGTGGCGCGCGGGGTCCTGGGGCCATCGCGCAACGTCAACATGGCAAGGTCCGTTCCCGTGCCCATCAACGCCACGCGGGTCGCTGAGGGGTTTTGCGCCCGGAAGAAACCACCCACCGGTGCGGCACCAACCGTCGCCAGTATCTGGCCCTTGGCGTCGCCGAGGCTCAGTTGGCCACCGCCGCTGTCGGCGTCGGCACCAAGCATGACCGTCTTATGATGCGCCTCGCTCCAGAGCGCCACTTCCAGCTTAAGGCCTCCCTTCTCACTTGCATCACCCGCCGCAGGCTTGTCCTTCGCGTCGCCTGTGCCGAGGAGCATCGCCGCGCGACGGTTCTCGGACGCAGCGGCATCACGAAGCGAGACCTCGGCTTCATCGTTCTCCGCACTCATCACGGCCACGCGGTTCCCGCCTGCGTTTCGAGTGAGGATGATGCCACCACCTGAGTGTGACTCAATGAGCACCGAGGGTTTGGCGCCCGAGTACAGCGCAGCCGACGCACCCTTCTGCGAACCCGTGATCGAGGCGAGCGGCTCGTGCCCGGCGCCACTCAACACCATCTCAGGAGACCCGTCGGCCTCGAGTGAGAGCGCGGCGCGCTCAGCTCCGGCCCCTTCTCTTAGCGCGACTGCGGCTCGACCTGGCAGCGCGGAGAGCGACGCAGTTCGCCGCCGATCGGACGTCGTGAGGTCGAGTCGTGAGCCACCTCCGGTCACCGATCCCAGGTGCACCACCTCAGCGTGTGAGGCGTCACGAAGCGTCAGAGCCGTACCATCGCTCGGCGAATAGCCCAGCTGCACCCGGGGTTGAGATCCCTCGTTGATCGTGAGCTTCGCAGCGTTTTGTTGTGCGTCGATAGCCACAATGGCGCCGCCAGGTTCCGAGGCACTCACGTGGCCGCCAGCAGGTGAAGCATAAGCGAAGACACCGACTCGGCCATGTTCATCAAACAGGGACAGCGCGCGAGGCGTCGCATCCACGGTGAGAATGGGATGGTTCGCGGCGTCAACGACAGTAAACGGCGCCTTGACGGTGCTGGATTGAGGTGCAGCGTCGAGTCTCGACTCGAGCGTTTCGACGCGCCGTTCGAGCACCTCAATACGTGCGGTGGCCGCGGCAGCTGAAGACCCGACGCCGGCGAACAGGATGAGTCGAGAGAGGACGTGTGCCATGGTTCTCTGAGGTCGCGTGAGGGCATGGTGGAGGACGACGAGCGATTCGGCGCTCGCCGTCGGTCACGTTGTAACGCCCGAGGTCCTCGCGAATAACCTCAGCACACGTGCCGATCTCGCGGTCGGGGACACCCCTCCGGCTCGCTGACGGCTTCGCTTCTGTCGCGTCGGCGTCAGTCCGCCAGATCCGCGCGATCGCGGACGGCCATCATCGTGCCGTTGAGCAGCGCCACCGGCTCGCCGCCATCGGCGCGGATTTCACCTGCCACGACCGTGAGCGTTCGCCCCGATCGCACCACACGGCCACGCGCCACGAACTCGGTACCGCGCGCGGGCGCGAGCAATTGCACCTTGAACTCCACGCTGAGTACGGCGGCGCCGACCTCCATCAAGGTCAGCGCGGCGTAGCCACACGCGCTATCCATCACCGCGGTCGTCACTCCCGCATGCAGCAGCCCGTGCTGCTGGGTCAACTCCTCACGAAACCTGAGCGCGATGTCGACCTCCCCAGGAGCGACCCGCGCGAGCGTCGCACCAAGTGTGTGCATGGCCCCTTGCCGTGCGAAGCTCGCCCGCACGCGGCGCTCGAAGTCGGGATCTCGTGGCTGAAAAGACAAGGGGGTATTTGAGAGTGAGTTGAGGCTGTGTGGGTCCGGCCAACGTAGACCGTCAGCTGCAGGCGAAGTTAGGCAGTTTCAGCTATCGTGCGCGTTGTGACTGCAGCTCCCGCGAGCAAACGATAGGCGCAACCGATGAGTGCTACCGGCAGCACTGCCTGTGCAAGGGACTGGCCGGTCGAAAGGCTTTGCAATGGGCCGAGAAAAGTGCAATACGCCAACCAGCCAAGAGCCCAGACCGCCAGAGACAACGACACCGTGCCGAAGAGGCGGAGCAGGAATAGGCGAATGGGAGGCGTGAACCAGCGTAAGGGGACAGCGCTGGCGCGCGCGTCGCGGTACGACAGGACGCACAGTGGCAGGCCCAGCAAGGCGGCCGCGAGCCAAGCGACGAGATCAATGGCGTCGTTGGGGAACAGAGCGGCGATGGCGAACAAGGCCGCGGTGCCGAGGGCGATGAGGCTGACAGTACTGAGCCGCGGAGGTCGGAAGCCCATGAAGGGGGTTGGAAAGGGAATCTGCCTAACGTCGCCTTTCTGCTTCGACGCAGCATTAGCAATGCGCGTCATTCTGTGGCCTTCAGTGGCGCGGTGGCGTGTGATTGGCAGCTTTTTGGTGCTCGAGGCGCATGTGCTCGCCCTCTCGCAAGATGCGATAGTCCTCGGCACCGCTATTGGATCCGCTGGCAACGATTACCTCGCCAGGTCCGACGACTTCCACGCTATCGCGCCGAATGATCACGGCAGTGCCTTCCGGAATGCCCACGCCGATCATACCCGACGCAGCCGCCTCGCTCACGAGCATTTCGCGCGCGCGGCCACGATTCGCGTGCGCCATCACGATCACATTCGTCAAGAACGCAAAGCCGCGGTCCGGTTGCGTGGTCGGAACGCGCGCGCCGAGTACCACGGCGCCAGCGGAACTGCCGCCGACGACGCCTCCTCGTTCCAACACCGCTCTGATCGCCCGACTCGTTGTTGTGCGCCAGTAGATGTCCGCGACGCGCGCCGGGCTTCCGCCTGAGATCCATACGCCAGTTGCCGTCGCGAGGGGCGATGCAAACGCGGCGCGATCTGCCTCTACCCGATCGGCCGCGTCAAGCAAGGTGCAACAATTGTCACCAAACAGGCGCTGATAGTGGGCTAGCGTCGCCGGATCATGTGCGTCGTCACCCATCGCGGTGGGAACGACGACGATGCGGGCGTTCGCGCCACCCGCAAGCTCCACAAATCGGCGCCCGAGTGCTGCCGATGCCTCGGGGCCGCCATCCAGCACGAGCGTGCCGCGGATAGGGCCGACCTGCGATGCAACGACCGGAATGCGAGCGCTTGCAAGGCCGCTTGCAAGGCATGCACTGGCAACAACGAACCGCACGGATCGCCCTAGCCGCGCGTTGGTGTTTGGTTCACAGGGAGGGAGTCGTTGCATTCGCCTAACGTCAATGTTCTGCTGCGCCGCATTCATCAGTGGCTGCGCCGACGCAGACCGCGCAGCCCTCAACATAGAGGTTGCGGCGTCAGCAGCAAATATTGCCGGGTGAGCAGCGGGTCGATCACGTTGATCAACCTTCTTCCGTCACGGGCCGACTCAATCGGATACTGGCGTCGGTCGCGGCAGCTGCGTGACATGTTTGCGAAAGTTCAATACTGTGCCGGTGAAGACGTTGGTTACGACAAAGGCGATGGGGAGCTCGGGTTCGGCGTCGAGTACAACAGTGGCACTGAACCCACGCCCTTGGAGAAAGGCGGCAGCTGCCGTGGCGCTGGCGGCGGGATCGGCGACGACAAGCCCAATACTCGCAGCCGCATGATTGAGCTTGGTGAGGACCGCCGCGTCCGGCGTATTGATGATCGTGCCGTCCCAAAGGATTGACCGTTGAACGGTCGCCGAGTTGAACTGAAAGCGCTCGCGCAGCCCGTGCTGACGGAGCAGCGCAATGACGGCAGCTTTCGCTTCGATCGAGGGCGTGGTGAAGATGCGTGAGCCCTGATCTGGAAACGGCAGGGGATTTCGCCCGCGTAAGAAGGTCGCGAGCCAGGCAGTGACAACGACGAGGACAACGGCCAGTACTCCGATGATCCAAAGGGGTATGAACACGAGATCTCCGTTGTGAGGCCCACCGTCCAGTTTCAGCAGCAGCGGATATCATACGAATCGTGCGATCGCACACAACCCGCCTAGATGAATATGTCCCGGCGCTGATTTGCGGCCTGATCGCCGTGGCCGAGCCAGAGCAGGCTGCCGACTGCTCACGGAACGTCGCGGCGCCCAGACCAGCGACGTGTCGCGTAGAGGTCGAAGCCTGCGAAGGCGCCGAACATGATCCCTCCAACGATAGCAAGCCCACCGCGTTGTGTGATCGGCGCGTCATCCCACCAGGGTTCAGATCCCTAGAACCCCCGCCCCACCGACACGCGCACCTGACGCGGCTCCACGGGATGGAAGTGCACATCCTCAATTCCGCCGACAGGCTCACCTGGCAAGCGCGACGCATAGTAGTACTGAATGTCACTCGCCTGCCGATTCAACAAGTTGAGCATCCCCACACGCACTCGCGCCTGCCCGACCCGAAAGCCGGCCTCCGCATTCACCAGCGTGGTGGCACGCGCGCGGACTGCGTTGTCTTCCACCAGCGGGTAGGATCCAAAGTGGCGGACACGCAGTGCCAGAGACCCTCCGCTCGCTGACCCCCAAGTCGCTCCGGCAGCCACAACTTTCTCCAGTGCTCCCGGTAGGAAGCTTCCCGCGTCGCGCGCCGTTCGCGAGCGCGCACGGGCGAAGGACACATCCGCATCCAAGGCCAAGGACGGCAACGGGCGGTACCAATTGGCGAATGTCACCCCAGATCGGCGACTGGCACCCGACGGCTCAGTAGCACCGCCATCTCCAACGAACAACAATTCGCTGTCCAAGTCCAATCCCCACAGGGCAACGGTCGAACGCCACGTCCCCCGTGGAGAATAGCGTACGCCGAGTTCACCGCCGCGGGAGCGAACGAGCGGACTGACGCGTGACACTGAGTCGCGAGTCACCGGGTCCACAGTGATGGTGGTTCCACGCGCGTCGTTGCTATGGAAGCCAAAGCCGCCGCTCAGGTACAACTCCGTGCCGCGACCAGCGCTGAACACCAGCGACGCCTTTGGACTTGCGATGCCCGCGCTTCGCCGGCCGCCGTTCGCCAAGATGTCACTCGTCACCTGAAAGGCATATCCGTCGGCGCGCGCACCGAGTGTGCTCCGCAGCCGCGGGTGCCAGCGCGAATCCACTTCTACATAGGCGCCGGTGGCTGACTCGGTCACGTCATCCTCGCGCACGGTACCGGTACGCTGTCGTCGCTCGGTCCGGAAAAGGCCGAGTCCACGCACAAGGTCCAGACGCTGTTGCACTCCCATCGTGACGGTATGCTCGGTCCTTAACGCCTCATACTGGTGTGTCCGGCTGGCGCTGCCCCCAAAGACGAGACGATGCTCGCGTTGATTGATCTGGTCGCCGGTGACCGGATTCTCCAATCCGTAGGTGAAGTTGGAGTAGAGGTCCAGTCGCGAGTACACCGCAAAGAGATTGACACGTTGAATGGTCGATCCACTCAATCGCTGCAACGATCCGGAGACGCTATACCTTTCGGTAGCACCGCCCAGGGACGGGTCGATCTGCCCAAAACGATCGACGCGACCGTCTGCGACCGCGCGCTGCGGGATCTGATCGGACGCATTCCACCGGTTGCGGTACGCCATGCCTAACAGCGAGAGCTGCGACGCGCCTCGCTGGCGGCTATAGCGTACCATACCGCTGTACTTTCGTTCACGCTCCTGAACCTGCCATGGACCGTCGTACGACTTGGCCTCACCTCCCAGCAGCAACGTGCCGCCACCCACGGCCGAAGAGCGAGCGCCGACGACTCGCGCAAATCCGTCGCCCCCCGCACCTAACGTGAGGAAAGGACGGTCCAAGCTTCGCACCAAGCCGAATTCCGCACCACCAGCGCTTCCAAAGTCGCCGAGCGACGCGTGGTAGACGCCTAGGGAATAGTCGATGTGGTCGATCAGCTCGGGGATGAGGAAGTTGAGGTCGGTGTACCCCTGGCCGTGCGCGTGCGAAGGCATGTTGAGCGGCATCCCCTCCACGGTAGTGCGAAAGTCAGTGCCATGATCCAGGTTGAACCCGCGCACAAAGAGCTGGTTCGCCTTGCCATCGCCCGAGTGTTGCGTGACGATCACGCCGGGCACTGTTTCCAGCAACTCCCCCTCCCGCACCAACGGTCGCATACGCAGCTCGGCAGCTCCAACGTGCCCCTCCGACGCGGAGCGCGCGATGCCGCGCAGATCGTCCACACGCCCCTGAATTTGCACGCGAGCGAGCGTTGCCTTCGCACTGTCCGTTCGGTTCACTACGTCCGTCCCCTTCACGTCGTCCGTAGCCTTTACGCTGCCTATTCCCTTCTCGCAGGCCATTGCCTTCACGCAGGGCATTCCCTTCGCGCTGCCCGTTGCCAGCGGCCGGTTGTGAGAGATGGGGGCCTGGCGTAGCGTGTCGACCAAAGCTGGCCTCATGCGCCCGCTGTCGAATCGCGCCACCGTCGCCGAGTCGCGTTGCGCCTGTGCGGGCGATGCCACGGTGGCCAATGCGAACACCACGGTCGCGATCGCGAGCCCGTGAGACCTCCTTTCCATGCCCATCTCCGCCTAATGGTTTCACTCAGCGCGCTCAGTCACGCTTGGCGCTCTCACGCGCCCGTCTCCATGAATACGGTGGGCAGAGCGGCTCGGATTGGTCCTGAGGCGGCAGGACCCGTGACTGTCTGTAACGTGGAACCCGTCTGCGCGTTCTCGCACACGGGGGCGGAGGTGAGAACTACCGAGCGTCAGGGACGAGCGGCTCGACCGAACAAGACTTGGGCGGCGAGGTGCGCAGCGTCCACGTTGCCCACGGTGCCACCATCGCGCCAAACAGCTGACGCAAACACCCGCCGGCGACTGCCTTCAACAATCTCGCCCACCAGCCAGTTCACGGTCCGCCCATCGTATGAAGTGAAGCCGGTCTTGGCGCGCCACACGGCGCCTGCGGGCCACTGTTCTCCCATCGGCCACTTTCCCATCGCATTCTCGATGCTGTCCGGCGGCTGCACCAAGGCTTCACGCACGAGGGTCGTCCATGCCGAATCGAATGGTGCGCGAGACGCAAAGAAGTTCCTGAGGAAGGCAACCTGCTCGATCGGCGATACGCGCAGCGTGCCATTCAACCAGTAGCGAGTCACGTCACCGTCTGTCGCGGCATTCCCGTATTGCAGCTGCTGCAACCGCTGATGCATCCGCTCGGCGCCGACCCGTGGCGCGATGCGCTGGAAGAACCAGACCACGGACGGACGAATGGCCGTGGCTACCGTGTAGTCGGCTTGCCAGACAGGCGTGTTGGGGTACTTGGTGCCGTCCCACCGCTCGACATCGTGCGGGCCGATCGCGCCCACCTGCAACGCCACCAGGGCGTGTGGAATCTTGAACGTAGACGCCGGAGAGAGTCGGGTGCCACACTCAGCGTCATTGGTACGCGACTCGCGCCCGGTACGGCTGTCCCAGACGACCACGCATTGATGCAGCTGCTGAGCGGCCAAGCGCATCGGCAGCGGCGTCGTCGCGCCAAGGGCAATGAGAAAGGGGTTGACGCATCGCATCAGGGCGCCTCGAAGCCAGGAAACATCGGGCATAACAGTGACTCGATGTTTGGGGACATCGGACATAGCAGCGACTCGAAGAGTGGTCATATCGGACGTATCAGCCATTGTGAGCTTGGTGGGTATCGGATATGACAGCGACGTTTCGCGCGTGAGAAATCAACGTGGTCCGCTGCGACGGCGCGAGTGCGATGCCGCGGCCTTGACTGCGTATGAGCTGCCTGCCGCTTCGGGGATGAATGCGCAGTGCTAGGTACCGCCACCGTTGAGGCGCTGTACTGTCGCCCGTTGCATGAGATGTACCCTCACCAGTGACACCACCCACGGCAATGTGGAGTAGTACTACGCGTGCCGTTGCCCCAACCGCTGATTGGAGCCGCGCGATACGCACCTGTCAGGCGCGCTCGCCCCCGTTGACACCATTCAACGCACGCACATAGGTTCCCCTTACCAAGTACAGGGAGCCGAGTTTGTCAGAACCACTGGCCCTTCTCCAAGGCACGCTCGACGTGCTCATTCTGCGAACACTCGCCTGGGGCCCGATGCACAGCTATGCGGTGGCGCGCTCGATTCACGATCGCACCGCGGGTGAGCTGCAGATCGAAGATGCCCCGCTCTACAAGGCCCTGCACCGACTCGAACACTCGGGGGCCGTGGCCGCTGACTGGGGAGTCTCAGAGAACAATCGTCGCGCCCGATTCTACAAACTGACGCCGGCCGGTCGTTCGATGCTCAAGCGCAGTGAATCGGAATGGCGTCGTTATGCAGCGGCCGTCTTTGCCGTCCTGGATCCCGCATGAACTGGCGCCGACTCATCTCCCTGCCGCGCCGTACCACTGGCGCCATCGCTCGTGACGTGGACGACGAGCTGCAATTTCACCTGCGCGCCCGCGAAGATGACTTGATCGCCGCGGGCATGTCGCCAGAGGCCGCGCGTGCCCGGGCCCGCCAGGATTTTGGCGACGTCGAGGACGCTCGCCGGTACGCCACGGACATCGATCGCCGCACCGAAGGGGCTCGACATCGCCGGGACGTAGTCGGCGAGTTTCGGCAGGATGTGACATATACGCTGCGCGCCTTGCGCTCGTCCCCGGGATTCGCGTTGACGGCTCTGGCCACGCTGGCGTTAGGCATCGGCGCCACCACCGGGATCTTCTCGGTGGTCAACGGCGTGCTCCTGCGCCCGCTGCCCTACCCGGATGCCGGACAGCTCTATCGCGTCTGGACGGCCAACAAGACGGCCGGCGCACTGCAGGCCACGACGTCGGCCATGGACCTCGACGACTGGCGGGCGCAGCGTGAGCGTCTGGTGGACCTTGGTGGATATTGGTTCCAAACGGGTGGCAGCGGGTTGGACCTGACGGGCATGGGCGAGCCACAGCGACTGGCGGCGGTCTTCATCACGCCGGGCTTCTTCCGGACGATGGGGGTGGCGCCGGTGCTTGGGCGACTGCCTCGTGACGAGGAACTGGTGCGCGGCGGGCCGGATCGCATTGTTCTGCTGACGCATGCCTTCTGGCAGCGCCAGTTCGGCGGTCGCAACGATGTCGTCGGACGCACGCTGACGCTGAACAACGAAGCCTTCACGGTGATCGGGGTGTTGCCTTCGTCGTTTGCGTTTCCGACGCCGCATGCCGACCTCTTCGCTTCGTTCTCGCTCTTCACGGACGACCAGATTCCGCGCCTTCGCTTCGTACGTCTGCTGGGCGTGGTGGCACGCGCCAGAGCCGGCATGACGGAGGCCGCGGTGACCGCGGAGTTGCAGACGATCACGCGGCGACTGGCCGCGCGGTACCCGGAGAATGCGGCGTGGGACGGAGTCACCGTGCGAGGGTTGAAGGCGTCAATCACCGGCGATGTGACGCGGTCCCTGTGGGTCCTCTTTGGGGCCGTCGCCGTCCTGCTGATGATAGCCTGCGTGAACGTGGCCTCGTTGCAGCTATCGCGAGCGACAGCTCGCGCCGGTGAGATCGCCGTGCGATCGGCGTTAGGTGCGTCGCGGGCACGCCTCATCCGCCAGCTACTGACCGAAAGTGTGGTGCTGGCCACGGTCGGCGGCGTGCTCGGCATTCTGGTGGCGGTGCTCACCGTCCGCGGTATCGCCGGGCTTGCGGCGGACCAGCTGCCCCGTGGCACGGAAGTGATGGTGGACGCACGAGCACTGCTATTCGCCCTCATGCTGTCGCTGGTGACGGGTGTGGCATTTGGCCTGTTCCCCGCCCTGCGGGTCGCCCGTGACCTGCAACCCACGGCGCGCGGCACCCGCGGCATCGCAGGACCGTCGCGTGGGAACTTGCGTCACGCGCTGGTAATCTCCGAGGTCGCGTTGGTCATGGTGCTCGTGACCGCTGGCGGGTTGATGCTGCGCAGCCTGCGCGAACTCAATTCGGTAGACCCAGGGTTCCGCACCGACCACCTGTTGGTGATGAACTTCACGATCAGCACCGACCGGCAAGGAAAGGATTACACCCAGGCGTACACGCAGATTCTCGACCGCGTCCGCGCCCTGCCCGGTGTTGCAGCCGCCGGCGCGGCCAAGGATGCTCCATTCCGCGGCAGTGGGGAAAGTATCGGCTTTCGGTTGCCCGGCATGGTCATCCCTGCTGGAGAGGACTCTCCCGCGTCGGCGATGCTCAACATCTCCGACGGCTTCTTCAAGGCCATTGGCGCACGACTCATCAGTGGGCGGGAATTCGCGCGTACGGATCGACGTGGGACGCCGCTGGTCTGCGTCGTGAACCAAGCGTTCGCCAAACGCTGGTTCCCCGGTCAGGACGTGGTCGGCAAGCGATTACTCGTCGGCGACACGACGCAGGTGGAGATCGTTGGCCTGGTGAACGACATCCGGCAGACTGAGGTGGCGAGTGATGCCGCCGAAACGGTCTACCTGCATGAGCTGCAGAACTCCCGCGTGCGCATGACCTTGCTCGTGCGCACCGTTGGCGAACCGCTGCAGTCCGCCTCGGCGGTGCGAGCAGCCATCCATGAGGTCGATCCGCAGCAGACCATCACCGAGACTACCACCATGGAAGTTGCGGCGCGTGACGCCTTGGCACGCCCGCGGCTGGTCACGACCCTTCTCGGTGCCTTTGGCAGCGCCGGCCTGCTCTTTGGCGCGTTAGGCTTGTACGGCGTGCTGGCCTACCTGGTACAACAGCGGCGCCGGGAATTGGGGGTTCGCCTGGCCCTCGGGGCGAGCCAGCGCCGTGTCCTGCAGATGGTCGTCCGCCAGGGATTGCGGCTGACGGCGATCGGTGTGGCGATCGGCACGGTGGCGGCGCTGGCCTCTGGGCGGGTGTTGTCCAGCGTACTCTTCGGCGTCAAGGCGACCGATCCAGCCACGTACTTGGCCGTGGTGGCCGTCTTGTTCACGGTCGCCTGGATAGCCAGTCTCCTTCCCGCCCGCCGAGCGGCCAGCGTGGATGTCGTGGAGACCCTTCGCGCCGACTAACGCGGGGACAAATCGTCAGTTCACAGCTTGGCCCAGCGACCCCAGTCGCTGGGCCCGGGCTGACCGCAAGGTGCTCACATGCGCCTGCGCTTCCGACTACTCTTCCAGTGCGCGCCGGCGAACATCGCGGCACCATTCGCCCCGTATCGTTGGGCCGGATCGCACCCGCGTCCTTCGTGCCGTGCAGCTACGTGCCATTGATTCCTTTCCGGCAATCGGCCCGTACACCGACATGACTGCTCAAGAATAGAATAGGAGAGATCGATGCGCCTTGCGCTCTTCATGCATGTGTCTCTGGATGGATTCGTCGCTGGCCCGAACGGGGAAATGGACTGGATTACCGTCACCCCCGACGTGTTTGAGCTGGCCGGCCAGCGCTCGCGCAGCGCCGACACCGCCCTCTATGGACGACGCACGTACGAGATGATGGATGCCTATTGGCCCACCGCAGGAACCCCAGCCAACGCATCCAAGCACGACAAGGAGCACTCGGCCTGGTACAACGGTGCTCACAAGGTTGTCGTGTCGCGTTCGCTGCAGGGTCAGCAGCGGCCGCAAACCACCTTTGTCGGACGCGACCTGGCGGCAGAGGTTCAAGCCATCAAGGAGGGGCCGGGAACAGGCATCGTGATGTTCGGGAGCGTGTCCGTCGCCCACGCGCTCACCAAGTACCACCTGATCGACGACTACTGGCTGATGCTGAATCCCGTCTTGCTGGGTGGGGGCCTGCCGTTATTCGCCGACCTCTCCGAACGCACGAAGCTGACTGCCGCCTCCAGCACGCTGTTGTCATCCGGCGTTGTGGCACTGCACTACCAAGCTGACAGCGTCTCGCGTTAGGCTCGGCCGCAAGCGCCGCGTGTGCGCGAGCGGCAACGGCGGCTAAGGCTGCAACGGCGCCAAGGACGGGAACGACAGAGACGATAGCAACAGCGGGAGCAGCGGGACCGGCGGAATCGAGAACCGGGAAACCGGGAGAACCGGGAGAACCGGGAGAAACGGGGCCGGGAAACCAGGGGAACGGCGGGAACGGCGGGAACGGCGGGAACGGCGGGAACGGCGGGAACGGTCAGTCCTCGCGCAAGCTGGTCATGGGGTCAATACGCGAGGCGCGGATGGCGGGCAACCCCACCGCCACCAGTGCCGTGGCCATGAGTGCGAGGGCCACTCCGCTGAACACCGTCAGATCCAACGCGTGCAGGCCGAACAGCACGCCCTGGATCGCTATCGCGGCACCAGCCGACAACGCCAAACCGACCAGCAGCCCCACACCGGCCACGCGGGCGCCCTGATGAAGCACCAACCCGCGCACGTTGCGACGTGTGGCGCCGAGTGCCATGCGAATCCCAATCTCCCGGGTACGCTGGCTGACCGCAAACGTCACGACACCGTACACGCCGATCGCTGCCAGCAACAACGCCACGCCCCCCAGCACCGACGTCAACTCGCCGGCCAGCCGAATCGGGGCGACCGCCAGATCCAACTCGTCGTCGAAGCCGCGGACGACGGGGATGACACTCGGGTCCACGCGACGCGCGACCCGTTCCACCACACGGCGTAACGCTGGCGTAGGAACCGGAGCCCGCACGACTAACCGCAGGTCCAGCATGCCTCCCGATGAGGCAGGGGTGTACACGAACGGGCCATCATTCGTCCCAAGCGAGGCGCTCTGTACATCACGGGCGACGCCCACCACCGTCAGACGCCGTGTGTCATCGAGGATCGTACGGCCTAACGGTTCTGCGGTACCCCACGCCGCACGGGCAAAAGCCTCGCTCACCACGGCCGTCGATGGGTCGCGAACAGCAACCTCTTCGGGCGTGAACGGGCGGCCGCGCACGATCTGTATCCCGGTGGCGGAGAAATAGTCTCCCGTCACCACGTTGAAGAGAATCGGTACTTGCACCGTCTGCCCCGACTCGACGCCCACCGCCTGGACCCCCTTCATGCCGCGGCCGCGAAGGGGAATCAACTGCGCCGCGGCGACGCGCTCGACGCCGGCTTCTGCCAACAACCCCTGGCGCATCGCGTCGAAGAAGATGCCAGCGCGCGCCGAGTCGTACCCGACCTGCTCCAGGTTGAACGCGACCGATGCCACGCCGTGAAGATCGAAGCCGGGGGCCACCTGGGTCGATCGTTGTGTCGCCCGAAGGAACAGCGCGGCAACCACCAGCAGGGTGCTCACCGCCACCTGCACACCAACGGCGCTGCTTCGCCAGCGCGCACCCACCGCCCGGGGCCGAGCCGCTGCGCCACTGTTGCGAATGGCGTCTGTGAGTCGCAGGTCCGTCGACTGCAACGCTGGCACCAGGCCAAGAGGAATGCTGCGCCCATGGCGATCACTGCCGTTGCAGCCAAGACCCAATGATCGAGGGTGAGCTCGATGTTGAGCGTCCCACCCGGCGGAAGTCGTTGAACGAGTGGGGGAAGCCAATAGGCGAACAATAGGCCGACTGACCCGCCCAACATGGCAAGCAACACGCTCTCCACCATCAGCTGCGCCACTAGGCGCCGTCGCGATGCACCCACGGACAGGCGGATCGCGATTTCACGACGCCGCGCCGCGGCCAGGCCAACAACAGGTTCATCACGTTGGCGCACGTCATGACCAGCACCAGCAGCCCGACAATGCTCACCGCAGTCACGACCGCCGCCACGGTGGAACGGTCGTCCGGTTCGGACAAGCGTGTCCCGCGCGACACCACGATGGTGGAGGCACGACCCGGAAAAGCTGGTCCTCGCGTTTGGCCAGTGCAGTCAAATCGGCGCGCGCGTCGTTCACGCTCGCTCCGTCGCGCAACCGACCGAAACCAGCCAACCAACTCATGTCGCGATTCAGGTCCCCAGCGCGAGCTGGATAGAGCGCGGGGTACAGCGTGATCGGTACCCACGCCTCGCTGGCTTCAAAATCGATCCCCGCAAACCCCTCGGCGGCTACACCGATCACGGTGAGGGGCAGTCGATTGAGGTCGATCGCACGGCCGACGACGCTTGAGTCGCCGCCAAACTGCCGGCGCCAAAAGCCGTGCGACAGGATAACGACGCGACCGTCACCGGGGTGCGCACACTCGTCAGGCGCAAAGCCCCGACCAAGGATCACCGGGAGTCGCGCCGTGGTGAAATAGTTGCAGCTGGCAAGCTGCCCGTGCACCCCCACCACGCGGTCCCCCGCGGCCAGGGTCAGTTCCTGGCGTCGATAGATCGCCAGCTGCTCCAGCGCGCGCGAACCGTCGCGCATGTTGACGTAGTCCGGATACGAAAGGAGCGAGGCGCTCCCCTGAACCACCAGCTGATAGGCGCGGCCGTCCTCACGCACCTGGCGCGACACGTTGACGACGCGCCCCGGCTCGCCAACTGGCAAGGGACGCAGCAGAAGGGAATAGAGAAGGGTAAAGAGTGCCGCGTTCACGCCGATGCCGAACGCCAGCGTCAATACCGCCGTCGCCGTGAAGGCGCGTCGACGAAGCAATCCACGAATGGCATAACGCAGGTTCCGGTGCAGCGAGTCCAACCACAGCCCACGTTGTGACTCACGAAATCGCTCGCTGGCGACGGTCACGTTGCCAAAGGCGCGTCGGGCTGCCGCGTGTGCCTCATCGGGCGACGCACCCTGGGCGATCAGCCGATCGGCCTCGAGGTCAATGTGCGCACGTACCTCGTCGGCAAAGTCGTCTTCACCGCGCCATCGGAACCATCGCATCTCACGACTCCCCAGCCAGTTCTGGACCCAGCACTCGCCCGACAGCTTCAACCAGTCGATTCCACCGCCCCGCCTCGCTCATCAACTGCTTGCGGCCGGCCCTGGTGATCTCATAGAAGCGCGCCCGGCGGTTGTTGTCGGATACCCCCCACTCGGCGCTGATCCAGCCGCGGTCCTCGAGGCGCTGCAGGGCTGGGTAGAGCGAGCCATGATCCACCAACAACGCGTCGCCCGAGTTGGCCTGAATGGCCCGCGCAATGCCTTGCCCGTGCTGCTGGCCGAAGAGCAGGGTGCGCAAGATCAGGAGATCCAGCGTCCCCTGCATCAATGTGTCGCGCTCGACGATCGTTTTGGGTTGACATTCTACCCAAGAATGCCGAGCGACGGGTAGAATGTCAACCCGTCGGAATCTTCACCTTGCTTATGGGCGGGGACTATGCTGCGGTTCGGCGGTTAGCCGGAGAGTTCCGCCAATCGCTGCGCGATGGCCGTCCACCCCGTGCGATGGCTCTCGCGCGTGCGATCGGGAAGCCCGCGGTGCGTGAGGACGACACGAGTCCGCTGCGCTGACTCCTCCGTCAGCTCCACCGTCACCGTCGTCGGGCGCTCGTCGGTGTTGGCAGAGATCCACGTGAAGACCAGGCGCGATGGACGTGTGATCTCCAGGTACTCGCCCCAATGCTGAACCTCGCCACCACCATGCGCCATCACGATGCGGAACTTCCCGCCTACGCGCGCGTCGACCTCGGCAGTTGACCTCGTGGCGTCCGTCGGCCGCATGAAGATCGCGAGCAGCTCGGCGTTGAGCCACGCATCGAAGACGCGCTCGCGACCCATGGGAATCGTTCGCTCGACCACCACATCGGGAGTGCCCATGCCAGAACTCGTCATCGGCCGCGCCGAGTGCGTCGTGCGTCCTTGGCGTCCTGAGCCAGGAGCGTCGCCTCCAGCGCTGCTAACCGCCCCTCCCAGAACAGGCGATAGTCATCCAACCAGCGTGAGGCGGCGCGCAGCGGGGCGGCCCTCAAGCGCAGCCAGTGTTCCCTTCCCTCCACGCGACGCGCGACCAGCCCCGCACGCTCTAACACCTTCACATGTTTGGAGACGCCATTGAACGAAATCGGAAAGGCAGCCGCCACATCGCCGACCTTCATCTCCCCACGGCGCAGGGTGACAAGGATGGCACGCCGAGTGGGGTCCGCGATGGCGCTGTAGACGTGGTCGAGGGAGGGTGTCGTCATTGCATTCAACCGATTGGTTGAATAATATGGCCCGGCCACGGCGGGCACCAGTCGTCGGAGGCGCCACCCATGCTGCTCAGGAGCCCAGTCATGCCTACCGATAGCGGCCCGATTCGCGATCACGCCATTGTCTCCCACGATGACTGGGTGAAGGCCCGCGTGACATTGCTCCAGCGGGAAAAGGCGTTCAGTCGCGCGAGGGACGAGTTGTATCGTGCTCGACGGGACCTTCCATGGGAGCTGATGGAGAAGTCCTATGCGTTTGAGACGCCGGAGGGCACGCAGTCACTCGGGGACCTGTTCGCGGGCAAGCGGCAGCTGGTCGTGTACCACTTCATGTTTGCCCCCGGTGCCAAGGAAGGGTGCAAGCATTGCTCCTTCTGGGCAGAGCACTTTGATTCGTTAGGTGCGCACCTGGGCACCAGGGACACGCGCTTTGTGGTGATTTCTCGCGCTCCGTTACAGACGCTGGACGCCTTCAAGGCCCGCATGGGGTGGCGCTTCCCTTGGTACTCGTCAGGCGACGGTGACTTCAACTACGACCTGGGGGTGTCGTTCCGGCCCGAGGACGCGGCGCAGGGGCGAGCGGTCTACAACTATGCACCGGGCGAACGAGGTACGGACCGCGAGGGGGTCAGCGTCTTCTACCGTGATGAAGAGGGCAAGGTCTTCCACACCTACTCCAGCTACGCGCGGGGTATTGACCTGCTGAACACGACGTACAACGTGTTGGACCTGACACCAAAAGGACGAGACGAGGAGCCAGGCGCGGCGCAGGCGTGGGTCCGTTTCAAGGATCGTTACACGCGCTGATCGCGAGTCGCACGCGTGGGGGCGCCCACGAGATCCTTACATTGTGGCCGTTGTGTAGCGTGGAGCGGGTCGCGAGCCTGCGGTGGCGCACGTCTGTACGCCACCCTGACCAGGACCTCACATGCTCACGACTCGTATGCTCACGACCCTTCTGATGGTCTCGTGCACTCTAGCCGCCTGTGGCGGCTCGCCAGGCGACCCGACGCCGCAACCAACAGAGACGCTGATTGGTCCGGCGGGGGGCGTGGTCCGCGATGCATCGGGGGCCATCACGCTGACCATCCCGGCCAACGCACTCGCCACGCCCACGAAGGTGACGGTCGCCAGTTCCTCGGAGAACTTTGTTGACCCGACGCTCTTGAGGTCCAGCCAAGTCAACGTGTCGTCAGGCGGCGTCCAGTTCGCCATTCCCGCCACGCTATCGTTCAGCTATGCGGCCGACGACCGACCGGATGGTACGAGCGAAAGTGAGTTGCAGGCCGTCAGCCGCAATGGGTCCTCGTGGCAGACGATCGCTTCGGCCACCCTGAATACCTCACAGCACAACGCATCGGCGCCGATCCTGGGCGGCGGAACATTCGCCATTCGCTGGGTCGCACCCGCGACCTGCACGCGCTCGCCACAGTTCGACTTCTGGCTTGGCAGTTGGAACTTCAGCGCACCGAATTCATTTCCCGGCACGGACATTGTCACGAAGGACGCGTCGGGGTGCCTGGTCGAAGAGGACTTCAACGACACGAACCACACCCACGGACGCAGCGTCAGCCTTCTGAGCGCCGTCGACGGCAAGTGGCACCAGACGTACGTCGACTCGCCGGGCGGCCGCCTGGTGTTTGTCGGCGACGCACAACCCGACGGCAGCATGCTCCTGTACCTGAGCGGCACGGAGCGTTACGGGTGGAAGCTGCTCGACGCGAATACTGTGCGGTATTACGGCGAGCGCACGACCAATGGCGGCCAAAGCTGGTCGGTCATCTTCGACGCCCGGTACAAGCGACCGTAGGGTCGCGTTTTGTCAGAAATCTGTTGGGTTTGTCCCTGTGACGTAGCGGCCGCCGGCGCCGTCCGCGAGACTGCGGCTGGGATTCAACCGGCATCGCTGACGGTCACGGAACCACATGGATCGCACGTTCACACTTTCCCGCTCACCACGCGGCACGGCTGTCATCGCGATCTGCGGTGTGGCCCTGCTGCTGGTGGGCGTGTTGACGTGGGAGGCTTGGCGTAGCGAGCGGCGTCGGCAGGACGCCGCCCTTCGCACGCTGAAGAACCTGTCGACCGTGGCCGCCACCAACTACGCGATGCTCGTGACCAGCTTCGTCAGCTCGCACGCGTCGGTCGCCTTCGAGAATGCCGGTGTGCACGACGGTCCACGGCTGCTCGCCCGACTGGATCGGCTGCTGCAGGTCACCGACTCGCTGCACGGCTGCCGTTGCGACTTCGATCTTCGCACGCGGGCCATCCTGGTGATGGACGACAGCGGACGTGTGATCGCCGAACGGCCTTCCGGCGGCATGGTCCGTGACACCTTGCGCCGATTGCCGGCACTCCTGCGTTCGCGCGTAAATCGCCGAGCCGAATCGACGACGATCCCGTTCCTGACGTATGACACCGCAGTGACGCACGGGGCGCTGCTGGCCATCGGCGTCTTTCACGACTCTGCCGATCACCCACCGTCACGGCGCTACGTTGCCCTGGCGTACGACTCGGCGACGATCGCTCAGGATGTCATCGCGCGCCTGGCCGAGCGCACGAGTATGATCCTTCCGCGCGCGGTGTTCGCAGTCCCGAATGCCACACCTGCCCTTGCCCTTCGCGTGCGCCGCTTGCGCGGAGCGCAGTGGTTCGACAACGGCGTAACGTTTGAGCCGACGAACGCGCACGAACAGGTCCTGACCATGGACTCTACCTTGTTGGTGTCCACCTCGGTCCTGCCCTCTGTGGCGGCGCCGCTGCTTGGACTGGCGGACGATCGAGGGGTGGGGCTACTGTCGTCCATATTGGCGTTAGGCATCGCCGCGGCGGTCCTGGCCACTGGTCTCATGGCGTGGCGTAACCTGCAGCTGGCCCGCATGCGCAGCCAGTTTGCCGCATCGTTGTCGCACGAGCTGCGGACGCCGCTTACTGAGATTATGCTCTATGCCGAACTCGTGGAGATGGGTCGCACACCGTCCTCTGGCCTTCGCGATGCCGGACGGCTGATCCGCTCAGAGGCGCAACGGCTGCAACACATGGTAGAGAACGCCCTGCACCTGGCGCGGGCCGATCGCCGGCTGGTGCAGGTGTCGCCCACATCGCAGCCCGTGCGCCCGATCCTCGAGGGTGTGGCCGCCGGCTTCCAGTTGATTGCCGAACAGAAGGGGGTGAGGATCGCGGTCCAAGGTGCGCCATCGTTGTGCGGACAGCTCGATGCCTACGCCCTCCGCCAGGTGCTTCTGAACCTGTTGGACAACGCCGTGCGCTACGGACCGGACGACCAGTGCGTCGCGTTGCGCGTGGCGGAAGACGTTGGGAACGCACAGGTGCGGATCGAAGTGGACGATGCTGGACCGGGCATTCCCGTCGCCGAGCGTGGGCGGATCTGGCAGGCCTTTACGCGATTGCCCCGCGACGTGCAACGTGCGCGCAGCGGGACCGGTCTTGGCTTGCGCATTGTGCATGAGCTGGTTGGTCTGATGGGTGGCAGCGTGACGGTAGAGACCTCGTCGCGTGGCGGGGCGCGTTTTGTCGTGCGGCTGCCGCGTGGCGCGGACGTGTCTCTGGCGCCCAGTGCGACGGTTCACGAGCACGCGCAGGTACTCACCTAGCCATGCCGCGCATTCTTCTGGTCGAGGACAACCGCGCCATTGCGCAGGGGTTGCGCCTGGCGCTCGAGCAGGAGGGCTATGACGTGCGGCTGTCTGGCGACGGTGCCGACGCCCTGCAGCGCATTCGCTCCTGGCTGCCAGAGTTGGTCATCCTTGACTTGATGCTTCCAACGCTGGACGGTCTTCACGTCCTGCGCCAGCTGCGCGCCGATGGGCTCGCGATGCCGGTGCTGATCCTGTCGGCGCGCGATACGGAGGTAGAGAAGGTGCGCGGGTTCAGGATTGGAGCTGACGACTATGTCACCAAGCCCTTCTCATTGGATGAACTGCTGGCGCGGGTCGACGCCCACTTTCGTCGCGAGCGGCGACTGAGTGCGCGCGAGGGTGTTCCCGTCGTCGCGCTCGACGCCGAGCTGTCGACTCCGTTGGGTATGCTGACCGTGTCGGCCGGTACTCGCACGGTGTGTCGCAACGGCGAGCCGGTTGTGCTTCGGCCAAAGGAGTTTGATCTGTTGTTAGCGCTGGCGCGGCGCCAAGGCGGGATAGTCTCCCGCGTCGAACTGTTGCAGGAAGTCTGGGGCTACGACACCGACGTGGTCACGCGGACCGTCGACACGCACATAGTCGAGCTTCGACGCAAGCTGGAGCGCGATCCGGCCGCACCGGAGGTTAGCATCACCGTCCGGAAGTCGGGCTATCGCCTAACCGGCGCCCTGGCTGACCGCGAGGTCGTGTTGGGTACGTGAACAGGGTTTGGGGTGCATGACCGGTCACTGGTCGTTCACTCGACGCCGTGATTCGCGCTCGACGGGAACCTGAATGACCTGAAGCGGACTGGTCGCGCTGGGCGCGTGATGCGCCGGGCGTGGTTGACTCGCCGCACAACGACCATAGAATGGTCCCGTCCAAAGGGGGGCACATGATCACGGTGCATCGATGGGATCGGGACGATGTGTTGTACCAGACTGAGGCGCCCACCTTGGTCGGAAGCGACCTGCCCAACGCGTTCTTGCTCTACGCCAACCTCGCCGATTTTGACCTGACGGGAGCGAACCTGCGGGGCGCCGACCTCTGCCAAGCGGACCTGCGGCGCACTCGGCTCACCGGCGCCACGCTCATCGGGGCGGACCTCACGCTGTGCGACATGTCGGGCGCGGACCTTTCGCGGGCCCCACTGTCCGACGCGCGTCTGCAGGCGGTGAGTGTGAGGACGCGCGGTCCGAGCGGCACCATCTTTCGTGGCGCGGACCTGACGCGCGTTACCCTCAAGCACTCGAACCTCTCCTCGTGCGATTTTGCGGACGCGACCCTGTTTCGCGCCGACCTCACACGGTGCAACCTGCGCGGCGCCGACCTTCGCGGCGCAGAGTTGAATGAGGCGGATCTCAGTTTCGCGAACCTCACCGGCGCGCGCCTTGATTTTGCCTCGCTGGTGGGAGCCAAGCTGACGGGCGCGATCCTTCAGGACGCTAACCTCACGTCCTGCGACTTGACCCTCGCGTGCTTGAACGGCACGGCATGCACCGGTGCCGACATGACGGACGCCCTGTTCTCCAAGACGGTGCTGGCCCGAATCCCCGATCTCCACCTTGCGCGCGGTCTGGACATGCTGCGCCATGGAGATGCGTCATCGATCGACGTCGGGACGCTGCGCCGCAGCTTGCAGTACCTGCCAAAAGAGCTGCTAACGCAGTGTGGTCTGGACGAGCGCGAGCTCAGTGCCTTGCAACAGGCGTTGGTGCTGGCGACTGAGGGGCGCGGGTCGACGTAGGTCGGCGTTGCCTAGGACCTCGGGTCTTTTGGCTCCTGTCGGACCAGGCCCAACACACGAGCCGTCAGATCTTCGGGGACGTCAATCTGACGCAGCTTGGTGCGAACGCCGTGCACAACGCTCTCCTCGAACGTGAATTCGCGCGCGCACGCCTCACAGATCTCCAAGTGCTGCCTAACCAGCTCCATCTCTGTCGAAGCCAGCTCGCGGTCCAGATAGTCATCCAAGCGGCGGAAGGCTTCTTCGCAGGTAAAGCGGCTGAGTGGGCTCATTCGACCATGGCCTCCTTGGTCGAGCGAGATGTCCCCACGATCCCGGCGTCTGCCGCCACCTGCCACAACGACTTCTGAAGCATCTTCCTTCCGCGATGTAGTCTCGATCGCACGGTGCCAACCGGCACTCCTAGAACCTCAGCGATCTCCTGATAGGCGAAGTCTTCCATGAAGTACAGCGTACACACAATACCGAACTCTTCCGGTAGTTGTTGCAATGCCTCGGTGACCCGCTCGGTTCCCAGCCGATCAAAGAGGGCCGCCGCAGGATCCTCACCGGCAACCGGCAGCCCGACTTCGGCGGACCGCTGATACAGGTACAGGACCGGGGTGTCGTCGAAATCGACGGTCGATGGGCGCCGTCGGTCACGTCGGTGCTTCCCCCAAAAGCAGGTGGTGAGAATCCGGTAGAACCAGGCCTTGAAGTTGGTCCCGGCGGAAAAGCCAGCTTGCCCGCGACAGGCATGCAAGGCGGCCTCCTGCACCAGGTCCTCGGCGTCGGCGCGGTTCTTCGTCAGACGCAGCGCGTAGCCAAAGGCCGCCGGGACGATCTCCGCCAGGTGCGACTGGAACTCCTCGGGCGAGAGAGTCGCCGAAGGCAACGCGGTGCCATCCGCGAGCGCAGTGTTGAACGTGACGTCGGTCATTCGCGAGTGGCTGACTCCCCGGATGGGACCAAGGCGTACGTCAAACGATCCGGTGGTCGACGTGGTGTCAAGCCCCGGCATCAGTCTGCGTCGGCGAGGCAATGACCAGGGCATGCGTGCCGCTGGGAGATTCGAGCCACTGATCCAGCGTGAGGCCGACACCGCGCATGATGGGCCCCAAGGACGCGCGGTCGTACTCGCACACCACGCCGGTTCGGATTCGCTCGCCCACCTTGAATGTGATCGTGTCGAGCGTGGGTCCGGTGACGCGGCACCGCGCCGTCGCCTCCAACAACAACGTGAGTCGCCGGTTGGCCGCGTCGTACTGCGGCCGGTATTGAAAGCGTTCAGGTTCGAAGTTCGTTTGCAACTCCCGATTGAGCACCGTCAGGACATGGCGATGCCATGTCTCTCGTAGGGCGAGCTGTCCCAACTCGTGCGCCTCGAGGGCGGCCCCACGACGCAGATCCAGGCCGAGCATAAGCATGTCGTCGGGGCGCATGCAGGCACGCATCTGACGCAGAAATCGAACGGCCGGTATGGTCGGCAATCGGTTGATGCCACCTCCCAATGAGACAAACACCGTCGGACGTGCGATATGCCGCGGAAGCGAAACACTCACGGTGACGTCGGCCGTGAGGCTGAATGTGGGGAGTTGCGGGTGTCGCTCGGCCAACTGTCGGACGTACTCGGCGCCGGTGTGACTCACCCGATCGATGGTGCCGACAGCTTCCAAGGTTCCCGAGCGGGCCAAGGCATCCGCAAGGGCGAGGGATCCGTCCGTGGGCGCAATGTCGACGAGGGTGCGCGCCCGTTCCAGTGCTGGCCGCGCTTCTCGCACGAGCGGCAGTTCTACTTGTGAATAGTGCGCGGTATCCAGCGCTTGCACCTGACGGCGAACTGCCATGGCCCCTTGGTCTAGCAGCAGCCACGCCGGCAACTCGCGCTGATTCCGGGAGAGAAAGTCCCGCACCTCCGCCGCCAGTACCGCATTGATCGGGCGGTACCAGGGCGAAGGGCGGGTGCCTTCGAGCGTTGTGTCGTGTGGGTGCGTCATCAACACGTCGCCGGTGAAGGGTTGGGTGAGGTTACTTGGAGGCGGTGTTCACCGGGGTCGGCCGCAGGGACACGCGGATGACCTCGTTGGTGGTGGGATAGGTGTAGCGGTCCTTGGCCAGGCGGACGACTCCCTTCTCTGCGGCTCCGGTGTTTGGTGCCGCTTGGCGTGGCGCCTGATTCATGCCCAGCCCCGGCTCTTCATTCACCTCGGTGCCGGCATCCCACAGCTTCAACTGCGAGGTGAGATCCACGGTCAGCGGCTTGCCGGCCTTGTCGAACAGGGGGATCGCGTCCACGCCTGGCGCATAGAACAGGTCGTTCGACTGGCCGAACATCATGGCCAGGGTCAGGCGTTGTCCCGGTGCGGCGGGGAATGAGAACTCAAAGGCCTTCCCTGGGGTGATCGGGCCTGGTGACTGGTCGCCGACGGGAATCGTGACCACGCCGTGATGGACGATCGACTTGAGGTTGGCGGTGATGTAATCGGCGAGCACACCTGGATTGCCGTCTTCCGCCAGCTGCTCCAAGCCCTGTCCGCGATCTGCCTTGCCCGGCGTGAAGAGCGGGTTGCCGGCGTCAGTCACCGTCCACAGGATCGGGGCGGTTGGTGCGGGGGCGGTCTTGCCGTTCGACAGCTTCAACGTGCTGGTGGTGGAGACATTCTCCACGCGAATGGTGAACTGTACTTCGCGGCCGGTGGCGTACTGCGCGGAGAGGGCGGCCGGAACGATGAGGGAGGCGAGGATGGACGCCTTGAGGAACGAGGACATGTGGATCTCAGGAAAGTTGGAAATGGAGGATGAGAAGCCGCCGTTACATCGCGGCGAGTGGGGCACTGCCGAAATTCACGCCGAACCGTCGGCACCAGATGGTGACGGTGCGGTACTTGGAGAGGTCGACCGACGCGGGCACGTCGTAGTTCTGGTCACCGATGTTGCCCTTGAGCGCTCCGACCTCGACAAAGCCGGCGGTGGTGACGGTGGCGTTGTCGTTCGCGTCCGGGGCCGCGACCAGGTAGACCCGGACGTCTGGGCCATTGGATGTCTCGAAGCCAGTCAGCCGCAACACTTGTTTGCCGCCGCCCACACGAATGATGCTGGCGGTCCCCTTGGTGTCGTGGTGCACGCCATGGAACTGACCGGTGGCTACCGTGGCGTTGGTCGCGGCGACGTCACCTAACGACTCACTGACCTTCTGGTTCACAAACAACCGCTCGGGGCGGAAGGCATACCAGGCGCCGGCGCCGAGCACCGCCAACACGCCAATAAGAACCGTTCGCTTTTGCATCGCTGTCTCCTTCGGGGTCTGGGACGTCGCGCTCCGTGCGCGGTCGTGAGCCATATTGCCGGCGCGGGTCAAATGGTTCCCGCGACTTTTTGGTGTTCAGGCGACCGCGCGCGTATCTGGCGTGGGAGGCACCGACTCCGCAGGCGGCGCCGACTCAGCGCTGGAGATCGTCGGTGCCTTGCGTGTTCCGAACTGCACGATGTCCTTGGAGAACACCACGTCCAGCGTCCACTCGAGAGCGACCCGGACCTTCTTCTCTAGACGGGGCAGCTTGGACAGATAGATCGTTCGCCACAGCCACCAGGCCACAAAGCCAGAGAAGTTTCGCCCAAGGATGTTCGCCACCCCGGTGCGCCGTCCGATCGACGCCAGCAGACCTAACGTGGCGAAACGGAATGGCGCGGGCGCCTGTCCGCGCAGGTCCGCCAAGATGTTGTGCGCCACGGTGCGTCCTTCGCGCAGCGCGTGTTGTGCAGTGGGCGGATACGTGCCTCCCTTGCCATCGGGAATGGCCGCGCAGTCTCCCAGCGCCCACACCCCCGGCAAACCCATCACCCGTAACATGTCATCAACGGCGACGCGCCCGCGCACTTTGTCGCAAGGAATTGAATCCACGACGGGATTGGCGGAGGTGCCGGCCGTCCACACCAGGTTGCGCGTTTTCACGCGACGCCCGTCGCTCAGTACGACGTCATCATGCATCACGTGCGAAACGCGGGTGCCAAGGATGACCTCGACGCCACGCGCTGTCAGTCGCTCCTGCGTGTACCGCCCCAACTGTTCTCCCAGCTCCGGTAACAGGTACTCGCCCGGATGCACGACCAACACGCGCACGTCAGCCGGAGTGATGTTGGGATAGAAGCGCAGCGCCTCACGCACGAAATCGTTCACCGCGGCCACGGTTTCCACGCCGGCAAAGCCACCGCCGGCCACCAGCACGGTCAACAACGGCTCGCGCACGTCGCGGTTGCACTCGAAATCCGCCTCCTCCAGATGCGCGATCAGCTGGTTGCGCAGCTGAATGGCGTCGCCCAGGGACTTCATGGTGATTGCCCGATCTGCCAGACCGGCAATGCCGTAAAAGTTGGTGACGGCGCCTAACGCAATGACCAAGTGGTCGTACGGGAGCGCGTGTGCGTGCCCGCCATTCGCGTGGGACACGTGCACGAGCCGAGCCGTGGTGTCCACATGGTCGACGTTCCCGGTGAAGATGGCCGTGCGCGTGACCAGCTTGCGCAACGGATTCACAATGGTGGCGAGGTCCAGGTCCGACGCCGCCACTTCGTGCAGCATTGGCGTGAACAGGAAGAAGTTCTCCCGGTTCACCAGCGTGATCTCGACCCGGTCGCTGGCGCGAAGTCTCCGTTCGAGCTCCCGTGCCACGGAGAGTCCGCCAAAACCGCCCCCCAGGATGACGACTCGCACTGGCTGCTGGCTCACGCGACCACCGCCATGCCGCCCAGCTCCAACAAATCGGCGATGAAGGCATCGATCGCTTCGGACGTTTCCTCCGCTCTCGCCGTCGGGCGATCAGCGGATGGCGTATGAAGCACCAGGAACGCCCGCCCCATGCCGGCAGCGGAAGGAAGACGAAGGCCAGATGTCGCGTCCTCGGAAGGCTGGACGGCCATGGTCTGCAGCGTGGTGAGGATCATGTTCAGGAACCCGGAAGGGGGATTGAGGACTGCATGCTGGCGGGTGGAATGCCAGCCCTGTCCCAAGGGTTCCCAGCAGACGTGGTGCTTGTGAAAGAACATCCCGCGCCGCCCGCCCCGCGTGGCGGGCGGGCTACGTCGACCGGACCTCGAGTGACGAGTTCCACCCGCCGTGCCCGTCGTGGCTGCGAAGCGGGTTGGCAACGTCCGCAACCCAACGGATCCCGTCGACGCGCAGCTTGTAGGCATAGGTGCCCGGTGTCAGTGGACCGAGCGTTGCCGTCCACTCGCCGTTGGGAGCGCGTAGGGCCGGGACGCTCCGGCCCCAATCGTCCCAGCTGCCTAACAACTCAACCGTTCGCGCGCGATGGTCCAGGAACGTCACTTGCACCCTTCCCTGCTGCACAACGGGTGACCGTGGCATGTTGAGCCCGGCGCCGCGCGCCACCGCGAGCGCATTGGCGACGGCGCGTCCCGCGTCGATTGCACCGGCCCCCTGACGCTCGTCTGCAGCGCCGTTGACGTGCTCGCACGCCAGCTCCAACAGTGTGCGGATGCGCGTCGGCTCTAGCGTGGGGTGTGCCTCGAGCATGCAGGCGATAACCCCGCTCACGATGGGTGACGCGAACGATGTCCCTTCCACGTGCTGATAGTACGGGGTGACGAGATGCTGCTCGGCGATCCTCTGCTCCACGCTCTGGTCCAGTGACGCACGTCGCGCGAACAGGTCCAGCGCTTCGCGCGCCGTTTCGGTGCCGGGAAGTACGGGCGCCACCACCCAAATGCTCGGCGCGACCAACTCCGGCTTGGACCGTCCGTTGGCTCCGTTGCCAAAGTTCGAGTGCCAGAGAGCCCGGGCTTGAGCATCGAACATGTTGCGATCGTCCAGACCGCCGACGGTAAGCGCGTCGGGCGCTGTCGCTGGTGGCACCAGATGCCGCTCGCCGTCATTTCCGGCCGCCACCACCACGGTGACGCCGGCCAGCACCAGCGACGTCACCGCCCCGACGATCTCGTCCATGCCGTCCCGAATGGACGGTTCGACACCTAACGAGAGATTCACGATCCGAATGCCAAGCGCGTGGTGATGCGCCGTGAGCCAGCGCAGCGCCCGCAACACACGCTTGGCGCCGATCCGTCCGTCGCTCCCGAGGACCTGAACCAGTACCAGCTCCGCGTCGGATGCTAGTCCGCGATACAGCCCGTGACTCAGCCAGCCGTTGCCGGCGAGTGTGGTGCTGGTCATCAGCCCGTGCCACTGACTTGCTGTCCCCGCGTCGCTCCCTGGCCACACCGGAGTGTCGTCTGGACCAAAGGTGTGCAGGTCCACCGCGTCGGTTGCGGCGTTGACCCACGCACGAATTCGGTTGGTCGGCCGGATGAGGTCGGGGTGCGGGTAGAACCCTGCATCGACCACCGCCACGGTGACACCGTGGCCCGTGAAGCGAGGGTCGGCGCGAAGACGAAGTGGTGTCGGCAGTGCGCCGAACGCGGCCTCGGCATCCAGTGGCCACACGTCCTGCACCACCCGCGCCAGGGTCGCCTCACCCTTTTCCAGCAGGAAGGTGAGAAGGGCGCGTTGCAGGCAAGCGGGGCACGCGCCGTCCGCGCGACGCCACTCAGGTCTCTGCGTACGGATGCGTCTCTCGACTTGCTCGTCAACCCAGCCAGATTCGGCAAGCACCGATGCCCGCTCTGCGGCTCCGCAGAGCGGGCACTGTCGTATGTCGTCCATTGTCGTAGCTGCCGAGCTATTTCACTGGAGAGACTTCGCAGTACACCTTGATGCTTCCCTGCGCCGTGGTCAGCGTGCGCATGAGGTCCTCGTAACGCTCCAGGCCTTTGACGGGATGAGTGAGGAGTCGCGCCAACCAGCCGGGGTGCGAGAGTTCGGTCTGGCTGAGGTCTTGCACTCCTCGCTCAAAGTCGGCGCGGCTGGCATTCACGGACCCGACCGCCACCTTGTTCCCGAGAACGAATCCCTGGTTGATCCTGTCGGCGGGGACTTCGATCATGCGTTCGCCGCCGGTCACCGAAACCATGACCAGCACCCCGTTCTTGCCCAGCACGTTCATGGCCTCGAACACCAAGGGCGAGTATCCCGTCCCCTCGATGATGAGGTCAAAGGGGCCATGCTTCAACGACGCGTCCGTCAGGCTCGTTTCAGCCGTCGACAGGTACGTGGCGCCGATTTCCTCCAGCAGTTGCGCGTTGAGGTACGGCCGAACGTTCCGTCCCATGGTCACCACTTCCAGGCCGCGCTGGCGAAGGATCGAGCTGGCCAACAGGCCTAACGTGCCAGAGCCAAGCACCAGTGCGCGCTTCGGCTGCCAGATCTTGAGGCGACGCTGAATTTCGTAGGCTTGGTTGATGGCCTTCTCTGCGACGCTCGTCGGCTCCATCAGCACCCCCACTTCGCGAAGCTCGCACGGCACCTTGATCAGGTAGTCGGCGTCGTCGGCATAGTACTCCGCCAGATAGCCATGTCGCAGGTTGATGCCACGCTCGAAGTACACGTCGTCGGTCGTCATGTCCTGCAGTCCAACCTTGTCGTAAATGCTCATGCCCGGACGGCGGACGCTGGCGGCGACATAGTCGCCGGGGCGCAGCTCGGTCACCATCGGTCCGACAGCCTCAACGACGCCGAAACTCTCGTGACCCAAAATCAGGTAGTCATCGCCGGCGGGAGCGTTGCCGTACTCGGCGAGGTTGATCTCCTTGTCTGTGCCGTCCACACCCACCCGAATCACGCGGACCAGAACGCCGCGGCCGCCGGGAATGTCGTCGACCCTTGGCTTGGGCACTTCGCGCAGGTGAATGCTGTTCTTGGTGCCCGGGACCACGGCGATGGCGCGCATGGTGTCCGTACCCCGGCGTTCGCCGGCGTGTGTTGGTGCTTGCATCGTCGTCATGGTGTGGCCCTTGTGGTGCGCGTCACCGGCCAGGGACGGATGCCGGGGATATTGAGCCGGATCCGATACACGCTGGTGCGCGCGGTCATGTAGAGGGTTCGCCCATCCTCATCGCCCCACGCGAAGTTCGCAGGAGTTTCGGGGGCGCTAATGGTGCCCAAGTGCTTGCCGTCCGGCGACAGAATCCACACTCCACCGGGTCCAGCGGCGTAGACATTCCCGTCCCGATCGACCTTCAAGCCGTCCCAGGCCTGCTCACCAGGATCGGAGGTGGTGGCATCGACGAATACGGCGCCGGCGCCTAACGTCCCGTCTGCCTGCACGGGGTACTTCATGATCACCTTGCGATTCACGTCCCAGTTGTCGACGTACAGAAAGCGCTCGTCCGGTGAGAACGCCAGACCATTGGGACCGGTGAGGTCCTTGCTGAGGAGTTGTACCTGACCGTTGGACACTCGATAGACGCCGCTGAAGGGCAGTTCCTTGCGTGGATCATCGAAGACCTTCGGCAATCCGAATGGCGGATCCGTCAGGTACAGCGAGCCGTCTGACTTGTAGACCAGATCGTTCGGCGAGTTGAACCGACGGCCATCGTACCGATCAGCCAGCAAAGTGATGACGCCGTTCTTTTCCTGTCGCACGACGCGCCGCCGGCCGTGCTCGTCGATGGTGAGTCGGCCGTCTGGATCCAGCGTGAGACCATTGGATCCCGGTTGGCCATACTCGCCAATATCCACGCCGGCATAGCCGCTCTTCGTCCGGTAGACGGATACCTGCCCATCAGTCGTCCAGCGATAAATCGTGTTCGCGTTCGGGTCACTAAAGAGCAGGTAGCCATCGGGGTGCCAGATCGGCCCTTCGGTAAAGAGGAATCCCGATGCGATACGTTCAACCGTGGCACCTGGCGGGACGATGGCGTCCACCGCAGGGTCCAGCCGTTTCACTTCACCGCCCACCTCGCGTGACGCGATGCGCGCACTCTTGTACAGGTCAATCGTTGCCGAACGGATCCAGATGAAATTCCCCGGTGGATCGCTGAGCGGGCCATTGGCACCGAACACCGCCAGCTGAATCTGCTGGCCAGGCTTCGCGTCCCGCGTGAGCACCACACGGTTCGGGGCGTTCCATCCTCGTATGACGCCACCACCCGTGGCACCGAGCACCGGCGCCAGCTTTCCGTCCACCCAAATTTCCGAGTAGTCGTCCAACGTCACTTCAAGGACGAGTGTCGTGCCTGTCGGGTCGAGCATCCCAACACGTTCTGGAACGGTCAGCGCCAAACGATACCAGTTGAAAGACAACCGACCGTTGCCCCGTCGGGCTTCGAGCGTGGTGGGGTCAACGACGGGCCAGGAGGAGTCGTCAAACGCCGCGCTCCCTGCTTTCGGCTCGATGTCGAAAGTTCGGTTTGGCGCCCCCGAAGGCTTGAGGTCCGGACCCACCGCGTGGTGAGCCACCTCCACGATGCGAGCGTCGCTGTACTTCCACACCCCACCCACCAGTTGCACGCCCTGAACCGTCTTGAGGTCGATGACCGCGTCGGGGCGTCCGGCGGGTACATCCTGTGTCACCTGCGCTTCGGCGCGGCGTACAAGGAGGGTGGCCGCGGCGAGGATCATGCCGCTCATGGCCAGCGACATGCGCAGCCAGCGTGAAGAGCGAGTCGTCATGATGAGCGTCCTCATCGGACTTTGACAACGTAGTACGTCAGCGGCCCCTTCACGTCCTCAAACCAGTGAGGGGTGCCGTTAGGCACGATGAGGACATCGCCCTTGGCGATCGACCGTTCCTGTCCGTTCGCGATCGAGGCCCCTCGAATCTCGTCAGGCGCGGTGTTCTTCGGCTCGGCCACCGTACCGCCGGTGACGAATCGGGCCGAACCTCCCAGGACATAGATGATGTCCGTGTCTTTCGTGTGGACCTCGGCCATTCCCGGTGCTTCGCGGCGCGACGCATGCACCATGTAGTTGCGGTCGCCGGTCCCGTCAAAAAGTACGGATCCCTTGTTGAAAGCGGCGGCAACCTCTTCACGCCCCCAGAACTTCACGTCGGGCGTGCTATTCATGCCGGTGGTGGTCATGGAGAGCGCGGCGGCGCCGGCCATCGCCAGTTCTTCGTCCTGCGCCGCACTGGCAGCGCCACTGACGCCGACACCTCCAACGACTTGGCCGTCCACGATGATCGGCACGCCGCCTTGAAGCGGCGTGAAATCATTCAGGGCCACCATGGCCGTCCGCCCGTTCTTGATGATGTCCTCGAAGAATTTGGTTGGTCGCTTGAACAGCACGGCGGTCCGCGCCTTGCCGATCGAGATGTTCGCGCCGGCAGCGAAGGTGTCGTCGATGCGTTCGAGGGCCATGAGGTTGCCGCCCTCGTCGACGACGGCGATAACGCCGGTGGTGTTCTTGCTCTTGGCGTCGGCGACGGCCGCGGCGATGACGCGACGTGCACCGTCCAGGTTAAGGGATTTGCGGCTTGTCACTTGGGCGCCCACGGGAAGGGCCAGGGTGACCAGGGCGGCGAGCGCGAGCGAATGGTACCGGGACATGGGATACTCCAGTCGTTAGGTCGTTGGGTCAGGCGCCTAGTGGCGCTCGATCAGGCGAATGACGTGGCCATCGGGGTCGCGAACAGCGATGGCTTTGTCGAAGCCGAGCACCTGCTCGGCGAAGGTGACCACGCCGGTGGATAGCCACGGCGTGTGGGATGGGCGCAGGGTGCGCTCAGCAACGGCGGCATCGGGGACGGTAAGCGTGGTCTCCCAGTGCAGCAGGTCGTTGGATCTGGCGTCCGCAGGGTACGGACGGCCATCACGTGGTGCCAGGTAGTCGAGGAGCTCGATCCCCGGTCCAGTGGACGCGCGCAACGCGGTGATGTGGAGTCGAGCGCCGAAGACATTGTTCAGGTGCTCCTGCTCGACGCCGTAGTTTTCACTCTCACCTGCCACGGACATCCCCAGGAGGTCGCGATAGAACGCGATGCTCGCCTGAGTGTCCTTGGAGACGATTGCCGTGTGGTCGATGCCGAGAAACAGCGTGTCTCCAGCTGCGCGATGCCACTTGGCAGCCCCCTTCCCGGTGGGAAACTGCAGGACTTCCAGCGTGTGGTGGTCCGGATCCTTGAAATAGAAGGCCTTGATGCCACCAGCATTTGGATTCCAGCTGGGGAGTGTTTGCGGGCCGGTCGAGGCATGCTCTACGTGGTACTGCCGCAGCCGAGCATAGGCGCGATCCATGTCGCTCACGATGATCGCGATGTGCTGGAACCACTGGTCCTGACTGCGGGCATCGTCCGGAATGGGGCGGCCGCGGGGCACGAGGTACTCCGTCAGCTCAATCTCCTCGTCGGCCAGCCGCATGCGAACCACCCGCACCCGCGCCCCGAACACGCCGGACAAGTGCTCCAGCTCGTTGCCGGCCACCTCGACGTCGGACACGATACGGAATGAGAGCACCGTGCTGTAGAACTGGACAGAGCGATCCATGTCGCTGACCGTCATGCCCACGGTACGAACGGCTTGTACGAGGGGCGCGCCGGATGTCCTCGCGTCCGTCGCAGCCACCTCTTGGCGCTGTGCGCGGATCGCGACCGCGGGCGCTAGCAGCAGCCAGGCGAAGGCAGCCGGCGCGATGCCGCGCCAGGGTTTCGTTAGGCGCATCATCGTCCGGCGAAGCTCAAGGTGTGGGTTGCCGGCTCGCGAGTGGAGACGCCGAGGCGCTCCAGCAGGTGATCGCCGACGCGGAGCGCGTTGGCCATGATGGTCAACGCCGGATTGACCGCACCACTCGACGGGAAGAAGGACCCATCCACGACGTACAGGTTGTCGACGTCGTGCGACTTGCAGTTCACGTCCAGTGCCGAGGACCGCGGGTCGTGGCCGAATCGAATGGTGCCATTCTGGTGGGCAACGCCGGCCAGTGGGATGCGCTGTCCCAAGAACAGGCTGCGGGCGAACAACCCTTCGTGGCAGTCGTGTCCATGGATCGCGCACGCGCGCTGGTTGTTCATCAGCTGTTCGAGCTTTTTCGTCAGGCGCTTGTGGCCTTCCTCATTGTTCGGTTGATAGGCGAGCACGATGTTCCCTTCGCGGTCCAGCGTCACACGGTTTTTCGGATCGGGGAGATCTTCGGACGTGAGCCAAAAGTCGAGGGAGTGCTTTGCCATCAGGTCCAACGTCCACTTGGGAGCGATCTTCGGAGCGCCTGCCGAAAGCGTGGCAGCATCCAGTTTGCCCACGAACGAGATGTGCCCCATGGGGAACGACCACTCAGGGGAACCAAAGTAGAAATCGTTCAAGGCGAGGGTCTTCTGGAACACGGTGGGATTCGGGCATTTGCTGATCGCCATCAGGACCGAATTGATGTGGCCCATGTAGTGGCGACCCACGACATCCGAAGCGTTACCCAGCCCATTCGGGTGGCGATCATTCGCTGACCGCAGAAGCAACGCGGCCGAATTGATGGCGCCACAGGCGGCCACCACGATGTCGGCGGTGTAGCGCTCGAGGCGCTGATCATGCTCAACGATCACGCCGCTCACCTCACGCCCCGACTGGGACGTCTCCAGGCGGCGCACCAACGCGTTGGTGAGCAACGTGACGTTGTTATGTTCGAGAGCTGGATCGACGCAGAGTGTCTGCGCGTCCGACTTGGCATTCACGAGACAGGGATGTCCGTCGCAGGTAGCGCAACGGATGCACAGGCTGGTCTGGCGCCGCTTTTCGTCCAGCCGGATGCCTAACGGCACATGGAACGGCTTCAGCCCCTGGGCCGCAAAGTCGTCGGCCAGTTGTTGGATACGCGGCTCATGGCTGACCGCCGGGTAACGGTAGGGCGCCGAGGCTGGCGGATCTGACGGATCGACACCGCGTTCGCCATGCACCTGATAGAGATGCTCGGCCTCTGTGTAGTACGGCTCTATCTCGTCGTAGCTGATCGGCCAGGCAGGAGAGAGGCCGCCCGCGTGACGGAGTTCGCCAAAGTCTTCGCGACGCAGGCGAAAGAGGGCCGCGCCGTAGAATTTTGTGTTGCCGCCGACGTTGTAGTTGGTGTGCGGGTGCAAGTCGTCGCCATGCACATCGCGCCAGACTTCTTTCGTGGCGTAGCGACCCAGCTTGTTGACTGCCAGCGTGTCCCAGTTCTCGGGCTCGCGCGGCACGTAGTCGCCGCGTTCTAGGAGCAGGATGCGCTTGCCGGATGGGGCAAGGCGGTGGGCGAGTGTGCCGCCCCCGGCGCCGCTTCCGATGATGATGACGTCGTAGTGTGTCTCGTAAGACATGAGCCGCCTCTGGTGAGCAGGGCCCGTTGGCCCCGTGCGGCGACTCTAATGACACCCTGTGCGCGAGAGTTCCCGCGACTTTTAGCGACCGGCGCTCTTTCCTCGCGACGCCACGTATTCGCAATGAATGCATGGCAGGCTGTGGCTCATCTTGGCACATGGCGCATCGGCGCGCCCCTTCCGCCACGTGAACGCGGCAGCCGCCAGCAGCATCCCAAGGGGAGGCGCCGTGAAGTAGATCCAGAGCGCCTGCCAGTCCGAGGCGATGGCAGCCGAACCCAGGCTACGCGCGGGGTTCATGCTCATGCCCGAAAGCGGCGATTCGATCGTGATGTACAGCGCTACCATGACGCCGGCAAAGACGCCAGTGTATTTGGACCAGCGTGGTGACGCAGCCGTCGTCAGCACGACCGTCATTTGCAGGCACGTAATGGCCAGCTCCGCCGCAAAGGCGACGGCAGGGCCCCATGGTCCGGGTTTGGTGACGATGTAGTGCACGGCAGGATCGGCGAGCTTCATGCCGATCACATCCTTCGCTACCAATACGCCCAGCACGCCACCGACGAATTGGGCCGCGATATACATAACAGCGTCTCGCGGTGCCACCTTGCCTAACCGCAAGAAGGTGAGTGTGACCGCCGGGTTCATGTGCGCACCTGATCGTCGCCCCCATGGCGAGTAGATCAGCGCGACCGCCGTCAGCCCGATCAACGCACCAGATGCCGCCTGACGCTCAAGCGCGGTTGGCAGCATCTGATGCAGTGGCGACGCCGGATGCCCAACTACGGTACCGATGCCGCAGGCCACCAGCATGAACACTCCCAGTGCGCCGGCCTCGATGATGTATTCGGGCCAGTGAAGACTTCGTGGAGCGGCAGACATCAGGTCCTGACCAGTCGCTCGCTGCGGCGTCGTCCCGGGTTGTTAGGTTCGCTGCTCGATTGTCGCAGCACCTGCACCGTCAGCCGCAATGCTTCGCCGACTGACCAGGCCTGGAAGGGGCATCCGTTAGGCGCGTGCGGAGCGTCCCCATCGGCGATTTCCGCCAGTTGTCCCGGCGTCGTCCGATCGTAGTGCTCCAACAAAGGCGTTAGGAAGCGCGACCTGGCCTCGGCGCGGACTTCGTCCGTCAGGCCGTGCACACGAATCCACGCTTCGATGAACGCGCCACTGAGCCAAGGCCACACCGTCCCCTGATGGTACACGAGGTCACGCGCCTGCATGTCGCCGCCGTACTGACCACGGTACGCCGGATGCGTTGGAGCCAGTGAACGCGGGCCCGCGGGGGTCCAGAGGTATTCCTGCACGGCTTCAACAATCCGACGCGCGCGGTCTCCGGTCACTACGGGCCACGGGAGTCCGCCAACAGCCAACAACTGGTTCGGTCGCAGCGACGTGTCCGTGGCGCCAGCGCGGTGGTCCACATCGACCACGTCACACAGATACCCTTTCTCCTCAAACCAGAAGAACTCGGCGAAGGCGTTCTGTGCATAGTCCGCTAACTCATTCCAGCGAGGTTTCCAGCGACTGGCGACGCGCAGGGCATTGATCCACAGCGCCTGAATTTCCACCGGCTTGCCGATGCGCGGGGTGACGACATGATCCCCGATCTTGGCGTCCATCCACGTCAGCTGAACACCGGGTACGCCGGCCGCCAGCAGGCCGGTGCCGTCGGCGCGGATGCCAAAGCGCGTCCCACGAGCGTATCCATCGACAATGGCCATGACCGCGTTGCCTAACAACGCCACCTGGGCGGCCGTCACCAATCCCTTTGGCTCCGCGGCGTCGAGAAAATCATGGACCGCCACGACATACCATAGCGATGCATCGACGGAGTTGTACTCCGCTGGCGCATTCCCTTCCGGGAAAAAGTTCGGGAGCATCCCCTCGTTCACGTGATGCGCCCACTCCAGCAGGATGTCGCGCGCGTCCGTCAGTCGTTGCCCGGCGACGCAGAGTCCGCGCAGTGCAATGAAGGTGTCCCGACCCCAATCCGAGAACCACGGGTACCCGGCGACAATCGTCTTCCCGTCGCCGCGGCGCACGATGTAAGCATCCGCTGCGCGATGGAGCGGTGACTCAAAGGCTGACCGGCGAGACCGCTCGGCCGTCGCGATCGCTTCCCAGCAGCGCAGCGCCCAGCATCGCAGGTGCGGGGTTGCCGCCGCATCGTTGGAGCCGAAAATGAGGATGGCGCGGTCGGACGCGTTGAACCTGATGGTGCCGGGCGACGCCAAGTCCTCGGTGTCGCCGAGTCCGCGAGCATGCTCCAAGTCGTAGCGGAAATTGCGGTACCAGAGGGCGTCTGGAAGGAAGTCGCCATTGGTGACGGCGGCAATTCCGGGACGCCCCTCATAAGGCTGCCACTCGATGTGCTGGCCGGCGACGCGTGCGTGGAAGTTGAACGCGGCGTTCTCGTGCGCTTCGCCGTGCGCGTCGCGCACCGAAAAGAAGGGGCGAATAGACAGTCGCACATCGGCTCGTGGCTCCGACAGACGCCAGGACAGTGCCGTGACCGGCGCCCCATGTCGCATCACCAGCTCCTGAATGACCTCCAGCCCGTTAGGCAGGCGGTACGTCCAGGTCGGCCACGGCTCGTTCGTGAAGTTGATCAGGTACGTGGCGCCATCGGGATGCGTGACATCGCCGGCATATCGCTGTGAACTGATGTTGTAGGTGCCGTCCGCGCACTCGACCGTCGCATCAAACCCGTTGACGAGCGTCATCCGGCCCGTGGGCGGTGTGGTCGCCACCGTCAACACCGAGTGGTATCGACGGGTGCGGATGCCATCGGCGCAGCCCATGGCGAAGCCGCCCAGCCCGTCCGTCTCGATCCATTCCGCACGCGGGTTCATGTCAGCACCACCTGCCGAGCCTCCGGCGAATGGTGATGGGACGCGGCGTTGGTTTCCGGTAGGCGTGTCGCGGCGACGTTTTCCAAGCATCTGACTACGAGGGAGGTCCAACCCGTCTGGTGGCTGGCGCCCACACCCCGTCCCGTGTCCCCATGGAAGTACTCATGGAACAGGACCAGGTCCTTCCATGCGTCATGGGTGGCATACCGAGCATCGCCGCCATGACAAGGACGATGTCCCCCTTCGTCAGGTACAAAGAGGCTCCCGAGTCGTCGTGAGAGCTCCGCCGCCACCTCCCCCAAGTGCATCATTTGGCCGGAACCCACCGGGCACTCCACGCGAAACTCATCGCCGTAGAAGTGGTGATACCGTTCCAGTGCCTCGATCAGCAGGTAATTGACCGGGAACCAGACCGGCCCACGCCAGTTCGAATTGCCGCCAAACAGCCCACTGGTTCCCTCAGCGGGATCATAGGCGACGCGATACTCCTGGTTGCCGAATGCGAAGACGTACGGGTGGTCCTTGTGCACGCGTGAGACAGATCGGATGCCGTGGGCAGAGAGAAACTCCGATTCGTCGAGCAGGTAACGGAGCACGCGTTGCAGCCGCTCCCGGGACGGAATTGCCAGTAGGCGGTGACTGTGTTCATTGCCATCTCCCGTCGGTTGACTCAGGTATGAGATGTAGCGCGCGAGGTCCGGGCGATTCTCGACGAACCACTTCAGTCGCTTAGCGAACCCCGGCAACGTGCTGATGACATCACCCTCAAGGATTTCACAGGCGAAGAGTGGAATCAGCCCGACCATGGACCGGACGCGGAGCGGCAGGTGCTGTCCGTCCAAGTGCAGTTGGTCGTAGTAGAAGCCGTCGACGTCGTCCCACAAGCCGGTGCCGCCCAGCGAGTTCATCGCGTCAGTGATGGCGATGAAATGTTCAAAGAACTTGGAGGCGACGTCATCGTACGCTGGGTTTTCGCGGGCCAGCTCCAACGCCATCGAGAGCATGGTGGCGCAGTAGAATGCCATCCAGGCTGTGCCGTCGGCTTGCTCCAGGTGGCCGCCCGTGGGCAGGGGCTGCGACCGATCGAATACGCCAATGTTGTCGAGGCCAAGGAACCCGCCGGCGAACAGGTTGTGCCCTTCGGGATCCTTGCGATTCACCCACCAGGTGAAGTTCAGCAACAACTTGTGGAATGCGCGTTCCAGGAATGACACGTCGCGTTCGCCACGTGGCCCAGTCATCTTGTACACGCGCCACACGGCCCAGGCGTGGACCGGCGGATTCACGTCGCCGAATGCAAACTCGTACGCCGGGATCTGGCCGTTCGGGTGCATGTACCACTCGCGCAGCAGCAACAACAGCTGCTCCTTGGCAAAGGCGGTATCTACGCGTGCCAGCGGAATCGCGTGAAAGGCCAGGTCCCACGCCGCGTACCACGGATACTCCCACGTGTCAGGCATGGAGATCACGTCGGCATTGTAGACGTGCTCCCACTCCGCGTTGCGCCCTTGTCGGCGCGTGCGTGGGGGCTGCGGTTGAGCCGGATCTCCTTCGATCCACTCTTCCAGCGCGTAGTGGTAGAACTGCTTGGACCAGAGAAGCCCGGCGTACGCTTGTCGGGAGACTTCGCGCTCCTGCGACGTGAGGGCAGCCGGAATTCGCGCCGCGTAGAACTCATCGGCCTCGGCGACACGCCGAGTAAAGGTCGCGGAGAAATCGCTGCCAAACGCGCTCATCCGGCTGAGGTCATTGCGCCGAAGCCGCAAGTTCACCGTCACCGAGCCTCTGCCAGGTACGTTGAGATGGTACCACGCCGCGGCCTTCGTTCCCTGCTCGGAGGGATCAACCGCATCACGCCGTCCGTCCACGAGGTAGGCATTGAACGCGTCTTTCACATAGGGGGACGCGTTGGGCGCACCATAGAGTCGCTGGAGATTGGTGTCATTGCCAGTGAACAGCAGGGTGGGCTCGGCGCCGGTCGAGGCGACGTCCGCCTCCAGGCGATAGTCGCCTAACGCGTGATGACTGGCGAGAATGGCGGCTGCGCCGTCACGCCGCAGCGAGGGCTTGGGGCCGTAGCGTTCGCCCATGCGTCCCCACGACCATGTGTTCCGATACCAGAGGGTCGGCAGCAAGTCCAAGGTGTGCGCGTCCGGCGCACGATTGTGTACCGTCAGCCGAATCAACACGTCGTCCGGCCCTTCTTTGGCATACTCGGCCACCACATCGAAATAGCGATCGCCATCGAGCACGCCGGTGTCTACCAGCTCAAACTCCGGGTCCAGCTTGCCCCGTCGACGATTTTCCTCGACCAGCTGCCGGTACGGATATTCGGCGTGTGGGTACCGATATAACCCCTTGAGGTACGATGCTGTCGGCGTGGCATCGAGGAAGTAGTACAGCTCCTTCACATCCTCGCCGTGATTGCCTTCTGGGCCCGTCAGGCCAAACAGTCGCTCCTTAAGGATCGGGTCGCGACCGTTCCACAGTGCCAATGCGAAACAGAGGCGCCCTTGCCGGTCGGATATCCCGAGCAGACCGTCCTCACCCCAGCGGTACGCACGCGAGCGGGAGTGGTCGTGCGGGAAGTATTCCCAGCAGTTGCCATATTCCGAATAGTCCTCGCGAACGGTGCCCCACTGGCGTTCGGCGAGATAGGGTCCCCAGCGCTTCCAGTACTTCTGGCGGCGAGTGTCTTCGTCGAGCCGCTTCTCTTCGGCAGCCTTCACGGTCGGTCTCCACAGCGAGTGTCAGTACCACCTGGCGATTGGCGGTAATGACGGGTCCATGGAGTTGGTTCCCAAAATCACGGGGATCAGACCGCAACCGGACCGACCATTGTTGCAAGAGGGCTCGGACACACGAGGCCGGGAGTACGGGAGCCGCTACCGCTCCCGACGTTGGTGCACCTGCTCGGCGCCTGCCGGATGGTGCGAGGGGGCCAATCGAAACCCGCCCCATCCGCCGACCTTCTGTTGTCTCGCGGTGGTCCCGACGGATGCGCGACCCCGCCTTCTACATCCGAGGCCTCCAGCGCTCCTTCTCCATCGCTCTTCATCCGGAAGCCTCCACCGCTCCGTCTCCATCCTTCCGCATCGGGAAGCCTCCGTCCCTCCTTCTATATAGATGTCGGGCTCGCCGAGTATGGATTCCGGTCGTATAGTTTGGCCGCATGAAACCCAAAGAGCTGACACTTCGCGGCCTGGTTCTCGGCGCACTGCTGACCACCGTGTTCACGGCGGCCAACGTCTACCTGGGCCTGAAGGTTGGGCTCACCTTCGCCTCATCGATCCCCGCCGCGGTGATCTCGATGGCGATCCTGAGTGCGGTGAAGGACTCGTCCATCCTCGAGAACAACATCGTGCAGACCGTGGCATCGGCGGCCGGAACTTTGTCCGCCATTATTTTCGTGCTTCCCGGTCTGGTGATCGTCGGCTGGTGGACCGGGTTTCCGTTTTGGGAATCCTTCCTGATCTGCCTGAGCGGCGGTGTGTTAGGCGTGCTCTTTACCATTCCGCTCCGCCGGGCGCTTGTGACCACGTCGGACCTGCCGTATCCCGAGGGCGTGGCCGCCGCTGAGGTACTGAAGGTCGGCTCCGGCACACGCGGGGAGACAAAGGACGATACGGGCGAGGCGCGTGAGGGGCTGGTCGCTGTGACGTTAGGCACCATCGCGTCTGCGGGGTTTGCCATCATTACGGCCACTCGGGTTGCGGCCGCAGAAATCACCGGCTTTTTCAAGCTCGGCGCGCTGGCATCCAGTGGCTACAATGTGGCCTTTTCGCTGGCGCTCCTGGGAGCTGGGCATCTGGTGGGGCTCTCCGTCGGCATGGCGATGCTCACGGGGCTCATCATCGCCTGGGCGATCGGCGTGCCGATCCTAACGTCGTTGCAGCCGGCTGCCGATGGGGTGACGCTGGCGGCTCACACGATGACGATCTGGCGCACCCAGGTGCGATTCATCGGCGCCGGCGCCATCGCCGTGGCCGCCATCTACACGTTGGCCCGCCTGGCTAAGCCGGTGGTCGGGGGGCTGGTGAGCACCCTGAGCGCCTCGCGGGCGCGCGCCATGGGAGACGACACGGATCGCGACTTGTCGCCGCAGTGGATCATCATCTTGTCCATCGCCTGTGTGATCCTTGCTGGGGCCTTGGCATACAGCTTTGCCAAGGCGTCGGTGCTGGCTCCCAACGCGGTCACGCTGACGGTCATCGCGGTGCCATTTGTGCTGATCGGGGGCTTCCTGATCGCCGGCGTCTGCGGGTACATGGCCGGATTGATCGGGGCGTCCAACAGTCCCATCTCGGGTGTGGGCATTTTGTCGATCGTGTTAGGCGCCTCGGTGTTGGTCGTGGCGGTGCCGCCTACGGAAGAGACGCGTCAGGCTCTGGTCGCATTTGCACTGTTCATCACTGCGATTGTCTTTGCCTGCGCCACCATCTCCAACGACAACCTGCAGGACTTGAAGACCGGCCAGCTAGTCGGCGCCTCGCCCATGCGCCAACAGATCGCCCTGATCGTGGGCGTTGCGGCTGGCGCGAGCGTGATCCCCTTCGTGTTGAACCTGCTGGCGAAGGCCTATGGGTTCGCCGGTGCGGCAAACGTTGGCGTCGTGGCCCCAAATCCCCTGCCTGCACCACAGGCCACGCTGATTTCGGCACTGGCCCAGGGGGTGATTGGCGGGCAGCTCGAGTGGCGCATGATTGGCATTGGCATGGCCGTCGGCGTTGGACTGATCCTGCTGGATAGCGCGCTTGGCGCCATGAACAAGTTGCGCATACCTCCATTGGCCGTGGGGATCGGGATCTACCTTCCGATGTCCGCAACCTTTGCCGTCGTCGTCGGCGCCTTGGTGTCCAACTGGTACGATAAACGCGCCCGCACCATGCCGAACCCGGAACGCTCGGAGCGGCTGGGCACGCTGGTCGCCTCGGGCCTGATTGTCGGCGAAAGCTTGTGGGGGGTGCTCAATGCCGGCCTCATTGTCGGGCTCTCAAAAGATGCCCCGATCGGCTTGGTCCCCGAGAGCTTTGCCCTGGCCCCATGGCTCGGCGTGGCAGGCTTTGTGGGCGTGATTGTCTGGCTCTACGGCTGGATGCTGAAGCGCTCCACCGCGGCTCGTTAGGACCCGGGCTGCGGCACGGACGTCCATCATTCGCCAATAGGGTTAGGCAAGGATTCCCCTGGCGGAGGATAGGAGCCGTGCGCTGGGAGCAGTAACCTGACCGAAGACGCCGGCTGACTTGGCTGGCGTCGCGAGGTTACTCCCAGGGACGAGGTGCGAACGTGGCACGCAAGACCAACGACAGCCCGGCCAATGGCCGCCTAACGCGCGCTCGGCTTGTACAGGCTCTGAACGACGACCTGTCTCGCGAGTATCAGGCGATCATCGCCTACGTGACCTACTCACAGGTCATGAAGGGCGCTCCATACATGCACATCGCGCGCGAACTCGAGGTCCACGCCGGTGAAGAACTGGCCCACGCCTTGACGATCTCTAAAGCCATCGACTATCTCGGCGGCACGCCGACCGTGACGGCCAAGCCCGTCAAGCAATCCGACGACGCCAAGGCCATGCTGCGTGCGGATCGCGACAATGAGTTCGAGACCATTCGCCAGTATCGGCGGCGGGTGATCCAGTGCGAAGCGTTGGGAGAAATCGCTATCTCCGAGCACATTCGCGAGATCCTGAAGCAGGAACAGGAGCACCTGATTGACCTGGCGACGGCGTTGGGCGAGGACGTGCCGGACCCAGGAATCGCGGACGAGGAGTAGAGCCGGCGTGAGCTAAACCACGGCGCACGTCTCCTCCCACGCTTGGGCCGCGACTCGTGACACAGTGCTCCCGCGGCACCCATGGCACCAGCGGCACCCACGTTGGTGCTGGCGATGGACCTCAGCTGCGCATCGGTGCCCGGTGCGGCAAGCCTAGCGGCCTGACATTGAACCAAAGCGTAAGTTCGGCAGGCTCGCGCGGTGCGAGTCAGTCTAGGCGTCGGGAAGCAGTGAGCCCGGGAGCACGCCCAAACGCTCGATCTGTCGCAGGTGATGCTTCAGATGGTTCACGTAGTCGGCCATGAAGTAGTCGAGTGTCGCAGGCTGGTCATTCGGCACCGTCTGCCACGCCAGCTGAGCCAGGTTGTGCCGGTCGCGTGGGCGGAATCGCACCTCATCGGGAATGCCCGTCATCACGCGGGCAAGATGAAGGTTGTAGCTGACCCACAAATCCAGCAGCTCGGTCCATGGCGCCGATACATAGTCCTGCGCTTGCACCCATTCCTCTTGGGCGTATCCCGGAAACACCATGTCGTCCTGCCAGCGAATGCGCACGAATCGCTGGTGGTTGTTGGCAGCCGAATCCACCAAGTGACCGATCACTTCCTTTGCGCACCATTTGCCCGGTGCGGGGCGTTGCTCGGCCACTGACTCGTCCACGGTCCTTAGTCGCGCCACCGCAAATCGAACGGTTCGCGCAAGATCTGCTCGGTAGTCCACGACATCACCCTCGGGCATGAAAGTTCGGCGGCCGGCACGACGACTTCAGCGACCGAAACGGAAGGGGGGACGGCCACGGGAGGTGCGTCGCACAGCGTCTTCTGCCTTCGCTCGCTGCTCCCGGACACTCGCGTCTCCCAGCGACCATAGCTGCAACGCCGCATCGTATGACTGTGCCGCCTGGGTCAACTCCCCCGACTGTTCACTCAGCACGCCTAACGCGTACTGAGCCGGCGCGACGTAGACGCCCACCCACGATGTTGGAGGGATCAGGGAGCGCAGGATGGCTCGGCCGCTGTCCGCCTTGCCCGCCGTGATCAATGATTGGGCGTAATGCCAGCGGATGGCCGGTTCCGGAGATTCATCCGACGAATTGTCGACATGGGTTGACATCAACCGGTAGGCATCGGCATACGCGCGAAGCGCTGTGGAATGATCGCCACGTCGGTCGGCGATCTGCCCTTCGATATCCTTCGTCAAGGCACCTCGCCAATCGTGCGGATTGTCATCTGGGCTCAGACGCCGGATGATGCCGGTCCACATACGTGCGGTGTTCGTATCCCCTTCCGTGGCATTCCATTCGGCCAGGGGCCAAGCGACATCCCATTCCACGGTCTTCACTGGCGGCCGAGTCGGCGCATCGATCCCCGCCAGCTGCGACAGGAACTGCAGCGATCGCGCGGTCAGTACGCTATCCGCACTCCCAACCGACTTGGCGGCTAGCACCCGCCGCGCCACCGTCAGTTGCGCGGCAGGATTCGGCATGGCACCGGCTGCCCACAGTGAGTCAATCGCCTGCAGGCGCCCGCCACCAAAATAGATACCGAGCATGGCCGTTAGGCGGTTGAACGGAGCAATGGTAGTCGGATTCAGTGCATCCGTGCGCTGCACCATCGCGAGGGCGCGATCGGGGCGATACGAGCGTAGGCGCCGAAACGTCGTGACCCACTCCAGAAAGGGGAGGGCGGCCAATGTGTCGGCCGTCCGGACAAACCGCGCGTCGGACATCAACAAGGCGCTATTGGCTGCCACCGCGGCACGCACGAGCGGTGCCGTAGAGCCGAGTGCCTTCATCCTGGCCAACTGCTGCTGCACGCGCGCACTGTCGAACGTCGCGGGCAACAGGTGGGCCTGACGGAAGAACGCCGGAATGTAGGTCGAGTCGATGCGCGTCACGCGCTCCGCAGCCCGGAGGATGTCGGGCAGTGTCGCACCAAACTGCCAGCCATAGGCCATGGTAGCGTACGCGAGCCCCTCGGCGGCCGCCAAGTCGGTAGAGTCGCGCTGCAGGAGCGCGTTCCACGCACGCGCCGCCCCGGGCCCGTCCGTCTCGATCGACGCCAGGGTCGCCTGCAGGCGCAACTTCTGGCGTTCCGTGAGCGAATCGCTGTACGCCACGGCGCGATTTGCCAGGTCCCTGAGGCCAGAGAAGGGTGTGAAGCGCACGGACTGCACCCAAGTTCGGATCAGCACGGCATCCAAGATGCCTAACGCAAAGGTCGAGTCCAACGTGATGGAGCGCGTGATGGCGATGTCCGCCGAGTCGGTCAGCCCGCGGCGCATCGCTTCGCGGGCCGCCAGGTACGCCTTTAAGGCATCCGGAGACTGCGTGAACACCGACTCCAGACGGGGTACCGCCGGCCCGGTTGAACCGGTCCACACATCTTTCAGGATAGACACCGCCGCTCGTTGAGCCAATCGCGTCACGCTGTCGGCAGATCCTGATTCGCGCACCGTCGCCACGGGCTCAGTCGTCCCCACACTGTAGATGCGCAGGGTCAGGTCGAGACGTCCACCGCTCTGCCTAACCGTGCCAAGGACATAGCGGCTTACCCCCGCGCGTCGGGCCAGCCGTTCTCCCTCCGCGGGGTCAGGACTGTGCGCCGGCTCGTTCGCCGAAGCGCGTAGCGGCCGCCAGAGCGCCCATGGATCCGCCACGCGCACGCCGGGGGTGCCATCGAGATAAGTGGACAACAGGTCAGGAAGGGCCTCCGACCATTCATGACTCCCGTCGAGCGGCCGAAACGGCATCACGCCGAGCCCAATTCGACTGTCGCCAGATCCAACGGCTCCCGTCCTGTTCCACAGCAGCAGCCCACCAGCTATCGCGACGGTCACGACGCCCGCGGCCACCAGCCAGCGACGGACCCTTCCGGGCTCGCGCGATCCCGTGACGCGGCCGACTCCCACGCCGTGCAGCGCGGCATCGAGTGCCGCGATGAACGAGCCGGCGGTGTCGAAGCGATCGGCGGGAACCTTGGCCAAGGCGCGTTCCATGACGGCCTGAACGCTCGGTGGGAGCGCGGGACGCAGGATCGCGAGATCGGGGACCGGGGCGTGCAAGTGCTTGGCACCGACGGAGCGTGGCGTGTCACCCGGGTACGGCACCTCGCCCGTCAACATCTCATAGACCACGCAGCCTAACGAATAGATGTCGCTGCGACCGTCAATGACCTCGGCGCCCGCAGCCTGTTCGGGGCTCATGTACGCCGGGGTGCCCACCGACACCCCGCGCTCCGTCACGCGAATGTTCCCCTTGGACGTGAGGGCCAGGGCGATGCCGAAGTCGGCGACCAACGCGTGTTGACCGCTCAGCAGGATGTTCTGCGGCTTGACGTCTCGGTGCACGATGCCCCGTGCGTGCGCGGCGTCCAGCGCTTCGGCGACGTCTCGCGCGATCCCCAGCGTTTCCGCGATCGATAAGGCGCTTTGCGCGTCCAGGTGATGACGCAAGGACTCGCCATCGATGAACGGCATGACATAGTAGAGGGTGCCGTCTGCTTCGCCCGAGTCAATCAATGGCACCACGTACGGATGCCGCAGCTGGGCGATGATCGCGACCTCACGCGCAAAGCGCGCTCGCTGGCTCTCTCCCGTGTGATCTTGCCGAATGACCTTGATCGCGACAGGGCGATCGTGACGCGTGTCGCGCGCCAGGTATACCACCGCATTGCCACCACTGCCGATCTCTCGCTCGATGGCGTAGCGACCATCCAACTGGGCCGCTACGCGGGCCACGGATCGGGCCAGTTCGGCATCGTCGGCGGCGTCGACTTCACGCACCAGGTCATCTGCATAACGAGCCGCGGGCGCACCGAGGAATGCGTCATGGTGCTCCGCGTGTTCGCAGGCCGCCAGCAGGCGTCGCGCGGCGTCCAGCAGGCCGGCGTGCCCCGCGGTTTCCTGGATCAGGTACGCATCGCGCTGGTCAACCGGCAGCTCCAACGCATGCTCGACCAGACGCAACGCACGGCGCTCGCTGTCTGGTTCGTCGGTGCGTCTGGGATCGGTCATGGTACCGGATGGAGGCCCGTAGGTCCGGCCCGCAAAAGGCCGGCGTGCGTCGGGTCGCCCGTACCGCAGCCGCACGTGTTCTGCAATTCGCCACGGCGTCCCGTGGCCTTCGCGAACGTTGCCGCAGCCACAGCCGACCGGCAAGAGGGCGAGACGCCTTAAACCTCGCCGAAACCCGTGCTACACGGTCCGTCTTCACCACTTCCACACATCCGGGCTCTCCCTCGGAGCTCGCCTCCCTCGCCACATTTCGACGATGCGACGCCTGTCGGGCTCCGGCTCCGCCGTCATGTGGCTTCAATTGCTCCTCGTAGGCGGACTGGCGACCAGCGCGGTGGCCCTGACCGAGGTGTATCGGGCGTCCACGTCCAGTCATTCCGTTGCCGCGCGGACCCTTCGGGACTATGCCAACTTTGCGGCGTGGAGTGTTCGGGACCACCTGGTCGTTCGCATCCGGGACGCGATTGACGAAGTCCTGGGGCCGGTGAACCACGGCGACGGCCTACACACCTCGATGCGGTATCCCAGCGCTGCCAGTCTTGGCCACTACTTCCAATGGTCGGACCGGTGCGCCTGTCACCGACCCAAGCGCGGCCCCCTCCCCCTTCGGTTCCTCGGATTCACCCTTGGGGCGGACACGGTCTCCGTCGGCGTGAACTATGCCGCCCCCGCCGTTCTCGGATGGCTGGCCGATCCGCCGGAAGGTACGATGCACGCCATCAACGTTACCTCGATGCCTAACGCGGAGCGGGAGTTTCTGAATGGTGAGCTGACGCATGTCGCCCGGCGTCCGCGGTCGTCGTGGGGATATGACCTGATCGTTCGCACTTTCGAGGGAACGCCCCGAATCCTCGCCATGCGAACCATGCCCACGCAGTGGGGCGATACGATCGTCTACGCGGTCGAGTATTCGGCATCAGCCTTGGATTCTTTGGTCGCCAACATCATGGCAACCACCGACATTCTCCCGCCCTCCCTGGTCGACACGAGATCGACGACCGACCTGGTCGACTTGGAAGTGAGCGATGCCAGTGCCAACCTGCTGTTCGCCAACCGGCACACTACGCGATGGGGCCCGTATGGAACGGCGAAGCTGCCGGACTCCTATGGAGGCCTCGTCGTCCGCGCACAGCTCAAACCAGAGTTGGCTGAGTCGCTGGTGATTGGCGGTGTGCCAGTGTCGCGCGTGCCGCTGCTGCTCGTCGTCGTGCTGGTGGCGTTGGGGCTCACGGTGTTGGCCGCCATCCAACTACGTCGTGACGTCCGTTTTGCCACCGAGCGGGCGAACTTTGTCGCGAACGTCTCGCACGAATTGCGGACGCCGTTGGCCCAGGTACGGCTGGTCATCGACACCCTTCGCCTGGGACGCGTGGGCGACGACGGCGCGCGGACGTCGGCGTTAGGCGTAGCAGACCGGGAGGTCCTGCGCTTGCAGCACTTGGTCGAAGGGCTGCTACGCTTTGCCCGCGGGAGCCGCCGCGCCGACACCCCCCGCGTCCGCACGGACGTTGGACAGGAGGCCCGGGACATTGCCTTGGAGTTCCAGCCACTGGCCGAACCCCGGGGCGTGCGCATCGCCGTGGAGGTCGACGGCAAGGTGGAAGCGAACCTTCAGCAGGGGGCCCTGCGGCAGATTCTCCTCAACCTGCTGGACAATGCCGTGAAGTACGGCCCGGAGCACTCGGTGATCACGGTCAGCGTCGCGCAGCGACCAGACGGAGGCGCTCAGCTGTCAGTGAGCGACCGCGGTCCCGGAGTGAAAGCGACGGATCGCGACAAAATCTGGAAGCCGTTCGAACGCGGCGCCGTAGCCCGGACCAGTGGGGCAGGAGGGAGTGGCATTGGCCTAACGATCGTCCAGGAACTGGCCAACGAGCATGGTGGCCGTGCCTGGGTCACCGATCAACCCGGTGGCGGCGCCCGCTTCATGGTCGAGCTGCCGGACGCCTGACGATGTCGCGAGTCCTGATCGTTGAAGACCAGCGCGACATGGCGCAATTGCTGGCCCACAACCTACACGTGGATGGCCTGGAGACGCGCATTGTCGACAACGGGACGGGCGTGCTGGACATGGTGCGCGCCTGGGCGCCCGAACTCATCATCCTCGATCTCATGCTCCCGGGCATGGACGGCTTCGAGGTGCTCCGTCAGGTGCGGGCCGTGTCGGGCGACGTCCCCGTGTTGATCCTGTCGGCGCGAGGCGCAGAACAGGATAAGATCCGCGGCTTCCGGTTGGACGCGGACCAGTACGTCACAAAGCCCTTCTCCCTTCCTGAACTCCTCGAACGCGTGCACGCGCTGCTGCGCCGCGCCGCGCGCGGCAACACAACCACCACGGTCGGACTGATCGCCTTCGGCGACGTGACCTTGGATCCTGCCGCTCGCCGCGTGTTGCGCTCTGGCGAGGCGGTATCGCTATCTCCCAAGGCCTTCGACCTCTTGCTGGCACTCGTCAGGCGCGAGGGACGCGTGGCGTCGCGGACCGAACTCCTCCGTGAGGTCTGGGGATACGGCCCCCTGGTCCTCTCGCGCACGGTGGATTCGCACATCGCCGAACTCAGACGAAAGCTCGAGCATGACGCCGATGCACCGCGACACATCGTGACCGTGTTCAAGTCCGGGTATCGGTTCGAGCGATAGGCATCACCACTCCTGCACAACTCGCGTACGCGCACACCACCTTTGCGCCACTTGGCTAGGGCATCTTGCCTCTGCCGATCGGCGCACTGGGCGCCGGTCCCTACGACAGGAACCTCGCCATGTGGATGGTCCGCCGCGCCCTGATCTCCGTCGCGCTCACCCTCGCGCTTCCCTGTGCGCACGCACAGACCGCATCACCCCTGCTCGTCACGCCGCAGCAGCTGGCAAAAGAGTTGAAGGATCCAGCGCTGGTGCTTTTGCAAGTGGGTCCCAAGGAAGATTACGACGCCGGACACATCCCCGGTGCTCGGCTTGTGACCATGCGCGACGTGGCCACAGAGAACAAGCCGGGGGCACCGGTCCTGGAGTTGCCTGACGAAGCCGACCTGCGTGGACGTTTGGAACGACTGGGCATTTCCAACAACAGTCGCATCGTGGTGATCGCCGGTGCTGACTGGGCCTCGCCTAGTACGCGCGTCGTGTGGACGCTACAGACGGCCGGGCTGGGCGAGCGCACGCGCTGGCTGGACGGCGGCGCTATTGCCTGGAAGGCTGCGGGACTCCCGATCACGAACACCGCGCCGCCTGCTGCAACTCCCGGGCACCTCACGCTGACCGCCGATCGCTCGGTGGTGGTGGATTACGCATGGGTGCAGACGCACAAGGACACGCCGAAAATCCGGCTCATCGATGCCCGGGATGCCGTGTTCTATGAAGGGGTCGGAATGCCGGAGCACAACGCAAAGGCCGGCCACATTCCCGGGGCCAAGAGCCTGCCGTTCACGTCGGTGATGGACGATTCCCTGCACGTGCTCCCGGTGACGCGGCTACAGCAACTGTTCGCGGGGGCTGGCGTTCAACCTGGCGACACCGTCGTCGCCTACTGCCACATCGGGCAGCAGGCCACCGCCCTCCTGTTTGGCGCCCGGGTGCTGGGACATCCGATCAAGCTCTACGATGGATCGTTCACGGACTGGGAATCGCGCAAGTTGCCAGTGGAAAACAACGCCCCGGACAAGAAGCCGGGTGACCGGTAGGTGTCGAACATGAATGGCCGTCGTTATGCTGATGCCGGTACGATGGGAATAGCGTTAGGCACCGTGCTGTTCCTGTCGTACCTGCTGGCCGGTCGTGGCCTTGGCGCATCGGGGGCGTTCGCTGCGGTGGCTGGAAAGACCATCGGTGCGACCCTGCCGAACGCCGTCGCCGGCACCCCGGCCTTGGCAGACCGCATCCCGCTCGATGCAACGCTGCTGGACAACTGGAGTGTGCTAGAAATTGTGGGCGTCTTTCTGGGCGGCGCACTGTCAGCGTATCTAGCTGGTCGCTGGCGGCGCCCGTCCAGCGAACATGTGACAGCAAGTACCTGGCGCACCCTGCTGGGAGGTGTGCTCATGGGGTTTGGTGCCCGCCTGGCGTACGGCTGCACCAGCGGTCTGGCCCTGTCGGGTGGCGCCCTCCTCGCGACCGGCGCCTGGATCTTCATCCCCGCGGCGTTCGGCACGGCCATCTTGCTGACGCAGTTGACTCGGAGGCGCCGGGGAGCGGCGACGCCATGACACTCTCGTCGCTACCGGTCGCCGTCACGGCACTCCCGATTGGCCTCGCGTTCGGCGTGATTCTGGAGCGCGCTGGCCTTGGCGACTCCCGCGTGATTGCGGGGCAGCTGACGGGACGCGATTTCACCGTCGTGCGTGTGATGTTCGGAGCCATCGTCACCGCAATGCTGGGGGTGGTGTGGGCGAGCACGGCAGGAGTCGTGGACGCCGGCGCCATTGCCATGCCACCCACAGATGTTGGAGGGCAGCTGTTAGGTGGGATCATCTTCGGTGGCGGATTTGCCCTGGCCGCGCTTTGCCCCGGAACGGCGTGTGTGGCCGCGGCCAGTGGTCGGCGCGAGGGAGTCACGGCCGTCGGCGGTGTACTCCTTGGGACGCTCCTGACACCGGTGCTCTGGCCCGCCGTCGGTTCGGCAGCCGCAACGACCGCACGGGAAGGGGCCACCCTGAACGCCGACCTTGGCGTGCCGCAGTGGGCCGTCGTACTGGCGATCGTCATCCTTGGAGCTCTGGCCTCAGCCATCGCCCGCCGCGTGGAATCGCCGGCAGCGCAACGTCCGTGGTGGACGCCGCGGATGACCGAGGTTGTCACGTTGACCTTGGCGGTCGCCTTCATGCTGGTGCAGTGGCGCCCAGGTCCATCGCCCGCCACCCTCAACACGCTCGCCGGAGAGATCAGCCGCGAGCAGGACCATGTGGACCCGCTGGATCTTGCCACGTGGATCCGCGAGCGAAAGACGGGGCTGCGCGTCGTCGACGTACGGGAAGACGTCGACTCTGAAAGCTACGTCATTCCCGGTGCTGAGGTCGTGCCATTGCGACGCATCGCCAGCCTCAACGTGGGCCCAAGCGACGTGCTGGTGCTCTATAGCGACGGCGGAACCCACGCGGCACAAGCCTGGGTGCTCCTTCGCGCACACGGTGTTGCCGACGTCCACGTGTTGAAGGATGGCCTCGCTGCCTGGGAAGACGAAGTCATGTCCCCGCGATTTCCGCAGACACAGGACGATTCTGCGAAGACGCGCTTCGCTCGGGCGCGAGAACTGGCCTACTACTTTGGCGGCCGGCCCCGACTGATCGACGCCACGATCACGGGGAACGCGACGTCACCCGCACCTGTGAGACGCCGGAGGCGCACGTGTTAGCGACTGTTCTGGATGCCCTCCATCCGACGAGCGCCACCGACGACGCAGATGATGCATGGTTCTCGGCCTGGCGCGCGCGCGAACTCGCGCGCGTGGTGAAGAGTGGCGTCACGTACGTGGACTATACGGGAGCCGCCTTGTATCCGGAGTCCGTCGTTCGCGAAGACTGCCGGCGACTGGAACAAGCGGTGCTGGGCAACCCGCATTCCGAGCACCTGCCCTCGCTCGCGTCGACTGCCGACGCAGTTCAGGCGCGTCGCGCGATCCTGGACTTCCTTCATGCCGATCCCGCGGAGTACGCCTGCGTGCTCACCTCCAATGCGTCGCACGCCTGTCGCTTGGTCGGCGAGAGCTTTCCGTTCGGTCCCGGGAGCCACCTCACGCTGACCGCGGACAACCACAACTCGGTGAACGGGATTCGTGAGTACGCGCGGCGCCGAGGCGCTTGCGTCGAGCGCATCGGCCTCACGTCGGAGTTGCGTCTGGCGGATGCGTCTGGTCGACTGAACCGACAGATCGATAAACCGTCGCTCCTTGCCTTTCCGGCTCAGTCCAACTTCTCCGGCGTCCGGCACCCACTCGCGCTCGTGTCGCACGCCCGGGACCACGGCTGGTTCGTCCTGCTGGATGCGGCGTCGTACCTGCCGACCGCCGACTTGGACTTGCGAGCATACTCACCGGACTTCGTGGCCCTGTCGCTCTACAAGATCATCGGGTACCCCGGCGGCATCGGGGCCCTCGTTGCGCGGCACGAAGCCCTCGAGCGCCTGCAACGCCCGTCGTTTGCCGGCGGCACGGTCCACTGGGTATCCGTCCAGCACAATGCTCACCGCCTACTCCAGGGCCCAGCAGGGTTCGAGGACGGAACACTCCCCTTTACGACGTTAGGCGCCGTTGCGCCAGCGCTCGCCGCGGCCCGCGCGGCCGATCGGGAGCGCTTGTCCCGTCACCTCCATGCGCTTACGCACGCCCTGTTGGCCGGTTGCACGGCGCTTCAGCACCGTCACGGGGCGCCCGTGGTCCGTATTCACGGCCCGGCAGATACAACGAACCGCGGCGCTACTGTAGCCCTCACGCTCATGCAGGCGGATGGCACAGCGGTCCCCTTTTGGGAAGGCGAGGCAAGTGCCCGAGAGGCGGGGATCGCCGTGCGTGGCGGATGCTTCTGCAACCCCGGGTGCGCCGAAGAGGCGTTTGCCTTCGCCCCCGCCGCCACCGCCGCTTGCCTGGACGCGCTCGGCACGGACTTCTCCATCCCGCGATTCGCCGCGTGCCTGGGTCGCGGCCCAGTCGGCGCCATTCGCGTCTCGTTAGGGCTGGGGAGCATCCAGTCGGATGTCGACCGGGTGCTCGCGTGGCTCAGCACCTTTGTGCACTAGCGTCGGCGAGTGTCACCCAACGCGTGAGCGGTCGCGGTCGCGTCCCGCCAGCCACATCGGACGATCACCTTCGACGGCCTGCACCCGCGAGGAAGGGGTCGATCATTGCTGCGATGCCTCTGGGCGTCAGGCGTCTGGCCGTCGCCTCGCGAGACGGCTAGCCTTGGTAACGGAGCGATCAACGACCTGACGACCCGCCTGGAGGCACTGTGCCCCGCCGCCTGACTGTCATCCTGCTCTCCGCGCTGTGCTGTCGTGCCCTGCACGGCCAAGTAGCCTCGTCGCCTGTTGATCCTGACGTGGCGGCCTTCAACCGGGCGTTCGACGCCGCGACGCGCCGCATGGACCCTGAGGCTTCCATTGCCTTGTGGGCAGAGGACGGAATCTCCTTGCTTCCTTCAACGCCACCCATGGTGGGCAAGGTGGCGATTGCCGCGTTCATCCGCGGGGTCGTCGGCTCTCTTCAAGGTGCGCGCATGCAATCCTTCGACATGGCTTGCCATGACGTCGTGGTGTCCGGCGACTGGGCCACCGAATGGTGCACTGAGCATCAAGTGGTGCAGCTGCCAAAGGGCCAGCCGCCATTCGATGGCTGGGGCAAAATGCTGCTCGTGTTGCACCGCGAACCCGATGGTGTCTGGCGCCTGGCCCGTGAAATGTGGAACCAGGCGTCGGCCTCGGACGCGCAACCGCCCCAGAAGCGTTAGGCGGTCACCGCCGCCGGCGCCTCGGGGGCCGGTCGCGATGAGGACACGCCACACGTCGGGCAGTACTGATAGAACGCGTTCTTGTGCGTGCCGCATGACGGACAATCGTCATACAACTTCATCCCGCAGTGGACGCAGAAGTTGCTCGAGCCTGGCGGCGAGCCCGGAACGGGTCGGTCACATCCCGGACACAGGTTCAGGCTCATCTTCTTCATGGCTTCCTCGTAACCCAAGGCCTGACGGCGCTCATTCTCCGTCTGTTGTTCTGCCACCGCGCGCTTCGCCACGTAGCGCTGCATGGCCCGAATGACGTAGTGACCCGCCACCGCCGTGAGTGCGATCCCCACCGCGTAGCGCACGTACCCACCGTAACTCGGTAAGTACGGCACCAGCTCAAAGAAGAAGGCGAAGAGCGCGAACAAGATGAATCCACGGGCCAGCGGCCAGTACTGGCTCTTTCGCTTGCGCATCATCAACCACCACCCGACGATCAGCAGCGGGAGTGTGAGCGCCAGTCGAATGCCGAAGACGCGAAGCTCCTGCTGGAACAGGGCACGCTGATATGTCCCCTGCGCGCCATCGTCAAGCTGTTGACGCTCGCTGGCCACTGCCTGCTGGGCTTGCGACAGCTGCAACTGCCGAGCGTCGATCGCTTCGACGACTGCTTGCGCCTTCCGCTCTTCTTCCTGCAACCCGTCGAGTTCGCGAGTCCGTCGCACGACCTCGGGGTCCTGCTGCGGATCCGTGGTCGCGGTCCGCGTGGCGATCCAGTTGTCGAACGCCTCTCGCTTGGACTGGTAGGCATTGGAGCTGGCGGTGACAGCCAGACTGGCGCGCTCCCGCTCCGCGATCACCTCGGACTGCAGCTTTTCCAGTGAGTCCGTGGACGTCCGCAACCGCGCCAACGCCCCAGGAAGGATGAACTGCTCGACCGTAACATTGCGGTCCACCCCCGGCAGGTCGGCCACCAACTTGCCGCCCAAGCCGATCAGAAACGAGGCGAACACCAGTGTCACCGCCCAAGTGGCGATGGAGAAAAGGCGCTCAGGGGCGCGAAGGCTCTTGAACATGGGGGGCAAGAACGGTGCGGGGGGAGCGAAAACGACGAGCCGCGTGCGTGACACACGCGGCTCGAGGGGCCAGTCAGTCCAGCAAGATAGCGTTCGTGATCGCTGGCGTGCCTAACACGATTTGCACTTGTGGTTGTTCTTCGCGCCGAGCTTCTCTAGCAAGGCGACCGTGTCCAGGAAGGGGGGAATGCGTTGGACGGGGCCATTAGCCATGTCCGTCGTCGTCTGTCCCTTCCGGCTCACAGCCATGACATCGCCGCCCTTCGACACCAGGTACTGGATCAATTCGTTGTCGCCGCGTGCAGCGGCATGATGAATCGGGTTGTAGCCGTTGAAGTCACGGGCGTTGACGTCGGCATGCAGCTCCTCGACCAGGTACTTCACCGCAGGCATCCACCCGTCGGGAACATGTCGATGGGCATTCGCCGCGTATCCTTCACCGTACCCGACTCCGGATGCCGCATGAATCGGATACACGCCCGGCCCGCCGTCGGCCACTGGCGGCAGCCCAGAAGGATCTTTTCCCGAGGCATTGGCGTCCGGCGGCGAATCGTCGTCGTTCCGCTGTCTGCCGGCCGGCTTTCGCGTCGGAATGTTCGGATCCGCACCATTGGCGATGAGGAGCTTCATCGCGGCGACATCGGTGCCGTAGGCCGCTCGCCAGAATGGTGTGGCCCCATCTGTGTTCACGCCTAACAAGTCGAAGTTGTACGACATGTACCACAGGTGTTTCGTCAGCCGCGCGTTGGGATCGGCGCCGCCCTTCAGCAGGGCGGCCATCAGCTCGAGGTAGTCGGTCTTCTGTTGCGTCTGTGCCGTGGGCTGTGGATACAAGGACTTGGCCGCCCATTGCACGTTGATGGTAGCATAGAGGGGGGTGGCACCAGCATCACTGGCCAGCTTCACGTTCGCCCCGCGCGCCAGCAACCGCTTCGCCAGATCAAACTGACCGTTGATGGTCGCCATCAGCAGCGGACTCGTGTGATCGCCCGCGCTCACCTGATTGACGTCGGCGCCGGCGTCGAGCAGGGCGTCGACCGCCTCGGCGTTGCCCTGACGCACGGCAAATAACAACGGCGTCAGCCCTCCCTTGTTCCCGACCAGGTCTCCGTACGAGGCGCCAGCGTTGATCACGCGCTGGGAGTCGGCCGTGGCACTCGGCTTCTTCGTTGTGGAGTCTCGCGTCGCTGTCTTGGCCGCGGCATCGGTCGGCGGGTGCGCGGTCGCCGTATCGGTGGCTGCAGTCTTTTTGGCCGGGTCGGCCGGCTGCGTCCCCTTCCCCACCAAGTCACGGCCCGCGTCCTTCGCGGCAGGCGCTGGATAGCTGGCGGAGTCCTTGCCCGCCTTGGCCGGCGTCGCCTTGACCGTCGAGTCCTTGCGGGCGTTTGAGCTGTCGGCTCCCTTTCCGGGAGCTTTCTCAGCGGCCTTCAACGCCGCCAACCGCCGCGCCCGCAGCATGAGCGCCTGGCGCTCGGCCTTTTCCAAGGCCGCGACGTCCTCCACGCGAGAGGTAACCTTGAGGTCCGCACCTTTCGCGATCAGGACCTTCATGGCCGCCACGCGATTGTACGCTGCCGCCCACATGATGGGCGTCTGCTGGAATGCACTGTCCCGCGCGTTCACCGGAGCTCCGTGCGACAGGAGCACCGTGACCGCGTCCGCGTTCCCTTGTGCCGCTGCCAGATGCAACGCCGTGGCACCGCCGGACGTCGTTGGCGCATTGACGTTGGCTCCGGCATCCAACAGCACGGCCAGCACCGAGGATTGACCAGCCCGCGCCGCGAGGTGCAACGGTGTATAGCTTCCGTTCCGAGTCGAGGCGTCCAACCTGGCCCCTGCATAGATCAGCATGCGGGCCTGTCCAACGTCACCAAGGGTCGCCGCCCAATGTAGGGCAGTCATGCCGTCGCCCTGTGCCGCGTTGACATCGGCCCCCTGCTTGAGCAGCAGGCGGACCTTGGCCGTATCGCGCCGCATGGCGGCATCCGCCACCGGAGCATCCGTCGGCGTCGTTGTCCATGTCGCTCCGACACTTCCCACCAGCATCGCACCCAGCAGCAGGCCGTGGCGCACCGCACGTGGCATCATGGCCTACTCCGAGCCCGGCGTGGCGCGCGACCCATCGGCGGCGCGCAGCGACATGGCATCCGTGCTGTCGCCAAAGTTCTTGGTCTCCTCCATGCCTAACGTGTGCATCACGCTCAGCATCGCGTTCGCCATGGGGGTGCCATCGGCGGCCTTCAGGTGCACGTTGCCGTCCAGCTTCCCATTCGCCTTGCCGACCAGGAACAACGGACAGCGGCGGTGATTGTGCACGTTGGAGTCGCCCATCGGCGAGCCATACATGATCAGCGTCTTGTCCAGCAGGTTCGCATCGCCCTCCGTAATCCCCTTCAGCTTGTCCAGGAAGTAGGGCAGCATGCTGACGTGGTACTTGTTGATGAGGAAGAAGTCCTTCACTCCCTTCTCCGTGCCGCCGTGATGAGACGCCGGATGGAAGGGTTTGTCGGTGCCGCTCTCTGGGTAGGTTCGGCTGGACCCGTCACGTCCCATCTTGAATGAGAAGACGCGCGTGATGTCGGCGGCGAAGGCCAACGCCTGAATGTCGAACATCAGGGCGACGTGTTCCTGGAACGAGTCGGGCACACCGGCTGGCGCTTCTGGCAGTTCGCGAGGCTCCCCGCTGGTGTTGCGCGCCTCGATGCGCTGAATGCGACGCTCCACTTCGCGAATGTCGTCCAGGTACCGGTCCATGCGCATCCGGTCGTCGGGACCTAACGACTTCTTCAGCGAATTCATCTCGGTGGCCACAAAGTCCAGGATGCTGCGGCGCGTCCGGCGTCGTTGCAGCCGCTCCTCTGGCGTCCCACCTACTCCGAACAACTTCTCGAAGGCCACCCGCGGATCGCGAATGACGGGGAGCGGTTCGGTGGGTGAGGCCCAGCTGATGGAGTCCGTGTACACGCAGGCGTATCCGTAGGCGCAGCCGCCCGCCTGGTCCACATTCTCGATGCACAGCTGCATCGAGGGGATTGGCGTCTCCTGTCCGTACCGCTGTGCGTACAGCTGGTCCAGTGACGTCCCGACCTTCACATCCGAACCTTCGGTCTGCTTCGGGTGCGACTGGGTCAGGTACACCGCGCTGGACCGGAAGTGGTCGCCGCCAATCTCCTTCGGCGTTGTCGGCTCGGCTTCGCGGACGTCGGTGTTCGAGATGATGGTCAGGTAGTCGCGGTACGGCTCCAAGGAGGTCAGGGCCGTGGAGCCGAGGTTGAAGGTGCGGCCGACTTCCTTCGGCGACCAGAGATTGAGCGTGGCACCGAGTTCGTTGCAGCCGGCGGCGCCGTGCACCATCTCGATCGCCACCAGTCGGGTGCGATCGGTAGCCGCGTAGCGCGCCGCGCCGCGACCGGTCGGCAGCATCGCATCCAGGTAGGGGAGCGCAAACGAGGCGCCGAGCCCCTGGATGAACGTGCGCCGCGGTAACGGCTTGCCAGTCAGAAAGTGCATCGCGTGTCTCCAGTCCTCGTTAGGGTTGGCGGCTGTCGGCCGCGCCGGTACCGCCATTGTCCGCCGCCGACGCCATCGGCACTCGCTTGGCACGGAAGGCGTCGCTCTTCACCACCCCAAGCACAAAATCCGTAAACCGGTAGCCATTCGGTTCGGCATCGTTCACGATGCGACGAATGGCCGGCATGTCGTAGTATTCCACCCGCCGGCCCGTGGCGTAGGCCATCAGGTTCTGGGTGAACGTGCGCACCAACGGGATCGGCCGCTTCAACAACACCGCCTGTAACTCCGCGGGTGACGAGATGGCTGTGCCATCGTAGAAATCACCACGGGTGTCCAGGGCCGCGCCGTTCTCGCGAATGCGCCAACGTCCCGTCACGTCGAAGTTGTCCAGCGCCAAGCCGATCGGGTCCATGAACTGGTGACACGACCGGCACGTGGGATTCGCCCGATGCAGCTCCATGCGCTCGCGCGTCGTGAGCAGCCGACCTTCTTTCGCCTCGCCCGTCTTCTCGAGGTCGGGGACGTTAGGCGGCGGCGGCGGGGGCGGGGAGCCTAACAGCACCTCCATCACCCACTTCCCGCGCAGCACGGGCGAGGTGCGGTTGGCGTGCGAGGTGAGGGTGAGGATGCTGGCCTGGCCTAGCAGCCCGCGGCGACTGGCATCCGGGTACTGCACGCGCCGGAACTCGTCTCCCGTGACGCCGGGAATACCGTAGTGCTTTGCCAGCGCTTCATTCAGGTAGGTGTAGTCTGCCCGGTACAGGTCCAACACGCTGCGATTCTCGCGAACGACGCTCTGGAAGAAGAGCTCCGTCTCCCGGCGCATCGCCTCGCCAAGTTGCTCTCGATAGTCCGGAAACTGCAGGGCATCCGGATGCACCTTGTCCACGTCCTGCAGGCGCAACCACTGGGCGGCAAAGCGCGTGGAAAGGGCGTCGGCCCGCGGGTCCGCCAGCATGCGTCGCGTTTGCGCCTGCAGCACGGTCGGCGTCGACAGCGTTCCACTGCGCGCCAGCGCGATCAGCTTGTCGTCGGGGGGCTCGCCCCACAGGAAGAACGAAAGGCGCGAGGCAAGGTCAAGGTCACCCACCGGCACGCGCTGCCCAGGTTTGGCCCCCGCTGGCAACTCCTCAAAACGGAAGATGAAGTGTGGCGACGCCAGCACGGCTTCCAACGCATTGCGAATCCCGATCTCGAAGCCACCGTCCTTGATGCCGGCATCGTAGAAGGTCATCAGCGCCTTCACGTCCCCTGCATTGGCCGGCCGACGATAAGCGGCGCTGGCCAGACTGGTGACGATGCGCTCGGCGCACGGACGCTCTTCGTTAGGCGCCGTCGGGCGACACAGGAAGATGCGGCGACGCGCTGATGTCTCCGACACACCCGTCGGATGGTACGGCCCAGTGATGGTCACGTCGCGAAGGTGCGCCAGCGCGGTGACCCCCGATTGCGATCCGATCTGCGTGTCGGCGATGCTGTGCCCCAGCGGGGCAATGTTGTCGTTGACGGGACCCTCGAACGTCTGCAGGAACGCCGCCGAGATGCGCTGGGCACCGGCCCTTACCTGAATGGGATTCGTGCGAAGCTCCATCCCGTTTGGATCTGCCTGCGACATCAGCCGGTCGATCTCGAGCACGGCGACGCGCTCACCATTGATCGAGACCTCCACCTTCTCGTCAAAGGGCGCGCCCGAGCCGAACAGCTGACCCGTAGGAATGGCGTGCAGCTGCACCGCGAACACGTATTCACCGTCAGCCGGGAACGTGTGCACCACCGAAATCCCGCCACGCGTCCCTTCCGGGGCACCCTCCACGTGATCCCATTGCGAGGCCAATCGCGGGAGCTTGTACGTCACCGACGTCGTGCTGGCCCGTGGATCGCCGACGGCCAGCCGCGCGATATCGCTCGCAGCATCCAAATAGCCGTCGAGCAGCGTCGCTGACGGCATCTGGACGTCAGCGATGTTGTCGAAGTTTGCACTCTTGGTGTCCAGCGGCAGCCAGTTGCCGGCGTTCACGTCCAGCGTCAACAGGTCCTTGATGGAACGCTCGTATTCGGTGCGGTTCAGGCGCTGGAACGTGCGTGCGCCTGGCTCAGGGCGCGTTGAAGCTGCGGCATCGATCGCGTGCTCGAGCGTCTCTGCCAAAGCCGTCAGCGTATCCTCGCCCGGTTTCTTGACCCCCGGCGGCGGCATCATCCCCGTGCGCAGCTTCACGATGATCTTCTCGGCGACTTCCGGCGCATGGGTCGCCGTAGCCACGTCGAAGTCCGCGAGGACGAGATTCCCGAGCTTCCGCTTTTCCGAATGACACGACGTCGCGCAGACTTTCCGGACCATGGTCGTGAGGGCCTCGGAACTGACCTTGGCGGGCCGCGCATGCGGAATGGCCATGGGTTGCAGCCGACGTGCGCCAGGACGTGGCGCTTCGGTATTCAACGGGCGCGAAGGCGGCGAATGCTCGTGACCGTTGGTCACCGCCACCGCGGCGGTCATGACATAAGCCGCGACGGCGGCAAATAGCTTCATCCTGAATCCCCGGCTGCGAGTCAGTTAAGCGCCTGTGGCGGCTATAGATAGTCGCAAGAAAGCCGGGTCGCTGCAAGAGCGCGTACCACCCCCGAAGGTCATGAAAAACCGCGGGGGATTCCCGGCATTCGAGTGTCCGTCGGGCATCGGCACAGCCGGCGCCGGGAACTAGCCGGTTTTGGAAGGTCAGGCGACGCCCACACAGCCGGTCAGGCGGCCCATGGTCGCCAGCGTGTCGTGCACGCTCCGACTCAGCCTGAGTGCACGCTCCGACTCAGCCTGGGTGCACGGTCCGACTCAGTGGGGGTGCACATTCCGACTCAGTTGGAGGCTGCGAGGCGGGCGCAGAGTGAGCGCGGATCCGCTGCGCCGGCATTGCTGCCGTCCGATCGCTGCCGCGGGGAAATCGACCCGGTGCGCCCCTGTCCGTTCCAGCACCCGATCCCCCAGAATACCGCAACCCGAATTCCCGCCCCTTGCTCCAATCCCTGCAATCTGCTGTTGGTGACCGTTTCCGCATTGAGCGCGAGCTCGGCGGTGGCGGCATGAGTCGCGTTTTCCTCGCCACCGAACTGGCGCTTGGCCGCTCGGTGGTCATCAAGGTGTTGGCGCCCGAACTCGTCAGCATGGTCACGGCCGCCAGGTTCAAGCGCGAGACGGAAGTCACTGCACAGCTGCAACACCCTCACATCCTGCCTGTCCTGACGGCCGGCGTGTCGGGCGATACCCTCTTCTACGTGTCGCCATACGTGGCGGGCGAGTCGTTGCGGCACCGCATGACGCGCGACGGCCGGCTGCCTGTCACGGAGGTAGTGCGCATTCTCACGGAGGTGGCCTCCGCACTGGCGTACGCACACGAGCGCGGTGTTGTGCACCGCGATATCAAGCCCGAGAACATTCTCTTATCCAACGGGCACGCCGTCCTCGCGGATTTTGGGATCTCGTCCTTGGCAGAGCAGCCCGCGGCGCCAGCCGGTGCCACTCGGCTGACCGTGGCGGGGACATCGTTGGGTACCCCCGGGTACATGTCGCCGGAACAAGCCTCGGGCGATACGGATCTGGACGGACGGAGCGACCTGTACTCGCTCGCCGTGGTGGGGTTCGAGATGTTGGCCGGACGGCCGCCCTACGAGGGGGCCACCCCCGCCGAACTGTTGGTGCAGCACCTGACGGCTCCGGTGCCTTCGGTGATCGCCAGCCGCAACGACACACCGCCGGCGCTGGCCGCGGCGTTAGGCATGGCCATGGCCAAGTCGCCGGACGAGCGCTTTGCGAACGCCAACGCCTTCCGCGACGCCCTCGCGTCGGCGACGGGCGCTGTGTCCGGACCGCGGTCGGTGCGCGCGACCCGGTTGGCAGCTGGGCTCGCGGTCTTGGTCGCGCTCGTCATCGCAGTGTCCCTCTGGCGCCGCGGTCCTGTCAGCGGTGGCGCTGAAGTGGACGGCAACCTGATCGCCATCGCGCCATTCGACGCCATCGGACCCGAAGCGCGGATGTGGCGCGAAGGCATGGTGGACCTGCTGGCCGCCAACCTCGATGGGGCGGGCTCGCTCCGCACCGTCTCCACCTCAGCGATCGTTCGCGTTTGGCCAGACTCAGGTCGCGCCGACCGGACCTCGGCACTGGCGCTCGCCCACAAGGTGCGGGCGGGACTGGCCATCTACGGAACCGCCGTCCCAGCGGGACCGGACTCCCTGCGGCTGCGGGTTTCGATCCTGGATGCCGTTCGCGACACACGCGTCGGCCAGGAGATCGAGATCAGTGGGGAGAGCGCTCGCATCGACCGGCTCTCCGACACCCTGTCGATCGCGCTGCTGACGGCGTTGAACCAGGCTCGCGGCGTCGGCGCGACCAAGCGACCATCGTTAGGTTCGTCCTCCCTGCCGGCGGTCAAGTCGTTCCTGTGGGGCGAGACGCACTACCGGCGCGGCAGCTGGGACTCGGCAGCGGTGCATTATCGTCAGGCGCTGGCCGCCGACAGCCAGTACGCCTCGGCCATGTGGCGGCTTGGCAATGCGCTGGGGTGGCGCCTGGGCGCGGATCTTCGCCCCGACGTCGAATCGTACCAACTCCTGCTCCGTGCCGGCACCTTGAACCACGGGCTGGCCCCACGCGAGAGCGTGCTGGTCGCCGCCGACTCGTTGTTTGCTTCGCTCATGCTGACGCAACGGGAAGGACCGTCGACGGAACGCTATCGACGCGCGGTCCGCCTCACCGGTCTCATGGAGCAAGCCTCGGCACGCTTTGGCGACGATCCGGAGATCTTCTACAAACTGGGTGATGTCCGATTCCACTTCACCCGCGAACTGGCGCCAAGCCTGCCGCGAGCCGCCAATGCGCGCCACGCGTTTGAGCAGGCAGTGTACCTGGACTCCACCTACGCCGCCGCGTATCCCCACTTGATTGAACTGACGGCAGCGGCTCAGGACGTCGAGGCCATGCGGCGTCATCTCGCGAACTACTTGAGCCTGAACTCTTCTGGCGCCCAAGCCCAGGCGCTGGCGCTGGCCGCCCGCGCGATCGATCCACGTCAGCCACAGTTGCCGAATACCGACTCGTTGCTTCGTAACCGACAGGAGGTCGTGGTCAGGAATCTGGTGACCGCCGTGCAGGGACTGCTCGATTCGAATGAGACAGCGGTGCACGTCCTTCGCACGTCGCTCGCTGACGGGATCGAGGCCCACCTGCCCGAGGAATTTCTGATGTCCGTGCGGTGGCCGACGGCCAACGCGCTCTCGTTACGCGGACACTTTGAGGAAATGGGACGCAGTGCCACGTTGAACCAAGCTCCGGCGCTGTATTTCTCGGCACTGACCGGTGCCATTCCCGCCGACAGTATGGATCGCATCGCAACTCGTCTGGAGACCGGCGCCGACCCGGCCGGGTTGGCCATCGCGTTGCTCTGGTGGGCGGAGCGCCGTGACACCACCCGTATCGCCGCGCTGAGCGCCAAGGCGCGCGCCGCAGTGACGCAACCGATGTACGGGTTTCTGTCGCCCTACCTGCCTGCCGCGGACGCGATGGCGCGTGCCGACACCAATCGCGCCATCGCCGCACTGACCATGCCCGACACGGTATGCCGGCTCGGCTGTTCGGCGATCGCCCTGCTTCGGCTGCGATTCCTCTCGGCGCAGCGCAAGGACTCGTTGGCGTTAGGCATGCTCGATTTTCCGGTGCGGTTAGACAACGCCGCCATGGTGATGTGGCAAATGGAACGCGGTCGGATCCTCGAGCGACTCAAGCAGCGTGAGCGCGCGATCGATGCGTATGCGTACGTCGTGAGCGCGTGGGAGCGCGGCGACGCGTCGATTCAGGGCATCGTCGCGGAAGCACGTGCCGGGCTTCGCCGTCTGTCCGCGGACCCGCCTCGTTAGGTTCTCTCGTCGACCCTTCTCACCGGATCATTTGCGAATGCGCCTTGCCCTGTTCGTGCTGCTCGCCCTGACCGCCGACTACGCGCCGCGCCGCCTCAATCCCCTCATTGACTTGCTCGCCGCGGGGAAACCGGTGTTCGGGTTGTACGCGCCGAGCGCGAGACGCGGCGGGGCCCCGGCGACGAACACCTCCGAGCCATCTCCTTCGCCGGCCCAGCTCGCCGGTATGGCCGTCGCCCACACGCCGACCGACTTCATTTTCGACGGCAGCATGGAGGAGGACTTTGATACGGCGTTCCCGGTGTTTGCCGAATTCGCCAAAGGCGTGGCGGCTGCCGGGACCTTGGAGCCCGGCCAACCACCGCGCCTACATCATCCGCTGGTGGTCAAGACGCACGAAATCGCACCAGAGCCACGACTCGCCGCTGATCGCATCGCCCGTCAGCTCAACCTTGGGGTCAGTACGATCGTGTTTGTGGGTGTGGAGAGCGCGGATGAAGTACGCACCGGCCTTGCCGCGATGCGCTTTGCCTCACACGGGGGCACGCGCCCCGAGACCGTCGGCGACGCGCCCGCTTTCTGGGGACTGAGCGCCGATGAGTACAAAAAGCGCGCCGACGTCTGGCCGCTGAACCCGAACGGCGAATTGTTGAACTGGACGATTGTCGAGAGTCGCGAGGGGCTGGCGCACGTTCGTGAGATCGCGGCGGTCAAGGGCATTGGGGTGCTCTTTCCAGGTGCGGGCACCCTGCGCGGAGTCTTTACCTCGACCAACGCCAGTGGGCAGCGCCTGTTCGACGAACAAGGATGGGAGGCCGCGATTCAGCAGGTGCTGTCCGCCTGCAAGGAGTTCCACGTGCCTTGTGGGTATCCGGCCAGGGAAAGCGACATCGAGATGCGGATGAAGCAGGGATTCTCGGTCTTTGTGATCGGTTGGGGTGATGCGGGTTTTCGTACGATCGACCTAGGTCGCCGACTCTCACACCGCGATGGGGAATCGTGACGCCAACGCTCAAGACCGTCTCGACCATCGGTTGGATCTGCTTCGGAATTGACGCGCTTCTGGTGGTGTCGTTCTTCATCACACAGAACGTCGGGGACGACGCCGCGGGTCGTGGGATGGCCACCGGCTTTGCGATCGTCCTGACCCCAATCCTGTTGCTGGCCGGGGGCATCCTGTACTGGGCCACTCGCTCAGGGTCGCGCGCCGGCATCATCGGTGGAACGCTCTTTACGGCCCTGCCGTTCATTGCCCTTGCCGTAGGGCGCCTGAATCAGGTCGTCGACCGATTTGGCCGTTCGGCGGCCATGGCCCGGCGTGGGAAGTTCAAGGACCCCGCACTGACGCGCGTCGCCGCCGCGGTGCTGGTTGGCGATACGATCGCCGTGGATACCCTTCTCAAGGGGACAGCCGTCGACTTCACCCAACGCGACACCTTTGATCACACCCTCCTTGGCGTGGCGGTCGATCAGGCGACGGACTTGATGCGCGGGCCGAAGCATCCGGAAATGGTTGGCTTCTTGTTGGCGCATGGTGTTCCCTATGCCACCGATGCGACCGAGGTGAATGGCGATTGGTTTGCCACCATCGTCGGCGACACCGGCGACAGGTACAACGACGTTCTCGAGGCGGCACTGAAGCACGGGGCGAATCCGAACACCAAGGCGCGCTACGACGACTTTCCCCTGCTCTTCAGCCTCAACATGACCGTCGCCAAGGCCGAGCTGCTGCTGAAGTACGGCGCGAATCTTCAGGGGCGCTCAGAGCGCACGGATCGCCCCAGATGGACCGCGCTCATGAACGCGGCCTACATGGGCCAATGGGACCTCGCGTCGTTCTTCCTGCAGCGAGGAGTGCCCGTGCAATACAAGGCGCCGGATGGCAATGACGTATTTTCCGTGATGGCCGATGTCGCCAGCCGCACCAAGGCGTCCGCGGGAACCCTGGATCCGGGCTACGACAGCCTCATGAGCGCCATCAACGCGGCAAAGGCGAAGCGATAACCTCTCCGCCGGCCAGTCATTTCACGCGCTCGCTTGCGCGCGCACCGCACCGCACATTTCCCAACGGCCTCTCCCGCTGGAGTTCTCCTGTGTTGAAGCAATCCCTCGCGACGTCGCTCGTTCTTGCCCTCACCATCTCCGGTGTGTCCAAGGCGCAGGCGCCTGACCTCATTGTCACGAACGCTCGCATCTACACCGTGGATGCCACGCGACCCGTCGTGGATGCGATGGCCATTCGCGGCGGACGCGTCGTGGCCACGGGTCCGCGCCGATTGATCGAAGCCATGAAAGGGGCATCCACGAAGGTCATGGATGCGGGAGGCAAGACCGTCATCCCAGGGATGGTCGATGCGCACGTGCATCTGGCAGGGCTTGGCCAAGCGCTGACGATTGTCGATCTCGTCGGCACGTCGTCCTACCAGCAAATCATCGACAAGGTCGCCGCACGCGCCAAGGGACTGAGCGCCGGGGCGTGGGTCCTGGGCCGGGGCTGGGACCAGAACGACTGGGCAGACACGCGATTCCCGACGCACGACGCGTTGAGCCAAGCCGTACCTAACAACCCGGTGCTGCTGGAACGGGTGGACGGACACGCGGTCTTTGCCAATGCCGCGGCCATGAAGGCCGCCGGGATCACCGCCGCCACCAAGGATCCTTCGGGTGGGCGCCTGGAGCGTGCCGCCGACGGCACTCCGACCGGGGTGTTTGTGGACAATGCCATGGCCCTCATGGAGCGCGTCGTTCCAGCTCCAACTCGGCAGGAACTGCGGAGCCAGATCCTTGGCGCGATCAAGGAAGCCAACCGCTGGGGCCTGACCGGGGTGCACGATGCCGGTGTCCCCAAGCCGGTCATCGACATCTATGAGGAACTGGCTCGCGAGGGCACGTACGACCTGCGCAACTACGTGATGGTGGCCAACAACGACAGCACTATCGGCTACTATCTGGGCCGCGGCCCACAAAACGGGTTGTACGACGGCCGACTCTGGATTCGCTCGATCAAGCTGGTGGCCGATGGCGCGTTAGGCAGCCGTGGCGCCGCTTTACTCGAACCATATTCGGACGACCTGAAGAACAACGGGCTGGTCACCATCCCCGCCGGTCGCGTCCACGAGGTCGCCGCCAAGGCCCTGAAGGCCGGTTTCCAGGTCAACGTGCACGCTATCGGCGATCGCGCGAATCGCACCGTTCTGAATGAATTCGAGCAGGCGCTGAAGGAAGTGCCCGTGGCCGATCATCGCTTTCGCATCGAGCACGCCCAGATCATTCACCCGGACGACTTGCCCCGCTTTGCCGAGCTGGGCGTGATCCCCTCCATGCAGGCCTCGCACCAGACCAGCGACATGTACTGGGCGACGAACCGCATTGGACCGACGCGTGTGTTAGGCGCTTATGCCTGGCGCACCCTCTTGAACTCCGGCGTCGTGATCCCCAACGGCTCGGACTTCCCCGTGGAACAAGTCAATCCACTCATCTCGTTCCACTCGGCCGTCTCGCGCCAGGATGCCAACAACTGGCCCGCCGGTGGCTGGTACCCAGAACAGCGTATGACGCGTGAAGAAGCGCTCAAGGCCATGACGCTCTGGGCGGCGTACGCGGGGTTCATGGAAAAGGAGTCGGGATCACTCGAGCCAGGAAAGTTTGCCGACTTCGTCGTGCTGGATCAGGACATCATGCAGGTGCCGGTGGAGTTGATTCTCAAGACGAACGTGCTGGCCACGTATTTGGGCGGCAAGCCGGTCTACCAACGGCCGGTCCCGTGACGTGAAGACGCGCATCCTGCGCCTGGCCCTGCTGTCCGGGGTGCTGGTGTTTGGCGGCGTGGTATGGCAGCTGCGCCGGACGGGAGGTGCCCCCGCCTCTACGGCGGATCCGCGAACGTTGCTGCTGGCGGGGCGGGTCATCTGGGCCGCGGCCATGCTGGCCTGTGTTGTCCTCTTCTTGCTGATCGGACGTGCACGAGAAGCCGCTCGTGTTCGCACCCTGAGCCTGGTGGCGTGGGCGGTCGGCGAATCGACCGCCCTGTACGGCGGCGTGATCTATCTACTCACCGGGAACCCCCTGTTCTATCAGCTCGGCGTCGGCTTCATGGTCCTGACATTCTTGGCGTTCCCCGGGGAGCCGCGCGCTTGATGCGGGTGCTGTCCCTCTTGCCTGCAGCCACGGATATCCTGGGCTCGCTGGGCGCGGCGGACCTGCTGGTGGGTGTCACCCACGAGTGCCATGGTGACGCTGTGCCGGCCAACACGCCTCGCGTCACCCATAGCACGATCGATGCGTCCGATGCTCCCGGCGTGGTCGACAAGCAGGTGCGCCACCAGCATGAACAAGGCGCAACCTTGTTCGCGCTGGACGTTGCAGCGATTGCCGAGGCCCGCCCCGATCTCATCATCACGCAGTCACTCTGCGAGGTGTGCGCGGTGGACGAACGCGACGTGCGCGCCCTGGCCGCCAGCCTCAACCCTGTACCTCGCATTTTGACGTTAGGCGCGCAGACCCTGGACGACGTCCTGGTCGATGTGCACCGCGTGGCCGAAGCAATCCAGCGACCAGACGAAGGGCTGGAGCTGGTGGCTGGCCTTCGTGCCAGGCTGAACACGGTGCATGCGACCCTGCAGTCGGCTGCGGCCCCTCGTCCCCTGGTGGCGGTGATCGAATGGACCGATCCGGTCTTTGCGGCCGGCCATTGGGTGCCGGATATGGTGCTGCGCGCTGGAGGGCTGGATGTCCTCGGCCGATCGGGAGAACACTCCCGAGCCTATCCGGCCCGCGCGGTGCACGACGCGTCGCCCGCGGTCGTGATCGTAGCACCGTGCGGATATTCCCTGTCGCGCGCGGAGGCTGCCGGGCATGCCTTGCTCGCACTGCCTGAGTGGCATTGGATGTCCGAGCGACAGGTCTGGGCCATGGATGGAGACTCCTTCGTCTCCCGGCCAAGCCCTCATCTGGTGGACGGCGTCGAGGCAATGGCCCGCATCTTCAATCCGATGCTCTTTTCCCCGTTGGTTCCGGCCATGGCCACAAGATTGACGTGACCATAAGTCGGTTCCAATCGTGATCTGGTGGGATTGTTCGCCGTAGACCGTTCTCGTGTCATCGTTTAGCGTCCTACCTGATTCGGTCCGGCGCGCCGGTCATGACTGGTCATGACCCTCATCATTTCTACGCATGCTCTCTGACTCTTCCTACGCCTTCCTGAAGTCGCTCCTCGACTGTCCCGGACCGTCAGGATATGAGTCCGCGCCGGCCAAGCTGTGGCGCGAAGAGGCTTCGCGATTTGCTTCCGTTGAACGCGACGTGATGGGCAACTCGTTGGCCACCGTGGTACCTGACGGATCGCCGACCATCCTGCTCGCCGGGCATATCGACGAAATCGGCGTCATTGTCACCTACGTGGATGACCAGGGCTTCCTGTTCGTGGGGCCAATCGGCGGCTGGGACTCCCAGGTGCTCGTGGGACAGCGCGTCCGGCTCCTAGGCCGAAACGGCGACGTCATCGGCGTGGTTGGCAAGAAGCCGATCCACCTCATGAAGCCGGACGAGCGAGACAAGGTCTCACGGCTCACGGACGTCTGGGTGGACATTGGCGCCGCCTCGAAGGAAGAAGCGTTGCAGCTGGTGAGCATCGGGGATCCGGCGGTCATTGACGCTCCCGTCCGGGAACTGCCGAACCGGCGCATCGTCTCCCGTTCCATCGACAACCGTATCGGCGCCTTTGTCGTGCTCGAGGCCCTGCGGCGTTACGCTGAGAATCCGGGCCCCGCACGTGTGATCGCGATCGCCAGTACCCAGGAAGAGATCGGGCATCACGGCGGCGGAGCGGTGGTCGGCGCCCATCGCGTGGCACCCACCATGGCCATTGCCGTAGACGTCACCTTCGCCACGGACCATCCGTCGGTGGAGAAGAAGGAAGTCGGCGAACACAAGCTGGGGGCGGGTCCGGTACTCACGCGCGGCTCCGTGATTTCTCCCGTCGTGTTCGGCCTGCTGCGCGACGCCGCGGAACGTGCGTCCATTCCGTTCACGTTGCAGGGCGCGGGACGCGATACGTCGACGGACGCCGACTTCATTCACCTGGCGCGTGGCGGAGTAGCCACCGGGTTAGTGTCCATCCCGAATCGCTACATGCACTCGCCGAACGAGATGGTCGCGCTGGATGATGTCGAACGGGCCGCCGCGTTGATCGCCGAGGCCTGCCGTTCCGTCACCGCCACCACCGACTTCACCGCCCGTTAGGCGCCTCGGCGCCGCGGGTGCCGTTCAGCTAGCGTAGGCGCGCTGAACCAGCAGTCGGTCGACTTTCGCGCGGACTTCCTTATCCCGGTCGCTGGCGAAGCCGCGCAACACGGACATGGCCGAGTGCGTTCCGGCATCGGAGAGGGCCTGCACCGCATGCAGCCGAACACTCGTCGGCTTTCGGCTCATGAGGCTTCCCGGTTCAGCGGCTCGCTTCAGTCGCTCGATGGCTTCGGTGGTTGGCATGCTGCCTAACGCACCAATCAGCGCCGCCTGCACGTCCGGATCTTCTTCCTTCTCCAGCGCCTCGATCACACTCGGTACGGCGCGCGGATTCCGGATGGTCCCCAGCCCAATCGCCGCCTGCAGCCGCACAGCGGGCGTCTTGTCCACCAACAGTTGCTGAAGGGCATGTAAGGAGCGGGGCGTGCCCAAGCGCGAGAGCGCACCGGCCGCGGCTCGCCGTACGCGGGCATCGGCATGACGCGCCGTCATCGCCAACTTGCTGTCCGACTCTGTCACGCCCATCTCGCCCAGGAGTTCGGCGGCGTTTCGCACCACGAACCATCGCGCGTCGCCTAACAAGTGCGTCAGGGCGGGTACCGCCGACGGACAATGCGTCAATGCCACCCGATACGCCCGCCGTTCCGGCGCCGAATCAGTGGTCACCAGCAGGTCGATCAGCACGTCTGAGCCAATGTCTCCGGAACGGGCCAACACCAGGATGATGTCGTCGCGCAATTCGCGCCGGCGTGGCAGCAGCTGCGCCAGCCCACGAAGGATACCGGGCTTCATCAGGCGACGGACCGCGACCACGACCGCTCGCTTGATGTCCGGTTGCTTCTCGTTCTCCTCGCGATGCACCAGGCGACGGGCAATTTCCACCACGTCCACCCACAAGCCCTCGCTCGCCCGCTCCTCAGCCGCCCGCGCGATTTCCTCCATCAACTTGGCCGCCTGCTCGGTGGCCACGGGAGCATCGATCCGCGCGATGAGTTGCTCCAGCTCGCGCGACACATTGCCGTTGGCTAGCGCTGCTTCGTAAATGCGGTTGGTGTCGTCTCCGACGTCGCGGATCACCTTGCCTCGGGCACCAGACGTCGTCGGCGACGGCGCCACGTCAAAGCCTGGGGGCAGGTTGGATCCGACGGGTGCCGCCTTCGCTGCAGCCGGCGTCGGCAAGCGAACAGGGGACGGCGTCGGATGGCGCACCGGCGTGGCGCCAATGGCCGCGATGCCTAACGGCGGTGTCCGCGCCGGACCCGCCATGGCCGGATGTCCGGCAACGGGCGTGGCTCGGCGCACAAATCCTTCGCGGCCGAAATAGACATGAATCGTCTTGAGCCCCAGCGCGACCAAGCGGGCGTCGAACGCTTCCCCTTCATCACCAGGCACGGACGGCTGCACGAGCGCCCGGGCAATGCCCAGCACATCGTTGGCGGTGGCACCCGCTTCGAACGAAAGCGCGCGCACCGAATGGCCCGCCATGCGCAATGACAGCTCGCTGATCCACGGCAACTCTTCGGGCGACGGACGCACGTGCGCCGCTTCGGCCACCGAGATGTTCAGTTCCGTCAGCGCCAACTCGTGCGGACGGGTGAGCGCCTGCGAGAGCGCACGCCGCAGCGCAATCTTCTGCTCCTCCATCGCACTGGCGCGATGAATAAGCATCCAGACCAATTGAGCGAAGCTGCGAACGAAGGGTTGTGGCTGTGGCATGCGCGGGTCCAGGGTGCACAAAGCGTGCCTTCACTGTCACATAGACGGATGAGACGCCCCGTTGGAAACGCCCTCGTCCCGGCATCCTCCCTTGCGACTCACCCCACAGCCGAAATGCCGCAGACACAGGTAGATTCACCCGTCCCCCGCCCCGTCCAGACCCGTCCACACTGCCCGATGCGCCGAATCACCGCCTTTCTCGCCTCAGCCGTGGTCTTTGCCTGCCATAGCGGCGTTCCCGCCCCAATTTCCACCGCCACGGCACCCGATACGTCGTTGGTGGGCACGGACATCCGCAAACTCGCCGGTGACGCATGGGAGGGACGCGGCACGGGAACCCCGGGGAACGACTCGGCCGCCGCGTACATCGCGCGGCGTTATCAGGCCCTTGGGCTGGAGCCCCTGACTTGGCCTGCCATGGCCGCGTCTCCCGGCAATCGGGCAGACGCAGACGCCAAGGCAGCCGACCGATGGAATATCCCCGTTTCAAGCGCCTGCACTGGACGCGCCGGCCGACTGCTGGAGAGCTGCGCTCGGCGCTTTCTCCAGCCGTTCGTCGCCCGGTCCATGGAGGCCGCACACGCTGGTCTGCCCTCGGCGTTCCAAACGCAGAACGTCGCCGCGTTCATCCCTGGGTCAGACGCGAGCCTTCGGGGTCAAATCGTTGTGCTTGGGGCCCACTTCGACCATCTGGGTCGATCATCTTTTGGCGCACAGGATCCGGAAAGGGCTCCTGAAATCCATAACGGGGCAGATGACAACGCCTCTGGGACTGTGGCCGTGATGGAGCTGGCGAGGCTACTCAAGCGCCATCCCACGCGACGATCGATTGCCATTGTCAATTTTTCTGGCGAAGAACTGGGGCTGCTCGGCTCCGCGTATTTCGCCGATCACGCACCCTTCGCCTTGGACAGTGTGCAGGCGATGCTGAATTTCGACATGGTTGGGCGGCTGCGTGACGACAAGCTGCTGGTGTACGGCGTCGCCACAGCGACCGAACTTCCCGACATCGTGCGCGCCGCCAACACGCAGGCGCCGCTGTTCAAGATCAGTGCGATCGGCGATGGCTTCGGTCCGTCGGACCACAGCTCATTTTATGCCAAGAATGTGTCCGTCCTGCACTTCTTCACGGACGTCCACGAGGACTATCACCGTGTGACGGACGATGCCGACAAGATCGACTTGGGCGGCATCGCGCGCGTGGTCGCACTTGCCGAGCGTATTACGAGGGATCTTGGAGACCGTCAGGCGCGCCTGACATTCGTGAAGAGTACTGCACCCGTCTCTTCCAATTCCTCGCGAACTGGCCCGCAGCCGTCGTTGGGCACCATTCCCGACATGGGAGCGACGGACGTCGCCGGCATGCGGATCTCCGGCGTGCGTGGCGGTTCCCCGGCCGATGCCGCCGGCATGAAAGCAGGCGACATCATTGTGGAACTGGGGGGCGTGCCAGTGAAGGACCTGTACTCCTATTCCGATGCGCTGTACTCGCACAAGCCGGGAGATGTGGTCTCCATTGTCGTCAAGCGCGGAAGTGAGCGGGTCACGTTTCAGGTGACGTTGGGCAAGCGTTAGGCAATCACGTCACGAGGCGCGGGGCACGGCATGCCGCTCGAGGCGTGGACCAGCGCGCGCTTCACCGTTCCCCTTCCCGCGGGGCATCGATTTCCGATCGAGAAGTACGCATTGCTGCGCGACGCGCTGCTGGCCGACGGCATTGTGTCGCCAGACCATATGCACGAACCGGCACGAGTGACGCGCGAGGCGCTGCTTCGGGTGCATGACGAGCTGTATGTCGAGCAGGTCGTCGCCGGCACCTTACCACCGGCTGCCATGCGACGGATCGGGTTCCCGTGGACGCCTCTGCTGGTCGAGCGCTCGCTCCGCGCCGTCGGTGGCACGTGCGAGGCGGCCACTCGCGCCCTGGACGTCGGCGTCGCGATGAACCTGGCGGGCGGGACGCACCACGCATTTGCCGGACACGGCGAGGGGTTCTGCGTCTTCAACGATGTCGCCGTGGCCATCCGACAGTTGCAGCATTCGGGACGAATCCGCCGCGCCGCGGTGGTCGATCTGGACGTTCATCAGGGGAACGGCACACACGACATTTTTCGTGACGACGCGAGCGTCTTCACCTTTTCCATGCACGGGCACCGGAATTTCCCGTTCCACAAGGTGCCGGGAACGCTCGACATCGAGCTGGACGACGGCGCCGACGACTCCGCATACCTGCCACGTCTGGCCGCCGCCCTCCCCGAAGTGCTGGCCCGCGCCATGCCGGACGTGGTGTTGTATCTGGCGGGCGCCGACCCGCACGAACAGGACCGGCTCGGGCGCCTGCGGCTTACGTTCGATGGGCTCGCGCGGCGTGACGCCATGGTATTGCAGGCCTGCCGCGAAGTTGGTATCCCCGTCGCGATCGTCATCGCTGGTGGTTACGGTCGGGACATCGCCTCCACCGTCGAGGTCCACCGCCGCACGGCGGCTATCGCCCGCGAATTCGCGTGAATAAAAAAGGGGCGCCTCGGAGGTCCGAGGCGCCCGGGATCACTGCACAACTCGCGACGCGAGGCGCCGCACCAGCCTTACATCTTGGACAAGCCGAAGCCGGCGATATGGACGTCCAGATTGTGGTTCACGCGGATGCCGTAAAGGCCATCGACGGACTCCAGCTTCCCCTCGCCAACGGCCGACGCGCGCGGAAACGAGAAGACCTCGGTCCCGTTCACGGAGCAGCCCACCTTGTCCGCCTTCGCCCACAACGAGATTTCGTTCGTCGCCTTGCCAGCGTCGTCCTGCTTCTTGATGGCGGCGTTCTCTGTCCAGTCCATCAGGGTGTGCACGTCAGCTCCAATGCGATGCTTCACCATCGCCTTGCCGTCGCCGCGCACCAAGCAGTACAGGTAGTTCTGGCCGTCGCCATCGAGCTTCGAGCCACCCAGAAACAAGCCGTAGGCTTCAGGATGCGTCGGAGCCTTCGTCTGCGTGAAGGTGGCCTTCACCGCATAGTTGCCCTTCGCAACGTTCGCTGGATTCCAGTAGATCGCAGCGGGACCGGACGTGGCGTGTAGCGCACCACCCATCTCATAGAACTTCGCGCCGGTGATCGGCTGCGCCGACTTGTCCGTGCGGCCCGTCCAACCCTTCGCCAACACGCCCCCTTCGACCTTCTTGTCCGGGTCGGCGCCCTGAGCGCGACTGGCCATGGGAGCTGCGAACAACAACATCGCGGCAACAACTACTCGTTTCTTCATACTGGCCTCCAGAGCCATGTACCTGATGATTTCAGCACTGCTTGGTCGAACGTGCACATTAGCCGACGAATTGCCTATGGGCCAGACAGCATTGTCGAAGTCCAACTCGCCGTGCGTCGCCGAACATCGGATTACTGGCGGGAGCTCTGGCGAGGGTTCGGCCGAGGGGTCAGCTACTGTGAGCGACGGAGAACCACGGGATACGCTCTCCCACCCGGTTCGTTCCCACGGCTGCGACCGCTGATCAAGGGTCCCTGCGCTAACTTCTCGCGCGTGTCTCCTCCCATTCCACCCCCCGACACGTCCGGCACCACGTCGTCCACCGCGGTGCCACTCTACTGGTGCAGGTACGGCTCGGGCTCCCAAGCGCCGCTGATGGTACTACACGGCGGCCCCGGGGCACATCACGACTACCTGCTCCCGCAGTTTCTCGCCCTAGCCGAACGATTCTCCCTTTTGTTCTACGATCAACGGGGGGCGGGCGCTCGAAGACGGACGACTCGACGCCGATCACCTGGCGAACCCACGTGGAGGATCTCGGAAGGGTCGTAGACGAGTTCGCCGTGAAACCGCTGACCCTTGTCGGCTACTCCTGGGGGGCGCTGCTCGCTCTGCTTTACACCCTCGAAGCGCGCGACTCCGCCTTGCTCCCTTCCCCTTCTCGACTGGTTCTCGTAGACCCCGCGCCACTCTCCAAGGAATACCGAGCCCAATTCGACGCCGAGTTTGCGCGGCGCCAGCAGGATGGGCCCGTCCAGCGCTTGCGGGAGGAACTGGCAGCGTCCGGGCTGCGGGAGAAGGACCCGGCGGCGTATCGCCAGCGACAGTTCGAACTGAGCGTGGCCGGCTACTTCGCCAATCCAGCCCGGTCGCGCGACCTGACCCCATTTCGGGTCACCGGCCGGGTGCAGCAGACGGTGTGGGAAAGCCTCGGCGACTACAACCTGCTCCCATTGCTGCGTTCACTGGATTTGCCGACACTGATAGTGCACGGACGTCGGGACCCGATACCTCTGGTTTCGTCTGAAGAGGGCGCGCGTGCCATGAGCGCCCGGTTCCTCGTCCTAGAGGCGAGTGGGCACGTCCCGTATGTCGAACAACCGGCCGCGCTCTTCTCCGCCATCACGCAGTTCCTTGAGGACACTTCGGCGCTCGCAGGGTAATCGCATGACAACGCTCACGGACAGCCAGGATCTCTTTGTCACCAACGTCGGTGTCGATGGCCGCACGTACGACGTGCACCTCCTGGTTGCACACGACGGGGTCGAGCACGTCGGACATCTCTGGTTTGTCGATTCGGAATGGGACGAAGATGAAGGATTCCGCGATCATGGCGCGATCCCGGGCCGCTCGCCTAACGATGTCCTGGCATCTGCCCGTGCGCTGAGCGAGGCGGACCTGCTCCTGCGGTATCGACGTGCTCTAGCAGAGAAGCGTCGCTTTGTGGGGTTGCGCAAGATCACCGAGGACGTGCTGACCGACATCCGGTACCTCAACAAGGTCGCCACTTCCATGCGCGCCGGATTGCTGGCCATCGACGAAGCGGCTGCCGAAATCGATAGCACGGAGCAACGGTTGCACGACATGATCGGCCAGCTCCGACACTGCGCCGGGGTGCCGGCGTAAGGCACACCGGAGCGCGGCAAGCCCGGCAATCCGCGCACGGGCGCGCGCTATATTGCGCGCGTGGAACCGCGCGCTGCCGCCGCCATCCTCTCTGAAGTCGCCACCTTGCTCGAGTTGCGGGGCGAGCGTGCGGATAAGTCGCGCGCCCTCCGCGACGCCGCGCGTGCTTTGCTGCAGGACAGCGACACAGCGACCGATGGGCCCGATGCCCCCCTAAGCGGGCGCACCGTCCTGCAAGGCCTCGATGCATCGACCACCGCGATCCTTCGCGAAATAGACGAAAGCGGCGACTCGGACACGTTGCATGTCCTGCGTGAGACGACCCCCGAAGGCTTCTTCGACATGCTCCGAGTGCCTGGACTGGGAACCAAGCGCATTCGGGAAATACACGCGGGCTTGGGGCTCGAGACGTTGCACGAGCTGGAACTCGCCGCCAAGGATGGCCGGTTGGCCGCACTTCCACGATTCGGCGCGCGCGCCGCGGAGCGCATCCTCCGTGGCATAGCGTACCTTCGCGAGTCGGGCCAGCCGACGCTCTACCCACATGCGCGGGCCGAAGCCGGCGCTCTGGTAGACGCCCTGCGTGCCTGGCAGGGCGTTTCGCGAGTCGAGCTCGCGGGCTCTCTGCGGCGGAGCTGCGAGGTGATTGGCGATATCGACGTGGTCGTCGCCGCGGAATCTCCAGCAGAAGTCAGCGCCCGACTCTCTTCACTTCCAGGCGTTCGTGACGCCATGAGCACGGGACATCACGCCGTCAGCTTACGGTTTGAGGACGGGACCCGGGCGGATGTGTACTGTGTGGACATCGCCCGCTTTCCGGTGGCCCTCTGGCGCGCGACGGGGAGCGCGGAGCACTGCGCGGACGTGCTGGCGGATGCGCAAAGCCTAACGATGGTCGGCGACCAGTTGCGCGACGCCGACGGACGGACGGTGCCGATCGACAGCGAGGGCGCGTTGTACCACGCCTTTGGCCTTCAGTTCACGCCGCCCGAACTTCGCGAAGGCATGGGCGAGGTGGACGCTGCACGAGCGGGAGCCCTGCCGGCGCTGATCGAAGCGCATGACATCCGCGGCGTCCTGCATTGCCACTCGCAGTATTCCGATGGAACCACGACGATCGAACAGCTGGCGCAGGGCGCGCGAGCGCGCGGCTGGACGTACCTCGGCATCACGGATCATTCGCAATCTTCATTCTATGCCGGCGGGCTGTCCCCGGACGCCGTGCTTCGGCAACACGAGGAAATCGACCGACTGAACGATGCGCTCGACGGAATTCGAATCCTGAAGGGAATCGAGGCGGACATCCTGCCTGACGGAACCGTCGACTATGACAACGCGCTCCTCGATCGATTCGACTACGTCATCGCTTCCGTACATTCGCGCTTCGCCATGGACGAAACGCAGATGACGGATCGCGTCGTGCGCGCCATGGACGACCCGCACGTGACCATCCTCGGACACCCAACGGGCCGCCTCTTGCTCACCCGCGAGCCGTACGCGATCGACATGGAGACCGTCCTGCGCCACGCCGCGGCCGTGGGAGTCGCTGTGGAGCTCAACGCCGATCCGCACCGACTGGACCTGGACTGGCGCTGGTTACGCGTGGCCCAACGCGTGGGGGCAACGATCGAGATCGGCCCCGACGCTCATTCCCTCGATGGACTGGACCATATGCAGATTGGAATTGGAATCGCTCGTAAGGGATGGCTGTCCCCCGCAAACGTATTGAACGCCCGCGACGTGGCAGGCGTGCTGTCCTTTGCGGGCGCGCGACGCGGCGTCACGCCTGGTCCAGCCGCGAGCGGAGGTGCACGATGAGCGGGCGCGCGGGAAAGCGGGGAGGTGGCGCGCGTCAGCCGCTGTCACAGCAGCGTCCCGGTGCTGCACGTAAGGCGGGGTCGGCGGCGAAGGTGGGTGGCCGCAAGGTGGGCGCCGCCGGCAAGGCGAACGGCGCCGGGCGTGAGAAGGGAGGAACCGCTGGAGGCGCGAGCGCGAAGGGCAAGGCCGCAAAGCGCGGGGGGCCCCCCCCAAAAGCAAAAATAGCACCCCGAACCGCAGCACGTACCACCAAATCATCGCCACCCGGATCCTCCCATCGCAGCTCCAAGTCGTTAGGTGGAGCCGGCGCTTGGGCGGGAAAACCGCTCGACAGCTACACCGCGGAGCTCATCCGCCGCCTTACGCTCCAATATCCCGACGCCCATTGCGAGCTGGACCACGTCTCCCCGTGGCAGCTCATCGTCGCCACCGTGCTGTCCGCGCAAACGACCGATAAGCGCGTGAACATGGTGACCCCCGCGCTCTTCACGCGCTACCCGACCCCCGCCGCGCTGGCCGCCGCTCGGCAGGAAGACGTCGAGGAGATCATCAAGAGCACCGGGTTCTTCCGCAACAAGGCCAAGTCCATCATCGGCCTGGCGAACGCCGTCACTGATCGCTTTGGCGGCCTGGTCCCCGCCACACTCCCGGAACTCGTCACGCTCCCCGGCGTCGGCCGAAAGACGGGCAACGTCGTGCTCGGCAATGCCTTCAATATCAACGAGGGCGTGGTCGTGGACACGCACGTCGGCCGCCTCTCACGCCTCCTCGGCCTAACGAGTGAGACGGACCCCGAAAAGGTGGAAGCGGACCTCATGCAGCTGGCACCGCGCGACACCTGGACCCTGTTCAGTCACTTGCTCATCTGGCACGGCCGACGCGTCTGCGACGCGCGTAACCCGCGCTGCCCGGAGTGCAGCCTGGCCGACATTTGCCCATCGGCCCGCGTGCCCTGATCCGGCTATATTTCCCCCTCACCCTTCCTCCGTCCCAATGAAGACTGCAACGATTGAAACCACGCACGGCACCATCACGGTGGAGTTGTATGATGCCGACGCGCCAAATACGGTCGCGAACTTCGAGAAACTCGCCAACAGTGGCTATTACGACGGGACCAAGTTCCATCGCGTGATCGACGGCTTCGTCGTCCAGGGTGGTGACCCGTACTCGAAGGGCGGTGAGCACGCCAAGGGCCCCGTCGGCACCGGTGGCCCGGGCTGGACCATCAAATGCGAGACGAAGGGGAATCCCCGGAAGCATGATCTGGGCGCCATGTCGATGGCCCACGCCGGCAGGGACACTGGCGGCAGTCAGTTCTTCCTCGTGCTGGACCCGAACAACTGCAAGCACCTAGATGGCGTCCACACCGTGTTCGGAAAAATCACGCAGGGGCTCGACGTCCTGAAGAAAATCAGGCAGAATGATGCCATGACGTCTGCGCGCGTCAGCTAACCACGTTCACACCGGAGCCACACCCATGTCGCAGTCGCACGGAACGGACAAGAAGGCGGCCCTGACGGGACTCGTCGTCACCGCCGTCCTGCTGTTCCTGATGGCCTTCACGATCGTGGAACTCACGAACAAGATGTACGCTGGCGAAAAATCGGGGCAGGCCGCCGAACAGAAGTAGCCGCTTGCTCGGCACACGACAGAACGGGGCGCGCATCACGTGAATGCGCGCCCCGTTGGTTTTTGAGCCGTTCTGTCCCCCGAACTACCGCTTCCGCATGCGGACGGAGCCTGAACCGGAGTCGATCGTAATCCGCCCGCGCCCATCGCCAAGCTTCGCGCGGACGTAGTCGTCGTCGCGCTTCAGGACCTGCACGGGAAAGTCGAAGTCGATGCCGCCGCTTCCCGTCTCCGCCTCTACTTCCGCACCTAACGACTCGGGGACGTTGATGGTGACGCTGCCCGATCCTGAGTCGATCCGCAAGGTCTGCACATCGTCCTTGAGGTCCAGCCCCACCGATCCACTCCCCGAATCCAGCACGATATCCGGCGCCGAGATGGCGCGAAGGTCAACCGACCCGGAACCGGAATCGATGCTCAGGTGCTCGACGGCAATTTCGTCAGCTCGAACGCGACCCGAACCCGAGTCCAGCGTCAGGCGGGCTCCCTTCACCCGCGTCAGGGTGACGCCACCAGAGCCGGCATCCATCATCACCTCACCTTCGGCGTCGGTGATGGAAGTCTCTCCAGAGCCAGTGTCCAGCGACAGCATGCCCTTCGTGTGGTTGGTCGTCACGTTGGCCGCCCACACGTTCACGTCAATGTCGCCGTCCACATTTTCCAAGGTCGCATCGCCGGCAGCCAGCGAGATGCGAAGACTGCGACCACGGGGGAGCGACACGGTCACATCGGCCGAAGCGTCCAACCCACTGCCAGATGAAACGATGTCGACGCGGTCACCACGGCCGAACCAGCCGTCACGACCACGGTCCCCATCCCCGAACGTCCCGTCCTCGTTCACGTGCACCTGCGTGCGATCATTCCGCCAGCGTGAGGTGCTGCCTGTCCCGCGAAATACGATGCGGTCACCCGGATAGACCACGCGTAAGGACTCGCGGCCGCGTGCTGTTCCAGTCTCGACTTTGAGCTTGGATGCGTCATCACCCTTCTTGGCGACGTTGACCTCAATGTCGCCAGTCGAGGTACCCTGGACGCGAATGGTCCCGACCAGGTTGTAGATCGCCGCCTCGTTTCCGTGGAGCGTATAACGTTGCGCCGCCAACGGCAGCGTCCCGAGGAACGATAGGAAGCCCGCCATGACCGTGCGCTGGGCAATGCGTGTGGGGTGCATGTGAGACGATCTCCGTCGATGCCTTCGAAATGTCAGAATTCGCGACACGTGCTCGCCGGCCGTACGTCGGCGCGCGAATGCGGTTTCGACAGCCAGCCGCCTGCATTTCGTTTGAGCCAACCGGAGTGATGTAACGGGGCAGGAGAAAATCACGGGCACGCTTGCGGCATTGGCCCGTTTCCGATTACTTACTGACCAGTCAGTTACATGGACAAGCAAGGCTCATGGCACGTCGCGCTACAGAATTGCCACCTCCAGAACAACTCCCCGACTGCGAATCACCGGCGCACGCCCCTCGATGGCAGCGGCGTCCGGGAGACCGACCTCAGGAGATCATCGAGGCCGGCTTTCGCGTGTTCGGAGCCAACGGACTCTCGCGCACCCGCCTCGAGGACGTCGCCAGAGAAGCTGGCGTCTCCAAGGGCACGATCTACCTCTATTTCGATTCCAAGGAATCGCTGTTCCGTGAGGTAGTCCGCGCGAAAATCATCACCGCGATCGAAGCAGCTGAGCAGACCGCTGAAGCCACGCGCGATGACCCGGACGCGCTCCGTCATTACGCGGTGAGGCACTGGGACTTCGTCACCTCGGCGGACTACCAGACCATGTACCGACTGGTCAACAGTGACCTGCCTCGCTTCCCGGATCTCGCGCACTTCTACGGCGTGGAAGTGATCCAGCGATCCGTGCGGCTGTTGGTCTCCGTGGTAACGCGAGGCATGGAACGCGGTGAATTGAGGCCCATGGATCCGGTCGTCGCCGCACGAATCTTCGGCGCCATGTTCACCACCCACGCCGTGTGGTACGCACGACGCGAAGCCTTTGGCACGTTCACGAACGAATCGTCAGACTCGGTTCGAGACACGCTGATCGAGTTCTTCCTTCAGTCCATGGCCGTCCCATCGGCGACCACCGCTCCCCGCACACGTTCCCGCACCTGATGCGACTCCGTCTTTCGATCCTTGCCTTCGCGCTCCCTTTGCTGAGTGCGCCGACTTGGCTGGCCGCGCAGTCTACGCGCGCCCTCTCGCTCGGCGAGGCCATTCAATTGGCCGCCGACCAGGGCGCACCGGCGCAGGCGGCGCGTGCGCGGGCCGCGCAAGCCGATGCCCGCGTGCGCCAGCGCCGGGCAGACCTGCTCCCGAACCTGTCGGCAGTAGCGTTGCGGAGCGGCCGTCAGTTCAACACCGCCACGTTAGGCTTCGACTTCAAGGGGCCGGACGGGCAATCCTTCTTCAATCCACGCGGCATTGTCCTGGGTCCCGTGAACACTGTGGACCTGCGGGCGCGCCTGTCGCAGTCGATCGTGGACTTTGGCGCGCTGGGCCGAGTGCGCGCCGCGTCGGCGGGAGCGCAGGCCACCGAGCTGGACGTGGACATCGCCGCTGAGCAATCGGCGGTGGCGGCGGCTCTCGCCTACGCACGTGTGGCACGTGGTGAGGCACAAGTGCAGGCCCGCGCCTCGGACTCTACACTGGCCGCCGAACTCCTGACGATCGCCCAGGACCAGCTGACCGCCGGCGTTGGCATTGCGCTGGACGTCACGCGCGCGCGATCGCAGCTGGCGACTATCCGCGCGCAGCTCATTGCCGCCCGCAATGAGCGGGATCGGGCCCGTCTGGAGCTGCAACGCGCGCTCTCGCTCCCCGCCGACTCGGACGTGGCGTTGACTGACTCACTGGCGGGACTCGTGGGTCGCGACCTTGGCGTCGGTGATGGTGGAACGACCACGCGGCGGCCCGAGCTAAAGAGCTTGGACGCCCAACGCACGGCGCTCGACGGCCAGGTGCGCGCCACACAGTTGGAACGGCTCCCGGTGCTTTCCGCCTTTGGCGATCACGGCCCCATTCAGGGCGCCGGCGGCGCATACCTGGCGACCTACACGTTCGGTATCCAGCTGGCGGTTCCCATCTTCGATGGCTTCCGGCGCGAGGGGCGGCTGGAAGAGGAGCACGCCCAGCAACGGGAAATCGACATCCGGCGCCACGACCTGGAGCAGCAGGTGCAACTCGATATCAAGTCGGCGACGTTGGACCTGTCGTCGGCTACCGAGCAGACCGCCGCCGCCCGCGAGCGGCTGGTGTTGGCCGACCAAGAGGTGGCGCAAGCCCGCGATCGCTTCCGCGCCGGTGTCGCCGGAAATGGCGACGTGGTAACAGCCTCCCTGTCACTGGGTCTGGCCCGAACGCAACTCGTTGACGCCATGGCGTCACAGCTGAACGCTCGCATCGCCTTGGCGCGCGCCCGAGGCACGGCGCGGCACCTTCGCTGACCCTTCCTTCACGACTTCTCTCGAGAGCCTTTTTCAACCATGGCCACTGCAGTGTCATCATCGTCAGGCAGCCGCGCGACAGCCGAAGCACCGGCCGCTGCGCCACAAGGGCGCCGGCCCGTTGTCCTTGGGGTCTTCGCGATTCTTGCGATCGCGGCGGCCATCTTCGCGTATCAGAAGTGGTCGTATGGTCGCGCGCACGAATCCACGGACAATTCCCAGGTCGACGGACACATCGTCCCGGTGCTGGCGCGTGTCGGCGGGTACGTCCGTAGCGTGTCAGCCGACGAGAACACCACGGTGCGCGAGGGAGACACCCTCGTGCGCATCGACGATAGCGAGTACCGAGTGCGCTTGGCGTCGGCGCAGGCCGATCTGGAAGCGGCACGGGCCGTCGCTGGCAGCCGAGGAGTGATTGGTCAGTCCGGATCGATGGTCGAAAGCGCGACGAGTCAGCGGGGCGCCCTGGAGTCGCAGATTCGTGCGGCCCAGGCGACCTATCAGAAGGCGCAAGCGGATCTGGGGCGTCTGAAGGAGCTGGCGGACAAGCAGGTGGTCTCCCGGCAACAACTGGATGCCGCGCAGTGGGCCGTCACCAATGCCTCCGCGACGATCGAAAGCCTCGAACGGCAGGCTGCTGGCGCCGCGGCCGGGGTCAGCAGCGCCGAGGCGGGGACGCGTTTGGCCCAGGCGCGACTGCGAGCCGCCAACGCCGCCACCGACAACGCCGGCTTGCAACTCTCCTACACATCGGTCATCTCGCCGCGGTCGGGCGTAGTCTCTCGTCGTCAGGTTGAACCCGGGCAATTGGTGCAACCGGGGCAGCCGCTACTGACCGTCGTGGACGACCAGGACATTTGGGTCACGGCGAACTTCAAGGAAACGCAGCTCGAACGTATTCGCGTGGGCCAGAGCGTGGACTTCGACGTCGACGCGTTCCCTGACTGCCAGGCCAAGGGCAAGGTAGAGAGCCTCAGCGCCGCCACGGGGGCACGCTTTGCGTTGCTGCCGCCGGACAACGCCACGGGCAACTTCACGAAGGTGGTGCAGCGCGTTCCGGTGCGCATCCAGATCACGCAAGGATGCGGCAAGGAGCACCCGCTTCGCCCCGGCATGAGTCTCACCACCCACGTGATCACCAAGTGAGCGACGACCGCTACAAGTACAAGTACTTCATTGCCATTGCGGTCACGCTGGCGACCGTACTGGAGATCATCGATACGTCGATCGTGAACGTGGCGATTCCCCACATGATGGGGAATCTCGGCGCCACGGTTGACGAGATCACGTGGGTGTCCGTCGGCTACATCATCGCCAACGTGATCATCATCCCGATGTCCAGTTGGTTGTCCGCCTTCTTTGGCCGGAAACGATACCTCGCTGGCTCCATCTCGATCTTCATCATCGCGTCGTTCTTCTGCGGCAACTCCAGCACCTTGGGATCCCTGGTGTTCTGGCGCGTGGTCCAAGGCATCGGCGGCGGGGCGTTGCTCTCCACGTCGCAGGCCACGCTGTTCGAGGCGTTCCCGCCGAGTGAAGTGGCCATCGGCCAGGCCATGTTCGGCATTGGCGTGATGGTGGGCCCCACACTGGGACCCACGTTAGGCGGGTGGATCACCGACAACTACAATTGGCCGTGGATCTTCTACATCAACATCCCGCTCGGTATCATCGCCTTCCTGATGGTGATCGCGTACGTGCACGACTCCGCGCACCAAGTGAAGGCGAGCACCGTGGACGTGCTGGGCATTGTGCTGTTGACCGTCGCCGTGGGGTCGCTCCAGTGGATGCTAGAACGCGGTGAGCGCTATGACTGGTTCGACTCGCGCTTTGTGACCGCGTTGTTCGTCATCTTCGTCAGCTCCACCTTGCTGCTCATCTGGCGAGAGCTGTCGATCGATGAGCCGGTCATCAACTTTCGAGTGTTGGCGAACCGGCAGTTGGCCACCGGCGTGGCCTTTGGAGCTGCCCTAGGCCTGTCGCTCTTTGGCGGGGTGTTCGTGCTGCCGATCTTCCTGCAGTCCTTGCACGGCCTGACCGCCGCGCAAACCGGCATGGCGCTCTTGCCTGGTGCGCTGGCCTCGGCGGTGATGATGGGGCTGATGGGACGCTTCCGCGGACGATTCGATGCCCGACCATCGATCGTGATCGGCGCCTTCCTGTTCCTGGCGTCGCAGATCCTGCTCTCGCGTATGACGCTGCAGAGCTCCACCGACGAGATCTTCATTCCACTCATTCTGCGTGGGGTGGGCCTTGGGCTCATCTTCGTGCCGCTCACCAGCGCCGCCATGGCAGAGGTGTCGTTCCGCGACCTTCCCCAAGCCACGGCACTGTTCAACCTGTTCCGTCAGCTCGGCGGATCACTCGGCATCGCCATCATGGCCACCTTGCTCGGGCGATACACCGCCGCCAACAAGGCACTCATCACCGAGCACGTCGGACTTTTCGATACGCTGTCACGGCAGCGGTTGGACCTGCTGACCCAGGGGCTGGCGTCGCGCGGCGCCAACCTGTTCGTCGCCAAACAGCAGGCCCTCATGGCGCTTGACCGGCAGATCACCGCTCAAGCCAGCGTGATCGCCTTTGGTCGCATTTACCTGCTGAACGGTATCTTGCTGTGCAGCTCCCTGCCGTTGTTGCTGCTGTGGCGCACAGGCCGTGCCCGGCAGTTTGGCCCAAGCACCGACCATTGATCGATGAGCGCGGCGGCCGCCTCGGACCAAGTCCCACTCTGCGTCGACCTCGACGGCACCCTGATTGCCGGTGATACGCTGGTCATCTCCCTGCGCGAACTGGCGCGCCGCCGACCGTGGAAGCTGCCGGAGGTCGCCATCGCCCTCGCTCGCGGACGCGGCGAAATGAAGACGGCGGTGGCCGCGTACGTTGTCCCCAACCCCAGCCAACTCCCGTGGCGTGCCGCCGTCGTCGATTTCGTGCGCGCGCAACACGCCCAAGGACGCCGCGTCCTCTTGGCCACGGCTGCCCATCGACGAATCGCGGAAGCTGTCGCCAGCTACCTGACCTGTTTCGATGGTATCGTGGCCACCGATGGGAGCGACAATGCCAAGGGCGCGGCGAAGGTGGCGGCCATCCGCCGAGCAATTGGCGCAGGACCCTTCGACTACGTCGGCGACTCGATCGCCGACCTGCCTATCTTCGCCGCGGCACGTCACGGCTACTTGGTGGCGCCGTCGCCGGAGCTGCATCGACAGGCCGCACAGGCGGGGACTATCGTGAAGGTGTTCGATGCGTGATGGATGCCGTGGTCCGTGCTACCTTCAGGCGCATCACCTCCGTCCCCCCTCCCCTTGCCCCGGCCAGTACTCATGACCGAATCCGCCCTCCCGTCCCGCGATTCCGCGTACAAGCTCGTTTGCGAGTACACCCAGAGCGAATCGCTCCGAAAGCACATGTTGGGCGTGGAAGCGGCCATGCGCGCCTATGCCGCACGACTCGGCGGCGATGTCGAACGATGGGGATTGTGCGGACTCGTGCACGACTTCGACTACGAACGCTGGCCTAACGCGGAACATTCAGCAGATAAGGAACATCCGGCCGAAGGCGTGCGAATCCTGCGCGACCTGGGATATCCGGAAGACATTCTGCAGGCCATCCTCGGACACGCCACGTACTGCCATGTCCCGAGAGAAACCTCTATGGCGCGTATACTATTTGCCGTCGACGAGCTCAGCGGACTGATCACCGCCACGGCTCTCGTTCGGCCCTCGCGCAGTATTCTCGAGGTAGACGCAAAGTCCGTCCGTAAGAAGATGAAGGACAAGGCCTTTGCGCGCGGCGTGAGTCGCGAGGACGTCCTGCTAGGCGCGAGCGAGATGGGAGTCGACCTCGACGAGCACATCCAGTTCGTCGTGGATGCCATGAAGGGCCAAGCCGAGCAGCTCGGTCTGGCGGGTACTCCCGCTGGTGGCTAGCTCTCAACACTGCCCACGACGGACGCGTTTAATGGACGTCCTCTTTCACCAAACGCGTGGCAACGTCTCTCGCGCAACATCTAGCTGTCGTAGAACCCGCCGAACGGCAGGGACCACGTCGCGTGGCCACTGATCCCGCCGAACGCGAGATCGAGCAGCAGCTCGTGGTCGCCGCGCAACGCGGCAACACGGAGGCGTTCGCGTCCCTGGTGCACACGCATCAGCGTCGCGCGTACGCCGTGGCGCGGGCCATCGTGCTCACGCATGAAGACGCGGAGGATGCCGTCCAGGAAGGGTTCCTGCACGCCTATCGGGCACTCGATCGCTTCCTTCCCGATCAGGCCTTCGCGGCCTGGCTCCATCGTATTGTCGCGAACGCAGCGCTCGACATCACGCGTCGCAAGAAAGTGCGCGATGCCGATGCGCTCGCCGATTCCATTGCGTCGCCGTTTCAAGACCCCGCGGAGTCAGACGAATTGCGTCGGCGCCTGAGCGCCGCGCTGGAGACGCTCGGGGAACGCCAACGTTCAGTAATCGTCCTTCATGACGTTGAAGGATTCAAACACTCTGAGATCGGCAAGATCCTGGGCATTCCCGAAGGAACGGCCCGTTCCGATCTCCATCATGCCCGGGCGCGACTGCGCTCGGTGTTGGGAAGTCTGAGGAGCAAGTTATGAAGCTCATTCGCGGCGAAGGCCGAGATGCCGGCGACGAGGACGTGACCGAGGCGCTACGATCGCACTATGCGGCTCCGGGTGATGACGGGTATTGGGCGCGATTTGAGCGAAGCGTCATGGCCCGGATTCTGTCCGAGGGCGCCGTGTCGCGTGAATGGTGGTCCTACTTTCGCGGCTGGACGCGCATTGGTGTTGCAGCTGGCATTGGCGCGGCGCTCATTGCCGGCGCGGCGGCATGGCGCTCGGAGCAGGAACGGCAGCGCGTGGCCTATGAGGAGTTGCTCGGCGCGCCGGCCGACTCGCTGATTCTGACCGAGACCTTGGGGAACGAGCCGAGCGCGGTGACGCGTGAGGCCACATTACGGTACCTCCTTTCGCGTTGATGTAAGCCCATGACTCCGTCAAAACAGCAGGCCATGATGTTCCTACTCGGCGCGGTGCTGGTCGGCGGCGCCTTGGGCTTTACCGCGGATCGCGTGATGATTCAGGACCGCATTTGCGCCACAGACGCATCGGTCACGCAGGTTCGAAGCTCTCTCGCGGATCGACTCTCGCTTTCCCAGGAGCAGGAGCGGAAAGTCGACTCCATATTGGACGAGCGGCACAAGCAGTATCAGGTCGTTATGGCGCCAGTGAGAAATCAGCTGGACTCCGTGAAGCTTCACTCGCGTGCCCAGATTCGCCTACTGCTGGATAGCAGCCAAGCGGTCGCGTTCGACGAGTTCATCCGAGAGATCAACGACTCAACGACCAAGAAGCACGACCACGAGGACTGAGCAACTGGTCGGTGAGGACTTCATGGGCGGCGCCAGCGCGTCGCCCTCTTTTTTTGGGGTCCACCCTTGCGATATATCTTTGCAACGATATATCGTTCGATCCAACGATATATCGGAGTTTGGTTATGTGGTCACGTTTTGATTCCTGCTGTGGACCGCGAGCCGGTGGTGGCCGCGGAGCTTGGTCTTTCGAGGAGCCATGGGGCATTTGGATGGGAAAGGGTGGTCGGCGGCGCGGCTTTCGGGGCGGCCGAATGTTCGAGCAGGGGGATCTCAAATACGTCATCCTGAAGCTTCTCGAGGAGAAGCCACGCCACGGGTACGAGATCATCAAAGAGCTCGAGGAACAGTCCGGCGGCGCCTACAGCCCCAGCGCGGGTACCGTGTACCCCACCCTCCAGCTGCTTGAGGACCTCGGATACGCCTCGGTCACGCCGGAAGAGGGCGGCAAGAAGATCTACGCGATCACGGACGCGGGGCGTCAGTACCTGGATCAGAACAAGTCGACGGTCGAAGATGTCTTCGAGCGCATCTCTGACATCGGCGCCAGCATCCTCTCGGACGCCGTCATGGACATCAACCGTTCGTTCCGGGATGTCGCCGCCGCGACCTACGGCTCGGTGCGTGACTATCACAAGGACAAGGACTTAGCCGCCAAGGTCCGGCAGATCCTCGAGCGGACGGCGAGCGAACTTCGGGCGGCCGTGGAGGCCAGTCGAAACACGCCGCCAGCGGGCGATAGCAAGTAGGTCGCTTTACCGCCAAGGGCTTTCGGGTAGATTTGAGACGGGTCGTGGCCTCGGTGCCGCGACCCGTTTTTACTTCGCGATCATCGCGTTCCCAGGTCTTCGGCATCCTCAGGTGCGTCCAGCGCCTTCGAATACATGAGCGCCACTCCGGCTCCCCCTGGAGAAGGCGAACCGTCGCTTCGCGCGATGTCGATCACCACGACATCGGAAATTCCCTCGACGCCGCCACGCATCCATGCGGACGTCGACCCGCGGGGCCAACGGCTAGCGGTGCTGACACTCACTGCGCTGGGCGTCGTTTACGGCGACATCGGGACGTCGCCCCTTTACGCCCTGCGCGAGTGCTTCAAGCACGAGTACGGCCTCGCGCGCACCCCGGACAACGTGTACGGCGTGCTGTCGTTGATCCTGTGGTCGTTGATCGCCGTCGTCAGCATCAAGTACATCATCTACATCATGCGGGCCGACAACCGGGGAGAAGGGGGAATCCTGGCCCTGCTCGCGTTGGTGCTGCAACAGTCGCGCGATGACGCGGCCCATCGGCGGCGGTACACGCTGATCATCATGCTCGGGCTGTTCGGCGCGGCGTTGCTGTACGGCGATGGAATCATCACGCCGGCGATCTCGGTGTTGTCGGCGGTGGAAGGACTCAACATCGCCATCCCGAACCTTGATCCGCGCGTCATCCTTGTCGCCGCGATCATCATCCTGCTGGTGCTCTTTTTGGGCCAGCGGCACGGGACGAAGAAGGTCGGTACCGTCTTTGGTCCGCTGATGCTGGTGTGGTTCTTCGCGATCGCCATACTTGGGAGTGTGGAGATCGCGAGGGAGCCGCGCATCCTGTTCGCGGTGAACCCGTGGTATGCCATGCGGTTCTTTGTCGATCATGGCACGCACGCGTTCGTGTTGTTAGGCGCGGTGGTGCTGGCGGTGACGGGCGCCGAGGCGCTGTATGCCGACATGGGGCATTTCGGAAAGAAGCCGATCCGCCGCGCATGGTTTGGGTTGGTCTTCCCGGCGTTGCTCCTGAACTACTTTGGCCAGGGCGGCCTGCTACTGCGGCTACCTGAGGCGGCAGAGAACCCGTTCTACCTGCTGGCGCCACGACTGCTGCTGTACCCGCTGATCACCATCGCGACGCTGGCGGCGATCATTGCGTCGCAGGCCCTGATCTCCGGCGCATTCTCCCTGACGCAGCAGAGCGTGCAGCTTGGCTACACGCCGCGCGTGACGATCGTGCACACGTCCAAGAGCGAGGCCGGCCAGATCTACATTCCCGAGGTGAACACCGCGTTGATGCTGGGCACGCTCCTGGTGGTTCTTGGTTTCAAGAACTCCTCGGCGCTTGGCGCGGCGTACGGCATTGCCGTCACCGGCACCATGGCAATCACCACGATTTTGTTCTATGTCGTGGCCAGGGAACGATGGCACTGGTCGACCTTGCATGCTGGCGGCTTGGCCGTGTTGTTCCTGACGGTTGACCTGGCCTTCTTTGGCGCCAACGCCATCAAGATCGAACAGGGGGGGTGGGTGCCCTTAGCCATTGGCGTCTGCCTGTTCACCGTCATGACGACGTGGAAACGCGGCCGGATGCTGCTGCGCGAGGTCTTGCTGGATCGTTCACTGGAAGTGGAGTCCCTGATGGACAGCCTGTCCCAGGGGAAAGTGGTGAGGGTCCCCGGCACCGCGATCTTCATGACCTCGGAGTCGGAGAAGACTCCGGTTGTTCTCTTGCATCACCTGAAGCACAACAAGGTGCTGCACGAACAAGTCGTGCTGCTGTCGATCATTGGCCGAGAGGTACCGGAGGTTTCACCACTGGAGCGCCTGACGATCGAGAAGTTGGAGCACGGATTTTGGCGGGTCAAAGCGTTTTACGGCTTCATGGAGACGCCTAACGTCGAGGAGCTTCGCCATCGGTGTCAGGACGGCGGGATCAAGACCCGGCGCATGGACACTACGTACTACCTGGGACGCGAGCAGCTGATTGCCAAGGGCAGCACGGGGATGAAGCGCTGGCGCAAGAAGTTGTTCTCGGTCATGGCGCGGAACGCCCGCTCGGCCACGGAGTTCTTTGGCATCCCGCCCAATCGCGTAGTGGAACTGGGCGCGCAAATCGAGTTCTAGCTGGACCACAGCACGTGTCCCGAACGAGACGTGCGATATTCGCGGTGCCAGAGAGCGCAGGGCAGAGTAGACCTCGATCTTGCCGTTCAGCTCCGTGCTCAGTTCTGGCCGGCGAATGAGGGCCACAGGGACTGCAGGGTCTGCCGATTGCGTGGCGACCGGCAGACCCAGATAGGCACCGCACGCTCTTCCGGCACGCCCATAGGATTGGACGTCTGCGCGACCAGCTGAACGGACTCGAAGTACTGTTCTAGATCCGCCCGATCGCTCCCAATGGAGATGACGACATTTCCGGGACGATCGCCCGGGCCAAAGAACCAGTAGCTACCGGCGGTCGACACACTGTGCGGGAGTCCGTATCGGTCGGCGAAGAAGTCGACCGCGCCGGCGCGCCCATAGTTCTGGCCAACGATCACCGCCTGCTCCTGTTCCGCACGTGGGAGTGCGTGGTAGACCTTGGCCACCGCTCGAACCATTTCTTCCCACCCGAGCATGTCGGCGTAGTCCTGCGGCAGCTCCAACTGCTCGCCCTGGTTGGTCTTTACCGCCGACGTAATGCCAACGGCAGCGGCGTAACGCGCCATGGACACCGGTGGGACCACTGGGTAGCCGAAGGGTGCGATGACCACACCGACCACCAAGGCCGCTGCGACCACGAGGCTCCGTACCAGCCGTCGCTGCGACGCGATTCCCTCCACCCCTACGGCCGTGGCAGCGAACAGCGTGGGATAGATGGGCCCCACGTAGTATGCCTTGCCCTTCAGCGCCATCAGAAGAACAAACGCTCCAACGCAGGCTATGCCCACCGCGCGGGACGCTGGACGTCTGACCAAGGCGAAGAGTGCCCACAGCGAAAGCGGGACGAAGACAGGAGAAAAGAGTACCTGCGCTGCAAGGAACGCCAGCGGGGTCACGTAGGCGAGCTGGCTATTCTCTAAGTCGTGCATCTGCGTCAGGACAGGGAACCCGAGTTGCAGCTGACCAACGACAGACGGAAGGCCGATGAGACAAGCTATCCCGGCCGCTATCCACGGCCACCGCGTCGACAACCAGCGCCGTGTCGGCGATAACACCACCCCGATGACCAGCGGCAACGCAATGAACGCGATGCTGAACTTTGTGAGCAGGCCAAGACCTAACGAGACGCCGACTGCCATCCACCAGTGTCCGTCCTGCGTTCGCTCCACCTGCAACAAGGCGAAGAGCGCACAGGTCCACCACAGTTGATCGAACACCACGGGTTGGAAGAGTGTGCCCGGCCGCATGAAGAGCGGAGACATGAGGACGGCCAGGGCCGCCAGCCACTCGGCAAAGCGCCCTCCGCCCAGTACCCGCGCCGTGCGAGCGCTCAGGACGATCAGGGCGGCGTGGGCGAAGGCGGGAAAAAGACGCGTGGCCACCAGCGAGTCGCCAAACCAGGCCCGGCCCGCGCGAGCGAGGATGGCAATGAACGGCGGAAAATCCATGCGGAACAGCTGAAGGTGCTGCCCCATGGCAAAGTACAGGAATTCATCGCGCTGCCATCCGTACGGAGAGCTCGCATTAGCGACGACGTGGAGCAACACCGCCAGGGCGCCAAGTAGAACACCAGCGTCGCGCGACATTACGTACGCCTGTGGCTCTCCCTTCGCGTCACGCATGGGCGTCACCTATGCGCACGGGGCGACGGGCCCGATAAGGCGCCTGAAATTTCATGGTCGTGACGGCGTCGCGTGATGCACATGGTTCCTGTCTCCCGTACGCCATGAAGGTTGTAGAGATTCAAGTTCGCGGGGCCCGCTTGGCCCGGTGCGGTGCCTTGACCCTGACGGAGTATCCGTGACATCCGTGCCGATTACCATCCACCATTTGGCGGACCATCCAACGCATGCCTCAACGCTCGGGCGCTGGCATTTTGCGGAGTGGTCGCGCCTGATGCCGTGGTGGACGGAACAGGCCGCGATCGACGAGTTGGCCGGACACACGTCGCGCACCGCGGTTCCGACCACCTTGGTGGCGCTGCACGATGGTCTGCCCGTCGGCTCCATCAGCTTGCTCGCTCACGACCTCCCGGAGTGGCCGCAGTACTCCCCCTGGTTGGCCAGCCTGTACGTTCGTGAGGACGTCCGAGGCCGTGGCATCGGCGCGGCGTTGGTTGATCGCCTAATTCAGGAGGCCGAATCCCTCGAGCTGCCGGTGCTCTACCTCTTCACGACAAACCTGCAGGAGTGGTATGCGCGGTGGGGATGGTCGGCTGTTGAGGAACTCACCTATCACGGCGTGGCCGGCACCATCATGCGCCGCACACGGTCACCCCGCGGCTAACCGAACACGTCGCATTGCGCATAAACCAGCTCTGACACCACGCGGACGCCCCGTCGTCCGTCGACGCTGGCTTTCCTCGCCGCACGCGCCAGCAACGGAATCAGAGTTTAAACTGACGGAAGTGATGATCGGTGTGTCGCCAGCCCCAATGTTGCCACTCGTCCTGCGACATCGGGCCAAAGACGACATGGGGGCGCCCGTTCACGTTGGCCCTGGAGAACCGGTCCAGGCATTCGCACAGGGTACGCAGATCGTCGTCGAATGGGGTGGTTGGCGGCGGATGGCGTGCGGCATCCAGCACGGGACTGGTTGGCGTCCCCTTGGGCCAGGCGAGCGAGGTGTGCAGCGCCACATAACGCACGACGGAACGCGAGAACCAGTTGCCCAGATCCGGCAGGTCCAACTCACCCAAGGCGCTTTGCAGCGCCCCCGTCACGTGCCAGACCATCTGGTGGGCCGTCATACGCCCCCAAGCGCCGGGGCTGTCCGCGCGCAGGCGGCGCGCCCGCTCGATCATCTGATCGCGGATGGCCGGTGAACTCAGTTGCGGGGTGAGACTCATCAGAGGGGGCAGGCTGGCAGGTTGGTGACGAGGGCGCGGCGCGCGTGCGTCGCCGCCAGCCTAACGTATTTTTTGGCCCTCGACGCAGCAAGGGCGCAACCATGCAGTTGGCTGCGCCCTTGTCACCGAGACCATGCGCGCTCAGTCACCGCCGATGCGCACGGCCACGGTCATCCGCTTGCCGCCGCGCATCAGGTCGACCTCATGCGTGCCATTGCCGCGCAACTGCAAGGAAACGCCCTCCCCGCGCGGGCGCACCGGGTGACCATCCAATCGCAGGATCACGTCGCCCTGCCGGATGCCGTCCCACCGCGCACTCCCGTCAATCACCAGGAGCCCCCGGTCACTACCGGCGCCGAGGTAGTCTGAGAGGTCGCCATCCACGATCGACAGCTTCAATCCGGACACCGTGAAGGTGCCGTTGGCAGCGTCCACGTCAGATCCCCAAACGCCAACGGCGGGCCCCTCGAGCTGGGACCCGCCGGTCCATCCGACGGTGGTTGGCCATCGAACGCTGGCTATCGCCGGTCCGGCACCTACTCGCGGTGCGGGCCGCACCCATGCAGCTGGCGGCGCGTCGTCAGGGGCATCATCGTCATCCACCTGCACCCGTATTCGAGGAATCGCGCGCCGCAACTGGATGAACCCATCCTCCAACCCGCGCATCCCTTCCTCCACGTCGGCGCGAACCTTCGGGCTCACGCGGATCCGCATCTCACCGTCGTCGTTCCATTGGAAGAACGGACGCTGCGGGGGCACCGGAGGCATGGGCGCTTCGGGAGCTCGCGGAACTCTCGGCACGGCGAAGCCCATGCCGTCGCCGAAGAAGAAACCCCCGCGGTCGCTCAGCTCCGATGCCTTCCCCGCCGTCACGCGCACCGTGCGCTGCTGGCCATCGCGGTACACCTTCAGCTCCACCGCGTCACCCGGCTTCACCTTCTCCATCTCCCGGTTCAGGCGACGGACGCGGGTGCTGCTGGACGACCAGTCACCCGCGTCCTCCCTGGCGACGCGAAGATCCACGCCATTGATGGACACCAAGCGATCCCCTTCCTCAACGCCCCCCTTCTCCGCCGGCCCCTCTTCAGATACTGAGGTGACGAGCAAGCCTAACGTGTCGCGGCGGCTTCCCGACGCACCAAGCCCAATCCCGAGCACTGCGCGGTTCTCCATCTCCTCGCGACGGTCGCGCAGCGTCGTGGCAAACCCAACGTCTTCTCGCTCCGTCAGCTTCGCCTTCACCGTCTTCCAGTTTCCATTCGACCAGACGCGGAGTTCAACCTCGTCGCCGGCCTTGTGCTTCTCCAGCTCGCGGACCAGGCGGCGCTGGATGACGCCTGCCATCTCTTCGTCGCCGGCATCCTCAGACGACACCCGCAAGTTCACGCCATTGATCGAGGCAATGCGATCCCCTTCCTCGATCCCTGCCTTGGCCGCTGCCCCGTTCTCTACGACATCCGTCACCAGCAGCCCCAGCGTATCGCGCTTGGACCCCGACGACGTCGAGATCCCCAGTCGCGGCCGGTCGTCATCGCGTGACACCCACACGGTCCGTTGCCGCGGCTCATTGTCTCGCTCGCGGTCTCGCTTCCGTTCCTGCGCCGAGAGGGGAGTGGTTGCCGCCAGCATGAGCATGGCCGGCACGACTGCGTGATAAGCTGTTCGCATGTGAGGTCGCCGTCTGATGGTCACTCGGTCTGTCACGGCCCCACGTCGAAGGGTTTCCGCCTGTGACGGTCAGAGGGGAAACCGGCTATTTTCATTCCCATGCCTGCTGCCCCGATCACACCCAGTGCGGACACTCACCCAGCGCGCACGCCTGACCTCGATTCGTTCCGCGAGCATTGGCAGGACGAAGGAGACGCCGCGTTTCTCTATGGCGTGCTGGCTGAGGTAGAACCCGACAAGAAAAAGAGCGACGTCTATCGACGACTGGTTGAAGTCGAAGGCCGACACCTGTCGATCTGGGAAGAACTGCTACGCGAGCACGGCAGCGCCCCGCCGCCGTTCGCGCCATCGACTCGCGCCCGCCTCATGGCCATGATCGGGCGGCGCATCGGGCCCAATGCCTTGTTGCCCCTGCTGCTGCGCGAAGAAGGTCGCGAAGTCAAGGCATATCTCGACATGCACCGCGATACTCCGGCTGGTGTAGCTGGCGGCCCGGAGTCCCTGACCTTGGCGCGCGAGAGCGCTGAACACGCCACGGAACTGGCGCACCTGTCGGGGAAGCACGACGCCGGGGAGCCATGGCATCGCACCGAGTCGGGCGGCTTCCTGCGCAACGTGGTGTACGGGTTCAACGACGGGCTGACCGCGAACTTCGGGCTGGTGGCCGGCGTTCTCGGCGCCGCCGCCACGGCCCAACATCAAGCGGTAGTGGTGGCCGGAGTCGCTGGCTTGGTCGCCGACGCGCTTTCCATGGGATCGAGCGGCTATCTGGCTGCCAAGAGCGAGCAGGAAGTCTACTCCCATGAGATTGCGATGGAGCGCGATGAGATCGCGCTGATGCCGGAAGTGGAACGGGACGAGTTGGCGTTGATCTACGAAGCGAAGGGGATGAACGCCGAGGCGGCCAAGGCGCTGGCCGCCGACGTCATGCGCGACCCCGAGCGCATGCTCAAGGAGAAGGTGCAGGCGGAATTGGGCATTGGCGACGCTGGTGCATCCCCGCTGCGCGAAGCATGGATCACTGGCCTGGCCACGGCCATCGGCGCGGTGATCCCGGTCATGCCGTTCTTCTTCACGCAGGGCACGCCGGCGATCGTCACCTCGTTTGTGCTGGCGATGGGCGCGCACTTTCTGGTCGGCGCGGCACGGTCCGTGTTCACCGGACGCGGCATCCTGCGCTCCGGCATCGATATGTTCGTGGTTGGCCTTGGGGTGGCCATCGCCGGTTACTTCGCCGGCGATTGGATCAGTCGCTGGATGTTCGGGAGCTGACGGGCGTCACGCGGCGAGAAACTCGGCCAGCCGCGCGGCATCGATGTTACCGCCAGATACAACACACACGATCCGACCCGTACCGGCCTTGCCAGCGAGGGCTGGCGCCACGGACGCCGCGCCAGCTCCTTCGGCAATGACGTGGGCTCGCATGGCCAACAGACGCACGGCATCCGCGACCTCCTGCACCGTGGACACGAGCGAGTCGTCGATGACGTGGCGCACCAGCGGCCACATCGGCTCCAGGACGGTGCGACCACCAATGCCGTCGACGAAACTCGCCTGATATTCGATGGTGGTGCGCGCGCCCGCATCCAGTGCCGCGCGGAGAGGGGCGGCCGTCGCGACCTCTGCCGCCAGTACGCGAACCTCCGGCCGCTTGGCCTTGATCCCCGAGGCGATCCCACAGCTCAAACCACCGCCGCCGTATGGCACCACCACCGTTTCAACGTCCGGAAGGTCCTCGAGAATCTCCAAGCCGATGGTGCCATTGCCGGCGATCACGTCGGGATCCATCACCGGATGAATGAAGAACCCCGGCACCCCCTTGGTGTCACTGGTCATCAAGACGTCCCACCACTCGGCGAAGGGGCGCCGGATGATCTCGCCGCCTAACCGCTCGATCGCCGCCGTCTTCGCAACCGGCGCGTGATCGGGAACGATGACGCGGCAGGCAATCCCCCTTTGGCGCGCGCACCAAGCCACGCCCTGCGCCATGTTGCCCGCGCTGGCCGTGACCACGCCATCCCGCAGGACCTGCGCGTCCTGTTGCGCCATGGCATTCGCCGCGCCACGCAGCTTGAAGGAGCCAATGGGCTGCAGATTCTCCAGCTTCAACCACACTTCGGCAGGCGCGTCCACCGCCAGCCGCACCAAGGGGGTGCGAATAGCGGTGCCGGCAATCCGCTGGCGCGCCGCTTCGATGGCGCTGAGCGGGAACGGGACCGGGATGCGGCTCACGCGTCGTGGTGGCGCATGCCACCGATGGTGACCCAGGTCCCGGTCTCGGTCATGGTCGCGCGTTTGTACAGGTGCTGCGCAGACGCCAGGTCCTCGATCGCGATGCCGAGCGACTTGAAGAGGGTGACGTTGTCCGTGTGCTCCGGACCAGGCACCGCTCCCACCAGGAGCTGACCCAGCTCGCCGCGAATATGCTCGGCGGTGATGGCCCCCTCACTAATGGGGATGAGAATGTCACCGGCTTCGGCGAGTGCGCTCTCGCGTCGATCCACGTACACGAACGCGCGTTGCACAGCATCCGTATCCAGCTCCCTGGCGTGAGCCAGTGACGCGCCCACGGCGTTCACGTGGGTGCCTGGGGCTAGCCAATTTCCTTCCAGCACCGGAGTGCGCGACGCCGTGACCGTGCAGACGACGTGTGCGCCCTCCACCGCCTCGCGAGCACTGGCCGAGACATCGATTGAACAGGAGTGCTTCGCCCGCGCCCGTTTCGCCAGCTCCTGCGCCTTTTCCGGTCGTCGACTCCAGACTCGCACATGCTGGATGTCACGCACGCAGCACATGGCGTCCAAGTGCGTCATGGCTTGCGTCCCCGCGCCCAAGATGGCGAGCTGCGTTGCATCTGGACGGGCCAGCAGTCGCGTCGCCAACCCCGACACCGCAGCGGTGCGAATCGCGGTGATTGAGGAGGCGTCCATGATGGCCAGAAGCCGGCCATGCTCTGCCTCGAACAGAAGCACGACGCCGATGTGAGAGTCGTAGGGTGTGCGATCGTTGCCGGGGAACACGGTAATGATCTTGGCCGCGATCGCCTCCGTGCGGGCCTCGTCACCACTCCCTTCCGTACGGACGGATGGCATGAGGGCGAAGGCGTTGGTCGACGAGGGAAGCCGCATGACCGTCCGCAGGGGCAGGAGGGCCTCGCCCCGCGCCAGACTGCGAAGGGCGCCTTCCATGACCTCAATGCATTCCCCCATGGGGAGGAGTCGTTCGACTTCGCGATCGGAGAGAATGAGTGTGGACACGTCCAAAAACTGAGTTGGAGGAGGGAGAGCGAGCCGGCGAGGCCGCCAGCCGGAGGACCGGCTTGCGAGCCGCTCGCCAAGGTGATGCGGGGACTGTGGGTCAGCTAGGGAGCCCCGTATTGACGGGCTGGGCGGTTCGGACGAGAATCATGCGCGCGCCCTCGATATTTTGCCTCATCTCGACACCCACCGGGAGAGACCATGGTCAGGAAACTCACAGTTGGCTTGCTCGTTTGCGCATCCGTCGGCTGCGCGGGCAAGGAGTCCAAGCCGGCAGACAGCAGCGCGACCACGGCTGCCGCAGCGCCAACGCCTAACGTGGTTCACGTCACGGCCAGCGATTTTACCTTCCAGATGCCCGACACCATCCCGGCCGGCATGACCACCCTGGTGCTCCAGAACTCCGGCACCACGTTGCATCACGTGCAGCTGCTGCGGTTGAAGGACGGGAAGCGCCTGACTGACTTGCAGGCGGGGATGAAGTCGATGAAGCCGACGGATCCACCGCCCCCGTGGGTCGAGGAGGCTGGTGGCGTCAACACGCCAGAACCGGGTAGCCAGTCCTCGGCGACAGTCATGATCGAGCCGGGCACGTATGCGGTGGTGTGCTTCGTGGACACCCCCGACAAGGTCCCGCACCTGATGAAGGGGATGATGAAGGAGCTGACGGTGACGCCGTCCTCGGGTGCCGTGGCATCGGCCGCCAACCCGGACATCACGGTAACCCTGTCGGACTACACCTTTGCGTTCTCCACCCCGCTGACGCCAGGAAAGCACGTCCTGAAGGTGGACAACACCGCGGCGCAACATCACGAGTTCGTGTTGTTTCAGCTGCTCCCCGGCAAGACGCTCGATGACTTTGCGAAGTGGGGAGCGGATTACAAGGGCCCGCGCCCGGCGAAGGCCATCGGTGGGGTGCCCGGCATGTCAACCGGCCAGACAGAATTTGTTCCGGTGGACCTGACGGCTGGGGACTATGTGGCCATCTGTTTTCTTCCCGACACTAAGGACGGGAAGCCCCACATGATGCATGGGATGGTGATGCCGATTAAGGTCGGTTAGCGCCACGCTGTTTGGGGGGTGGCACGGGAGGGTGACCAAGTCCTCAGCATCGACTCAGGTGTCGAGCAAATCAGAGCGTCGGCAGAATCGAGAGGCATGAGTGTTGGCCTCCGATTCCGCCGACGTTTTTCCTTGCCTAACGTTGCGGCGTCGGTGAGAGCTCCTACTCCACCGCCGCGCAGTACGTGCACTTGCCTACCGCTTGCGCGCGATGAACGGCCAGCACGCCAGACGGAACCAGCATAACGCCTGGCACCAATCCGGCCGCCCACTCCTTGTAGGCCGCTTCGGGGGCCATCGACAGTCCCGCCGCATTGGCGGCGATGCCGGACAGCACCGTCGTGGCCAAGTTGCAGGCGACGACCACGGCACCATTCTTCATCTGCGATCCCACGTCCGACCCTGGGAACCGCAAGTCACCCGGGGCCGTGCTGTTGAAGATGTTCCGGGTCGACGGCTGCTTGGTCTTCGGATCGTCCACCTTGAAGAACTGCCCGAGCTTGTACTTCTCCCAAATCGCGTCGTTGAAGGCGGGGGCAATTCCCATGTGCCGCAGACCGATGACGGCGCACAGCTGGTCGTTCGTCAGGTTGTACGTCGCCTTCATCGTGTTGGCCCAGCTGAGCGCGTAGACCAGCGGGAAGCCTCCGGCCACCGACACGGCGTCAAAGTATTGGCGATGATCGCCATGAATGGCCTGCAACCATCGATCGTCGGCGACGACCGGGGATTCGGCGAACGCCGAACGTGGTGTGGTGGCGGAGCCCGCGGCTACTGCCGCGATCGCTCCCGTTAGGCGCGCCAGAAACCCGCGCCGGGGCTGAACCGGATCAACCATTGGTCGCATCGCGACCTCCATGTTGGGGTCAAACGTGAGGGCGTCGGCGGCGCCAGCCGCGACGTTACTCACTACGTGAGTGTGGGCGACGAACCGACACCGACCCCATCGCGTGCAGGTCCCGTGTCTCTCGTCGCGCTCAACCTATGCTTGACCGGTGAAAGACGCCAACACGTTCGGTAATTGTAGCGTCGGGGCGACAGGGAGATTCTTGGAATTCGCCAACCTCGACCGTGCGGCGCACGCGAGCCGCGGACGGCCCCGCCGTTCTTCCTGTCGCACGTGACGGAGTGCGCGACGTTGGAGTGACCATGGTCGCGACGGAGTCGCCCGGTGGGAGCGAATCCCATCAGTTGGCGGGCTCCGCTTCAATCGCGATGCTCGATCGACGCGAGCTCAAGGCGCCCGGCGTGACCGCCGGGCGCTGTCCATCACACCACCAGGTTCAACAGTCGCCCGGGGACAAAGATCACCTTCCTAGGCTCCGTGGTTACGTGCCGAGCCACGCCGGGATCTTGCAAGGCGAGAGCCAGTGCCTGCGCCTGCGTCACGTCGGTAGCCACACTGATCGTGCCTCGCAGCTTTCCGTTGACCTGCACGGCGAGTTGGATCGAGTCTTCGCGGGCCAATTCGGCGTCCCATGACGGCCAGCCGGCGTCCATGACACTCCTGCCGTGCCCGAAGCGCTCCCACAGCTCCTCGGCGAGGTGCGGGGCAAAGGGCGCCACCAGCTGCACCAATGGCTCGACCTCGCCGCGGTGCGGGGCGCGCTCGCCCTTTCGCAGCACATTCATGTACTCCATCATCGCGGCAATGGCCGTGTTGTAGCTGAGGCGGGGGATGTCGTCACCCACCTTCTTGATGGTCTGGTGCAGCTTGCGCAGGACCAGCGGATCTGGGGCGCCCTGCGTAGTCGCGTCCAGCCCCGCCAGCCACAACCGATCGAGAAAGCGGCGCACCCCGCTGATGCCCTGGTCACGGAAGTCGCCCCCTTCTTCGTAGGGGCCCAGGAACATCAGGTAGGTGCGGAATGAATCCGCTCCCCATTGGTCGATGAACTGATCCGGGACCACGACGTTGCCCTTGGTCTTGGACATCTTGGCCCCTTCCTTGATGATGAGGCCGTGGGCCCGGAACTTCGTGAATGGCTCTTCGAAAGCCAGGTGACCCTGGTCGTGCAGGACCATGGTCAGAAAGCGCGAATACAGCAGGTGCAACACCGCGTGCTCATTGCCGCCGATGTAGGAGGTCACCGGCAGCCACTTCTTGGTCAGGGCCGCGTCGAACGGGACGTCCTCACGATCGGCGCTTGGGTAGCGCAGGAAGTACCAGCCACTGTCCAGGAAGGTGTCGCTGACATCCGTCTCGCGGCGTCCCTGCTTCCCACACGCCGGACACGCCACGTGATACCACTCGGCGTGCCTGGCCAGCGGTGAAATCCCGGAGTCATCCGGGCGAAAATCGGCGATGTCCGGCAGGATCACCGGCAAATCCTTTTCCGGTACCGGCTGCGGGCCACAGGCGTCGCAGTAGATGATCGGGATCGGCGGGCCCCAGTAGCGCTGGCGCGAGATGCACCAGTCGTGGAGGCGATAGTTCACCACGCCCTTCCCCACGCCCTTGTCTGCCAGCCAGGCCACGATGGCCCGGATGCCGTCCGTCACGTTCAATCCGTCGAACTGGGCGGAATTAACAAGGGTTCCGTCACGATCGTGATGGTATGACTCGGTGAGCGGCGTGGCGGCCGTCTCTCCGGCAGCCGCAACCACACGGACGATCGGCAGGGAGAACTTGGTGGCGAACTCGAAGTCGCGTTCGTCGTGACCCGGCACGGCCATGATCGCGCCCGTTCCGTAGTCCATGAGCACGTAGTCGGCGATCCAAATCGGAATCGCCTGCCCCGTCGCCGGGTTGATGGCGTGGCCGCCCGTGAACACCCCGGTCTTTTCCTTGTTCACCTTCCGCGCCACGACGTCCTGGTGCGACGTCCGTTCGCGGTACGCGCTCACTTCTGCCCGATGGTCGGCGGTGGTGACGGCGTCCACCATCGGATGCTCCGGCGCCAGCACCATGTAGGTGGCACCGAAGATCGTGTCCGGCCGCGTGGTGAAGACCTTGATCGGCTCGGCGTTCGACGCTCCACGAATCGCGAAGTTGATCTCCGCGCCTTCGCTCTTGCCGATCCAGTTGCGCTGGGCCGTGCGCGTGGTGTCGGACCAGTCCAGATGCTCCAGGTTGTTCAGCAGGCGCGGGGCGTAATCCGAGATGCGGAAGAACCACTGTTCGAGCTGACGCTGCTCCACCTTGGTGCCACAGCGTTCACACTCGCCAGCGATGACCTGTTCGTTGGCCAGCACCGTTTTGCAGCTGGGGCACCAGTTGACCGCGGCCTTCTTCTTGTACGCCAGCCCCTGCTTGTGTAGCTGCAGAAAGACCCACTGGGTCCACTTGTAGTACGACGGATGCGTGGTATCGACCTGATACCGCCAGTCGACCATCAGGCCGGCGCGCTCAAGTTGGCGGCGAAAGTTGGCGATGTTCCGAGGAATAAGGCGCATCGGATGTTCGCCGACTTTCAGGGCGTAATTCTCCGAGTGAATGCCGAACGCGTCGTACCCCAGGGGCTCGAACACCGTGTGCCCCTGCAGCCGATGAAATCGTCCATAGATGTCGTTCCCCGTGAAGGCAAAGAGGTTACCGACATGGAGCCCCTCGGCCGACGGGTAGGGGAACATCATGAGCGCGTAGAAGGGGTTAGGACCCCCGCTCAGGTCCGTCTGGTTCGTTCCACGCTCGCGCCAACGCGCCTGCCACTTGGTTTCGATGGTGGCGGGATCGTACACGTCGGGCACGGGCGCACCGGCGCTCGTGTGTGGATTCGGAGTTGTCATGGAAGTCTGTCGGGCGCTGGAAGTTAGGCCACGTTCGCCCGGCGCTTAGGAGGAGTCGTTTGAGGCAATCTAGCCACGAGGGGAAGGCACACAAGCAGGGTGACGGCGTCGAGTCGCGGTCCCTGCAGACTGCCGTCACCCGAATCGGGATCATCGGCGCGGTGCTGTTGCTCACCATGCTGTGGCTGGCGCGCGGCTCCTTGGCACGTGCCACCACGAGTCAGATCCTCATCATGCTCGGCATGATCGTGGGCGGCGCGATGGTGATTGGGGTGATCCTGTTCGCAACGGTCGTGTTCCCCACGTTACAGGCAGATGCGCAGGCGCTGACCGCCGTGCTGACGCGAATGGCTCAGCGGGACGTGTCCGAGGGACAGGGGACAACGGTTTCCGGCATGAACGAGGGGCTGGCGGCTTCGGTGCGAATGTCGGCGGGGGCCGTGCGCAGCACGATTGGGGAATTGCGGAGCGGGACACGCGAGAGCGCCGCCAAGGCGCAGGAGTTGAGCGTGCACCTGACGGCGATGGCGCAGGGGGCCATCCGCACCATCGAGCAGAACGCGACCGCCACACACCTTGGCCAGGAAGTACTGAGTGTCGCCGAGCGCGGGCGCGCGGAGGCGGAGCACCTGGCAATGGCAGGGGGTCAGGCGGCCCAACACGCGGCGACGCTACGCGAGCGGCACGACCAGGTGGTCCAGTTGGCGCGCGACGGGATCAGCCGGCTGGATGCCAGCGCCGAGCTCTTGATGCAGCTGTCGGAGCAGATGCAAGCGCACAAGGTGGACCTGGCGGCCTTGGGCGAGGTGTCGGCGGAGATTCGGTCGTTTGTGGTGCTGGTGCGAAAGATGGCGCGTCAGTCGAAGTTGCTAGCCTTGAACGCCGCCATGGAGGCGGCACGGGCTGGCGAACAGGGGAGCGGCTTTGCCGTTGTGGCTGGCGAGGTGCGCCGACTGGCACACAGTTCGAGCGATGCCGCGGAGCGGACCGATGCGCTGGTGAACGAGGTGCGCGATCGGGTGACGCAGGCAACGACCACGAGCGATGGCGCGATGGCAGCGATGGATGGGGCGCGCGAGGCGATCGAACGCGGTCGGACATCGTTGCAGGCGTTGCTGGACGGTGCGTTGGCGCAACCGACCGATGTGGCGGGCGCGGTGGACCCCGCGACGTTAGGCGCGCTGGTGGTGGCGACGTTGGACGAGGCCCTGCGTGGTGCGCGGGCGGTCCTTGGGTCCCTGCGCGATGTCGAGGGCGGTGTGCATTCCCACCGGGACCGGGCGCACGAGTTGGCGTCGGCGGGGTCGGCGTTGTCGCGGCAGTTGGGGAAGGTGGCGGGGGTAGCGGGGGGATGGCGGACGGAGAGCGCACTGACACCGACTGATTCAAGACCGAGCGAAGCGACCACCGGACAAGGCGCTGCGCCTAACGCGCGGCTGGCGACCGCATCCAGTTAACACCACGGGCGGCCGAATTGGCCGCCCGTTTCGTATTCGCGCGTCGACCGTTCTATGGTGTGGTATCCTAGGCGCTCCTCTCTCTGTGGCGCGGACTAGGGAGGCTTTCGCGCCTGCCCAGCAGACTCCACTGGTCCGACGTGGAGAAGGAACGTTCAGTTCAGTCTCTTGCCACTACCCTACAGCCACCGCCCCTCCTTGCTAGCGAAGGAGCCCCCTCCCTACCTTCTCAGCGCCAACCGAGAAAGTCCCCACGAGCGGTGACCGAGGGAGTCGTGTTCCGGCAAATACCTCCGGAAACATGGGTACTCAGCGTCTTTCCCTCGTCAGATGCCACTGACTCGCAACGATAAGCCGTCGCCTGACGCCTCGCTGACGCTGAGGACGTTAGGCGAATCACGTCTGGAACTCGCGCTGGTCGCCGGCGAGGTGACAGAGCTCCTCGGCATCGGAAAGCCGCTCGCCCTCATCGTTTACGTCGCCTGCGCGCCTGGACGCGAAGTGCCTCGGTCCCGGCTCGTTGACCTTCTCTGGGCCGACCTGGACCCCGATGCAGCTCGGCACGCGCTCCGCCAGACGCTTTGGCACATTCGCCGGCGCGTTGACGAGCACCTGCTAGCCGTCACCAACGATTCGGTGGCGATCGGCCGCCCCCTCCAGCTGGATCGCGACGCGCTGCTGAACGCATCGAACGCTCGCGACCATGAGCGGGTGATCGACCAATACGCCGGGGAGTTCTTCCCGGGATTTGCCTCGCCCGGTGGCGCTGGGTTTGAAGACTGGGCCGACGTCGAGCGCAATCGCCTCCGGCAAATCTTCATGGCGTCCGCCGAAGTCCTAACACGGAAGTGGATGAACGAATCGCGATTTCGCGAAGCGCAGGCGTTGGCAAAGCGCGTTCGAGACTGCTCGCCTGACCACGAAGCCGGCTGGCGCCTGCTCCTTGAAGCGCATCTTTCGGCGGGTGACCGGCTGAACGCTGCCTTAGACGCCGACGAACTGGAGAGTCTCACAGCGCGAGACGAATTGGAACTCGAGCCGTCAACCCTGTCGGTTATCCGCACGGTCCGCGGTATGGGGCGGCGAGTCGAAGCAGACGAACCGCAGGCGTCGGATGCCTCGCCCTCCGCTCTCGAGACAGTCTTGGTCGGCAGAGAAGCAGAGTTCGCGCGAGTCCTCGGTGCGTGGGACGTCGTGCAACGCGGTCGGAGCTGGCGGTTGGCGATCGTATCGGGTTCAGGGCTCGGAAAGACTCGGCTGTTGCGTGACCTTGCCGTTCGGCTCCGCGCCTCTCGCGCTCGCGTCGTCACGGTGCGCGCCAGTCTGATTCAGCGCGACCTCGCCTACGCGTTGGTCAGTGATCTTGCCGCTGTGCTCGCCGCGCTTCCCGGCGCGCGCTCCATATCCCCGCAGTCCGCGGCGGTGCTGGTCGGGCTCAACCCCACGCTGTCCACGCACTTCGCCGCCGCACCGCTCACGGCGCCGGGTGACGAAGGACTGCGACAGCGTGCGCTGGCTCTCCGCGAGCTGATTGAGGCTGTCAGCGATGAACACGCCGTCGCGCTGCTCATTGACGACCTGCACTGGTGTGATGATTCCTCTCATCGCCTCCTGATGAGCGTCACGAGCGAATTGGCAGCTCCGCGACTGCTGCTGATCTTCTCGTCGCGGCCCGATGGCCGCTTGTCCCAACACCAGGGAGGAGCATTCGACGAACTCTTGGAGCTTTCCGCCCTTCAGCCACAGCATGTCGGGCAGATGGTAGAAAGCGTCGCCGCTCTGCCTGACGAGCCGTGGGCTCGCGATTTTCCAGCAAGGCTCTGCGAGGGTGCGGGTGGTTCACCGTTGCTGGTACTGGAGACCTTGAAGCACCTCCTCGACCGAGGTGTGCTGACTCGTGCGGGCGACCAATGGAGGTACGCGCGCCCAGGCGAGCTAGCGATCATGTTGCAAAGTGGCAGCCCCATTCGAACGCGACTGGCAGCGCTAGACCGCGGAGACCGTTGGCTGCTGGCCACCGCCTCGTGCGTACGGCGACCGATGCCCGTGGAGTTCTTTCGTCGGGTCGACGACCGCTCGACGGAGAGTGTGGCGCAATCCCTGACGGAGCTGGAACGGCGCGGCTTTCTGCGACGCGAAGGTGATCGATGGCAAACCGCCCATGATGAGATTGCCGACGCAGCGATGGACGTTGCAGGTGACGATGCGCGCCGCGCGGCCCATGTTGTCGCCAGCCGCGCGATCTGGCACGATGGTGATGTGTCGGACCACGACGCGCAGCTGGCGGCGGCTCTCCTGCTGAGCACCAGAGCCAACGAGGAACTCCGAGAGCTGTTCGGCCGCTATGCCGCTCGCGCCTATGCTCGTGGCGACCGACGACCTCCTCGTGCGTTGGCGAAGGAGTTGATTGGAACGTCGGCTCCCGAGGCACTGCATCGCGCGTTAGTGGGCTCAACTCCATTGCGCTGGCGCCTGGGCCTTGTTTCCAGGGCGCGCATCGCCGCTGCTGGCGTCGCTGCGATCGTCGTGTCTTCGCTCGTTGCGCTGCAGACCTTGGTGCCCCGCGTCGCACCGCCACCGGACATGGTGATGGCTCAATTCTTCGCCGAGGACCCTGACGCCGTCACCGCGAAGAGTTACGAGTTGCGCGAGGGAGCATGGCAGGATTCGATACCGCTCGCGCCGCTCGGCAAGCCAGCCCTGCGCATCGATGGGTTCACCCTGACGAGCATGTCGGGAACCGCGTCGCCCTCTGGTCGCGGCGCCATCGTCTCCCTTGCCGTCGACGATACCGGCGGCATTGACCTCTTTCAAGCGGAACCCGACTTACCGATTCGGCGCCTAACGTATGCGAGAGGCGATGACCACTCCCCTGACTTGAACCCTGACGGACGATCGCTGGTGTTTACCACGTCGCGCTGGGACTCAATGTCCCACTATGACCTCGCGCTAATGGACCTGCCGACAGGCGTCGTTCGTCAACTGACCTCGGGGCCAGACACGGACGGTCCCGCCCGGTGGAGTCCTGATGGCAGGCGCATTGCCTTCGTGAGAAGACGATGGGGCGCCGGTCCCACGCAACTATGCGTTTTGGAAGTGCTGTCCTCAAACCCGACCTGCTGGGACCAACCGCTCATCAATGCTGTCGCCGGTTGGCTGGACGTCACCCACATCCTGACGCACACGGATTCGTTAGGCCGTCGTCGAATGAGTGTGGCGGAGGCCGAAACCGGAGCCTTGCGGGCGTACGATGTCGATTGGCAAGTGCATGAGGTCACCGTGAGTCCCGATGGGCGATGGGTGTACTGCACCTGCGCATCACGCGCCGAAGATGTCCCGATCCCCCTGGTATTCACGGCCGACCGGCCGCGCCGCTTTCGTCGGATCGCGACCGGGCTCCGCGGCCCGGACATCGCGCCAATCTGGCTCTCGTCATCGCATGGGTGGCTAGCGAAGACCATTGAGGTTGATACCCGATGGAACACCATCACCGTGGGAATCCCGCACGCGTTCGAGGCGTCAGTGCATGACTCCCTCGGCCACGCCATGCCGACGGACCTTATCCGGTGGTCGGTAGCATCTGGCCCGGGCACGATCGACAGCCTGCGAGGCACGCTGGTAGGTCACGAGCCCGGTCGAATCACAGTCGTGGCACAAGTCGGTGATTCGATCGCCAAGACAACCTTCACGCTGGTTGCCGTTCCGGCTGATACCGCGACTTGGCGTATTGAAGACTGGGCCGACAGCTCCATGACGCAGTGGTATCGGTTCGGTTGGCCAGACTCAGAGACCGTGCAGCTCCCCGACCGATCGCACGCTTTTCTAAACAATGGCGACGGCTCGTTCCGCAGCGGCATTGCCTCTCGGCAGGCGTTCGCCACGCAAGGGGGGCTAGCAATTGACCTCACTGCGTCGACCAAGGCACCGCGTCGTCAGTGGCAACAAGTTCAGATTGAACTGCTCGGGCAGATAGATACCGCACGCCACAGCCGGGCTAAAGGACGCAATGTCTCGCCACGTGAGGATAAGACCGCGATTCTTTGCGCCGCGGGGTGGCCAGTCGAAGATTCAAACTCGCTCAACGCTGAGCGCTTCCTCGGATTCACCAATCGCGAGGACGGACGCCAGTTCCCTGTGAATCAACGTCTCCTCACCGGCGCCTGGTACCACGTCCGCATTCAGCTATTCCCGGACGGCCGATGCGGTATGGCTTTGGACGGAAAGCCCATCGCCATGACTCCTGCACCAGCTCACTGGTTTCCGAAGGCGTTCTTGCAGATCGGCGGGAACTCCTTCGACACGAAGATCCTCATTGGGCCCGTGCGGATCATTCACGGAGTTCCGACCGACATCGACTGGAGTCCATTCCTCCGTCGCTGACCTACACCCCCATCGCCTTCCCCGCTCGCCTCGGATCCGTTGCGGCTGCCAATGTTCCTGACGGCTCCCGCCACGCCTGCTGGAACGACCCCATGTGAAAATCATACGGCGGCAACGGCTTCAGCTTGGCCCCCAGCTTCACCAGGTCCCGCAACACCCTTTCCGGAATCCGGTTCTCGATCTCCACCGTGTAGTCGTCTCGCATAGGCAGCATCCGCGGCAGCACCGTCGCGTCGTACGGATCCTTCTTGAAGTCGAGCACCGTCACCAGCATCTGTGGCATGGTGCAGTGCACGTTGCCCGGGGTGCCCATGGACAACACGGGCTTCCCGTCCCTCAACACCAGCGTGCTCCCCATGACGGATCGCATCCGCAACCGGGGCACGCCTAACCAACCAGCGATGGCAGCGGCCATGCTGAACTGCGCGTGACTGCCGATCATCGGCACGCCGTCGCAGACCATGCCGGGAATTCCGCCGGACTGCAACGTGTCCATCATCTGCACCCAGTTGCCATCCTTGTCCACGCAGGTCAGTTCGCAGCTGCCGGACGGAGGCTTGGGCTTGGGATTCGGCCCCTCCGTGGCCCAACCGAAGGCCTGCAGTTGCGAGCGGGCCGTCGTCAGCTCCACATGCTTCGTCAGATCCACACCGGCCTTCGGCCTCGACGCGCGCAGAATCGTGGCCAGGCTCCGGTGAAATTCCTCATTGGCCCAGACCTCGGTCGGAACGCCAAAGTGCTCGGGGTCGTTCAGCAACCCCAGCTCAAACTCGGCGCGTCGCAACGCCTGGCCCATGTAGTACATGCTGTCGGCGGACTCGCTCCAGTGACCCAGTGACGCGATGTCCAGGTGCTTCAACATCCCCAGCACCATGTGGCAGAACACGCCCTGCCGCTCGGGCGGAGCGGGCTGCACGATATCGAAACCGTTGTAGCTGAAACGATAGGGGTCTACCCACCGCGGTGGATTCGACGCCAAGTCCTCAACGGTGATTTTCCATCCCAGGTCGTTTGCCAGCTGCACGAAGTGTCGAGCCCATTCACCGGTGATGAAGTACCCCGGCCCCTCGTCGGCCAACCGGTGCAACGTCGCCGCCAAGGCTGGGTTCCGCATCTTCTCGCCAATCGACGGCGTGAACCCGTTCGGCGCGAACAGCGCCCGCATGGCCGGAAAGTACGTGCCTCCGTCCAGCTCAAACTCCAGCACCCCGCGCTGGAACTCATCGATCGGGAAGCCTTCTTCGGCCCATGGAATGGCCGGCTCCACCAGGTTCTTCCACGGCTTGCTGCCGAAGCGGCGGTGCATCTCACCAACCCCCGGCATGAATCCGGGGATGCATGCCGCCGGCGGACCGGCCGCGACGCCGCCGAGTCCGGGTGGATAGGTGGTGAAGAGCGGAAGATTGGGCGGGAGCGTCCCCATGCTGTTCAGGTAGTACGTCTTCCCGGTCTTCGCCTCCCAGTACAGGAACGACACGGTGCCGGTGTGGTTCGTCATTTCCGGCTGCACCGTGGCCTGCGTGATGGCGCCGGCCACACAGGCGTCCACCGCATTCCCGCCCGCCGTCATCACGTCGATCATGGTCTGCGTGACAATGGGGCTTTGACTGCTGGCCACCGCTCGTTTGCCCCGCACGACTTCCTTCGGGCCTTGGCGAGACATGAACAGCTCACGACCCTGCGCGGTTGCCTCTGACGGCGCGATTGTCTCACCTAACGTTGCGGCCGCCACGGTGGCGCCGGCCTGCCTGAGAAAGTCGCGTCGTTCGGTCATGGGACGGAATCGTTAGGAGGGGGCAAAAGTGGAAATGCGTAGGATAGTCAAGTAAGGGTTGGTCAGTTCAGGTTTACAGACCGGGTCTTGCCTTCCCTCAACGGAATGTTCATTTATCGCGCGCCCTGCCGATGCCTCACGCATCCGAGCCTCCGTGCAACAACGCGTAGGGTCCCAGTTGCAGGTCCCACCTTAGGGCGAGGTCCCGAGCGGCAGCTGACAGATAAGTCCGTCGCCGTCAAGATCAGCGGCCCGGTATCCAGGACCGCTGCCCAAGGTCAGGCCCGCGTTGCTCCCCAAAGCACAGCTAAATGCTCCGTTGCGCGACTCGAGAAGACCTCCCCACGTAGCTATCGGTACCGAAACAACCCCAGAGAGTTGGTTGTGATCCGCGACGAAATATCGCAGCGAGCTCAGATTTACGAAGGACTGGGGGATGGTTCCACTTAGTTGATTCGAACCGAGAAAGAGAAGGTCGAGCTTTGCGAGGTAGCCGAGTGACTCGGGTATGGAACCGCTAAGCCGGTTGGAACTGAGGTATAGAGTGTACAGCTCCGAGAGCGTCCCCAAAGTCGCCGGCACAGGCCCGCTGAATCGATTGTTATTGAGGTGAAGTTGTGTCAGGTGAACGAGCGACCCAAGCCACGCTGGCAGCGAACCCGTCAGCTGGTTTGACGAAAGGACTAATTGCTGCAAGTTCGTGAGCGAAGCGAGTGGGGCAGGGATGCCGCCCGTCAGCTGATTTTGGAAGAGGGAGAGGGTCTGCAATTTTGAAAGCGAACCGAGTGACAAAGGAATTCCTCCACTCAGTCGATTCGCGCCAAGTCCGAGCTGTTGAAGATTCACCAGAGAACCCAAGCTCGCCGGTATTTCGCCACTGAGCTGGTTGAAGTCGAGACTCAGCGTACGGAGCTGCGTTAGGCCACCGAGCGACGATGGAATGCTTCCGCTCAACTTGTTCCCAGTGAGATATATGTTCTGTAAGGTTGTAAGACCGCCGAATGAACGGGGGATCGCACCGCTCAACTGATTGTTTGCGAGGTTAAGCACGAGCAGGGTACGAAGAAGCCCTAACGATGACAGACTTCCGCTAAGCTGGTTGTTGTAGAGATAGAGATATTGCAGGCTGGCAAGGTTTCCAATTGACGGCGGAATCGGTCCGCTCAGCTGATTGTTTGAAAGGTCCAAGATCTGCAGGCTTCGCAGCGAACCGACTGCCGCAGGGATGGTCCCGTTCAGTTGATTCCTATCGAGATCCAATCGCACGACATTCTGCAATGATCCGATAGACGGCGGGATGGGTCCATTGAACGCGTTGTATCCGAGGTAAAGCAACTGTAGCTTGTCGAGCAGCCCGATTGAAGCTGGGAGCGAACCGCCAACTTGATTGTCGGTCAGGTTCAGACTAGCGATGTCCGACAAGGACCCTAACGAGTTCGGAAGGGATCCAGTCAGGTTGTTGGCGACCAGGGTCAGGTCTGTGACGGAGCCATTGCTACACGTCACACCGAACCAGCTGCACGGGGTGGCAGTCTGAAGCCATCCCGTACCGTTGGTCCATGTGTTTCCGTTCGTGTACGAGAAGAAATCAACAAGGGCCTGGCACTGCGATATCGGGAGGTCCGCCTGCATCGAACAATCAAACTGCGCCGAGCCGCCCGCGTGCGCTGGTGGAGCGACGAATGGCCCACTGATCGGCATCTCCCGCCCGCACGATGCATTGATTGCGAGCAGCAGGCTCACTCCCGCACGTCGCAGCACTGCGCGCCAACTTCCAGTCAACATTTAGGAAGCCTCCCAGTCTGGCACGCACGCAGCTTGGCTGAATGCCGCACCCCGAGCATGTTCTGAATCTTCGTGGACGGGCTCAGTACAAACTGCCGCACTCCCCCGACCTACGCATCGTTCGGCATGCGTGGCCGTTCGTCCCGCTTGTACAGGTATACCGTATCCTCGAGGCGGGGACCCTTCGCGTCGCACACCGCAAACTTGAATCCCTCGTACGCACTGGCCCCAGAGTACTCACCCTTCTTGTTCAGGGCGTAGAACACCAGGTCGAAGTACGGACGGCCGTTGGCATCCAGCAACCGCTTCTCCGTATGATCGATCACCCGCTTCATCACCAGCATCAGCGCCTCTTCCGGTGACTTCCCTTGCCGCATGTACTCGACGGCCAGAAACGCACCGCACACCATGATGTTGGACTCGCCCCGCCCCGTGCTTCCGGCAGCTCCAACATCGTTATCCGTGTACTCTCCTGCTCCAACGATCGGCGAGTCACCCACGCGACCGGGGACCTTCCACGCAATACCGCTCGTCGTCGTCACGGAGCTGATGTCCCCGGCGGCGTTGATGGCATTCATGTTGATGGTGCCCGTCGTGAACTTGATCCGGATGTCGTCGTCGTGATCGAGCCAGTTGTCGTTCTTGTTCTGGCGGGACTTCCAGCGCATCCAGTCTTGCCGGCTCTTCTCGGTGAGCAGGTTCTGCGGCTTGAAGCCCATCTCGATGGCGAACTTCCTCGCGTCCTGACCCACCAACATGATGTGGTTGGTGTAGTCCATGACTGCCTTGGCGACCAGCGACGGAGTAGCGATGTCCTCAAGGCACCCGACGGCGCCGGCTCGCTTGGTGGGACCGTGCATGCACGACGCGTCCAACTGTACGACGCCGTCCTCGTTAGGTAGGCCACCCAGCCCTACTGACTGATCCTCGGGGTCCAGCTCTTGGATGTTGACCCCAGCGATGATCGCGTCCAGGGTGTCGTTCCCCGACTGGATCATGTCGTACGCGCGCTTCACGCCGCGAATGCCATTGGCCGACGAAATCACCAACGGGCGGCCAGCACTGGTTGCCGCACTGGGCGCCAGGCTCGGGAGCACGGTCGCTCCATCGGCGGTTCGACCGACGGCGAGACCCGCGGCTGCGGTGGCACCGGTAGCTATGAAGTCACGACGCGAAATCGACATGGACGGCAGGGCTAGAGGAATGAGGAGGCTTGCAGTGTGCTAGTTTGCGCCACGTTCTCCCTGCGGGGCAACCCCGGGCACCTCACTCAGCGTCAAACCTTTCACTGGCACGACGCGTACGTCACTAGCAAAGGCGCCCGGCGATAGCATCCACCGTAGACGCCACACCTTGGCCCCCACACGTCTGGCGCCGCGCGATTCGCCGACGATATCCCTCAGTTGCCTCATGTCTTGTCGCCCGATTGCCGCCGCCATCGGCCTCTGCGCCTCCAGCGCGCTTGCCCAAAATCCGACCGCGTCACCCGCCGCCGAGCGTCCCCTTCCGGTTTCAAACGCGGTGCGGGCCACGGGGAGCATCCACGTGGACGGAAAGCTGGACGAGGGAGCTTGGCAGAGCGCGCCGGTCACGAGCGCGTTCACGCAAGTTGACCCGGACGAAGGGCGGCCGGCATCTCAAAAGACCGAGGTGCGGGTCCTGTATGACGATGAGTATCTCTACGTCGGCGTGCGCCTGCATGATGACGGACCAATCACCGGACGATTGGGGCGGCGCGACATGGACCTTGGCGACTCCGATTGGTTCGGAGTCATGCTGGACAGCTACCACGACCATCGCACGGCCTTTGGGTTCGACGTGAATCCGTTAGGCGTTCGCCGCGATGAAGTGAAGATCATCAACACTGACGACAACTCGTGGGACCCGGTCTGGGACGTGGCGACCACTGTCGACGCCGCGGGGTGGACGGCTGAATACCGAATCCCCTTCAGCCAGCTGCGCTTCTCCGGAAGCAATGCCCAGACGTGGGGGGTGCTGTTCGAGCGCGTGATCGGACGACGTCATGAGTACGCCACATCGACGCCAATGCCCAAGGCCGAGGTGGGTGGCGTCCCGAAGTACGGTCACTTGGAGGGGCTGCAAGATCTCAAGGCGGGCAAGCGGGTGGAGCTCCTACCCTACGTGGTGCAGCGCGGCGCATGGGTGGACCCGGGGCCGAATCCATTCCGGAGTAACCCGGACTACCAAACCACTGGGGGCTTGGACGCGGTGTTGCGGCTGTCGTCGAACCTGACGTTGAACGCGGCGTTCAATCCGGACTTTGGCCAAGTGGAAGTGGATCCGGCCGTCGTGAACCTTGGCGTGTACGAGACGTTCTTTGAGGAAAAGCGCCCGCTGTTCATTGAAGGGAGCGACATCTTCGACTTTGGCGCCAACAGCACGAGCGGGGGCCAGCTCTTCTATTCGCGTCGGATCGGACGAGTGCCTTCGCTGCGCGCGCCCACCGCGGCGAGCGACCTTCCCGACGCCACGACGATCCTTGGGTCCGGAAAACTCTCCGGAAAGATTGGCGGGTGGTCCATCGGCGTACTGGAGGCGGTGACGGCCAAGGAAACCTCGCGATACCTCACCAGCTCCAACACGCCGAGTTCGTTTGTGGTGGAGCCGTTGTCGAACTACGTGGTGGCCCGGGCCCGTCGTGAGGCACGCGGGGGGCAGACGTTCATTGGGGGCATCCTGACGGCCGTGAACCGGGACCTCACCACGCCGGAGCTGGAGGCCGCGCTCCACAAGGGCGCCTACTCCGGTGGTTTCGATTTTCGTCATGAGTGGGGAAAGCGCGCGTGGGTCAGCTTCGGCGACATCGAATTCAGCCGAGTGGATGGTTCCGCCAGCGCCATCACGGCAACGCAACGGCGGTCGAATCACTTCTTCCAGCGCCCTGATGCATCTCACTTGGAAGTCGACAGCGCCGCCACATCACTCAACGGCTACTCGATGAACCTGGCGGTGAGTCGCCAGGCCGGCACGCACTGGCGCGGTCAGGTCGGCGGCGCGCTGACCAGCCCGAAGTACGAGGTGAATGACCTTGGATTCGCCGTCCGGACCGATCGCAAGGATGCCCAAGCGACGTTGTCGTACCTGGAGAACAAACCAGGCACGCTGTTGCGTCGCTGGTCGCTCACCACCGTCGGCCGTTCCGAGCACAACTACGACTGGCAACCCATCCTGACGTTTGGCGCCGCCAGCCTCAACGCCACGACGATGAACTACTGGACGTTGGCGCTGCAGGCGACCCGGTACTTCCAGGCGATCGACGATCGCCTCACCCGCGGTGGTCCGTTGGCCACACGGCCAGCCTGGTGGCAATACCAGGCCCAGGTGCGATCAGACGTGCGGAAGCCGGTTACGCTGACCACGGTGGTGGTTTCCAACGACTATGAGTTCGGCGGTTGGAACTGGAACGCGAGCACGGAGTTGGGCATCAAGACGTCGTCGCGGTGGAACCTGTCGGTGGGTCCATCCTTCGGTAAGCTGTTTACGCCAGCGCAGTTCGTGACCTCGGCGGCGAACTCGGGGAACCTGTCGACGTACGGACGCGACTACATCTTCGCTCCGTTGCACCAGACGGCGCTGTCTCTGGAAACTCGGCTCAATGCCACGTTCACTCCGCGACTCTCGCTGGAAGTGTATGCCCAGCCGCTGCTGTCCAGCCAGGACTATGGCGACGCGAAGAAGTTCGTTGCGCCACAGACGTTTGCCTTTGTCCCATACCTTGGGCAGGTGCCGGATCTGGACTTCAACCTTCGCTCCTTGCGCGGCAACGCAGTGTTGCGGTGGGAGTGGCGTCAGGGCTCCACGATGTACGTCGCGTGGCAGCAGAGCCGTTCCGATCTCGCGCCACTGGGTGACTTCGACTTCAGCCGCGACCGGATGGCGCTGTTTCGCACACGTCCCGACAACATATTCGTCGTGAAGATGAACTTCTGGGTGAACCCCTGAGGGTGCACCGCGGAACACGATCGACGCGTCCTTCCAGTTTCCGACGTCATCCCGCGCTAAGCCGAAACGCGGTGTGAACGTGTAGCGGCGAGCGCGTCGAACCTTCCGAGTCGGCAGTCTCCATGGTAGGATGGCGGACCAGTACGGCCCACCACGACTCTATCCGGGAGACGAATGATGCGTGCTCACCACGGACGTCTGGCCCTGTGCGCCATGGCTGCGCTGCCCCTGCTCTTCGGTTGCGCGTCCAAGGAACGGGTCGCGAGCAATCCGCGACTCGCGCCTGGTGAGTACAAACTGGCGGTACCGGGCGGGAACATCTGGTACAAGGTGACAGGCACAGGGACGGGCACGCCCCTGATCCTCCTGCACGGCGGCCCGGGATTCTCCTCGTTTTACCTGAAGCCGTTCGAAACGCTCGGCGATGATCGCGTGGTCATCCGCTACGATCAGCTCGGCGGCGGCAAGTCGGATCGGGTGTCCGATACCGCCATGTTCAACTTCGCGCATTTCGTCAACGAGCTGGATTCTCTGCGCGCCTATCTTGGCGTCGAGAAGATCCACATCCTGGGCCACTCGTGGGGCACCATGCTGGGGATGGAGTACTATCGTGCGCATCCTGAGCATGTGGCGTCCTTGCATTTCGGCAGCGCGGTGTTCGACGTGCCGGCGTATGCAACCCGTGCCCGCGACCTGCTCAAGACGCTGGCCGACTCGGACCAGAAGGCCGTTGCAGCCGCCGAGGCAGCGGGCAAGTTCGACTCGCCCGCCTACCAGCGTGCGATCGGCGAATTCTATGGAAGGTACGTCTGGCGGCACCCGGTGCAGGCCGACCTGGACAGCACCATGTCGACGGTCAATGAGGGGATCTACAACTACATGCAGGGACCGAGTGAGTTCACGATCACCGGTACGTTCAAGGACTACAACGTCCGCGACGTCTTGCCCACGATCAAGGTTCCTACCCTCTTCACGGTCGGTGAATTCGATGAAGTCGGACCCGAGTTGATCAAGAGCTTCGCCGACAAGGCGCCGGGGGCACAGTACGCGGTGATGCCAGGATCCGCCCACCTCACACCTTGGGACGCTCGGGATGAGATGCTCAAGGTGACACGCGAGTTCTTACGTCACGCCGATTCAACATCTACTGGCAAATAGCGAACGCTACGCTGGCCGCGGGCACGGGCAGCAACGCAGGGACTGGTCCACGCTGGGGCTGCTGGACAACCGGCAAGAAGTCGATCACCGAACCGAAGCCGGAGATTCCGGATACATCCGCTGTTGACGTTTCCGTACACTGCCTTGGGCAGGAGCCGACATGAGTGCTGACTGGCAAGATGTTGGTCCGGTGGAGCCGTTCACCCGTGCTGCGGTGACCCCCGCCGTCGTCGGCCGCATCAAACTCGCCATCACCCACAAGGACGGCGAGTTCGGCGCCATCAGTGGCGTCTGCAACCACGCCGGCGGCCCGTTAGGCGAGGGCACCCTGGAAGGCGACTACGTCAAATGCCCATGGCACAACTGGAAGTACCACCGCTGCACGGGGCTCGGCGAGCCAGGATTCGAGGAGGACGCCGCGCCGGCGTACCCGGTGCGCGTTGAAGCTGGCCGCCTGCTGGTGGACGTGGCGTCCGGCACCAAGCGAACGCGCGGCCATCACGACCCGCACCCCTTGGCCAGGCGCGTCGAACGCGCTCCCGGCAAGTTGCGCGTGGCCGGCATCTCGTGCACCAACATGGACCTGGCCAATCCCCGATACTCCACGTCCGACGCGCTCCTTGAAGTGGCCATGGAGCACGCGGCAACGGCCTTGGACGCCGAGACACGTACGATTCGCCTTGCCTCGCTGAAATTCCGGCAGTGCGAGGGCTACTACTCCAAGAGTGCGCACGCCTGCACCTGGCCCTGCTCCATTACGCAGATGGACCCGGCGGACGAGATGGCGGAAGTGTACGAGGCCATCGTGCACTGGGCGGACGCGATTCTGGTGGCCACACCCATCCGCTGGGGCAACGCGAGCGCGCTCTACTACAAAATGGTCGAGCGTATGAACTGCGTGCAGAACCAGATCACGATCGCCAATCGCGTGTTAATACGGAACAAGGTAGCCGCCTTCATAATCACGGGCGGGCAGGACAACGTGCAGGCCGTAGTGGGTCAGATGCTGACGTTCTTCGGCGAGATCGGCTGCCAATTCCCGCAGTTCCCGTTCATCGCCCATTCGCGCGGCTGGTCCGCCGAGGACATGGAGCACAACATCGACTATGTCATGAAGAGCGAGGATCTGCGACAGGGGGCACGCGGTTTGGTCGCCCGGGCCGCGGACATGGCCCACCTGCTGCTGGAGCATGAGAAAGCGCCGCATGTGGTGGATCGCGGCGGGCGAAAGGCACACGCCCTGGCGCTCGACAGCGAGCACTGACCGCGGCTCGGGCACCCGTACAGACCTTCTCACAGCGTTCTCTCGCGCAGGGATCGTCGCCGGGTACCCCAGCCGGGATGCGGATCGATCAGTTGGAGTGCATCTTGTCCTCGTCTCCCGACCGAGGTCACTCCGTGGTTCGCATCCGATTGTCCGCTGGCGCCGCGCTGCTTCTCGCCGTCCCGTTGGCTGCGCAGGGGCGCCCCATGCGTGTGGACGACATCGCCGACCTCAAGAACGTCGGCACCGTCGCGCTATCGCCTAACGGGAAGTCGATCCTGTACAGCATCGCGGCGTGGGAACATCCCGCCGCCAAGGACACCAGCAAAGGCGACAAGCATGACATGCGGTCGCACGTGTGGATGGTGTCCGCGAACGGCGGTGATGCCCGTCAGCTCACCTTCTCGGAACGTGGTGAGAGCGGACCGCAGTGGTCACCGGACGGCACCTGGATCTCCTTTGTCTCGGCGCGCGGTACCGCGACTGGCGAGGATGGACCGCGGCCACAGATCTGGATTCTCCCGACGAATGGTGGTGAAGCGTGGCAGCTGACGAGCGCCCACGACGGCGTCTCCGGCTACGTATGGTCGCCCGACGGCTCCCGCATTGCTTACCTAACCACGGACTCACTCTCGCGCGAGGCTGAGGCCAAGACACGACGCCGCGATGACCCCAAGCCGTTCGAAGGGGACATGCGGATGAGCCACGTCTGGGTGATCGACATCGCCAGCAAACAGGCGACGAAGGTGACCGATGGCGCCTACACGGTGCGCGGCGCACCAGTTTGGTCACCGGATGGCGCACGACTGGCCGTGCTCACGTCGCCGACCACGCTCATTCGGGACGAGCGTCGGGACGCTTGGATTGTCACGGTGGCCACCAAGGCCGCCGAACGTGTCGAACCGGGAGCCAACGTCACGGTCCAGAGCACACCGATCTGGTCCCCGGACGGACGCTCGCTCGCCTATTCGGCGCTGGTGGAAACGTTCAAGCCGAACGCCGACGGCATTTTCCCGCGCTCGCTGCGCAATGCCAACCTGTACACGTACGACGTGGGCACCAAGACGCCGCGTGACCGTTCGACTCCGCAGTTTGATAACTCGGTCGGGCAGCTCAAGTGGTCGGCGGATGGCGCGCGGATCTACCTGACGGCCCAAGACCGCGTCTTTGGGTCCGTGTTCACGTATGACCTTTCCGCTGGGACCTACAAGCAGTTGACGCGCGAGTTGCTGGTTCGCACCCCGTCGTTCTCGAAGGATGAATCGGTCGTCGCCTTTGCCATGGACTCGCCAAAGTCTCCGGCGGAGGTGTACGTGAGCGACGCAACGTTTGCCAATCAGCGCAAGCTCACGACCACCAATCCGCAACTGGCTTCGCTGTCGTTAGGCGAAAGCGAAGTAATCCAGTGGAAGAGCCCCGATGGCTGGGCGGTTGAAGGTGTGCTGCTCAAGCCCGTGGGGTATCAGCCGGGACAGCGCGTACCCTTGCTGGTCGACATTCACGGCGGCCCAACGGGCGCACACTCGATCGGCTTCAAGGCCAATTGGGGCACGCCGGGGCAGATCTACGCCGGGAACGGATGGGCGGTGCTCTATCCCAACCCGCGCGGAAGCACGGGCTACGGCGAGAAGTTCATGCGGGGCAACATCAAGGATTGGGGGGGCGGCGACTATCGCGACATCATGGCCGGCGTCGACGAACTGGTGAAGCGCGGTATCGCCGACTCTTCGCGTCTGGCCGTGACAGGCTGGAGCTACGGTGGCTACATGACGGGCTGGGTTGTTTCGCAGACCGGGCGATTCAAGGCCGCCATGATGGGTGCTGGATTGGTGGACATGGTGAGTATGTACGGCACCACCGACATCCCCGGCTACATCGGCACCTTCTACGATGGCATGCCGCAGCTGGACGGGACGCTCACCAACAAGTCCCTGGAGTTCTATCGGCAGCGTTCAGCGATCACCTACGCCGACCACGTGACCACGCCCTTGCTCATGCTGCACGGCGGCAGTGACGAGCGTGTGCCGATTGGCCAACCGATGGAGTACTTCCGGAACCTGAAGGATCGCGGGAAAACCGTGGAACTCGTTTTCTATCCGCGCGAAGGCCACGGCCTGGGCGAGTACTACCACCAGCTGGACAAGGTTCGCCGCGAATACGCGTGGATCACGAAGTACACGTTAGGCGACAAGCCCAAGGTGATGCAGTAACGACGTCAGCTGGCGAACGCGCGCTCGCATGCCGCCACCGCGGCGTGGGTAAATGCGAGCACGCGTTCGCCACCGTCTGGCGTCGAGAACTCTGAAGCGGTCAGGACTGCGCCGGTCCATTCATCCGTGTGCCAGTGACCGAACGGCAACGCCCCGAGTTTTGCAGCCGGCGGGTAGGGATAGGGACCGATGTACACGTAGGGCTCGGCATAGTAGCCATCGCCCGCCGAGATCCCCACGCCAATGGTTCGGCGTGAGCCATCACTCCCAGATGGCAACGTCAGCAGAGTGGCGAGATCGAAGTGATGTGGCCAACAGCGCGGCACACTCGCCTCGGGGCGCTCTGACGCAACACGGGTGGTGAGCACCCACGCATCATGGAAGTAGCGGGACAACTCCGCCAAGTGCGCGCGAGGCGCGTCGAACGCGGCGCCGCCGGCGACGGGATGCGCGGGAATGGCGTAGTGCTTCTTTTGGGTCAGCCGCCCGGGCTCAAAGCCCGCCTGCCCCAAGGCATCGCGCATCCATAGATCGCCAGCTGATAGGTCGTGCCCGCTCAGTTCAAGGGCATCGATGATCTGGTCGCCCCGGCCGAGTGCCAGCAGGGACAGGTCTGCCACGCGCAAGCCAAAACGAAACCCGGACGCAGGCGAGAGCACGTTGCCTGCGAGCGCGCCGACGGCAGGCAACCACTCGAGGTTGGTGTGGCTGTCGTCTGGTTTCGCGGGAAGGTAGGAAATCCCAGCGGCGACCACTAATTGGGCCGCGTGGTGCACTTGCAGTCGAGCAGAGACCAGCGCTGACGGAGAAACGGCGCCCGTGGGCATCCACGCGGTGGTCACGGTCGTGTCTGGCATGGGATCCTGTGCGTAGCGGTTCGGTAACTAGGTGTTCGTTCAGGAGCGTAAAGTCCAAACTTTCGAGTTGGGTTCCCATTGGAACCCTTTTCCTTGTTTTGGAATTACTGCTCCTACGTCGCTTGGCCCAGCCACACCGTGCGTTCACCGTTGCACCACATACGAGGCACAGGGATGGGAACGATCACTTCACGCTCCGCGTTCGTGGGTTCGCTCGTCGCGCTGCTCGAGGAAGCGCGCCATCGCACCATGTCACTCGTCGCCCCCCTCTCGGACGAGGACTTGCGCACCCAGCACGACCCCTTGATGAGCCCCGTGCTGTGGGACCTTGGACACATCGCCCACTTCGAGGAGTTGTGGCTGACACAAAACCTGGACGGGGAGATTCGATTCTCCGAGATGCCAGGTATGTACAATCCCTTCGAGCACCCGCGACGTGTCCGCGGATCGCTTGTGTACCCCTCCCTGGCGGAATGCTCGCAGCTCATGGATGAGATTCGGCAGCGGGTGGTGGACAAGTTGGACAGTATGGACTGGACTGGCACCTCGCCGTTGCTGCGGGCCGGCTACGTGGTGCACATGGTGCTGCAGCATGAATACCAGCACAACGAGACGATGCTCCAGACGTTGCAGCTGAAGCGTGGCGCGCCCTACCCGACGGAGGGGCGTCGACCGGTGCCTTCGGCGGCGGCTCGTCCTGTCGACGGCATGGTGGCCTTTCGTGGTGGCGAGGTAACGATCGGGACGAATGATCGGCGCGTGGCATATGACAACGAGCGGCCACGTTTTCGGATGGTCGTTCGGCCATTCCGTATAGATGTGGCGCCCGTCTCCAACGGCGACTACCTGCGATTCATCCGCGACAGTGGCTACCGACGGCAGGACCTGTGGACGCCAGAGGGATGGGCGTGGGTCGAAGCCGAGCAAGTTGTGGCGCCGAAGTATTGGGTGGAACACGCCGACGGATGGTATGCCCGAACGATGGACCGCTTCCACGCGGTAGACGAGCACCACCCCGTGTGTCACGTGTCGTATCACGAAGCAGCGGCCTATGCCAAGTGGGCGGGCAAACGACTGCCTACGGAGATCGAGTGGGAAGTCGCCGCGTCATGGGACCCGTCCGCCGAACGCGCGCGCGATTACCCGTGGGGATCGGAGCCGCCGTCACCGGAACGGGCCAATATCGACCAGTTGGCGTTTGGCACCTCGCCGATTGGCGCGTACGAGCAGAACGTGTCGCCGTTAGGCTGCGTGGATATGATCGGGAATGTGTGGGAGTGGACATCCAGCGACTTCGACGGATGGCCGGGCTACCAATCCTTCCCGTATCCTGAGTACTCCGAGGTCTTCTTCGGCAACGAGTACAAGGTCTTACGTGGCGGATCGTGGGCCACACGCGCCGGAGCCATTCGCAACACCTTCCGAAACTGGGACTACCCCATTCGTCGCCAGATCTTCAGCGGCTTCCGGTGCGCCAGCGATGACTAGCATCCTTCCTTCCCTCGCCACGCCGCACGACGTCGTCCTTGCCGACGTTCGCGCCGGCCTGCATCGCTCGCCCAAGGAAGTGCCGCCAAAGTACTTCTATGATCGGGTGGGCTCCGAGTTGTTTGAGGAGATCACGCGGCTGCCAGAGTACTACCTGACGCGTGCCGAACGGCGCTTGTTGGCCGCGTGGATGCCGCCGCTCATGCAGGAGTTGCGGCCGGCGACGTTGGTAGAGTTGGGCGCCGGGAGTGGCGAGAAGACGCGCATCATCCTTCGCGCCATGCACCTCGCGCGCGGCTCGTGCACGTACGTCCCCTTGGACGTCAGTGCTGATTTCCTGGACGACGCCGCCGGCCGCCTGCGCGATGAGTTTCCGTGGCTTGATGTCGAACCGGTCGTCGCCGACTTCACGGTGGAGCTGCCGGTTCCGGGGAATGCCGCTGGGCGTTCCTTGTTCGCCTTTTTGGGGAGCACGATCGGAAACTTCACCACGCGCGAGGCGACGCGGTTGCTGCGCGGTGTGCGGCGCGCCATGCGGCCAGACGATCGGCTATTGTTGGGCGCCGACCTGAACACAAAGGATGTGCGACGCATCGAAGCTGCGTACGATGACGCCGCCGGCGTGACGGCGGCATTCAACCGCAACATGCTTCGCGTCTTGAATCGAGAATTGGGCGCTGACTTCGCGACCGATGCGTTCCAGCATCGGGCCTTCTACTCCACGGCGCAACATCGGGTCGAGATGCACCTGGTGGCCCAGGGTGACCAGGAAGTCACGATTCCGGGCATGGGCGTGGTGGCCGTGAAGGACGGCGAGTCCATTCGCACCGAGATCTGCAACAAGTACGATCGCCACATGCTGGAGGCGATGCTGGCGGCAGCGGACTTGCGCGTGGTGGACCTGCGGGTGGATGCTCAGGATCAGTACGCGTTGCTACTGGTTCAACCCGCGCCCCTCGGCGGATGACCCTCACTCGCCCGACCCTCATCGACGACCTGCGGCGCCACGCCTTCGCCCCTTCGGGCTCGGGTACGCGTCGCGTGGGGGCAGAGGTGGAGCTGATCCCGGTGGACGCCGCAACTCGCCGCCCGGCGTCCATTCACCACACGGCCGCCGATACGGCGCCTGCGACCTTGCCAGTGCTGGAGAGGCTGAGTCGATGCCACGGGTGGACAGAAGTCCATTCGCCAAAGGCCGGCGTGCCCGAGTTTCACACCCCGGACGGCGGGCGCATCACCTTCGAGCCTGGTGGGCAGATTGAGTTCAGCGCACCCCCGGCGGCGTCTCTGACAACACTGCTCGACTCGTTAGGGCGAACCGTCGGGTTGATTCGCGACGCGCTGGGGAACGCCGGGATCGACACCCTCTCGGTGGGTGTGGAGCCCCTGAATGCCATCGAGGACGTTCCGTTGCAGCTCTCGGCGGACCGCTACCGGCGCATGGACGCGCATTTTGCGCACATCGGTCCGCACGGCGCCCGCATGATGCGGCAAACGGCGTCGATCCAATTGTGCGTGGACAATGGCCCCTCTCCCACGGAACGCTGGCGGCTCCTGAACGCCCTCACGCCGTATCTGGTGGCGACGTTCGCCAACTCCGCCGTGTACGAAGGGACCCCCACTGGCCACCAAAGCACGCGCCGCGGCATTTGGGGCGCGTTGGACCCGGCCCGCACTGGTCTGCCGATCGGCGCGCCAGACGTCCACGTCGCCGAAGTGTATGCCGACTTCGCACTTGGTGCCGCCTCCTTGTTCGCGCCCAACACCGAGCCCCCCTTCCCCGCGTTCGGCGCGCGCCTGCGGGAGGGTGACCTCACGTTGGCAGACTGGCACACGCACCTCACCACGCTCTTCCCCGAAGTGCGTCCGCGTGGCTACTTCGAGGTGCGCAGCTGCGACGCGCTCCCTCCGGCCTGGTACGCCGCCCCACTCGTTATGGTGACTGGACTCGTCTACGGACCCGATGGTGGCCGATCGGCCATGGAAATCGCCGGAAGTCCTGACCCCGCATTGCTGGCGCGCGCGGGGCGTTGCGGCGTGGACGACCCCCAGCTGGCGGCTCGGTCCCTGCAATTGGCCGAGCTGGGTATCGCCGAGTGCGCGCAGCTTGGACCCGCGTTTGCCTCCGACGAGGTGCTGGAGACGGCAACCGCGTATTTCCAGCGCTTTACACGGCGGCACCGTTCGCCGTCTCACGACGTACTGACCCCCGCTTTGGCGTGACCGAACGCGCCGCCGCGCTCGGCGCCACAGGGATCGTGCGTCGCTATGGCGACGTCACGGCCCTTGACCAGGTGTCGTTGCAGGTGGCGGCCGGTGAATGTGTGGCCCTGGTCGGCGAGAGTGGATCCGGCAAGACCACACTGCTGCGCTGCTTTAACAAGATGGTCGTGCCCGACGCCGGACAGATTACGGTTGACGGTCAAGATGTTGCTCCGATGGACGCCGTGCAGCTGCGACGCCGCACCGGATATGTCCCGCAGGACGGCGGCCTTATGCCGCACTGGCGGGTGCAACGAAACGTGGAAATGGTGCCGTGGCTGCGCGAGCTTCCGGACCGTGCCGGGCTGGCGCGCGAGGCGTTGACGCTGGTGGGATTGAGTCCGGACCGCTTTGGCACGCGCTGGCCGCACGAGCTGTCGGGCGGACAACGCCAACGCGTGGCCATCGCCCGCGCGTTGGCAGCACATCCCAAGGTGTTGTTGCTGGATGAACCCCTTGGGGCACTGGACGCGATCTCTCGCGGCGATCTGCAGGATGCCATCGTGGAGCTGCGGCAGCGCCTGACCATCACGATGGTACTAGTAACGCACGACCTTCGCGAAGCCACGCGTCTGGGTGATCGCATCGCCGTCATGCGTGCCGGTCAGATCGAGCAGCAGGCTCCGACCAGTGAACTGTATGCGTCCCCAGCGACGCCATACGTCGCCGAACTGCTTCGCCGAGCTGAAGGCGGAAGGGTGCATCCGTGAACTTCCCCCGTGCGATGCTGCTGGTGACGGCGTTGCTGCTGCCGGCGGGGAGCGTGGCGGCGCAGACGCAGGCGACAACGCCGGTCGTGGTGGCATCCAAGCCGTTCGGGGAGTCGTACCTGCTGGCCGAGATGTTTGCTCAACTGCTGGAAGCTCATGGACAGCGGGTGGAACGTCGTCCCGGGCTTGGAGCCACGGAGATTGCGTTCGGGGCACTGAAGACCGGGGCCATTGATGTATACCCGGAGTACACGGGTACCGGACTCTTTGCCATCCTCGGCGAGCAGTCGGTCGGCGACCATGCCGCCGTGTACGATCGCGTCTCCCGCGTCTTTGCCGAGCGCTTTGACACCCGCTGGCTTCCGCCGCTGGGCTTCGAGAATACGTATGCGATCGCTGTGCGGCGTGCCACAGCAGATTCGTTAGGCCTGCGCACCCTGAGTGATCTCGCGCGCGAGGGCACGCGGTTGCGCGGCGGACTCACTCCCGACTTCATCGGCCGACCCGATGGCCTGGTGGGATTGCAACGCGCGTACGGCCTGCGCCTGAAGGAGGTCCGTTCGCTCCTTCCCGCGGTGAAGTACCAGGCGCTCGCCGCTGGCGAAGTCGATGTCATCGATGGCTACTCGACCGACGGCCTGATCGAGCGCTATCACCTGACTGTGCTCACGGACGACCGCCACTTCTTTCCTCCCTACGAGGCGGCGGCCTTAGTGAGCGGTGCACTTATCCGACGGAATCCCGGTGCCGTCGCCGCGCTCACCTCGCTGAGCGGGCGCTTGGACGTTGCCACCATGCGCAAACTGAACGAACGCGTGGAAGTTGCCGGCGAGCCCATCCCCAACGTCGCGCGCAGTGCGCTCGGCGCGTTGGGGCTGTTGGCGACACCCGCTGGCGAAACCCACGAGGCGGCTCCGACGCTGAAGCCATCCCTTCCGGCATATCTCTGGGAGCGGCGCTCAGAACTCGCGCGCATGACGGCGCGGCACCTGCTGCTGGCCGGCGTTTCGCTGCTGGCAGCGATTCTCGTGGGCGTGCCATTGGGATTGGTGCTGGAGCGGCATCGCGGCATGGCCGAAGGAACGATCCGCGCCGTGGGGTTACTGCAGACCATTCCCGGCATCGCCCTGTTGGCCTTCATGATCCCGTTGTTCGGTATCGGAGTGGGTCCGGCCCTGGCCGCGCTGGTGTTGTACGCGATTCTTCCCATCCTGCGCAACACCTACACCGGCGTCCGCGACGCGTCCCCATCGGCCGTGAATGCGGCGTCCGCGTTAGGCATGACGGATCGTCAGGTCCTTCGCCATGTGCGGCTTCCGCTGGCGGCTCCGATCATCATGGCGGGGGTGCGCACCGCTGCCGTGATCAACGTCGGGACGGCCACGCTAGCCGCCTTCGTCGGAGCTGGCGGCCTGGGCGACCCGATTGTGGCGGGGCTCGCGCTGTCAGACACGCCGATGATCCTTTCGGGGGCTATCCCGGCAGCGTTGCTGGCGCTGATGGTGGATGTTCTGCTGGGTTTCGCCGAGCGCGCGGTGTCACCCCATTGATCGGCTCTCCAGCGGGCCGCAGCCAAGCGCGCTCTCGGGCCAGCCAGGGTCAGCGAATCGACGCCACCGCAGCTGGAGGAAGCACCAGGGTGCTATACCCCTCGCGCTCCCAGTACTTGAAGTCCGCATAGACTTCGGCGCGCCAACCAAACTGGTTGAACATGCGAGAGGAAGGACGGGCCCATAGCTCGTCGGTGCTGGGGATAAGGCGCCGTGTGCTCCGCGCCTCCGCCAACATCGTCAGGTATGCGACAAACCGGTGTAGCTCCACACGGACCACTTGATGCTGGAGCGCGTCATTACCGCACCAGCGATGGATCTGTACCAGCGCGTAGACCTTCCCCGTGCTGTCGGCTTCGATTCCCCGAGCGGTGACCGCATCGATGGCTCCGGGGGGAAAGCGACTGATCGAGCTGACGGGGAGCGAAATGCGCCCGCTTCGCGCGGCGACGAGTCCCGTGGAGTCCCAGGACAGCACGCGCTGGGGATGGCGCAGCGAAGCGATGTCGTACCATGGAAGTGACGAAAGCATGACGGCACGCCCGCGCTCCGAGACCGATGCCACAACTGCCGCCGCAAGCAGCCCCGCGGCCAATGTCGATCGGAAGAACCCGCCGAAATATCGTGTTGGTGTGGTCATCGTAAACGCGGTGAGCGTGCTGGACCTGAGTTCCCGTCTGTCTCTCGCGTTCCTGTATGAGGCCCGTCTAAGGCGGGAGCCGTGTGCGACCCAAACCTCAGACGAATGGGGTTTCGGACGCGAAACGGTCCTTGCCATGGAGTTGCCGAACCCACCGATTTCCCGAGCACGCAGTACCAGTTTGGCGCGGCCAAGCCGGTCATCGGGTGTCGACAGTATGTTCTAGTCCACGATCTTATTGACGCCGCATCCTTGCGGTGGCGCCTCACTCCCCGAACGCATGGCTTCAACGCTCGACGGCCCGGGACAGACGAAGATGGCGGCGCTCGAGGATGCCACGATCCGTCTTCAGCGCATCCATGGTATTGTCGAAAAGCTGGCGATCGCCATCCGCACCCAGCAGGAAACGGCGAGCTTCAAGATGCAGATTCAGCGGAACGCCGTCCCGCTGGCGTCGCTCCTTAAGCCGAACTTTGGCATGCTGGCCGATCAGATCACCGGTCTGGTGTTGATCATGTCGCGTGGAGGGGCTGAGCAGATGAAGTTGCGGGCGATGCGCGAGGGGGTGGCATCGGCTCGGATGCAGATCGAAATCTCCATGAACAAGGTGAAGGAAAAGCACACGATTCATGGCGACGAACCGGCCGAGGGTTGAGCGCTGTCGCGGGTCGTTTCTGCGCTCGGTTCTCTGAGGCAAGTTTTTTCGGCGCATAGCCTTGCCTCACTTGCCCGTCGCCTCGTAGTTTGTGCCGGTCCTTCCGGCTCACCCTCGGGCCCATCCCCCACTCTGGCTTTTCCCCAAGGAAAACGAATGACACGGATTTTTCGCCCGCGTCAGCTCGTCACGGCCTTCGCATTGGCCGCACTGCCACTGATTCTTGCCGCCTGTTCCGGCAACTATCCCAACTCCACGTTCCAGCACACCACCGAGTTCAACCGGGATCTCACGTCCATCTGGAATACGATGATGGGGTGGGCGTTCGTGGTGTTCGTCATCGTGGAAGTGTTGCTGATCGTGGTCATGATCAGGTATCGGCGACGACCGGACTCTCCTGAGCCGCAACACGTGCACGGCAACACGATCATGGAAATCTCGTGGACCGTGACGCCGGCGGTGGTGCTCGCCTTCATTGCGGTCCCAACGGTGAAGGCGATCTGGAAGTACGAGGCGCCGGCTCCAGCGGGGGCCCTGCAGATCGAGGTGACCGGACATCAGTGGTGGTGGGAGTTCAAGTATCCCGAACTCGGAATCACTACGGCCAATGAGATTTACCTGCCGGTCGGGCGGTCAGTGAATTTTGCGCTGCGTACGGCCGACGTGATCCATTCCTTCTGGATTCCTGGGTTGGGCGGCAAGCGCGACGCGATCGCGAACCGGACGAACCACCTGTGGTTCACGCCGGACTCGGCGGGCGTCAATGGATGGATCGGCAGCTGCAACGAGTACTGCGGGTCGTCGCATGCCAACATGCGCTTCCGCGTCTTCACGGTGAACCCGGCGGACTTCGATTCGTGGGCCAACCACATGAAGTCCGCAGCGGCGTATCCGCCGCCGGCCCCTCCGGCCCCGGACACGACAGTGAAGGGAAAGGCCGCGGCCACCGCAGCGGCCGCCACGCCAGTGGCCGCACCGGCGCCGGTCGTGGAAGGCTATGTGTTCCCGAAGGACAAGATCCCGAGCCATATCATTCCCACCACACCGATCCCTGCCGGCCTGTCGTTCTCCGAAGGACTGTCGGGTGATGCCGCGCGCGGGCTGGCGATCTATTCGCGGTCGGCGTGCATCGGATGTCACAAGATCGACGGCAACCGGATGTCGGTGGGCGTCATTGGGCCGAACCTCACGCACGTGGCCAGCCGCGCCACCATCGCCGGCGGCGTGTTTCCGAATGATGCGCGTCACCTATCCCTGTGGATCAAGAACGCCCGCAAGATGAAGCCGGGCGTCACCATGAACACGTTAGGCAAGGGCGAGTACGACCCGATCATGAAGATGACGGTCACCACCGGTGGCCTCACCGATCAGGAGATCGCCGACATCGTGGCATATCTCCAGGCACTCAAGTAGGCCCTGCCTCCCCTCTTTCCCCGCTTCCTTCCTCCCTGCCCTCATGGCCACAGCCGCAACCGCTCCCGCGTACGCCGGTGCCAAGAGCCACGAACCAACCGGTTTGATGAGTTGGCTCACCACCGTCGACCACAAACGTATCGGGATCCTGTACCTGCATACGTCCCTGTTCTTCTTCATCGTCGGCGGGATGGAGGCGATCATCATGCGCTACCAGCTGATGAAGCCGAACATGCAGGCCGTCTCGGCGGAGACGTTCAACCAGCTGTTCACGATGCACGGCACCACCATGGTCTTTCTGGTGATCATGCCGTTGTCTGCCGCGTTCTTCAATTACCTGATCCCGCTGCAGATCGGTGCTCGTGACGTCGCCTTCCCCCGCCTGAACGCCTTTTCGTACTGGGTGTACTTGTTAGGCGGTATCTTCATCACGCTGCCGATCTTCTTCGGCATCGCGCCGGACGGTGGTTGGTTCGCCTACACGCCGCTCACCACCCGCGCCTACTCGCCGGCCCAGAACATGAACTTCTGGGTTCTCGGCATTCAGATCCTCGGCATCTCGTCACTGGCCGCCGCGTTCAACTTTGCGACCACCGTCATGAACATGCGTGCGCCAGGGATGAACCTGATGCGCATGCCGATGTTCACCTGGATGTCGTTTGTCGTGCAGTGGCTGATCATTCTTGCCTTCCCGGTCATCACCGTCGCGCTCTTCTTCATGCAGTTCGACCGGTTCTTCGGCACGAACTTCTATACGATCAGCGCCGGCGCCGACCCTCTCCTGTGGCAGCACCTCTTCTGGATCTTCGGACACCCAGAAGTCTACATCCTCATTTTGCCGGCCTTCGGTCTCGTGTCCGAAGTGTTGCCCACCAACTCCAAGAAGCCCCTGTTCGGATACCCGGTCATGGCGTACTCCGGCATCCTCATCGGCTTCCTGGGCTTTGGCGTGTGGGCGCACCACATGTTCGCCACTGGCATGGGTCCGATCCCGGATACCGTGTTTGGGCTGACGACTATGCTCATCGCGTTGCCCACGGGTGTGAAGATCTTCAACTGGATCTTCACGATGTGGGGAGGTTCGATCCGATTCACGGTGTCCATGAAGTTCGCGATCGCCCTCATCGCCATGTTCACCATTGGCGGCCTGTCGGGTATCTCGCACTCGTCGCCGCCGTCGGACCTGCAGCAGACGGACACGTACTACATCGTCGCGCACTTCCACTACGTCCTGTTTGGTGGCGCGATCATGGGCATCTTCGCCGGCATCTACCACTACTTCCCCAAGATGTACGGGCGGAAGATGGATGAGGGCCTCGGCAACGTGCACTTCTGGCTGAACTTCATTGCCATGAACCTCACGTTCTTCCCGATGCACTTCTCTGGAATGCTCGGCATGCCGCGGCGTATCTACACGTACGATGCGGGCCAGGGTTGGGACGTGTTCAACATGATGTCGTCGATCGGCGCCTTCCTCATGGCCCCGGCGCTGCTGGTCTTCCTGTACAACTTCTTCAAGTCCAAGACCCAAGGTGAAAAGGCCGGCGACAATCCGTGGGATGCCGCCACGCTCGAGTGGTCGATTCCCTCGCCACCGCCGGACTACAACTTCGCGCAGATCCCGATGGTCACCTCGCGCTATCCGTTGTGGGACCTGACGCACCCGGAGCGGACCGCTGAGATCCCGCATTCGGCCAGTGGCTGGGACGAGGCCAAGCGCCAGACGGGCGAGCACGAGCTGCCCGGGGGCGCGCACATGGCCGACATGGCGCCCGCCCACATTGAATCCGAGCGCAAGAGTTCCGCCGAGTTGGGCATTGTGATGCCGAACCCGTCGATCAAGCCGTTGTTTGTCGCGTTAGGCCTGGTGGTGATGATGACCAGCCTGTTGCCGTTCTATGCGCAGAAGACCGGCGCGTTTGCCGTGCTCCTGGTCATCGGCGCTGGCACGATGGTCTACTCCTTGTACGACTGGCTCACCACGCCGCTCGAAGACCATCACTAACGCACACACTCCTCCTTCTCCTTTCCCCGCACCCGGCTCTACATGTCTCAAGCCGCCACCGCTGACGCTCACGCCACGGGCCACTACACGAGCACCGGTCTCGACAACCGCAAGGTTGCGATCTGGTCGTTCATCGGCTCGGAGTGCATGCTCTTTGCCTCCCTCATTTCGACGTACCTGATCTACAAGGGACGTTCGATCGTTGGGCCGCTGCCGCACGAGATCTGGAAGGACCCGTCGACGGGACAGACCTTCAAGCCCATCTTGAACATCCCCGTGACGTCGATGTCCACCTTCGTCCTGCTGATGTCGTCGCTGGCGATGGTGTTGGCGCTGGCGGCGGTGGAGAACAAGGGGAAGCCGTTGCCAGCCGGCGCCGGCTGGTGGGACAAGCAGCTCGCGTCGTCCAAGCTGTGGCTGTGGGTCACCTGCATTCTGGGCGCGACGTTCCTTGGGTTCCAAGCCTTCGAGTTCACGTCGTTCGTCCATGAAGGACTGACGATCCGTCGCAACTTGTTTGGCTCGTCGTTCTTCACTCTCACCGGCTTCCACGGCGCGCACGTCACCGCCGGCGTGATTTGGTTGGGCACGCTGCTGGCGATTGATTACAAGCGCGGGCTCGAGCCGAAGGATGCATTGCTCGTCGACATCGCCGCACTGTACTGGCACTTTGTCGACGTGGTCTGGATCGCGATCTTCACACTCGTCTACCTGATCAAGTAGGGGCAATCGACATGGCGACTGAGCACGCTTCTCCCGATCACGCGCACGAGCACCCCACCTGGAAGCAGTACAAGTGGGTCGCGCTGATCCTGACGCTGATCACCGTGGTCGAGGTGTGGGCGTATTACGTCCCATCGTTTGTCGCGTCGGCGGCGTTCGTCCCGACGTTGCTGCTGATGTCGGCCGTCAAGTTCGCGATCGTGGTGATGTTCTACATGCACCTGAAGTACGATCACCGGCTGTTTCGGGCCTTGTTCACCGGACCGCTCATCATTGCCATCGCGACGTTGTTCGCGCTGCTGTTCCTGATGGCGAAGTGGATGAAGTAGGGCGAGAGCGCTTGGGACTACAATGCAGAAAGGGGGCGACCGAATGGTCGCCCCCTTTGCATTAGTCACTTGACTGATTCGCTACTGCAGCCGGTGGATGGAAAATCATCTTCCCGCCGCGATCAGCGCCCTTCAAACACCTTCGCCAACTCGATCAACAGTGAGGCATTTCGCGGATCCGGCTGCCATTCGAGCGTGTCGGTAAGCACCTCCGGCTCGCGATCAGCTGGACGCCACCGCTCCACGAGCCGGGCATCGGGATCCACGATCCAGTACTCTGGCACCCCCTCCTGTTGGTACACCGGTCGCTTCTTGTACCGATCGTTGCGGCTGGTGGAGGGTGAGATTACTTCCACCGCCAGGAGCAGTCGACCGACTTCTTCGAACCGACCGGCCGGGCGGCCGTCGCTACGCAACGGGAGCACAAGCAGGTCCGGCTGCAACTCGCGGCGTTCGGTAAACGCCACGGCGGCCGGGGCGAAGAAGGTCTCGTAGCCACCGATGGATCGCACGTAGCGACTGACGCATTCATTCAGGCGCGCCAACACCCGCTGGTGGTGCAGCGAGGGGGAGGGGCTCACGAGTAGCTCACCGTCGATGAGCTCGTAGCGGTTCCCGTCCTCCGGAAGGGCGTGGAGCATTTCCAGCGTCCACTCAGTGTGCGGCTGCGGCATGGCCATAGGGTACGCTCGGCGCGATGGGTGGGGCAAGCGAAAATAGGCCGAGGGTAGCACGACGCGCATTCGCGCGTCCCACCGAATTGCCGCCGGGCGGATCGATCTTACGCCGCGCGATGAGAGTGATGTGATCGCATGGCGTGACCCCACGTTCAGCTGCAGGCGGATCCCTGATGCCCGCGTGCGGGTTCATCCCTTGCCCCCCCCGGCGGCGCGGTAGGTTCGCTTGTGCAAGTACATCCAAATTCCCGCACGTGGTGATCAGCCAAGTTCCCGCACGGGGATCTGTTTGGATTTAGTGTGTCACAGGTCCTCCAGGGTGGGGTGACGGCGGGCTCTCCGCGGATGGGCCGAGCAGCGCGCCGAGTTCGCGGAGCCGATAGCTCCGGCCATCGATCGAGATCACGTGGACGTGGTGTAGCAGCCGGTCGAGGATTGCCGTGGTCAGGATCTCGTCGCCCGCGAAGATGGCCGGCCAGTCCCGCACATGCTTGTTCGAGGTGAGCACGATGCGGCCGCGCTCGTAGCGCGTCGAGATCAGGCGGAAGAAGAGATTCCACGCGGCCATCCTCCTGGCGCTCGAGGACGCCCCGCACGACCTCCTGCCACGCATCCATCACGCTCGGTCGGTCGCGCCGGCCGTCCGGTGCATCGATCGGCCGCTTCAAGCGGTACCGCATCGTCGATTCGTCCACGCCCAGGTGCGTCGCGATCTCGCGCACCGACACCTTGGGGGCCTGCAGCTCCCGTGCATTCATGACGTGCTCCCTCCGCGACTTGGCCATCGGTCGCTCCGCAGCGCGTGTCGCTGCAGAGGGGGCGCCCTCCCGGCCGCCCCGTCAAGCCCGTGCGGGACTTTGCGTGTTCACGACTGCGGGAATTTGGGTGTTCATCTACAACCGGGTGGTGTGGCATCTGGGGTATGCGGATTTTGCCGCGTTCTATGGCTACACGCCCCGGGCCCACTGGCCCTACCGGCCCCAGACCAAGGGGAAGATCGAGTCGGGGGTGAAATACGTGCAGCGGAATGCACTGGCCGGCAAGCGCTTCCGGTCCTGGGACCATCTGAATGCCTGGCTGCTCGAGTGGGCGACGACCATCGCCGACACGCGCGTGCACGGGACGACTCATGCGATCCCCCGGGAGCGCTTCGCCCAGGAGCAGTTGACCCCGTTAGGCGCGCGGCGCGTGTACGTCCGCGAGCGCGTGCAGCACCGGACCGTCGCGACCGACTGTCTGGTGGCGATCGGCGGGAGTCGCTACTCGGTCCCGGCGCGGAGCAGAAGGCCGGCAACACTCAAGTCGACGTCCAGGGTCGAACCACGGAAGGTACCACACAGTGAAATGTTGACTCGCCCTCGCGACTCGACCACGTGATATCGTTCGTCCGAGCTTGGGAATGGGGTGCAGCAACAAATCACTTGGGAGGGGGCTCGATGTCGTTTCGGCCATCAGGGAGCGCGCGTCCATACATAGGGAACTACCTGCGACTAGACGACGAGGGCGAGAGAGGATGCTTATCACTGCCGCAGTTATGAGCGCGACTTGTTTGAGCTGTTGGACGTCGGACGATCCGACGCGTCCCAGGTTGGGGGCACCTACGAGCCGAGCGGAACAATCGCGCGTGGAGGGGTGCACACGGCTCTTGATCTCCGCCACTGTCGGGCACGCCGTCACGGTACGAATAGCTGAGGATACCCCTGGCTGCGCTCATAGCGACCTAAGACTCCTGCAGGATTCTGCAGCGACGTTTGATGCGGCCTCGGGCGTCGTTCGCATTCCCATCATCGTCAAGAACGTCGGGAAACGCGCAGTTACTGGGCTTCCGCGCATTCGCTACGACGCTGATTCGGTCCAGCGATTCGATGCGAATGGAGATCTGCTGCCTGTTCGAACACGGATCGCAGCGGCTTTCGTCGATTCATCAAGTACCGACGGCCTTGCTTCATATTGGCAATTTCGTCCCGTTCAGCTGCTGGCGAACAAGGGGCCCGTGTTGTTCACTGGCTCCGCCACGCAGCGTCGATGGATCGAGCTGAGAAGTGCGGACTGGGCCATCTTAACGCAGGTTACGCTATCAACGATGGCGTCCTACGATGTGGTTCCTCCAATCGCCCCCTCCACGAAGCCTGAACACTTCGGCGATTCTGCCAGTATCGAGTGGCACCCATCTCGAGGGGTGCCATATGTCAAAGACATGCTACTCGTCAGGTTCGACGCTGGCGCGACTCAGGCCGAGCGACAGCAGGCAATAGATGAAGTCGGCGGCGTCGTGGTGGGAGGCGATCGTGTAGGCACGGCCCCAGACGCGAGCTACATAGTGCAACTTCCGCCACATCCCGGGCTCAAAACCTCAGATGCGGCCATTCAAGCACTAAGCAAGCGAGCATCGGTATATGTAGCCACGAGAATTGGCAATTTTCCGATTGGAGGGACGCACGTGCGCCCCAGAGATGGATCAGGGTGGCAATCTACGGGACGCAGTTCTGCCAGACCGATGAGTTG